>NZ_SDMJ01000004.1:0-402565 GCF_004153645.1 Rhodococcus sp. Q1 | reverse complement strand
CTCCAGGCGAAACCCCGGTATCACGTCGATACCGGGGTTTCGTCGTATTGTCGGTTCGTCACGGCTGCCAGTCCGGTAGGTCGGTGCTCCCACTCGTGTCGCCGATCCTCACGGCACCACCCCCGGCTCGCTATCGTGAGGGCACAAAACATGTTCTAGTGTGTGCCCTACACAACTAGTGGACATCTGTCCGAGACCTGGCCCTCCGAGCGGAACCCGAGGTGGAATGTGCGCGTAGCTCTGTTGTCGTACCGGAGCAAGCCGCATTGTGGGGGTCAGGGGGTCTACGTTCGCCATCTCGCTCGCGAACTCGTCGCCCAGGGACACACCGTCGAGGTGTTCTCCGGCCAGCCGTACCCCGAACTCGATCCCGGCGTGACGCTCACGAAGGTGCCCAGTCTCGACCTCTACCGCGACGACGACCCGTTCCGCACCCCGAAGCCGGGTGAGTACCGCGACCTGATCGACGTCCTCGAGGTTGCCACCATGTGGACCGCCGGCTTCCCCGAACCGCGTACCTTCGGTCTGCGCGCCGCGCGCCTGCTGCGCGGGCGTCTCGGTGATTTCGACGTCGTGCACGACAACCAGTCGCTCGCCTCCGGTCTGTTGCGCATCGCCGAGGATCTTCCGCTCGTCGCGACGATCCACCATCCGATCACCCGCGACCGCGAACTCGATCTGGCCTCCGCCACCACCTTCCGCCGCAGGTTCACGCTCCGGCGGTGGTACGGATTCCTCCGCATGCAGGAGAAGGTGGCGCGTCGTCTCCCCACCCTGCTCACGGTCTCGGAGAACTCGGCCGACGACATCCGGACGGCCTTCGGGATCGAATCCGAACGTATCCATACGATCCCGCTCGGCGTGAACACGGAGATGTTCGCTCCGAGGCAGGCCGAGCGCGTCGCCGGCCGGATCGTCTGCGTCGCGAGCGCCGATGCCCCGCTCAAGGGGGTTCCGACGCTGCTCGAAGCGGTCGCGAAGCTGCGCACCGAACGCGAGATCGAACTGGTCCTCGTCTCGAAGCTCGCACCGGGTGGTGCGACCGAGAAACTCATCGACGAACTCGCGATCGGCGATGTCGTGCGCACCGTCTCGGGGATCGACGACACCGAGCTCGCCGACCTGCTCGCCTCCGCCGAGATCGCGGCGGTGCCGTCGCTGTACGAGGGATTCTCGCTGCCGGCCGTGGAAGCGATGTCGTGCGGAACGCCGCTCGTCGCGAGTCGGGCCGGCGCCATCCCCGAGGTCGTCGGGGATGCCGGTCTTCTTGTGCCCCCGGGCGACTCCGAGCAGCTTGCAGCAGGGCTCGCGGCCCTGTTCGACGACCCGGCCGAACGCCGGCGTCTCGGCGCGAAGGGCCGCGACCGCGTGCTCGAACGCTACAGCTGGGCGGCCGTGGCGGCGAAGACCGCCGCAGTCTACGAAAGAGCGATTGCCGCGCACCGAGAGGGGAAGAACGGATGCTGACCGTCGACTTCGACCGCCTGGGCGTCGTACCGGGGATACGGGCCCTCGACATCGGCGCAGGTGCAGGGCGTCACTCGTTCGAACTGTATCGACGCGGTGCGGATGTCGTCGCCTTCGATCAGAATGCCGACGACATGAAGGCCGTCGCCGACATGTTCGTCGCGATGGAGCTCGAAGGTGAGGTCCCCGAAGGCGCGCTGGCCCGGGCGGAGGTCGGCGACGCACTCGCATTGCCCTACGACGACGCGACCTTCGATCTCGTGCTGATCTCCGAGGTACTCGAGCACGTCCCGGAGGACGAACGGGCCATCGCCGAACTCGTCCGGGTCCTCAAGCCCGGAGGTGTGGCGGCCGTGACCGTCCCGCGTTGGCTGCCCGAGAAGATCTGCTGGGCACTGTCGGACGCATACCACGAGGTGGAGGGCGGACACGTCCGCATCTACAAGGCCGACGAACTCGCCGCGAAACTCGCCGCCGCCGGCCTCCTGGTCTCGGGAACCGATCACGCCCACGCGCTGCACGCGCCGTACTGGTGGCTCAAGTGCGCCGTCGGAGTCGACAACGACGACAATCCGCTGGCGAAGGCGTATCACCGGTTGCTGGTCTGGGATCTCATGAAGGCGCCGTGGATCACCCGGACGGCCGAGAAGGTCCTCGACCCCGTCATCGGGAAGAGTGTCGTGTTCTACCTCGAGAAGCCGGGAACAGCCGGTGCGGCGCGGTGACTCCGCGCGCGTGACGGTGCCCTCGGTGCCGGGAGTGCTGTCGCCCGAGCAGTGCCTGGCCACCGGTCGCGCCATCGCGCGGATGCAGGAGCCGTCCGGAGCCGTCCCGTGGTTCCCCGGTGGACACACCGACCCGTGGGATCACATCGAATCCGCGATGGCGTTGACCGCCACCGGTTTGCGCGAGGAAGCGGATGCTGCCTTCGAGTGGTCGCGGCGGACGCAGCGAGGCGACGGCTCGTGGCCCATCCAGTTCCGTGGCGACATCGTCGAGAACCACGACACCGACAGTAATTTCACGGCCTACATCGCCGTGGGCGTGTGGCACCACCATCTCGTGACGGGCGATCGCAGGTTCGTCGAGCACATGTGGCCGACGGTGCGCGCCGCACTCGATCTGGTGGTCGACATGCAATTGCCGGGGGGCCAGATCTCATGGGCACGAGGCGCGGGCGGCATGTTCGACGAGGCCCTGCTCACGAGCTGTTCGAGCATCCACCAGAGTCTGTGGTGCGGGCTGCGGATCGCCGAGCAGGTCGGTGAGGCCCAACCCGAATGGGAGGTCGCGCTGATCCGTCTCGGTCACGCGCTGCGCCGGCACCCCGAGGCGTTCACCCCCAAGCCCGAGTACTCGATGGACTGGTACTACCCGATCCTCGGCGGAGCGGTGCGCGGCACCGAGGCGCACGAACGGATCGCCGAGCGCTGGTCGGATTTCGTCGTCGACGGGCTCGGGATCCGCTGCGTGGACCACCGGCCGTGGGTCACCGGGGCCGAGACCTGCGAACTGGTCCTGGCGCTCGATGCTCTCGGTCACTCCGGTCGTGCGCGCGAATTGTTCGCTGCCATGCAGCATCTGCGCGATCCGGACGGTTCGTACTGGACCGGTCTCGTCTACGCCGACGGCAAGAGATGGCCGGTGGAGGTCAGTTCGTGGACCAGTGCGGCGGTGATCCTCGCCGCCGATGCGCTCTCGCGCACGACGGGAGGAAACGCCGTCTTCCGGGATGCCGCTGCGCCCGCCCATCAGGTGGGAGCCGACCGCTGCACCGAACGCTGTCCGGTGCTCGTCCCGTAACTCAGCTGCCGGGCAGGGAGCCGACCGTTCCGCCGGTGCGTTCGAGGATTCGCAGGGAGGACGTCACGGACTTCTCGACGAATTCGCCGCTCTCCAGCGCGAGGCAGTAGATCTCGTACGGAGGCCGGCCACCGTCCTTCGGGTCGGGGAAGACATCGTGGATGATCAGTGCGCCGCCGATACGCACCCATTTCGCCCACCCGTCGTAGTCCGCACGGGCGGCTTCGCTGCTGTGACCGCCGTCGATGAACACGAACGACGCCGGAGTGCGCCAGAACGACGCCACCACAGGAGAATTTCCGACCACTGCGACGACGTGCGATTCGAGGTCGCCGTCGGCAAGGGTGTGCCGGAGGGCACCGACCGTGTCGAGCAGGCCGGTGTGCGGATCGACCAGCGACGGGTCGTGGTACTCCCAGCCCGGCTGGTGCTCCTCCGAACCGTGGTGGTGATCGACGGTGACGATGGTGCCACCGGTCGCCTTCGCCGCGGCTCCGAGATACACGGTCGAGCGACCGCAGTACGTGCCGATCTCGACACCGACGCCGTCACCGAGATACTGCACCGCAGCCTCGTGCAACGCGGTTCCCTCGTCCTGAGGCATGAAACCCGGTGTCGCCTCGGCGAGTTCGATCGCCTCGCGGGGCAGGGTGGTGCGGGACATCGGATGGGTCTCCGTTCTTCTCGCGTGGTGCGGTGTATCCCGGATCACCCTACCGATCGGCCGCGCCGTCCGATGCTCTCGGCTACCACGGTGAGACTGTCGAGATCGCGAATCGCCGCGCAGGACCGCTCGACCATCACCGCGAACATGTGGTCGCCGCGGTCGGTCCTCGTGCCGTAGGCGCACCCGAAGACCGCCACGAGAGGTCCCTGCAGCATCGCGAAGCGGTAGTCGTCCCAGCACTGCTGCAGGCCGTAACCTTCCACCCCGTGGCACAGCAAGGCGCGGTGATAGGTCGAGACCAGATCCTGCTCGTGCTCCCGGCGGGTTCCTGGGGACAGGCTCGTGCCGACGAAATACGCGAGGTCACGGGTGGGAAGCCCCACCGTCAGGGTTTGCCAGTCCACTGCGACCACACCGTCGCCGTCGGGCGGGAACAGGAGGTTGTCGAGCCGGTAGTCACCGTGCAGCAGCGCGAACCGGTCGGATCGCGCGAGCACCCATTCCTCGGTGACCTCTGCGCAGGCCCGCAGCGTGTCGCGGTCGTCGGGGCCGAGCAGATCGCCGAGGCGGTCGAGGAAGGTCTCGATCGCCGGGCCGTACAGCTCGGCGAGGATCCGTGCCTGCTCGGCGTTTGTCGTGGTGAGCCAGTCCGACTCGTACAGCTCGGGAGCGCACCAACGGGGACCGTGCAATCCGGCGAGATTGCGGACGGCGTCGTGTGCTTCGTCGACGGTGCATCCGGCGAGCTGGTCGCCGGGCAGTGCGGGAGCGGCGTCCTCGAGGAGCAGCGTGAACTCTCCGTCCTCACCGAACGCGACGTGATAGCAGGTGGGGGTACGCACTGCGACGGACCGTTCGATGTCGCTGTAGAAGCGCGCCTCCCCGCGGTAGGCGCCGGCCAGCATCCTCCGCGTCGCGGGATCGGGCGACGGGAGCTTCGCGACGAGCGAGGACGGCACGTCGTCGCCGGTCAGGACGAGCCGGTAACACAGTGCGATCTGACCCGTTCCGATCCGCTCGACCTCCACCGTATGCACCGTGCCGCCGAGCACGGCCGAGAGCCGTTCGGGAGTCAGGTCGTCCACCGACAGGAACAGGTCGGTCATGGTGCGCTCCGGCCGGGATTGGCGGGTAGGGATGCGAAACGTTCGGCGTCGCGGACGTTCCGCCAGGCGGCGACGATCGGAGCGAGCTCGGTGGGCGTGGCGCCGTGCAGGATCACGCTGTCGGCGCCGGCATCGAACTGGTCGGCGATGCGAGCCGCGCACTGTCGAGCGCTGCCGGTCGCGCTTGCGGCGAGCCACTCGTCGGGCAGCAACGAGCGGATGTGGACCAGCAGATCGGTCGGCGCCGCGTCGATCGGTCCGGAATTCGCCTGCACCTCGGCATCATCGCGGAAGCGGTTCAGTACCTCCCGATCCCAGCCGTTCGTGCGGACGAGGACGTCGCCGTATCCCTGGAGGTAGGTTGCGAGACGGCCGGTGAGCTTCCGCAACCTCATGTCTTCGGGGATCGACTCGTCGACGGTCGCGAGAACCGACCAGATGCGGACGGACCGCGGGTCGCGCCCGACCTGCTCGGCGGCGCGTCGCACCGTTCGCACGGCGCGCGCGAGTGTGTCGTCGGTGAAGAAGGTGTGCAGGACGACGGCATCGGCCACGCGTCCCGCCAGTTCGAGCGTGCGCTCACCGAGGGCGACCATGAGGATCGGGATACGGTCGGCGCCCTCGGCGGTGCGTCGCAGATACGGGAATTCGCCGGCCGGTCCGTGGTGGTCCGCGACGGCGTCACCGCGCCACAGGGTACGGAGCAGCTCGGCGGTGTCCTCGAGTCGCGCCGACGTCACGCGCGGTAGTCCCATGAGATCGAACAGCACGTCGAAGCCGCGGCCGAGTCCGAGGGCGTACCGTCCGCGGCTCATCCGGTGCAGTGTGGTCGCCATCGTCGCGGTGACGAGTGGATGCCGGGTGTGAGGGTTGGTCGCGGCGGTGCCGATCCCGAGCGTGCGGCTCATCGCGGCCGCCGCACCGGCCAGAGCTGCCGCGTCCTTGGTGTCGAATCGTTCGGACAGGAAGACCGACCCGAGGCCGATCTCCTCGGCGACGGCGATCTCGTCGAGCAACGCCCGCGGGTCGTCGGTGTGCCCGGCGAGGCCGTAGAACCCGAGTTCCGGACAGTCCGGCTCGGGCGTGGACCCACCGGGTGTATTCACGACCGGTTCGCGGCCCGCCGCTTGTGCAGCACGCTGCCGATCGTCGAATCGAGCTTCGTGCCCAACGGCCACCCGACGTAATGACAGAGGAACAAGGCGATCTCGCGGAGTTGCTGTTCGTCGAGTTCCTCGTTGTGCAGGGCCGCCGCGATCTGGATCTCGGCGACGTCGGTGAGTCCCTGCGCGGTGAGGGCGCCGAGGAGCAGGAGTCGACGGTCGCGGATGCTCAGTCCGGGCCGCGACCAGATGTCCGCGAACAGATGGTCGGCGGTGACGGCGAAATGATCTCCCGGGCCGTCCTGCATCTCCCAGCCGTAGACCTTCGACATCATCTCCAGGCCGCGGCGGCGGGTCTCGTCCGTCATGCGGGCTCCTTCCGGGAACGGGTCTGCGCGACCTCGCCGATACCGACGCCGAGCCCGGGGCCGAGATCGGTCAACGCTCGCGCACCCAGCGGAAGGTCGATTCCGAGACGGCCGCCGAGATCGAGTGCGAGCGCGAGATCCTTCTCGCCGAGGGCGCGGACGTGCGAAAAGATCGGGAACCACGAATCCTCCGGTGTCAGCGGAGACGTACTGTCGCGCCACATGATCGCACCCGCGCCACCGGTGATCGCGTCGGTGTGGCGGACGACCTTGCCGAGTTCGGTGATGTCGAGCCCGGCGGCCTCGGCGAGCCGCTGCGCCTCCGTTGCCGCGGTGAACGCGATGAAGTGGAGCAGATTGCGGGCCAGTTTCATCCGCGTTCCGGAGCCGACGGGCCCCGCGTGCACGACGAGCGACGCGAAGCTGCCGAAGGGTTCCTCGATTCTTCCGAAGGCGTCGTCGCTCGCGCCGACCATCACCGCGAGAGTTCCGTTCTTCGCACCCGGTGCTCCACCGCTGACGGGGGCGTCGACGAGATCGATGCCCCTGCTCGCGCAGATCTCGGCGAGTTCGACGGCCGTAGTGTCGGAGATCGTCGAGTGCACTGCCACGACGGTGCCGGGACGGGCGGAGGACAGCACCCCGTCGGGGCCGGTCACGACGTCGCGGACCTGGGTGTCGTCGAGGACCGTGACGGAGACGATGTCGCATTCGGCAGCCAACTCGGCGGGAGAGGACGTGGCCTTCGCGCCGGCCTCGACGAACGGGGTCACGGCCTCGGGTCGCGTATCGAGCACCGTCAGGCCTCCCGGCCTGTCGAGCAACCGCCGGGCCATGGGTGCACCCATGTTGCCCAGCCCGATGTATCCGTAGCGTCCGGTCACGAGCGGATCACCTGCCCGCCGTCGACGTTGAAGATCTGCCCCGTGACCCATCCGGCCTCGTCGGAGAGCAGGAACAGGCACATGCCGACGAGATCGTCGGGTGTGCCCATCCGTTGGAGAGGAAGCTGTTTCACCATGTCGGCGACCATGTTCGCGGGAGTGGTGGTGCGGGTCGCCTCGGTGTCGATGGGGCCGGGGGCGATCGCGTTGATGCGGATGTTCGATCCGCCGAGCTCCACCGCGAGTTGCTGTGTGAGTCCGTTGATCCCGACCTTTGCGAGCCCGTAGAAGCCCGAGTACAGCCATGCTGCCGTCGACGACTGATTGACGATCGACCCGCCGTTCTTCGTCATGTGCGGCCACACCGCGCGGGTGACGTTGAGGGCGCCGTCGAGGTTCACGCTCATGAACTTCTTGTAGTAGTCCCATGGAACCGTCAGCAGCAGATCGAGTTTCATACCGCCGTAGATGGCCGCGTTGTTGACCACGTGGTCGATGCCGCCGAAGGTCTCCACCGTCGACGCCGCGAGTGCTTCGGCCGAGACGGTGTCGGCCACATCGACCGAGGTGAAGGTCGCGGTGCCGCCGTCGGCGACGATCTGCTCGGCGACCTGTTCGCCGAGTTCGGCATTCAGGTCGGCGACCACCACCTTCGCGCCCTCGGCGGCGAGCGCACGGGCGTACGCCTCACCGATGCCTTGGGCCGCGCCGGTGACGATCGCGGTACGTCCTGTGAAACGTGCCATCTCGTAGGTCCTTTCGGAAGGTGCGATCAGTTCGCGGGCTCGGCGACGAGCTTGGTCTCCAGGTACTCCTCGAAACCGGCGACACCCATCTCGCGGCCGATCCCGGACTGCTTGTAGCCACCGAACGGTGCGTCGGCGGCGTACCAGATACCGCCGTTGACGCCGAGCGTCCCGGTCCGCACACCGGCCACGACCCGCGCGACGCGATCGGGATCGGTGCCGTACACCGAACCTGAGAGGCCGTAGGGGGAGTCGTTGGCGATGCGGATCGCGTCGTCGTCGCCCTCGTGGGGGAGGATCACGAGGACCGGACCGAAGATCTCCTCCTGTGCCACCCGAGCGGAGTTGTCGAGACCGGCGACGAGGGTGGGTTCGACGAAGAATCCCCGCTCGTGTTCGGCGGGACGTCCGCCACCGGCGGCGATCGTGCCGCCTTCCTCGACGGCGAGGCGGATGTAGCCCTCGACGCGCTGCCGTTGTTTCTCGGAGATGAGCGGCCCGCAGATTGTGCCGGGGTCGCGCGGGTCGCCGGGGCGGATGCCATTCAGGGACTTCGCGGTCAGCGCCACGGCCTCGTCGTAGCGCTCGCGCGGGACGAGCAGGCGAGTGGTGATCGCGCAGCCCTGCCCGGCATGCGTGCAGACGGTGAAGGCCGCCATCGAGCAGGCGCCGCGTAGGTCGGCGTCGTCGAGGACGATGAACGCCGACTTGCCGCCGAGTTCGAGGAAGACCTTCTTGAGCGTCTCGGCGGCCGCGCGCATCACGGCTCGGCCGGTCGCGGTGGAGCCGGTGAACGAGACCAGGTCGACGCGCGGATCCTCGCTCAGCTGTGCGCCGAGCCGGTGGTCGCTCGAGGTGACGATGTTCAGCACGCCCGGCGGGATGTCGGTCTCCTCGGCCGCGATCCTCCCGACCAGGGCCGCACACCACGGGGTGTCGGGTGCGGGTTTGAGCACCACGGTGTTCCCGGCGGCGAGGGCGGGTCCGAGCTTGGCGAAGTTGATCTGGTGCGGAAAATTCCACGGGGTGATGGCCCCGACGACCCCGACCGCCTCCTTGAGCAGATAGCGGTGGGTCGCGATGCCCATGGGGGAGGCGTTGCCGAGATCCTGCGTCCACGAATAGTTCTCGGCGAGGTCGGCGAAGTAGAGCAGGTCGTCGACGGGTCCTTCGAGATGGGCGGCGCTCGTGAGGAATCGGGGGGCGCCGACCTCGGCGATGGTGATCTCGCGCAGTTCCTCGATGTGCTCGCGCAGGGCGTCGCGCAACTGCCGGAGGCAATGGGCCCGGAAAGCGTGGTCGCGCGACCAGTCGGTGTCGTCGAAGGCTCGGCGCGCGGCCGCGATCGCGGTATCCATGTCGGCTGCGGTGCCGTCCGCCGCGTGGCCGAGTAACTCCTCGGTGCTCGGGTCGGTGACACCGAAGGTGCCTCCGCTGCCGGGCACGAGTTTTCCGTCGATCAGGAGAGTGGAGCTGTCGGTGGGGCGAAGCGTCATCGAGACCTTCCCTGATGTCCTGGACAGGTGTCTGGACTATAGTTCGGCGACGCGACAGAACGCAACGCTTCGTCGAAAACGGGCGAAACCGGTGTTGTGTGCGAAGAATTCGACATTCTCGCGCACAACACCGGTCTCGACGAGGGTCCGGCGGGTGCCGGTCAGAACACGCGCAGCCCGAGGCGTCGTCGGGTGCGCAGATCGAGCAGGTAGATCTTCCACAGCAACGGCCACATCCACGGCGTGACGCGGTGCAGACGCCGGACCGCCACGAGATAGCGGTCGAAGCGGCGCTGGTCGTCGGCGGTCCACTCGTAGTGCATGACGTCGCGGAACTCGGGCGGCAGTGCACCACGGGTGATCAGTTCGAACGACCTGCCGAGCAGCCGGTGGATCCCGCGGCCCAGTGATCCGAGGCGCACCTCGAGGAACGCGAGATTGCAGAGTTCGGTGAGGTACTCGCGCACGTGCTCGTTCATGGAGATGTCGGCGAGGCCGGCCTTCCACAGCTCCTCGTACTCCTCGCGGGTCGTGGGCCACGACTCCGGTCGCACGTTCAGCGTCGTCGCGAGGGGTGCGCCGTCGCGCAGAACCCGGGCGTACTGCTCCTCGGTGAGGGGGCCGTACAGGAACTCGTGCTGATCGATGAAGTACTTGAGCAGGCAGACCGCCACCCACAGCTGCAGGGCGGGGGAGTTGGCGCTGTAGCGGACCTCCGCGCCGGGCGGTGAGGCGACCCGGGCATGAATCTTCCGCACCGACTCCCGCACGAAGTCGCGATCGGCGGCGGTACCGAATACCGCGACCGCGAGATACGTGCCGGTCGTGCGGGCCCGTTTGATCGGATGGAGATCGGCCCGGCCGGAGTCGACCGTGCTGTCGACGACGCCCTGGCCGACGCCGGGATGGGCGAGCTGCATGATGACGTTGGCGGCGTTGATCGTGCCGCCGAGTGGTGAGACGAGATCGCCGAGAGTGTCGATCGTCCGCATGACCCCTCCATCTGAAGACGGACGTATTCAGTTGATGGGTGTCACTCTAGCGCGTCTTCGTCGGGTCGAGGGCCACGCCGGCCAGAACTCCGCGCACGACGGTCTCGTAGACGTGGTCGAGGTCGAGTTCGTCGCCGAGGAAACCGCTGCCCTGCAGGACCGCAAAACCGTGCAGAGCTGCGAACATGCCGATCGCGGCCTCGAGTGTCTCCTCCTGGGGTACCCCGCAGGACGCGAGCATCGTGCGCAGGGCGACGTTCGCGTCCAGTGCGGCCGCGAGGAGCCCGTCGCGATCCACCGGCGCGGTGGTCAGCGCTCCGTAGCGGCGGGGATGATCGACGGCCCAGGCGTGGTGGGCGTCGATCAGCGCGCGCAGTCCGTCGAGTCCGCTGCGGCCCATGGCGACCTCGCGCAGATGTGCTCCCAGATCGGTCATCGCGCGGATCTGCACGGCCGCTCGCACGTCGTCGAGATTGCGGACGTGGTTGTACAGCGAGGCAGTGACGATTCCCAGCTGCGACGACAGGGTGCTCATCGTGAGCCCGTCCCATCCGAGCTCGTCGACGATCCCGAGCGCTGCTGCGACGACCTTGTCGCGGGTCAGTGTTCGCCGCCGCACGGGCCGGGAGTTGTCGCCTGCCATGAAAACAGTCTAAGGGTCTTCCATTCGAAACGAAGACGAGTAGTTTGTAAACGAAGGCCATTCGTCCACCCGCAACGAGGGCGGCTTCATGACGACATCACCCACGGATCTCAAGAACCCCGACGTCTTCGCGAAGGAGGTTCCGCACGAATACTTCTCGGAACTGCGGCGCACCTGTCCGGTCCACCGGCAACCCGACACCGGTGGCGAAGGCTTCTGGGCGGTCACCCGGCACGCCGACGTCGTCGCGATCTCCCGTGACAGCGCGACCTTCTCCTCGGCGCTCGGGACCACCCAGATAGACGATTTCGACGAGGAGACGCGCCTGAAACAGGCGTCCATGCTGCTCAACCTCGACCCGCCGGATCACACCCGCCTGCGGCAGCTCGTCAGCCGGGGCTTCACCCCGCGCATGGTCAAGACGCTCGAGGACCGCATCCGGCGGACGTGCGAACGCACCGTCGACGCAGCGATCGAGGCCGGGCGCGACGGCGCGGTGATCGACTTCGTCCCGGCGATCTCGGCGCCCCTCCCGCTGGAGGTGATCGCAGCGCTGCTCGGCGCGCCGGCGGAGGACGTCGGGAAGCTGTACGACTGGTCGAACCGAATGATCGGCTGGGACGACCCCGAATACGGCACCACCCAGGAGGACGGTGAGCTCGCCGCCGCCGAGGTCTTCCTGTACGCCAACGAGATCGCCGCGCAGCGACGCGTCGAACCGCGCGACGACATCGTCTCGAAGCTGGTGTGCCCCGACGAGAACGGCGACACGCTCGGCGAGATGGAGTTCGACATGTTCTTCGTCCTGCTCGTGATCGCGGGCAACGAGACGACACGCAACGCGATCTCGGGTGGGATGCAGGCCTTCGTCGACCATCCCGGGCAATGGCGCCGGTTGCAGGACGATCCCGGACTCGTGGACAGCGCCGTGGAGGAGATTCTGCGATGGGTCAGCCCCGTGCTGGGCTTCCGCCGCACGCCCACCTGTCCGGTGTCGATCGGCGACCAGCGGGTCGAGCGGGGTGACAAGGTGATCGTGTACTACCCGAGCGCGAACCGCGACGAGGACGTCTTCGACGAACCGCACGCCTTCGACATCGGGCGGGAACACAATCCGCACGTCGCCTTCGGAGGGACGGGCGTGCACTTCTGTCTCGGAGCGCATCTGGCGCGGCTCGAATTGCGCGTGATGTTCGAGACCCTCGCGGCCCGTATCGATCGGGTCGAGCCGGCGGGTGAGCCGCGGCGGCTACGGTCGAACTTCATCAACGGCATCAAGTCGATGCCCGTCCGTATCCACCCACGACAGCGTTGAATTCGGCATATGACCCCTTTCAGGGCATTGCCGACCCCACTCGACCGTAGTAATGTCCAGACACGTGTCCAGAAACGTGAATCTCGAATCGACCCGTCGTCGCCTGACAGAGAAGCAGGCCGACACGGTAGCGAGGCTCACGCAGGCCGCGGTCGAGGTGCTCCGCGAGGAGGGATTCGCGGGGCTGACGGTGCGCATGGTCGCCGCCCGTGCCGGAGTCGCTCCGGCCACGGCCTACACCTACTTCTCGTCCAAGGAACACCTCGTCGCCGAAGTGTTCTGGCGCCGGTTGGCCAACGCTGCCACGGCCGACGCGGCCGACGCCGGGAACACGAGCCGTGCCGATCGCGTGGTCGCGGTACTCCGGGGAATCGCGCTGCTGCTGGCCGACGAACCGGAACTCGCCGCTGCCGTCACCAGTGCACTGCTCGGTCACGACCCCGATGTCGAACACCTGCGCGCGCGCATCGGACTCGACATCCGTCACCGGATCTCGGCGGCGCTCGGCGCCGACTCCGATCCCGACGAACTCGAAGCACTCGAACTGCTCTACGCCGGCGCGCTGGTCCGGGCCGGCATGGGCTACGGCACCTACGAGAAACTCGCCGACAGGCTGGAGACATCCGCCCGACTTCTATTGGAGTGATCCATGATCCAGGCATCCCCGGGCTCCGCGTCGCACGCAGGGCCCGCATCGCCCGATCCACCGACGCTCGGCCCCGTGGTCTTCAACCCGTACGACTACGCCTTCCACGACGATCCGTATCCCACCTACCGCCGCCTCCGTGAGGAGGAACCGGCCTACTACAACCCCGACCTCGAATTCTGGGCGCTGTCCCGCCACGCCGACGTCGTCGCGGCCTTCCGCGACAACACCCGGCTCTCGAGTGCCAACGGTGTCTCGCTCGATCCGTCCGCCTACGGCCCGGGCGCCCACAAGGTGATGTCCTTCCTCGCGATGGACGACCCGCGTCACATGCGCATGCGTCGCCTCGTCTCCAAGGGCTTCACCCCGCGTCGCGTCGCCGACCTCGAGGAGCGCATCCTCGAGCTGACCCTGCGTTATCTCGAACCTGCCGTCGAAGCAGGGGAATTCGACTGGATCTCGGAGTTCGCGGGCAAGCTGCCCATGGATGTGATCTCCGAACTCATGGGCGTGCCCGAATCCGATCGCGACGAGATCCGCAGACTCGCCGACCTCGTCGTCCATCGCGAGGAGGGTGTGCTCGACGTACCGGTCGCCGCGATGGAGGCGTCACTGCACCTGGTCGGCTACTACGCCGACATGCTCGCCGAGCGCCGGAAGCAGGAGACCTCCGATCTCACGTCGGCGCTGCTGGCCGCCGAGATCGACGGCGACCGGCTCACCGACGACGAGATCATCGGATTCATGTTCCTCATGGTGGTCGCAGGCAACGAGACCACCACGAAACTCCTCGGCAACGCCCTCTACTGGGGCGCGCACGACAAGTCCGAGGTGTCGCGGGTGCTCCGCGATCCCACGCGTGCACCGCAATGGGTGGAGGAGACGCTCCGCTACGACACCTCGAGCCAGATCGTCGCCCGCACCGCCGTCGACGACATCGACCTGCACGACGCCACCATCCGTTCCGGCGACAAGGTCCTGCTGCTCATCGGCTCCGCCAACCGCGACTCCGACGTCTTCGACGCCGCCGACGACTTCCGCATCGGACGCGACAGCTCCCAGAAGATCGCCAGCTTCGGTGGGGGAGTTCACTTCTGCCTCGGCGCGCATCTCGCCCGACTCGAGGCGAACATCGCACTCGAACAGTTCGCCCGGCGCGTCGCCGACTACGAGATCGACGAGGACCGTTGCGAACGCGTCCACTCCACCAATGTCCGAGGCTTCGCGGCCCTTCCTGTAGAGGTCACCGAACGACATGCCTAGATTCGAACCCCATCCCGACCGCCGTCCCGCGCTGGTCGCCGGCGCCTCCTCCGGGATCGGTACGGCCACCGCCTACGCGCTCGCCGAGCACGGGCATCCCGTCGCTCTGGGTGCTCGTCGCGTGGAGGAATGCACGGCGATCGCCGAGAAGATCCGTGGTGAGGGAGGAGAAGCCTTCGCCCACTTCCTCGACGTGTCGTCCACCGAATCCGTCGACGAGTTCGTCACGGCGGCCGAGGAGACCCTCGGACCCACGGAGATCGTCGTCTCGGGAGCGGGTGACATGGACTTCGCGCTGCCTCACGAGATGGATCCCGACCGCTTCGCCTTCCAGGTGAACGTGCACCTGATGGGTACGCAACGACTCGCCCACCGCGCGCTGCCCGGCATGATCGACCGACGGCGCGGCGACTTCGTCGTGATCGGATCCGACTGTGCCGTGATACCCCGGCCTTGGATGGGCGCATACAACGCGGCGAAGACCGGTCTCGAAGCGCTCGTCCGCGAGATGCGGATGGAACTCGAGGGCACGGGCGTCCGGGCGTCGGTCGTGCGCCCGGGGCCGACGCAGACCGGTGCCGGCATGTCTGCGCCGGCAGAGGTCCTCGAACCGATGCTCGAGGACTGGGGCACATGGGGATTCGCCCGGCACCCGTATTTCCTTCGTGCATCCGACATCGCCGCGGCCGCGCTCTCCGTCGTCTCGGCCCCTCGCGGTGCCCACATCGTGCTCATCGAGGTTCAACCCGAAGCACCCCTGCGGAAGGACCGTTCATGACCACACTCGTCGAGCCCCGGCGTGTGTCCGGCGGCGAACACGAACACGGCCACCTCGAGGAACTGCGCACCGATCCCATCGCGCTCATGCGCCGCGTCCGCCAGGAGTGCGGCGACGTCGGTGTCTTCCAGCTCGCCGACAAGAAGGTCGTGCTCCTCTCCGGGGCGGAGGCCAACGAGTTCTTCTTCCGCGCTGCGGATGAGGAACTCGACCAGCAGGCGGCCTATCCCTTCATGAAGCCGGTTTTCGGGGAGGGGGTCGTCTTCGATGCGAGCCCCGAGCGCCGTAAGGAGATGCTGCACAACTCGGCGCTGCGCGGCGAACAGATGAGAGGCCACGCGGCGACCATCGACCGCGAGGTCCAGGACATGGTCGCCGACTGGGGCGACGAAGGCGAAATCGACCTGCTCGAATTCTTCGCCGAGCTGACCATCTACACCTCGTCGGCCTGCCTGATCGGCAAGAAGTTCCGCGACCAGCTCGACGGCCGATTCGCCCACCTCTACCACGACCTCGAAAAAGGTACCGACGCACTGGCCTTCGTCGATCCCTACGCGCCGATCGAGAGTTTCCGGCGACGCGACGAGGCCCGCCGCGGACTCGTGGCACTCGTGCAGGAGATCATGGACGGACGCATCGCGAATCCGCCGGAGGGCAAGGAGGATCGCGACATGCTCGACGTCCTCGTCTCCATCGAGGACGAGGACGGCAACGAACGGTTCAGCGCCGACGAGATCACCGGCATCTTCATCTCGATGATGTTCGCGGGTCACCACACCACCTCGGGTACGGCGGCCTGGGCGCTGATCGAACTGCTGCGGCATCCCGAGTACATGGAGCGGGTGACCGAGGAACTCGACGTCCTCTACGCCGACGGTGAAAGCGTGAGCTTCCATGCGCTGCGGCAGATCCCGATTCTCGAGGCGGTGCTCAAGGAGACGCTGCGGCTGCATCCGCCGCTCATCCTGCTCCTGCGGGTGGCCCAGGACGACTTCGAGGTCGCCGGATACCGCATCGCGCGAGGCGATCTCGTCGGTGCCACCCCCGCGATCTCCAATCGGATCCCGGAGGACTTCCCCGCCCCCGACACCTTCGATCCGGGCCGGTACATCGACCCCAACCAGGAGGACATCGTCAACCGGTGGACCTGGATACCGTTCGGAGCCGGCCGGCACCGCTGTGTGGGAGCGGCATTCGCGCTCATGCAGTTGAAGGCCATATTCTCGGTCCTGCTGCGCGACTTCGAGTTCGAGTTGTCCCAGCCGCCCGAAACCTATCGCAACGATCACTCGAAGATGGTGGTCCAGCTCGAGCAGCCGTGTGCCGTGCGGTACCGACGTCGCACCCGGGGGGCATCGAACAGCGGTACGGCGACGCAGGAGTGAGGTTCGCGAGATGAGGATCGAAGCAGATCTCGATCTGTGCCAGGGGCACGCGATGTGCTCGATGGAGGCGCCGGACGTGTTCGCCGTCGCCAAGCGGGGTGAGGTGGAGATCCTTCTCGACCCCGTGCCGGACGAGATGCACGTAGATGCACGAGCAGCCGTGAAGTACTGCCCCACACAAGCCCTTCGCATCGTCGAAGACTGAGGATCAGGAGACCGGATGGCCACGTTCGATCGTGCCGAGCTCGACGAGATGATCACCCGCTGGGTCGACGCCAACAAGCGCGCCGAGGCCGAGGGCGACTGGAAGCCGCTGGCCGAGATGTACACCGAGGACGCCACCTACGGCTGGAACTACGGTCCGAAGGACGAGTTCATGGCCGTGGGCCGTGAGGAGATCCGCGAACTCGCGCTCGGTCAGGAGATGGACGGACTCGAGGGCTGGCAGTATCCCTACCAGCAGTTCGTCGTCGACGACCGGTCGGGCGACGTGATCGGCTTCTGGAAGCAGATGGCCGATGCGACCCGCGAGGACGGCGAGCACTACTCCGTCCACGGCATCGGCGGGAGCTGGTTCCGGTACGGCGGCGACTTCCAGTGGTCGTGGCAGCGCGACTTCTTCGACTTCGGCAACGTCTCGCACCTGTTCCTCGAGATGATCACCGCGAACGCGCTGTCCGATGGCATGCAGAAACGGATCGAGCGATCGACGGCGAAGAAGCGCCTTCCCGGCTGGTACCGGGTCGGCGAGTCACCGGTTCCGTTGTGGTGACAACCGTGGACACCGGTGAATCGTTCGCTGCGCTCTCCCGCACCGACCTCGCCGCGCTCGTTCCCGAACTGCTGCTGTGCGGTCAGCTCATCGACCGATCCGGGATGGCGCATCTGATCTCGGCGTTCGGTCGGGAGGGCATGGCGGAGGTGGCCATCGAGGAATGGCAGGCGTCCTCGCCGTGGTACACCCGTCGCATGCAGCGGGCCCTGAAGTTCGAGGGCGACGACGTCGTCACCATTTTCAAGGGCATGCAACTCGACATCGGGGCACCCCCGCAGTTCATGGGCTTCCGCTACCGCGTCCACGACCGCGACCACGGCGAGTTCTGGCTCGATCACTGCGGGGCGTTGATGGACGTCGAACCGCTCGGCGACGCTTACGTGACCGCGATGTGTCACGACATCGAGGACCCGACCTTCGACGCCACCGCGCTCGCGACCAATCCGCACGTGCAGGTACGTCCGATCCACCGGCCCCCGCGCTTGTCCGCCGACCGGCACCCGCACTGCGCGTGGACGGTGACCATCGATCCGTCGCACAGACCGCCGCCGGTGGCATCGCACACCGAAGCGCTCGGCAGGTCGGCCGCGGTCGCCGTCGACCTGAGCCCGATCGTCCCCGAAGGGGACGGGGTGCACGACTATTCGGGTCCGCTGCTCGCCGATCTCCGCTTCGGCGACTTCTCGAAGTCCGCGCTGGTGCGCATCGCCGAAGAGGTCGCGTTGCAACAGCACATGCTCACTCTGGGTTTCCTCATGGGCGTGCGCAAACGCACCGACGAGCAGTCGGCCCTCGGCCTCGCACGGAAGCAGCTCACCGGCATCGCAGGGCTGACGGCCGAACGCATCCACCGGGTCCTCGCCCTGCCGCCGACCTTCGCGGGTCTGGCCACGGTCATGGACGTCCACCCCCTGCTGGCGCCGCGTCAGTACGTCGAGAGGGCGATCTGTCACGACGACGAAGGCCTCGGTGTGCGGATCGCCCGGCGCGGTGGTGCCCAGGCCGACGGGGCGTGGCCCACGCTGATCGACTCCGACCATCTCGGACCGCTCGATGCTCTGGTGCGAGGCGTCGACCCGCACTTCTCCACGCAGGTGGTCTCCGAGAGCGCGGAGGCGCTCGTCGTCGAGGTGGTCCGGCAGGAGCAGCCGACGAAGGAATGTCCGGAAGTGGCTGTGACCCGCTACAGCTCGGGTTCGTCCTTCGAGTTCGTGGATCGAGGGATACCTCTGCCGCTCACCGTCCTCTAACTTCCTCCAGGAGATCCATTCGTGAATATCGAGCACGGGATCGGGGCCCGCGCCGAGTCCCTGACGCGTCGTACCTTCCTGCGCGCGAGCGCAGTCGGTGGCGCCGCTGTCGCAGCACTGTCGTTGACCGCTGTTCCACGAGCACGCGCCGAGGTCACCGAGGAACGCCACCGGGCGGTCGTCGTGGGCAGCGGATTCGGCGGTGCGATCACCGCGCTGCATCTCGGCCGGGCCGGTGTGCAGACGTTGGTCCTCGAACGGGGTATCCGCTGGCCCACGGGCCCGAACGCCGAGACGTTCCCACACATGCTGCAACCCGACCGGCGGATGTCGTGGTTGTCGTCCGTCCCGGTGATGACCGGTACTCCGCCGATCCCGACCGAACCGTTCACAGGGCTCATCGAACGGGTTCCGGGGAACGGCATGGACGTCATGTGCGGCGCGGGGGTCGGTGGGAGTTCGCTGGCCTATCACGGCATGACCGTGCAACCCGACGGGCAGCGATTCTCCGATTCGGTGTCCTCGCGTATCGACTACGACCTGCTGGCCTCCGACCACTACCGGCGGGTGGCGCGGATGCTGCAGGTCGCGACCATCCCGGACGATCTGCTCGACCACGATCGGTACCGGTCCTCACGCCAGTTCCTGGACCGTGCAGGCTCGGAGGGCTACGACACGTTCAGGGTGCCGATGTGCATCGACTGGGACTTCGCGCGACGGGAGCTGACCGGGGAACTGAAACCGTCCTACACGACGGGCGACGTCATCTACGGAGTCAACAACGGCGGTAAGTTCTCGGTCGACGTCACCTATCTCGCCGAAGCGGAACGCACGGGGCTCGTCACGGTCGCGCCGCTGCACCGGGTCGGCGACATCGAGCGCGCTCCGGACGGCACCTGGATCGTGCACGTCGACCGGATCCACACGGACGGAACGATTCTCGAACGTAAGCGGATCCTCGCACAGTCGCTGTTCCTCGGTGCCGGATCGGCCGGCACAACCCGTCTCCTCGTGAAGGCGAAGGCGAAGGGGTTCGTCCCCGATCTTCCCGACGGCGTCGGAACGGGATGGGGCAACAACGGCGACCGGGTGTTCGCCGTGACGAGTCCGCTCGTCAGCCCCGGCGACCATCAGGGCGGGCCCGCCTGTGTGGGTATGCGCGACTACACCGATCCCGCCGGACCGTTGATGATCGTCACCGGGCCGGTGCCGTTCCCCGTCGATGTGGGAACGACCACGATGATCGGTCTGGGGATCGTCGACGGCCGAGGAGTCTGGCACTACGACGCCGGCCGCGACGATGCGGTCCTGAACTGGGATCAGGCCTACGACCGGGAACTCACCCGCGCGATCGAGGCCCGCATCCGGCGGATCGCGGGACCGGCCTCGATCGTCATCGACGTCAACGCCGTCGACATCAACACCTTCCATCCGCTCGGGGGTGCGCCGTTCGGGGCGGTGTGCGACGACGCCGGTCGCGTGCACGGCCAGCCCGGCCTGTATGTGGTGGACGGCGCGAAGATTCCGGGATCGACCGGGGCGTGCAATCCGTCGATGACGATCGCGGCGCTCGCCGAGTACGGCGCCGACCACATCGTCTCGCGCGACCTCGATCGCGTGTTCTGACAAAGAGCGTGGTTCCGGCGGCTCAGGCCACCGGAACCACGCGCCCGGGCATCAGCCCTTTGCGGCCGACAGGCCGGCGCGTCGCCCGAAGAAGCTTCCGTCTCCCAGCGACGTGCCGCTCGCATATCCCCACGCGCACACACCCGACGTGCAGCGACCCGCGGCGAACAGGCCGGGGATCGGGTCGCCGGAGACGTGCAGCACCTCCGAGTCGACCGAGGTGCGCAGGCCACCGAGCGTGAAACCTGCGGCGCAGTTACGGAGATCGAGTGCGGCGATCGGGCTGCCGATCGGCTTGGCCCATTCGCTCTTCTTGCCCAGCACCGGATCGCTGCCGTTCGCCGCGTGCCGGTTGTACACCTCGACGGTCGCCTGCAGCGTTCCGGCCGGCAGCTCCATGTCGGATTCGAGCTCGGCCACGGTCTCCGCGACCCACTTCGGCCGGAACCGGAAGAAGGGCGTCGAACTCTTTGCCGCACAACCTTCCTCGTACGCCTGCTCGTCGATGATCAGGTACGCCTGGTTGTCGTTCCTGAGCAACGTGAGCTGACCGATGCGGCCCGGATAGGTGTCCTCGGGGACGTAACGCTGACCGCGGCCGTTGACGAGGATGCCCCGCGCCATCAACTGCGGGTCGCCGAAGAAGGCGACCTCGGTGGCATCCATGTGCGCGAGGTCGGCGCCGAGTGCCTGCGCCATGCGGATCGCGCGCCCGTCGTGTTCCTCGATCGCCGCGCCCGGTCGTCCCGTCAGCTGGGGCGCGTAGGAGGCGACCATCTCCTTGTTGTACGCGAAACTGCCGGTCGCGAGGACGACGCCTCGGCGGGCGCGGATGTGGACGTCCTTGCCGTACTGCTTGGCCGCCAGGCCGACGACGCGTCCGTCGCCGTCGACGATCAACCGCTGGACCCGCACGTCGTATTCGGAACGCACACCGAGGCTTTCGGCGACCTTCGACAGCGGCTGCATGAGCATGAACCCACCGCCCTTCTCACCGGTGCGCTTGTCGGCCATCTGGGGGACGTGGCCGCGCGGAGCGGGCGTCGCGATCTCGTTGAAGGGTGCGGAGTTCTCGCCGCCGGAGTACATCAGGCCGTCGTCGCCGGGGATCTCCCAGCCCGGTTCGCCCCAGAAGCTCTCCTTGAATACCACGCCGTTGTCCACGAGCCACTCGTAGTGCTCGACGCTGCCCTCGCAGTACTCGGTGATCTTCGCTTCGTCGGCCCCCGGGCCGAGAGCGGCGATCATGAACGCCTTCATGTTCTCGGGAGTGTCCTCGAATCCGAGTGCCTTCTGCAGCGGGGTGCCACCGCCGAGGTAGATGATCCCCCCGGACAGCGAGGCCGCGCCGCCCCATCCGCCGGTCCGCTCGAGGACGAGCACCTCGGCACCCGCGCGGGCGGCCTCGATGGACGCCGAGACACCGGCGATGCCGTAACCGGCGACGACGACGTCGGCTTCGTGGTTCCAGGTGGTGACGGTGTCGGCGGGGACGGGGTGAAGATCGGTGCTCATGGGGATCCGTTCCGGTCGGTGATCAGTGGTCGAGTTTCGAAGCGAGCCGGTCGATGTACGCGACGACGTCCTCTTCGGAGCGGTCGGGCAGTCCGAAGATCACTTCGGTGACACCGGCATCGGCCCACAGTCTCGATTGCTCGGCGTCGTAGCGACCGGCCAAGGCCAGGACATCCGGGGTCCCGCTGCGCCCGGCATCGGCCCACGCCTTGTGGAGGCGCGCGACGTTGTCGACGACATTGTCCTCAGTGGGGGTGGTGATCCACCCGTCGGCGTGGCGGACGATCCAATCGAAGTTGCGGTCGGTGGAACCGGCTCCGAGGAAGATCGGGGGACGCGGCTGCTGCACGGGTTTCGGCCACGCCCAGCTGGGCCCGAATGCGACGAAGTCGCCCTCGTAGGAGGCCTCCTCCTCTGTCCACAGCGCCTGCATCGCTTCGAGATATTCGCGCAGCGCGGTCCGCTTCTTCTTCGGTGGCACCCCGTGGTCGGCGAGTTCCTCGGCGTTCCAGCCGAATCCGACGCCGAAGTGCACGCGCCCGCCGGAAAGATGGTCGAGGCTTGCGATGGTCTTGGCGAGGGTGATCGGATCGTGTTCGAGGGGCAGCGCGACGGAGGTGCCCAGTGTGATCGTCGACGTCACCGCGGCCGCGAGGCCCAGCGCCACCCACGGATCGAGGGTGCGCATGTAGCGGTCGTCGGGGAGGGTCTCGTTGCCCGTTCCCGGGTGTGCGGATTCGCGGCGGGCCGGGATGTGGGTGTGTTCGGGGACGTAGAAACTGTCGAAACCGCGGCTCTCCGCGGTCGAGGCGGCGACGTCGGGCCGGATTCCCCGGTCGCTCGTGAACAGGGTGATTCCGTGGCGCACAGCTGCCCCTCTCCTGACGGTGACGGAGAAAATGTAACGCGTTCTACATCCGGAGGGAAGGGATTTCCGGACACCTGTCCGGTCGGGGCTCGGTCGGCGGTACAAAAAAGCAGAAGCACCACGCTGAACTATCCTCGAAACGGGCATGAACGGAAGGTGGCGTGATGACGGAGCAGTCGACGACGGAGACCGCGGACGAAGGATCGGCGTCGGCTCGGGCATCGCGACCGGGTCTCGGGTCCACCCGCTCGCCGGGCGCGGGCCTGCGGCCCGCGCAGCGGGCGCGGTACATGCGGATCATCGCCTCGGCCGAGGAACTCGCGTCGGAAGGCGGATACGACGCCGTGCAGATGCGAGCGGTCGCCGACCGCTCCGGCGTGGCCCTCGGCACGGTCTACCGCTACTTTCCCTCGAAGAATCACCTGCTCGTCGTCGCGCTCGTGCTCGAATTCGAAACCGCCGCGGAAGCCGTGACCACCGCAGAGATTCCGGGTGACGGTGCTGCCGAGCGTCTCATGGGGGTGCTGCGCGGAGTGATGCCCCGTCTCTCCGAGAATCCGCTGCGCTACGACGCCCTCATCCGCGCAGCAATGTTCGCCGACGCGTCCTCGGCGCCCGAACTCGATCGTCTCGGTGAGGTGCTCACCCTCCTCTTCGCGCAGGCGTCCGGCATCGACATCGTCACCGAAGAGGTGCTCAACGCCGTGCGGATCATCGCCGACGTGTGGATGTCGGCGCTCGTCGCCTGGGTTGCGGGACGGCAGTCCGTCGACGACGTGCTCGCGCACATGGACACCGCCGTCACGCTCGTGTTCGACCGGCTGAATCGACTGCAGCGGGCGAGCTGACGCCCGCCCGCTGCATGTCGAAGACCGGTCGTCAGGGCGCCGGCACGTCCACGATGCCGATCGTGGGCAGGAAGAAGCACTGGGTGTCGCCGTTCTGCACGGTGCCGAAGATGGCCGAGAGCACGGTGCCCGAACCCGTCTCGACCGGTGCGACCCGCACGCCACCCATGGGCAGTGTGTCGGCGATGAAGCGCGTGACGGCCTGCTCGATGATGCCGCGTGTCGCTCCGGTGATGCCCTCCGGAATGGCTCCCGCAGCGGCTTCCTCCGGCGTGCCCATCGGCACGAAGCCGCCCTGGAAGGTGTTGATGTTGAACCAGGCGAGCTGGATTCCCGAGGCGTCCGCGTCGCCCTCGAGGCCGACCGGTACGAACGCGAACAACGTTTCGGCGGGGTCGACGACGTTCAGGGTTCCCGGCAGAGGTGCGAGGCTGCGGTTGGGCCACGGGCCGGGCAGTGCGCCCGCGACAGCCGGCACGGTGCCCAGCGGCAGGTCGCCGTCGGCCGTGCAGAACGGTGCGCCGGTGGGGTAGAGGAACGGTTCGACGCCGAGGCGGCGAAGGAATTCCATACCGTCCTCGTAGGCGCCGAGCGGGGTCGATTCCGCAGCGTCGACCGCACTTCCTCGTGCGTTCGCAATGGCTTCGGCCGCGGCCATAGCGGTGGGATCGACGCCGGGCAGTGCGCGGAGCGCTTCGAGGGCGGCCACGAGCGGGCTCTCGACGGGCGCCTGCGCCGGTGCTGCCGGCTCTGCAGGGGCGGGCTCGGCCACGGCGACGGCGGGAAGCGTCAGGCCTGCGGCGACGGTGAGGGCTGCGGCGGCCGAGAAGCGGCGCATCCGGTGACGGTGTCTGCGGCTCATATGGGGTTCTCCTCCTGTGGGTCGTGACACCCGGACGGGTTCTACCTAACTCTAAAGTAGAGGTTTAGAGTGCGACCGTTCCAGGAGACCACAAGGGCGGCGCCCCGGCCAGAGCGCCGCCCCGTTGTGTTACCGAACCGACACCCTCGGGTGGCAGCGTCGACGATCGACCCTTTCGGGGTCGGGTGTGCAGATCAGTCCGGATCGTCCGGATGTCTGCGCAGATGAAGGATGCTCAGCACGAGACCACCCCACAGGGTGATCAGGGCGAGAAGCATCATGCCGATGGCTGCTGTGCTCACTGGTTACCTCCGGTGGACGAGTCGGGTGCGGGCGAGGGATCACCGGACGAAGCGGGAACCTGGGCGGACGCGAGCGGACGGTTCTCGTCGAGCTCGTACTCCTCGTCGACTCCCTTGCGCCACGGGATGAACGTCAGGAGGACGGCGAGGATGATCACGCCGGCCTGCACACTCCACCCGAACGCCGTGACCAGGCTGTCGGGCAGGCCCCCGTAGCCGTCGCGGACACGGTCGCGGATCTCGCTGAACAGCATGTAGCCGAGGACGAGCGGAGTGATGACGCCCGTGAACACGAGCCAGCCGGTCCCCACCTTGAACGACGACACCGAGTTGAGATGGTCGCGGAGTTCGGGCAGGCGGCGGTAGATCCAGGCGACCACCACGAGCGCCACGAAGGCGACACCGACGATGCCGAACTGGTTCGCGAAGCGGTCCACCACGTCGAGGGTGTTCAGACCGGTGGTGGTGGGGAAGAGCAGCAGCGACACGATCGCCGACACACCGCCGATGGCGAGAACCGCCGGCACCCGACCGAGGCCCGTCTTGTCCTGGAAGGCCGAGACGGTCACCTGGATGATGCTGATCATCGACGTGAACCCGGCGAAGACCAGCGAGCCGAAGAACAGCACGCCGAAGAGCGGACCGCCGGGCATCTCCGAGACGATCGTCGGGAAGGCGATGAACGCGAGACCGATACCGCCGGCGACCACCTCGCCGACCTCGACACCCTGCGCCTGGGCCATGAAGCCCAGGGCCGAGAACACACCGATACCGGCGAGCACCTCGAAGCTCGAATTCGAGAAACCGACGACCAGACCCGAACCGGTGAGGTTCGTCCTGCGCTTCAGGTACGACGCGTAGGTCACCATGATGCCGAAGGCTACGGACAGCGAGAAGAAGATCTGCGCGTACGCAGCGATCCACACACTGGTGTCGGTCAGCGCCGACCAGTTCGGGCTGAAGAACGCATCCAGACCGGTCGTCGCACCGTCGAGGGTCAGCGACCGGACGACGAGCGCGCCGAACAGCAGAACCAGCAACGGTACGAAGAACCGGTTGGCGTTGCCGATACCGCGCTGGACGCCGAGGGCGAGCACCGCGAGCGTCGCGATCCAGACCAGCAGTAGCGTCCACGCGACACCCGGCACGAAGTTCAGGCCGAAGGTCGCGTCGGTGTCCTGGTTCAGGAACGAACTCATGAAGAAGCCCTCGGGGTCGTCACCCCACGCCTCGGTGATCGAGAAGAAGGTGTACCGCGCGGCCCACGCCACGATCACCGCGTAGTACACGCCGATGACGAAGCACACCAGCACCTGCCACCAGCCGATGAACTCGGCTCCGCGGCGCAACCGGCGGAAGGCCAGCGGCGGCGACCCGCGGAACTTGTGCCCGATCGCGTAGTCGACCAGGAGGAGGGGGATGCCCGCAGTCAGCAGCGCGACCAGATACGGGATCAGGAACGCGCCACCCCCGTTCTCGTATGCGATGTACGGGAAGCGCCAGATGTTGCCGAGTCCGACCGCCGAACCGATTGCGGCCATGATGAACACCGACCGGCCCGACCAGACCTCCCGTTTACGTGTGACCTCGTGCTGTGCCACGGACCTCGTCCCTCCATTCATTCGGATGGAGCAACGCTAGCGCCCCGACCGGTGCACGGGCGATCTTTCGGGTAGGCGTCTTCAGTCGTCGTCCCAGATCCGCAGATCCGGGGGAGTGTCGCCCTCGTCCTCCTCCCCGACGTTCCGGTAGCGGAACGCGAAGACGATCCAGCCGACGGCGGCGACGAGCACGAAACTGATCAATCGGTACACCACCACCGCCGACAGGGCCTGCGCACCGGTCATCCCGCTGGCGGTGAGCGCCGGGACCAGCACCGCATCCATGACGCCCAGCCCCGCGGGAAGCAGCGGGATGGCGCGGCTCGTGGCGGTTCCGGCCGCGTAGGCGACCGCGATGCCCGCCAGGCTCGGCGCTCCACCGACCGCGTACGCGGCGAACGCCAGGCACGCGCCGTCGCACACCCAGTTGCTCACCGACCAGCCGAACGCGCGGGCCGCGTGCGGACGGTCGAGTTGCACCGCGCTCAACTGATCGACGATCTTCCGCCACGCCCGGGCACCCGCGTGTTCGGGTTTCTTCCGCAGACGGTTCAGCCCGCGCAGGGCGATCAGGCCGATCGACTCGAACGAACCCGGATTGCCCGCCGCGTACTGGATGAGCACGACCAGCAGCAGCAGACCGCCGATCGAGAAGATCAACGAGAACGGGTTGTTGCTCGCGCCGACGAGCAGAGCGCCGACGAGGCCCAGCAACGCGAGCCCGGCGGCCTGGAGGAGACCTGCCATGACCAGCTGCCAGGTCGACACCACCGGGGATGCACCCCAGTGGCGCATCTGCCGGTAGGTGAAGGTCGTCCCGACCACCGGCCCGCCCGGAAGGGTCACGCTCATGGAGTTCGCCGCCAGTGCCACCGAGAGCGATTGCCGCTGCGAGACCTTCACGTCCGCCGCGGACAGCAGTGCCCGCTGAACCCGAGCGAAGGTCGACATCTCCGCCATCGACGCGCACACCGCCGCGAGGACCCACCACCAGTACAGGTGCCCGAGGCCGCGGACGCTGTCGGACAACTCCGGCCACACGAGGACGATCTCGACGGTGAGCACCACGACCAGCAGTGCGCCGATGAGCCACTTGAGCCGGCGCCGCCGTTTCGGGGTGAGCGGTCCCGTCTCGGCGGTCGTGCTCTGGTCCGGTTCCGTCTCGTCGGCCGTACCGTCGTCCGGTTCCTCGTCGTCCGGTCGTCCCGGTTTCACTGTCTCGTTCGACATCTAGTCGCCGGGCCAGCTGGACAGGGTGTGGCGGTAGAGATCCTCGACCTCGGCGATGTGCTCTCCGAGCTTCTTCCGCGACCAGCCGTTCACGTCGATCGGTTCGAGTACCGCCACGTCGACGGTGCCCGGACGCAGCAGGGTCGAGTGCTTCCACAGGATCTCACCGGTATTGCGGATCACGACCGGCACGATCGGGACACCGGCCTGCATCGCGATGTGGAAGGCGCCCTTCTTGAATCTGCCGATCGCCGGTGTCAGCGATCGTGTGCCCTCCGGGGCGATGACGAGCGACGTCCCCTGCCGGATGGTCTCGACGACGGGTTCGAGTGCCGCGACCGCCTGCTCGGTGTTGGTGCGGTCGACGAAGGTGGCACCGACGAACCGCAGGAGCGGTCCGAACAGCGGATCGTCGGCCATCTCCTTCTTGGTCACGCCCGTGAAGTCCTGCCTCAGGACCTTGGCCAGCACTATCGGATCGAGCTGACTCTGATGGTTGAAGATGAACACCGCCGGTCGCACGGCCCACGCATTCGCCTCCCCGACGATGCGCACGTTCACGCCGGCAAGCGCCAGTGAGACCTCCGAACCGATGTTGATGATCGAGTCGAGGGCGGTCTTACGGCTGCGGTTGACCAGACCCAGGCCGAGGCCCGTCCACACCGAGCCGAAGAAACCGCTGTATGCGGCGACGGTCCGAACGAGCTCCCGCGCACCCGGCGTACCACGCGGCCGGAAACGCATGATCGGCCAGTCGCGTTCGACGGCTGCGCGCGCGAGGGTGCGATCGGGGTTGGTGGCGGTGGGGTTGCCGGTGGTGGCCAGGAACTCCACGTCCTCGCCACCGTTGGAATAGGTGTAGCTGGCCTCGGCGTCGATACCGTGAGTCTCGATGAAACTGCGCGCCGCTTGCGCTTTTCCGCTGCGCCACAACGATTTCCCATCGACCCGCCCGGTGAGCACACCGTTCTCCACCTCGAGGGGGGTGAACAGGATGTGCTCGACTCCCAATGCGTCCCCGGCGGCCTGGATCTGGTAGCGGGACGCCGACGAGGCGATCACCACCGTGTGACCCGCATTCTGGTGCGCCCCGATGAGCTGCCACGCCTCCGGATACAGATGCCCGGCGATCGTCGTCATGAACAGCCGGTTGCCGATCTCGTAGAGTTCGTCCTCGGTGTGACCGCGCCACGCCTTGAAGGCGATCGCGACGAAACGTTCGAAATCATCCTCGGTCTCCGTCCCGCGGAGTCCGTTGATCATCGTCGCGGCGAGTTCGGATGCGGAGACCTTTCCGGCGAGCACCCGATCGCGGAAGAAGTGGACACCGGAGAACCCGTGCACGATGGTGCCGTCGAAGTCGAAGAAGGCCGCCACCTGGGGTCCGTGCGGACCCGTGCGCACCCGTTCGAGGGCCTGCTCGAGATTCACCGCTCCACCTTTCTGTTCGACACGTCGAGCGACTCGGCCAGCGCGACCCGCTGCGCCAACGCCGACAACTCCGTTGCGAATGCCGTCCTGCGTTCGCGGACGATGGCGCTGTTCTCGTTCCGGTCGAGCAGTCCTCGATTGCGTGCCAGGTCGAGTGCGGACGCGAACAACTCCGACGACACCGATTCCGGTCCGTACAAGCGGCGCTGCAACAGCATCTGCCGGCCCACCGCCACACACTCCGCGAGGAAGGCGGCGCGGTCGATCTCGAGCTCGGGGTCCCGCACGGCGAGACGCTCCGCCACGACGAGTTGCGCGTCGAAGAACGACCGCAGCGTGCGGTGCGACATGAAGAAACCGGTCTCGACGAGGCCGGTGAGCGCCTCGTCCTTCGTCGGCAGGGCATCGCCCCAGGACGGGACGAGCCAAGCCAGCTCGTCGCGAATCTGGGCCTCGAAGGTGTCGCGGTCGGGGAAGAAGAACTCGAACTTCAGCAGGTCGCGGAGGTTCTTCGCCTCCTCCCACGCGACACGAGCGGGATCGTCGCCGGGATTGGCGTGCGCGTACAGGATCGCCAGTTCCATGATCGAGCGGTTGACGAACCAGTGCACGCCGCTGTTGCGGTAGAACGCCGCCACGAGATGCTGGCCCGGCTCGATGGAATAGACCGGTTCCTCCCCGCCTGCGTAGGTGGTGACCACACCCGCGTGGGTCAGCGACGAGAGCACATCCTCGAGCCCGCCCTCGACGTCGAGGATGTGCAGGCCGCCCTGCGGAACACCGCGACGGTCGAGATAGCGGCGGACCGGGGCGATCACCGCCCGTACCTCCTCGAGCGTCAGCGAGCGGTCGCGTACACCGAGCAGTGCCAGGGTGACCAGGCAGTTCACCGTCACCGGGGTGTTGCAGTTGATGCCGACCGCGGTCTCGAAGGCGACCTTCTGCAGCGCTTTCCGTCGCAGTGCTCGCACTTCCTCGGGATCCGTCGGCGCCGCGGAGGGGCCGGCGGCGAGAGCCGGTGCGGTCAGGTCCGGATCCCCACCGGCGACCAGCAGTTCGCGCATCGACACCGGATCACCGAACCGCACGTACACGTTCCCGGCCCGCTTGCGCTGGTTGCGGGCGTAACGGACGAGCCAACCCAGCCCTTCGGGCTTCTTCGTGGCGCCGGTCTGTTCGGCGGCGACCGCCGCGACCTCGGCCAGGCCCTCGTAGGTGATCGACACGGGCACCAGCATCGCGTCCTCGACCCGCCCGCCGCGGATCGCGTTGGCGACGTAACTGAGCAGGCCGTAGCGCGGGGCCCGGAGCTTGCCCGTCCGGGTCCGGCCGCCCTCGAAATACCATTCGAGGTTGAACCGCTTGCTGAGCAGGAACGCGAAGTACTCCTCGAGCGCCGCCTTGTACACGTCGTCGTCGGCGAAACTGCGCCGGATGAACACCGTGCCGGTGCGGCGGGCGACGGGACCGATCGGCCAGAAGGTGAGGTTGGCTCCGCCCATGATGTGGTTGCCGGGAAAGTCGTTCGCCGCCAGGATGTCGCCCAGGACGAAGGCGTCGGCATAGGACCGATGCGACGGAAGGAACACCAGGGAGTACCGGCGGTTGGACTCGCGCAGCGCACGCAGGCCGGACTCGTCCGCGTGCACCGTCCAGGCCGCCGCGTGCAGCGGCCGCATCGCCTGCGTGAACAGGTCGGTGACCAGACGCGACTGCACGGCCACCAGTTCGTCGAGCGCACTGCGTGCCCGCGCGTCGATCTCGGCGCGCGACAGACCGTGCTCGGCGGCGATCTCGTCGAGACGGCGCCGGAAGAGCGACGAGTCCATGATCTGTGCGGCGACGAGCCGAGGGACCTTGTAGCGGTCCCCGATCACGGCACGTTCGGCGCGTTCGAGTGCGACGACGGCGCGGCGGGTCACGTATCGCGCGAGGGCCTCGTCGTCGGCGACCCCGCGCTCCGCGGCGAGCGCGGCACGTAATTCGGACAGGCGGGCCGGTTGGGCCACGACGATCCGGTGGCGGTCGGCACCCTTGCGCACGAGCCACTTCTGCAGCAGCAGATTCGGGTTGCGCGGGTTCGTCAGGGCGAGGACGTCGGAGAACCGCACGCGTCGCGCACCGTCCCGTTCGGCCGGGAGCCAGACGACGCGCACGGGCAGGATCAGCGGGTCGTCGGTGCGGGTGACGAGCTGGTCCACGAGCACCCGGGAGTCGAGTTCGAGCGATTGCGGACCGGTCGGCGTGCGGTACTCGGCGGGTACCTCGTCCGAACGCAGCCAGTCCTCGATCATCGTCCGTTCGAGTGTCGTCGTGTACGCCACGACCGCCACCGTCGGTCCGCCGGGTGCCCTCACGGTGTCGTCGCTTCGCGGTCGCCCCAGTTGGTCGTTCCTCATTTCACCCCGTCCAGAAGTCGCCCCGGTGTGAAAGTTACCTGTCGTGGCCGTTTCGTTCGGGCGATCCGGACGATCGCAGAGACTTCGCAGATGCACCGGTGGAGTGCCTGAACGACAATGTGGTGGACGAGAGGGCTCGGTGGACCCGCCGACGGCAGGGAGGACGCAGTGACCGCAGGTACCGGACCGGACGGTGGCGAACATGCAGGGCTCGTCGAGTACGCGGGGCTGCGGGAGACGCACTCGTCGGTGGTGTTCTTCGTCGGCGATCGCGTGCACAAGATGAAGAAGCCGCTCGACCTGGGCTTCCTCGACAACCGCACGCGGGAGGCCCGCGAGCGGATCTGTCACCGCGAAGTGGAACTCAACCGCCGTCTCGCGCCCGACGTCTACCTGGGGGTCGCGGACGTCTACGGCCCGGACGGGCAGCCGTGCGAGCACCTCGTCGAAATGGTGCGGCTCCCGGACGACCGGCGCCTGGCCGCGGCGGTCCGGCGGGGGGAGGACGTGTCGTCGGTGATCGACGAAGTGGCCCGGCAGGTCGCGGCGCTGCACGCTTCCTCGCCGCACAGCCCCGGCATCGACCGGTGTGCCTCCGCGGATTTCGTCGCCGAGTTGTGGGATCTCAGTCTCGACCATCTCGGTGGGCTGGAGGTGGGAGCGGATCGCGCCGACTCGTCGGCACGGATACGCGAGTCCGTGCATCGTTATCTCGCGGGCCGGACGGCCCTGTTCGACGAACGCATCGCGGCGGGCCGGGCCGTGGACGGACACGGCGATCTGCTCGCCGACGACATCTTCTGCCTCGACGACGGCCCGCGCATCATCGACTGCCTCGAGTTCGACGACGAACTGCGCTACGGAGACGCGGTTCTCGATCTGGCCTTCCTTGCAATGGATCTCGAACGTCTGGGCGCCGAGGCCGCGGCACGGCGGCTGCTGGAGCAGTACGCCGAGGTCTCGGGTGATCGGCCGCCGCCGTCGCTCGTGCACCACTACATCGCCTATCGAGCGCTGGTGCGAGCGAAGGTGACCGCCCTCCGCTACGAGCAGGGTGATACGGGGGCGCGGGAGACGGCCGCAGGCTTCCTCGACCTGCTCGAGTGCCATCTCGACCGCGGACGTCTTCGTATGGTGCTCGTGGGGGGTGTCTCCGCGACCGGTAAGACGACGCTCGCGCGCACGGCCGGCGCGTATCTCGGCGCGGAGGTGGTGCGCAGCGACGTCGTCCGCAAGGAACTGGTGGGGCTGCGGCCCACCGACCGGACCGGCGACGGAACGGACACCGGCCTGTACGCGCCGGCGCATTCGGAGGCGACCTACCGGGAGATGCTCCGCCGCGCCGGGACCGCGCTCACCCGCGGACGATCCGTCGTGCTGGACGCGACCTGGTTGTCGTCCGCGCAGCGCGACGCGGCCCGCAGGGTGGCCGACGACGCGGCAGTGGATGTGATCGAGATCGAATGTCGTGCGGACGAAGGAATCCTTCTGCAGCGGATGGCATCCCGAGCTCAGCGCGGCGACGATGCCTCCGATGCGACTCCCGCCGTGCTCGAACGGCAACTCCGGCGGAGGGACCCGTGGCCGGAGGCGTTCCGGATCGACACGGGCGTCGAGACCGTCGACGAGACGCGACTGGAGAGCATGCTCGGTCCGGCGCCCTGGTGATCGCGTCGATCGAACGGGGAACGGGGACCGCTTCCGTCGAAGCGATCCCCGTTCCCCGGAGGAGCCGGTCTAGGACGTGCGCGCGATGAGCACCGGGCACGGGGCCTTGTGCAGCAGGTTCTGACTCGTGGATCCGAGCAGTGCGGCGCGGAACTGGCCACGACCGTGGCTTCCGACCGCGACGAGCTGGGCGTCGTCGAGGTGCGCGAGCAGGACCTTCGTCGCCGGGCCCCGGTCGATCACGCGGTCGACGGTGACCTCGGGGTGACGGTCGCTCCATCCGGCGAGGGTCTCGGCGAGAACCGCGGTCTCCGAGGTCTCCACTGCATCCCAGTCGACCAGCGCGGCGGTGGCGCCGACGCCGAGAGCGGCATCACCGATCCACGAGTGCACGGCACGGAGGGGGACGTTCAGGGCCGAAGCGAGGTCGAACGCGTGAGTGACTGCGGCCGAGGACAATTCGCTTCCGTCCACGCCGACGACGATCGGCCGCGAATCGGGCAGCGGTGCGTCGGTGTCGCCGCGCCACACCACCACCGGACACGGTGCATGGTTCGCGACACGCAGGACGGTGGAGCCGAGCAGGAAGTTCTCCAGTGCGCCCGCGCCGGTGGCGCCCATGACCACCAGACGGGCATCCTCGGCGGCTTCGAGGAGCGACTTGGCTGCGGGGCCGGGGCCGATGAAGCTACCGATCTCGAGATCGGGGTGATCGGCGCGGACGCGCTCGGCGGCGTCGGCGAGGAGCTTCTTGCCGTCCTCCTCGAGCTGCTGGATCATCTGCGACTGCACCAGCACCGCGGCCTCGCTGTAGAAGATGCCCTCCGGGGGCATCGAGTGCACGAGGTGGAGGGGTGCTCCGATACGCGACGCGACGGCGCCGGCCCATCGCGCTGCCGCTACAGCCGTTTCGGAGCCGTCCACGCCTGCGACGACTGCCTTGCCGGTGCTCGGTGTGCTCATCGATGTCTCCTTCTCGTTGCGGCGCCCGGCTTCCCGTGTGCCGGTCGGCTCGAGGTCACGTTACCGCCACGAGGCGGTGGTGACCCGCTGTCGACGGTCTTCATGATCCCCGATCGGACAGGACCGGACCAGGGCCTTCGGACCTCGGTCAGCTCCACAACCGGCGGGCCGATCGGTGGGCCTTCCTCCAGCCCTCGTCCAGGTGCGCGGCCTGTGCGTCGCCGATCTCGCTCTCGATGCGGAACAGGATCCCGAGCCCGAAGCTGGTCTCGGCGGTGTGGCCCTGCTCGGAGAGCATGTGCAGGAGGTGTTCCCGGGCCACCACGGAGTCCTGGAATTCGCCGAGCAGATCCTGGAAGGTGTCGAACCGGTCGAGGATCCGCCCGGAGCGCTTCGGATGCAGCGGCGCGATCACCTCGATGGCGTACCGCATCCGTTTGGCCCCCTTGCGGGCCCGGTGCATCAACTCGTCGCGTTCGGCCGTGCTCTCGGCATCTCCCACCTCGGCGACGCGACGCGACACCTTGTCCGAGAGCGATTCGATCGCATGCAGCAGTTCCTTCCGCGCGACCTTCGGTCGTGCACCCACCGCTTCGGTCGCGGGGGCGAGGTCGTCGATCGCCGAGTCGAGTCGGGCGAGCAACGCGACGTACCGGTCGGAACGGAGGGTGTCGACGGCCTCGAGGCGTGCAGCCTCGGATGCGGCCGAGAAGTACTCGTCGATACGGGCACGCGTCGCTTCCCGGTGCGACTCGACCGGGATGTCGGCGACGCGATCCGCGAGTCGTTCCCATTGGACCTCGAGATCGCGCGACGGGCTGAGACGTCTTCCGAGCCAACGCAGTTCGTCGACAAGGTCGTCGTCCACGGCGATCTCGCCGGAGTAGGTCTGCAGTGCGCTGCGCAGGCGCCGTGCGGCCTTGCGCATGCTGTGCACCGAATCGGGAGCGTCGCGACGCACCGCGAGGTCCGACAACTCCAGAGTGTGCAGTTCGGCTGCGAGATAGTCGCGAACGGGGAGCAGGCCCTTCGCGATCCGCGGTCGGGTGGGGATCAGATCACCGAGCACACGGTGCAGTTTCGAGGGGCTTTCCGAGCGGGTGATCCCGGCCGCCGCGAAGCGCTTCTCGAGCGCCGAGAGGAAGCGGCCGATGGTCTTCTCGTCGAACGAGGAGTTCCATTCGACCTCGATCTCCCGCCAGCGGATCTCGGACCCGTCGGCCCGGCGTACGGCGTCCACCTCGTCGACGACCACCTCCGCGAGGAGGTCGCCGTCGGGAGAGCGGAGACGGTGCCGATGCCGTTGCGTGACCAGCAGGGCGGCCAGGCTCAGCGGCGCACCGCGAAGGAGCCCGCGCAGCAGCGACGACAGGTCGGCGGGGATGTCCTCGGCCGAGTCGTCGCCGAGGGGGAAGTGCAGTTCGGTGCGGGTGTCGACACCGGACGGGAGCTTGAGATGCCATCCTGCGTCGTCGCCGCCCTCACGCCTGCGGAGCGTGATCTTCGAGCGCAGCAGGTTCAGGTCGGCAGTGTCGTAGTACTGGGCCGACAGTTCGAATCGGTCGACGTCGATCGCATCGACCGACGGCAACCCCGCCAGGTCGGGGAGCGGCTGGTCGCCGGTGGCGGAGTACTTGCGTTCGGCCTCCTCCGCGGCGGCCGGGGACGGTGTGCTGGGCATCCATCTGCTCCTTCTCGGTACGCGTCGCCTTCCACCTTGCCATGCGGTCCGGTATGCGGTGATTCGTCCGGCTGTGATCTGCCGATACCGGGCAAAGAGCACTTCGGCCCTGGTCAAGGCTCGGTTCCGGGGTGATCATGGTTCGACGCGGGTCCGGAGGGTAGTGATGAAGGTTCTTGTTTCGGTGGCCAGTCGGCACGGTTCGACCGCGGAGATCGCGACCGCACTCGCCGCGTCGATGCGCCACCGCGGCGCACAGGTCGACGTGAACGCGCCCGAGCACGTCGACGATCTCGGCGCGTACGACGTCGTGGTGCTCGGCAGTGCCGTCTATCGCGGTCGCTGGCTGCGCAGCGCACGGGAGTTCGCCGAGCGGTATGCGTCCGAGTTGCGCGAGCGCGACGTCTATCTCTTCTCGTCGGGCCCGGTCGCTTCGGGCGGGCGACGGGTCGACACGTCGTACGACGCGTGCGCCGTCGCCGAACGCGTCGGGGCCTGCGAGCATCGCACCTTCCCGGGAAAGCTGGATCCGGCGGTGCTCGGCACCGGCGAACGGATGGTCGTCAGGATGTTCGGCGCCCCCTCCGGTGATTTCCGGGACTGGGATGCGATCGGAGCGTGGGGTGCGCGGATCGTCGCGCGGACGGCCGGCCGGGGACACGATCTCGACCGGGTCGGATCGGCTCCCGCGCAGCGTGGGGCGCGACGCTAGGGGATCAGTCCGAATCGCCCCGGTAGTGCGAACTCAGTTCGGCGGCGCGGTCCCAGATCGACCAGTCGACCGGGCGTCCCGCCAACTGGGCCTCGACCACTTCGAACCCGGCGTGCCAGCCTGCGCCGTGCGCGAGGGCGTCCTCTTCGTCGTCGGTGGTGTGGGTGAGGGTGAGCCAGCACCCGCCGGAGCCGTCGGGAGTGATCTCCCAGTGCAGAACATCGGCGTCCCAAAGGTATTCCAGGATCCGTCCGGTGCGCACCGTGAGGACGCTGCCCGTGGTGGTGTGTCCTTCCGGGAGTCCGAAACGCCGGGTCTGTTCCTGTGTGGATCGGAATTCGAGTGCCGCTCCGGGCGTGAGTTCGAATTCGACGTCGGCAGGGAACCAGGCGCGGAGGTGCTGGGGATCGGTGAGAACGCTCCACACCTTCTCGGGGGTGTAGGGGAACGAGCGTTGGAACCGAAGAGCGACCCTCCCGTCGTAGGTACGCGAGATGATGCCGATATCCATGGGAACCTCCAAGACGAGAACTCGCCGGTCAGCGGGGTCCTGGCGTGCTGTTACCCCATGCTGCCAGGTTTCGTCGGCTTACGAAGCGGGTCGACCGACCTGTGATGGGATCGTGGAACGACACCGATCGCGCCAGTAGCTGCAGTGGATTCGAATAGTCTTGTGCCCCAACCTCGTACACCTCCGGATAGAGGTTGTCTCCGAGAATGGGGATTCCCAGCGAGTTCATGTGGACACGGAGTTGGTGCGTCCTGCCGGTGCGGGGACGCAAAAGGTAACGGGCACGGTCGCCGGCCGTGGCCACGACGTCGATCCGCGTCACCGCGTCGACAGGACCCTCGACCTCGCGTGCCTGCAGGACGCCGCGCTCCTTGACGATGCGGCTGCGTACGTGGAGGGGGAAGTCGAGATGCGGTGCGGCCGGAGCGATCGCTTCGTACTCCTTCTCCACGAGACGCCGGTCGAACAGGGTCTGGTACGCGCGTCGCGCCTCGCGCCGGACGGTGAACACCAGTACGCCCGCTGTGAGCCGGTCGAGCCGATGAGCGGGGGACAATTCGGGAAGATCCAGTTCCGTGCGCAGCCGCACCAGGGCCGTCTCCGTCACCCACGAGCCGCGAGGTGTGGTCGCCAGGAAGTGCGGCTTGTCGACCACGAGCAGGTTCTCGTCCCGATGGAGGATGTCGATCTCGAACGGGACGCGCGGCTGGACCGGAGGATCACGGTAGAGATACACGAATTCGCGTGGGGTGTACGGCGTGGAGAACGTGATCGGAGTTCCGTCCTGTACGACCACTTCGCCGCCTTCGATCTTCTCCGCAATTCGTGTCGTATCGCTCGGGAAGCGCGTCGCCAGGAACTCCGCTATGGTCTCCCAGCTGGCATTTTCCGGCAGTCGCAGGCGGGTGGGGTTCAAGCCGTCGCGAACGGGGAGGGGAGCGTCGGGCACGGATCGTCAGGTTAGTCGCACCGCGGGATTCCCGGTGCCGACGCTGTGTCGGCAACGTGCCGAAACCGCGTCGATAACACGGCCGGGCTTTCCACGATAACGATTGTGTGCAAGCCTGCTTAAGGTTTCTGCACCGTCGATACCCTGGGACGGAAGTGAAGAATGTTACTGGAGTGCAAGGGGAGCTTGTTGTGACGATTTCGGCGAAGACCGGAACACGTCGGCGGGGGGGACGCGCTCTCGTTCGGCTACTGGTGGCAGCGGTGGTACTTCCACTGGCCCTCGTGTTCACGGGAGTCGGGGCCGGGACGGCCTCGGCCGACCCGTACACCCGGTTCCACGAGGACATGGTCGCGGCACCGGGCGGTGTAGGCGCGATCAAGGTGCGCATCTGGCGAGCGAACAACGGCAGCAACAAGGCCGTCTATCTGCTCGACGGACTGCGTGCCACCGACGACATGAGCGGCTGGGAACACGAGACCAACGCGGCGTGGCTCGCCGACCACGGTGTCAACGTGATCATGCCGGTCGGTGGGCAGTCGAGCTTCTATGCCGACTGGTACGCGCCGAGCAATTTCAACGGTCAGCCCTACACGTACAAGTGGGAGTCCTTCCTGACCCAGAACCTGCCGGACCATCTCGCGAACGTCTACGGCATCGACCGCGGCAACAACGCGGTGGTCGGCCTGTCGATGGGCGGCAACGCGGCGCTGATCCTGGCCGCCTACCACCGCAACCAGTTCACCTTCGCCGGTTCGTTGTCGGGTTACCTCAACCTCTCGGCACCGGGGATGCGCGAAGCCATCCGTGTGGCGATGCTCGACGCCGGCGGATACAACTCCGACGCGATGTGGGGACCGCCGTGGGATTCGGCGTGGCTGCGTCACGACCCGTTCGTCGCGGCGCCGAACCTGCGCGGTCTGCCGATGTGGATCTCCGCGGCGAGCGGTCTGCCCGGCCAGTACGACCGGCCGGGTTCGCTCGTGGGCAGCTTCAACACGACCAACGCCATGGGGCTCGAAGCGCTCGCCCTCACGCAGAACCGTGCCTTCCAGGTGCGCCTGCTGACCTTGGGCATCGACACCGCACACTTCTCGTTCCCGGTCCTGGGCACCCACTCGTGGGGATACTGGCAGGACGAGCTGTGGGCGATGCTCCCGATGCTCAAGTCCTCGATTGGCGCCTGACGCTTCCACATCGCTGGTCGGCCGCACCGTCGTCGTGACGGGGGCCACCAGCGGTGTGGGTGAAGCGACGGCCCGGGCGCTCGGGGCTGCCGGAGCCACGGTTGTGATCGCCGGCCGCAACGTCGACCGTGGCAAGCGCATCGCCGAGGAGATCGGGCCCCGGGCCGAGACGATGTCGCTCGATCTCGCCGATCTCTCGGCGATCCGCGCCTTCGCGGACGCCTTCGCCGATCGGCGAATCGACGTCCTGGTCAACAACGCCGGGGTGATGGCGGTTCCGCTCGGCCGCACCGTCGATGGGTTCGAGATGCAGATGGGAACCAACCATCTCGGACACTTCGCCCTCACCGGACTGCTGTTGCCACGCATCACCGGTCGCGTCGTCACGGTGTCGAGCGCCGCTCATCTGCTCGGACACGTCGATCTCGACGACCTGAACTGGGAACGGCGCCCGTACAACCGTGCCGCCGGGTACGCGCAGTCGAAGCTCGCGAACCTGCTGTTCGGTCTCGAACTGGAACGCCGCCTCGCTGCGGCCCGCTCGCCTCTGCGTGCGGTCGCGGCCCACCCCGGCTACGCGGCGACGGAAGTGGGCAGCCACACGGGGACGTGGTTCGACCGGCTGTTCGGCTTCGGCAAGAGGGTCCTGCAGCGCACGCCGGACCAGGGGGCCGAATCGGTCGTGCTCGCCGCCTCCGATCCGGCTGTCTCGGGTGGTTACATCGGTCCGCGCTTCCTGCTGTACGGATCCCCCGGTGTCGCCGCCGTGGGGCGTCGTGCCCGCGACCGGGAGACCGCGACGCGTCTGTGGGAGCTGTCGGAGAAGCTCACCGGAGTGCACTTCGAGATCGGCTGATGACCGTCTTCGACGCAGGCTGATGCGCGTCCCCGGTCACGCGGTCCGGCGCATCGGCACGTGGTCGATCCCGGCCTCGATGTAGTTCGGTCCGGTGCGCACGAATCCGAATCGGGCGTACCAGTTCTCCAGGTACGCCTGCGCCGAGATCTCGACCACCGCCGGACAGGTCGCGAGCGCCGCCTCGATCAGGTCGGCGGCGAGCCCGCGTCCGCGTGCGTGCCGGGCGGTGGCGACTCGCCCGATGTGGGCGATGTCCCCGTCGTCGTGCAGCACGCGCAGGGTTGCGAGCACTTCGTCTCCGTCCTGCGTCCAGAACAACTCGGTGGCCGGGTCGAGATCGCGCCCGTCGAGTTCCGGTTCGCAGGTGATGCCCTGCTCGAAGACGAACACGTCGGTGCGCAGCGCGACGATCCGGTACAGACTCTCGGGGTCGGTCTTCCGCAACGGTGAATGGTGAATGGACGGCACGTCTCGATGGTAGGGGCGGGGGTTCACCGTCCCGTCGTGAACTCTGTGCGTCACCCGCCGCCGCGCGGAGGGAAGGTCGGCAGCGTCGGCATCTCCCGCGGCGTGGTGGGTGCACCCGAGGTGGTGGGACGACCCGTCGCGGTGCCCGGTGCGTCGCTCTCCTCGGTGTCCCGGTGCTGACGCTCCTCTTCCGGCTCGGCCTCGCGACCGGGACCTCCGCGCCTGGTGAAACCGCTACCGGTCGATGTCGCCGTCGTAGTGGAGGCAGCGGTGGATGCCACAGTGGGTTCGGTGAGCGGGGCCGCAGTGGTGGTCGCCACCGGTGCCTCGATCACCGCTTCCTCCGTCGTCGTCTCCGGAGCCTCGGGCGTCGTGGTGGTCTCGGTCGCGGTGTCGGCCGTGGTCGTGGCGACCGCGGATCCCGCGTCGAGCGTCGATCCGGTGGCGGGGCGCAGAACCTGCCGGTCGACGGGCTCGGCCTGCGGGAACGCGAACAACGCACCCACACCCAGAGCGGCGAACAACGCCACCGATGCCGCGACGACGGGGAGGGTGCGCTTCGCGCGACGATCACGACGCGGAAAGCCTTCACGGTCCACCGGTTCGAGCCGCCGGCCGAGATCGAGCAGTTCCGCCTCCGAAGGTTGCACCGCCAGGACTCGTCCCCGCAAGTGGGCGGGCAGCGGAGCGAAGGGGAGAAGGGAGAAGGTTCCGAGCGCATTCGGTACGCGGGGCACCGCCCGGTCGACGAAGTCCTGCGCATGGGCGAGGACACGCCCGTCGCCCGCAGACCCGAGCATCGCCACGATCTCGTGAGACGAGAAGTGGTGCCGCACCGCGAGATCGACCACCTCGCGGGCGGTGCCGCCGAGCAGATGGACGGCCTCGCGGACCTCGAGCACCTCGGGTCCGGCCTGGTAGGCGGGATCGGTGGCGGGGAGATATTCGAGTGCGGATCCGGTCCGGTTCAGTACCCGGAGACACTCGGCCCGGACCACGGCGTGGAGCCAGGCGCGGAGGAGTCCGGGATCGCGCAGCGACCGGATACGTGCGGCCGCCGTCCAGACGGAGTCGTACACCACGTCCGATGCGGACGACACGGGGACGAAACCGCACGCGTATGCGTACAGACCGGGGGCGAAACGGTCGTAGACCGCTGCCGTGGCATCCGGCGCTCCGTTCCGCAACGCTGCGGCGAGCTCACGATCCGGACGTCCGGGGTGGTGCCCCATCGATGGAACCTTCCTGTCGTGCATACGCCCCCGCGCGCGTGCGACCGTACGTTCCGGGGCAGTCTACGAGCAGGTGCGGGCGACGGCGAGGGTGCAATCCATCGGGACCACCGTGCGGGACCCGGGGGCATTGCCGCGGGACGCGGGGGGGCATCGCCGCGGGACGCGGGGGACTGTCGCGGCGCGACACGCGTCCGTAGGGTGGCGGGCATGGGGTGGACGACGAACGATATTCCGGATCTGTCGGGACGCACGATGATCGTGACCGGAGCCAACAGCGGTCTCGGTGCGGAGACCGCCCGGGCACTCGCGCGGGCCGGAGCCGAGGTGGTGCTCGCCTGCCGCGACGTCGCCAAGGGCGAGGCGGTCGCGGCCGGACTCGGCGACCGCGCCCGGGTCCGTCGTCTGGACCTGGCGGATCTGGCATCGGTACGTGCATTCGCCGAGGCGGTGCGGGCCGAGTACGAGCGCATCGACGTCCTGGTCGACAATGCCGGTGTCATGGCGGTGCCGTTGCGGCGGACGGCCGACGGCTTCGAGATGCAGATCGGGACCAACCACTTCGGCCACTTCGCGCTCACCGGGCTGTTGATCGATCGCATCACCGACCGGGTCGTGACGGTCAGCAGCGCGATGCACCGCATCGGCAGCATCGATCTCGACGACATCGACTGGGAACGCCGCCGGTACGAGCGGTGGCTCGCCTACGGGCAGTCGAAGCTGGCGAATCTGCTGTTCGCATACGAGCTGCAGCGGCGTCTCACCGCAGCCGGATCGAATGTGAGATCGATTGCCGCGCATCCGGGTTACTCGTCGACGAATCTGCAGTACCGCAGCGAGTCCTGGCACGGGAAGATCGTCGAACTCGTCACTCCGATCATCGGGCAGTCCCCGCAACAGGGCGCGCTCCCGAGCCTCTACGCGGCGACCGCACCGGACGCGGAGCCGGGCGGCTATTACGGGCCCGACGCCTTCTTCGAGATGCGCGGCCATCCGAAGCGGGTGCAGTCCAGCTCGCGTTCCCGCGACGAGATCCTGGCCCGGAAACTGTGGGAGCTGTCGGAGCGGCTGTGTTCCGTCGAGTACTCGATGCCCTGAGCTCAGGGGAGGCCCCGGCCGTCAGGTCAGGGTGAAGGAGACCGGCGGCAGTTCGTCCCGCCGGCACAGTCCGGTCTGGTCCACGAGGTCGAGGGTCCTCAGATATCGGCGGACCAGATCGCCCGCCGACAGTCCGGCATCCGACGCGGTGCGCAGGGCAGCGGCGAGTCCGTCCCCGCGCGCCCAGCGGTGGATCGCGGCGACGGCGATCGGATCCGGATCCGGCCCCACTTCCAGTCCGAGTCGTTCCTCGCGTCCGGCGAGTTCGCTCCACAACCGCGAGGTGGCGCGCAGCGCCTCGTCGATCGCCGGGGTCGTACGGCCGGGGACACCGACGGTGCGGCGCCGGGTCTCGCCCAGAGCGCTGGAGGCGACGGCGGCGAGTTCGGCGGGTGTCAGTCCCGACCAGGCTCCGGTGCGGACACACTCGGCGACGAGAAGTTCGTTCGTGCAGTAGATCCGGCCCAGCCGGCGACCGTCGTCGGTGACGTAGGCCGACCCGCCCACCGGATCCCGGAGCAGATAGCCCCGATCCTCGAGCAGATCCAGTGTGCGATCGAAGGTGTCGGCGAGACGGCCGGTGACCGTCTCGATCTGCGATCGCATTCGTTCGGTGTCGCCGTGCACCGCGGCGCGCCGGGCGGAGAGGGTGAGGAGACGGTCCTTGTCGCCGCGCCGGTGCGCCGGATGTGAGCGCACCGCCCGTGCGAGCGAGGCGACGAGGTCGGCCGAGCCGGATCGTCGCGCCTCGGCGAGCCGCTCGCTCAGATGCCGGTACTCCGTGAAGCCTTCGACGTCGCCGAGTTCGGTGTCGAGATCGCGGAGCGTGGTCGTGTTCGCGCGGACAGCGTCGGTGAGTGCTGCGACGGACCGCTCGGCCTGGAACTGGGCGAACGAGCGTCGCAGGAACTCCCGCGCACCGGGGACGCCGCGACCGGCGACCAGGTTGATCGCGGTGGTGTATCCCACACGCAGCGAACTGTGCAGCGGATAGGAGCGTGCGCCGGCGAGACCGGCGACCGTCGCGGGGTCGGCTTCGGGACTCCACAGCACCACGGCGTGCCCTTCGACGTCGATACCGCGACGACCGGCACGGCCGGTGAGCTGCGTGTACTCGCCGGGGGAGAGGCGCACCTGGCCGTCGGCGGTGGGTTTGACGAGACGTTCGAGGACGACGGTGCGCGCCGGCATGTTCACTCCCACGGCGAGGGTCTCGGTGGCGAACACGACCCGCACGAGACCGCGGGCGAACAGTTCCTCGACGGTGTGCCGGAAGGCGGGGATCAAACCGGCGTGGTGCGCGGCGAAGCCACGTTCGAGACCTTCGAGCCACCCGGTGTGACCGACCGCGTCGAGGTCGGCGGGTGGCAGGGCCGCGGTGTGCCGGTCGGCGACCGCGCGGATCTCGGCGGTGTCGGCGGCCTCGGTGAGACGGACCGACGATTCGAGGCATTCGGTGACGGCGTCGTCACAACCGTTGCGGCTGAACCGGAACCAGATGGCCGGCAGCAATTGTTCGGCCTCGAGCCGGGCGACGGTACCGGGCAGGTCGCCGCCGGCCGGTCCGGGTGCTCCGCGTGCCCGTCGCCGTCGCCGTCCTCTGCCGGTCGCAGGGCCGGGCGCGGCTTCGACGAGCCGGCGGTGGGCGATGTACCGCTCGAGGGTCTCGTCGACGGTGCCGCCGGGCGACAGCAGGTCGAACAGGCGTCCGCCGGCGAGCATGTGCTGGGTGAGCGGTACGGGGCGGGTCTCCTCCACGACGACGGCCAGGTCGCCGCGGATGCCGCGCAGCCAGCCACCGAATTCCTCGGCGTTGCTCACCGTGGCCGACAGGCTCGTCAGCCGGACGTCGTCGGCGAGCGAGAGGATTGCTTCCTCCCAGACCGCGCCGCGCTCACGATCGGCGAGATAGTGCACCTCGTCCATGACGACGTGGGTGAGACCGTGCAGAAGTGGGGAGCCGCCGTGCAGCATGCTGCGCAGCACTTCGGTGGTCATGACGACCACGGGCGCGTGGGGGTCCAGCGAGATGTCGCCGGTGAGCAGACCGACCCGGTCGTCGCCGAAACGGCGCGACAGGTCGAGATACTTCTGGTTGCTCAGCGCCTTGATGGGGGTGGTGTAGAAACAGCGACCGCCCGCTGCGAGCGCGAGGCGAGCGGCGAATTCGCCGACGACGGTCTTGCCCGCCCCGGTGGGAGCGCACACCAGCACGTCGCGGGCGTCTTCGAGGGCGTGGCAGGCCTCGAGCTGGAAGTCGTCGAGGGGGAAATCGAGTTCGGCCGCGAACGTCGTGAGCTGCGACCGGTCCTGCGTGCGCACGTCTCCACGCTACGGGTCGGCGTGGACACGTGCGCCGCGCAGGGGCGCGTCACTCGCCCGTCACCCTCGGCGGTGACTCAGTCGCCCGTCACCCTCGGGGGTGACTCAGTCGTCCGTCACCCTCGGGGGTGACTCAGTCGTCCGTCACCCTCGGGGGTGACTCAGTCGTCCGTCACCTCGAGGGTGACGTCGATGTTGCCGCGGGTCGCGTTGGAGTACGGGCATACCTGATGGGCTTTCTCGGTGAGCTCGAGCGCCTTCTCGCGGGAGAGGTTCGGCAGGGTCACCTCGAGGGTGACGGCGAGACCGAATCCGCCGGCGTCGGTCGGGCCGATGCCGACGCGGGCGCCGACGGCCGAATCGCTGACGTCCGCCTTCTCCTGCCGGGCGATCATCTGCAACGCCGAATGGAAGCACGCGGCGTAGCCGGCGGCGAAGAGCTGTTCGGGGTTGGTTCCCTTCCCGCTGCCACCCATCTCGGTGGGCAGGGCGAGGTCGACGTCGAGCTTGCCGTCGCTGGTGCGGGCGTGGCCGTCGCGGCCTGCCCCGGTGGCGAGTGCTTCGGCGGTGTAGACGATGTTCACGATGTCCTGCCTTTCTTCGAGAGTGCGCCGGGTGCTTCCTGCAACGCGGCGGTCAGGCGGTGGAGCGTCTCGCGCAGCGCGACCAGTTCGTCGACGTCGAACCGGCTGTCCCGCGTCACGCAGCCGGGGATGTCCGCGGCCTCTGTCCGGAGTGCATCCCCCGCTTCGGTGAGATGGACGACGACACGACGTTCGTCGGTCTGCTGCCGGCGTCGTTCGACGTATCCGGCGGCCTCGAGCCGCTTGAGCAGGGGGGACAGTGTGCCGGTGTCGAGATCGAGCGAGTCGCACAGATCCTGCACGCCTCGCGCATCGCGTTCCCACAGTGCCAGGAGTACGAGGTATTGCGGGTAGGTGATGCCCAGCCGGTCGAGATGTGGCCGGTAGGCGGCCGTGACGGTGCGGGACGCGCGGTAGAGCGCGAAGCACACCTGCTGGTCGAGTTCGAGGGGAGACGACACGAGATGAATGTAGTGCACCGTTATGTTGTGCACAATATTGATGGCCCCAACCGGATGTGTGATCCAGATCATTCACGCATGGGAATTGCACGGCAGCCGGGCACGTTAGTTGAGTGAGAATGGCTCAAGTTCGACAGAAAGGCTTCGGAATGCCGGCATTCTTCGGACCTGGTGGCCCCGGCCGAATCGACATCACGCGTTTCATGAGCCGCGGCACCCAGGACCTCCTCGCCCACGCGGCGCGTTACGCCACCGACCGTGGTGACGCGGAACTCGACGTGCTGCACCTCCTCCGCGCGATGGCGGAGCAGGATCCGTCCCGCACGGTCATGACCCGCGCCGGGGCCGACCCCGCCGACGTCGCTGCGGCCGTCGACCAGCGGCTGCCGCAGAGCCGCCCCGGTGAGGCCGTCTCCGCACCCGCACTGACCGGTGCCGTGAAGACCGCACTCCTCGAAGCGCACCAGCTCTCGCGTGCGCTCGGCTCCACCTACATCGACCCCGAGCACCTGTTCTTCACGCTCGCGGCCGACCAGACCCGTGCTCCCGGACGCCTGCTGGCGTCGCTGGGCGTGACACCGCAGGCGTTGCAGACCGCGCTGCAGCCCGTCCCCACGGCTCCCGTCGCCGAGGAGACGTCCACGCCGACGCTCGACAAGTTCGGCGTCGACCTCACCGAACGGGCCCGGGGCGGCGGCATCGACCCCGTCATCGGCCGCGCCGACGAGATCGAGCAGACGATCGAGATCCTCGCCCGGCGTACCAAGAACAACCCGGTGCTCGTCGGTGAAGCCGGTGTCGGCAAGACGGCCATCGTCGAAGGGCTCGCCCAGCGCATCGTCGACGGCGCCGTCCCGGAGGTCCTGCAGGACAAGCGCATCGTCCAGCTCGACCTGACCGCGATGGTCGCCGGAACCCGCTACCGCGGCGACTTCGAGGAACGCCTCACCACGGCGCTCGACGAGATCGTCGCCCAGCAGGGCAGGCTCATCGTCTTCATCGACGAGATCCACACCGTCGTCGGTGCGGGCGCCGGCAACGAGGGCGCGATGGACGCGGCGAACATCCTCAAGCCGAAGCTCGCCCGCGGTGAACTGCACGTCGTCGGTGCGACCACCCTCGACGAGTACCGCAAGCACATCGAGAAGGATCCGGCACTCGAACGTCGTTTCCAGCCGGTCACGGTCGACGAGCCCGCACGCGACGACGCCGTCGCGATCCTGAAGGGTCTCGCCGATCGGTACGCCGAGTTCCACAAGGTCCGGTATACCGACGAAGCGCTCGAAGCGGCCGTCGACCTGTCGATGCGGTACCTGCCCGACCGGCACCTGCCGGACAAGGCGATCGACCTCGTCGACCAGGCCGGTGCACGACTGCGCCTGCGGACCCCCCGCACGGATGTGACCGAACTGCGTTCGCGGCTGGGCGAACTCGAAGCGGAGAAGGACCGGGCCGTCGAAGCCGAGCAGTACGAGGAGGCCTCGCGCATCCGCGACGAGATCCTCCGTCTCCAGGCACGGATCGACAGCGGCGACGGAACCGGCGAGGAAACTCCCACCGTCGATCCGGAACTGATCGCCGAGATCGTCTCGCGGGCCACCGGTGTCCCGGCCTCGCAGATGACCCGCGCGGAGAAGGAGAGGCTGCGCACTCTCGAGGACGAGCTGCACAAGCGCGTCGTCGGGCAGGACGAAGCCGTGCACGCCGTGGCACGCGCCGTGCGGCGCAGCCGCTCCGGCATGAGCGACCCGCGTCGTCCGGTGGGCAGCTTCCTGTTCCTCGGTCCCACCGGCGTCGGCAAGACCGAGCTCGCGAAGGCGCTCGCCGAGGTCCTCTTCGGCGACGAGCGCACCATGCTGCGCATCGACATGAGCGAGTTCGGCGAACGCCACACCGTGAGCCGTCTCGTCGGTGCCCCTCCCGGTTACGTCGGCTACGGCGAGGCCGGGCAGCTCACCGAACAGGTGCGTCGCCACCCCTATTCGGTGGTGCTGCTCGACGAGATCGAGAAGGCGCACCCGGACGTGTTCAACACGTTGCTGCAGGTCCTCGACGACGGTCGCCTCACCGACGGTGAGGGACGCACGGTGGACTTCACCAACACCGTCGTCATCATGACCAGCAACCTCGGTTCGGACATCATCTCGAGTCGCGGTGGCGCGCTCGGCTTCACCACCGGCGACGCCGAGGCGGCCGAGAAGCCGTTGCGCGACCGGGTCATGGGACGGCTGCGCGAATCGATGCGGCCGGAGTTCCTCAACCGCATCGACGAGATCGTGATGTTCCGCAAGCTCGACGACGACCAGCTGCATCGGATCACCGAGCTGTTGCTCGCCGACAGCCGGAAGCGTCTGCAGAGCAAGGGGATCGATCTCGAGTTCACTTCCGACGCGGTGGCGTGGATCGCCCGCAACGGTCACCAGCCCGAGTTCGGTGCCCGCCCGTTGCGCCGCTCGATCTCCCGGGTGGTCGACGATCGCATCGCCGACATGCTGCTCGACGACGCACTCGCCGAGGGCAACCGGGTCACGGCGGACGTCGTCGACGACGAACTGCTGCTCCAGGTGAGCTGACCTGCGGGACGAGGAAGGGGAGAGATGCCACGGCATCTCTCCCCTTCCTGCATTCCCGGCGTTCGGGCGGCGGTCAGCCGGTGGTGAGGCGACGGATCGCCTCGAGCGGCAGGTGCAACCACGAGGGACGGTGCCGCGCCTCGTAGACCACTTCGTAGACCGCCTTGTCGAGCTCGTACCCGCGCAACAGGACGTCGGCGTCCCGCGGATCCGTTCCCGAGGCGGCCGCGTAACCGTCGCAGAAGGCGGCGCAATTGCGTTCGGCCCATTCCCGTGCCCGGAACTCCCGCTGCGACTCCACCGCCGTGCCCTGTTCGGATTCGCGGACCGAATGATGCGCGGCGTAATCGAACGACCGCAGCATCCCCGCCACGTCCCGGAACGGGCTGTCGGGCTTGCGGCGCTCCTCGAGGGACTTCGCCGGCTCCCCTTCGAAGTCGATGAGCAGCCAGCGCTCGGGGGTGCGCAACACCTGACCGAGGTGCAGGTCGCCGTGGATGCGGTGCACCGGAATCTGCCCCAGCGCCGCGACCTCCTCGAATCGTGCGCGGATCGCCTCGGTGAGGTCGGCGAGCTCGGGGACCTCGGCCGTCGCACCCTCGAGCCGGTGGAGCATGCCCTCGGCCAGTTCGGAGGCGGCGCGCTCGTCGGTGCCGAGCGCGGAGCCGAGGTGGGCGTGCACATCCGCGACCGCCGCACCGATGCGGTGGGATTCGCCGGCGAAGTCGGTGCCCACCTCGTCGGCACGCAGGTCCCCTTCGATGAGCAGATCCCGGACGCTGCCGAGCGCCATCGACCAGCCGTCTGCCGAATTCGCCGCGAAGTCCTGCACCATCGCCAGCGTGGTGCGGACCCCGTCGACCTCCGCGTCGATCCACGCCCGGATCGGTGCGATCGACCGGCAACCGTCCTCGCCCAGTGCGAGCGGCAGCTCGACGTCCGGGTTGATACCGAGCGTCACGCGCCGGAACATCTTGAGCAGCAACTTCTCTCCGAGGACCACGGAGGTGTTGGACTGTTCCGCGCTCAGCGCGCGGCCCCGCAGTCCCTGTTCGATGACCGAACCCGGCACGTTGTGGAGATCCACCGGACCGGCGGGGGTGCCGCTCGCCAGACTGCGGGAGTACCGGTCGAGGATCTCCTGATCGCGAAGGCCGTCGTAGACGTGCAGGCCGTGGTCGTGGGAGTCGTCGGGACCGACCACGCTCCACGACTGCAGTTCCTCGGGGAGATGGGAACGGAAACCCAGCGGCACCTGGTAGATCTGGTCCGCCGTCGACTCGAACGAGACCTTCACGAGCAGATGGTCGGCCCCGAAACCGGGTTCCTCGACGAGCGGATGGCGCAGGACGACGCTGATCCCGGTGATGGTGTGACCCTTGGCCGCGAACCATCGCTGGTGTGGCATCCACTCGCGCAGGTCCTCGACGAGCCGCTCGTCCGGATAGAGTTCGGTGTTGGTCATCACGGTTGTACCGCCGCTTCCGCTTCGCTGCTCACCGGGTGCTCGCCCGGCCCCTCCTTCGACGGATCGGGCTGCAGGGCGAACCAGAAGAATCCGTGACCGGGCAGGGTGATCATGTAACCCTCCTCCGTGATCGGCGGGAACGGAACGGAACCGGTCAACTCCACCGGGATCCACCCGGCGAAGCGCGACAGGTCCAGCACGACCGCCTGGGGATAACGCGACAAGTTGTTCACGCACAGGATGACGTCGCTGTAATTGCGTTCCGGGCTCGGCGACATCTCGCGCAGATAGGACAGGATCGCGGGGTTGGCGCTGCCGAGTTCGGTGAACGAGGCCTTGCCGAAGGCCGGATGCTGCTTGCGGACCTGGATCATCCGCCGCGTCCAGTGCAGCAGAGAGTTCGTCGAATTCATCTGCGATTCGACGTTCACCGCCTGGTATCCGTAAGTGGGATCCATGATGACCGGCAGATACAGCCGCGCCGGGTCGGCGCGCGAGAATCCGGCATTGCGGTCGGGAGTCCACTGCATCGGGGTCCGCACCGCGTCGCGGTCGCCGAGCCAGATGTTGTCGCCCATGCCGATCTCGTCGCCGTAGTACAGGACGGGGGAGCCGGGCAGGCTCAGCAGCAGAGCGGTGAAGAGTTCGAGCTGGTTCCGGTCGTTCTCGAGCAACGGGGCCAGACGACGGCGGATCCCGATGTTGGCGCGCATCCGCGGATCGGTGACGTACTCGGCGTACATGTAGTCGCGTTCTTCGTCCGTCACCATCTCGAGGGTCAGCTCGTCGTGGTTGCGGAGGAAGATGCCCCACTGGGCGGTCTTCGGGATCGGCGGGGTCTGGGCGAGGATCTCGGAGATCGGGAAACGATTCTGCCGCCGCACCGCCATGAAGATGCGCGGCATCAGCGGGAAATGGAAGGCCATGTGGCACTCGTCGCCGATCTCGGGTTCGCCGAAGTACTCGACGACGTCGGTGGGCCACTGGTTCGCCTCGGCGAGCATCACCCGACCGGGATACTCGGCGTCGATCACCGAGCGGCACTTCTTCAGGAAGGCGTGCGTCTCGGGGAGGTTCTCGCAGTTGGTCCCTTCCCGTTCGAAGAGATAGGGGACCGCGTCGAGCCGGAACCCGTCGATGCCGAGATCGAGCCAGAAACGCAGGACGTCGAGCATCGCGTCCTGCACCTCGGGGTTGTCGTAGTTCAGGTCGGGTTGATGCGAGAAGAACCGGTGCCAGTAGTACTGCTTGCGCACCGGATCCCACGTCCAGTTGGACGTCTCGGTGTCGACGAAGATGATGCGGGCTTCCTGGTACCGGTCGTCGACGTCCGACCATACGTAGAAGTCGCCGTACGGCCCGTCGGGGTCGCTCCGCGATTCCTGGAACCATGCGTGCGTGTCGGAGGTGTGGTTCATGACGAGGTCGGTGATGACGCGGATGCCGCGCTTGTGCGCCTCGTCGAGGAAGAGCACGAAATCTTCGACCGTGCCGAATTCCGGTAGCACAGCACGGAAGTCGCGGATGTCGTAACCGCCGTCCCGGAGCGGCGAATCGTAGAAGGGCGGCAGCCAGATGCAGTCGGCACCGAGCCACGCGATGTAGTCGAGCTTTTCGGTCAGGCCCCGCAGGTCGCCGGTGCCGTCGTTGTTCGAGTCGTTGAAAGCGCGGGCGAGGACCTCGTAGAAGACCGCGGTCTTGAACCAGTCCGGGTCGACGGGCAGGCTGCGCGCGTGGGCGAAGTCCTCGGCCCGGCTCTCGACGAGATGACCGTCTTCGGTGTGTTCGTATTCCGGCACTCGGTCGGAAGGATCCGGCATGGCACCTCCGTGCTCGTCGCGTCGCAGGATGGACTCGCCCCAGAATGCCCCGGCGGGCGGGTTTCCACACCCGGAGCGGACGGAACGCTCTGTGGGTGGACGTGTGTGCCGATACATTGGCGGGCATGACTGGGAACCGGCCCCGAGGACGGGTGGCCGAGCTGTGCACCCGCATGCGTTCGTTCATCGACGACGAGGTGATTCCTCTCGAACCGGTCCTGAGCCGACACGACGACACGGCCGCCGAGGCCCTCACCGGCCTGAAGGCCGGGGCGAAGGAGCTGGGGTTGTGGGCTCTGGGGCATCCCGCGGAGATGGGCGGTGGCGGGGTTTCCTTCCTCGACTTCGTCTACCTCAACGAGATCATCGGCCGCTCCGAGTACGGACAACTCGCGGTCGGGTCGGTGTCCATGCAGGACGCACTGATGATCCAGCGACACGGCACCGCCGAACAACGCGAGCGCTGGATCCCGGGTCTCGTCTCCGGCGACATCCTGCCCTCCGTCGGCATGACCGAGCCCGAAGTGGCGGGTTCCGACCCGGTACTCGTGCAGACCACCGCGCGGCTCGAGAACGGTGAATGGGTGATCGACGGGCACAAGTGGTTCACCACCGGTGCCGCGCAGGCCGGGTACTGCACGGTCTTCGCCCGGACCGAACCCGAGTCGACGCCGCTGCACCGCAGTATCAGCGCGATCATCGTGCCCATCGACACGCCCGGACTCGAGATCGTCCGTGCGATCCCCACGATGGGGCACGACCCGAGCGATCACTACGAGGTGCGGTACACCGGTGTGCGGGTTCCCGAGGAGAGCGTGCTCGGCGAACGCGGCAACGGTTTCGTCGTCGCGCAGGACCGGCTCGGGCCGGGGCGCATCTTCCACTGCATGCGCTGGCTCGGTCAGGCGCAACGAGCCTTCGAACTCATGTGTGCCCGCGCCGACGCCCGTTTCGCCCACGGGTCGCTGCTCGCCGAGAAAGGTGAGATCCAGCGCTACATCGCCGAATCCGCCGCCGACATCCAGGCGGCCAGGCTGATGACCCTGGACGCCGCGCGGGTCATGGACTCGGGAGAGGACGCCCGCGTCCGGATCGGGCTCGCCAAGTTCCGCGGCGCGCAGATGCTGCACGATGTGGTCGACCGTGCGATCCAGGTGCACGGGGCGCTCGGCCTCACCGCCGACACCCCGCTCGAAGGGATGTACCGCCGGGCGCGCTACGCCCGCATCTACGACGGCCCCGACGAGGTGCACCGGATGTCCACGGCACGACGGATCCTGCGCGAGCCGGAACGGGTGCCGTGGCGGTAGGCCTTCCGGACGCGTCCGGTGGGTGAGGGGGCGACGTACCTCTCGTGCTAGGGACTTTCGGCGTTCCGACGCGTCGATGCAAGTATGTGGCGTGGCATTGGGGGAGACCGGCAACGCAGAGCGGACGAACGGAGATTCGTCCGAAGGGCGATTGCGTTGTCGGATAGACGATGTGGCGCGCAGAATGCGAATCGAATGTGCCTGTCTCGACGACACCCTGCGCGTGATCACCGCGGCGGCCGTCGACCTGATCCCGGGTGCCGAGCAGGCCGGCATAGCGTTGCGTACGTCCGGTCTCCGCTTCGATTCCCGTGCTGCGACCGGGCTGTTCCCGAGGCGAATCGACGCACTGCAGCAGGAATCGGGCGAGGGACCCTGCGTGGAGTCGATGCGGGAGCGGGCAACGGTGCTCGTACCCGACATGCGACGCGAGAGGCGTTGGCCTGCTTTCTCTTCCGAATCATCGGCCGTCGGTGTCGGATCAGTGCTGGTGCTGTGCCTGTACACCGACGACGTCCACGGTGCCCTGCACGTGCACAGTTCTCGTGAGGGAGCGTTCGACGCTCGCAGCATCGATGTGGGCACGAGCCTGGCGACCCACGCAGCGCTCGCGGTGATCGCCTCCCGCCGGGAGGATCAGTTGCGCACCGCTCTCGCGTCACGCGATGTCATCGGCCAGGCCAAGGGCATGCTCATGGAGCGTTTCGCGGTGGACGCCGACAATGCCTTCGCCTTGCTCCGGAAGCTCTCCCAGGAACGCAACGTGCCCCTGCGCAGGATCGCGGGGCACGTGGTCGACGCGGGGCGGTGAACTGCCTACGGCAGCTCGGGTGGGAACCCTCCCGTGGCCACCGGACCCCAGCGGGCCGGGGTGATCCGGATCAGCGACTTGCCCTGATCGCGCATCGCCTGCCGGTACTCGTCCCAGTCCGAATGCTCACCGGCGATGTTGCGGAAGTACTCGACGAACGGTTCGACGTCGTCCCGGGCGTCGATCACCTCCGCGGTTCCGTCGATCTGTACCCACGCGTCGTTCCAGTCGTCCGACAGCACGACGACGCCGACCTCGGGACGGATACGGGCGTTGCGGGTCTTGGCACGCTGCGGGTAGGTCGCGATCACGATGCGTCCGCTGTCGTCGACGCCACCGGTGACGGGGGAAGCCTGCGGAGTGCCGTCGTCGCGCTGCGTCATCAGGATCATCCGGTGCCGGGGCCGGACGAAATCCAGCAACTCCCGGATTCCGACCGGGGTGTTCGTGGCGATCTTGCGAGCCATGCACGTTCTCCTGTTCCGAAGAGTTACGACTCGAGGAGCGCCGCGAGTCGCGCGAGGTCTTCTTCCACCATGCCTGTGTCGCGGTCGAACTCGTCGTCGGTCAGTTCGATCTGGCGGACGGTGAATACGATCTCGGCGCCGTCCGGATGGGGGAGCACCCGCATGGGGTTGTGCACGCTCGTCCCCGACGGCAGCGTCACCTCGTGGTCGAGCACCCCGTAGTCGTTGGCGCCGACGAACCGCACGGTGACTTCGCCCATCGGGGACTCCGCGACGAGGGTGTCGCCGACGCGCCGCACCTCGCTGCGGGCCAGACCGGCGGCCCACTTCGGCAGGTTGTCGGGATCCGCGGCGAACTCGTAGACCCGGCGGGGTGCACACCGGACGACACGAGCGACATGTCGGCTGCGGACGACTGGCTTGCTCATGCTCACAACACTAGAAGGTCCGGGGACGTGGCCGGTTCGACATGGGCTTCGGCTCTCCTGGTACAGTACGGAGTCATGCAGCGTGCATATTTCTGGTTTAGCAGGCCGGCCCGGGGTGGGTCGGTCGGCGTGACCACGCGCTGACTTCTCCACCTACGAGCCGGATCCAGACCGGCTCGTCGGAATCGCAGGTTCTCTCGGGTCGGAATCCGAACCACCGAGAACAGGAACCATCGATGAGCCCCACCACCGGAACCGCGACCACCGGAATCTCCACGTCGAATCTCGACGAACAGCGCACCGTCAAGGTCAGCCCTCTCGTCGCGCCCTCCGAGATCCGTGCCGAGTACGCACCTGACGCCGTCGTTGCAGCAACCGTCCGCTCGGGCCGCGCAGGCACCGTCGACATCCTGAACGGCACCGACGACCGTCTCGTCGTCGTGGTCGGTCCCTGCTCCGTGCACGACCCCGCCGCCGCGATGGATTACGCGCGCCGTCTGGCCGCCAAGGCCGAGGAGCTGCGCGACGACCTGCACGTCGTGATTCGGGTGTACTTCGAGAAGCCGCGCACCACCCTCGGATGGAAGGGCCTGCTCAACGACCCGCACCTCGACGGCACCTTCGACATCAACACCGGCCTGCGCATCGGCCGCAAGCTGCTGCTCGACGTCTCCGGCCTCGGGTTGCCCGTCGGATGCGAGTTCCTCGACCCGATCCTCCCGCAGTACTACGCCGACCTGGTCACCTACGGAGCCATCGGTGCCCGCACCGCCGCGAGCCAGGTCCACCGCCAGCTGTGCAGTGCGCTGTCCATGCCCGTCGGTATCAAGAACTCCACCGAAGGCGACGTGCAGGTCGCGGTCGACGGCACCCGGGCCGCGGCGGCGAGCCACGTCTTCCCCGGCACCGACCTCGATGGCCAGGCCGCGCTGATCGAGACCGTCGGCAACCCCGACTGCCACGTCATCCTGCGCGGCGGCAGCGCGGGCCCGAACTACGACGCCGAGACCGTCGCCGACACGATGGCCAGGCTGCGCAAGGCGGGATTGCCCGAGCGTGTCGTCATCGACGCCAGCCACGGCAACAGCCGGAAGGACCACAACAAGCAGGTCGACGTCGTCACCGATGTCGCGGAGCGGATCGAGGCCGGCGAGAAGGGCATCGTCGGCCTGATGCTCGAGAGCTTCATCGAGTCGGGTCGCCAGGACCTGACTCTCGGGGAGGCCGACAAGCTCGACTACGGCAGGTCGATCACCGATGCGTGCATCGACTGGGACACCACCGCGGTGCAACTCGACCGTCTCGCGCAGGCGGTGCGTACCCGCCGCGGCTGAATCTTCTCCGTCCGCGGCCGGAAGGACCGGCGGAGTCGTCTGCGATGACGACTCCGCCGGTCGCCGCCCCGTCGGGTACCGTCGCCCCATGGCTACGAACAGGTTGTCGATCGTCGTGCCGGCCCACAACGAGGAACGCTATATCGGACAGTGTCTGGCGGCACTGCTCGCGCAGCGGTCGGAGATACACGAAATCCTGGTGGTGGACAACAATTCCACCGACCGCACCGCGCAGATCATCGATGCCGTCGCCGCGGGCGACCCGCTCGTCCGCCGGATCGTCGAGGAGCGGCCGGGTGTCGCATTCGCGCGCAATGCCGGATTCGATGCGGCGACAGGGGATCTCATCGGACGAATCGACGCGGACACGCGGGTTCGCCCGGAGTGGGCACGTACCGTTCGCACCTTCTTCGCGCGCGAAGACACTGCGGCAGTGGGAGCGATCAGCGGGTTGAACAACTCGTACGATTCTCCCTACCGGGCGCTCAAGAAGTGGTACGTCGGCAAGCGGGTGGCCCAGGGAACGTTCGGTGGGGAACGGCGGATCGACAATCTGCACGGCGCGAACATGGCGCTGCGACGATCCGCATGGGAGCAGGTCCGGGACGTCGTCAGTACGGACCCGAGGATCCACGAGGATCTGGATCTCGCGCTGTGCCTGCGCAAGGCGGACATCGAGATCGCCCAGTTGACCGACCTGTACGTCGATCTGTCGCCGCGCCGGGCCTACACACCGCCGCGTGAGTACGCGGCCTACATCCGATCGGGAATCGACACCTTCGAACTGCACGGCCGCCTGACGCCGGAGATTCTCGGGCTCATCCGTCTGCAGTCACGTCTCCACGTCCTCGTGTATGCGGCATACCGGCCCTACGATCCCGACCTGGGCAGATTCACCCTCCGACGAGCGATCTTCGGCTCCGGTGGACGCGCCATGCCGATCGACGTGAAAAGGCGCGAGGCCTCCATGTGATCAGGCCCCGTGTGACGAGGCCTCCGTGCGCCGGTTGCGGCCGGGACGCTGCAGGACGGCCCGGCCAACCGGCGGCGGCCTCACCCCCGAGGTGTGTTCACCCAGTTCACCGCAGAGGCGTGAAGTCGCGGCTGCCGAGATAGGACGGCCGCGGTTTCGATGCGGCGAACGGTTCGACGAGCGTGTTCTCGACGCTGTTGAACACGACGAACAGATTCGAGCGCGGGAACGGTGTGATGTTTCCGTTGGAACCGTGCATACAGTTCGAATCGAAGACCGTCGCCGACCCGGCCGGACCTGTGAAGGTCGCGATACCGTGCTCGGCCGCCAGGCGGGTGAGGGTGTCCTCGTCGGGCGAACCCGTCTGCGGAACGTGGGTGACCAGCGACTCCCGGTAGTAGTCGTCGGGCGTCTCACCGGCACAGGAGACGTACGTCCTGTGCGAACCCGGCATGATCATCAGACCGCCGTTGTAGCCGTAATTCTCGGTGAGGGCTATCGAGATACTCAGAGCGCGCGGCTTGGGCATGCCGTCCTCTGCGTGCCACGTCTCGAAGTCCGAATGCCAGTAGAAGGGTCCGCCGCGGAAGCCGGGCTTGACGTTGAGCCGCGACTGGTGGACGTACACGTCGGATCCCAGCAGTTGCCGTGCGATTCCGGCGATCTCGGGCCTGCGGACGATGGAGTCCACGAGATCGCTGAGCCGGTGCACGTCGAAGACCGAGCGGACGTCGCCGCTGCCCTGTTCGCGGACCACGCGGTCGTCGTCACCGAGCTCGCGGCCGAGGCGCGAAGTCTCCTCCAGAAGGTTCCCGACGTCGTGCGCGGCGAGAAGTCCTTCGGCGGTGTGGAATCCGCAGCGGTCGTACTCGACCACTGCCTCCGCGTCGAGCGGTCCGTCGGCTGCCGAACCCCAGACGACGGGATCCTTCCTCTCGACGGACTCACAGGCGGTGCGACCGCGGGTCGGATAGTCGTCGCGAACGATCGTGCGCATAGCTCGTAGATCACCCTCTCGACAGTCGATGACGGTTCCCTTCCGACGTTCCCACTGAAAATGCGCGAATGCAAGCCCGGCACCGGCCTGGGCCACTCTCCGATCCACGACCGAAAACTGCTGGTCCGATCGAGTTTCGATCCGCGACTGTGCGGGTACCCGGTCGCACTGCCTCGGTCGGCGTCCGCAACCGTCAGCGGTGTTCGCGGTATGAGCGAGGAGTATTCCCGGTCCATCTCTTGAATGCCCGCCGGAAGGCGCTCGGCTCGGAGAAACCGAGCCGGGAAGACAGGTCGTCGACCGCTTCGCCGCGTCTCAGCCCGGCGATCGCGAGGTCGCGGAGAACCTCCTCACGCAACTGCCCCAGCGACGTGCCCTCCTGACGGAGCAGACGTCGTAGGTGGGGAGCGCTCACCGCGAGCCTGCCGGCGATGTCCTCGGCGGTCGCCGTCCGTCCCTCGATGCCCGACTCGAATATCCGCCGCACCTGGGTCGAGACCGTCGATTCGTAATCACGTTCGGACAGAATGAGGTTCGGAGAATCCCGCAGATACTCCTCGAGTGATTCCTCCGTCTGCACGAGTGGGGATTTCAGTGCGGCGTTGTCGATCTGGAGCGCGGCGCGTCCGGCGCCGAAGGTCACCGGCACGCCGAAGATCGCGTCGTAACTGCGGGCCAGGACGGGATCGGGTTCGGTGTACGGCAGGAACACCGATTCGAGGGGGACGCGGCCTCCCACCAGCCACGCCGCGAAACGGTGCAGCAGCATGAGCAGGAAATCGACCACCACACGGGTCTTGTCGTCCACGACCTCCGGCAGTTCCACCTCCAGGAAGGTGGTGGACCCGCCCGGGGTGAGGCTCAGTTGCGGCAGGGAACGGAGGACGTGGTTGACCTCGATCATCCGTCGCAGGGCGCGGTCGAGATCGGGCCGGTGGATGAGGGTCAGGCACATCACCCGGAAGGTGCCGCGAGGCACGGGTGCCGCTGCGATGCCGAAGAGTTCGTCGTCGGTGATCTGCCAGACCAGCTGGGTGAAGCGACTGACCTGCGCCGGTGTGAGGCGCGCATGGGGATGGGTGAGCACCGCACGGCTGATGCGCGCCGCGTCGAGAGCGGGCTGCAGATCGATGCCCTCCTCGGCTCCCACCCGTACCGCTCGCGAGACGAAGTCGGACGGAATGGTCGGACGCAACATCTAGCGCGCCTCCTGCAATCCGTTCAGGCGTGCCACCGCTTCGGTGAGCACCTCGTCCCGCTTGCAGAACGCGAAGCGCACCAGGTGATTCCACGAGGCGGTATCGTCCACGAAGACACTCACCGGCACAGCGGCCACCCCGATCCGCCCGGGAAGTTCCCGGCAGAAGGCGACCGCATCCGACCTGCCGACAGATGTCAGATCGGCGCACACGAAATACGTTCCGGCGGAGTCGAACACCTGCAATCCGGCATCGGAGAGCGCACGCGACAGGAAGGTTCGTTTGCGCTCCAGGTCGTCGCGCATCGACGTGATCCACTCCTGCTCGTGCGTCAGCGCGTGCGCCACCGCGGGTTGGAAGGGCGCCCCTCCGACGAACGTCATGAACTGCTTCGCGGCACGTACCCCGTCGATCAGTTCGCGCGGGCCGATCGCCCACCCGATCTTCCAGCCCGTGACGTTGAACGTCTTGGCGGCACTCGAGACCGTGACCGTTCGTCCGGCCATGCCCGGCAGCGACGCGAGAGGAATGTGCGCGCGACCGTCGAAGACGAGATGTTCGTACACCTCGTCGGACAGCACCAGCAGGTCGCGTTCGCAGGCCAACTCGGCGAGAGCGGTCAGCGCCTCACGGTCGTAGACGGTGCCGGTGGGATTGTGCGGGCTGTTGACGACCAGCATCCGGGTCCGGTCGGTGACGGCGTCGCGTAGGGCGTCGACGTCGAGCACGAAACCGTTCCCGGAACGGGTCAGCGGCACGGTACGCCGCGTCGCCCCGGCGAGAGCCACCGCGGCGGCATACGAGTCGTAGTACGGCTCCGTGAGCAGCACCTCCTCGCCGGGCTCGACGAGTCCGAGGATGGCGGCGCTGATCGCTTCGGTGGCGCCGACGGTGACGAGTACCTCGGAGCCGGGGTCGTGGTGGAGGCCGTACCGCGCGGCGCGGTCGGCGGCGACGGCCTCGCGCAGCACGGGCATGCCGGACCCCGGCGGGTACTGGTTGACGCCTTCGGCGATAGCGCGACGGGCGATCTCGAGCATCGCGGGCGGACCGTCGACGTCGGGAAAGCCCTGCCCGAGGTTGATCGCGCCGTGCCGTACGGCGAGTTCGGTCATCTCGGCGAAGATCGTCGAGGCGAACGGTCGTAACCGGGAGACCGTACGAACCCGTCCCGAAGTCGTCGAATCAACCATTCCTGCAGCGTAGCGCCCGAGGTGTCACATCCGTGCGGCCTGCCTCGTCTCCATGGTGTAGACCACCTCGGATCCGACGGAAGGCTCCGTCGGTCGTATCGGAAGGACATTGTCATGGCACGACTCGAAGCCGTCGCTCCCGACCGCGCGGGCCCGACGACCCGTGCGATGTATGCGTTCGCCCGCCGCAGGTTCGGTTCGGTACCCGAACCCTTCGCGGTGACGGCGCACCATCCGAGGCTGATGCGTACGAGCGGAGTCCACGAGATGCTCGCTCAACGCGCCTCCACCGTCCTGCCCGCCGCGGTCCGGGAGATCGCGGTCTATCGCGTGGCGTGGACCGTCGGATGCTCGTGGTGCATCGATTTCGGCACGATGATGCAGCGACTGGACGGACTCGACACCGAACGCCTCGCCCACATCGCCGAGTACCGGACCTCCGATCTCTACAGCGACGACGAGAAGGCTGCGATCGCCTACGCCGACGCGATGACCGGCGACGTGGCGACGGAGGTCACCGACGAACAGGTCGCCGACCTCGAGCGTCGTTTCGGGCCGGCGGGCGTCGTCGAACTCACCTATCAGATCGCGCTCGAGAACATGCGTGCGCGCATGAACTCGGCTCTGGGCATCCACGATCAGGGTTTCAGCACGGACGCCTGCCGCGTCCCGTGGGCCGAACCGCGCACCGGTGAGACCGGGAGCGCTTGACGACTGATCGAAGATGCTGTCGTCCAGGAGGATTCCGCGCCTGAGCTTCTCGGGATCCGCCATGTCGTAGGCAGCCCGGATCCGTCCGTCCCGCACGGTCCACGCCGTCACGCGTGGGAAAGCCCGGCCGACCGTCCTCGGCCGGGCGACCGCGGTTCAGCAGACCCGACTCGCCGTTCGCGAGGACCGGTTCGAACGCCGTCAACGCCTCGGCGCCGTGGAGCCGCGGCAACTCCAGGATGAAACGCGCCACCCTTCTCGGCGCCGACCACGACGTTCGCTGCCGTGCGGGTCGTGCCCCCGGCGTCCCCGATCATGCGGGCATCGGGATGGAGCGCGGTGACGACGGCATCGAGGTCGGCGCCGGCGACGGCCGCGACGAGCCGCACGACGGCCTCCTCGTGTTCGGCCGGCGAACTCGGCGGCGGAACGGACGACACCGTCCGGCGGGCGCGGGAGGCCAGCCGGCGGGCGGTCGGGGTGGCGACGCCGAGGGTGCGGGCGATGTCGTCGAAGGGGATGCCGTACGCGTCGTGGAGGACGAACGCCACGCGCTGCGCCGGGGTCAGGTTGTCGAGCACGACGAGGGCGGCCAGACGGTTGTCCTCGTCGCGCACGATCTCGTCGAGCGGATCCGGGGGAACGGAGGAACCGAAGGGCGCCACGATCGGCTCGGGCAACCACTGGCCCACACACGTCTCGCGGCGCACCGCGGCCGAGCGCAGTCTGTCGAGACACAATCGCCCCACGACCGTCGTCAGCCACGCACGCAGGTCGCGCACCTCGGTGGCATCCGCGCCCGCGAGTCGAAGCCATGCGTCCTGTACGGCGTCCTCGGAATCGGCGAGGCTGCCGGTGAGGCGGTACGCCACCGACAGCAGGTGGGTGCGGTTCTCCTCGAACGCCTTCTGGGCGCTCTCGTCGAGCATGAGCACGATGCTAGACGCAATCGGCTGCAGGGCGAAGGCAACGGCGGATCGCGCGTACGGATGCCGCCAGACGCCTATTCTCGTCCTCGAACGGAAGGGGTGCCGTGGACAAATACGACATCGAACGGCAGTACCGCGAGCGGTACACCTGCTCGTCCGAGGATTTCACCGAGGTGCACGTCCCCGAGTTCGGTTATCCGGCCGTGGACGGGACAGGCGATCCGAACAGTTCCGAGGAGTACGCCGACGCCGTGGAAGCTCTCTACTCGGTGGCATACACCGTCAAGTTCACCTCCGAGAACGAACTCGGCCGTGATTTCGTCGTCGGGCCCCTCGAAGGACTGTGGTGGAGCGAGGACATGACCACCTTCCACACCCGGAACAAAGACCTCTGGTCGTGGCGCATGATGATCGCGCAGCCGACCTGGATCACCGGCGACATGGTGACCGAGGCGATCGTGTCCGCGGGCGGGAAGGCCCGCGCGAAGAAGAAGTCGCTTCCCTCGTTGCCGCGTGTTCGGCCGTTCCGGTTGACGGAGGGCAAGGCGCTGCAGATCCTGCACATCGGACCGTACGACGACGAAGGACTTGTACTGCGGCGCCTGCACACGCAGGTGATGCCGGAGCGAGGCCTGACGTTCGCGGGTGAACACCACGAGATCTACCTGTCCGACCCTCGCCGCGCCGCGCCCGCGAAGTTGAGAACCGTTCTGCGTCGACCTGTCACAGGGATACAGGAGTAATGATGGCCGTCACCAGTGCGGGTCTGCTGTTCTATCGCATCGACGACACCGGACTGCTCGGCGTGTGGCTCGTCCACCCCGGCGGCCCGTACTGGAAGGGGAAAGACGAAGCGGCCTGGTCGGTACCGAAGGGCGAGTACGGTCCCGAGGAGGATCCTCGCGAGGTCGCCCTGCGCGAGTTCACAGAGGAATGCGGGATCGAGCCCCCGGATGTGCCGTTGTCGTTGCTGGGTCGCTACCGGCAGTCGTCCGGCAAGATCGTCAGCATCTACGCGGGGGAGACGGCGGAGGAGCTGAGGTTCGTCGAGAGCAACACGTGCGAGGTCGAATGGCCCCCGCGATCCGGCAAGCGGATCACCATCCCGGAGGTCGACGAGGCGCGCTGGGTCGTCGCGGCGGACGCCGAGACGAAGCTGCACAAGGGGCAACGGCCGGCAATCGACGCGTTGCGTGCACGATTGGACGACGCCGGGCGGTACTACCGCGTCGACTGAACATCCGGCAGCGCAATGGGAACGAGGAACTGCCGGGCGGAAGAACTCTCGGCCGTCGCCCTGAGGACTTCCGAACGACCTGCGCGACTTCATGAAACACGCCCGGCAACTTCCGTCCTGGTCCGACCCGGCGGAACTCGAGACGGCCGGCGAAGGCCGGCACAGCTCTGTGCCGGCCTTCGTGGTGTCTGTCGCCTTCAGTTCTTCGGTACGTCCGCCTTCAGCGAATCGATTGCGGCCTGCAGGGCGGTGGTGGCGTCGTCGGCGACCTCCGCGAGTCCCGGTTGATCGGCGACCTGCACCATCATCTGCGGGTTCATCGCGTCGACCACGACCGTTTCCGGGTTGTTCGGATCGGTGCGGACCACGACGTTGCAGGGGAGCAGGAGCCCGATCTGCCTGTCGACCGTCACTGCGCGGTGTGCCAGTGGCGGATTGCATGCCCCGAGGATCACGTAGTCCTCCATGTCCTCGCCGAGCTTCGCCTTCAGGGTGGCCTTCATGTCGATCTCGGTGAGCACGCCGAATCCCTGCTCGGACAGCGCCTTACGGGTGCGTTCGACCGCGTCGGGGAACGAGGTGTGCAGGGTGGTCGAGAGTGCGAGTGTCATGGGTGTCCTGCTTTCTCTCGGAAGGGGAGGGATCAGGCCAGGGCGAGGAAGAGCTTCTCGAGTTCGACCTCGGTCATCGGTTCCTTGCCGTCCTCGGCATTGCCGTTCATGCATTCCTTCAGCCCGCTCGCCACGATCTTGAAACCGGCGCGGTCCAGCGCGCGCGACACGGCTGCAAGCTGAGTGACGACGTCCTTGCAGTCCCGGCCCTGTTCGATCATCGCGATCACTCCGCCGAGCTGACCCTGTGCGCGGCGCAGCCGGTTGAGTACCAATGCGATGCTGTCTTCGTCGCCGACCATGGAGGCGTCCTTTCCTAGTTCTGCAGACCAGTGTACCCCCGGGGGTATCAAATCGGCGTGTGAGTCGTGCGACCGACGGCACCCGGCGAGCGACCCGACGATCGCGGTGGCGCGTATCAGCGTCTTTGCCGTTGACGCACCACGCGGAGCATGACGACGAAGAACGCGACGAGCGTGACGATCAGAAGAATCGGGACGACGGGCACCTCCTGTGTCCACCGGCCGAGTGCTACTTGCAGATCGAACTGCTCGTCGACACCCATCGGCCCGGTGAGATTCGCGGTGCCGTCGGTGACGAGGAACAGCACGCCGATGCCGACGAACAGCAGCCCCGAGATCAAAGACGTGGTATGGGTTCGCAGGGGGCCGAGGGTGATGGGACGTCCTCGTAGCCAGGTGCGCTTCCGCAGCTCGAATCGTTCCCACGCGAGGGCCAGTGCGAACAGCGGCAGCGCCATACCGAGGGCGTAGACGGCCATCAGCACGGCCCCGTGCAGCGGGTGCCCCCCGGCGACCGCGATGGTCAGCACGCTCCCGAGCAGGGGTCCGGAGCAGAATCCTGCGAATCCGTACACGGCTCCGAGCGCGAACACCGACAGGGCGCCGGAGCCGGTCAGCGAGTTCGCGGCTTGCTGCGCCGACTTCGATGCGAAGCCTCCGCCGGCAACGGTCATGATGCCGAGACCGATGAGAATGGTGCCGCTGACCAGGGTGATCACGGCGCGGTGCTGGGTCAGGAGCGCACCGATCAATCCCAGTCCGGCTCCCAGGGGCGCGAGTACCGAGGTCAATCCGGCGTAGAAGAGTGCGGTGCGTGCCGCCAGGCGCCCCGCACCGTCGAAGGCATACGCGAAGAACGAGGGCAGCAGCAGCGCCGAGCACGGGCTGAGCAGGGAGAGCACGCCGCCGAGCAGAGCACCGAGCAGGCCGATCTCGGTCACTCCGCCGCCCCGGCTGCTGCCTCGATGACCTGCTCGAAGACTCCGAGCGGCTGTGCGCCCAGGATCGGGGTGCCGTTGATCACGAACGACGGCGTACTCGATACGCCGATGGTGTTCGCCTCGAGCATGTCGGCGTAGATGGACTGGTCGACGGACGGGTCCGCGGCCTCCCGGTCGAATCGATCCAGGTCGGGCACTCCGGCCGCAGCTGCGAAGCTGCGCAGAGATTCCGGCGTCAGGTCGGGATGGCCGCGATCGGGGGAAGCTGCGTAGACGGTCGCGTTGAATTCCCAGAACTTCCCCTGTGCGGCAGCGGCGCGTCCGGCACGGGCAGCGGCCATCGATTGGTCGCCGAAGATCGGAAGATCGCGCCATTCCATGCGCAGAATGCCCTCGTCGACGTACTTGTCGATCAGAGCCGGCTCGACGTCTCGGCTGAACTTGGCGCAGAACGGGCAGCGGTAGTCGGAGTACTCGACCAACACCACGGGAGCATCCACTGCGCCGATCGCCAACGGGTCACCGTCGATGCGCCGTGACATATCTCCGACCGGTCCCATCTGCGGAGCCGTCACAGGTTCGGCCGCATCTTCGGCGCCGGTGCGGCCGACGACGAGAAACGTGAGCAGAACCGCGACGACGACGCCGAGCGCGCCGAGCAGCCACAGGTCCCGCCGGGTGCGGACGGTGTGTTTCGTCGGGGTCATGCGTGCCTCCACGGTCGGTCGTGCCGGAGTGGATCGACCGCCCCGAACTACTAAGCAGGATAGTAGCTCGAGCTACTAAGCTGGTTAGTAGTTGTGCCACTCTCCGTCGACAAGGATCCCGATGTGACCACCCCTCCCGCAGCTCTCGAGACTCGCAATCCCGCAATCGCTCAGAAGAATTCGTATCGGATCAGAGCCCTGCTCCGAGCGGTGGCCGCGGGGGTGATCACTCTTCTGGTCGTCGGCGTACCGACGGACATCCTCGCGAATCCGTGGTTCGGCCGGGAGATCCCGGTGCGCTGGTGGGAATACCCGGTGCTCGGCGCGACCGTGGTGCTGACCGCGCTGTGGTTCGGTCTACAGAACTCCCACTCCGGGAGTCCGCGGACGGCGACACCCGCGGCCGGAGTGATGCTGACCGTGTTCGCCGTGGGCTGCCCGGTCTGCAACAAAGTGGTGCTCGTCACGATCGGCGCGTCCGGAGCGCTCGGATGGTGGGCCCCGCTACAGCCGATCCTCGCCGTCCTCTCGCTGGCCCTGCTCGGCGGCGCCGTTCTCTACCGGTGGCGGCGGCGTCCCTGCGACGACTCCTGTGAATCGCCGATCACACGGGGAGGCAGGACGCGGTCACGATTCCGACGACGGAGACTCCCGTGAGGAATGCGGGAAGAGCGGACAAGGCCACTGCGAAAGGACGAGCGAGTACGCCGTGCGAACGGCCGGACCGGCGAACCGGACTCAACCACCGGAGCCTCGCGTCGAGATACCCGTCGGATGCTTCTTCTCGTGCCGCCGGATCGAGCGTCGTTGCGCACCGGAGCAGAGCATCGCGGACCGCATCGTGTCCGCAGGACTGCGCGGCCCGGCGATCTGCTGCCAGCTCGACGAGCACACGTATCCACGGCGCTCCCTGGCGGCACAGCGGCACGAACGGCAACGCCGTCCTCAGGGCCCCGCTGATCGCCACCAGCACATGGTGGCGACCGCGGATGTGTGCGTACTCGTGATCGAGTACCGCCCGACGCGTCGGTGGGTCCAGCGCTTTCAGTCCCTCGCCGGCCACGACAGTGCCGTTACGGCCGCCGATGCTGTATGCCGCGCAGGCGGTGTCCTGCAACCAGATGACTTCACCCCCGGCGTGTCTCCGGATCCTTCCGAGGATGCGGACCAGGTTGAGGTGGGCAACGGTTTCGCGGCGGTGCCTGCGGTACGAACGGGACACCACCACGGCGATCCGCACGAGAACCGCGCCCGCGACCACCCACAGCGCTGTCTCCAGATAGGGCAGCCATGGCAGCAATCCTTCGTCCCGCGCCGTACGCACACACGACGCCGGTACCGGCAGATGATCGATCTGCAAGCCGGGTCGCGTGGCTACCGCCAGGGGACCGCCGGCCAGTGCCGCGACGAACAGGACCTCGGTCGATACCCACGCGGTGAGCGCACCGCGCGGATCGCGGCCCGGGGAGGCCAGATGCGAAAGCCATCGCGGCGCTGCGAAACCGAGGACGAGCGCTGCCACGAACAGTGCTGCTGCAACGATCACGAGGGCAGATTCCTGCGGTTGCGGGCCGTGGTCCGCCGGGCGGCGCGGCGCAGGATCCGGGATTCGTCCTCCGTCGCAGAACTGGCGAAGTGCAGCATGACCTGTTCGGCGTCGCCGGACGTCCGGAGCACGTGCCGCAGCAGTTCTGCCGCGGTTTCCTCGCGGCTACGGGTTGCGCGGTAGCTGTAACCACGGCCGATTCGGCTGCGGGTGACCATGCCCTTGGTGTGCAGGTTGTCCAGGACCGTCATCACGGTCGTGTAGGCCGGCGACCGGTCGGGCTCGAGGCGTGCCAGCACATCGCGTACACGAAGGGGTTCGTCGCTCTGCCACAGCACGTCCATGATCGCCGATTCCAGCTCGCCGAGGCCCATCACGTCCGTGTCACCGCTTTCGTTTCACCATCGTCCGGGCCCGGCCCGGCGAAGTTCCACTCTACGGCCTGCATGCCGTCATCGAAGGCGGCATGCAGGCCGCTGGTGAAGAAGTTCGGCGCGGCGCTCAGGGGGTGGGTCCGCGCCGCACTTCCCGACCCGCGGAGACCCACGCCCTCGTCCCGCCGGCGACGGACACTGCGGACCGTCCCGCGGATTCGAGGATCTCGGCTCCACGCTTGCTCCGGTTTCCGGACGCGCAGATCACATAGACGGTCCCTCCCGGCGGTACCTCCCCTACGCGGGCGGACAGTTCGGGGAGGGGGATCGACCGAGCGCCGGGGACGTGGCCCCGGAGGTACTCGTAGTCCTCGCGGACATCGAGCACCGGAGCTCCGGACTCCCACGCCGTGATCAGAGCGACAGTGTCGACTTCCTGCATGGTGAACTCCTCGGTTCGGGTCTGTCGAGAACGGGTGAGCGCTTCCGCGTCGTGCGTTCAGCCCGCCGCCGCGGCTGTGCGAGAGCGTCCTCCGAGGCGTTGCAGTGGGCAGTGCTCGCTGCGGTTGCAGACATAGGTGGCGCCGGCGGCGACCACGGTGAGTGCCGCCGTGGCAATGCCGACGCCGGGGTGGATCTCCTGCGCGAGGATGACGGAGGACATGATCAGCACGAACCAGCCGAAGCTCTTGCGCAGGGTGTCCGGATCGACCAGCGAGGTCAGACGGCCGCCGATGAGGCTGCCCACGACGGCGGCACCGGTGACCATCGCCGCGAGACGCCAGTCGATCTGCACGGTGGACAGATAGCCTCCGAGTCCGGCGAAGGACTTCATGGCGATCACGATCAGCGACGTGCCGACCGCGATCGGCATGGGCAGGCCGCCGAGCAATGCCAGGGCCGGCACGACGAGGAAGCCGCCGCCGGCACCGACGAGACCGGTGACCAGGCCGACCACGACACCGTCGAGCAGGATCTTGCCGACGGGCATCGCAGCGTCGCCCTCACCGGCCGCGGCCTTGTTCTTGCGGCCGCGGAGCATGGCGATCGCTGTGGCGATCATCATCACGGCGAAGCCGAGCAGCAGTACGGTGCCCGGAATGAAGCGCGAGAGCAGACCACCGCCGTAGGCGCCGACCATGCCGGCCAGGCCGAACAGGATGCCGGTACGCCACTGCACGCGGCCGGCGCGAGCGTGGGAGATCGCGCCGACCGCGCTGGTGACACCCACGACCAGCAGCGAGGTGGCGATCGCCTCCTTTGCGTCCATCCCTGCGACGTAAGCGAGTAGGGGGACGGTGAGAATCGAGCCCCCGCCACCGAGCAGTCCGAGGGTGACGCCGACCAGGACCGCCAGGGCTACGGTCAGCGCGACCATGCCAGTTTCCTTTCGGCCGGGCAGGACGGACCTCCGGTCAACTGGGTGACGACGTTCTGGAGATCCCACTGTGCCCCGCGGTTGTAGGGCAGCTTGGACAGCAGCATGCCCATCGCGCAGGTGTCCGACAGTGCGGCGAAGGTCAACCCGCCGCCGATGCCGGCAGCGAGCCACTTGAGTTTCGGCACGGCGATACTTCCGAGAACCGAGCCCAGGACGAGCGAGCCGGCGACGAGCCGGACCTGGCGTTCGAGATCCCAGCGATCTGCGCCGCGGTTGACGGGCAGGCCGGCCGATTCCCAGCCGAGCATGCCGCCCTCGAGGATGTGGAGGTTCGGCAACCCTGCTTCACGCAGGGCCTGTTCGGCCTGGCCGGCACGCTGCCCGGAGCGGCACACCAGTACGACGTTCTCGTCGAGATGGGCGCAGAACTCGTCGCGATGCTCACGCAGCAGGTCGAGGGGGACGTTGTAGGCGCCGGGAATGTGCACGGACTCGAATTCGCCGGGAGTCCGGACGTCGACGATCCGTACGGGCCCGCCCGAATCGATCGACTCGTGCAGGGAATTCGGATCGACGGTGGCGGTAGGGGACTCGGTCATGAGTGGCCTTTCGAGCGTGAGGATCGGTAGGGGTTCGAGGAGGTGCCCCCGGGGGTATTGCAGGACCATCGTATACATACCCCTGGGGGTATATGCAAGAAATGTGATCGTCCCGGCAGGGCCGAGCTTCGGGGGCGAACTGATACCCCAGGGGGTACTTGACATACCCTAGGGGGTATATGCCACGATGTCCATATCACCGGAACGCCATCCGGATCCAGCAACGGAGGAATCCATGATTCTCGAGCAGTACTACATCGAGTGCCTCTCCCATGCGTCCTACCTCATCGGTGACGAGAACACGGGCAGGGCGGTCGTGGTCGATCCCCGCCGCGACATCACCGAATATCTTTCCGACGCAGAGAAGTACGGCCTGACCATCGAGGGTGTGATCAACACCCACTTCCACGCGGACTTCGTCTCCGGTCATCTCGAACTGGTCGACGCCACGGGTGCGTGGATCGGATTCGGTGAAGCGGCGGAGACCGACTACCCGATCCGCCGTCTGCGTGACGGCGAGAAGTTGTCGCTGGGGGACGTCGAACTCGAGATCCTGTCCACCCCGGGCCACACCTGGGAGTCGATCTCGGTGCTGGTGCGCGAGCATTCCGGCGCCGTCCCGGCCGCAGTGCTCACCGGGGACTCGCTGTTCATCGGCGACGTCGGACGTCCCGATCTGGTCAACCTCGGCGACGGCTCGAGTGCCGATCTGGCTCGCGCGATGTACCGCACCGTGCACGAGAAGCTGCTGACATTGCCCGACGAAGTCGTCGTCATGCCTGCTCACGGTGCCGGTTCGTCCTGCGGGAAGAACCTGTCGACCGAACTCACCTCGACCATCGGCGAACAGCGCGCCACCAACCCGTCCGTGCAGCCGATGAGCGAGGACGACTTCGTCGCCCTGGTCACCGAAGGTCAGCCGGCCGCACCGTCGTACTTCTCGGTCGACGCCGCGATGAACAAGCGGATGCACCCGCTTCTGGCGCAGGATCACACGATTCCCGAGCTGAGCCCCGAGCGGATGAAGGCGGAACTCGCCGCCGGCACGCGTGTCCTCGATGCGCGCGGCGTCGACGACTTCGCCGCCGGGCATCTGCGCGGTTCGATCAACGTCGGATTCGACGGGCGTTTCGCCGAGACCGGCGGCATGGTCGCCGAGGTGGGCGAGAAGATCGTACTGATCACCTATCCCGGCGAGGAGCAGGACGCCGCGGTGCGTCTGGCCCGAATCGGATCGGACGGCGCTGCAGGCTATCTGAACGTCGATCGGGACGGGGTGTTCCCGGCGGAACTGGCCGATCTGGTCGAGACCGCATCCAGGACATCGGTCGACGAACTCGACCGGTTGCTCGCCGCCGACGCGGTCACCCTCGTCGACATCCGCAATCCCGGTGAGCGCGAGTTCGGAACCATTCCGGGTGCGATGCCGATCCCGCTGGCCCAGTTGCGTACCCGCTTGGACCAGGTCCCGTCCGGCAAGCCGATCGTCGTGCACTGTGCAGGGGGATGGCGTTCGAGCGTCGCGGCCTCACTGTTGCGGGCCCAGGGCTTCGAGAACGTCACGGATCTGCTCGGAGGCTACAACGCATGGGCCGAATCCCACGTCCCCGCCTGATCGTGCCGACCCCGAGAAGGAAGCAGAACTCATGACGACGAAGAACCTCACGATGGCGGACTTCGAATCCACCGTTCTCGGCAACGACATCGTGCTCGTCGACTTCTGGGCATCGTGGTGCGGCCCGTGCCGTGCCTTCGGGCCGGTCTTCGAGAAGTCGTCGCAGGCGCACCCCGAGATCGTGCATGCCAAGGTCGACACCGAAGCCGAACAGCAACTCGCTGCCACGGCGAACATCCGCTCGATTCCGACGATCATGGCCTTCCGGGAGGGTGTGCTCGTCTACTCGCAGCCCGGGGCGTTGCCGGCACCGGCTCTCGAGGACCTGATCACCCGGATCGAGGCCCTCGACATGACCGAGATCCACCACCGGGCTGCCGAACGACGTGCAGCTTCGCGCTCCTGACCCCGTCGCCGGGTCCGTAGCGAATTCTCATCGAGGAGGACTCTCATGTGTTACCCCGTCGCCTGTCCGAACTGCGGAAAGACCGGATGGGGTGGATGCGGACAGCATGTCGACGCCGTCCTGCGTTCCGTCCCCGCCGCCGATCGCTGCACCTGCGGTCAGGACACCGTCCCGGCCCGCGCCGAGCGTCGGAGCATACGGTCGCTCTTCCGTCGCTGACCTCGGCCGCAACAGGGAGACGGTGTACGAAACCCACCCACCGCTCCCGGCCGATCGGTAGGGGGCGGAAGACGGACACGATCCGAGGCGGTGAAGCGCCCGCGCGGATCGTGTCCACCACGGCGAAGGCCGGCACAGTCGATGTGCCGGCCTTCGTCGTGTGTGGACGAGGATTCACCCACTTCGGATCACTCTGCGCACAATCGTTGTGACCACCTCTGCCGGGCGGGGATGCTGTCACCGTCGCAGAACATCGAAGGGGGACGAACCGTGTCCGAGTGTCGGTTGTGTTGTCGCTGAGCGACAGTCATGCCATCGTCGCACCACCGGTGCGTAGTTCCTGTACCCGGAAGGGCCGGGTACCCATCACCGCGCCCGTACCCTCGGGCCGACACGAGGACTCGAATCCTGATGCCCGCATCCCCTCTGCGCAGAAGTAGTCTGCGCGTCGTCGCTGCCGCCGCAGCGTTTCTCACCCTCGCCTCCGTCGCGACCGCGTGCTCGGGTTCCGGGGCGACCACCACCGCGGACGGAAGAACCGTCCTCCGCTACGAGGGTTCGGCCGGCCAGGTCGGATTCCCCGAACTCGCCGAAGCGCTCGGGTACTTCGAAGACGTCGAACTGGAGTGGATCGGAGACAACGGCAACGGTCCCCAGTCGCTCCAGAACACCGCCACGAACCAGGTCGACTTCGGTGGCGCGTTCAACGGCGCCGTGATCAAGGCGCAGGCCGGCAACTCCCCGCTGACCTCCGTGCTCGCCTACTACGGCTCCGACGAGCAGACCTTCACCGGCTACTTCGTCCTCGAGGACAACCCGATCCGCACCGCACGCGATCTGATCGGCAAGAAGGTCGGCATGAACACCCTCGGCGCCCACCACGAATTTCTCGTCCGGGAATGGCTCGCCCAGCAGGGCCTGAACGCGGAGGAGATCGCGCAGGTCGAACTGATCGTGGTGCCGCCCGTCAATACGGAACAGGCTCTGCGCGAAGGACAGATCGACGTCGGAACGCTCGGCAGCGTGTTCCGTGAGACCGCCGTCGAACGAGGCGGCATCCGCCCGTTGTTCACCGACGAATCCCTCTTCGGATCGTTCTCCTACGGAACCCTGGTGTTCCGCGACGACTTCATCGAACGGAACCGCGGCGCCGTCGCGGATCTGGTGCAGGGCACGGCCCGTGCCATCCGCTGGACACAGGTCACTCCTCGCGACGAGGTGATCGCGAAGTACAAGGAGATCATCGAGGGACGCGGACGCAACGAGTCGACGAGTCTCGTCGAGTACTGGCGCAGCCCCGGCGTGGCCGGACCCGGCGGAGTGATCACCGACCAGGAGATTCGGACCTGGATCGATTGGCTCACGCGCAACGGCGAACTCGACGAAGGACAGGTCGAACTCGACGACGTCTTCACGAACGAGTTCAACCCCTACGCCAACGGCACCTACGAACCCACCAGCGGTCCGAACGGTGAACCTCTCGAGGAGGCGAAGTGAGCGAGCCCAAACTCCGGATCGACCACGTCACCAAGCAGTTCCCGGTACGCGGCACGAACGACACCTTCACCGCTCTCGACGACATCAGCATCGACCTCGCCGACGGCGAGTTCCTCGTGCTGGTCGGTCCGAGCGGTTGCGGAAAGTCCACCCTGCTCGACCTTCTCGGTGGTCTCGGTACGCCGACCTCTGGACAGATCCTGCTCGACGGCCGTCCCGTCACCGGCCCCGGTCTGGATCGCGGAATCGTCTTCCAGCAGTACGCACTGCTCCCGTGGCGCACGGCCCGCCACAACATCGAATTCGGTCTGGAGGCCAAGGGGCTGCCCAAACGGGAGCGGCGTGAGCTCGCCGGACACTACCTCGATCTCGTGGGACTGCACGGATTCGGTGACCGCTACCCGCACGAGTTGTCGGGAGGCATGAAGCAGCGCGTCGCCATTGCGCGCAGCCTCGCCTTCGACCCCGAGGTCCTGCTCATGGACGAGCCGTTCGCGGCACTCGACGCCCAGACCCGCGAATCGCTGCAGGACGAACTGCTCCGCATCCGGCGCGAGACGGGTAAGACCATCCTGTTCATCACCCACGGGATCGACGAAGCCGTGTATCTCGGGCAGCGCGTCGCGGTCCTCACGTCCCGACCGGGCCGGATCAAGACGATCGTCGACGTCGACATCGACCGGAACGTCGACGACGTCCGCTCGAGCGAGGCATTCCGGACGTTGCGGCACGACATCTGGTCGCTGCTGCACTCGGAGGTGACCCGCACGCACGACCTCGAACTCGCCACAGCAACGGAAGAGGCCCAGCATGTCCAGCACTAGTGCCGTTCTGACGAAGCCCGGGCTCGACGGCCACGCCGAGCCCGCCGTCGCGCCGGCCGGATCGCCGGTGCGCAGTGCCGGGCGGCGCACCGTCGCCCTGGTGTGGCGTGTCGTCAAGCCCGCGGCGGCGATCGTCGCCTTCCTGGCCCTGTGGGAGATCGCTCCCCGGGTCGGGCTCGTCGACGAGGTGTTCCTGCCCCCGTTCACCACCGTGGTCGGTGCCTTCGCCGACCTGATCGGCGACGGCCGGCTCGCCGACCACCTGGCTGCGAGCCTCTCCCGTGCGCTCGTGGGGTTCTTCGTCGCGGTCGCCGTGGCGGTGCCGCTCGGAGCGGCGATCGGATGGTACAAACCCGTCGCCGACCTGTCGAACCCGATCCTGGAGGTCTTCCGCAACACGGCCGCGCTCGCGCTGCTCCCGGTGTTCATCCTGATCCTGGGCATCGGGGAGACCTCGAAGGTCGCGTTGGTGATCTACGCGTGCACATTCCCGATCCTCCTCAACACCATCTCCGGTGTGCGCACCGTGGATCCGTTGCTGGTGAAATCCGCGCGCTCGCTCGGTCTTCCGACGCACCTCCTGTTCCGGAAGGTCGTCCTGCCCGCAGCGGTGCCGACGATCTTCACCGGTATCCGGATGTCGGCGGCGTCGTCGATCCTGGTGCTCATCGCAGCCGAGATGGTCGGCGCGAAGGCCGGTCTCGGATATCTGATCACCGCGTCGCAGTTGAACTTCCGGATCCCCGACATGTACGCGGGCATCGTCGCGATCTCGCTGGTCGGGCTCGTCTTCAACGGCATCCTCGTCTCGATCGAACGTCGCCTGTCGCGGTGGCGCGCCGACCGGTGAGCTCTGCCGGATCATCCGAGCTCCCCGCCGGGGGTGCACGACGAAGGGATTCGACCCGAAGCCTCAGATCGGAGCGGCCTGCATGTTCCGCTTCGTTCCGCGATACTCACCGTGGCCGCGTCGCACACTGGAACAGGTGGCGCCGGCCGAACCGGCACCGAACACCGTCACTTCGACCTTAGGACCCGCATGCGCTTCGGATTGTTCGTCCCCCAGGGCTGGCGACTGGACCTCGTCGACATCGATCCCTCCGACCAGTGGCAGGTGATGCGCGACCTCGCGGTCCGCGCCGATCGCGGCCCGTGGGACTCGATCTGGGTGTACGACCATTTCCACACGGTCCCTGCACCCACCGACGAGGCCACCCACGAGGCATGGACCCTCGTGTCGGCCTTCGCGGCCGTCACCGAGCGCGTGCGCATCGGCCAGATGTGCACCGCCATGGCCTACCGCAACCCGGCCTACCTCGCGAAGGTCGCGGCCACCACCGACATCATCTCCGGCGGACGCATCGAGATGGGTATCGGCGGTGGCTGGTACGAACACGAATGGCGCGCATACGGTTACGGTTTCCCGTCGGCGGGTGAGCGACTGCGCCGCCTCGACGAGGGCGTACAGATCCTCCGGCAGGCCTGGACCACGGGTTCCGCGACCTTCTCCGGCAGGCACTACACCGTCGACGGCGCGATCGTCCGTCCGCTTCCGCTGCAGGAGGGCGGTATTCCGCTGTGGATCGCGGGCGGCGGCGAGAAGGTGACCTTGAAGATCGCCGCGAAGTACGCGCAGTACACCAACTTCGACGGCACACCCGAAGGTTTCGCGCGCAAATCGGAGATCCTGCGGGAGCACTGCGCCGAGGTCGGCACCGACTTCGGCGCGATCGTGCGGTCGGCCAACTACAACGTGGCGATCGGCCGCACCGAAGCCGAGGTGCAGGACCGACTCGAGGCGCTGCGGGCCCGTCTCGAACCGATCGTGGGACCGGAGAAGGCCGGCGGGGCGCTCGACGCCTTCCGGGGGATGCCTGCCGTCGGCACCCCCGAGCAGATCGTCGAGAACCTCACTGCCCTGAAGAAGCAGGGGCTCGAGTACGCGATCTTCTACGTGCCCGAGGCCGCCTACGACACCTCGGGGCTGGAACTGCTCGAGAAGGAAGTGCTTCCTCACCTCGCGTGACGGCCTACAAGGGCCAGCCGTCCACGGGTCCGGGTGGGTCGTCGGCAGACAGCCCGGCGACCCACACGTCCCGCGGAACGCCGCGCTGGACGAGACCGTTCCGGACGATGCCCTCGTACCGGAATCCGACCCGCCGTGCGACGGCAGCGGAGGCACGGTTGCCGACGAAGGCGCGCCAGGCGACCCGCCGGACGTTCAGGCCGTCCGGGGCGAACGCGAAACCGCATGCCAGTCGCACCGCGGCGGTCGCGAGACTCCGGCGCCGCGCGGCCGGGGCGATCCAGTAGCCGATCTCCGGATCCGTGCTCTCGCGCGGGACGAATCCGACCATGCCGCACAACACCCCGTCTGCGGCGGATCGTATCGCCCAATCGGGGAAACCTTTCTCCCACTTGGCCGGAACGATGTCCTCGACGAAATGCCGCGCGTCCGGCCGGGTGTAGGGAGAGGGCACGGTGGTCCAGCGGGCGATCCGCGGGTCCCGGCACGCTTCGGTGATGGCGTCGACATCGGCCGAGCGAGGCGGCGAGAGCACCACCACGTCGTCGGTCAGCGTGCGAATCTCCATGTCACCGAACTTCCGGGTCACCGCAATTCCGGCGGCAGTTCCTTGCTCGACAGCTCGAGACGACGCTCGTCGGTGGCATCGACCTCGTCCACCCTCTTCAGCTGGTCCTTCAGCACGCGCCACTCGACGTCGGGAATCTGTGCGACGGCATCGGCGATGACCTTCTTGTCGCGGGTGCCCCACGCGATCGGCATCGGCCCGACCATCTGCCACACACCCGAGTCGTTGCGGGTCGTGCGGTCGGAGAGGACCGCGGCACACGGCACCCGCTCGCCGACCGCGATGCGGTGGCCGGGGACCGCTTCCACGTTGCGGGTGACGAGGGCGAAGTGCCGGCCCGTCGTCTCGGGCTTCGCGATGTCCACCAGAGCGAGGAGCGTCAACCCGCGGGCGCGCTTCGCCGCGACGACAGCCGGAACGAGCGGGCTGTCGTGATAGAGCTGCTCGATGGTCCCGACCTTGCGCGGTGCCCACAGCGCCACCCACACCGACGTCGCGGCCGCCACGGCCAGCACGGCGGCGACGATGTACGACCAGCTCTCGCCGAGCAGGAACAGGCCCACCGCACCGGCGACACACACCACGCCGACGAATATCGCCGACCACCGCAGACGACGGACATCCGCGAGGGTCTGGTTCACGGCCTTGGCATGGGGAAGGTCCAGGGGGAAGTCGAAGCGGCGCACGCCACCAGCTTATGGGAGCCCCGAACGGCCTCCCGCGGGCAGTCAGCCGATCTGCGGGCCCAGCAGATCGTCGGCATCGGTGATCCGGTACGCGTAGCCCTGCTCGGCGAGGAACCGCTGGCGGTGCGCGGCGTACTCCGCGTCGAGGGTGTCGCGCGAGACGACGGAGTAGAAGTGGGCCTGCCCGCCGTCGTGCTTGGGACGCAACAGCCGCCCGAGACGCTGGGCCTCCTCCTGCCGCGACCCGAACGTGCCCGACACCTGGATCGCGACGGAGGCCTCCGGCAGATCGATGGAGAAGTTCGCGACCTTCGACACCACCAGCACCTTCAACTCGCCGGCACGGAACCGGTCGAACAGCGCCTCGCGTTCCTTCGTCTTCGTCGAACCCTTGATGACGGGGGCGTCGAGCGCTTCGCCCAGCTCGTCGAGCTGATCGATGTAAGCACCGATGATCAGCGTCGGTGCATCGCGGTGCTGCGCGAGGATCGACTTCACCACCGGGATCTTGGTACGGGCGGTCGAGCACAGCTTGTACCGCTCCTCGGGCTCGGCCACGGCGTACGCCATGCGCTCGGCATCGGTGAGGGTGACGCGAACCTCCACACAGTCGGCGGGCGCGATCCAGCCCTGGGCCTCGATGTCCTTCCACGGCGCGTCGAACCGCTTCGGGCCGATGAGCGAGAAGACGTCGCCTTCGCGTCCGTCCTCGCGCACGAGGGTCGCGGTGAGGCCGAGGCGCCGGCGGGACTGCAGGTCGGCGGTCATCCGGAAGACCGGTGCCGGCAGCAGGTGCACCTCGTCGTAGATCATCAGCCCCCAGTCGCGGGAGTCGAACAACTCGAGATTGCGGTATTCGCCCTTCGACTTGCGGGTGATCACCTGGTAGGTGGCGATGGTGACCGGGCGGATCTCCTTCTTCTCACCCGAGTACTCGCCGATCTCCTCCTCGGTGAGGGAGGTGCGGGCGATCAGCTCCCGCTTCCACTGCCGCCCGGCGACGGTGTTCGTCACGAGGATGAGCGTCGTCGCGCCGGCCTTCGCCATCGCGGCGGCACCGACCATGGTCTTTCCGGCGCCGCACGGCAGCACCACGACACCCGAGCCGCCTGCCCAGAACGAGTCGGCGGCCAGTTCCTGGTAGTCGCGCAGGTGCCACGGGTTCGTCTCGAAGTCCAGCGAGACGGGGTGGGCCTCGCCGTCGACGTAGCCGGCGAGGTCCTCGGCCGGCCAGCCGATCTTCAGCAGCATCTGTTTGACACGTCCGCGTTCGCTCGGGTGCACGATCACGGTGTCGTCGTCGATGTGGGCGCCGAGCATCGGCGCGATCTTCTTGTTCCGGAGAACCTCGGCGAGCACCGCGCGGTCGAGGCTGACCAGGGTCAGGCCGTGCGCGGGGTGCTTGACCAGCTGGAGACGCCCGTAGCGGCTCATGGTGTCGACGATGTCGACGAGCAGGGCCTGCGGGACGGCGAACCGGGAATGCGAGACCAGCGCGTCGACGACCTGCTCGGCGTCGTGACCGGCGGCACGGGCGTTCCACAGTGCCAGCGGCGTCACCCGGTAGGTGTGGATGTGCTCGGGGGCGCGTTCGAGTTCGGCGAACGGTGCGATCGCCTGACGAGCCGCGTCGGCGCCCTCGTGGTCGACCTCGAGAAGCACGGTCTTGTCGGACTGGACGATGAGCGGTCCGTCGGCCACGAGTGCCTCCTGTGGGTAGAAAGTTGAACTTTCCCATTCTCCAGGTTCGGGCCGTACCGCGCCACCACGACAGGATCGGGCGTGCGCTCCCTGTGGGGAACGCACGCCCGACCCGGCTTCACGACATACTCACCGTGCGAGCGACTGCCGCACCTCCATCACGCACACCAGCGCCTCGGAGATCCCGGACCGGTAACCGGCGTCCTTCTCGGAGGCCGGAGGCCTCGAATCCAATTCCGACTCGAGTCGTTCCTGGATCCTGTCCAGGGCATGCAGCGTCCGCTTCATTCCAGTACCGATTCTCTGTTCTCAGGCCGGCTGTTTCATCGCGCCGGCACGCTCGTCGAGAACGAACACACGCGCACGCGCCAGTGCGGACCGATATCCGTGCCGCTGCGCGTCGGTGCCCGATTCCCGACCGGACAATCCACTTATCTTCTCGTACAGCGCTTCGAGCGCTGCGATTTCGAGATCCATGGCCTGCAAGTGGATTCAGCTCCGCTTCCGCTTACGAATGAACTCTCCGGCTTCGGCGGTCTTCTGCCGCTTCTCCTGTCGACGTTCCTTCAGGGACTTCGCAGGCTTCTTCGGATTCTTGCCCTTGTCGGCCATTGTCACTCCATCTTCGATGAACAACCACTCGACAGGACCACACCATACGTCATTTCCGGGAAAAAGCCAGTCGCCCGAAATATTCTGTGCGCCATCCGAACACAATGCAGAAATAGTGCGGGCGTCCGGGTTCCCGGAGTCGATTTCACGGTGCGTCGATTCCTGTCGCACCCGAGGTCGCGCCCCTGGCGGAACGGACCCTCACCGGTACTCGAACCGGTACGAGAACGAGGGTGCGCGAGGAGTGACCCGGGAGATCTCGACGCTCCTCGGCGAACCCGGATGGTGCCACCGGTCCGATGTCGAACAGATCGGTGATCGAGGACTCGAATCCATTGCCGCGGAATCTGTTCCGCGGGAGCACATGAAGGGGGCGGGCTCGTGCGCGACCGGCCGCCGAATGCCGACGGCCGCACCCGGTTCCGTCGTCAGTCGACCAGCGCCACCGAGGTGACACGGTGCAGCACGAAGCTGCGCACCGAGCCCGTCGCCGGGTCGAAAGCCTGCACCTGTCCGCCGCCCACCGAAACCGGGTCGACGATCCGCCGCGTCGCCACCCCCTGGGCGTCGACGTAGCCGAGGGTGACGCTGCGCTTGCCGTGCACGGCGAGCTGCAACAGTGCGAGAGTCGCCGCGCCCCCGGATCTGCTGCCGTCGCCGCGCGCCGAGGCCGTCGGCGTCGCGGCCTCCGCACGGTCGCCGGCGCGCAGCGTACGCACCAGGGTGTCGAGCTGCTCGCCGCTCGGCGCGGTCGGTCCGGCGTAACGGGCGCGGGCGCGCGGCATCGCGACACGGACCCCTCGGGGCCGTAGATCCACGATCGCTCCCGAGGCGTCCTCTCCGGCCGGAGCGAAGCCCGCGGCACGCAGCTCGGTGAGCACCTCGGCGAGCGGTGCCTGCGAGATCGCGACGGTCGGGGCGACCGCACGCAGAGCGAGCATCGCGGCGACCGGGGCGGACAACACCTCGGTGAGGAGAGCTGGGTCGTCGGCGCGGACGAAGGACGTCGCAACACCCGCGCGCAGACGTCCGTGGCGACGCGCGACGTCGTCGATCAGATAGGTGAGCGATTGCGGCACCGGGGTACGGGAATGCGTCGCGAACAGACCGTGCAGGTCGCTCGCGCCGAGACCGGCGTCGAGCGCGCGCCGGATGCTGTTGTCGCCGATCCGGTAGACCGTCGCGGCACCGGCCGATTCGACGTCCGCCACGAGTGCGATCCGCTCGCCGAGTTCGGGGACGAGCGGTCCGGGAGCGACGACCGTCAGGTCGGCCTGGACGAGCACGTAGTCGACGGGTTCGGGCAGCACGGCCGCCATCTCGGCCTCGGCGTCGCCGCCGTGCAGCAACGCCTTACCGGGCGACGCGAGCATGCCGTGCGCGACGAGACCGAGGGTCGTCGCCTCACGCACGGTCTCCACGACGCTCGTCGTGTCGAGACGACCCGCCCAGCGAGGACGACGCCACGCCGCAGCCGCACGGAGATCGGCGACGTCCGTGCCCAGTGCCGGCACGTCGGAGAGGACGTCGAGCAGCAGTCGCCGATCGCGGGCGGCTGTGGGGGACTTCACCTCGTCGGAGAGTGCGGCGACCGGCTTGTCGTTCTGGTCGCGCCGGCCGATCAGCCAGGGGCGCCGCGGCAGGTCGAGCCAGGCGCCGGCCAGGACCGCCCAGCGGTAGGCGGGGGAGGACGCCAGCCACGCGTCGGTGGCGGTGGTCGGGGCCCAGTGATCGTCGTCGCCGGGTGTGGGCGGGTCGGGAAGGCCACGCGCGATCAGCCCGGCGCCGGCGAGGACCTCGACGACCAGCGCCGTCTCGTCGTCGTCGAGGCCGACCGACTTCCCGATGCGATGCAGTTCGCGGACACCGAGTCCGCCGGCCTTGAGGACGGGAGCGGGTTGCGCGCCCAGCACGTCGAGGACGTCCTCACAGTGCCGCAGCAGTTCGAGGGCGGCACCGGCGGCGGTCGCGTTGACGTCGGCGGTCGACCGGGTGGGTTTCGGCGCGCGCGGGGGAGCGAGCGCCGCCGGGTCGAAGGGTGCGTCGTCGCGCAGCGCCTGACCCACCCGGTGGGGGAGTTCGACGGTCTCGTCGTCGATGCGGAGGAGCAGTCCGGCGGCGAGCAGTTTCTGCACGGGCCGCTCGCCGGGTGTTCCGGGCGCGGCGTCGCGGGTACGGCCGATCGGGGACGTACGGGACAGGGTGTCGAGGATGCTGCGCTGCTCGGGCGGTAGCGCCGCGAGGAGATCGTCGAGTTCCTGCCGGGACGGACCGGCGACGTCGCTGCTGCGTCCCACGCGCCACGGGACGGCGTCCACGGCGGCAGCGGACAGACGCAACTCGTCGGTGGATCCCCAGACCAGTAGCAGCGACCGCAGGGTGGACAGGATCCGGTCGAGATTCCTCGCGCTGAGCCGGCCGGACACCTCGTCGAGTACGGCGGCCCGGGTCACGGGGGACACGACCGCTCCGAGACGCGCCAGCACCTCGATGATTCCGAAGGTGGCGGTGTCGAGCTCGTCGGCAGCACGGAACACCGAGGCGCGTTGCTGTGCCCGGTTGGCGAGCACGTTCATGCTCGCCGGTGGCGGCACCACGAGGTCGGGCCGGGCACGCAGCGTGGCAGCGAGATCCGTGTCGCGTCGACCTGCCAGCCAGCGGGCGAGGGAGTCCGAGGCGGTGTCGGGAGCGGGCGTGGTCGGGGACATCCCCTCCAGATTAGAGACCTGCGGTAGCAGGCCCCGAACTCACCTGCCAAAATGAGCGCATGGCTACCTCTTCGAAAAAGCACTATGTCGACCACGGATGGCCCGAGCTGGCCGACGGTGAGCACGCTGTCACCGAACTGTCGTCCACGCGATCCGGTCCGCTCTCCCCCTACGGTGAGGACACCGTGTTCCCGTTGCCGGTCGAGGACCTGCCCTACACGCACCCCAAGACGGTGATCAACCGCTGATCGCGGATCACCGATTCGGCTCTTCCGCACTACGCCCGGTCCTTCGCAGGGGCCGGGCGTCGTCGTTCTCAGGGTCCATGCCGGGTCCGCGCATGCGGAAAGGCCCCGCACCATCAGTGGTGCGGGGCCTTCCCGGGATGTTCGGAGTGTTACTGCGGGAGCACCGCGCGAACGGCGTCCAGGATGTTCGGGTCGAGCTCGACGCCGGCGTCCTGGAGTGCGGTGACGCCCTGCTCGAAGCCGGCCAGGATGCCCTGGACATCGGCGGGGAGGGCGGGGGTCTCCGGAAGCTGCGGGACAGCGTTCTCGATGCTCGGCGCCGGGGTCTCCGCAGGAGCGCTGGGGACCGTGTCGACGGAGCGCTGCGTGGGCGCGCTCGACAGTCCGAGGCTCGACGAGCAGGAGGGCCATGCGCCCCAGCCCTGGCCGGCGAGGACACGCTCGGCGACGGCGATCTGCTGTTCGCGGCTGGCCTGGCTGGCCGAGGCAGCGTATTCCTGGCCGCCGTAGGCGTTCCAGGTGCTCGGCGAGAACTGCAGGCCACCGTGGTAGCCGTTGCCGGTGTTGATTCCCCAGTTGCCGCCGGACTCGCACTGTGCGAGGCGGTCCCAGTCGGAGTCGGGGGCGGCAGCGGCGGTGCCGCTGAACGCGACACCCGTGACGCCGAGGACTGCACCCGTCAGCGCGAACTTCGCGACGGTACGACCGGTATTGGTGGGCTTGCGATGGCGTCCGCTCATGTCGGTTCCGTGTTCCTCTCCGTACGCACCTACGAGGTCAGCTGTCGGGTTCGGGCTGAAGAGGTTGCCCGGCCGTGTCGCTCCGTTGGGAGCGCCTTCGGCTTCACCCCGAGGGCCGTCGCGCTTGCGTCGGCCCGGGCCTCCTGGACACCGTCCGGCTGTGGGCCGGTCGGTTCCTGGGAGACCGGTGGGTCCCCCGTTTCCTGTCCCCTGTGGATCGTTCGTCGGGATTTCCGGAACCACGGGACAGGAATTTGGCGCGGCGGTTCCGGACCGGCCGAGCCTGGCGGTTCGACCGGACATGACGGTAACGGCCCGAGGGCGAAGTGTCACCAATTGATAACGCGCCGATTCGAGGGTCGGCGAACGCGCGCATCGCGTACCAGGGAATAAAGTCCCAGGTAGTGGAGTTCGGGTACCTGAAAATCCGTTTCGAGTCCCGCTCGTTATCCCCCTGTTATGTGATAAAGATCACATATAACTCGGGCGGGTCTCCACAGGAACGATCTCCTTCCCCAGGGGCATCAGGGAGATCGGGATCATCTTCAGGTTCGCGATCGCGAGCGGGATACCGATGATCGTCACGGCCATGGCGATCGCCGTGGCGATGTGCCCGAGGGCCAGCCAGATGCCGGCGACCACGATCCAGATGACATTTCCGATCAGCGACGCGGTACCGGCCGTCGGTTTGTCGACCGTCGTCTTGCCGAACGGCCACAACGCGTAGACACCGATGCGGAACGACGCGATGCCGAAGGGGATGGTGATGATGAGGATGCAGCAGATCAGACCGGCCGCGAAATAACCGAGCGCGAGCCACAGGCCGCCGAAGATCAGCCAGATGATGTTGAGGAGGATCCTCATGTCCGGTCTCCGTTCCGTGCGCGCCGGCCCGAGCTCAGCGCGAAGGCGATGGCGAGCGCGAAGCCCAGCGGCCAGGCGAGGGTCAGCAGATACAGCACGAGCCCGGGCTTGCCGTCGGTGATCACCGGGGTGAGGAAGATGGCGAGGACGGCCACCACGCCGACGGCGAAACACACGATCGCGGCCTTCAGGAGGCCGTTACGCGGAGCGGCGGACGAATCCGAAGATGAAGTACCCACGTGACCACGGTAGTCGTCGCGGGGTCCGGCGGTGAGGTCCGGGAGCGGGAAGACGATTCGGGGGGACGCACACCCCGGCAGGTACACTGGCAGGCGTCTACGCGTCCCACTCGACCGAGTCGGGGCGCGTTGTTTTGCATGGTAAACGGGTTGCCCCGTGGGGGCACAGCTGTCGAGGAGCGGGTGAGCGCGGTGCCGACCGGCAAGGTGAAGTGGTACGACGTCGAAAAGGGCTTCGGCTTCCTGTCCCAGGACGAGGGCGAGGACGTCTACGTGCGTGCCTCCGCGCTCCCCGAAGGAGTGGAAGCGCTCAAGCCCGGGCAGCGCGTCGAGTTCGGCATGGCAGTGGGTCGCCGGGGTCCGCAGGCGCTGAAGGTCGAGCTCCTCGAGCAACCCACGCTGCGGCAGGGACGCCGCGAGGCTCCTGTCCAGCAGAAGCGCCGCGCACCGGACGAGCTGCACGGCATGGTCGAGGACATGATCAAGCTGCTCGAAGCAGCGGTACAGCCCGATCTGCGGCGCGGGCGCTATCCCGACCGCAAGACCGGTCAGCGCATCTCCGAGGTCATGCGGGCGATCGCGCGCGAGCTCGACCACTAGAAACGAAACACGCCAGGCCGCCTCGCTACCGGCGAGAGCGGCCCGGCGTCGTTCGTGCGGCCGGATCAGAAGGTCTTCACGGCCCAGACTGCGTGCGCGATCGGTTCACCGGCCTCGTCGACCACGGCCGACGGCAGCTGGATCTCGACCCCGAGCAGCTGCAGCTCGGGAGAGCTCTTCACAGTGAGCGTCCGACGCGCCCCGGCCTCGAACATGGCGCCGTCGACGTAGGTCTGACCGGTCTGCGTGTCGCCGTAGACGGTGATGATGCGCCACGGAGCATCGGCGATCTCCGCGGGGAGCGACAACTGCAGCGGGTAGCCCGCCGGCACGTCGAGCTGACCGATGGGGTTCTCCACGCAGTCCTCGAGATAGAGATTGCAGTGTTGCGCGGGGTCGACCGTCACGGTCTTTCCCCGGGCGTACGCGGTGATGGTCGGAAGCGTGGGCTCGGCCGAATCGACCAGTTTCCACACCGTGGCGGCGACTCCCCCCACCACGATCACCAGGGCCACCAGCAGCAGCGCGAGAGTCTTCTTCGTCCGGGCCTGCAACTCAACTGTTCCAATCTTCGGTGGGGGATCCGCCGGCGCGTCGTCGCCCGGCAGCCGTCTCGGTGGAGACGCGTTCGGGTCGACGGCCGCCGAATCCCGGTAGCAACGTCCCCCCACGGTATGTCAGCACCGTCTGTGCGAATCCGACGACCAGCACCACGGAGACCACGGCGAATCCGAGCCACAGTTCGGTGGGCAGCAGCACGCCCATCGCCCCGCCGAACACCCAGCTGAGCTGGAGGACGGTCTCGGACCGTCCGAATCCCGACGCGATCGATTCCTCCGGGAGGTTCTGCTGGAGCGACGCGTCGAGCGAGACCTTGGCGAGCGCGCTGGCGCACGCCGCGACGAGCGCCGCCAGGGCTGCGGTCAGGACGTTGCCGGTCGCGGCGACCACGGCGGCCACGACCACGACCGCCGCGGTGCACCGCACGACGATCAGGGCGGGCCGCCCCAGCGCGAGTCGCGCTCCGGTCGCATTGCCGGCGAAGTTGCCGATCGCGGCGGCGGCGCCGACACCCCCGAGCATCGCGGCCTGCATCAGCGGATCCTGTCCGGTGGTGTTCTTCGCGACGAACGCCATGAACAGGGTGAGGAAGCCGGTGAGGATGCGGATCGTGCCGTTGCCCCACAGTCCGGTCACGACGGCCCGTCCGAGGGGCTGTTTCCGTTTTCCGGACTTGGTGACGATCACCTCGGTCACGGTGTCGGAATGCAGCACCTCGGTACGCGCATCGGAGCGGTGGTACGACAGTGTCGCCGGTACCTCGCCCTCGGTGACCTCGACCCAGGCCGGGATACGCATGCTCAGATAGGCGCCGAAGGCGGTGATCCCGGCGCACAGCCACAATGCTCCCGCCGACCCGAACGCCCACGCGGCGGCCGCCGCGACCGCGCCGGCGCCGATCGTGCCGCCGACCAGGCCGAAGACCGTCAGCCGGGAGTTCACCCGTACCAGATCGATCTCCGGTGGCAGGACGCGTGGGGTCACCGCGGATTTGAGTACCGCGAACGATTTGCTCAGCACCATCATGCCCAGGGCGGCCGGATACAGCAGCCAGCTGTCGAAGTTGAACACGAGCACCATCGCGAGCACCGTGCGCAGCGCGAAGGACGTCGCCAGCGCGAGACGGCGACCGTGCTGCAGCCGATCGAGCAACGGCCCGATGAGCGGCGCGATGATCGCGAACGGCGCGATCGTGATGAGCAGATACAGCGCGACCTTCGTCTTGTCCTCCCCGGTGGCCGCCGAGAAGAACAGGGTGTTCGCGAGGGCGACGGCGATTGCCGCATCGGAAGCGAAGTTCGCCATCGTCGCGTAGGTGAGCGCGGTCAGTCCCGACTTGTCGGCGCCGTCGGCGGTGGCGGCCCGGCGGAACGTCGCGATGCCCTTCGAGGTGAGTTCGCGGCTGCGCAGAGCCGCGACCCGCGTCACCGTCAGCTTCCGCGGCATGCGCGGAGCGCGCGGTGCATCGGTGCCGGACGCGGACTCGTCGCGATCGGCACCCGGCGCACCCGCAGGTCGGCGCGGGTGGTCGACGGGATGCAGGGGTGGCAGGGGAGTGCGACGTCCCGAGACGCGGCGGGGAGGCGGATAGTTGCTGTACCCCGGATGCTGCGAGCCCGGGGCAGGTCGGTCTGCTCCCTCTGGGGCGGGTCGCTCGTCCGGTTCGGTCACGTCTTCGATTCTTCCCCACGCTGTAGCGGCTGTAACACAAGGGCGGGTCGTGGCCCCGGTGAGGCGTGTCGCGATCGGTATGCCACCCGGATCACCCCACGAAACGCACCTCGAACAGGGTCGGCCAGTACTTGCCCGTCACCAGGAACCGGTCGGTTCCCGGGATCTGCGCGATGCCGTTGAGGACGTCCACCTCGGCCCCGTCGGGCAGCAGATCGCGCAGCGGCGCCGCGTCGATCCGCGCGTCCACCCGGCCGGTGGACGGATCGATCCGCACGATCTCGTCCGTCTGCCAGACGTTCGCGTAGACACTGCCGTCCTCGGCGCACTCGAGCTCGTTGAGATTCGTCACGGCGCGGCCCTCCCGGTGCACGGTGACGCGTCCGATCTCGGCGAAGGAGGTGGGGTCGCGGAAGATCAGCTCGGCCGAGCCGTCGCTCATCACCAGACGGTCGGGCCGGGCGCACAGCCCCCAGCCTTCGCCGTCGTAGCCGACGCGGCGCTTCTCGAGAAGCGTGTCGCGATCGCGCACGACGGCGGTGCCGTCCTTCCAGGTCAGTTGCCACAGCTCGTCGTCGACCACGGTGATGCCCTCCCCGAAGAAGTCGTCGAGGACGGGCTCACGGGTGCGTTCGGCTTCGGCGAGTGTGAGGGTGCCGCCGTCGACGTCGACCTCCCGCGCCGAGACCCACGAGTGTCCGGCACGGCCGGTGCCTTCGAGCAGTTCGTCCTCGTCGATCTCGAGGCCCTGGGTGAACGCCTCCGGATCGTGAGGGTGTGTGGCGACGACCTCCACACCGAGCTCGGTGGCCGGTGGCCCGGGTTCGGCGACGAGATCGTCACCGCATCCGGCGGTGGTGACGCAGACGATCGCCGCGACCGCGGCCGAGAGAAGAAGACGGGACACGCGCCCATCCTGCATCGCATGTGCGACCCGCGTCTGCACCAGCTTCCGCGACCCGCGGGCGCCCGGGCCGACAGGTCAGGCAGAATGGGGGCCGTGAGTGTTGCCTCTGCTTCCGCTTCCCGAGGAACGAACCCCGTGGTCGATCCGGCGGTGCGTTCCGTGCTCGCCGACGCCGCCGACCTCGCTCGGGCCGCACTCGACGAACTCGGAGACGGTGGAGTCGGCGCCTATCTGGGCGTCACGCGCGAGGACGAGTGCTCGGCCACCCACCGCTTCGTCGCGGAGCTTCCGGGCTACCGCGGTTGGCAGTGGGCCGTCGTCGTGTCCGCCGCACCGGATTCCGACCGGGTGACGGTGAGCGAACTCGTGCTCCTGCCCGGCCCCGACGCCCTCGTCGCGCCCGAGTGGGTGCCGTGGAGCGAGCGGATCCGTCCCGGCGATCTCGGTCCCGGCGATCTGCTGGCTCCCGCTCCCGACGATGTGCGGCTGGTACCCGGCTACATGCAGTCCGGCGATCCCGAGGTCGACGAGACCGCCCTCGAGATCGGGTTGGGCCGCAGGCAGGTCATGAGCCTCGAGGGTCGCCTCGAAGCAGCGCAGCGGTGGTTCGACGGCGAGTACGGCCCCGGTTCGGAGATGGCGAAGGCCGCCCCGTCCTCGTGCCGCCTGTGCGGTTTCTACCTCCCCCTCGCAGGTTCGTTGCGTGCGGCCTTCGGGGTATGCGGCAACGAGTTCGCCGCCGACGGTCATGTCGTGCACGCCGAGTACGGGTGCGGTGCGCATTCCGACACCTCTCTGCCCACCGGCGCCGGCTCCCCGCTGTACGAGGCATTCGACGATTCGGCCGTGGAGGTCGTCGAACTCGGCTCGGCGCCCGCCGAGTCCGCGGACGAGCCTGCCGCTGCCGAGTCGTCCTCGTCCGAACCGGAACAGACCGACTGACGTGACCCGGCCGGGCCCCGCGGATCCGTTCGGGACCGCGGCGTTACGCGAGGGAATCCTCGCGGCGTGGTCGTCGTCGCCCACCCGCCTCCGGGAGGACGCCGCCACCGAGGCCGATCACGTCCGTGCGGGGTACCGCGATCGCGTCCTGACCGAACTCGCCCAGAACGCCGCCGATGCCGCCGCGCGCGCCGGTACACCGGGGGAACTGCGGGTACGGGTCGCCGACGGTCGGCTCCATGTCGCGAACATCGGCGAGCCGCTCGACGTGGGCGGTGTCCATGCACTGACCGCGCTGCGCTCGTCGAACAAGAGCGGTACCGCATCCACAGTGGGACGGTTCGGTGTCGGCTTCACCGCGGTGCTGGCGGTCTCCGACGACATCGAGGTCCGTTCGCGGACCGGCTCGATCCACTTCTCGGCCGAGCGCACCCGCTCGGTCCTCGCCGAGCGGGGCCTGCCGGAACCGGAGTCCGGTGTCCCGGCGCTGCGCCTCGTGTGGCCGACGGCGACACCACCGGTGCCCGGCAGCGACACCGAGGTCGTGCTGACCCTGCGTGCCGGGGTCGACCCGGTCGCGCTGCTCGATGCCTTCCGCGCCGAGGCCCACGACATCCTGCTCGAACTTCCCGGCCTGCGCACCGTCGTCATCGGCGACGACGAGTTCACCCGCCACCGGCGCGAACTCGACAACGGCCTGGGGGAGGTGCGGATCGGCGGTCGCACCTGGTGGGAGTTCACCGGATCGTCGGCGCGGTGGCTCGTCCCCGTCGTGGACGGCCGGGTCGCACCGGTCGGCAGCGACGTCCTGCGCGCTCCCACCCGCTCCGACGAGGAGTTGTCGCTGCCCGCGATCGTCGTCGCCGACGTCGCGATGCAACCCGACCGGCGGCGCGTGCTGCCCGGGGCCCACGTCGAGAACGTCGCCCGCGGGTACGCGCGGTTCGTCGCGGCTCTGCCCCCCGACCAGCGACTCGACCTCGTGCCCCTCCCGGGCTTCGCGCGCAGCGAGGTCGACGGCAGGATCCGCGAGGCGATCCTCGACGACCTGGCCGCCGGAGCGTGGCTTCCCGCAGCCGACGGCGACGCCGATCTGGTACCGGACCGGGCCGTCGCGTTGCCCGGTCTCACCGACGAGCTCGCCGACGTCCTCGGTGAGGTCGTCCCCGGGCTCGTGATCCCGGAGCTGTGCGGCCCGCGACATTCGTCGGCGCTCTCGGCCGTCGGAGTGCACCGGCTCGGTCTCGCGCGACTGGCCGAACTGCTCTCCGGCCACGAACGCGATCCGAAGTGGTGGAACCGCCTCTACGAGGCGCTGACTCCGCTCGTCGTCGACGCGGTGGCGGCCGAGGAACTCGCATCCCTGCCGGTTCCGCTGTCGGACGGCCGGACCGTGACCGGCCCGCGCACGACCGTCCTCGCGACGCAACTGCAGGATGTGGGCGCGGTGTCGATGCCGTGGGTGCGCCTCGTCCATCCCGAGGCCGCGCATCCTCTGCTCGCCCGGCTCGGAGCCGGCACCGTGACGGTCGAGGATCTGCTCGCCGACCCGGCGCTCGCCGCCGCCGTCGAGGACGCCGATCCCGACGACATCGACCCGGACGGCGATCTCCCGGCCGGCGAGCTCGCCGACGTCGTGCTCCGGCTGGTGCCGTTCGCCTCCGCTGCGGCCGTGCCTCGCGAACTCGGGGCGTTGCTGCTGCCCGACACCCACGGCGATGCCGTTCCCGCCGACGAACTCCTGCTCCCCGGCGCGCCGCTCGCCGAGGTGCTGGTCGAGGACGCACCCTTCGGCACCGTCGACCCGTCCGTCGTCGACCGGTACGGGGCCGACGCGCTGCGCGCGATCGGTGTGGGCTGGGGCTTCACGGTCCTCCGCGCCGACCTGCCCACCGGTCCCGATCACGACCTGCCCGACGAACACCTCTGGTGGGAGCGACTCGACGACGATCCCGAGACACTCGTCGCGGTGCGCGATCTCGATCTCGTCGACGATCGTCGCTGGTCACGGGCGCTGACCCTGCTGGCGACCGAACCCACTACGGCCGAGGCGCTCGCCGACCCTGCCGGATACACCGCGTGGTACCTGCGCACCCGCGCGTCGCTCGACGGCCGGCCCCTGGGGCACTACCGCTTCGCCGACGACGTCCTGTTCGACGGTCTCCTCGATCCCTGCACCCATCCCGACGCGGCCGCCTTCCGCGGTGCCCTCGCCGGAACGGTGATCGAAGACCTCGACCTGGCACAGACACTGCTCGACCGGCTCGCCGACGAGAGCCGATCGCCGGGACCGGCGGCGATCGTCGCCGCTCACGACGCGCTCGCCGCGGCCTTCTCGTCGGGCGGTCTCGATCCCGAGTCGGTCACCCTGCCCGACGGGGTGCGCAGCCTGGCGGGCACCGTCGCCGATGCCGCGGACGCCCTCGTCCCCGACCGTCCGTGGTTCGCGGCCGTCATCCCGCACGACCGGCTCGTCACCGGCGGACGGGGAACCGCGCACGCGCTTGCGGACGTGCTCGACATCGCCGTGGCGTCGGCGGTCGTCGACGCCGAACCCGTCGAGCAGGGACACAGCTCGACCTGGGAACGCGAGCCTGCCGCCGTCCTGGCCGGGATCGTCGCCGGTGTACCGCTGCCGCGCGGGGTGCTCGCCCTGCACGACCGGCTGGTCGTGCGCTGCTCCGGGGCTCTGGCCGGTGAGATCGAGGTCGAATGGTGGGTCGATGCCGCCGGCACCGTCCACAGCACGCCGAAGGGCCTGGCCGCCGCGCTCACCGCGCTCGCGGCGGGCCGCGCGACCGTGGTGGCAGCTGCGCCGCACCGGGGAACCGGACCGTGACGATCGACGTCGCGGTGCTCGACTGGATGGTCTCGATCCGCGAGCCCGTACTGACCACCACAGTGACCGTCCTCACCCATACGGGTGGGGGAATCGCGACGAGTCTGATCGCGACGGTGACGACGTTGTTGCTGGTGCGCGCCGATCGTCTGCGCGATGCTGTCTTCGTGGCCGGTGCCGTACTGACGGGCTGGCCGGTGATGTCGCTGCTCAAGCATCTGTTCGGCCGCGTCCGGCCCCCCGAACCCGAACGACTGGTCGTCCTGCACACCGAGTCGTTCCCTTCGGGACATGCGATGACCAGTGCCGTGCTGGCCACGGTGCTCGTGGCGGTGGTGGTGCGCACGTGGCCGCGGGGGGATCGTCGCCGGACGGTCGCGACGGCGGCGCTCGCAACGTACACCCTGGCCATCGGGTTCTCCCGCGTCTACCTGGCCGCGCACTGGTTCACCGATGTCGTCGCGGGCTGGATCTTCGGGATCACATGGGCCGTGCTGTGGGTGTGGTTGATCACTCGCGTGCGGATCCGCCGCTGACCCGCCGTGGGTGTCTCGCGGACGGCGGTGTACGGGAATCAGTCCAGACCCACCTGGGCGCCGCGGTCGCCGCGACGGGCGGCGCGACGCTGCAGCAGGAAGAGCGCAGTTCCCAGCAGCCCCACCAGGATTCCCGCCACGCAGATCGGTAGCGCATCGTCGCGGAGATCGCCGCCGACCCACAACACGACGACGGTCGCCACCACCCACAGAGCGGTTCCCACGGCGAGCGCGGGGCGGGGGTCGGCGAGGCGTCGGATACGGGCGGCGACGAGCTGGGCGGGTTCCACGGATTGCAGATTAGTTCCTTCGCGCTGCAATAATCGGTTCCCGTTGCGACGCCCCGTACTCGACGAGCGGATTTTGTGGACATGGCCGTAGGCACCGACTCCAAGCGAACGTCCTTTCTGGACGCCTATTTCAAGATCACCGAGCGCGGTTCGACCGTGTCCCGGGAGGTGCGTGGCGGCATCGTCACGTTCTTCGCGATGTCGTACATCGTGGTCCTCAACCCGCTCATCCTCGGTAGTTTCTCCGCCGACGACGCGAGCGCGAAGGTCGACGTGCTGGGCAACATCCTGCCCATCAATCAGGTCGCGGCCGTCACCGCGCTGGTCGCCGGCTTCATGAGCATCGTCTTCGGTGTGGTCGCCAACTATCCGTTCGCCATCGCCGCCGGCCTGGGCATCAACAGCCTGCTCGCGGTGACCATCGCCCCGCAGGTGACCTGGCCCGAAGCGATGGGTCTGGTGGTCATCGACGGCATCATCATCGTCGTGCTGGCCCTGACCGGCTTCCGCACCGCGGTGTTCAACGCCATCCCGGCGGAACTGAAGGCCGCCATCGCCGCCGGTATCGGCGCCTTCATCGCCATGATCGGTCTCGTCGACGCCGGCTTCGTGCGCCGCATCCCCGACGCCGCCGGCACCACCGTTCCGGTCGGCCTGGGTATCGACGGATCGATCGCCTCGTGGCCGACCTTCGTCTTCGTCGTCGGTGTCCTGCTGATGGGTGTGCTCGTCGCACGCAAGGTGCGCGGCGGACTGCTGATCGGCATCGTCGTCACGACCATCCTGTCGATGATCATCGAAGCGGTCACGGACGTCGGTCCGTCCCTGGGCACCAACCCGAAGGGCTGGAACCTCAGCACCCCCGAGGCCCCGGACTCCTTCTTCGGGATCCCGGACCTGAGCCTCGTCGGCAATGTCGACCTGTTCGGCGCGTTCACCCGCATCGGCGTGATCGCCGCGACGCTGCTCGTGTTCACCCTCGTCCTCGCGAACTTCTTCGACGCGATGGGAACCATGACCGGTCTCGGCAAGGAGGCCGACCTCGCCGACAAGAACGGCACCCTGCCGGGCATCGGCAAGGCCCTCGTCGTCGAGGGCACCGGCGCCATCGTCGGTGGCGGCGCCTCGGCCTCCTCGAACACGGTGTTCGTCGAATCGGCCTCGGGTATCGCGGAAGGAGCCCGCACCGGCCTGGCCAACGTGGTCACCGGCGTGTTGTTCCTGCTCGCGATGTTCCTGACTCCGCTGTACGAGGTGGTCCCGATCGAGGCGGCCGCTCCGGCGCTGGTCGTGGTCGGTGCCCTGATGATCGGCCAGGTCCGCGACATCGACTTCTCGGTGTTCGCCGTGGCGTTGCCGGCCTTCCTGACCATCATGGTCATGCCGTTCACCTACTCGATCGCCAACGGCATCGGCGTCGGCTTCATCACCTGGGTGGTCCTGCACGCGGCCAGCGGCAAGATCCGCACCATCCATCCGCTGATGTGGATCGTCGCGGGGCTGTTCGCCCTGTACTTCTCGGTCGATCCGATCACGGAACTGCTCACGTAGAGGGCCGAGGCGTGTTTCGGGCGATGTGACGTATTCTGCACGCCATGATCTCGGATACACGCGCACTCGCCGGTGACCTCTCACTCGCCGTTGTGCGTCTGACGCGTCATTTGCGGGGGCGACGCACCGATTCCCGAGTTTCCCTGACCCAGATCTCGGCGATGGCCACCCTCGCGCAGGAGGGTGCGATGACCCCGGGGGCGCTGGCTGCGCGCGAACGCGTCCAACCGCCTTCGATGACCAGGGTCATCGCCTCGCTTCACGAACTCGGCCTCGTCGAGCGGACACCGCATCCCACGGACGGACGACAGATCATCGTGACGTTGTCCGACGCCGGGACCGAGTTGCTCGCCGACGAAGCCCAGGCACGTGAAGTGTGGCTGACCGAACGGCTCGAGAATCTCGACTCCGCATCGCTCGCGACGCTGCGCGAGGCCGTGGGTATCCTCACGGCGCTGGTCGCGGAAGACGACTGACCGTACCCCCGGTCGCGTCGACCTCGTGTCACGGTCGCGTCGACCTCGTGTCACGGTCGCGTCGACCGACCCGGTGCGGGAGGGGACGCGGACGCTGGGAGAATGTCCCGGTGGTTCACGTCATCGACATCGACGATCCTTCCGACCCCCGGGTCGACGATTTCCGCGATCTCAACTCGGCGGATCGTCGGCCCGACCTTCCCGGTCGGAAGGGGCTGGTGATCGCTGAGGGTGTGCTGGTCGTCCAGCGCATGCTCGATTCCCGGTTCTCTCCGGCGAGCCTGCTCGGAGTGGGTCGACGGCTGGACGAACTCGCCGGCGACCTGTGCGACGTCGACGTGCCCTTCTACCGCACCGACGCCGGAACCATGGCCGAGATCGTCGGGTTCCACCTCAACCGAGGCGTGCTCGCGGTCTCGCATCGACCCGCACCGTTGTCGCTCAACGAGGTCCTCGACAAGGCGACCACGGTCGCGGTGCTCGAAGGGGTCAACGACCACGAGAACATCGGCTCGATGTTCCGCAACGCGGCCGGCCTCGGTGTCGACGGTGTGCTTTTCGGGAAGGGCTGCGCCGACCCGTTGTACCGCAGGGCGGTCCGCGTGTCGATGGGGCACGTCCTCCGTGTTCCCTTCACCCATCTCGACCGATGGCCGTCCGACCTGGATCAGTTGCGTGGCAAGGGATTCCAGCTTATCTCGCTGACCCCCGATCCGCAGGCGATCCCGCTCGCGGAAGCGATGACGGAGGAGAAGGTCGCACTGTTGCTCGGTGCCGAAGGCCCGGGTCTGACCGAGCAGGCGATGCGGGCGACCGACGTGCGTGCCCGAATTCCCATGGCGCCCGGCACGGATTCGCTGAACGTGGCCACCGCGGCGGCGATGGCGTTCTACGAGCGGGTCCGGCTGCCGCGATGATCCCGGCTCGCGACCCCGCGCCCACCCCGTGGGGGACGGGGCTCACACTGACTGCATTCTCCTTCGTCGCCACCGTCATCGCCGTCGTGGCCTGCGGCCGGGTGCTCGGCCGGATCGATCCGGTTCTCGCGGTCGTCGTCAACATCGTGACGGCCGCGGGAATCGTCCCGACCGTGTGGTCGTGGCTGCGGGTGCCGGTGCTGCGCTGGCTCGCGGCCGGTGTCGTGGGCGGCGTGCCGTTCGGATGGCTCGCGCTGCTCGTGGCCTGACCGTTCCGGGTGTGCTCACCGGCGGAGGAAAATCGTCAACCCCCACTGGAGAATTCCGGCGGAGCGCACACTCGATGATGACGGGTCGTCCGGAAGGAGCATCATGTCTCACAATGTGCATGCCGATCGGGAGGAAATGTCGGTCAAGCAGGGTCTGGCCGCGGGAACGTCGGTCGGCGCCGCGATCATCATGACCTTGATCGGCGCTCTGCAGCTGTTGCAGGGGATTGCGGCGGTCGCCGAGGACGAAGTGTTCGTCACCGGTCAGGAGTACGTGTTCAGGTTCGATCTCACCACGTGGGGGTGGGTCCACATCGTCGTCGGTGTCGTGATGGTGATCGTGGGCATCGCGTTGATCTCCGGGGTGACATGGGCGCGGGTGTCGGCGATGGTCATCGCCGCGCTGTCCATCCTGGTGAACTTCATGTGGCTTCCCTACTATCCCGGGTGGGCGCTCGCGATCATCGCCCTCGATGTAGTGGTCATCTGGGCGGTCGCAACCTGGAACCCCCGGGCGGTGTACTCCTGATCGACCCGATCCGGGACCGAAACGCGCCGATTGCGCAAACCGGTGCCCTCCACCCGGGAACGGGCGTATGGTATATCCGGCCCTCCCGAACAGAGGGACGGAGGTCGTCATGACCGAAGATGGACCTGCCGAAGCCCGAATCGGACAGTCGTCACGATTCGACACCGGTGTCGACGAGTGGACCGGGGGCCGCGAGTAGTGGCAGTGCCGTTGCGGCACACCGCAGGACAACAGAATTCGAGATCTTCATTCTCCGGTGGTTTCACAGGGCATCGCCCGCCATCGGTTCGGCCGGGGAGGTTCGGCTATGGATTCATTCTGGGACTACGTGTGGTACACCGTCGTCGTGTTCGCCTTCGTGGCGTATCTGATCGTCCTGTTCCAAATCATCGTCGACCTCTTCCGGGATCACTCCGTATCCGGTTGGGTGAAAGCGGTGTGGGTCATCGGTCTGGTGGTCCTTCCGTACCTGACGGCGTTGGTCTACCTGATCGCTCGCGGTCGGGGAATGGCGCTGCGGGCACAGCAGGCCCAAGCGGAGGCGAAGCAGGCCACCGACGAATACATCCGGACCGTGGCGGCCGGGAAGTCCCCGGCTCAACAGATCGCCGATGCGAAGGCCCTGCTCGACTCCGGTGCGATCACGCCCGCGGAGTACGAACACCTCAAGGCTCAGGCGCTCGGTAACGCCACGACCGGACGTGACGGCGTGCCCATCGCGTGAATCATCGTCGCGGGGAGGGCACTGCGACGGTGCCCTCCCGTGGTCGGCTCGTGCGTTCGACGCCTCGTCGCGTCGAGAAGCCGGCGGTCGAAAATTCAAGGGTGGCAGCATAACCCGAAGACACCCTTGCTTCCGAGAATCGGATCGTAATCGCTCCTCGTGAGGAGCGGCGCACGGTCGATGTCTTCTTCCTACACGAGAGGATTGTCATGTCGCAGGATGTACGCCCCGACCGGGGCGGGACGAGTGTCAAACAGGGCATCGCCGCAGGCACCTCGATCGGCGCAGCGATCATCCTGGCAACCGTCGGCATCGTCCAGATCTTCCAGGGCATCGCCGCGGTGGCCGAGGACGAAGTCTTCGTGCGGGGCGTGGAATACACGTTCAAATTCGACTTCACCACGTGGGGATGGATCCACATCGTCCTCGGTGTCGTGATGCTGGTCGCCGGTCTCGCGTTGATGAGCGGCGCCACGTGGGCTCGCGTCACGGCCATCGTCATCGCCGCGTTGTCGATCCTTGCGAACTTTATGTGGTTGCCGTACTACCCGTGGTGGTCGATCCTGATCATCGCGCTCGATGTGGTTGTGATCTGGGCGGTCTCGACCTGGCAGCCGCGTTCCGACTACTACTGACGCGGCCGTGCAGGAAGGCGGTCGCGGCGTTCGGGGCGGACCGGTCGGGAACATCACGACCGAGTCCGGCGCTTCCCGTTCGCAGCGACGACGGAGTGCACTGCATCTCACGCTTCCCGGGTGTTGGGGTGCAGTGCTTTTCGCATGTTTGTCCTTCACCCCGTCGTTGCTTCCGCGCGGTGGGATCCTGCAGGGGATGATCTGCGGGATCACTGCCGCGATCGGATACGGCCTCGGGGTGCTCCTCGCGTTCGTGTGGCGCGCGTTCGCCGACCGGCCTCCTCGGTCTCCCAAGGCTCCGTCGTGGTGGATCTTCGGAGTCTGCGGGGCGGTCCTCTTCGCGGTCTTCTTCGGGCTCGGCCAGTACTGGCAGCACGAAATCCGATCTCTGATGGGGATTTCCGAATACGATCTCGTGTTCACGGTGCTCTCGCCGGTCATCGCGGTACTGGTGTTCGGCCTCCTCCTGGCGACCGGACGCGGTATTCGTGGTCTGTATCGCTGGGCGGCGAAGACGCTCGACCGGTGGATCGGGCAGCGAGCCGCGAACGTCGTGGGATGGGTGCTCGTCGCCGGCCTCGTGTACGCGCTCGTCTCCGGCGTGCTGCTCGCAGGTTTCATCGACGTCGCCAACACGGCGTTCTCGGCACGGGACACGAAGACCGAGGAAGGTGTGCAGCAACCGACGACCGCGCTACGCTCCGGCGGACCGGATTCGGTGGTGCCGTGGGATTCCCTGGGGTGGCAGGGGCGGATCTTCGTCGGGCAGGGTCCGTCCACCGAGCAGATCGGCCGGTTCACCGAAGGTCCTGCCCTCGAACCGATCCGGATCTACGCCGGTCTGGCGTCGTCCGAGGACACCGAGACGCGAGCGGCGCTGGCGGTCGAAGACCTCACGCGGGCAGGCGGATTCGAACGCCGGAATCTGGTGGTGGTGACGACGACCGGAAGTGGATGGGTGGACCCGGCCCTGGTGGACTCCGTCGAGTACCTCACCGGCGGCGATGTCGCGACCGTTGCCATCCAGTACTCCTACCTGCCTTCGTGGATCTCCTATCTGGTCGACCAGTCGAAGGCGAGGGAAGCCGGACGCGATCTGTTCGACGCGGTCTACGACGTCTGGTCCAAGCTTCCTCAGGACGCCCGCCCCCGATTGTTCGTGGCAGGTGAGAGTCTCGGTTCGTTCGGTGGGGAGACGGCCTTCAGCGGCGAGTACGACCTGCGCAATCGGACGGCGGGTACGGTGTTCGCCGGTCCTCCGAACTTCAACGTCCTCTTCCGGGAGTTCAGTGATCGCCGGGACGAGGGCAGCCCGGAGGTCGAGCCGGTCTTCCGGGACGGTCGCACGGTGCGATTCACGAACGACCCGCAGGCGGGTATTCCTCCCGACGGCGCTCCGTGGGAGGGAAGTCGGGTGCTGTATCTGATGCATCCGTCGGACCCGATCGTGTGGTGGAGTCCGCGTCTGATTACGAGCGAACCGGATTGGATCGGTGAAGCCCCCGGTCGCGACGTGCTCGAGGACATGGTGTGGATACCGTTCGTGACCTTCTGGCAGATCACGGCAGATCTGCCCTTCTCCACGGGTGTGCCGGCCGGTCACGGCCACAAGTACAGCACCGAGTACGTGGACGCCTGGGCCATCGTCCTCCAGTCCCCGGACATCACGTCCGAGGACGTCGACTCCCTGAAAACCACTATCTCAGAAGGAGAGTGAACAGACCGGTGGAGAATCCGGGGTAGGGGCGGGAGGTCAACGCGCCACGAGGCGCCGCCACCAGCCGGTCTTCGGAGCCGGGGCGGTGACCTGCGGGACCGGGGTGCGCAGCGTGAAACTCCACGTCTCGATCTCGCGCGGGTCCGGTTCGTCGTGGCGACGCCCGACGTAGCGGAATCCGAGCCATGCGCCGTGCGCCTCCTCGACGAGCTTGCGGGGGTGGAAAGGCAGGGACTCCGGGGGCGGTGGGATGTTCGGCGGCCAGCGGAGCGGATGGTCACCCGCCCAGAACGGCCGTTCCCACACGAACGGCAGGCCCTCGTCCTCGAAGAACTCGACCGTGCTCGCCCCGAAACTGCGTCGCAGCCTGCCGCACTCCCACACGGCGAACGATCCCCACGCACCGGCCGGATCGGAGGCCAGCAGGCAGGTGTGTTCCGCGGCGGGCGTACGCAACCACATCGAGGGAAGCTCCGATGGGTGGCGCAGTGCGAATCGGCGGCTCGACACGACCGTCACGCCGGGATAGCTGCCGACCCAGAACCGTTCGACCGAATCCGCCGTATCGTCTCGACCGACCTCGGTCAGCGGAACCCGCACCCCGGGATCGACCTGAACGTCGGGGAACATGCGCGACAGAAGTGCCTGCGCCGCATCACGATCCGGGGAAAACTCGCGCAGGACCGCGGCAGGATCGGGTGCGTCGACGTACCAGAGCGTCGACACCGTCGCCGACATCGCCGACGTCTTCCTCAGACGCGTCCGTTACTGCGCACACCGAGCAACACGTCATCCCACGAGGGGAGGGCCGGCTTGCCGCGCTTGTCCTTCGCGGGGGCCTGTGGTGCCTCGTCGCCCACGGTGGCGGCAACGGCAGCCTCCTCTGCAGCGGTCGGCTCGGGAGCCGGTTCTTCGGCAGCGGGGGACTCCAGTGCGATCGGGGCGTGACGTTCGGCGTTCTCGGCCTCGGTGGAATCGTCGACGTCGCGCGCCGAGTAGACCGGGGTCAGGTAGCGCAAAGGACGACCGCAATCGGGATCCACCAGATCGGCCGCGATGTCGTCGAGAGCGGTGATCGTGCCACCGTGCGCATCGGGCTGGTACCGCCAGTGGGCCCGGTTCGTGGAACGACCGGCGTGCCACCGCAACTGCGCGACCCAGAATCCGTCGTCGTCGCGCCAGGCATCCCATTCGGCCTCGTCGAGGCTGTGCCCACGGGCGCGGAAAGCATGCGTGACGATGTCGAGCAGGGTTTCGACAGCAGGTCCGTCGGGTCGGACCGGGTGACCCTTCTTGGCCATGTCGGCGGCCCGGGACCGTTCGAGCAGAACGGGATAGGCGAACCGTTCGACCTTGGCGACGGGGATGCCCGCCTCGTCGGCCACCTGTTCGACCGAGGCGCCCCCGCGGATGCGGGCCTGGATCTCGCGAGGACGGAGCTGGCTGGTCGTCTCGATCTGGATCTGGCCGAGACGGGCCAGATCCCCGCGAGCGGCTGCGCGCAGGGTGTCGTCGACGGGAATGCGGAACTTGTCCCCCGTCGTGGGATCGGCGAGCACCACATGCTTAGCATCGGGCTCGAGACCGACCACTCGAAGCTCTCGCACCTTGACCTCCTCGCGCCGATCGCGATTGACCCGCCCGACTGTAACCGACCGCGATATTTTTCGTGGCCGGACACGCCGCGCCACGCCGAGTGGCATCGCAAGAAATCCGGCGCGGCGCGTTATCGTCCAGGGTTCGCCGAAATGTCTCGATGCGAGGTCGAGACTCGAACGACAGCGGGGCCGGGTCCGATCCCGGACCCGGCCCCGCTTCGCGAGCGTGCTCAGAGCTGGGAGACGACCCAGTCGATGCTCTTGGTCAGCTGCGAGACGTCCTCGGGATCGATGGCCGGGAACATGCCGACGCGCAGCTGGTTGCGGCCGAGCTTGCGGTAGGGCTCGGTGTCGACGATGCCGTTGGCGCGCAGGATCTTCGCGACCTGGGCTGCGTCGACCGACTCGGCGAAGTCGATGGTGCCCACGACCTGCGAACGCAGTGCCGGATCGGCGACGAACGGGGTCGCGTACTCGGATGCCTCGGCCCACTCGTACAGGCGCGCGGACGAATCCTTCGTGCGGGCGACCGCCCAGTCGAGCCCGCCGTTGCCGTTCATCCACTCGATCTGGTTGGCGAACAGCAGCAGGGTGGCCAGCGCCGGGGTGTTGTACGTCTGGTCCTTGCTGCTGTTGTCCACCGCGATCGGCAGCGACAGGAACTCGGGGGTGAAACGACCCGACTCCTTGATCTCCGCGACACGCTCGAGCGCGGCCGGGCTCATCAGCGCGATCCACAGACCACCGTCGGCGGCGAAGCACTTCTGCGGAGCGAAGTAGTACACGTCGGCGTCGGCGATGTTCACCGGCAGGCCGCCGGCACCCGAGGTCGCGTCGATCGCGATCAGGGCGTTGTCGGAACCGGCAGGGCGCTGCACGGGAACCGCGACACCCGTCGAGGTCTCGTTGTGCGCCCAGCCGATGAGGTCGGCCGACGCGTCGGCGACGATCTCGGGGGCCGAACCGGGCTCCGAACCCACGACGATCGGGTCGCCGATGAACGGGTTCTTCTTCGCGACGGTCGCGAACTTCGACGAGAACTCGCCGTAGGTGAAGTGCTGCGAACGCTCCCGGATCAGACCGAACGCCGCGGCATCCCAGAAGGCGGTGGTGCCACCGTTGCCGAGGACGACCTCGTAACCCTCCGGCAGGGAGAACAGGTCGCGCAGACCCGAGCGGACACGGGCGACGACGTCCTTGACCGGCTTCTGCCGGTGGCTGGTGCCGAACACCGAAGCGCCGACATCGACCAGCGACTGCAGCTGCTCGGGACGAACCTTGGAGGGGCCGCAGCCGAAGCGGCCGTCTGCGGGCTTCAGGTCGGCGGGAATGATCGGTGACGCGTCTGCCATCGGAATGCGTGTCCTAAGAGTCGAGGGACATGGTGCACAGGTAGTCTAGACCGCCTCCTCGGAGCCCCGGCCGGGCGCTGGTCGGGCCCGGCCGGGGGAGGGGTCAACGGTGTGCGATCGAGTCCCAGCCCGTGACCTCCGAGGCAGGTCGCGGATCCGGGCCTGTGTAGATCGCCGCGGGACGCACGAGCTTGCCCAGCCGCTTCTGCTCGAGGATGTGCGCGCACCAGCCGGCGGTGCGCCCGCAGGTGAACATCGCGGGCATCATCGCCGCAGGGACCTCCGCGAAATCGAGGATCACCGCGGCCCAGAACTCGACGTTGGTCTCGATCGCGCGGTCGGGGCGACGCTCGCGCAGTTCGGCCAGCGCGGCCTGCTCGAGCGCGGCCGCGGCCTCGAAGCGGGGAGCGTCGAGCCGCTTCGCGGTGCTGCGCAGCACCCGGGCGCGGGGGTCCTCGGCGCGGTAGACACGGTGACCGAAGCCCATGAGCTTCTCCTTGCGGTCGAGGATGCCCTTGACCAGTCCGCGCGGATCGCCGGTGCGTTCGGTCTCCTCGATCATCGGCAGCACGCGGGCCGGGGCGCCGCCGTGCAGCGGCCCGGACATCGCGCCGACGGCGCCGGAGAGCGATGCGGCCGCGTCGGCGCCGGTGGAGGCGATGACCCGGGCGGTGAACGTCGAGGCGTTCATGCCGTGCTCGGCCGCCGACACCCAGTAGGCGTCGATCGCCTCGACGTGCTTGGGATCGGGATCGCCCTTCCAGCGCACCATGAAACGCTCCGTGACGGTGCTCGCCTCGTCGATGCGCTGCTGCGGCACGGCGGGCTGATAGATGCCGCGGGCCGATTGGGCCACATAGGACAGGGCCATCACCGCGGCACGCGCGAGATTGTCGCGGGCCGTGGCGTCGTCGATGTCGAGCAGCGGACGGAAACCCCAGATGGGTGCGAGCATCGCCAGCCCCGCCTGGACGTCGACACGCACGTCGCCGGTGTGGATCGGGAGGGGGAACGGCTCGGCCGGGTACAGGCCGCGACCGAACTCGCCGTCGACGAGCAGAGCCCACACGTCGCCGAAGGTGACTCCCTTCTCGACGAGTTCTTCGATGTCGACCCCGCGATAGCGCAGTGCGCCACCGTCCTTGTCGGGCTCGGCGATGTCGCTCGTGAAGGCGACCACGCCTTCGAGTCCTGCGACGAAATCCTCGGGAACTGACGTGCGCATTGCCATGACGGTTGGGCTCTCCTCATTCGAGCACGGCCCGGTCCGAGCCGCGCTGCCGGTGGAATGAGGTCACCGCCAGGTGTGATCGGCACCCCACTCGGGTCGTCCTGAAAACTGTAGTCCTCGTGGTCCGAGCGCCGCCTTCCGGATGCCGGAGTACCGTCGTCGTTCGTGCCGTCCGATACACCGTTGCCGCGCCCCGAGGGAGACGACCTCGCGCGTATGCGTGTCGACTACAGCCCGGCCGGGCCGACCGACGAGTCCCCCGCCGACCGCGATCTCACCCCGGACGATGTCGCCGGAGGCTGGCTTCCGCTGTTGCGTACGTGGTTTGCGGACGCGGTCGCCACCGCTGTGCCCGAACCCAATGCGATGGTGCTCGCGACCGTCGACGAGCAGGGCCACCCGGCGACCCGCACCGTGCTGTGCAAGAAGATCGACGCCGACGGCCTGACCTTCTTCACGAACTTCGAGTCCGACAAGGGCCGCCATCTGGCCGGGCATCCCTACGCTTCGGCCACCTTCCTGTGGCTGCCGGTCTACCGGCAGGTGACGGTCCGCGGACCGGTCGTCCGCGTGCCCGACGATCAGACGCTCGCGTACTGGCACACCCGTCCGCGCGGATCACGACTCGGCGCGTGGGCGTCGCAACAGTCACGGCCGGTGGGGGAGCGAGCCGATCTCGAGCACGCCCTCGTCGAGGCCGCCGAGCGGTACGACCTCGACGACGACATCCCGGTGCCGCCGTTCTGGGGCGGCTTCCGGATCGTGCCGGAGTCGGTCGAGTTCTGGCAGGGCCGACCCAATCGGTTGCACAACAGGATCCGGACCCGCTCGGTCGACGGTCGCTGGGTCACCGAGCGCCTGCAACCGTGAGGCGGTTGCTCGCCGACACCACACCCCTGCGCACCAAGGATTACGCCCGGCTGTGGTGGGCCGGGATCGTTACCGTCATCGGCGCCCAGATGGCCGTGGTCGCCGTGCCGCAGCAGATCTACGAGATCACCCGCAATTCGGCATATGTGGGCCTGACCGGTGTCTTCGGGCTGGTTCCCCTCGTGGTCTTCGGACTGTGGGGTGGAGCCCTCGCCGACGCCATGGATCGCCGGAAGCTGCTCCTGATCACCTCCGCCGGACTCGGTGCCACGTCCCTGCTGCTGTGGGTGCAGGCGGCGAGCGGACTGGACAACGTGTGGATCCTGCTGTGTCTGTTCTCGGTGCAGCAGGCGTTCTTCGCCGTCAACCAGCCGACCCGCGCGGCGATCATCCCGCGGTTGCTGCCGACGGGGCAGATCGCGGCGGCCACCTCGCTGAACATGACGGTGGTGCAGTTCGGTGCCATCGCCGGGCCGTTGTTCGCGGGTGCCCTCATCCCCGTCGTGGGTCTGCCCACCCTCTATCTGCTCGACGCGATCTTCCTGCTCGCAACCCTGTGGGCGGTGGTCCGGCTACCGGCGATCCCGCCGCTGGGTGAGGTGACCCGCGCCGGTCTGCGCGCGGTGTTCGACGGCTTCCGGTATCTGTCCGGACAGAAGATCCTGCTGGCGTCGTTCGTCGTCGACATCGTCGCGATGGTGTTCGGGATGCCGCGCGCGCTGTTCCCGCAGATCGCCCACGAATCGTTCGGTGATCCCGCGCAGGGCGGCTTCGCCCTCGGTCTGCTGTTCGCGGCGATGTCGGTGGGCGCGGTGATCGGCGGCGTCTTCTCCGGGTGGTTGCCGCGAGTGCAGCGACAGGGGCTCGCCGTGATCGTGTGCATCGTCCTGTGGGGCGTGGCGATGGTGGGTTTCGGTGCCGCGGTGTGGTGGGCCGAGCCGGGCGGCAGCGGCCTGCTGCTGTGGGTCGCACTGTTCTTCCTGGCCTTCGGCGGTGCGGTCGACATGGTGTCCGCGGCCTTCCGCTCGACGATGCTGCAGACCGTCGCGACCGACGAGATGCGCGGTCGGCTCCAGGGTGTGTTCATCGTGGTCGTCGCGGGCGGGCCGCGCATCGGCGACGTGCTCCACGGTGCGGCCGCAGCGGCTGTGGGCACGGCAGTCGCGGCGGCCGGTGGCGGTGTGCTCGTGATCGTCGGCACGGCCGTGTGCGTCGTCGCTTTCCCTGCCTTCGTGCGCTACCGGGTCTCGCGCACCCTCGGGTGACGACAGGTCCACATTCTCGCCGGAAACGACTTCGTCCGGAAGCGGCGCGTGCAACCCGGTGACGGCGATGCGCGGGGTTGCGTCATGTCGATTCGAAACACTCTGCCGCGCAGAATGTTCTGCACGATGCCGGGGCGCTGTTCTCCACCGCCGCTGTTCTGCGCCTCGAAGCGGAAGGATCCCTCCGAAGGGACGGCGGACGACGCCGGGATGGTGTGATCGCCCGACGGGCAGCCGGTGATGGCGGCGATCCTGTCGGACTCGACGACCGATGAACCGATGCGCCTCTCGAGGGTGCAGCCGTCGCGCAGGCCACCGCCGCACTCCTCGATGTGCTCCTCGCGGTGCCGTGAGTAGAGTGACCGCGTGGGCGCCGGATACGCGCAGATCCCCGCGTAACGACCTTGGTGAGACTTGGGTAGTATTGCCGCAGGTTATCGGCGTGTGCCGGCCTTGCGGCGCTGTCGCAGAGGGTGCGGGCGAGCGTTCGGAGCCCACATGGACGACATACCGATCGGGGACTTTCGGCGGACCCTGCCTCAGCGCATACCCCGCGCTACGGCTAGGTTCTACGTGAATGTCCGGAAGTTTCTCGTAGGTCTGAGCTTGAGAGGGATCCTTCGTGCCCGCTGAGAATGACACCAACCCCACCCTCAGCTACCCCGGTGGCGAACACACGATGTCGATCGCCAAGGCGACGGAAGGCAATGACGGTATCGAGCTGGGCAAGCTCCTTGCGGCGACCGGGTACACCACCCTGGATCCGGGTTTCGTCAACACCGCCTCCACCAAGTCGGCGATCACGTACATCGACGGTGAGGAGGGCATCCTGCGGTACCGCGGATACCCGATCGAGCAGCTCGCCGAGAAGTCCACGTTCATCGAGGTCAGCTACCTGCTGATCTACGGTGAGCTGCCGACCGCGGAGCAGCTCGAGGTCTTCACCGACAAGATCCGCCGCCACACCCTGCTGCACGAGGATCTCAAGCGGTTCTTCGACGGCTTCCCGCGCAACGCGCACCCGATGCCCGTCGTGTCGAGCGCTGTCAACGCCCTGTCGGCGTACTACCCCGACTCCCTCGACCCGGACGACTCCGAGCAGGTCGAGCTGTCGACGATCCGTCTGCTCGCCAAGCTGCCGACCATCGCGGCCTACGCGTACAAGAAGTCGGTCGGTCAGCCCTTCCTCTACCCCGACAACTCGTTGTCGCTGGTCGAGAACTTCCTGCGCATGACCTTCGGCTTCCCGGCCGAGCCCTACGAGATCGATCCCGAGATCGCGCAGGCGCTCGACATGCTGCTCATCCTGCACGCCGATCACGAGCAGAACTGCTCGACCTCGACGGTGCGTCTCGTCGGCTCGTCCGATGCCAACCTCTTCACGTCCATCTCGGGTGGCATCAACGCGCTGTGGGGCCCGCTGCACGGCGGCGCCAACCAGGCCGTGCTCGAGATGCTCGACGGCATCGCCAAGTCCGAGGGCGACGTCAAGGATTTCGTCCGCAAGGTCAAGAACAAGGAAGACGGCGTGAAGCTCATGGGCTTCGGGCACCGCGTCTACCGTAATTACGATCCGCGGGCCGCGATCGTCAAGAAGACCGCCGACCGCATCCTCAAGAAGCTCGGTGCGGGCGACGAACTGCTCGAGATCGCCATGAAGCTCGAAGAGGCCGCGCTCACGGACGACTACTTCATCGAGCGCAAGCTGTACCCGAACGTCGACTTCTACACGGGCCTGATCTACCGTGCGATGGGCTTCCCGGACCGCATGTTCACCGTGCTGTTCGCCCTCGGCCGCCTGCCCGGCTGGATCGCGCACTGGCGTGAGATGCACTCCGACCCGACCCTGAAGATCGGCCGTCCGCGTCAGATCTACACCGGCTACACCGAGCGGCCGTACACGTCCCTCGAGGAGCGCTGACCCTCGTAACGACCGGACATCTCGACCGAATCCCGACGAGGAGACACGCATGACAAAGCCCGAAATCGAGTTCCAGGAGGGCCCCGCTCCCACCCAGTTGGTCATCAAGGACCTGGTGGTCGGCGACGGTGCCGAGGCGGAACCCGGATCGAAGGTCGAAGTCCACTACGTCGGGGTCGAGTTCGATTCCGGTGAGGAGTTCGACTCGTCGTGGAGCCGCGGTGAGTCCATCACCTTCCCGCTGTCCGGCCTGATCGCCGGCTGGCAGGAAGGCATCCCGGGCATGAAGGTCGGCGGGCGTCGCCAGCTGACCATCCCGCCGGAGCTCGCCTACGGTCCGGCCGGATCGGGACACCGCATGTCCGGCAAGACCCTCGTGTTCATCATCGACCTGCTCGCCGTGCAGGTGCCGCCGGAGGTTCCGACGATCGAGCCGGCGACCGGCCCTGCGCCCGCCGATCTCGTGATCGAGGACATCACGATCGGTGACGGCGACGAGGCCCAGCCGGGCGGCGTGGTCGATGTGCACTACCACGGTGTGGAGTACGAGACCAACGAGGTGTTCGACTCGTCGTTCGCTCGTGGCGACTCCGCCCGGTTCCCGCTGGGACGGCTGATCCCGGGTTGGCAGGAGGGCATTCCGGGCATGCGCGTCGGTGGACGTCGCAAGCTCACGGTGCCCCCGCAGCTCGCGTACGGACCGGCCGGTTCCGGGCATCCGCTCGGAGGCAAGACACTGGTCTTCGTGATCGATCTCCTCGGCGTCGGATAACCGCGCCCGCAACGACATTCGAGGCCCGCGACAACGGTGGTCACACCGATGTCGCGGGCCTCGTCGTCGTTCGGCGGCCGACCCGGGTCAGTGTGGGGGTGCCCCGAGCATCGACAACGCCAGGTCGACGTAGTGGCGGGCCAGGTCGTCGACGTCCATTCGGCCCGGGCGGTACCACCGGGCGACATCGATCCCCAGCGACAGGACGGCCAGGGCTGCGGTGGGCACGTCGCCGACGCGGAACGCGCCGCTGCCGACTCCGGAGGAGATGACCTCGCGGACCACGGCGTCGGTGCGCCGGCGGATCTCGGCGATCTCGCGGTAGTGCTCCTCCGAGAGCGCGTGCAGTTCGTACTGCGCGACGCGGCAGGTCGTGTGGTGCACCGCGTGGATCCGCACGAACCGGTCGACGATCGCGCGCATCCGTTCGACCGGATCGGTGGAGATCGCAGCAGCGCTCTCGACCTCCTCGAGAACGTGGAGGTGTCCGTTGCGACCGGCTTCGAAGAGTACCGCCTCCTTGGACGGGAAGTGCACGTACAGAGCGGCGGGGCTCAGCCCCGCGCCGACGGAGATGTCCCTGGTGGTGGTCGCGTGGTAGCCGCGTCGGGCGAAGGACTCCACGGCGGAGGCGACGAGCCGGCGCGCGACGTCGGATCCGCCGCCCGGAAGGGCGGCGGCGGGGGAATCGACGGTAACGGGCGCGTCGGAGGTCTGCTCGGGTGTGTCGGTCACGGGGTCCGTCCTGCGGGTCGCGGAAAAGGCGTCGTTGACATCATGCACCGGCATTGCTCTACTGAGTGAGCGCTTAGTTCGTTCCTGCTGCGGCCGGATACCCGCGTCGCCCGAAAGGATCCCCGATGCCCTCACCTCTCCTGTCCCGCCGCGATCTGGACTTTCTTCTCTACGACTGGCTCGACGTCGAGTCCCTGACCACGCGGACACGCTTCGCCGACCACTCTCGGGAAACCTTCGATGCCGTACTCGCCCTGAGCGCCGACATCGCCACCAAGCACTTCGCGCCGCACAACAAGAAGGCCGACGCCCAGGAACCCCGCATCGGGGAGGACGGCCGCGTCGAGATCATCCCCGAGGTCAAGGACGCCCTGGAGCTGTTCTCCAAGGCAGGCCTCCTCGCGGGCGGATTCGACGAGGAACACGGCGGGATGCAACTTCCGGTGACGGTGCAGCGCGCGTCGATGGCGTGGTTCCAGGCGGCGAACGCCGGAACCTCCGCCTATCCCTTCCTCACGGCGGCGAACGCGAGCCTGCTCGTCGCGCACGGCAGCGACGAGCAGATCGCCACCTTCGTACCGCCCATGCTCGAGGGGCGCTTCTTCGGCACCATGTGCCTGTCCGAACCCCAGGCAGGCTCCTCGCTCGCCGACATCACCACCAAGGCCGTGCCCGCGGACGACGGCTCCTACCGCCTCACCGGCACCAAGATGTGGATCTCCGGCGGCGATCACGAACTCACCGAGAACATCGTCCACCTCGTCCTCGCCAAGATCCCCGGCGGACCGGACGGGGTGAAGGGCATCTCGCTGTTCATCGTCCCGAAGTTCCTCGTCGAGGCCGACGGCACCCTCGGCGAACGCAACGACGTCGCCCTCGTCGGCCTCAACCACAAGATGGGCAACCGCGGCACCACCAACACCTTGCTCAACTTCGGGGAGGGCGTCCACACGCCCGGCGGAAAGGCCGGTGCGGTCGGCTACCTGCTCGGCGAGCCGCACAAGGGCCTGTCGTACATGTTCCACATGATGAACGAGGCGCGGATCGGCGTCGGCTTCCTTGCCACCTCCCTCGGGTACGCCGGATACCTGCAGTCCCTCGACTACGCCCGCACCCGCACCCAGGGCCGTCCGCTCGGCGCGAAGAATCCGGCCTCACCGCAGGTTCCCCTCGTCGAACACGCCGATGTACGGCGGATGTTGTTGGCGCAGAAGTCGTACGTCGAAGGTGCGCTGGCGTTGGGCTTGTACTGCTCGAAGCTCGTCGACGACCAGCGCACCGCCGAGAGCGAAGCGGCGCGCGCACGCGCCGGTCTGCTGCTGGACCTGCTCACGCCCATCGCGAAGTCCTGGCCGTCGCAGTGGTGCCTCGAGGCCAACAGCCTCGCGATCCAGGTGCTCGGGGGCTACGGCTACACCCGCGAGTTCGACGTCGAACAGTTCTACCGCGACAACCGCCTCAACCCCATTCACGAAGGCACCCACGGTATCCAAGGTTTGGATCTGCTCGGCCGCAAGGTGATCATGCAGGGCGGTGCCGCTCTCGCGCTGCTCGGCGAAACGGTAGGACGGACCATCGCGCAGGCGACACGGGCAGGGGGCGACGCCGCCGCTTACGCGGAACAGCTGGGCGCGGCCGTGGGGCGCGTCGCGGAGACCACCGCGACACTGTGGTCCACCGGCGATCCCGCTGTGGCCCTGGCGAACTCGTCGGTCTATCTGGAAGCCGTCGGGCACGTCGTCGTGGCATGGCTGTGGCTCGAGCAGCTCCTCGCCGTAGGCGACCGCGAGGGTGACTTCTTCGACGGGAAGCGCGCTGCCGCACGCTATTTCTTCCGTTTCGAACTGCCGAGGACCGGCCCGCAGTTCGATCTGCTCGCGAGCCTCGACCGGACGACCCTGGACGTGTCACCGTCGGCTCTGTGACGGTCTCTCCCAGGTCACCGTGAGCGACCCGCCGACCGGTAGCGCATGCCACCGGTCGGCGTAGTCGTCGAAGGTGTCCACGATGCGGTCGACCACCGGTACGACGTCCTTCTCGGAGACATGGGCCGGCAGCCCGTCTGCCGGGCGGCGCCGCGCCTCCCAGACGGGGACGGCGATGCGCGCCAGTTCCTCCGACCTGATCATGTCGGCCTCCGCGCGCGGGGGCATCGCATGCTTCTTCGACCTGCGACGCCGACCGGCCCGGGTTCGTTCTGCGTCGTCGGCAGGCCAGAACAGGCCGTTGTCGCCGGCGGCCAACTGCCCGTAGACGCCGAGCTCGATGCCCGCCTCCCTCTCGACCAGCAGGTGCACGAGGTCGTGGGGGAGATAGGGGTGACCGCCCGGGCCGTTGCGCGGAGCGAGTTCCGGTCCGGTCTCGCGATGCACCGCGATCTCGTACCCGATGCCGGGACCTTTCGTGAAGACGACGCGCATGGCCGTCACGGTAGGTCACGCAGGCAGGGGACCGCATCCGATTTTCAGGCGGATGCCCGCTCCACGAGCAACGACAGCGCGTGACGCACCGTCTGTGCGAGCACCTTCTCCGGGTCACCGTCGAAGTGCTGCTCCTCGCTGCGAGTTCCGTCCGGACCGGTCGTCGCGAAACAGACCGTGCCCGGCGGACGGCCGTCCTGCGGATCGGGTCCGCCGGCTCCGCTCACGGCGACGACGATCTCGGCTCCCAGGAGGCGGGAGGTGCTCTCCGCCATCGTGCGCGCCGCGGTCTCGCTGACCACCGGACCTTCGGGTACGTCCAGCAGGCCGTACTTGACCTCGCGCGAGTACGCGACGATGCCGCCGCGGAACCAGTCGGAGCTGCCCTTCGCGGCACCCAGGCGGGCTGCGAGCGTGCCGGCGGTGAGCGACTCCGCGCAGCCGAGCGTCAATTCCTTGTCGGAGGCGAGCTGGGCCAACTGCTCGATCAGCTCGTCGGAGGTGTCCGTCCCCTCCACCACATCGTCATCGGCCATGCGTGTCTCCTTCCAGAGCATCGGTCCGCACCCAGCGGGTGAGCAGGGTGCCGTCGTCGTCGCACACCAGGTGCGCACGTCGCAGGGGGGTCAGGGCAGCCGTCGGTGCGTGCGCGATGCGCCCGGCGTTACCGGCGGCCAGGACCGGCGCCCAGGTCAGACACAGCTCGTCGACAACGCCGTCCTCGATCATGCGGCCGAACAGGCTGGGCCCGCCCTCGCACAGCACGCGGAGCCATCCTGCCTCGCCGATCGCGGCGAGCAAGGAGGGTCCGTCGATCACCGCGTCGGCGATGACGCGTACCTCGCCACCGGCGGCCTCGACCGCGCGCCGGGCGCTCTCGGGGGCACGTGCGGTCGTGAACACCACGGGCGGGATCGTCGTATCGGTGAACAGACGCAGGTCGGGTGGCAGGTCGCACGAGGCGGTCACCACCGCGACCGGGGGTATCGGAGCCAGTCCGGCCTCCTGCCGCCGCGCCCGCAGGGCCTCGCTCGTCCGGGCGCCACCGTAGTTCTCGGCGCGCACCGTGCCCGCACCCACGAGGATCACGTCGGCGAGCTCGCGCAACAGCCCGAAGACCTTCTTGTCGGAAGGGGAACCCAGGGCGCCCGACCGTCCTTCGACCGCCACGGCGCCGTCGAGCGAGGACACGAAGTTGATCCGCAGCCACGGCCGGGACAGGTCGTCGGGATAGGCGTAGAGGGCGCGCAGCGCCGTGTCGTCCACGTGCTGCGCCGCAGGGGTGCCGTCGAGTCGTCGCATGTCGCCGATCAGATCACTTGCGCTCTACGGATGCACGTCACGCGCCGTGCCCGGCTTCGAGATCGCCCACGGACGCGAAGGTCATGAGGCGGTCCAGGTCGCCGCGGAGCTCGCCGCGTTCGGGTTCGAGGAGGAAGCCTCCGTGGTCACCGGTCGTGAACGTCTCCAGGATCCGGCCGACGAACCAGGCCCGCGGGCCGTCGAGCACGGGCAGGCCGTACGGTCCCTCCCGCCACGAGCAGCGGTCGAACTTGTCGATGTCGTCACCGGTGTGCTCACCGAACAGCGCCGCCAGTTCGCGATCGGCCGGGGTCAGGACGTGTACCGCGAGATGCTTCGCCTTCGACGCCACCCGGTACGTCCGGTTCTTGTCCGACAGTGCCACGAGAAAGCGTGCCGGATCGATCGCGGACTGCGTCGCGAATCCGATCAGGCAGCCGCTGCGTTCCTCACCGTCGAATGCGGTGACGATGAACATCGGGTAGTCGAGCTGCGAGGCGATGTCGGCGAAACCGTCGGCGGATCCTTCGAGTGGGATGTCGGGCATGAGCCGAATCGTACGGCCGTCGCACCGCTGAGGCGGCGGGTTCGGTCTCGGTGCGGTTGTGAGTTTGGTCCGTGTGCGACCGCGGGTATCCGCCGCAGTATGGATGCCGAGCACAGACGTGACGGGTCATCGGGTGCCACCCTCGCACCCGACGATCCGCGCAAACCCGACTCTCCGACCGATTTGTCCAAACCGTCGTGGAAGTATGTGCTGCGCAGGACGATTCGAGAGTTCAGTCGGGATCAGTGCACCGATCTCGCCGCCGCGCTGACCTACTACGCCGTCCTGTCGCTGTTCCCGGCCCTGCTCGTCGTGGTCTCGTTGCTCGGTGTGTTCGGCCAGGGGCAGACGACGGTGGATGCCGTGCTCGGCATGGTCGAGGATCTCGGTCCGTCCTCCGCCGTCGATACGCTCCGAGGACCGATCGAACAGCTCGTCGCCGCACCGACAGCCGGATTCGCCCTGGTCGTCGGTATTCTCGGCGCACTGTGGTCGGCATCGGGATATGTCGGCGCCTTCGGCCGCGCCATGAACCGGATCTACGAGATCGAAGAGGGGCGGCCCGTCTGGAAACTGCGTCCGCTGATGCTGCTGATCACCGCAGTGGCCCTGGTGGCCGCGGGCGCCACCGCCCTGATGCTCGTGATCAGTGGTCCGGTGGCACGGACGATCGGCGACGTCATCGGCCTCGGCGACACCGCTGTGACGGTGTGGAACATCGTCAAGTGGCCCGTGATGCTCGCGCTGGTGGTGATGATCGTCGCTGTGCTGTACTACGCGACACCCAATGTGTCCCAGCCGAAATTCCGCTGGGTCAGCCTCGGATCACTCATCGCGATCCTGGTGTGGATCGTGGCCTCGGTGGGATTCGCCTTCTACGTCTCGAATTTCGGCAGCTACAACAAGACCTACGGATCCCTCGCCGGCGCAGTGATCTTCTTGCTGTGGTTGTGGATCACCAACCTGGCCCTGTTGTTCGGTGCCGAGTTCGACGCCGAGATGGAGCGAGGCCGCCAGCTGCAGGCCGGTATGCCCGCCGAGAAGACACTGCAACTGCCCGAACGTGATTCACGCGCGAGCGAGAAGAACGCCGCCAAGCTCGAGGAACTCGTCGAGCACGGGCGGAAACTGCGTGAAGCCCACAGCGTGGACAACTCCTCCGAGGAGGCGACCGACTCCGTGGACCCTACCCGACCCTCGACAGAAAGGAGTCCGCGATGACGACGCCCGGCGGCAATGCGCGTCCCGTGGCCGAACAACCGAAGAACCTGTCCACGGTCGAACTCACCGAGCGGCTCACCGAACAGGTGTCGACCCTGGTCCGGACCGAGGTCTCCCACGCGCTCGAGGAGGTCAAGTCCAAGGGCACCCGTATCGGTGTGGGCGTGGGTATCTCGGGTGCGGGAGCGATCCTGCTGTTCCTGGGACTGGCGACGCTGATCGCGACAGCCGTGCTCGGCCTCGCCACGGCCGTCGAGCCGTGGCTCGCCGCCCTCATCGTCGCGCTCGTGGTGCTCGTCGTCGGAGGCATCCTCGCGGCGGTCGGTGCCTCGAAGGCGAAGAACGCCGCACCCCCCGTACCGGAACGCACGGTTGCCAGTGTCCGCGCCGACATCGACGCCGCGAAGGGAGCAACGAAGTGACCGCATCCGACAACGATGGGCGTCCGGAGGACGTGGCCGACATCGAACGTCAACGGGCAGAACTCGCCGCGACCGTCGGCGAACTCACCGACAGACTCGACGTGCCCACGAGGATCAAGCAGTCCGCAGCCGAACGGGCGGAGGTGGTGCGCACCCGGCCCGACCTGATGGCGGCGGCCGGGGGAATGCTCGCAGCGGTGATCGTCCTGTGGATCGTGAGACGCCGACGACGCAGGTGACGTAGGCGTACCCCGGCGGACGGATACTCGTGCTCTGCACCGGGTATCCGTCCGCTGCCGTGTACACCCTCCGTGGCGTGCCGTCAGCCGCCGAGTTGCTGCTTCAGCGCGTCGAGCACCGCCGGATCCTCGATCGTCGACGGCACGGTGTACTCCTCGTGGTCGGCGATCTGCCGCATCGTCTTGCGCAGGATCTTGCCGGAGCGTGTCTTCGGGAGAGCCTGGACCACCGTCACATCGCGGAAGGTCGCGACCGCGCCGATCTGGTCGCGGACCATCGCGACGAGCTCTCGGCGCAGGGTCTCGGGATCGATCTCCACGCCCGCCTTGAGCACTACATAACCCGACGGGCGCTGACCCTTGAGTTCGTCGCGGATGCCCACCACCGCGCATTCGGCGACGGCAGGATGTCCGGCCACCACGGCCTCCATGCTGCCGGTCGAGAGCCTGTGCCCGGCAACGTTGATCACGTCGTCGGAGCGGCCGAGGACGAAGACGTAGCCGTCCTCGTCGATGTACCCGGAATCGCCGGTGAGGTAGTAACCGGGGAATGTGTCGAGGTACGAGCGGCGGTAACGATCCTCGTCCTGCCACAGGCCGGCCAGGGTGCCCGGCGGCAACGGCAGCCGGACGACGATGTTGCCCTCGGTGTTCGGATCGACGAGCCTGCCCTCGCCGTCGACGATCTCGACCCGGTATCCCGGAACCGGGACGGTCGGGGAGCCGGCCTTGAGCGGCATCGCCTCGAGGCCGCGCAGATTGGCGGCGATCGCCCAGCCCGTCTCGGTCTGCCACCAGTGGTCGACCACCGGACGGTCGAGCACCTTCGTCGCCCAGTAGTAGGTGTCGGGGTCGAGGCGTTCACCGGCGGCGAAGAGCGTCCGCAACGAGTCGATGGGGTACTTCTTCAGCTCCTCGGCATTCGGATCCGCCTTGCGCACCGCGCGAATCGCGGTGGGGGCGGTGAACAACGCCTTGACGCCGTTCTCGGCGATGATCCGCCAGAACGCGCCCGCATCGGGTGTGCCGACGGGCTTGCCCTCGTACATCACCGTCGTCGCGCCCACCAGCAGCGGACCGTAGACGATGTAGGAGTGGCCGACCACCCAGCCCACATCGGAGGCGGTCCACCACACGTCGCCCGGGTCGATGTCGTAGATGTTGTGCATCGACCAGGTCAGAGCTACGGCGTGCCCGCCGTTGTCGCGCACCACGCCCTTGGGCTTCCCGGTGGTGCCGGAGGTGTAGAGGATGTAGAGCGGGTCGGTCGCCGCGACCGTCACGGGCTCGGCGGGAGCGGCGTCGGCGCAGAGTTCGTCCCAGTCGAACCACGCCGCGGAGGAGGTCTGGTAGTCGGCCGCCGAACCGGGGATCTGCTCACGATCCTTGACGATCACGGTGTGCGGCGGCGTCGGCGACAGACCGATCGCCTGCTCGACGATCGGCAGGTACTCGATGGTGCGGCCCGGTTCGAGACCGCCGGAGGCCGTGACCAGCACGACCGGCTTCGCGTCGTCGATGCGGGTCGCGAGTTCCTTCGCGGCGAACCCACCGAAGACCACCGAGTGCACCGCCCCGATACGGGCGCAGGCGAGCATCGCGATCGCGGCCTCGGGGATCATCGGCATGTAGACGATCACGCGGTCGCCGGCCACGACACCCTGGTCGCGCAGCACCCCGGCGAACGTCGCGACTTCGTCGAGCAGCTCTGCGTAGGTGTAGGTGCGCTTCGCGGGGACCATCGCCGAATCCCAGATCAGCGCCGGGCGGTCGCCGTGCCCCGCGCGCACGTGCCGGTCGAGCGCGTTGACGCTGGTGTTCAGGGTGCCGTCCGGGAACCACCTGTACGACGGTGCCGCCGAGTCGTCGAGAGCTCGCGTCGGCGCGCTCTCCCACTCGACCGCCTGGGCGGCCTCGAGCCAGAATCCCTCGGGATCCTCGGTGCTCCGGCGGAACGCCTCCTCGTACGAGCCCATCGCTTGTGTCCTTCCTCGACGGTAGTTGTGGACCGAACCACTCTATGGGACCTGCGGTGGGGGCGACCTCGTGTCTGCGTCGGACGGACACGATCGCGCGACGAGCGGGCGAAGTGCCTACCCTGACTCGCATGACCTCGATAGCGGAAGACCTTCTGCTCCTGCTGCTCGACGACGAATCGGGGAAGCCGCTCGTCGACGGAGTGAAGTTGCCCCGTGTTCTCGCGGGTGCGGTGCTCGTCGAACTCGCCCTCGACGACGTGGTGGCGGTCGACACCGAGGGGAAACAGGTGAGAAAGGGGCGGATCGTGATACGCACCGAGGCGCGACCCGCCGACCCGATCCTCGCCGAGGCGGTCGAACGGCTCCGCTCGGGCAGGCCGGTGAAGCCGACGGTGGCCATCGAGAAGCTGCAGAAGGGCCTCCAGGAGAAGCTTCTCGCACGGGTCGTCGAGCAGGGCTCGGTCTCGGAGGAGCGGGGGAAGATACTCGGTGTCTTTCCGACGACGAAGTGGCCCGCGAGCGATTCCGGCCACGAGGAGCGCGTCCGTGGCCCGATCCGCACGGCGTTGATCGACGGCCTGACCCCGGACCCACGCACCGCGGCCCTGATCGCGCTGCTGTCGGCGGCGGATGCGGCGCCGAAGGTGTTCCCGGACGCCGACAAGCGGGCGGTGAAGAAGCGGGCGAAGGAGATCGCGCAGGGCGAGTGGGCGGCCGAGGCGGTGCGCGACGCCGTCGCATCGGTCAACGCGGCGATGATGACGGCCATCGCTGCGGGTGGAGCGGTGGCGGGTTCGAGCTGATCCGGATCGCGCCGGGTCAGGAGGGCACGCCGAGCTTCCGATACCGCTCGATCCGTCGCCGGTACCGTTCCTCCGCGGGTTCGTCGGTGAGGACGGCGAGTTCGCGCGCGACCGCCGCGCCGACCCGCTTGACGAACGAGACGGGTTCCTCGGTGGCGTCGGGGTGCTCGGGGACGACCGCGTCGACCACACCGTTGCGCAGCAGGTCGCGGGAGCGGATCCCTTGATCCTGCGCCATCCCCGGGGCGTGGGTGGTGTCGCGGTGCACGATGGCGCTGGCACCTTCGGGTGGGAGCGGTGCGAGCCAGCCGTGCTGCGCGCACAACACCCGGTCGGCGGGCAGCAGGGCGAGCGCACCTCCTCCGGTGCCCTGGCCGAGCAGCACCGACACCGTCGGGGTGGGCAGAGTGACGAGATCGGCGAGGCAGCGGGCGATCTCGGGTGCCAGCCCGCGCTCCTCGGCCTCCTTCGACAGCGAGGCGCCCAGGGTGTCGATGACGAGCACCAGCGGCAGGCGCAGTTCGTCCGCCAGCCGCATCGCGCGCCGGGCTTCGCGCAGCGCACCCGGCCCCATCGTGCGTTCGGGCGACTGTCCCGCGCGGTCCTGGCCGAACATCACGCACGAGACGCCGCGGAACCGGGCGAGCGAGAGCAGCACGGTGCGGTCGGACTCGCCCTGCCCCGTTCCGGACAGGGGTACCTGTGCGGAGGCGGCGTGCCGCAGCAATTGCCGGATGCCGGGTCGTTCGGGACGTCGGCTGAGCATCACCGACTGCCAGGCCGGGATGTCGGGGACGTCGTCGACGGCGGTGATCGCCGGACTCGCTGCCACCTCGGGCCGGTTCGGCTCGACCAGCACGCGCAGCAGCCGGTGCACCACCTGCCGCACACCGCCGAGGGGCACGACCCCGTCGATCACGCCCTTGCGGTACAGGTTCTCCGCCGTCTGCACGTCTTCCGGGAAGTCCTCCTGATAGAGCGCCTTGTAGACGCGCGGGCCGAGGAAACCGACGAGCGCGCCGGGTTCGGCGGCGGTGACGTGCCCGAGCGACCCCCACGACGCGAACACGCCACCGGTCGTCGGATTGCGCAGGTACACGAGATAGCCGAGATGGGCGGCCTTGTGGGCAGCGACGGCGGCGGCGATCTTCACCATCTGCACGAAGGCGAGGGTGCCTTCCTGCATGCGGGTGCCGCCCGAGGTGGGGGACGCGAGCAGGGGCAGTCCCTCGGCCGTCGCGCGTTCGACGGCGGCAACGATACGTTCGGCGGCGGCGACACCGATAGAGCCTGCGAGGAAGGAGAATTCGCACACGATCAGCGCGACGCGCCGGCCGTGGACGGTGCCCGAACCGGTGAGCACGGATTCGTCGACGCCCGACTTCTCGGCGGCCCTGCCCAGATCGGCGAGGTACTTCTCACCGGCCCCGACGTCGATGGGCGGAACGTCCCAGGAGGCGAAACTGCCCGGGTCGAGCACCTTGTCGATGAACTCCTGCGCCGAGATCCTGCCACCGGCCACGTTGCCTCCACCTGTCCTCGTCGGTCGAAGGTCAACCTATACCGACGCGAACGAGGGGGAGAATATGTGCGGCGTCTTGCGAGAAACCGCACATATTCTCCCCCTCGAAGCGGGATCGGCTATCGGCCGAGCGCTTCCTTCCACGTGACCGTCCGGCCGATGCGCAGGATCGACCGTTGGTAGATGCGCGCGGCGATCACGCTGAGCACTCCGATGGCGATCACCATGAGCACGATGGTGCCGACGATCTGCACCGGCGTGGCAACACCCGCGGCGATGCGCAGGGGCATGAGGATCGCCGAGAACGGCGGGATCCAGCTCAGCGTGGTGCTCCATCCGGCCTCGGGGTCGTCGACCGACGAGAAGGCCGCGAAGAACATCGCAAGGATGAGGAACACCAGCGGGCCCGAGGTGGAGTTGACGTCCTCCTGCCGAGACACCATCGACCCCGCCGCCGCGTAGAGCACGGCGAAGAACGCGAAACCGAGGACGAACCAGCCGAGGGTGCCGGCGAGAACCCCGAGGGCGGTGCCGGTGATCGTGAGGGTGCCGGTGGCGAGTGCGGTGCCGACACCGACCGCGCCGTAGGCGGTGAGCTGCAGGAGCCCCACCGCGCCGATGCCGAGGATCTTGCCCCACAGCAACTGCAGCGGCCGCAGGGTCGACAGCAGCAGTTCGACGACCCGCGACGACTTCTCCTCGACGACACCCATCGCGACGTACATGCCGAACATCAGGATCTGCATGTACAGCAGGACCACGGCGATGATCGAGAGGATGATGCGTTGTCCCTGTTCGGGATCCGGCGGGTCGAGGGCGTCGACGGTCACGGTCGCCGCGGCCACGTCGGCCGCGACCGCAGCGGGATCGACACCGCGATCGGTCAGTGCGGCGACCTGGGCCTGCTGCACGACCGCGGCCTCGACGACAGCCCGGACGTCGGTGTCGAGTTCCGATTCGGTGATCGCCGTGACGGACGCACCGTCGCCGGGCACGAGGGCGACGTCGAGATCGCCGGAGGACACCCGGTCGCGCGCGGTGGCGGCATCCGGAACCTCGGAGACCTCGAGCGGGGTGCCGACGGTCTCACCGAGCGACTCGATCGTCGTCTGCAGAGCGGGTGCACCCACGACTCCGACGGTGGGTCGATCCTCGCCGCCGCCGGACAGGATCGAGGTGGCGACGATGCCGACGACGATCGCGACGAGGATGATCGCGTTGCTGATCAGGAAGCTCTTCTTCCGGACCTGCGTGACGAACTCGCGCGACGCGACGAGACCGACCGCTCGGGCGTTGCTCAACGGGGCGCTCATGCGGACACCACCTCTCGGAACAGCTCGGTCAGGGACGGGCGCCGGAGTGAGAACTCGTGGACGGGGCCGGTGGCCAGGGCGGCCTTGAGGATCAGCTGGTCGTCGGCGCCGGGGGTGACGGTGAGCACGGTGCGCTCGTCCTCGTACTCGGCGTGGGTGACTCCCGGCAGACCGTCCGCCCAGCCGCGGGGTGCGTGCGGCGCGTGGACGACGAGAAGCGCGTCGCCGCCGGCGCGCAGGTCGTCGACGGTGCCGACGGCGCGCATCCTGCCCGCGCCGATGATGCCCACCCGGTCGCACAGGCGCTGGACCAGGTCGAGCTGGTGACTCGAGAACACCACCGGCACACCCTCTTTCGCCTTCTCCACGAGGACGTCGCTCATGACGTCCACGGCCACCGGGTCGAGTCCGGAGAACGGCTCGTCGAGCACGAGCACCTTCGGGTCGTGCACGAGGGCGGCGGCGAGCTGCACGCGCTGCTGGTTGCCGAGCGACAGGGCGTCGACGGTGTCGCCGAGGCGTTCGGCGATGCCGAGCCGCTCGGTCCACCGCTGCACCGCCTCCGTCGCCTCCGTTTTCGAGAGTCCGTGCAGCCGAGCGAGATAGGCCAGTTGCTTGCCGACCTTCATCTTCGGGTACAGGCCGCGTTCCTCGGGCATGTACCCGATGTTGCGGCGCATCTCGAGGTCGACGGGCCGCCCGTCGATGCGGACCTCGCCGGCGTCGGCGGCCAGGACGCCGAGCGCGATCCGCATGGTGGTGGTCTTGCCCGCTCCGTTGCTGCCGACGAAGCCGAACAACTCACCGGGGCGGACTTCGAAGCTCACGCCGTCGAGGGCGATCTTGTCGCCGTAGCGTTTCGAGAGAGTGTCGATCGTCAGTGTCACAGCACGTCCTCCGGGTCGTCGTCGGGGCGGGTCCAGGCGAGCAGAACAGCGGGCAGGCAACCGCTGAACAGTATCGAGGCGAGAGCGAATCCGCCTGCCGAGTAGGCGAGTGCCCGATAGTCGATCGATGCGATCGAGGCGCTCCACAGCAGCGCGAAGATCGGCAGCATCAGCAGCCCCTGCGCCACGGACAGGCCGATCGAACGGGCGCTGTTGCGCTCGGCGATCTCACGTTCGTCGAGCGCGTGACGCGGAGCGTCGGATTGACGTCCCGACACGATCTGCAGGCACGTCCACGTGGGCAGGAAGACCAGCACGACCGGCAACCAGGCGATCGCCGCCCGCATCGTGAAGTACGACGCGATCGCGGTGACGAACATCAGCGCGATCAATGCCACGACCGCGCCGGCGAGGATGCGGCGGCGGCGTCGGGTGCGCCAGTTCGGCATCCATCCCGCGGTGATCTCCTCGTTCTTCAAGAACCGGCGGGTGCGGTAGTCCTCGTAGCGGTCGAGCAGCGATTCGGTGGTCATCAGGCCTCCTTCCGAGGCTTGTACAGCTCCGTCGACAACGGCGTGAACTCGGTGCGGGAGAAGACGGCTTCGACCGGCAGTCCGAACACGTCGCAGATGCGGAAGGCGAGATCGAGACTCGGATAGTGGTCGCCGCGTTCGAGTGCGCCGACGGTCTGCGGGTTCACGTCGATGAGCGCGGCCAGTTGTGCGCGGCTCATGCCACGCTCCGCGCGCAGGACGCGGATGCGGTTGTAGATGGGAAGTGTTTCCCCACGGCGTACCGGACTCATGGAACAAAGTGTTAGAAAAACACAACGATTTGTCAACTGCTGTAGACGACTCCCTGCTCAGTGGGTTGTTCAGTCGTCGTCGACTCCGCGGAGCCGATCGAGCTCGCGGCGCTCCTTCTTCGTCGGGCGACCCGCTCCGCGGTCCCGGCGGGGAAGCGCGGCGAGGATCTCCTTCGGCGGAGGCGGGGGACTGTGATCGATGTAGGCGGTGGCGGCGATCGGTGCGCCCACCCGCTTGTTCACGAGCTGGGTGACCTCGACGATCTTCTCCGTGCCGTGGGCACGCACACGGACCTCGGCGCCGAGCGTCACCGGTGTCGACGGTTTGGCCGTCGCACCATCGACCCGGACGTGCCCGGCGCGGCACGCACTCGCCGCGGCGGACCGGGTCTTGAACAACCGGACCGACCACGTCCAACTGTCCACCCGCACGCTTCCACCCATCTACAGCAACTCCTCACTCAGCGTCCCGCCGTCGAGCATCCATCGACGCGTGGTCCGCGTGGTCTCCAGCATGCGGCGATCGTGCGTGATCAGCAGCAGAGTGCCCTCGAAACTGTCGACGGCCTGCTCGAGTTGCTCGATCGCCGGCAGATCGAGGTGGTTGGTCGGTTCGTCCAGCACCAGCAGATTGACACCGCGGGCCTGCAGCAGCGCGAGCCCGGCGCGGGTGCGTTCGCCCGGCGACAGCGACGACGCCGTCCGCAGGACGTGGTGCCCCTTGAGGGCGAACTTCGCCAGCAGGGTCCGCACGTCGGCGTCCGGCCACTCGGGCACGTTGCGTCCGAACGCCTCGACGAGCGGTTCGTCGCCCTCGAACAGGCTGCGGGCCTGATCGATCTCGCCGACCAGCACACCCGACCCCAGCGATGCGCGCCCGGAATCCGGTGCGACGGTGCCGAGCAGCAATCGCAGCAACGTGGATTTCCCGGCCCCGTTCGGGCCGGTGACGACGATGCGGTCGCCCCACTCGACCTGCGTGGTGATCGGGCCGAGGACGAAGTCGCCCCGCCGGACGACGGCATCGTCGAGGGTCGCGACCACTGTGCCGCTGCGTGGGGCGGCGGCGATGGACATGCGCAGTTCCCATTCCTTGCGCGGCTCCTCGACGACGTCGAGTCGCTCGATGCGCCGCTGTGTCTGCCGGGCCTTCGCCGCCTGCTTCTCGGTGGCCTCCGCGCGGTGCTTGCGTCCGATCTTGTCGTTGTCCTTGGACTTGCGACGTGCGTTGCGCACACCGTGCTCGAGCCAGTTCCGCTGCATCCGAGCGCGTTCCTCGAGCTGGGTCTTCGTGTCTGCGTATTCCTCGAACTGCTCACGGGCGTGCCGGCGCGCCACCTCACGCTCGACGAGATACGCCTCGTACCCGCCCTCGTACACCGAGATCTGCTGCTGCACGGGATCGAGTTCGACGATGCCCGTCACCGTGCGCGCGAGGAATTCGCGGTCGTGGCTGACGACCACCAACGCCGTGCGTGTCTCGTCCACGAAGCGTTCGAGCCGTTCGAGCCCGGCCAGATCGAGGTCGTTCGTCGGCTCGTCGAGCAGCAGGACGTCGTAGCGCGACAGCAGCAGTGCCGCCAGCCCGGCGCGGGCGGCCTGGCCACCGGAGAGCGCCGTCATCGGAGCGTCGAGGCCCGCTTCCAGGCCGAGGTCGTCGATCACCTTCTCGGCGCGCTCGGCGAGGTCGGCCCCGCCGAGCGCCAGCCACCGTTCGAGCGCCGGGGTGTACTCGTCCTCGTCGGAGTCGCCGAGTCGCTCGGCAGCGGCGTTCATGACGTGTTCTGCCGCCGCGACACCCGTGCGACGTGCGAGGAAACCGAGGATCGTCTCGCCCGGCACCCGTTCGGGTTCCTGGGCGAGATAGCCGATGGTGGCGTCGGGCGGGCTGAGTATCACGGAGCCCGTCACGTCGGCGTCCCCCATCCCCGCGAGGGTTGTGAGCAGCGTCGATTTTCCGGCGCCGTTCGCCCCCACCAGGCCGATCACATCGCCGGGTGCGACGGTGAGATCGAGTCCGTCGAACAGGACACGTTCCCCGCGGGAGGCCGACAGGCCGTTGATACGAAGTGTTGCGCTCACGCACCGAGTATCCCGGGTGCGACGAGTCCGAGGTCCGGCGCGGGTCGGTACCGGCCACGAGCGGCCCCTCAGCCGCCGCACTCCGCGGGCACGATCCCACCGTCGCCCACCGGGACGGCGTCGAGTGGATTGTCGATCTCGTCGCGCCGCGTCCGGGCCGCGACGATCACGATCACCGCGGCGACGGCCGGCACCGACCCGGCGATCGCGAAGGTCGGCGCGAGCCCGACCGTGAGGGCCAGCGGCCCGGCCACGGCCATGGACAGCGGCATGAACACGATCGAGACGAAGAAGTCGAGACTCGAGACCCGACCGAGCAGGTGCGCGGGCACCCGCCGTTGCAGCAGCGTTCCCCACACGACGGATCCGGCGTTGAACAGCGCGCCGACGACGAACACCGCGGCGATCATGATCGGTACCGACCCGGAGACCCCGATGACGGCGAGGGGGACGCAGCCCAGGCCCCACATCAGGAGCGGGACGGTGAGATAGCGTCTCGGCAACCGGAGCGACGCCACGATCGTCGACCCGACGGCGCCACCGACGCCGAAACCCGCCATCACCATCGCGTGCTGGGATGGCCCACCCCCGGTCGACTCGCGGATCGCGAACGGGATGAGCACCTCGATCGGTCCCAGCACACAGAGGACCGCGACGGATCCGAAGAGGAGCGTTCCGAGCAACCAGGGAGTGCGCACGGTGAACCGCACGCCTTCCGCGAGATCGTCCACGACGGAACGGAAACCGCTGACTCCGCCCGTCCGTGCACCGGCCCGGCGGACCGCGGTCGGACGCATCGCGAGAATGCACAGTGCCCCGGCCACCTCGAGGAGCGCGACCATGCACAACGCGACTGCGGGGGACGAGGCGGCCACGACAGCACTCGCCGCCGCCGGGCCGGCCGCCTGCATGAGCGTCGGCCGGAGCACTCCCTCGACGCCGTTGGCAGCGAGCAGGTCCTGCGGAGGGACGATGGAGGGCAGCAACGCCGAATAGGCCGGGAACTGGACGCCGTTCGCCAGCCCCAGCGCGAACCCCACGACGGTGAGATGCCCGAAGGTGAGCGATCCGCCGACGGCGAGTGCCGCCTTCACCGCCACCAGCACCGCACGTGCGATGTACGTCGTGAGAAGCAGGGTGCGCTGGGGAATCCGGTCGGCGAGGACACCGCCGGCAAGCGCGACGAGGAGCATGCCGACCGCTGGTCCGACTGCGACGGAGGACAGTTCGGCCGGACCGCCACCCATGTCGACGACCTGCCACACCACCGCGATGAGCCAGGTACCCACGGACAGCAGTCCCGCCGCGAGCGCCAGGACCAGCAGGCGGTACTGCGGGTGGGCAAACGGCCGCACGGGCCCGCGCGCCAGGCGTGGACGCCTGTGCGTCGGTGGTGCGGTGTGGTTGCTCATCGTCTTTCCCCGGTCGTCGAGCGGTCCGATGAGATCTTGCGACCTCGAGGCGACTCCAGGTCGAGTGTCTTCGCCGGCCGGCCCGGGAATCAACCGGTTTTCGTGAACGGCGACGTCAGCGTGCCGGTCCGGATTCGAGAACGATCTCGGTGGAACGCTTTTCGCCACCCTCGGTGGTCCACTCGATCGACACGACATCGCCGGGACGCCGCCGCAGCAGTCGTTGCTCGAGTTCGGCGGTCGACGAGACCGGCTCACCGTCGAAGGACACCACGACGTCGCCGGCATCGAGTCCGGCACGGTAGGCGGGACTGCCGTAGGACACCCACAGTACCTCGACACCGAGATCCTGCCCGTCCTTGCGAGCGGTGGTGACGCTCGCGCCCAGCCGCGGCGTGGGACCCACGTGCACCGATCCTTCGCTCACGCCTGCGCGCACCTGCTCGACGACCGTGATCGCCTCGGCGATGGGCACGGCATACGCCTCGGGGCTCGTCCCGGGCGAGGTGTCGGTGTTCCGTTGCACGGCACCCGCGGTGTTGATGCCCACGACCGTTCCGTAGTCGTCGACGAGGGGACCACCGGAATCGCCCGGGCGGATCGGGGCGTCGGTGCGGATCATCCCTGTGAGACGGTGTCGCGACCCGTTCGTGGCATCGCGCACCACGACGTTGCGGTCGAACTCGACGATGGTGCCGGGGGTGGCCACGACGACTCCGCCACCCTCCGAGTTGCCGAACGCTGTGACGCGGGAACCCACCGGCGGCAGGATGTCGGCGATCGTCGCGGCCGGGAGATCGCTCGCGGTGCCGAGCTGCAGGACGGCGAGATCGCGTTCGCGGTCGTAACCGAGAACCTCCGCGTCGTAGATCGATCCGTCGGCACCGCTCACCGCGCTGATGTCGGTGGCTCCGCTCACCACATGATGATTCGTGACGACCGTGCCGTCGGGGGTGAGCACGATCCCGGTGCCCGTCATCCCGGTCCAGCCCGCGCTCGCATCGATGGTCACGACGACCGGCACGGTACGCGCGACGAGCTCGTCGGCCGTCAGCGGTGTCGGTGGAGGTGCGGCCGGCGCCGGCGGTGGGGGAGGAAGGGCGATGTCGACCAGGGCCGGCGACGAGGCGACGAGGCTGGCGGTGGTCGCGAGGGCGACCAGCAGTACCGATCCGCCCCGCCCACTCACTGCTGCGGTACCTCGCCGGTGAGATGGTCGAGCAGTTCGCGCGCGGCGGCGCGGCCGGCCCGGTTCGCACCGATCGTGGACGCGGACGGACCGTACCCGACGAGGTGGATGCGCGGATCCTTCGCGACCCGGGTCGCGAGGCGGCCGGCCATGGTGATGCCGCCACCGGAGTTGCGCAACGACAGGGGAGCCAGGTGGTCGAGGGAACTGCGGAAACCGGTGCACCACAGGATGACGTCGACGTCGAGGGTTCGGCCGTCGCTCCACCGGACACCGGTCTCCGTGATTTCGGAGAACATCGGCGACCGCTCCAGTGCACCGCGTTCGCGTGCGGCGCGCAGCGCCGGGGTGAGGGGGAGCCCGGTGACGGAGACGACCGATCCGGGTGGCAGTCCGCGCCGCACCCGGTCCTCGACGAGCGCGACGGCGGCGTGACCCCGTGCGGACGTGAAAGGTTCGTCCCTCCAAGCGGGTTCGCGACGTGTCACCCAGGTGGTCTCGGTGACGCGGGAGATCTCGTCGAGGAGTTGCACCGCCGAGATGCCGCCGCCGACGACGAGTACGTGCTGTCCGGTGAACTCGTCGGCCGTCCGGTAGTCCTTGGTGTGCAGTTGCCGCCCGGTGAACTGCGCGGCCCCCGGATACCACGGGACGAAGGGCCGCTCCCACGTGCCGGTCGCGTTGACGATGCCGCGGGCGGCGTAGACGGTCGACTCGGTCTCCACGCGCATCCGGTCGCCGCGGTCGCATACGACCCGGACCGTGGTCGGGCGATGGACGGGAAGGTCGAACTCCTTCTCGTAGGCGGCGTAGTACTGCGGTACCGCCGAGGCCGCCGGGACTTCTCCCGCGGAGGTGTCGACGACGTCCGCGAACGCGAGGCCCGGCAGGTCGTGGACGCCGTTGACGGTGCTCAGGGTGAGCGACGGCCAGCGGTCCTGCCATGCCCCGCCGGGGCCGAACGAGCGGTCGAGGACGACGAATCCGGTCTCGGGTGCGACTCCGAATCGCGTGAGGAAGTAGGCGGTCGACAGGCCGGCCTGTCCGGCGCCGATGACGACGATGTCCACCGGTGTCGCGTCGGCGGTGCGCGTGTCGGCAGCATCGAGTGCCTCGTCGGCGACCATCACGAGCCTCCCTCTCGGATCGTTGTCCTTCATCATGCCGCGCTCGCGGACCCTGCGCGGAGCGAACGCTGTCGCCCACCGAATAAATGTGATATCACTTTTATATCGCTTTGACTCTGGGAGGTAGGAACATGAATGTCGTGCAATCGTCCGTCACCACCGAGCGGCCGGGCGCCTCGTCCAACGGTTGGCCCGTACTGATCGCCGCTCTGGTCGCGGTCGCCGTCGGCGCCGGGCTGATCGGCTGGGGAGCGGTCGAGGTGACGGTTCCCCTGATCGTCGTCGGTGCTGTGATCGCGGTGCTCGCCCTCGTGTCGCTCGCCGGACTCGTCCTCGTCGAACCGAACGAGGCGCGCGTCCTCCAGCTCCTCGGCAGTTCGTACACCGGCACCCTGCGTGAACCAGGTCTGCGCTGGATGAACCCGCTCAACACTCGGCGCAAGATCTCCACACGCATCCGCAACCACGAGACCGGCAAGGCCAAGGTCAACGACGCCGACGGCAACCCCATCGAGATCTCGGCGGTGATCGTGTGGCAGGTCGAGGACACCGCGCGGGCTGTCTTCGACGTCGACGACTTCGAGGAGTTCGTCGCGGTCCAGACCGAGGCCGCGGTCCGCCACATCGCCGGCTCCTACCCGTACGACGGTGCGCCGGAAGTGATGTCGCTGCGCCAGAACGCCGACGAGATCACCACCAAGCTCTCGGCCGAGGTCCACGACCGCGTGCAGTCCGCCGGTATCCGCGTCATCGAGACCCGCATCAACCAGCTCGCCTACGCGCCCGAGATCGCCCAGGCGATGCTGCGACGCCAGCAGGCCGGTGCCGTCATCGCCGCCCGCGAGCAGATCGTCAAGGGTGCCGTGTCGATGGTCGGAACCGCACTGGCCCGCCTCGAGGCCGAACACACCGTCGAACTCGACGAGGAACGCAAAGCTGCGATGGTCTCGAACCTCCTCGTCGTATTGTGCGGCGACCAGAGTGCTCAGCCCGTCCTCAACACGGGATCGCTGTACCAGTAGGGATCATGCGGCATGCCCGAACGTAAGAAGGTGTTGCTGCGCCTCGACCCGGCAGTCCACGACGCGCTCGCGCGGTGGGCTGCCGACGAGTTGCGCAGCACCAACGCTCAGATCGAATTCCTGCTCCGGCGCGCCCTCGCCGATGCCGACCGGCTGCCACGCGAGGTGGGCCGCATGCGCGGGCCCGGCCGTCCACGTGCCGACGACGAGGAGTGAGCAGACATGGCCGGCACGGCGCGAGGGAGAACTGCCACCGACGAGACGGGGCGCTACGCGGTGCTCCACCCGGCGATCACCGAGGCTGCCCACCGCGCGGAAGCGACCGCGATCGGTCTGATCGATGTGGGGCGCCCCGCAGCCCTGAACCTGTGTGTCGACCGCGTGGGCATCACCTACAGCGACGGCCTGTTCCTGGGCGACCCGGATTCTTCTGTGCAGGCGAACTGTTCGATCGTCCACGGCGGGTCGGTCCCGGGCCGGGCGATGCCTCCTGTGGTCGCGCGCGTCGCGGTGACCCGCAACAGGCCCGACAGCGAGGACGTTCTGTTCGCCGCGGATCCACCCCTCCGGTTCCGCGGCGACATCGTGGACCTGCTGCCCGAAGCGATCGCGGCCGTACCCGAGGATGCTCTGCCCGTCGTGACGACGACCTGGGCGCTGTCGCGTCTCCCCGTCGCCCGGCGTCCCCTGTTCGTGCAACGACTCCGGGCCGCCGCTGCGGGACGAACGGTCGCGTGGGTGTCGGCCGAGGGGGTGGGCGTCGCGCCGTCGGTCCCGACACTCGGCGATCGCCCTGCCTCCGGCCACAGCATCGTCGGCATCGCGCTGTACGGGGGGTCTCGGCAACGCGTGGATGCGGTGGCGCGCTGCTGGTCGCGGGGCCGGCTCCTCGACTGGTTCCACTGATGTCGGTGGTTCCACCCCCGCTCGGCGGGGCCGGACCCACCGAAATCGGATCAGGCGATCAGTGCACGCTCGAACTGATGGAATGATGCGGGGTGTCCGGTGACGAAGGGATGGGGATCGCACATGATCGGGATCAGCCGCGACGGCGACGTCGTGACCGTGGAACTGCAACGCGAGGAGCGCAGGAACGCGCTCAACACGCAGTTGTGCGTGGAGATCCGCGAAGCGGTGGAGAAGGCCGTGGCCGACGACGCGCGGGTCACGGTGATCACCGGACGGGGCACGAGCTTCTGTGCCGGCGCCGACCTCTCCGGCGACGTCTACGCCGAAGGATTCACCGACAGCCTCGCCGAGATGTTGCGCACCATCGTGGAAGCCCCGATCCCGGTGATCGCGGCCGTCAACGGCCCCGCCATCGGTGCCGGCACCCAGCTCACGCTGGCCGCAGACCTCCGGGTCGTGGCTCCCACCGGGCGTTTCGCGGTACCCGCTGCACGACTGGGCATCTCGGTCGATCGCTGGACCGTCCGGCGACTCGCCTCGCTCCTCGGCGGAGGTCCTGCGCGCTCCGTCTTCCTCGCCGCCGAGCCCGTCCACGCCGAAGAAGCGCTCGCGCGCGGACTCGCCAACCGCATCGGTGACCTCGCCGACGCTCAGGCATGGGCGGGCGAGATCGCGAAACTCGCGCCGCTGTCGTTGCATGCGATGAAGTTGTTCCTCAACGACGACGGCACCCGCGACGAGGCCACCCCCGAGCAGACCGCCGCGCTCGCCGCGGCGTGGCTCAGCGAAGACGTCCAGGAAGCCCGGCTCGCTCGTGCCGAGCGCCGCGACCCGATCTTCCGCGGACGATGAACATCCGGTCTGCGGTCTCCGCCGCCCTCGCGGGCGCGGGCACGCTGTGGGTCGCACGCGCCGTGAACGGGCTGCCAGGTTCCCTCGGCGCCTCGGTCTCCGACATCCGCCCCTACGCCGCCGCGTCGCCCCGTTACCGGGACGGTAGGTTCCACAACACCGATCCGGCGTCCGTGCTCGGCCCCGAGGAGGCGGGCGGTTTCGCGAAGGACCTGCTCACTCGCGGATCGCGGGGGAGACCTCGCGCCGAGGTGCCGTTGTCGCCCTATCTCGCTCCGGTCGACGCGGCGGAGCTCGCCGTGACGTGGTTCGGGCACTCGAGTGCGCTTGTGGAGGTCGACGGTTACCGGGTGCTGTGCGACCCGGTGTGGAGCGAGCGGGTCTCGCCGTCACCGACCGTCGGCCCGGCGCGCCTGCACCCGGTGCCGGCCGAGTTGCAGACCCTGCCGCGCCTCGACGCGGTGGTGATCTCCCACGACCATTACGACCATCTCGACAGGTTCACGGTCGAGAGTCTCGCCGTGCTGCAACCGACCGCCCGCTTCGTCGTGCCGCTCGGTGTGGGCGCGCACCTGCGCAGATGGCGGATCGCCGAGGAACGCATCGTCGAACTCGACTGGGACGAGCACGTCGAGGTGGACGGGCTGCGCATCACGTGCACCGAGGCCCGGCACTTCTCCGGACGCGGTCTCCAGCGCAACATCACCCTGTGGTCGTCGTGGGTGTTCACCGGACCGACGCGCCGGGTGTTCTTCGGCGGCGACAGCGGCTACACCCCGCGGTTCGCGGATGTCGGTGAAGCCTACGGCCCGTTCGACCTCACGCTGCTGCCCGTCGGCGCCTACGACAAGCGCTGGCCCGACGTGCACATGAATCCCGAGGAGGCGGTGCGCACGCACCTCGACCTCGGAGGTGTCGACCGGCGCGACAGTCTGCTCGTCCCCGTGCACTGGGGAACCTTCGATCTCGCCTTCCACGCCTGGTCGGAACCGGTCGCCCGGCTGCTACCCGCGGCGAGGGAGTCGGAGGTGACCACCGCGGTGCCGATGCCGGGGCAACGGATCGATATATCCAAGCCCGTCGCGGTCGATCCGTGGTGGCTTGCGTCGAGCTGATCCACCCGCCACGACGCCGGTTGTTCGCTTTCGTACCCTAATCTGGTTCGTCATGGCAGTAGAAGAGCCCCCGACGGTGGTGGGAACGGGCGAGGCACCTGCCCTCGCACCCGACCACGCAGCCACCGGGCTGTCCACCGAGCAGGTCGCCGAGCGGGTCGCGCGTGGCCTCACCAACGATGTACCCGACCGCGCGTCCCGATCGGTCGAGGACATCGTCCGGGCCAACGTGTTCACCCGGATCAACGCGATCCTCGGGGTGCTGCTGCTGATCGTGCTGGCCACCGGTTCGATCATCGACGGTATGTTCGGTCTGCTGATCATCGCGAACAGCGGAATCGGCATCATCCAGGAGGTCCGCGCCAAGCGCACCCTGGACAAGCTCGCCATCGTCAGTCAGACGAAGCCTGTCGTGCGCCGGGGCGGCACCGCCGCGCAGGTCGCTCCGCACGAAGTGGTGCTCGACGACATCATCGAACTCGGCCCCGGCGACCAGCTGGTCGTCGACGGTGAGGTGGTCGAGGCCCAGGGACTCGAGCTGGACGAATCGCTGCTGACGGGCGAGGCGGACGCCGTGCACAAGGTGCCCGGGTCGACGGTGATGTCGGGCAGTTTCGTCGCCTCCGGCTCCGGTTCCTATCGCGCCACGAAGGTAGGCCGCGACGCCTACGCGGCGCGACTCGCGGAAGAGGCGAGCAAGTTCACCCTCGTGAAATCGGAACTGAACGCGGGCATCAACAAGATCCTGCGTTTCATCACCTACCTGATGATTCCCGCGGGTCTGCTGATCATCTACAACCAGCTCTTCTCCAGCGGCGAGTCGCTCGGTCCCGCGCTGAGCGGCATGGTCGCCGCCCTCGTGCCGATGGTGCCCGAGGGGCTCGTGCTCATGACGTCCATCGCGTTCGCGGTCGGCGTCGTCCGCCTCGGACGCCGGCAGTGCCTCGTGCAGGAACTGCCGGCGATCGAAGGGCTCGCGCGCGTCGACGTGGTGTGTGCCGACAAGACAGGCACGCTGACCGAGAACGGCATGCGCCTGACCGACGTCGAAGTCGTCGACGGGAGCGACTTCGACGAGGCCGGCGCCGCCCTCGCTGCGCTCGCGGCCGACGATCCGCGTCCCAACTCCAGCGTCCTCGCGATCGCGGAGGCGTTCCCCACCGCCCCGGGCTGGGGCGAGCCGACGGCCGTGGCACCGTTCTCGTCGGCGAAGAAGTGGAGCGGGCAGTCCTACGGCACGCACGGCAACTGGTTGCTCGGTGCTCCCGACGTACTGCTCGATCCGGGCAGCGAGCCGGCGCGACGCGCCGAGGAACTCGGAGCCGGCGGGTTGCGGGTGTTGTTGCTCGCCTCCAGCGACCGTCCGGTCGACGTGGTGGACGCGCCCGGCACGGTCACGCCCGTCGCACTCGTGGTCCTCGACCAGCGGGTGCGTCCGGACGCGAAACCGACCCTCGAGTACTTCGCGGGCCAGCATGTCGACGTCAAGGTCATCTCCGGCGACAACGCGATCGCCGTCGGCGCGGTCGCCTCGTCGCTCGGCCTGCCGGGAAGCACGTCTCCCGTCGACGCGCGTTCCCTGCCGGAGGCCGAGAACGAACTTGCCGACGTCGTCGAAGGATCGACGACCTTCGGCCGGGTCCGTCCCGATCAGAAACGCGCCATGGTCGGCGCCCTGCAGTCGCGCGGACACACCGTCGCCATGACCGGCGACGGCGTCAACGACGTCCTCGCCCTCAAGGACGCCGACATCGGAGTCGCGATGGGATCGGGCAGCCCCGCGACCCGCGCGGTGGCACAGATAGTCCTGCTCGACAACAAGTTCGCGACGCTGCCCTACGTGGTGGCCGAGGGTCGCCGGGTGATCGGCAACATCGAACGCGTCTCCAATCTGTTCCTCACCAAAACCGTCTACTCGGTGCTGCTCGCCTTCCTGGTGGGCATGTCGGGCGTGCTGTCCCAGGTGTTCGACTTCGAACCGTTGCCCTATCCGTTCCTGCCCCGGCACGTGACGATCGCGGCGTGGTTCACCATCGGCATCCCCGCTTTCCTGCTGTCGCTGGCCCCGAACAACGAGCGGGCGCGCTCGGGCTTCGTCTCCCGGGTGATGCGATTGGCGATCCCGTCCGGTGTCGTCGTGGGTGTGGCGACCTTCGTCTGTTACGTGCTCGTCTACGGCGGTCCCGACCAGACCGAGCAGCAGAAGATCCAGGCCGGGACGTCTGCTCTGATCACGTTGCTGATCATCGCGCTGTGGGTGCTCGCCGTGGTGGCCCGCCCGTACCAGTGGTGGAAGATCGCCTTGCTCGCCGGTTCGGTACTCGGATACGTGATCCTGTTCTCCGTGCCGTTCACGCGGGAGTTCTTCGCTCTCGATCCGTCGAACGTCGCGTACACGACGATCGCGGTGACGTGCGGCCTGATCGGAGTCGTCCTCGTCGAGATCCTGTGGTGGGTGTCGGGCCGTCTGCACGGTGAGCACCGCCGCCTGTTCGCGGCCCCCGACGATCTGCTCCCGGGCGTACACTGACTCGGAGCACATGGTTCGGTGTGCCCGGACCCACGGCACTCTGCACGAGGGAAGGACCGCGCTATGGGTTTCATGGATTCGCTGAAGGGCCTTGTGAACAAGGGCAAGGACTACGCCGAGAAGAATCCCGACAAGGCCGACGGTTTCATCGAGAAGGCCGGCGACCACGTCGACGGACGTACCGGCGGGAAGTACGCCCAGCACGTCGACAAGGCGCAGGACGCCGCCCGCAAACATCTGGGTACCACCGGTAATCCCGCTCCGGGAGCGCAGCCGGAGCCGGGCGGGCAACCGGGTCCCGAGGGCGGCCCCGGCCCCGAAGCGCAGCCCGGTCCGCGTCAGCCCTGATCACGGCAGGTGCGGTAGCACCGCGTCACCGAAGGTGTCGATGAACGGACGCTGCTCCGGGCCGACGTGATGCAGGTAGATCTCGTCGAAGCCGAGATCGGCGAATTCGCACAGGCGGTCGACGTGTTCGGCCGGGTCGTCGGAGACCACGACGGAGTTGTGGAGGTCGTGGTCGGCGACTTCGACTGCGTGCGACTCGAATTCCTCCGGTGTCGCGAGATCGGCCATCAACTCCGGCGGTAGGGCGTTGGTCGACCACTGCTCGCGGGCGATCGCCTCGGCCCGATCCCGGGTGCTCGCCCAACTCAGATGCACCTGCAGCACGGTCCGTCCGGTTCCGCCGCCGTCGCGGTAGGCGTCGAGGATGCGGCGCAGGTCGTCGAGCGGGGCGTTCACGGTGACGAGGCCGTCGACCCGGTCGGCGAATCGGCGGGTCGTCTCGGGAGTCAGTGCGGGGAGCAGGATTTCGGGAGGGACCGGTGGTCGGTCCCAGACGCGTCCGCGGTCGACCTTCACAGCGCCGTCGTGATCGACGATCTCGCCCGCGTGCAGACGCCGGACGATGTCGAGGTTCTCGCCCAGGATCTGCTGACGTTCTTCCTTGGACGGCCAGGGAGTCCCGGACATGCGTTCGTTGCAATGCTCACCGCTGCCGAGCGCGAACCAGAAACGGTGCGGGAACATCGATGCCAGAGTCGCGGTGGCCTGAGCGGTGACGACGGGATGGTAGCGGAAGCCCGTCGCGGTGACGACGCCGAAACGCAGTTCGGTGGTGGCCAGGGCCGCACCGAGCCACGACCACGCGAAACCCGAGTGTCCCTGCCGGTGCGACCAGGGTTCGATGTGGTCCGAGCACATGGCCGCCCGGAAACCGGCTGCTTCCGCGAGCCGGACGTCCTCGAGCAGGCGGGATGGAGACACCTGTTCGTGTGAGGCGTGGAAACCTATCAGTGTCATCACTGTCCGCTCCTCCGGTCGATCGGGGATCAGTACTTCTCGATGCGTGTCAGTGCAGCGGTCATGAGTACGGGGTGACTCGGTCCCCGGGGAAGATTGCCGAGGCGGGCAGGGCGTCGCAGGTGGCCTGCATGCGCGGCCCCCGGTCGTATCCGCCCACGGTTCCGGGCAACACGGAGGCGTCCGGCCGGTCGGTGCCCGGACAAGCGGTGTGGCAACCCGATTCGTCCGGCCGGCAGGTCTCCCCGGCTCATCGCGCCCGGTGCGGCACAGGTGCGCAGGTCCGCACAACCGTCGTCGTCGCGGGCTGGGATCACACGCACTCCTCGCAGGGCCGGGTACACGGCGGTCGCTCGGTTGCATACCCGTGCCGTGTCGAGACAAACGATCGGCAGGTTCCTCCGGGCGAGTGGCTCCTGTGCCACGATCACACCGTGAACCGGACGCCTGGCACGGTACTGCCGCGATGAACGGAGCCTGGATCCTGCTGGTCGTCATCGCCGGAATCGCGGTGACCACCGTCGCGTCGCGCCGCGACCTCCAGGCTCCGCTCGTGCTCGTCACCGTCGGAGCGCTCGTATCGTTCGTGCCCGGTCTGCCACGGCTCGAACTGCATCCGGACGTCATCCTCGGGGTCGTTCTGCCACCGCTGCTGTATTCGTCGGCCCTGAGGTTCTCGGTCCCCACCTTCCGTCGGTACCTGCCGTCGATCCTGCGGCTCGGAATCTTCACCGTGCTCGTCACGGCGTTCGTCGTGGCGTGGACCGCGTCCGCGATGGTGACGGCGCTGAGCTTCGGTGCGGCGCTCGCTCTCGGCGCGGTCGTCGCACCGACCGACGCGGTCAGCGCCGTCGCCGTGGGTCAGCGACTCGGACTGCCGAAACGGGTCCTCGCGGTGCTGACCGGGGAAGGGCTGGTCAACGACGCCACCGCCCTGACCCTGTTCACCGTCGCGATCTCGGCCGTCACGGGAACGCACATCCTCGCCGATTCGCCGGTCCTGTTCTTCCTCTACGAGGTCGCGGGTGGGGTCGCCGTCGGTCTGGTGCTCGCGTACATCGTGCACCTGATTCGCGCCCGGATGTACGACTCGCCGCTCGAGACCGTCCTGGGGCTGGTTCTTCCGTTCGCGGCCTATCTCGCCGCCGAGGAGGTCCACGCCTCGGGAGTGCTCGCCGTCGTCGCCGCCGGACTGTTCCTCGGGCACCGCGCCACCGAGGTCTCGGTGAGCACGCGGTTGCAGGAACGCGCGGTGTGGAAGAGCGTCGACGTGGTGCTCGAGACCTTCGTCTTCGCCTACATGGGCCTGCAATTCCGGTTCGTCCTCGACGACGTCCGCGGCAGCGGCACCGATCTGCATGTCGCGTTGCTCGGCGCGGTGGCGATCCTGCTCGTCGTCATGCTCGTGCGACCCGCGTGGGGCCTGCTGCACTGGGGGCGGCGCGCACTCGTGCGCCGCGCCGGATCCGAGCGCCTCGGCCGCGACCAGCTGCGCTTCCGGGAGCACGTCGTGGTGTCCTGGGCGGGCATGCGGGGAGTCGTCACTCTCGCCGCCGCCGGCGGAGTGCCCGTCGTGATCGCGTCGGGTGCCGATTTCCCCGGTCGGGAGATGATCCAGATCTCCGCGCTGGTCGTCGCCATCGGCACACTGGTCATCCAGGGAGCGACCATGCCGTGGCTCATCCGCAGGCTCGACGTCACCGACCCCTACGAGCGTCTGCGGACCGAGGAACAGATGGCGGTGGCCCGCCGGATCTCGGCGGAGTCGAGCGACCGTGTGCTCGGCGAACTCGCCGTGGACCCCCCCGACGGTGTGAACCCGGAAATCTACGAGACACTGCTGAACAGGGCACGCACGTCGCTCCGATCCCGGCAGGAGGCGGAGACCGCCGAGGACGCGGCGGAGGATGCGGGACCGCGACCGGCCGCGCTGTTCGACGACATCCGGCGCGCGACGTTGCAGGCGCGGCGCCAGGCGCTCATCGACGCACGCGATCGCGGGGAACTCGACGACGAGATCCTTCGCGACGTGCTGGAGAGTCTCGATGTCGACGAGGCAGCCGTGGAGGAACGTATCCGTCGCCGCCGCGACAGCGGTGCACAACGGTAGGACGAGAGGCCGGGCGTTCCCGGATCGCCCGGCCGATCCGACGTAACGTGGGCGCATGATCGCGATCGAGCTCGCAGTGGCGGTGCTGCTCCTGGTGCTGGTCGTGATCTCGGTGGTGCTGTGGACCCGGCGGGTGGTCACCACACCCGCCGAACGCGCGGTCCACGCGACGTTGCACACGGCGTCGCTCGCGGCCCGTCCGCTCCGGGCCGGACTCGACGCGTCGTCCGCGAAGGAAGCGGCTCCGCACCTGCGGATGCTGCTGGCCGAAGCTCGCGCGGTGGCACTGCTGGACGAGGACGGCGCACTGCTCGCATGGGACGGTCCGTTCGAGGAGCTGACGGACGAGATGCTCGCCGCCGCCGGCCGTGCCGCAGCCGACAAGCGACGTGTCCTCGTCGGTCACCACGATCTGCGCCGGACCAACGGCGATCTCGCGGCCCGCGCACTGATCGCGCAGCCGCTCGTCGTGGAGGACGTGGGTGTCGCGGGGGTGCTCGGAGTCGTGACGACCGTCGAACCCGGCCCGGCGCTGCTCGGTGCGATCACCGAGGTGGCGCGTTATGCGTGCAGTCAGATCGAACTGGCCGAACTCGACGCCTCCCGCGCCCGGCTCGACCGTGCCGAGGTCCGTGCGCTCCGCGCCCAGATCAGTCCGCATTTCATCTACAACGCGCTCAACACGGTGGCGTCGTTCGTCCGCACCGATCCCGATCGGGCCCGCGAACTGTTGCTGGATTTCGCGGACTTCACCCGGTACTCGTTCCGCGCGGCGGGTGAGTACACCCTGCTCGCCGAGGAACTGCGCAACATCGACCGGTACCTGACGCTCGAACGCGCCCGCTTCGGCAATGCCCTCGAGGTGCGTCTGCAGATCGCGCCCGAGGTGCTCAACGTGACGCTGCCCTTCCTCGCCCTGCAGCCGCTCGTCGAGAACGCCGTGCGGCACGGGATCGCGGGCAAGGACACCCGCACGGGGACGATCATCATCACGGCGGCCGACGAAGGCACCGACTGTGTCATCAGCGTCGAGGACGACGGCATCGGCATGGATCCGGAACTGCTGCGCTCGGGGACGCTCGACGCGATCGCCGAGAGCGAGCACGGCAGCGGTGTCCGGGAGTCGGCGCACGTGGGTCTCGCCAACGTCGACGACCGGTTACGTGCCGCCTTCGGCAACGATTACGGTCTCGTCATCGAGACCGCGCCGGGTGCCGGCACCCGGGTCAGCATGCGCGTGCCGAAGTTCCGGGCGGGTATCCGGCCGTGAGGAAGACCCGACATGGCACGATGGACTCGCCGTGAACGAGATCACAGACAACCTGACCGTGCTGGCGGTCGACGACGAACCGCCGGCCCTCGACGAGCTGGCCTACCTGCTGCGCGCGCAGGAGGAGATCGGCGTCGTGCACACCGCGGGAGACGCGACGACCGCTCTGCGCGTGCTGCGCGACGGCGGCATCGACGCGGTCTTCCTCGACATCAACATGCCCGGACTCGACGGCCTGGAGCTCGCGGGCATCCTCCGCAATTTCGCGGTCTCCCCGGCCGTGGTGTTCGTAACCGCGCACGACGACCGCGCGGTCTCGGCATTCGACCTCGGTGCCGTCGACTACGTCCTCAAACCGCTCCGTGAGGAACGGCTCGCCGAAGCGGTCCGGCGGATCGCCGAGCGCAGCCGACCCGCCGCGCAGACGACATCCGACACCGGTCCGGGCGACGACGTGATTCCCGTCGAGCTCGGCGGCGTCACCACGCTCGTGCCGCGCTCGTCGGTCCACTGGGTCGAAGCCGAGGGCGACTACGCGCGACTGCACACCGCGACCGGTTCGCACCTGGTCCGCATCCCGATATCGACGCTCGAGAACCGCTGGGCCGAGGCCGGCTTCCTCCGCGTGCACCGCTCCTATCTGGTGGCGCTGCCGCTGGTGACCGGTATCCGCAGCGTCGGTTCGGGCCTCGTCGTCTGCCTGCGCGGCGACAGCAACTCCCCGCCCGTCGAACTACCGGTCAGCCGCCGGCATACGCGCGAGCTCAAGGACCGGCTCATCCGCGGGCCCATGCAGTCGTGGACGTCGCGATGAGCAGCACCGGTGGCCCACCTCCGCAGCGACAGAAGGTCGTTCTCGCCGAGCGGCGCGGAGCGCGCATGGTCCGCACCCGCGTGGAGGTGCAACAGCAGACCGAGGTCGGCGACGCGATGGTCCGCGGGTTGGTCCGTGCGCAACTCGGGCTCGCCCTTCGGGTCGCGTTGTTCACGGTGTGCCTGCTCGGCGCGATTCCGGTGCTGTTCCACGCCTTTCCCGGTCTCGCGGAGATGACGGTGCTGGGCATCCGCCTGCCGTGGGTGTTGCTCGGGGTGGTCGGTTATCCGATCCTGCTCGGTATCGCGTGGGTGTACCTGCGCCTCGCCGAACGCAACGAGCAGGATTTCACCGACCTCACCGACGATTGACGCCCCGTGAGCGGATCGATTCCCGTCGCCACCGTCGTCGGTCTCGTCGCCGCGGCGATCGCCACCGTCGCGATCGGCGTGTACGGCGTGCGGATGGCGCGCACCACCTCGGACTTCCTCGTCGCCTCGCGCAGTGTGGGCCCTCGCTGGAACGCCGCGGCGATCTCCGGTGAATATCTCTCCGCGGCATCCTTTCTCGGTGTCGCCGGACTCGTCGCGAAGTTCGGCGCCGACGCACTGTGGTATCCCGTCGGTTTCACGGCGGGCTATCTGGGTCTGCTGCTGTTCGTCGCTGCGCCGCTGCGGCGGTCGGGTGCCTACACCGTCCCCGACTTCGCGGAGTTCCGGCTGGGGGAGAAGTGGCTGCGCACCCTGTCGATGATGGTCGTGGCCATCATCTGCATCCTCTACCTGGTCCCGCAGTTCCAAGGGGCAGGGCTCACCCTCAACATCCTTCTGGGCGTCCCCGACTGGGTGGGGGTCGCGGTGGTCGGCGTGATCGTCGTGGCCAACGTCGTCGGCGGCGGGATGCGCTCGATCACGTTCGTGCAGGCATTCCAGTACTGGCTCAAACTCACCGCCGTCGCGTTGCCGGCGCTGGTGCTGACATTGCACTTCGTCGGCGACCACCGGGCCGTCGACGAGCCCGTGCCGCCCACCGTCACGGAGACCACGACCGTCGACGTGACGATCGACGTGGTCGTGCAGGTCGCCGAGCCGTTGCCGGTCGTGGTGACCGGAGAGGTCGACGGCCGATCGGTCGCAGGTGATTTCGAACTCGAGCCGGGAGAGCACGTCCTCGGCGCCGGCACCGAACTCGTCCTCGACGCGGGGTCTCCGGTGCCGGTGGTGGCCGGTGCGCCGACCGACAACCACAGCTGGGCGTCTCCGGGGGCCGGATTGGGGGCGAGCAGCGAACATCCGCTGTTCCAGGTCTACTCGCTGATGCTCGCGACCTTCCTCGGGACCATGGGTCTGCCGCATGTGCTGGTGCGCTTCTACACGAACCCGGACGGTCGCGCGGCGCGCATGACGTCCTTCGCCGTGATCGGGTTGCTCGGGCTGTTCTATCTGTTCCCGACGCTGCTCGGGGTGTTCGCGCGCCTGTACGTCCCGCAGTTGCTCATCACGGGACGGTCGGACGCCGCGGTGCTGCTGCTGCCCGGATCGGTGTTGTCCGGTTGGGGTGGGCAGCTGCTCGCCGCCCTCGTGGCCTCGGGCGCGATCGCGGCCTTCCTGTCGACGTCCTCCGGGTTGCTGGTCAGTGTCGCGGGCGTGCTGTCCACGGACGTGCTGCGCGGACGGGTGCGCGACTTCCGGATCGCGGCGGTACTCGCGGGCGTGGTGCCGCTCGTGCTGGCGCTGTCGGTGACCTCCCTCGACCTGTCGCGGTCGGTGGGGCAGGTCTTCGCGATCGCCGCGTCGACGCTGTGTCCGCTGCTGGTCCTGGGGATCTGGTGGCGCGGTCTCACCGCGATCGGCGCCGCGGCGGGAATGGTCGTCGGTGGTCTCGTCGCGGGGGCCGCCGCTCTGGCGACCGTGCTGCTGCCGATCGATCCGTCGGTGGCCGCAGGGTGGCCGACGGTGCTCTCCGCCTATCCGGCGGCATTGAGTGTGCCGCTGGCGTTCCTCACGATGATCACGGTGAGTGTGCTGACGCGCCGGCGGATCCCTCGTGACCTGGGCCGGACGTTCTCCCGCATGCACGTCCCCGAGCGGCTCGGCATGGGACGCGACCGCGAACTCGGTGCGTTCGGCGACCGGGGGCGGGGACCCGGGGAGGGGCGCCGTTCGTCGCGGTGACGCGACCGTTCGTCGCACGAGCGCACCCCTCGTCGTTCCACCCGTACCCGTCTCTGTTCGTGTGACTGCCGTCTCATTAATCTTGTGATCATCCTCACTTCACACGACTACCAAGGAGTCGGCAGTGACCACAGCACCACTCAGCGAGAGTGGCGTACCCCAGCAGCGTCGGATACCGACGCCGCAGGAGTTCGTCACGATGCAGGAGAGCCCGGAGTTCCAGGAACTGCGCAGCCGCCTGCGCCGTTTCGTGTTCCCGGTGACGGCGTTCTTCCTGGCTTGGTACGCCCTGTACGTCCTGCTGGCCACGTATGCGGACGAGTTCATGGCGACGAAGGTCCTCGGCAACATCAACGTCGGTCTGATCCTGGGTCTGGGTCAGTTCGTCACGACCTTCGTGATCACCGCCGTGTACGTGAAGTTCGCCGGCCGTGAGCTGGATCCGCGTTCCGCGGCGATCCGCGAGGAACTGGAAGGACCGCAGCAGTGACCGTTCTCGCCCAGGGTGGGACCGACGTCGGTAACCCGATCCTCAACATCGCCATCTTCGTCGCGTTCGTCGTCGTCACGATGGCACTGGTCATCAAGGCCAGCCGCACGACGAAGAAGGCTTCCGACTTCTACACCGGCGGCGGCCAGTTCTCCGGCCCGCAGAACGGTTTCGCCATCGCAGGTGACTATCTGTCGGCCGCGTCGTTCCTCGGTATCGCGGGTGCGATCGCCGTCTACGGTTACGACGGCTTCCTGTACTCGATCGGCTTCCTCGTGGCATGGCTCGTCGCCCTGCTGCTCGTCGCCGAACTGCTCCGCAACACGGGCCGGTTCACGATGGCCGACGTGCTGAGCTTCCGGCTCAAGGAACGCCCCGTGCGTATGGCGGCGGCGCTCTCGACCCTCGCGGTGTCGCTGTTCTACCTGCTCGCGCAGATGGCCGGCGCCGGCGGACTCGTGGCGCTGTTGCTCGACATCGAGGGCAAGGTCGGCCAGGCCATCGTCGTCGCGGTCGTCGGTGTGCTCATGATCGTGTACGTGCTCATCGGCGGTATGAAGGGCACGACCTACGTGCAGATGGTCAAGGCCGTGCTGCTCATCGCCGGTGCGGGCCTGATGTTCGTGCTCGTCCTGTTCGCGGTGCGGGGCAACTTCTCGCAGCTGCTCGCCGACGCTCAGGCGATGGTGTCGAGCTCGTCGAACGAGGCCGTCGCGCAGCGTGACGTGCTCGCTCCGGGTGCCAAGTACGGCATCAGCAACATGACGCAGATCGACTTCCTCTCCCTCGGCCTCGCGCTGGTCCTCGGTACCGCGGGTCTGCCGCACGTGCTGATGCGCTTCTACACCGTGCCCACCGCCAAGGAAGCCCGTCGCTCGGTCACCTGGGCCATCGCGCTCATCGGTGCCTTCTACCTGTTCACCCTGGTCCTCGGTTACGGTGCCGCGAAGATGGTCGGCCCCGACGCGATCCTCGGTGCTCCCGGCAAGGAGAACGCGGCGGCACCGCTGCTGGCCTTCGAACTCGGCGGAACGCTGTTCCTCGCGATCATCTCGGCGGTCGCCTTCGCGACGATCCTCGCGGTCGTCGCCGGCCTGGCCATCACCGCCTCGGCATCCTTCGCGCACGACATCTACGCCAGCGTCATCAAGCGTGGCAACGCCACGGAGGACGAGCAGGTGCGGGTCTCGCGGATCACGGTCGTCGTGATCGGTCTGGTGTCGATCGTCCTCGGCATCCTCGCCATGGGACAGAACATCGCCTTCCTCGTGGCGCTCGCCTTCGCGGTCGCCGCCTCGGCGAATCTGCCCACGCTGCTGTACTCGCTGTTCTGGCGGAAGTTCAACACGACCGGCGCCCTGTTCAGCATCTACGGTGGTCTGATCAGCTGCCTCGTCCTCATCGTGTTCTCCCCGGCGGTATCCGGTGCCCCGTCGGCGATGTTCCCGGAGGTCGACTTCTCGTGGTTCCCGTTGTCCAACCCGGGCATCGTGTCGATCCCGCTCGCGTTCGTCCTCGGGATCGTGGGCACCTTCGTCGGACGCCGCAAGCAGGAGGACCGGTACAAGCAGGCGGAGATGGAAGTTCGCTCGCTCACCGGTGTCGGTGTGGAGAAGGCCGTCTCCCACTGACCCTCCGTGCCGCGGTGGCCCGCTCCCGATCGGGGGCGGGCCACCGCCGTGTCTCGGGTCTCCGTCCCCGGAACCGAGCGTCTACTGTTGCGGACCATGGCGAAACTCGAAGTGTCGACCGATCTTCCGCTCGACCCGCACACTGCCTGGGAGCACGCTTCCCGTCTGGAGTCGTTCGGTGAGTGGCTGAGCATCCACGACGGCTGGCGCAGCGACCTTCCCGATGCCCTGTCCGAGGGCACCACGCTGCAGTCGGTGGTGTCGGTCAAGGGCATGCGCAACCGGGTCACGTGGACCATCGTCGAACTGGACGCGCCGCACCACGTGGTGTTGAAGGGAACGGGCAAGGGCGGCACGAAATTCTCCATGCGACTCGCCGTCGCAGCCCGCGGGGACGGTTCGGCGCTGACCATGAAGATAGAACTCGGCGGAGCGCCGTTGTTCGGCCCGATCGGGTCGGGGGTGGCGCGCGCCCTGCACGGCGACCTGCAGTCGTCGCTCGGCACCTTCGCGCGCCGCTACGGCGGGAACTGACGCCTCTGGACACTTCTTCCGGAAAGGCGTAGACCCGTAGGAACGACCGCGGCCCGCTGCGGATCGATCCGTCCCCGAGTGCTCGGTACTCGACGCGAATGCGAGGTCGACGCCCATGTCCGAGGATCATCACCCGAGTACCGACGAGAACGTCGCCGAATCGCGCTGGTGGGCATGGGCGGGCTGCATCGCCGTGATCGCGGCGATCGTGGTGCCACTCGCGGAGGCGGGTCTGCGCGGCGTCGTCGCGCTGCTGCTGGTCGCGGTGGCCGGTGGCGCCCTGGCCGTTGCCGGAGCCTACTGGTTTCTCACCCACCACGGTGTGATCCGCGCGGCTGCGCTGGCCGTGACCGTGCTTGCGCCGGTCGTCGTGGTGGTCGTCTTCGTGGCGGCGGGTCACCTGTGGGCCGCCCTCGCATCGGTGCTGCTCGTGGCCGTGGCGGTCGGGTGTGGACGCCGGGCTCTACGACATGCCCGGGTGACTCCGCAGCCGGAATTTCCGGCCGTGCCCGTTCGGCATCCCTTCTTCGTCATGAATCCACGCTCGGGCGGCGGCAAGGTCGTCCGTTTCGACCTGCAGCGCAAGGCCGAAGAACTCGGGGCGGAAGTGGTGTTGTTGAGCGGACCGCAACAACTCGACGTCACCGAACTGGCGGAGAAGGCAGTCGAGCGCGGGGCCGACCTGCTCGGCGTGGCGGGTGGCGACGGAACCCAGGCCCTGGTCGCGGCGGTCGCAGCGGAACATCGACTTCCGTTCGTGGTGATCAGCGCCGGAACCCGGAACCATTTCGCCCTCGATCTCGGGCTGGACCGGGACGATCCCGCTGCGGGCCTGGGCGCTCTCGGCGACGGTGTCGAACTGCGCGTCGATCTCGGCCGGATCAACGGTCGCCCGTTCGTCAACAACGCGTCCTTCGGTGTCTACGCGGAGGTGGTGCGGAGCCCGCAGTACCGCGCCGACAAGACGGCGACGGTACTGCAGATGCTGCCGGATCTGCTCGGTGAGCAGGGTAGGCCTGCATTGCGGGCGGGAATCGACACCGAGACCGTCGACGGACCGCAGGCCGTCCTGGTCAGCAACGGCCCCTACACCTTCGACGACCTGGCGGGACTCGGGCGACGAGCCCGTCTGGACAGTGGGCGGCTCGGTGTCGTCGCGATCTCGGTCTCGAACGCCCGCCAGGCCATCGGCCTGCTCCGTCGCACTCACGACCGAGGGCTGTTGCAGCGCACCGCGACAGAGGTGGTCGTCGATGCGGACGTACCGGAGGTTCCGGTCGGAGTCGACGGCGAGTCGGTGATGTTGTCGACACCCGTTCGATGCACGATCTCCACCGGAGCGCTACGCGTTCGTGTTCCCCGCGACCGTCCGGGAGTGCGATTGCCGCCTCCACGCCTCGATTACGCAGGGTTGCGGAAGATATTGTGGCCGAAATGAAGTCTCACGACGTCACCCCACGGGGGGCCGGGCGACTTCAATGTATGTGTGTGCAGATGGATGGTGTATACCGGTGACCCGGTCCTGATGGACGACGTGCTCTTCCGGCCGGTCCACTCCCTGATCGATCAGAGCCTGCATTCCAAGATGGGGGCGACCACCACGAACGGAGACGGATTCGGGATCGGCTGGTACGGAGAAGGTCCGAGACCCGCGTTGTTCAAGTGCATCGAACCTGCGTGGAACGAGAGCAACCTGCGGGAGATCGCAACGCAGATCCGGACGCCGTTGATGTTCGCGCATGTCCGCGCCTCGACGGGGACTCCGGTGCAGCGCACCAATTGTCATCCCTTCCGGTACGAGAACAGGTTGTGGATGCACAACGGGGCGGTGCACGGATTCCACGCGATGAAACGCGATCTGGCGATGGCCGTCGATCCGAGCCTCTACGACGGGATCCGGGGATCGACCGATTCCGAGATGCTGTTCTACCTCGCGCTGACCTTCGGCCTCGCAGACGACCCGTTCACCGGCGTGGCGAAGGCCGTCGGCTTCGTGGAGGATCTCGCCGCCCGTCAGGATATCGAGAACCCCGTGCAGGGAACGATCGCCACCACCGACGGCGACAGTGTCTGGGTGTTCCGGTACTCGACGGAACGAAAGACACGTTCGCTGTTCTACTCGGCCGACATCACGGCTGTACGGGCGCAGCATCCCGAAGTGGAGGTGTTGTACAAGCTGGGCGACGACACCCGATTCGTGGTGTCCGAGCCTCTTCGGGATCTCGAAGGGGCCTGGCTGGAGGTACCGGAGTCGAGCGCGGGCGTCGTTCGGGGGAGCGACCAGGAGTTCCGGCCGTTCGAACCGATCTCGCCGGTCCACTCGATCCCGTCGTGACGAATTCTTCCCTGCCGGATCCGATTTCACCGTTCACCCCGGCCGGTACCCGGTGTGTCGATCGAGTCACCCGGGGACAGCTCCACGGCGGCGATCCCCGCATACTCGGCCCGGCGGACGAACTCGGTGCCGGGTTCGAAGAACAACCGGGGGCGGACGGCGCCGAATCCGATCGGCCACAGCGTGCCGTAGTGGATCGGTACGGCCAGGCCTGCCTGCACCAGACGGGCGACGACAGCGGCCCGGCCGGGATCGAGGTGGCCGTCGCCGAGGGTGGGCCCCCAACCTCCGACCGGTAGCAACGCCAGATCCACCGGCCCCACATGGTCGGCGAGATCCGGGTACAGATCCGTGTCGCCGGCGAAATAGGTGCGCCGGTCTCCTTCGACGACGTACCCGACCGCCGGCGCGAGTTCCGGTCCACGACGCCAACGGCGGCCATCGTGCCGGGCGGGCACGGCGCGCACGGTGACCGTGCCGACCCGTGTTCCCTCGCCGGGACGCAACGGCACCAGCCGGTCGGCGAATCGACGCAGTGCCGGCAATCCGTCGACAGCTCCCCAGGGGGCCACGATCGGAACGTCCGTATCGAGCAACCGCAACGACCTCAGGTGGGTGTGGTCCGCGTGCAGGTGTGAGAGCAGGACGGCATCCGGATCGCGCACACGCGGTCCGGCAGGGGTGGGTCCCCGGCGGCGGTGCAGATGCGCGACGCGGTCGGTGAGCACCGGATCGGTCAGGACGACCGTCCCGTGGTCCTCGATCAGCGTGGTGGCATGCCCGAGCCAGCGCAGACCGGATACAGGGGCATTCGGACGCGGCGGCGTGCGCATGAACCTTACGATTCCAGACGTGGGAAGGGGCCCGCGATGCGTACGGTGGGCGGCTTGTTGCGGATACTCGTCGAGTTCCTCGTGCTGTGGGGATCGTCGGCGCTCGTGCTCGTCGTGCTCGATCGGGTCCTCGACGGCATCACCCTCGACCGGTCCGGCTTCGCTCCGATACCGACGCTGCCTGCCGCGCTGGTACTCGCGCTGGTGTTCGGTCTGCTGAACGCGGTGTTGTGGCCGGTGATGATGCGGTTGATGTCGTGGATCGGCCCGGTATTGCTGTTCGCCGGAGTCTTCGTGGCCGGCGGTGTGATCATGCTGCTGACGCTGTACCTGGTACCGGTCGCCAGGGTGGACCGCCCGGGCGATGCGATCGTGCTCGCCGCGCTGGTCTCGCTGGTCACTTCCGTCGTCTCGGGCGCGATCGCCTCCCGTTCCGATACCGCCTACCGGTTGATGCAGGTGCGACGGAACCGGTTCCGATTGCGGCACAACGCGACGCTCGTGGGTGCGCCTCCGGGGTTGCTGTGCATCCAGATCGACGGGCTCGGGTACGACGTACTGCGGCGGGCGATCGCCGACGGTGTCACGCCCGGCCTGGCGAAGCTGGTGCGTGAAACCCACCGGCTGGTGCCGTGGCACACCGATTGGAGCAGCCAGACCGGAGCGACCCAACTGGGCGTGCTGCACGGCTCCAACCACAACGTGCCCGCATTCCGCTGGTACGACAAGACCACCGGGCGTATCTCCGTGTTCAGCAACCCGGCCGACAACGAGCAGCGCGAACTCGAACGAGCAGAGCGGCCCGGGCTGCTCGCCCACGACGGTGCGAGCCGGGGCAACCTGTTCACCGGTGGTGCGCAGGACAACGTACTGGTCGTCAGTCGTATGCGCGGCGCCCGGCTCGGTGGGGGCGCCGGCTACAGCGCCTATTTCGCCGATCCTGCGAGTGCGCTGCGCACCTTCATCCGGATGATCGCGGAACTGCAACGGGAACTTCGTCAGTCGCTGCGGCAGAAACGGAAGGACATCCGGCCACGGGTACCGCGTGGCGGAATGTACCCCTTCGTCCGCGCCTTCGCGACCGTACTCGCCACCGACGTCACCGCCGCCGCGGTGGTCGGTGATCTGATCAAGGGACGTACTGTCGTCTACCTCGATCTGATCGGCTACGACGAGGTCTCGCACCACTCCGGGATCTCTCGGCCCGAAACGCTGTCCGTGCTCGCGAAGGTCGACGACATCATCGCGATGCTGCTCGCGGTCGCGGAACAGTCCGACCGGTCCTATCGCGTCGTCGTGCTGTCCGATCACGGGCAGAGTCAGGGCGCGACGTTTCTTCAACGCTACGGAGAGAGCCTGGGACAACTGGTGATCCGGTCGGCCACACGGGACGAGTCGGCCGATCGTCACCGGCACGAGCGCAGGGCGGAGCCCTCGACCCGGCCCGGAGGGGAAGGACGCGCGTATGCCGCAGCCAGCATGCACGCCGCACCGGCCGGCGAGCAGGCGCACACCGTCGCCGGTGAACCGATCGTGCTCGGCTCGGGCAACCTCGGCCTGATCTACTTCCCTCATCTGCCCGGCCGCGCCGACGTCGATACCATCGAGGCCGCGCACCCGGGGCTTCTCACTGCTCTCCGGGAGCATCCCGGCATCGGCTTCCTGCTCGTCGCCACCCCTGGCGGATCCGTCGTGCTCGGAGCCCACGGCCGGGTGGACGTGACGACCGGTGAGGTCACCGGCCGCAACCCTCTCGAGGTGATGGGTCCCGATGCGCTGGCGAAGATCCGGCGCACCGACACCTTCGACAACGTCGCCGACATCATGGTCGGCGGTGCCTACTGGCCCGAGACCGACGAGGTTGCGGCGTTCGAGGAGCAGGTCGGCTCGCACGGCGGTATGGGTGGCCCGCAGAGCACCCCGTTCCTCCTCTATCCCGCCGTGCTGCCCCCGCCGCCCGAACCGCTGAAGGGCGCCGAGAACGTGCACGAGGTGCTCGCCGGGTGGCGGGATCTCTCGGCGGGACCGTCCACGGCCACGACCGATCACGACGCGACGGTCGGGGACGGGTGACCCGGCTCGGAACGAATGGAACCTGTTCGGGAGAGGTTGTTCTCGTCGATGTGGTCAGCGGTTCTGCCCGGCGTCGTGAAGACCGACGTACTCGTGCCGGCCCACGTCCTACCCGCCGAGATCCGGAAGCACAGGCGGGAGAGGTGAATCGAGCGTCGGATGTCCGGCGAGTTCGCGCTTCACCGCCCTCTCGACGAGCAACGGAACGAAGTCCCGAACTCTGCTCGTGGCGAATCGGAGGTAGACGCCGTTCACTGCACGTTCGATGTCGTCCGGAGGAACAAGCGGATACCGAAGGATCAGACGTTCGATGACCTGTTGGATCTGACGGAACTCGTCGTCACCGCTCATCGGCCGATCGTACGTCGGCCTCCAGGGCCGTCGAGGCACGAAACGGTATCGGACGCCCGTTTCGGGGCACGATTCGGCATCGCTCGCGACAGGTTGCAGGCACGTGTCGATCGGCTCCGCCTCCACTGCACCGAACCGATCGTTCTCCCACGAACTCCGGACCGAAGGCGGACAATGGGTACACGTCCGAGGGAGAACTGTGGGACACAAGACCGGGCACAAGAAGCATCGGAAGCGCTCGCCGGAGAACTCGCTCGCCGCGCGTTCCGATTCCGGTGCACTTCACGCCCCCGGCGCACCGCAGCAGAGCGCATCGCCGACCTGTGAACCCATGAAGAACAAGGAATACCGCCGCCTGCTCCGCCCACTGCACGGCGAACTCGTCGCTGTGCAGGAATGGGTGAGATCGTCCGGTGCCCGCATCTGCATCCTGTTCGAAGGCCGCGACACCGCAGGTAAAGGCGGTGTCATCAAGGCGATCACGGAACGAGTGAGTCCCCGGGTGTTCCGCGTCGTCGCACTGCCCGCTCCCACGGAGCGTGAGCGGTCCCAGATGTACATCCAGCGCTACGTACCCCACCTGCCGGCCGGAGGTGAGGTCGTCATCTTCGATCGCAGTTGGTACAACCGTGCCGGCGTCGAACGAGTGATGAACTTCTGCACCGAGGAGGAAGCGCGACATTTCCTCCAGATGATCCCGACGGTCGAACGCGCGATTGTGGACTCCGGCATCATCCTCCTGAAGTACTGGCTCGAAGTGAGCCAGGAACAGCAGACGGAGCGGCTGCAGAGTCGCATCGACGACCCCCGCAAGATCTGGAAACTCTCGAGCCTGGACCTGGAATCGTACAGACGTTGGTACGACTACTCCCGAGCGCGGGACGAGATGTTCCACTCGACCGACACCGGTTGGGCTCCTTGGTATGTCGTCGACAACGACGACAAGAAGCGTGGCCGGCTCAACGTCATCGGTCACCTGCTCGACCAGATTCCCTACGAGCCGCTCGAGCACCCCGAGTTCGTCCTGCCGCCGCGACAGGACGCTGCCGGGTACACGGCGCCGGCACAACCTCTTCACTGGATACCGACGCTCTATTGAGGATCTCCGGTACGGAAGGACGAACGGCGATGGCCACTACCGAATCCGGTCCGGACCGAGCGAACGCCCTCGTCCCCGATCGCGAACACACATCCTGGTATGCAACGGACAGCGCCGACGTGATCACCGCATTGTCCTCCGATGAACGGTCCGGTCTCACGACGGGCGCGGCGGACGAGCGTCGCCGGCGATTCGGCCCCAACACGATCGTCTCCGAACCCGCACCCTCGATGTGGGCGATCGCGCTGCGGCAGGTACGGGATCCGATGAACCTGATGTTGATCGCCGTGACGGTCGTCAGCATCGTGATCGGTGAGATCCCCACCGCCCTCGTGGTCGTCGTCCTGGTCGCTCTCAATGTCGTCCTGGGCACGCGGCAGGAACTGAAGGCCCGTGCGAGTGTGGATGCCCTCGCGAGAATGCAGACTCCGCAGTCGCGAACGATCCGCGACGGAGTGCTGAGCGAGATCGAGGCGACCGACCTGGTTCCGGGCGACATCGTGCAACTCGAAGCCGGAGACCTGGTGCCCGCGGACGGACGTTTGATCACGTCGGCGACGCTCGAAACCCAGGAAGCAGCACTCACAGGAGAAAGCGCACCCGTCCCGAAGGACCCCACGACTCTTCCCATGGGTGACGTTCCTCTGGGCGATCGCTTCGACATGCTGTTCCAGAACACGTCCGTCACTCGTGGCACCGCAACGATGGTGGTGACGGAGACGGGCATGGACACCGAGATGGGCCGGATCGCGTCGATGCTGTCGGCGGTGGCTCCGAGCAAGTCGCCGTTGCAACGCGAACTCGATTCGCTGACCAGGTTGCTCGGAGTCATCGCCTGGACCGCGGTTGCCGTCATCGTGATCATCGGTGTGATCCGCGGGCAGGATCTGACCACGGTGCTGTTGCTGGGCATCGCCATGGGAGTGTCGGCGATCCCGACCGGTCTGCCGACCTTCGTCCAGGCGATGCTCGCGTTCGGTGCCCGACAGCTCGCCGAGGCGAAGGCCGTGGTCAAGAATCTCTCCGATGTCGAGACGCTCGGTGCGACGAACGCGGTCAACTCGGACAAGACCGGTACGCTCACGATGAACCAGATGACGGTGCGCTCGTTGTATTTTCACACCCGGTGGTACACCGTCGAGGGTGAGGGTTACAGCAAGGCGGGGCGCATCACGCGCGTCGCCGGTGACGATCTGCCCGACTTCACGCTCCTCGCCTACGGATTGTGCCTCGACAGCGATGCCACGGTCTCCGACAACGGCGTCGTCGTCGGAGATCCCACCGAGGCGGCGCTGGTCGTGCTCGCCGCCAAGCTCGGCATCGATGCTCCGCTCACCCGACGGTCGTACCCCCGCGTCGCCGAAGTGCCGTTCGACTCCGCGTACAAGTTCATGGCGACGTTCCATCACCTTCCGGTCGACGGCGCCACGCGCTTCGTCGAACTCGTCAAAGGTGCCCCGGACGTGATTCTGGCACAGTGCGACACCGCCTATCGGCCCGGGCGGCACGCGGTTCCGCTCGACGCGGCCCGTGACGAACTCGTCGCCGCGAACCGGACTCTGTCCGAGAGAGGGCTGCGGGTACTGGCGTTCGCCGTTCGCATCGTCGACGGGCAGGAGGAAGCGGTACGGGCCGACCCGATGTCCTTCGTCGAGGATCTCACCTTCGTCGGGATGGTCGGCATCATCGATCCGTTACGGCCCGAGGCGATCGAGGCGGTACGTACCGCGCACGCGGCAGGTATCGATGTCCGCATGATCACCGGTGATCACGCGATCACCGCGTCCGCGATCGGATCCGAACTCGGTCTCGGACCAGGGGTCGTCAGCGGACCCGACCTTCGAGCGATGTCCGACGAAGCTCTGGCGGCGGACCTTCCGAACCTGCACGTATTCGGTCGGGTCACTCCCCAGGACAAGCTCCGCCTCGTCGATCTCATGCAGAAGGGTGGAGCGGTCGTGGCGATGACCGGAGACGCTGTCAACGACGCCGCTGCGCTGAAGAAAGCCGACATCGGCGTTGCGATGGGGTCGGGCAGCGAAGTGACGAAACAGGCCGGGAGAATCGTGCTGACCGACGACAACTTCGGAACACTGGTCACTGCGATCCGGTTGGGTCGCAACATCTACGAGAAGATCGTGTCCTATATCCGGTACCAGATGTCGAAGCTGTTGTCGCTCGTCCTGCTCTTCCTCGTCGCGAGCATCTTCGACATCAACGACGGCGTCGCCCTGACGCCGTTGATGGTGTTGTTCCAGCACTTCTTCATCACGCTGTTCCCGGTCGCCGTCATCATGCTCGATCCACCTTCGCCGGATCTCATGAACAAGCCGCCCCGCGACCCGAAGACACCCATCGCCAACAGGGCCGCTTTCGTGCAGTGGACGGTCTACGGAACCCTTCAGTTCGCCGTCGCACTCGCGGCCATGCTCCTCGCTCCCGGCGAGATGAGCACGACCGAACCGACGGTACCGATGACGACCGCTTTCGTCGTGTTGTCCTTCGGCTCCGTTCTCGCCGGATTGTCCATGCGACGCGATCCGGAATCCGGATTCGCCGCGCCGATCGTGGGCGCCCTCCGGATCCTGTCGATTCCGGTGGTGGTCACGGTGCTCGCCGTCGAGTCGGGCATTTTGCAGGACCTTCTCATGACGACGTCGCTGACAGGTGCTCAATGGCTGGTCTGCATCGGCTGGTCGGTGATCATTCCGGTCGTCGTGGAAGCGGAGAAGGCGATCCGGCGTCACCGACGCACACCGGACCGGTCGATCCCCGCGCCGGTGGCGGTCGCTCCCGCGCGTGCTCACTGAGGCCGGGTCATGTCATGGAACAAGGGCCTGGGGGCGCTTCCCGGAATCGCCACGGCTCGTGCCTACCGTCGCGAGTGGTTGAGACCGGACATCACTGCCGGCCTCGTGCTCACCGCACTGCTCATCCCTGCCGGGATGGGATACGCGGAAGCGGCCGGACTGCCTGCCTATGCCGGCCTCTATGCGACCATCGTTCCGCTCCTGGCCTATGCCGTGGTCGGCCCGTCGAAGATCCTCGTCCTGGGCCCGGACTCGTCGCTCGCGCCGCTCATCGCAGCGGCCGTCCTCCCGCTCGCCGTCGCCGACGACCCGGAGAGCGCGCTGGTCTTCGCCGGGATACTCGGTGTGCTCGTCGGCGTGATCCTGCTCGTCGGAGGGTTCCTCCGTCTCGGCTTCGTCACCGAACTGTTGTCCAAACCGATCCGGCTGGGTTACCTGAATGCGATCGCGCTCGTCGTGATCGTCGGGCAACTGCCGAAACTGCTCGGCTTCTCGGTCGACGCGTCCGGCCTCCTGGGGGAGATCCGGGAGATCGGGGAAGCCGTGGCCGGCGGCGGGATCGACCCGGTCGCAGCCGGTATCGGGGTGGTCTCCCTCGCGGTCATCGTCGGTTTCCGATTGTGGTTGCCGCGGATACCGGGAGTCCTGGTCGCGGTCGTCGGAGCAATCGTGACCTCCGCCGCGCTGGATCTCACCGACGACATCGGAATGGTCGGTGCGCTGCCCGAGGGGCTCCCGCTCCCGTCGTTCGGCGGGGTCGGATGGGGAGACGTGGCCCGGCTCGTCGGACCGGCGGCCGGTATCGCGCTGATCGCCTTCGCCGACACCGGGGTGCTCTCCCGCACGTTCGCTGCGCGCCGAGGCGAGAACGTGAACGGGAGTACGGAGATGAAGGCGGTGGGTGTCGCCAACATCGCCGGGGGACTCTTCGGGGGGTTCCCGATCTCGGCGAGCGGATCGCGGACGCCGGTGGCCGAGCAGAGCGGCGCGCGTACCCAGTTCGCCTGTGTCGTCGGCGCGGTCGCCGTCCTCGTCTTCGTACTCGTTGCTCCGGGTCTGACCACCTACCTGCCCGATGCGACTCTCGGCGCCGTGGTGATCGTCGCCGCCACGGCCCTGGTCGACGTCCGGGGCATGGTCCGGATGTGGAGGATGAGCACGGTCGAGTTCGGGCTGGCCGCCGCGGCCTTCCTCGGGGTCGCTCTGGTGGGCGTGCTGCAGGGCATCCTCGTCGCGATCGGTCTGTCCTTCGTCTCGGTGGTCGCGCACGCGTGGCAGCCGTACCGCACCGAACTCGTACGGACCGCCGACCGTCCGGGATTTCACGACGTCGAGCGTCATCCCGACGGGACCCGTATCCCGGGGCTGGTGCTCGTCCGGTTCGACGCTCCGCTGTTCTTCGCCAACGGTGAGATCTTCGATCAGTACGTGCGCTCGGTGGTCGCCGGAAGCGAGGTGCCGGTCGAGTGGGTGATCATCGCGGCCGAACCGATCACAGGACTCGACACCACTGCCGTCGACGAACTCGTCGACCTCGACACCTATCTGGAAGGTAACGGAATCCGGCTCGTATTCGCCGAGATGAAGGGACCGATCAAGGACCGGCTCGTCAGATTCGGGGTGGGAGACAAATTCGACCCGACTCGCTTCCACCCGACCGTCGAGGACGCGGTGAACGCCTTCATCGGCAGGACCGGTCGTAGCGGCGATCAGGTCGTCGGCTGATCCTCGATCGCCGGATGCTCCTCGACGGTGCGTGCGGGTCTGATCACCAGTTCCAGGACCAGCAGCGCCAGGACCGCACCCAGCACGATGAGCGCGACCACGAGCCCGGTGGGGTAACGCCAGAACATCACCAGCAGTGCGGCCACTCCGATAATGACCGACCGGATCACGATGCGGGCACGGAAGGCTGCTGCCTCGAAGGGATTCGGCGGGCGCGGCCGGCGCAATCGTTGCACGGCGTCGAGGCTGCGGCCGAACCCGCGCCGGACGGTCTCGGCGGAGGACGAACCACCGGTGAGGTAGGCGCCGAGAGCGATCACCAACCCGAGGACCGCGACCGCCCGGAGAGTGGTTCGCAGCGGTACCAGCACGGCATCGATGATGGCGGCAGCCGCATCCGGCGACAGGACGTCGGGTGGAACACCGTCGAGATACAGCGATCGAGCGATGATGAGGGCGACCGCCAGAACGAACATGCCTACGACCAGCGCGAGGCCGACGAACGCGAGTGCGCGTAGGCGCCGTCCCGCCGGCGCGACCGCGACTGCGGCGGCAGCAGCGGCGAGCGTGATCCAGGGCAGTACATCGGACACGTTGTCGAGGGTGTTCACGGCTCGTTGTGCCCGGACCAGTTCCGGTGATCGGAACAGGACCAATTGTTTGTCGACACTCGGGATCTTCTCGGCGAACGTGAAACCACGGTCGAGGAGGCGAGCCTTCACGTTGTCGATCACCGTGCCGAGCGAGATGCTCACCGTACCCGCGTCGTCGACCGTTACGGACGACGGACCGAGATTCCCGGTCACCACCGCGACCAGGCCATCGTGGGCGGCGCGATTGGCCTGGATCCACAGATCCTCGAATCGGTCGCTCTGCACGAACGACAGCACCGTCTGGTTGACGAAGCTCCGCGCCTGCCCCGTGATCACCGGCGCCAGTCCCTCCACCGCGCGGTCGACACGGGGCGCGTTCTCCGTGGCCGGAACGGCATCGGTGAGGGCAACCAGTGCGTCGGTCGTCAGGCCTTCGATGTCCACGCGCGTGAAGATCTCGTCGGTGACGGAGTTCGCGATCTGTGTCTGGATGGCAGGGTTCGAACCCAGAGGGGCGACGGTGGTCACGTACCGGTCGGTGTCGAGGATCTCGCTGCGCACGAACCGTGCCGTCACCGACAGGACGGCCAGAACCGCGACCAGTACGGTGAGCAGCGCGACCGCAGCCCAGCGCCATCCGTGTCTCGGGGGCCGTGGTTCGCGAACGGATTTCGTCCCGGGAGCGGCTCGTTCTCGTTCCCGAAGCGTGGCGACCTCCGCGCGCAACCGGTCGAGTTCGGCGCGTTCGTCGTCGTCCAGTCGACCCGGTCGGGGATCTTCACCGCCCGCGTCGGTGTTCGTGGTCATCCCTGCATCGCCCCCCTTCCGGGGCCGGACTCAGTATGCGCCGCCGAGGATCTCTCCGTAGGAAATATGAACTCTATTCGCTTCGGAAACAGCCGCCGGGCGGTCATACTCGACAAGAGGGGATCTGTTCTCGACGACACCGGCGGAAGTCGGCTCCCGGCTTCCGCGAACGATCTTTCATCGAAACGAGGCTCCAGGTGACCGATCCGGATATCGACGAGATGGGCCCGGTCGACTATCTCGTCATCGAATTCCCCGCCGACCGACCGCCGAACGGCTCTGCTCTACCGCTGCTGCTCGATCTCGCCGAACGAGGCATCATCCGGGTGCTCGATCTCGCGTTCGTCCGCAAGGACACCGACGGTTCGGTGGCCGGGATCGACATCTCCGAGGTCGGACTCGAAGGAGAGGTCGACGTGACGCTGTTCGCGGAGGCCTCCTCGGGCCTGCTCGGCGACACCGACTTCGATGAAGCGGGGGCCGCGCTCGAACCGGGCTGCTCGGCCGCCGTCCTCGTCTACGAGAACACCTGGGCTGCTCCGCTGGCGCGAGCCCTGCGTCGAAACGGCGCCGAACTCGTCGCATCCGGGCGTATCCCGGTGCAGAGCATCCTGGCTTCGCTGGAGAAGCTCGATGTCGAAACGTGATTCGAGCGAACGAGATACGTGAGGAGATCATCATGCCGGGACTGCTTCGTGGGGTGGCTCGTACCGCAGTCGTAGCGGGGACTGCGACAGCCGTCTCCAATCGGGTCTCCCGCCGTCAGGGGGCGCGGTGGAGCGCGCAGGAACAAGCACAGTACGGCCGGCCCGAACAGTACGCACCCGAGCCCGCGCCGACCCCGGCGAGTCCGCCTCCGGGTGGGACGGACCGCATCGCGGCGCTGAAGGACCTCGCCGAATTGAAGGCGCAGGGCGTGCTCACCGAGGCCGAGTTCGAGAGGGAGAAGGCGAGGATCCTCGCATCCTGAGCACGAATCCGGCCTCCGCGTCGGGCGGGCGCGCCCCCGCTCCGACGCGACGACGGGTTCGACGGGACGAGCCTCATGGGCGACTGGAGGTGTACGGTACACCGGATCGACGAGCCGACCGAGTGCGTGGCGAGGCTGTCGCTGGTACTGGCGGACGAGCTCACCTCGGCGGAGGTGCAGGACCGCGCTCGTGTGCTGGCCCGCCAGTTCTTCGGACACGACGTCGATGTCGCTGACGTCGAACCGGAATACTGGTCGACGGGCACTCCCCGCCGCCCACCGTCGACGTGAAAGAACACCGTTCCCTCGATTTCCGCATCCGTTGGCGGTAAAGGTGTTTCATTATGGAAACACCGGATCTGCACGCCGGTGGTGCAGTGCGGTCAGCGTGCAGTGGAAGTAGCGCGTGAGGTGGTCGAGGGAAGGAATGCGGAGGCGGCGAGTCCGACGAGGCCGATGACCGCCAGGACGATCATCGCCAGCGCGTACGAACGATCCGGAGTGGCCAGGCCGACGACAAGGACGGTACCTGCCACCGCGGTGCCCAGGGACGAGCCCAGATTGGACACGCACCGCGACAGGCCCGAGATCTCGCCCTGCTGTTCCTCCGGAAAGGCCGACTGCACGACGTTCACCGAGGGTGTGAGCATCGCACCCAGGCCGATACCGATGAGCAACAGGCCCGGCGCGAACGCCCATGCACTGGTCCATGCACGCACCAGCAGGAGCAGAACGACGATTCCGGCGAGGGTGACGACGAACCCGCTCATGATGAGTGTGCGCTGTGAATGCCTGTCGGCCAATCGTTCCGCCAGCAGGGAGGCGCCGAGGATGCCGGCGGTGGCAGCGGTGAAGATGACACCCGTCTCGATCGCGTTGTAGCCGCGGACCACTTGCAGAAATGCCGAGACGACGAACGCGACGCCCATCAGCAGGAGCCACTGGATGTTCTGGGTGACGAGCGCGAGATTCGACGTGCGATTGTGGAACAACCGGGTCGACAGCAGCGGCACTCTGCCGGCCCGTTCGAATCTCCGTACGTGCAGGAAGAATCCCACGACGAGCAGGATTCCGATACCGATGAGTGTCGCCGACACCGAGAGTGCGTTGTCCGCCTGAAGGATTCCCATGACCATGCAGACGAGACCTGCGGCCGACAGCACGGCACCGATTCCGTCGAACGGTGTGGTCGGGTCCGGGGGCAGGGGATCATCGAGTCTTCTGCTCAGAAGAACGATGGCGGCGACGATCAGAGCCTGGAACACGAAGGCCGCCCGCCAGTCGATCGCGGTGGTGATCAACCCACCGATCAGCGGGCCTGCTGCGGCGCCTATCCCACCCATCCCCGTGATCACGCCGAAGGCCCGTGCCCGAGACTTCGTGTCGGTGAAGAGCATTGTCGTGAGGATGTACACGGGCGGGATCAGCAGGGCGGTGCCGATTCCTTCGAGAATCGAGTTGCCCACGATCAGGATGCCCAGGCCGGGTGCTGCCGCACTCATGAGCGCGCCTGCCCCGTACAGGACGAGGCCGGCGACGAAACATCGCTTGCGGCCCCATCGATCCGTCAGCTTCCCGCCCGGAATCATGAACGCCGCCATGACCAGAAGGAACACGGTGATCGCGGTCTGGACGCCCTGCACCGTGGTGTCCAGGTCGACGCTGATGTCGTTGATCATCACGTTCATGTTCGAACCTGCGAAGCTGCAGATGAACTGGGCGAGGGCGAGGGGCAGCAACATTCGCCGTATGGGGGCAGACGGTTCCGATGCCGGCTTCTCGATCATCTCGTGCTTTCCGTCGCGAAGGATGTCGCCGCACTTCTGCTCGTCATGATCCCCGCGGAAGTACTCGAGTGGCAGTGCCGAGTCGAAACCGTGACCTTGACCCCGCATCCGGGAACAGAGGACTATCGAAGGACTCGACTCCATTTCTCGCGGAGGTAACGGCATGCTTCTCGAGGACTACGGTTTCATCGGTGATCTGCAGACCTCCGCGCTGGTCGGGCGCAACGGCTCGATCGACTGGTTGTGCCTGCCCTCGTTCGACTCCGGTTCGTGCTTCGCGGCTCTGCTCGGCGGCCCGGAACACGGACGCTGGCTCGTCGCACCCGCAACGGAGCCCGTCGAGATCACCCGCCGCTACGTCGACGGCACCCTGGTGCTCGAGACCGATTTCGAGACGGCGGACGGTGCCGTCCGGGTGATCGACTTCATGCCTCGCCGCGGAGGGGGCCCGCCTCGGCTGATCCGCATCGTCGAAGGTCTGCGGGGCCGGGTACCGATGCGCATGCACCTGTCGTTGCGACCGGATTACGCTGCCGTCACGCCGTGGGTGGAGGCCGTGGCCGACGGTGCTGTTGCGACGGCCGGTCCCGATGCCTTCCATCTGTGTACGACGGTGCCCTTGGAAATCCGTGCAGGAAGCATCGAATCCGAATTCGTCGCCGTGGAGAGCGCCCGGTACCGATTCGGCCTGGACCGGCACGCATCCTTCGAACCGGCTCCCGTCGTCGAGGACGCCGAATCCGCGCTCGCGCGAACCGTGGAGTGGTGGCGCGACTGGACGGGACGATGCACCTACAGCGGGGCGTATCGCGAGGAGGTGATGCGGTCCCTGATCGTCCTCAAAGGGATGACCGACGAGACGACCGGTGCAATCGTGGCGGCCCCGACCACCTCACTGCCCGAAGCACTCGGCGGGGTACGCAATTGGGATTACCGATACTGCTGGTTGCGCGACTCGGTCCTGGCACTCGAAGCGCTGCTCGCAGGCGGGTACACCGGTGAGGCCTTGTCCTTCCGTGATTTCATGCTCCGGGCGGGAACGGGTGATCCGGCCGATGTGCAGATCATGTACGGCATCAGAGGAGAACGTCGACTGACCGAATTCGAGGTGGGACATCTTCCCGGCTACGAAGGTTCGGCACCCGTCCGGGTCGGGAACGCGGCCGCGGAACAGTTCCAGCTCGACGTGTACGGAGAAGTCCTCAGCGTCGCGTACAAGGGAGCCGAAGCGATCGGCAGGATCGAACCGCACATGTGGCCCAGGTGGCAGGCCGTCATCGAGCACGTGGAGAAGATCTGGCGTGATCCCGACGACGGGATCTGGGAAACGCGCGGTCCCCGCCGGGATTTCACACAGTCCAAGGTGATGGCCTGGGTCGTCTTCGATCGGGCGGTCCGGCTCGCGGAGACGTTCGGGCTCGAGGCTCCCGTCGAACGGTGGAAGCAGACCCGTGACGAGATCCACCGCGAGGTGTGTGAACGGGGATACGACCCGGTCCGCGGTACGTTCACACAGTACTACGGCTCCGCGGAACTCGATGCCAGCGTGTTGCTCATCCCGCTCGTCGGTTTCCTTCCCCCGACCGACGATCGGGTCACGTCGACGCTCGATGCGCTCCGGGACGAACTCGATCGCGACGGCTTCGTGTCGCGTTATTCCACGGCGAAGACCGATGACGGACTTCCCGGTGACGAAGGACAGTTCCTCGCCTGCTCGTTCTGGTTGGTGAGCGCGTTGGCCCTCAACGGCCGCGTCGACGACGCTCGTGCGTTGTTCGAGCGGTTGCTCGGACTCGCCAACGATCTCGGGTTGCTCGCGGAGGAGTACGACGTGCAGGCAGGGCGACAGGTGGGCAACTTCCCTCAGGCCTTCAGTCACCTCACCCTCGTCGGTGCGGCCTGCGCGATCACCGCTGCGGAACGGACCGGAGGGTCCGATGTGGTGAAGGAGGAGTCTGTCACCTGATCCGTCCTCGAACGGATTGTCGAGACGATCCGAATGACAAGTGCCCGTTGGGTATACATCGACAGACATGCGGTGTGTAGGTACACCGGTGGAGGCATCGGGTGCACCTCTCTACTTCCGGAAGTCCGGACTCGAACCAACCCCGTTGGCACGCAGATGAATCGGAAGAAATGGTACGAATGTCACCGATTCGGCGCGGGCGCTTCCCCCGGCCCCCCGAACAGGATTCAATGACAGGTGCAGAGGGACTGCCGGGAGCGCAGGGGATACGCTTCCGCATCGCTGCTCCGTCGGGAAATTCGCGAACGGTGGCAGGGGACGACAATGGAGCACGGAGTTGTGCTGTGGTTCGATGCCGGTCTGGGACACGGATTCATCCGTGACGACGACGGCACCGAAATCCTGGTGCATTATTCACAGATCGACGGGAGCGGTTACCGCTTTCTGACAAGTGGCCAGCGAGTACGGTTCGACGTGGGCTACGGAATCTTCGGCCGACAGGCGGTCGACGTGCACGTATGCTGACGTCTGGGCCGTCCGGACGGTGGGAACGGATCATGGACACACGTGCGAACGAGCTGGTGGGGGAGATCCACCTTTCTCCCTCCGAGGAGCAGGTGTGGGCCTCGCGGGCTGCAATCGAACGGGCGACGGGCGTGCTGATGGAACGATACGGCCTCGATGCCGGACAGGCGAAGGAATCGCTGCTTCGGGCCTCCCGCCGTGCCGCCGTACCGGCGGTGCAATTGGCGGAGGAGGTGCTCGTCTCCGGCCGGACGCATGAGCCGTCCTCGATTCGGGAAGTGCTGGACACCGCACCCGCGCCTGCGGCCCTGCAGAAGGCCGTCGCCTTCATCGAGGCCGAAGCGGCTCGCCCGATCAGACTGGCCGATATCGCCGCTGCCGCCGGCGTCGGAGGGCGCGCCCTGCAATACGATTTCGTGCGCCACCATCACACGACGCCCGTGCGGTACCTGCGTTCGGTACGACTCGAGCGGGCCCACCGTGATCTGCAGACCGCCGACCCGAACCGTGAGACGGTGGCCTCGATAGCGGCGCGCTGGGGCTTCTCGTCGCCCGGGCGGTTCGCGGCGCAATACCGGTCCGTCTACGGTCGATCCCCTCGCGTGACCGGCGCGGGAGGGTTGTGATCCGATCGGATTACCGACGAATCTCCGAGAAACGAATAGACTGCACCGGAAGCGAACAATGCGTCGCTGTCGAGACTGCCGACGGGGCGTGAGACTTCCGGCGCAGGGGGTCGGATGCGTCCACCTGCCCCGTCGGCAGTACCTCGAACATGCACATTCGATCCCGGCCGGGGCCATTCGGCGTATTCTCGGGATATCGATGATCGCCCGTCACCCCCTGCACGGACGATCACCGCCGCAGGGTGGATCCGATGTCGGCCACTCGGGCGATGCCGGACCCTGCCGCCCCATTCCCCTGCTCGGGCGACAGGGTTTCGGCGCTGTACAGCGTGCCTCACGCTGCTTCGAATCTGTCCGCCCGAAGCTTCGGCGTTCACGGACGTGCCGCCCCGATCATCCTCTTCGACACCGCACCCTGACGCGCCCGAATTGGCAGAATCCGAAGTATGCCGACCCGGACGATCGACGGTCACCGCATCACCCTGACCAACCTCGACAAGGTGCTGTATCCGAGCACCGGGACGACGAAGGGTGAGGTCGTCGAGTACTACGAAGCGATCGCCGAGGCGATGCTGCCCCACATCGCCGGCCGGGCCACGACCCGCAACCGGTGGCCGAACGGCGTCGGTGGACAGTCCTTCTTCGAGAAGAACCTTCCGGACCACGCACCGGCATGGATCGAGCGTCGCACTCTGCACCACAAGGACCGGCGGGTCACCTACCCGCTGTTCGATTCGGTCGCCGGACTGGTCTGGCTCGCACAACAGGCAGCCCTCGAACTCCACGTCCACCAGTGGCGTTTCGACGGGGAGAAGGCCGGACCCGCGACCCGCATCGTCTTCGATCTCGACCCCGGGCCCGGGGTGGGCCTGGCCGAGTGCGCGGAGGTCGCCCGCCACGTGCGCGACACCGTCTCAGAACTCGGGTGGGACGCCTATCCCGTGACCAGTGGCAGCAAGGGGATACACCTGTACGTTCCGCTCGACCGGGTGTTGTCCTCGGCGGGGGCGTCGAAGGTGGCGAAGCAGGTCGCGCGCAATCTCGAGACCACCCTTCCCGGCCTGGTGACCGCGACGATGGCGAAATCCGCGCGCGAAGGCAAGGTCTTCGTCGACTGGAGTCAGAACAACAGTTCCAAGACGACGGTGGCTCCGTACTCGCTGCGCGGTCGCGACGAGCCGTGGGTTGCAGCCCCGCGTAGCTGGGACGAACTCGACGATCCCGATCTCTCGCAACTGCAGTTCCGCGACGTGCTCGCTCGTATCGACGAGCTCGGGGACCTGCTCGCCGGACTGGATCCGCCGCTCGGCGGCGGCACTGCGTCCGGCGGCGACGCCCTGGACACCTACCGCGGCAAGCGCGACGCGGCGCACACCCCCGAACCCGTGCCCGACCGCGTCCCGGACGACGGTCCCGGCAACAGGTTCGTCATCCAGGAGCACCATGCGCGTCGCCTGCACTACGACCTGCGGCTCGAACGCGACGGTGTTCTGGCCTCCTGGGCGGTGCCGAAGAACCTGCCGGAGACCTCCGGGCGCAACAACCTGGCGGTACGGACCGAGGATCATCCCATCGAGTACCTGACCTTCCACGGGACGATCCCGAAGGGTGAATACGGTGCCGGCAGCATGACCGTGTGGGACACCGGCACCTACGACACCGAGAAGTGGCGGGACGACGAGGTGATCGTCCGTTTCCACGGCGAGCGGATCGAGGGACGGTACGCGCTGATCCGCACCGAGAAGAACCAGTGGCTCGCGCATCGCATGAAAGACCAGGCGGAGCCGATCCCCGAGCCTTCGTCCGACGGCGGGCCGTCGGGGTCGAAGGTCTTCCCGCACGACCTGGCGCCGATGCTCGCGACCCCCGGTGACGTCTCGGATCTCGACGCCGAACACTGGGCGTTCGAAGGCAAATGGGACGGATACCGCGCGATCGCGGAGATCGAGGACGGCACGGTGAGGCTCCGCAGTAGATCCGGACGCGATGTCACCGGCGACTATCCGAAGCTCGTCGAACTCGCGACGATCCTCGACGGTCACCGGGCGGTGCTCGACGGGGAGATCGTCGCGGTGGACCGTTCCGGCGTGACGAGTTTCTCGATGCTGCAGCGCGGCGTGAACTACGAGTACCGCGTGTTCGATGTGCTGTATCTCGACGGGGTCTCGCTGCTGCGCAAGACCTACGACGATCGCCGCCGGGTCCTCGAGGCGCTCGCCGCCGCGACGGACGGACTGATCGTCCCCGATCTGCTCCCGGGTGACGGACCCGACGCTCTCGACCGCAGCCGGGCGAAGAACTGGGAGGGCGTGGTCGCGAAGCGCCGTGACTCCGTATACCTGCCGGGCAAACGCGGAGCGGGGTGGATCAAGTCCAAGAACTGGCTCACCCAGACCGTCGTGCTCGGAGGATATCGGCGCGGCCGCGGCAATCGCGCCTCCACCTTCGGATCCCTGTTGCTCGGCGTCTACGACGACGGCGAGTTCGTCTACGTCGGCAAGGTGGGGACCGGTTTCGACGCCGAGACCCTTCTGTCGGTGGCGAAGACCATGAAGGGGCACACGAGTCGTACGAACCCGTTCGCGAACGAGGTGCCGGCCGCCGAACGCCGCGATGCGGTGTGGCTGCGGCCCGAACTCGTGGGGGAAGTGCGGTTCGGGGGATGGACGGAAGGAGACCGTGTGCGGCACGCGAGCTGGCGCGGTCTGCGCGACGACGTCGACGCGTCGAGCGTGGTGCGAGAAGAGGAAGCAGGCGCCGGCTCCTGACATCGACGTATCGAGCTCGGGCGCGACGGCCGGCGGATCGGTTGAGCGGTCGAAGTACCGATGCCCGTATTCTGTCGGGCAGAAAGAGATCGGTATGGGTGATTGTCGCCTTCAACCGTTACGTTGTATCCACTCGAAACGGTGTTCGTCGGGGGACCCGGCTCGATCCCATGTATTCATCTCGGTAGGGACGCGCTATGACGACGATGCTCGGACATTCCCCGGCTCAGGAGCCTGCACCACAGAAGCCCGCACTCTCGGCTCGCGAGATCGAGATCCTACGGGCCTGGTTGCTCTGCGAGTCCAAGGCAGAGGCGGCTGCGAGCCTGTTCGTCACCGCAGCCACGGTCAGCACCCACATCGTCCGCATTCGCGAGAAGTATGCGCGGGTCGGACGTAGGGCGACCACGAAGACCGCACTGCTCGCCCGCGCCCTGCAGGACGGTGTGATCTCCATCGACGAACTGTGACCCGCCGGCTTCTCACCGGGCAGGGCGGACACACGACGGAAGCCACGAGTGCGGCGAATGCCACGCGTCGACGGGGCGTGGACGTGGTGATGCTCGACGATCACGGCATGGACGAGCGCGTGCGCGGCACCGAGTCGGGTGCGGTGCCGCAGGACTAGAGTTCCTCGTGTGACCGTGCTGAAGTCGTTGCTGCTGTTCGCCGTTGCCGCCCTGTTCGAGATCGGTGGTGCGTGGCTGGTGTGGCAGGGCGTGCGCGAGCACCGCGGCTGGATCTGGATGGGGCTGGGCGTGATCGCGCTCGGCGCTTACGGTTTCGTCGCCACGCTCCAGCCCGACGCGAACTTCGGGCGCATCCTCGCCGCGTACGGCGGGGTGTTCGTGGCCGGTTCGTTGGTGTGGGGCATGGTGATGGACGGCTTCCGGCCGGATCGATGGGATGTCGCGGGCGCGCTCGTCTGCCTCGTGGGCGTCGCCATCATCATGTATTCACCTCGGTGACGGGGCATCCGGTGCGGGCGGCGCCGGATGCCTCTCCCGATGTCACGGCACTACGACGCCTCCGGCTGCGGGGGTCGAGTTGCACAGCGGTCCACTGCCGAGATTCACCGAGCCGAACACCGTGGCCACGACTTCACCCGGTCCGGTGTCGACCAGCGCCGACAGGTTCGGGTACGCACCGCCCAGATCGACGATGCCGGTACGGCCGGTGGTGCGATTGAGCCATGCGACGCTGACCTGGCCTGCTGCCGGGACCGGCCACAGCGCTTCCCGCGTGGAGAACAACACGTGTCCGCCGGGAATGCCGGCGTCCGGTCCGGGTTGCGCCGCGACCGAGGTCAACGACGCGAGGCTGCCCTGATTGATGCAGCCGATGGTGATCGCCGTGCCCAGCGGCTGAGGGGGTGCAGCGGTCGCCGCACCGGTGAATGCGATTGCGGCAGCGAGGGGAGCCGCCAGGGCGAGAATTCGACGTGCACTTCGCAGTGCAGGCATGGTGCTGCTCCTCGGAAAAAGGGACGTCACGTCCGGGAGCCGACCGCGGCGAGGAATACCGCGGCGCGTCCCGCGCACCGATGACGAGCGTGAGTCTATCGAGACACCGAAGTTCCTGGAGCGGTTTCGGTCTCGATCCGGTACAGCCCGGAAGCATTGCGGCGCAATACCGCGTCGGCGAGGTCGTCACCGAGCACGTCCTCGACGAGGGCGATGTCGGTGTCCCGGAACGGTCGTGGTGCCCGTGTCGACGGCAGATCGGTGCCGAACACGAGGGCAGCGGGATTCGCATCGGCGAGGGCCCGCAGCGCGTCGGCCACCGCGAAGTCGACGCGCCCGAACCCCGTGGCCTTCACGCGGACACCACTGTCCACCAGGCGCAACAGTGACGGCAGGCCGTCCCGCGACAATCCCAGATGATCGATCGACACCGCGGGTAGCGCCGCGATCGTCGAGTGCACATCGGCCAGATCGCGGGCATCGATGTACAACTCGGCGTGCCAGCCGACGAGATCGTGGACCCGGCGGGCGAGCCGGTCGAGTTCGGAGAGGGTCGCCGACCCGCCGCGGCGGACGTTGAATCGCACCGCCCGCACGCCCGCCGCGTCGAGCCGCACGATCTCGTGGTCCGAAGCGGTGACCGGCAGGTGCACGACACCCACGAAGGACGGACCGAGCCGGTCGAGCGCGTCGAGGAGGAAACTGTGATCGAAGGCCTGGAACGACGCCGACACCACCGCTCCTCCGGTGACGCCCAGATGCGCGACCCGCGCGAGATAGTCGTCGACGGTGAACGGTTCGGGTAGATACCCGTCGTTCTCGACGAGGGGGAAGCGCGGATCGATGATGTGCAGGTGCGCGTCGAACATCTCCCCACGATAGGAATCGCCCCGCAGCCGGGACAGGTTTCGGATCATCGGGAGTTCACGGGCGGCGACGATGCGCGGTATGACGGCGGAGGAGCGACTCGGCCAGTCCTGCCACGAGGTCCCGTGCCTCGGGTGGCCCGACGATCTCGATGTGCTCGCCGAACTGCAGCAGTTGCCGCACACCGTCGATCGAGTCGTAGGCCACCGTGATCCGCGAAACGGCCGGTCGCGGCCCTGCGGTGCTCCCGCGCAGGCGGGCACCGAGGATGCGCCGTGCGAGGTCGAGACGGCTCGTCGCGAGATCGGCGGTGACGACGACGTCCTCGCGTCGTTCGAGCGCGTCGCCGAGTTCGCGTGCCAGGGCGGGCAGGGTCCGGCCGGGGGACAGGCGGCGCGGCCGGTCGAGCACTTTCCACGCACTCAGGCGGGTGAGTGCGAACAGTCGTGGTCGCCCCCGATCGTCGGCCACGAGATACCAACGGCCGGCGCGGGAGAGCACACCGTACGGATCGACGACGATCTCGCGTTCGTCGCGGTGCCCGCTCGAGCGGTAGGTGATCGCGAGTCGTCGTCCGCGTCGCAGGTCGCGGGTGAGCGCAGCGACATCGGCCCGGTCCTCGGCGGCGAACCATCCCCGGTTGTCGACGGTGACCACCTCGGTCAGCGGCAGCAGGTCGTTCTCGCGTGCGCTGGACGGCGTGCGCCGGCCGCGCGCGGTGAGCTTGTGGACGGCGTCGCGTGCGGTGGCGTCGACACCGAGTTGCCGGGCCCGGCCCATGTCGAGACCCAGGGCGCGCAGGACGTCCACCTCGGACGCGGTGAGCCGGTTCAGGTCGGTCTGCCGACCGGGGAGCATCACGATGCCGCCGTACCTACCGCGTTCGGCGACCACCGGAAGATCCGCAGCAGCAAGCGTTTCCACATCGCGCAACACGGTGCGCCCGGAGACGCCGAATTCCTCCGCGAGTTCGGCGGCCGTGACCCGTCTGCGGGCCTGCAGGACGACCAGCATGCTCAGCAACCGCTGCGGCCGGTTCACGGAATGTTCGCTCTCCTTTCGAAAACACGACAGGAACTGTCGGGTTTCGGTGCCACGGTAGTCCCCGAAGCCTTCACCGCCTACCGGAAGGGGATGTCGATGACCGTGTCGTCGCCCAACCTGTTCCTGATCTACGTGACCGACGTCGAACGTGCGACCCGCTTCTACAGCGACCTGTTCGACATGACCCCGCAGATGACGACCCCGCGCTACGTCTCCTTCGAAGTGGCGCCGGAAGTGCTGTTCGCGCTGTGGTCGGGTCGTGCCGAGACCGTGGATGCGAACGCGTCGCGGTTCTCGGAGGTGGGCCTGATGGTGCCGGGCTCGGCAGCCGCCGTCGATGCGATCTACGACGAGTGGGCCGGCAAGGGGGTGACGGTCGTGGAGGCACCTCGCGACGAGGTGTTCGGGCGGACATTCGTGGTGTCGGACCCGGACGGCAACCTCATCCGCGTCTCCCCGCTGGACTGAGCCCGCTCGACCGGCCGATCTACGACGCCTCGCGCATCGTGAGCCCGCCGAGTTCGACCGTGTACGTCTGCGACGCCTCGTCCCACCACACGGAGTAGGTGGTGGGGTACAGACCCGCGCGCTGGTAGGCCTCGGGCTGGGGAAGGGGCTCGTGGATCGCAGGCCGGGACGCGAGCCACTCCCGGCTCATCATGGGTTCGATGAACGCCTGCCGGCCGTCCCACGAGCCGTAGAGCACCGTCTCGGTGAAGTGGTGTTCCGCAGCGGAATCGTGCCCGGTCTCGGTGGTGTCCACCCAGTGCAGTCCCATACCTGCGACCGTCGAGGTCAGCGGATCTCCGGACGGTGCGTACCCCTTCGGGAGGTAGCGCGGGTCGGGCACGCGGGCAGCAGCGGGGATGTAGCCGGGAGCGAAGGGATGGATCGACTCCACCGTCGGCCTGTCCAGCAGATAGAAGTGGACGTCGAAATGCGGGACGTCGAAGCCGTGCTGGGGGTCGTGGCCGTGCGAGTTCCAGTCGATCGTGACGTGGTCGAAGGCCGTGGCGGCCGCCTCCTCGGGCAACTCGAGCACGTAGGCCTCGGTGACCGGCAGCAGCGCGGCGGGCAGGTCGTCGAGTGCGCCCGTGTCGAGTCGGACCCCGATGGTGGCCGGCGTGCCCTCCTCGTCGACGGTGACGTACGTGCGGGCGTTGCCCGCGCCGACCGGATGGGCCGGTCCTTCGACGAGGCCGGAGACGCCTCCGGCCCCTGCGGGGGCGGGAGTGACGAACAATCCGAGGACCGCCGCCGAGACGATCACGGCGAGGTGTGAGGCGCGAGGCCGAATGTCCATGTGAGGTCCTCGATTTCCGTCTCCAGCGGCATCGTTCTGGATGCTAACCGTCGTGCGGACGGCGGAGGACGGACTAGATCGAACCGTGATGCGGGGGCTTCGGGCGGTCGGCGGTGATCCCGGAAGGTCGCGAAACCGGCGGTGCCCGATGCTCGGGACCCGAGTGGTGTCGGATGGTGCCCCCGGCAGGATTCGAACCTGCGACACCCGCTTTAGGAGAGCGGTGCTCTATCCCCTGAGCTACGGAGGCGTCCGGCCGGGCGGAGCCGACCTTTGCGCGTTGTGAGTGTAGCCGCCGGGCCGCTGCCGTAACCAAGCGCCCGCTCCCGGGCCTCGCCGGAGGGAGCATACGACCTGCAGGTTCCCGCCGATTGAGATCAAGGAAAGGTAACTCTGGCCTTTCCCTATATCGTTTTGTTACCTTGGGTCGCCAGGAACGGCCGGGGGATACCCGGTCGAAGTCGGGACGAAACAAGGGACACACTGTGGGACGCCATCAGCGCACACGCGAAGACGTAGCATTCGACCTCGAACCGATTCGCGTGCCGTCCTCCGGCAAGGGTCGCCACCGTGTCGAGCCCACCGGGACGTCCGCGCCGGTCAAGGCCGCCACCGTCGCCGCAGCCACGGGTGCATTCTTCGCCGTGGGCTCGCAGATCGGCGCCGGTACTGCAGCCGCGCATCCCGGCCACGACCACGTCCAGGCCGAGGCTCCCTCTCTTCCCTTCGAGCTTCCTGCGGGTCTGCTGCCCGAGGGTGTCGAGATCCCGGCGATTCCCGGTGTCACCACCCCGGCCGAGCAGGGTGCGCCCGAGCTCCCCGCCGAGGTCACCGACTTCCTCGATCAGTTCTCGGGTCCCGGCTGGCTCGACCAGCTCAACCCGGCTGCACCTTCCGCTGTCCAGCCCGTCTCCGGCACCCTCACCTCCGACTGGGGTCCGCGCTGGGGTACGCACCACGGCGGCATCGACATCGCAGCGCCGATCGGCACGCCCATCAAGTCCGCCGCCGACGGCACCGTTCTCGACGCCGGGCCGGCTTCCGGCTTCGGTCAGTGGGTCCGCGTCCTCAACGACGACGGCACCACCGCCGTCTACGGTCACGTGAGCACCTACCAGGTTTCCGCCGGGCAGCGGGTCAACGCCGGCCAGCAGATCGCGACCGTCGGCAACGAGGGCTGGTCCACCGGCCCGCACCTGCACTTCGAGGTGTGGGACACCGCCGGCACCAAGATCAACCCCAATGCGTGGCTGAGCGATCGCGGTGTGGTCACCGACTGGGGCGGATACCGCGCCGTCTGATCTCACCGGGTCGTCCGATCCGACCCGACGGCGAGTCGTCCGATCCCACCCGACCGAGAGTCGCGCGCTAGGCTTGGCTCGACCGACTGCACGCCGACCCGGGGGTTCCATTGGGAGCTGAGATATCTGCTCGTTCGTTCACCGGGGAAGACCGGCGGATGTTCCGCAGCAAGGTTCGCGACTGCATGAAGGCGCTCGAGCGGATGCTCCGGGAGGACGTCTTCGTCGATGTGCACTCGTCGCCCGAACCTCATCTCGGCATGGAGATCGAGTTCAACCTCGTCCGCGACGACATGTCGCCCGCGATGTCGAACCTCGAGGTACTGCAGGCGATCGACGACCATGCGGTCTTCCAGACCGAACTCGGCCAGTTCAACGTCGAGATGAACGTCGAACCGCGGCGCCTCACGGGCGACGAACCGTTCGAACTCGAGGATTCGCTGCGTTCGTCGCTGCGCCGTGCCGACGATCGGATGCACCGGCACGACGCGCAGTTGGTGATGATCGGCATGCTGCCGACGCTCGAACTCGACGATCTCGAACTGGGTCGCATCACTGCCAATCCCCGCTACGAAGCGCTCAACGACCAGATCTTCGCGGCACGCGGTGAGGACATCGAACTCGATCTCGACGGCGTGCCCCTCCCCGGCAGCGATGTCGTGGAAACCCTTCGCGCGGATATGAACTCGGTGGTCCCTGAAGCTGCCTGCACGTCCCTGCAGTTGCATCTGCGGGTCGCGCCGGAGGATTTCGCGACCCATTGGAATGCTGCCCAGTGCCTGGCGGGAGCCCAGGTCGCGCTCGCGGCGAACTCACCCTTCCTCGCCGGTAAGGCGCTGTGGCACGAAAGTCGGATCCCGCTGTTCGCGCAGGCCACCGATACACGTCCGCTCGAACTGCGGAACCAGGGTGTCCGTCCCCGGGTGTGGTTCGGCGAGCGGTGGATCGACTCCGCCCTCGACCTGTTCGAGGAGAATTCCCGCTACTTCACGGCGCTCCTGCCGGAGATCTCGGACGTCGATCCGATGGCCGAACTCGACGCCGGCCGGGTTCCCGAGCTGCGCGAACTGCAGATGCACAACGGCACCATCTACCGGTGGAACCGCCCCGTCTACGACATCAGCGACGGCCATCCACACCTGCGTGTCGAGAACCGTGTGCTCCCGGCGGGTCCGACCGTTCTCGACACGATGGCCAACGCCGCCTTCTACTACGGGACGCTGCGCGCTCTGGCCGATGCCGACGAGCCGCTCTGGCGCGACCTCAGCTTCGACGCCGCGGAACGCAATCTGGTCCTGGGCGCGAAGTTCGGGCTCGACGCGAAGCTGTACTGGCCGCGGACCGGATGGGTCGGCGCCGACGAACTCGTTCTACGGTGCCTGTTGCCGCTCGCGCACAAGGGTCTCGACGCCTACGGGTTGTCGTCGGCGGTCCGGGATCGTTACCTCGGGATCGTCGAACGGCGTGCCTCGAGTCGGCAGACCGGTGCGGCATGGCAACGCCGACAGGTGGCCCGGCGCGAGGCCGCCGGGGAGGATCGGCGCGTGGCGCTCCTGGGGATGATGCAGGACTACGTGCAGAACATGCGGACCGGCACGCCCGTTCACGAGTGGGAGTGACATCCCCTACAAGCGCAAGGTCCGTGTCACGGCCACCGTCGGTTGCACGATGACACGGTCGGTGGGCGGTACGAATCCGGGTACGACGCCGAGATCGTCACCGAGATCGACCACCCGGACACCGAGATGGTTCTCGCGCATGCTCAGCGTCAGATCCACCTCGATCCCGTCGGGGCCTGGAGCCCAGAACAGGAAACCGAATCTGTCGGACGGTTCGGCGCGGAAACCGTCCACCGTTGCGCCGTGGACGTGGGCCGTCGTGCTGTCGATCCACAATCCGACGGCCTGGGCGTCCCGCGGTGAGGTCAGCCGCAGCCGGATCTCCCGCGCGCTCCCGCCGATCGTGTCCTCGAGGATCTCGACCTCGGGCGCTTCGAGATCGGCGACCGGGGCGGGCCCGCGATACATCGGACGGTCCTCCCGCCACGGGAACGCGGCGGGAAGCGGTTCGGGACCGCTGGTGAGCAAATCTCGGCTCCAGTCGGAGCGCGGACCGTCGGGCGACCCCCACACTGCGGCGCCCCGGTCGGCGTCGAGCGAGTACCAGAGGTATTCCTGCCGGGGATCGGTCGCTCCGTCCCGGTTGAGGTGACCGGCCAGCAGCGTGCACACCACGACGAGCACCACGGTGCCCGTCGCGCAGGTCACGAACCCCCGCGTGGTCGCCGGGAGCGGCTCGCACAGCGGGAGCACCGCGGCGAAGACGAATGCGACGAACAGACCGGCCACCGGTGCCCCGTACAGAAGGCCCGCGTCGAACGACACCAGCACGGCGGGCAGACCGAAGATCAGGGACCCGAGCGCGCCCAGCGTCGTCGCGACGAGCGGCCACACCGTGTCGCGCTGCGGGAGCAACAGCGCCACCAGCAGCCCCAGCACCGACGGCAACGTGAGCACCGACAGTGTCAGCGGCACACCGGGGAAGGGGATACCGATCAGCGAAAGTATCGCGACGAGCACGAATGCTCCGCACGTGAGGGCGGCCACCGGACGACCGCGGCCCCACCACGATCGGATGACGACCAGTACGCCGAGGGCTGCGACGACCGCGGTGAACTGGAAGACGCCGGGCCGGTAGGGCTCGTCGGCGACCGGTGCGGCCATGCCCGGATCGAGGATCTGCGCGACCCACCACGGCAACCATGCTGCCCCCGCGGCGAGCGCGGCGGCGAGCAGGGACACGGCGACGGCGGTGCCGACCTGCCAGGCCGACGTCTCACCGCGGCGCACGCGCAGGGCGACGAGCGCCGCCACGACACCGCCGAGGAGGACCGATCCGACGATCTCGGCCCAGCGCGGCATGTGGAGAAGTCCCCACGGCGCGGTGGTCACCACCTGGGCTCCGCCGTCGTCGACGGCCGTGAGATCGGACGCGGCGAGTGCGCGGGCGGTCGCGAGGGAAGTCTCGCCCATGTGTTGCAGCGACGTCCGGCTGAGACGGTCGGGGGTGTCGAGAGGGCTGTGGTAGTACGCCGATCCCGCCGAGATCGCGGTGTCGAGGGCGTGATGGCCGCTCTCGGCGAAACGACGGAAATCGGTGTCGTTCGGCAGCGCTTCGAAGATCAGCTCGGTGAGGGAATCCGCATGCGCTCCGGGCGCTCCGGCCAGGTTGTCGATCAGGACGCCGTTGGGAGAGGTGATCCGGAAGGTGGTCGGCGTGCCCGCGTTCCCGCGGGCCTCGTGATTGAGGACGACGACGGGTCCCGCTCGCACGGACTGTGTGCCGACGAACCGGTGGGCGCCGAGCAGGCCGTTCTCCTCGCCGTCGGTGAGCAGCACGACGACGTCGTTCCGCGGGGGAGGTCCGGCGTCGATCGCGCGTGCGGCCTCCAGGACCGTACCGACGCCGATCCCGTCGTCGCCGGCGCCGGGAGAGCCCCGGACCGTGTCGTAATGCGCGACGAGCATGACGGTGCCGGTGGGATCGGTACCGTCCAGGGTCGCCGTGATGTTCTGCACGCGGGCACCGCGTTGGGTCGCCTCCTCGGGCCGTGCCATCCATCCGACGCCGGAGTCGACGCGGGTGGTCCAGCCGAGTTCGTCGAGGACGCCCACGAGGTGGTCGCGGGCAGCGGTGTGGGCGGTCGAGCCGAGCGGACGTGGGGCCGTCGCGATCGCGTCGATGTGTTCGCCGGCGCGGGCGGCGCTGAAGACGTCGGCGGGGGCGTCGGTTCCGAGCGGTTCGCCGGAGCCGGGGACCAGGGCGACGAGGCCGGCCACGACCAGTACGCCGAGCAGTGCGAGTACGTGGCCGAAGCGGGACGGGGCCGGGTGGCGAACAACCGCGGCGGAGTCCATGGGTGCAGCCTAGTCGCGACTGCAGCGGTGCCCCGGCAGACTCGGCCGGGGCACCGCGATCGGATCGGCCGGATCAGGAGGCAGGCGCCCAGCTGTCGGGTCCGAACACCTCGTAGTGGATGTTCTCCGCCGGAACGTTGCGCTCGATCAGGGCTTCGCGCAGCGAGAGCATGAACGGCAGCGGGCCGCACAGGTAGGCCTGGGTCTTCGGATCGAGCGGCAGATCCGAGATGTCGGCGCGTCCGATGCGGACGGTCTCGAGCGGCTCGCGGTTGCCGAGATCCTCGTACCAGCGGTACAGCTGGGCCGAAGGAATCTTCTCGGCGAGGGTCTCGAGTTCGCGGCGGTGGGCGTGGCTCGCGACGGAGCGGTCGGCGTGGAGGACCGCGACGGGACGCTCGTCGCCGACGCCGGCGAGGTGATCGAGCATGCCGATCATCGGGGTGCAGCCGATGCCGGCCGACGCCAGCAGGATCGGGGTCTCGTCCTCGGTGAGGACGAGATCGCCGAAGGGAGTGGTGACCTGAAGTTCGTCGCCTTCGAAGACGTTGTTGTACAGGAAGTTCGATACTTCGCCGGCGGGGAGCACGGTGCCGTCGGTTGCGGTGGTCTGCAGCACCCGCTTGACGGTGATCCGCCAGTCGCCCTTGGCAGGTGCGCTCGACAGGCTGTACTGACGGATCTGCCGGGCGCCGTCGGGGAGATGGACGCCGACCGAGAGGTACTGGCCCGGGCGGAAGGTGGGCAGCGGGGAGCCGTCGAGTGAGGTGAGGACGAACGAGACGGTGTCGGCGGACTGGTGCACGCGGTCGGCGACGCGGACGGTGCGCCAGACGTCGCCGGTCTCGACACCCGCGGCCCGGTACAGATCGGCCTCCATCGAGATGAGAGTGTCGGCCATCAGCCAGTACAGCTCGTCCCATGCCTTCGCGACCTCGGGCGTGACCGCGTCTCCGAGGATTTCGACGATCGCCTCGAAGAGGTGCTTGTGGACGATCCAGTATTCGTCGGGCTTGATGCCGAGCGAGGCGTGCTTGTGGGCGATGCGGGACAGGATCGCCTCGACACGTGCGGGATCGGGATCGAGCTGGAGCGTCGCGAAGGCCGCGATGGATCCGGCGAGGGCCTTCTGCTGCTCACCCTGCTTCTGGTTGCCGCGGTTGAACAGGTCGCGTTCGAGTTCGGGGTGGGCGGCGAACATCTTGCTGTAGAACAGCGGGGTGATGTCGCCGATGGCGGCTCCCACCGCCGGAAGGGTCGCGGCGATGACGTCCTTGGATTCGGGTGAGAGCGGCATGGTGTGTCTCCTCGTGTGTGTCGTGACGGGCTGCACCGGCGGCCTCGCCGTGGGTCAGCGGCCGGTGGGTGGTTCGAGGGTGAGCAGGACAGGGCCGGCGTCAGGGGTCGCCAGGTCGGCGATCGTGACGTCGTCGAGAGCGGCGTAGAAGGCGTCCTGTGCGGCACGCAGCTTCGAGCGCAGGTTGCAGCCGTGACGCAGGGGGCACGGCTTCGCTCCTTCGCACTCGACGACTTCTTCTTCACCTTCGAGGGCTCGGGTGAGCCATCCGAGGCTCGCCGTGCGGCCGAGTTCGGTGATGGCCAGGCCTCCGCCGCGTCCGCGGCGGGTGGTGACCACTCCGAGCTCGCCGAGCCGGGCGACGACCTTCGTCGTATGTGCGTACGACAAGTCGAGCTGGTCTGCAATCGTTCTGGTACCGGGCATACTCCCCGCCGGGCCGGCGACGAGATGCATCACAACTCTCAGTCCGAGATCGGTGAACCGGGTGAGTTGCATGGCCCTACGCTAGTAAATTCGCATCCGCGATGACAATTTTATGTGACGCATATCGCTGTCGATGGAATGCATTGCAACCGAAGGAATCTCGACACGATGACCAAAGTCCGTATCCGGGCGTACCGGATCCGGCTAGCCTCACGGATGTGAAACCTCTCGGTGAAGCACCCCGCGACCACAACCACGTGACCGTCGGTGCGGACGGTTCCCCGGCCTCCGAGCGCGCGGTGAGGTGGGCTGCCGCCACCGCGGCCGGCCGGAAGATCCCACTGCACCTCGTCCACGCGGTGGACTTCGCGCCGTCGGGCTGGACGAAACTTCCCTTCTTCCGCCCCTCGCAGGTCTTCGAGTGGAGCGAGGCCGAGGCCCAGGCACTCCTGAAGGAGGCTGCAGAGACCGCCGAGGCGGTGGCGCCGGACCTCGAGATCACCGCCGAGCTCGCCCTCACCGGAAGCGCCAAGTGGCTCGTCGAACTGTCCCGCACGTCGCGCATGATCGTCCTCGGGGCCACCGGCGGCACCAAGCTGGGGGAGGCGTTCCTCGGTTCCACCCCGGTCTCCGTCGCCGGTCATGCCGAATGCCCGGTCGTCGTGGTGCGGGGACCGGAAGGGCCCGTCCCCGACGAGCGACCCGTCGTCGTCGGCGTGGACGGCAGCCCCGCGAGCCGCCGGGCGGTCGATCTGGCGTTCGAGGAGGCATCCTGGCGCAGGGTCGACCTCGTCGCCGTCCACGTCTGGAGCGACCTGAAGGTCGGGGAGATCGACGAGTCGCCCCTCGACTTCGATCCCCGTGCGTTCGAGGAGTACGAGCACTCCCTGCTGTCCGAGTGTCTCGCGGGCTACGGCGAGCGCTATCCGGACGTGACGGTCCACCGGAAGGTCTACGTCGACGGCCCCCGCGCCCATCTGCAGTCCTGGAGCGAGAAAGCCCAGCTCGTCGTGGTAGGGACCCGCGGCAGGGGCGGCTTCAAGGGGATGGTGCTCGGTTCTACCGGAAACGCGCTCATGCGCGAGGCGCGCTGCCCGGTGATGGTGGTGCGACCGGTCACCTCCTGACGGCGGTAGTGTGCGGGGCACGTGGACGATCGCGCCCCCGAACGGGGGTGTGCAGCAGGGACGAAGGTGGCGCATGCGCATCGGGATGGGACTGAACTACAGCGGAGGTTTCGCGGAGACCGCGGCGGAGGTGGCCGACCTGGAGAAGGCCGGCCTCGACATCGTGTTCGTACCCGAGGCCTATTCGTTCGACGCGGTGAGCCAGCTCGGCTATCTGGCGGCGAAGACCTCCCGGGTCGAACTCGCCTCCGGCATCCTCCAGTTGTTCACCCGGACACCCACGCTCACCGCCATGACGGCGGCCGGTCTGGACTTCGTCTCCGACGGCCGATTCGTGCTCGGTATCGGCGCGTCGGGCCCTCAGGTCATCGAAGGTTTCCACGGCGTTCCCTACAACGCGCCGCTGGGTCGCACCCGCGAGATCGTCGACATCTGCCGGCAGGTGTGGCGCCGCGAGAAGGTGGACCACCAGGGCAAGTACTACCAGATCCCGCTGCCCGAAGACCGCGGCACCGGACTCGGCAAGCCGCTGAAGATCATCAACAAGCCTGTGCGCGAACGTATCCCGATCATCATCGCGTCGCTCGGCCCGAAGAACGTCGAGATGACCGCCGAGATCGCCGAGGGTTGGCAGCCGCTGTTCTACTACCCGGAGAAGGCCGCCGACGTGTGGGGCGAATCGATCGCGAAGGGCAAGGCCAAGCGCGATCCCGCACTCGGCGACCTGCAGATCTACGCGCAGACCCCGCTCGCCATCGGCGACGACGTCGACCACATGCTCGACTGGGTCCGGCCCATGGTCGCGCTGTACGTCGGCGGCATGGGCGCCAAGGGCAAGAACTTCTACAACGACCTCGCCATCCGGTACGGCTACGCGAAGGAAGCCGAGACCATCCAGGAGCTGTACCTGGCCGGCAAGAAGGACGAGGCGGCCGCAGCGGTGCCCCTCGAACTGCTCCGCTCGATCTCCCTGATCGGCCCGGAGGGCTTCGTGCGCGAACGCATCGCGGCCTTCGCGGAAGCCGGGGTCACCACCCTCAACGTCACCCCGTTCGCGGCCGACACCGCCGGGCGTGTGCGACTGATCGAGCAGCTGCGGCAGATCTGCGGCTGACCCACCGAGAAAGGTTCCGCGTGCGATGACCGAGAACAAGCCGATCGTCGTGGCCGTCGACGGATCCGACGCGTCCACCACCGCGGTGAGCTGGGCGGCACGGGCGGCGGCGATCCGCGGCCTGCCGTTGCGCATCGTCACCGTCGTGCACATCCCCGCCTTCTACTACTCCGAGCCCTACCTCGCGCAGAGCTTCCACGAGGAGATGAAGGCAACCGCTCGCGACCGCCTCGACAGCGCGGCCGCGCTCGCCCGGCAGATCATCGACGAGAACCGCCACGGGAACGTCGAGGTCACCACCGCGCAGCTCGAAGGCAAGGTCGTTCCCACGCTCATCGCCGAGGCCGACCACGCGGATCGGCTCGTCGTCGGCTCACGCGGCCTCGGTGAGGTGAAGGGTCTGCTCGCCGGGTCGGTCTCCACGGCGGTCGTCTCGCACGCGAAGGCACCAGTCGTGGTGGTGCGGGGTCGTACGCTCGACGGCGCTCCGCCGGCGGAAGGGCCCGTCGTGGTCGGTGTCGACGGATCGGTCTCGTGCCGCGACGCGGTGGAGGTCGCGTTCGAGGAGGCATCCGCGCGCGGTGCGACGCTCGTTGCGGTGAACGTGTGGAGCGACGTGAGCGTGCAACCGTCGCTCGGGGCCGTCCCCGACGACCCGCACTGGAGCCGGATCCAGACCGGTGAGGAGGTCGTGCTCGCCGAGCGCCTCGCCGGTTTTCACGAGCGGTATCCGGACGTCGCCGTCGAACGTGTCGTCGCGCGCGACCGGCCGGTGCGGGTGCTCAGCGAATATGCCGAAGCGGCACAGCTTCTCGTGGTCGGAACCCGCGGCCGCGGCGGATTCAAGGGACTGCTGCTCGGGTCCACCAGCAACGCGCTGATCCAGACCGCCGACTGCCCGGTCCTCGTCGTGCGTTCGACCGAGACCGAGGACTGATCCGGATGGGGCGTCGGCCGTAGTCGTCGACGCCCCCGACCGAGGCGTCAGCCGAAGTCGTCGACGCCACCTTCGCGCAGTTCCCGCCATGCGTCGGCCGGGTGTACGCCGCGGCTGACCGCCCCGTTCTCGATGAGCACTCCGAGCATCTGCGAGAGCAGGAACGCGACGTCCTCGAGGCGTCCGCTCTCGTAGCGGGCGGTCAGCCAGCCCGAGACGTTGCCGGCCTTGGCGGCCTGCGCCATGTCCAGGGCCGTGCGGAACAACTCGCGGGTCGGATCGTCGACCGGCTGCTCGGTCGGTGCACTCATCGTCGCTTCACTCTCCCGTTTCTTCAGAAACCCACACGCAGGACGACCAGGGGAACGACCGTCAGGTCGAGCATCTCGGCCAGGCGCGACCCGGCGTCCTCCACCCGCAGGGGATGCGTCAGTACCGATGCCGACAATCGCGCGTCGATCGCCGCCAGCCAGCACCGTTCGACGGCCGCGCCCACCCGGATCAGATCGGCCGGTGAGGTCGACGGTGCGGAGAACAGCAGCACCGACTCGCGCGCGATCGCCGATGCCAGCGCATCGACGTCCGGGATCCCTGTCGTGACCAGGGCTTCGCCCGCCGCGCCCTTCCCGTCGAGGGTCGCACTCCACGTGGTGACCACCTCGGAGTTGCCGCGCGGCTGCCAGTGGGAGGTCCACGAGAACATCTCGCGCTGATAGTGCGGATGACGTCGGCAGGCCTCCGCCGCATACGCGAGCACCTGGGCCAGGGCGACGGCCTCGTCGTCCGCGAGCAGGCGCACGTCCACATCTGCGATCTCGCCGGCCACGGCGATGATGTCGGCGAGCGTCTCTGTCGGCACCGGGATGTCGGTGAACGATGTGCGGTGGCTGCGCCGGTGCGAGATCGCCGCATACAACCGCAGGTCGCGACCGGCCGGGGTGCCCGGTCCGAGCGTCTCGATGCGCGCGACGAGCTCCGGACGCTGCGGATCGGGCAGCACAGTGGTGCGCAATCTGTTTCCGAGGACCCGGATCGCGAGTTCGAGGTTGGTGAGGGCCGCGCCGCACGAGATCAGCCGGTCGACACGCAGCGGGTCCGGGCCCGGCTCGGCGAATTCGAGGCGTTCCTCGAGCTCGGCGCTGTGATCGGGCAGGCGCAGATTCCATGGTTGCGTGTCGTGCACGGAGGGTGCTTCCACCACCGCACGTGCGATGATCTCGGTGTCACCGAGCGACCAGGTTCCGGCATCGACTGTCACGACATCCTCCTCGTCGGCTCGTTCGTCCCACATGTTCACCTCTACGTTCAGCGTCTCCCGAGCAGCGTCCGCGGGGGAGGGGGAGAAGGTCCTGATATGGATGTCGAACGGCCCCGCGGACGTGGGTATCGCGGTACAGCTGGGACAATGACCGGAAAGCCTGCCAACGAAAGGTGCCCGAGATGACCCGCGTGTTCCTCGTCGACGATCACGAAATCGTGCGGCGCGGCCTGGTGGATCTGCTGAGCAGCGTGCCGGACTTCACCGTCGTCGGTGAGGCCGCCTCGGTGGGTGAGTCCCTGGCTCGCGTACCCGACAGCGGCGCCGACGTCGTGGTGCTCGACGTGCGACTTCCCGACGGCAACGGTGTCGAACTGTGCCGCGAGCTGCGTACCCGCATGCCGGATCTGCGCGCTCTGATGCTCACCTCGTACGCCGATGACGAAGCACTCTTCGACGCGATCATGGCAGGCGCCTCCGGGTTCGTGCTCAAGCAGATCCTCGGAACCGACCTCGTCTCGGCGATCCGCACCGTCGGAGAAGGCGGCTCGCTGCTGGACAGCCGTGCCACCGCCGCGCTCATGGACCGGATCCGGGCGTCGCGGACGGCCGATCCGCTCGCCGAACTGTCGGAGCAGGAGCGCGCCGTCTTCGAACTCATCGGTGAGGGCCTGACCAACCGGGAGATCGCCGAACGGTTGTTCCTCGCGGAGAAGACCGTGAAGAACTACGTCTCGAGGCTCCTGGCGAAGCTCGGCATGCAGCGACGCACCCAGGCGGCGGTGCTCGCCACCGAACTGCGCAACGAGCGCGGCAAGCCGTCGTCCTAGGCGCGAGGGATACGGAGCTCGTCCCGTCAGAGCGGGACGGTCCACAGCACCCGCGTGCCGCGCGGATCGGCCGGACCGATCTCGCACGACCCGCCGCACTGCACGGCGCGCCGCTCGAGGTTCGCCAGGCCGCTGCGTCGAGGTGTGTCGGGAAGGCCTGTGCCGTCGTCGAGGATCTCGATCCGGAAGTCGTCCTGAACCGAGACCGACACCGAGATGTTGTCGGACTGCGAGTGGCGCAGCGCGTTGCTCAGCCCTTCACGGAGGACGGCCTCGGCGTGCGGGTGGATGCGCATCGGGACCAGGGTGTCGATGGGGCCGACGAACTGGACGTTGGGCGCCACCGCGGAGTGGATGCTCAGATCTCCCACGACGTCCAGCAGTCTCCGGCGCAGACTGTTCGATGCCGCCGCGCCGGTGGTGTGCAGATCGAAGATGGTGGTGCGGATCTCGCGCACCGTCCGGTCGAGCTGCTCGATCGCGTGACGGATGACTTCCACGGCGCGTTCGGTGCCCGCACCTTCCGCGGTCGCGCTCTGGAGGCTCATGCCGGTGGCGAACAGACGTTGGATGACGTTGTCGTGCAGGTCCTGTGCGATGCGGTCGCGGTCGGCGAGCACATCGAGCAGACGCTTCTTGCGCTGCTGTTCGGCGAATTCGAGGGCCACGGCGGCAAGGTTCGCCATGGATTCGAAGCGGGCGACGTCCTCGTCGTCCCACGGTTCGGTGCCGGCCTCACGTGTCGCGATGAGTACGCCCGTGACGGTCGACGTCGCCGACAGAGGCAGCACAACCGCGTGTCCGTCGTCGCCCAGCTCCGTCGGTGGCAGCCCGGGGAGGCTGTCGAGATGCATCACCTGGCGGCTCTTGAGAGCTTGTAGCACAGGTGATCCGGTGATGTCGAAGCGCTTGTCCTTCCCGCACGGGAGCGCGGGTGCTGCGGCCTGCAGGCTGCCGTGGTGGCCGTCGACGAGTACGACATAGACTCCCGCACACCGGGCGAGTTCGCGGACCTGGCCGGTGAGCATCGACAGCGTCTCGTCCACCGATCCGCCCATCAGCAGCCGGGAGTTGATGGATGCCATTGCGGTGAGCCATCTCTCGCGGGCGAGGGAGCCCTCGAACAGGCGGGCGTTCTCGACGGCCACGCCCGCGGACATCGCGAGTACCTTGAGGATCACCTCGTCCTCTTCGGTGAACTCGGGCGCGCCCAGCTTCTCGGTGAGGTAGATACTTCCGAAGACCTTGCCGCGCACCATGATCGGGGTTCCGAGGAAGCTCTTCATGGGTGGATGGTTCGGCGGGAAGCCGATCGAGGCGGAATGCTTCGACAGGTCGCCGAGGCGCACCGGCCGGGGATCGTTGATGAGCAGACCGAGGATGCCCCGGCCTTCGGGCAGGTGACCCATCACCTCGCGCTGCGCCGGATCGATCCCGACGTACACGAACTCCGACAGGCCTCCGTCGGCGGCGCGCACACCGAGCGCTCCGTACCGGGCGTCGAGCAGCGAGGTCGCCGCGGAGACGATGCGCTGGAGCATGGAGTCGAGTTCGAGACCCGATCCCACGACGAGCACCGCCTCGAGCAGACCACGCAGGGTGGTCGGGGCATCGACGGAGTCGCCGAGCCGGTCGCGGAGCTCGGCGAGCAGCGTGTCGATGGCGACGTCGGTGGGTTCGATCATGACTTCTCTTCCAGCAGGTGCAGCGCAGCGGAGACGGCGGCCTCCGACGGATCCGTCTTCGCGCGGCTCAGGTCGTGTGCGGCCCCGGTGACCTCCACGAGGGTCGTGGCCGCGGGCAGGAGAGCGAGTGCCTCCCGTAGTTCGCCGAAGGTACCGAAGGGATCGCGGTCGCCGTGGACGAACACCGTGGGCATCGCGATCCTCGGCAGATGCTCGGTGCGCGGCTTCTCCGGTTTCCCCGGGGGATGAAGGGGATAGGACAGCAGGACGAGCGCGTCGGCGATGCCGGGTTCGTCGGCGGCGAGCATCGACGTCTGCCGGCCGCCGTAGGAGACACCGCCGAGCAGCAGGGGTCCGGACACCCGTCCGCGCAGCTCAGCGGCCGCGGCGGCGACACCCTCACGGTCCTCCGCCGCCCGGGACGACTGCGGGGGTCCCTTGGGTGTGCGCCGGCGGAACGGCAGGTCGTAGCGCAGGGCGAGGAAGCCGGAGTCGGCGAACCGGGCGCACATCAGTTGCAGGATCCGGGCGTCGCAGTTGCCGCCTGCCCCGTGCGTCAGCGCGACCGCGCCCCGCGGACTCCCCTCGGGACGATGCAGGTGCCCGGCCACGGGGCCGGTGTCCAGCAGTTCGACGCTCACACCGATACGGTAACCGCCGCATCGGCGGCGCTCTCGTACCCCTCCGCGCTCCGCCCCAGGTGGCCTACGCTCCGCGCGGCAGCCGTCCCGCTGCCATGCCGCGAGGCACAGGGCCGATGCCGGAGTGGCGGCCGGGGACGAGCGCGGCGTGCCGCCCACCCGGGCCGGGGCCCCGGCGAGCGGCCAGCGCGTCGGCGACCGCCCCGGTGACGAAGCCGTAGACGCTCTTGTGGAGGACGTCGACGGCCAGTTCCGAGCGGGGCCACGTCTGCGGCGGTGCGCCGACACCGGTCGCGTTCTCGAGGATCTGGTCGTTGGTCAGCCGCACGACGGTGAACTTCGTCGATGCGAGTGGGCCCCGCAGCCCCACCTCGGCCATGACCGACCGCACCACACCCAGGGCGATGCCCTGACCGAAGTGCATCGCCCAGTTCAGTGCGGTCGAATTCTGCCCGTCGGACTCGGACGCACCCGTCAACCGGGCGAGGACGCGGCCGGGGACGTGCGAGTTCGGCCGCCCGGTGACGGCCTGTTCGATCTTCTCTCCGACAGTCATGGCCGCGACCCCGGCGGCACCGGCGACCAGGCCTTCCCACAGTGCGTTTCTCAGCATGATCGCTCGGGTACCCCTCGCGGGATCGGAACAATCCGCAATCCCGATACAACAGGTCCCGGGACGACACGGTGAGGAAGCGATGACCGGCGCGATGCGACCCGGGGGTACGCGCGACGGAATGTCGGTGCGGCACTCCGCGATCAGTGGTGCTCTGCTCGGTGTGGCGCTCATGGCGGCGATCGACGAGATCGTCTTCCACCAGATCCTCGGCTGGCACCACTTCTACGATCGCTCCACGCCCGCGGTGGGTCTCGCCTCCGACGGCCTGCTGCACACTGCCGAGTTGCTCGTTCTCGTAGCGGGATTCGCGTTGCTCGCGGACGTGCGTCGCAGACATGCCCTTGCGGTACGGCACTTCTGGGCGGCCCTGCTCATGGGTGCCGGGGGATTCCAGTTGTTCGACGGGCTGGTCGACCACAAGGTGCTCCGCATCCACCAGATCCGGTACGACGTCGACGTGTGGCCCTACGACCTGGCGTGGATCGGAGCGGCTCTCGTGTTCCTGATCGCCGGTGCTGCGCTGTGGTGGTCGGCGCGGCGGAACGTCCGCACCGTCGGGCTCCCGGACGGATAGGAGCCGTCGGTGCACGACCATCCGACGTACACGGGGCCGGGTGTGCTCGCCCTCGTCGTCCTGATCGCCGCAGGGGTGGGGATCGCGCTGTACACCGGTGCGGCCGTGCGGCTCCGCCGGCGTGGCGACGCGTGGCCGCGGTGGCGCGATGCGAGCGTCGTCGCGGGCGCCGGTGCCGTCGCCGCCGCGGCGGTGCTGCCCTGGCCCGGTGGTCCGTTCACCTCCCACATGACCGGCCATCTGCTGGTCGGCATGGTCGGACCCCTTCTGATCGTGTTGGGCAGGCCGATGACGCTGCTGTTGAGGAGCGTCCCGGGGGGACGCACACGCACCGGCCTGCTCACCGTGCTGCATTCACGTCCGGCCGATCTGCTGACGGTGCCGGCCGTCGCGGCCGTGCTGGACATGGGTGGGCTGTGGGTGCTCTACCGGACGCCACTGTTCGCTGCCATGCACGACGACCCGCTCGTCGCGACCGTCGTCCACCTGCACGTCTTCGCCGCCGGGATGCTGTTCACCGTCGCGATCTGCCGCCTCGATCCGCTCCGCCGCCGGTACGGTCTCGCGCATCTCGCGGTGGTGTTGCTCGTGGCCGGCGCGGCTCATGCAGTGCTGGCGAAGACGCTGTACGCGCAGTCACCTCCCGGCACGATGTTCGCCGCATCCGATCTGCAGGCGGGGGCCCAGCTGATGTACTACGGCGGCGACGCGGTCGGTGTGGCCCTGGCCGTCGTGCTCGCCGTCCGCTGGTACGGCGAGATGGGGCGTGCCCGCGCGCGGGCGGTCACGGTCGGTCGCGCTCGACCGGCCGCGTGAGCCGGACCCACATGCGGTGCAGCATCGCGGCGAACACCACGACCCAGGCCGCCACCGCGACCCACAATTCGGCGGCACCGATCGCCCCGACCAGCGGCAGATCGTCGGCGCGACCCAGATACATCCCCGCGACCGCGTACATGCCGAGCGGGAAGACGATCGACCACAGGGCCGAGTCGTAGGTCAGCGGCACCCGATGGACGCGGTGACGCCACCAACCGGCCGCGACGAGAGGCGGCAGCAGCCACGTCGCGAAGGCCCAGATGACGACGGCGAGGCCCGCGATCAGTCCGCGGGTCGCGTCCACCATCGGGGCGTCGTCCATCTCGACGATGCGTGAGCCCGCCACGACGGTGATCGAGCACGCTCCCATCGACACCCAGTACGGTGCGGTCAGGTCGGTGGGACGCAGCGGGTACTGCAGCATCCGCGCCGCGACGAAGATGCCCGCCGCCGCGTACAGGAACAGGCCCACACCCCAGGTGAACACCGCGACGGCGGCGAGGAGCCGGTCGAGTTCGCGGTAGACGGGCTGGAGCGTGGCCGCGGCGATGGCCACCGATTCGCTGGCAACGACCCAGATGAACCACGTCCCGTTGGCCTTCGCGAGGACGGGACGCTCCGCCGTGCCGAGCACGGCGGTCCACGGGACGACATATCCCAGTACCAGCCAGGTCGCCGCCGCGCCCGCGAGCAGCACCGCCGCGGTGGAATGCCGGCCGTCCATCATCAGCCGTACGCCGAGCACGTTGCTGCCCGCGACGAAGGTGAAGAAGCCGAACGCCCGCCCGGAATCGGCGAGATCGGCGCGGACCTCGTCGCGGAACGCGAGGAACCGCCACACCGACATGGCCACGAGCGTCGCGTATCCGATCACGGACACGATCAGCAGCGCGGCCGATGCGAAGTGGAAACCGCGGAGATGGAGGCCGGTGGAGACGATGCCGCCGGCCATGACGAAGGCGAAGTAACCCGGCGCCAGGGTGCGCACTTCTTCGCGGAGACGGGGACGGGCCTGCACGGCGCGCACGCTACTTCAGCAGGCGGGACATCCGCCGGTCGGCGAGGACCTTCCCTCCGGTCTGGCAGGTGGGGCAGTACTGGAACGAGCGGTCTGTGTAGGAGACCTCGCGGACGGTGTCGCCGCACACCGGGCACGGCTCGCCGGTACGCCCGTGCACGCGCAGCCCCGACCGTTTCTCTCCCTTGAGGCGCGCCGCGTCCTGCCCGACCGAGCGGGTGACGGCGTCGGTGAGCACCGACCGCATCGTCCGGTACAGCGTGGTCACCTCGTCGTCGGTGAGCTTGCCGGCCGCCGCGAACGGCGACTGCTGCGCGACGTGCAGGATCTCGTCGGAGTAGGCGTTGCCGATCCCCGCGAGAACCTTCTGATCGGTGAGCAGCGTCTTGAGACGCGAGGTGCTGTCGGTCAGGAGCTCGGCGAACTCGTCGCGGGTGAGGGCGAGTGCATCTGGGCCGAGGCGGGCGATGCCCGGCACCTGCTGCGGATCGTCGACGACCCAGACCGCGAGGCGTTTCTTCGTGCCGGCCTCGGTGAGATCGAAGGCCGGTGTCGTCGCGTCGGGGGCGAACAGGTGCACGCGGAGGGCGAGCGGACCGCGACCGAGTTTCGGGGGAGTCTGCGACGGTTCGTCGAGCCAGCGCAACCAGCCGCCGCGCGACAGGTGCGTGATCAGATGCAGCCCGGAGCAGTCGATCGCGAGGAACTTGCCGAAGCGCGCCGCTCCGGTGATGTCGCGTCCCTGCAGCGCCGTGATCGGCGGGTCGGCCGTCTGCAGCACGCTCAGCGCCGCGACGTCGATGCGTCCGACGACGCTGCCGACCGCGTGCTCGCGCAGGAACACCGCAAGTGCTTCCACCTCGGGGAGCTCGGGCATGGGAACAGGCTACGGTCGCCGGGCCGTTCGCGGGTGGCGACGGACACCTTCGAGCCCCCGATAGACTGCGCTCGTGACTGTGTCGACGCCCTACGAAGACCTGCTGCGCCTGATCCTCGAGACCGGCGCGGAGAAGGCCGACCGTACCGGAACCGGCACGCGGAGCCTGTTCGGCCACCAGATGCGCTTCGATCTGTCCGAGGGCTTCCCGCTGATCACCACGAAGAAGGTGCATCTGAAGTCCATCGTCTACGAGCTGCTGTGGTTCCTGCGCGGCGACTCCAACGTCGAGTGGCTGCGGCAGCACGGCGTGACCATCTGGGACGAATGGGCGGCGCCCGACGGCGACCTCGGACCGGTCTACGGCGTGCAGTGGCGCTCCTGGCCGACGCCGGACGGACAGCACATCGACCAGATCGGCCAGGTCCTCGAGACGCTGCGCACCGACCCCGACTCGCGTCGCATCCTCGTCTCCGCATGGAACGTGGCCGAGCTCGACAAGATGGCGCTCATGCCGTGCCACGCCTTCTTCCAGTTCTACGTGGCCGACGGCAAACTCAGCTGCCAGCTCTACCAGCGCAGCGCCGACATGTTCCTCGGTGTGCCGTTCAACATCGCCAGCTACGCGCTGCTCACTCACATGGTCGCGCAGCAGACCGGCCTCGAACCCGGCGAGTTCATCTGGACCGGCGGCGACTGCCATATCTACTCCAACCACCTCGAGCAGGTCACCGAACAGCTCACTCGTGAGCCGTATCCCTACCCGACGTTGAAGCTGCACCCGCGCGACTCGATCTTCGACTACCGCTACGAGGACGTCGAGGTCGTCGGCTACCGGCACCACCCGGCGATCAAGGCGCCGGTGGCCGTCTGATGGGAGATGTCACCCTCGTCTGGGCGCAGGCACGTGGTGGTGTGATCGGGCGGGAGAACACCATCCCGTGGCACATCCCCGAGGACATGGCGTTCTTCAAGGACGCGACGATGGGAAAGCCGGTGATCATGGGCCGGCTCACCTGGGATTCGCTGCCGCCGAGGTTCCGGCCGCTTCCGGGACGGCGGAACATCGTCGTCACCCGCAACGTCGAGTGGTCGGCCCAGGGCGCCGAGACCGCGACGAGCCTCGAGGACGCCCTGACACTCGCCGGTGAGGACGAGGTCGTCGTCATGGGTGGGGGCCAGATCTACGCGCAGGCGATGCCGTTCGCGACGCAGCTGCTCGTGACCGAGGTCGACCTCGACGTCGCAGGAGATGCGACCGCACCTCCCATCGGGACCGAGTGGGTGGCGGATCCCGGACAATGGCTGACGTCCACCAAGGGAATCAGGTTCCGCTGGATCCGGTACGCGCGAAGCTGAGTTCTCGCGGAGGCATCTGAGCGATACTGCGGTACATGGACAAGCTCTCCTTGACCGCCATGGCACGGCAGCAGCTCAAACTCGCAGCGACGTCCAGCAGCGGACGCAGCTCCCAGACGGTTTTCGGTGGGCATACCAAGCACCTGCGGCAGACCGTCGTCGCGTTGCTGGCGGGGCACGAACTCGGCGAGCACGACAGCCCGGGCGAGGCGACCCTGCAGGTGCTGTCGGGTCAGCTCCAGCTCGTCGCCGGCAACGACGTGTGGAAGGGTTCGGCGGGCGACCTGATCATCATCCCGGCCGTGCGGCACAGCGTCAGCGCCATCGAAGACGTCGCCTTCCTGCTCACCGTGGCGAAATAGCGGCGCTCACCGGACGGGTGCCGGAGCGGTGTACCCGCGGTAGCCCTCCCACGCGAGTCGCCGGTCGCGGCGCGGATCGCGCTCGACACGCGTGACCTCGTCGAAAATGACTGTCGCACGGTCGTTCTCGTCGTAGCGCGGCCACGACGGCAGCGGTTCGCCGTGCCGGACCACGTTCAGCCACTGGCGCTGCATCGCCGCGGAGACCGTACGCAGACCGCGTCGGCCCCCCAGCGCCGTGAGGGCGCGGCCGAGCGGTTCGCCGCTCTGGTCGAAGACCGCGAGCAACTCCACGGCGTGGGTCGCGTCGAAGCCCATCCACCGCAACAGCCGCGGGGCGAGGTCGAATCGGTACATGAAGGTCGGCGCGAAACGCGAATGTGCCTGCGCGATCTGCACGGACGGATACCAGAAGGTGAGGTCGCCGCCGAGATCGATCGCGGCACGCTCGTCCGGATATCCCGGATAGACCGCCGTGATGCGATCCTTCGCCTCCGGGTCGGTCGCGGCGAACAACGCGTCGATCCGCCGCGGGCTCGTCGGCAGCGCGTCGAGGAACTTCGGGAACAGCGCACCTTCGCGGTCGTTCGTCCCGAGCACGAGCGGAACAGGATGCGCCGCACCCGTCTCGTACGCCTCGAGCGGCTGGAGCGGAACGAAATCACCGTCGACCACCGGGCCGAAGGGATGCAGACCGGGAGTCGCGCGCAGCACCTGTGCCCCGAGCCGGGAGCCCACCCGTCCGAGCTCGACGGGTGAGGCGTCGAGGAGCGCCCGGGCCGCCGAATCCGGATCGGCGCCGAGCAGTTCGACGAACTTCCGGCCCCATTCGGCCGAGCGGTCGGCGGTGACCACGAGATTCGGTGCCGGGCTCTGCGCGATCGCGGCGGAGAACAGTCCGCGCGCGGCGGGTGTCGCCAGCAGGGTGGTCACCGAGGTGCCGCCCGCGGACTCGCCGAAGATCGTCACGTTTCCGGGGTCGCCGCCGAAAGCGGCGATGTTGCGCTGCACCCATTCCAGCGCCGCGACCTGGTCGCGCAGGCCGAGATTGGAATCGAACCGCGTCGATTCGGTGGAGAAGGCGCCGAAGTCGAGATAGCCGAGCGCTCCGAGGCGGTAGTTGACCGACACGTAGACCACGTCGCCGCGCCGGACCAGCGACTCGCCGCCGTACACCGACAGGGCACTCGTGCCGAGGGTGAACGCGCCACCGTGGATGAACACCATGACCGGTCGAGGCGCGTGGACCCGTCCGGCCGGGGCGAGCACGTTGAGGGTCAGACAGTCCTCGTCGGGACGCACACGCACCCCACGACGCCCCGTCTCGGCATAACGCGGACGCTGCGGTGCGGCATTGCCGAACCGCGTCGCATCGCGCACCCCTGTCCAGGGCTCGACCGGTTGCGGCGCGCGCAGTCGCAGCGGACCGACCGGGGGAGCGGCGTACGGGATGCCGCGCCAGGCGAGGAGGTCGCCGAGCCGGGAACCGCGGACGGTCCCGTCGGCGAATGTGACGTGGGTCTCGGCCGTCATGCTCTGCACTGTACGTGACGGGGCGTCACAGCAGCCGTCGCCTCCGCGATCGGCGTCACCAGGCGTGGGCCTCGAGTCCCCGGTCCGCGAGCTCGGCCCGGACGTAGGTGCGCAGCGTCGAGGTGTCGGGGAAGCGCTCCTTGTCGAGAGCCACGAACGCCAGCGTGTACCGCTCGTCGGTGTGGCAGGCGTAGACCGACAGCCGGGTCGCGGTGCGGGCCGGCCGGGTGTCGAGTCCCGGATGCATGGCGCGCATCGCGATCCCGGTGGTGCGGTACGGCCCCAGGGTGGTGAGTTCGCGGGGCACGGCGCCGATGTTGGAACACAACAGGTCGCGCTCGCCGGCGCCCCGCGCGACGCGGGCGGCGAGCCGGTCGGGGAGGAGCTGCAGGATCTCGGCCGGCATGTTGTGCGGTGCCCCTTCCCGCGGCTGCGTGTAGGCCTGCGCGGCGTGGGCGCGGATCGAGGCGACGGTGTCGCCCTCGTCGACGGAGATCCCCACCATCGACACACCGTTGGAGACGGTTCCGTCTGCCCGGTCGTCGATGGGAACGGAGATGCGCACGGGGAACGGGATCCGGGCGCGGCGGGCGACGCCGGCCGACACGGCGAGCAGCAGGGCGTTCGGAGTGCCGTCCTCCGTTGCTGCGAGTGCCTTCCACTGCGCGGCGTCGACGTCGACCAGCGCGGTGCGGGGCCGGGCGCGCACCGTCTGTGGTGCGGGTGCCTTCTCGGTGCGGGGTGTGTACTTCACGCTGCGCAGTCCGCCGCCGACCTTCCGGAGCAGCTGCATCGCGTCGCGCAGGTCGGAGTGACGACCGGGGTCCGGTCGCCGCGGCCGGTCGGCGAGGGCGTCGGCGACCGCGCGGACGAATCCCCGTGCGTCCGTCAGAACGTGTGAGCACACGATCGACAGCGCCGTGCCGCCGCTCGCGAGGCGGGTCGCGGCGAGGGCCCAGCCGGGACCGAGTTCGGGATCGACGTTCACGTTCGCGTGCTCGTCGGCCCAGGCGAGGAGTTGGTCGTCGGGAATGGGCGTCGCGGGATAGCGCAGCGGATGGACGTGGGTGTTCGGCTCGAACCGGGGGCGCGCGCCGGGAACCCGGGACCGGACCACGCGGCGTCCGAGGGGGCCTTCGGACAGCACGTCGTGGAGGGACAGCAACAGGGTCGCGTCGACGGTCTCGTCGGTGCGCCACAGGCCCTGCATCACCGACGGCAGACCGGTTCCTTTGTGGCGGTGGAGGAACATCTCGTCCACGACGCTGAGTCGATTCACAGGTCCGACCGTAGCGCCGACCGTTGACCGAAGCACTGAACCGAGGTTCAATTCTTGGTGTGGCGTACCGGCGGACACCCGCAGTACAAGAGCGACTCGACGCGCAGCGCGAGGCGATCGCCGCTGCCGCCGTGGGATTGTTGAGCGAGCGCGGCTACAGCGGACTGTCCGTCTCCGCGGTCGCCGAACGCGCCGGCGTCGCCACCGGCAGTGTCTACCGGCACTACGTCGACAAGTCCGACCTCATGGTGCGCATCTTCCGGGAACTGTGCGGGCGCGAGGTCGAGGCCGTGACGGCCGCAGCCGCAGCCGGATCCGGTGCCGACCGGGTCAGCGCGGTGGTCGAGACGTTCTCCCGGCGTGCGCTGCGCAATCCCACCCTCGCCTACGCACTGCTCGCCGAACCGGTCGACGCCGCGGTCGACGCCGAACGGCTCGTGCTGCGTCGCGCTTTCGCGGCGGCCTTCGCGAACGCCGTGAACCACGGCATCGCGGCCGGTGAATTCCCCGGCCAGGACGCCGAACTCACCGCCGCCGCCCTCGTCGGTGCGGTCGGTGAGGTCCTCACCGGCCGCCTGCGCGGCGCGGCCGATGGTCGCCTTCGCGGCGCGGCCGAATCCACCGTCCCCGATCTCGTCGTCCTCGCCCTGCGGGCGGCCGGGTGCCCTGCCGTCCGGAACGACATCGTGTCAGGAGTGAAGCCGTGAATTTCCCCGCCACCCATGAGGTGTTCAACCAGGCCCCGGACCTCGAGCCCTACCGGGCCGCCGACGATCCGGCCCTGCTCGAAGGGCTGCGCCGTGAGGGGGCGAGATGGGCCGAGGACGAGGTCCGTGAACTCGGCGCCCTGGCCGGCAGCCCCCGCGCCCAGGACTGGGGTCGCCTCGCCAACGAGTACCCGCCCGTCCTGCACACCCACGACCGTCACGGCCACCGCGTCGACGAGGTCGAGTTCCATCCGCACTGGCACGACCTGATGACCGTCGCCGTCGAGAACGGCCTGCACGCCGCGCCCTGGCGCGATCCGCGTCCCGGCGCGCATGTCGCCCGTGCCGCGAAGTTCTACGTGTGGGGACACACCGACGCCGGGCACATGTGCCCGATCTCCATGACCTACGCCGCGATTCCGGCGCTGCGCCACAACGCCGAACTCGCCGAGCGCTACGAACCGCTGCTGGCCGCCCCGCACTACGACTTCGGACTGAGGGAGCCCTCCTCGAAGCAGGGCCTCATCGCCGGGATGTCGATGACCGAGAAGCAGGGCGGTTCCGACGTGCGCGCCAACACCACCACCGCCACCCCGAACGCGGACGGGTCGTACACGATCGTCGGGCACAAGTGGTTCACATCCGCGCCGATGTCCGATCTGTTCCTCACGCTGGCGCAGACCGAGCACGGACCGTCGTGCTTCCTGCTGCCGCGCGTCCTGCCCGACGGCACCCGTAACGCCATCCGTATCCAGCGGCTCAAGGACAAGCTCGGCAACAAGTCGAACGCCTCCTCCGAGATCGAGTACGAGAACGCGATCGGGTGGCTCGTCGGCCCCGAGGGGCGGGGCATCAACACCATCATCGAGATGGTGAACATGACGCGGCTCGACTGCGTCATCGGCTCGGCGGTCAACATGCGGGTCGCGACGCTGCGCGCGGTGCATCACGCGCGACACCGGAAGGCGTTCGGCGCGCTGCTCGTCGACCAGCCGCTCATGCGCAACGTCCTGTCCGATCTCGTCGTCGAATCCGACGCTGCGACGACGATGATGATGCGTCTGGCCGGGGCCACCGACCGCGCCGCGGGGGACGAGCAGGAAGCTGCGCTGCGCCGTATCGCGCTGGCCGTCACCAAGTATTGGGTGTGCAAGCGGGCACCCGCCCTGACGGCCGAAGCCCTCGAATGTCTCGGCGGCAACGGTTACGCCGAGGAATCGGGGATGCCGCGGCTGTACCGCGAGTCGCCGCTCATGTCGATCTGGGAAGGGTCCGGAAACGTCGCGGCGCTCGACGCCCTGCGGGCCATGGCCCGGCAACCCGACACCGTCGAGGCGTTCTTCACCGAGGTCCGGCTCGCGGAAGGCTCCGATCCCCGGCTCGATTCGGCGATCGCCCGGGTCGGCAAGGAGCTCGCCGACCTCGAGGACGCGGAATACCGGGCACGGCGGGTCGTGGAACTGATGGCTCTCGTCCTGCAGGGAGCCCAGCTCGTCCGGCACGGGCACCCCGCGGTCGCGGAGGCGTTCTGCCGGAGCCGGCTCGACGACGACTGGGGCATTGCGATGGGCACATTGCCGACCGGGGTGGACACCGCCGCGATCCTCGAGCGGGTCTGACGAGGGCGGGCCCGATCTTGCAGCGCTGTCACCCGTCGTAGGCCGCGGGCATACTGGAATACATCCTGCGAGATATCGAACACGGGTGGAGCCCGTCATGGTCGGCAGCAACGAATGGTGGGAGTGGGGTCGGCAGATCGCACTCGCGGTGACCGAGCCGCACGCACTGCACCGTGCCCGCATGATCGTGCGCGGCGTCGTCGCCGAATCCGAGGCGGTCAGCGACAGCCGCCGGGGCGACGCCGAGATCCATTCCGTCAATCTCGCGCAGGGCACTCCGGTCACGATGAGCCCCCGCCTGGCGTCGATGGTGCGGTCGGCGCTGTGGGCGGCCCGTATGACGGGCGGGACCGTCACTCCGGTCGACTCCGACGACGCCTCCGTCGACGCGGGTGCCATCCCGCCGATCCATCCCATCCCGACCTACCGCGACGTGCAGATCGAGGGAGACGTCGTGCTCGCCCCGTTCGGGGTGAGTCTCGAACTCGGCGCGACGGCCGTGGCCGACACCGTCGACTACTCGGCGGCGCTCGTCGCGAGCCTGCTCGAATGCGGGGCGCTCGTACGCATCGGCGATGTCATGGCCACCGCGGGTCACGCCCCGGCCGGGGGATGGCAGGTGCCGCTTCCGGATCGCGGGTCCGTCGAACTGCCGGCCGGATCGGCGATGGCGTCGCACACCAGCGATGTCGCCGACCCGGAGCGGTGGCGTCTGGTCAGCGTCATCGCTCCCGACGCGGTGTGGGCCGATGCGGCTGCGGCGACGGCGCTGCAGCGGGGGATCGGGGCCGTGTCGTGGCTCGAGCAGTACGACCTGCCCGCGCGCCTCGTCGACACCCACGGTCGCGTCCGGACCACCACGGCGTGGTCCGATCCGAAGGCAGCGTGACCGAGAGCGGTCACGCCCGATCGCGCAGGGTTCGGTAGGTCTCGATCAGGTGGTCGGTGGAGGCATCGCCGGTGTCGGGGGTCTCGTCGCCGGCGAGCACCGCCTGCAGGGCGGTGGCCTGGGTCTTGCCGAGTTCGACCCCCCACTGATCGAACGAATCGATCCCCCAGATCACCCCTTGGACGAAGGTCTGATGCTCGTAGAAGGCGATGATCTGCCCGAGCACCGACGGCGTCAACTCGGGCGCCAGGATCGTCGTCGACGGCCGATCGCCGGGCATCACCTTGTGCGCCACCAACGCCTCCGGCACACCTTCGGCGCGGACCTCGTCGGCCTCACGCCCGAACGCCAACACCTTGGCCTGGGCGAACATGTTCGCCAACACCAACACCTGCATCGAGGTGGTGCCGTCGCGGGCGGGCAGGTCGTCCCCACTGCGCGCCAGGCCCAGGAAATCGACCGGCACGATCTCGGTGCCCTGATGCAACAACTGGAAGAAGGCATGCTGACCGCCCGTGCCGGGCTCACCCCAGAACACCTCCCCGGTCGGGCAGCGCACCGCGGTGCCGTCCGCGCGCACCGACTTGCCGTTCGATTCCATGGTCAACTGCTGCAGATAGGCCGGCAACCGCGCCAGATCCTGCGCATAGGGCACCACCGCCCGCGACCGATGGCCGAGGACACTGGCGTTCCACACCCCGATCACCCCGGCCAGCAACGGCGCATTGCGCGCCGGTTCGGCGGTGGCGAAATGCTCGTCGATGGCGTGCATGCCGGCGAGGAACTCACCGAACTTCTGCCGTCCGATCGCGCACATCACCGCCAGCCCGATCGCCGAACCCACCGAATAGCGGCCCCCCACCCAGTCCCAGAACTCGAACATGTGCGCCGGGTCGATACCGAACTCGCGTACCCGCTGCGTGTGCGTCGACACCGCCACGAAATGCTGGGCGACGGCGTCCTCGCCGAGGGCGTCGACGAGCCAGCGGCGGGCGGCGGTGGCATTGGACAGCGTTTCGAGGGTGGAGAAGGTCTTCGACGCCACGACGAACACGGTCGTCGCCGGATCCAGATCGGCCAGCGCGGCGGTCAGATCGGCGGGGTCGACGTTGGAGACGAACCGTGCCGCGGGCCCGTCGTGGAAGCGGCGCAGCGCGCCGGTGACCATCGCCGGGCCGAGATCGGAGCCGCCGATGCCGATGTTGACCACCGTGGTGATCCGCTGCCCGGTGGCGCCGCGCCAGCGTCCGTCGCGGATCCGGTCGGTGAACTCACCCATCCGGTCGAGCACGGCATGCACCTGCGCGACGACGTCGATTCCGTCGACGATCAGCGATGCCTGCCGCGGCAGCCGTAGGGCGGTGTGCAGCACCGCCCGGTCCTCGGTGCTGTTGATGTGCTCACCGGCGAGCATCGCCTCGCGGGCGGCGGCCACACCCGTCTGCTCGGCGAGTTCGAGCAGGGTGTGCAGCACCGGGGTGTCGAGGCGTTGTTTGCTGAAGTCGACCACCAGATCCCCGGCAGGGATCGTCAGCGCCGAGACCCGGTCGGGTTCGGTGGTGAACAACTGCCGCAGTGACACCGATTCGAGCCGGTCGCGGTGGTTTTCCAGAGCTTTCCACGGTGCCGTTGCGGTTACGTCGCTCATGTCGTCGACAGTAGTGCGCCCCGAGGGGGTGTGCCCGGTGTGTGAAGGCGGGGATCCCGAGGTTCCCGGCAGCGAGCGGCTGTGGCGCGCATGATGGGGCATATGGATGCTGCAGAACTGATTCGGTCCGTCCCCACCGACCTGTTCCTCGGCGGTGAATGGGTTGCGGCCGAGAACGGAGCCACTTTCGGAGTCCACGATCCCGCGACCGGCGAAGAACTCGCGCGTGTCGCCGACGCCGGGCCCGGTGATGCCGTGCGGGCCCTCGACGCGGCCGTCGCGGCCGGTCCGGCGTGGGCCGCGACCCCACCGCGCGAACGCGCCGAACTACTGCGGGCGGTCTGGCAGAAGATCACCGACCGCGCCGACGACTTCGCGCTGCTCATGACCCTCGAAATGGGTAAGGCACTGCCGGAGAGCCGGTCCGAGGTGACCTACGGGGCCGAGTTCCTGCGGTGGTTCTCCGAGGAGGCCGTCCGCATCTCCGGTCGCTACACACCCGCCCCGGCCGGCACCGGGCGTGTCCTCGTGACCAGACAACCTGTCGGCCCCTGCCTGGCCATCACGCCGTGGAACTTCCCGCTCGCGATGGGCACCCGCAAGATCGGCCCCGCCCTCGCCGCGGGCTGCACGATCATCGTCAAACCCGCCTCCGAGACACCACTCACCATCCAGCTGCTCGCACAACTCTTCGACGAGGCAGGACTGCCCGCCGGCGTCCTGTCGGTGCTGCCGTCCTCGCACGCGAGTGAGGTCACCGGTCCGCTCCTCGAGGATCCCCGGTTGCGCAAGCTCACCTTCACCGGCTCCACCGAGGTGGGGCGCACGCTCGCCGAGAAGGCCGGTCGATCACTGCTGCGCACGTCGCTCGAACTGGGTGGCAACGCGCCGTTCGTCGTCTTCGAGGACGCCGATCTCGACGCGGCCGTCGAGGGTGCGGTGGCAGCCAAGCTGCGCAACGGGGGAGAGGCCTGCACGGCCGCGAACCGTTTCCACGTCCACAATTCGGTGCGCGAGCAGTTCGTCGCGAAGCTCACCGAGCGCATGGCGTCGTACAAGCTCGGGCCGGGAACGGAGCCCGACGCGACGCTGGGCCCGCTCGTCAACGAGAAGCAGAAGAAGACCGTGATCGAACTCGTGCAGGACGCGGTATCGGCGGGTGCCTCGGTGCGACTGGGCGGTGAGGCCGCGGACGGTCCGGGATGGTTCTATCCCGCCACCGTGCTCGACGACGTGCCGCACCAGGCACGCATCCTGAAGGAAGAGGTGTTCGGACCGGTCGCGGCCGTCACCGGCTTCGACACGGAGGAGGAAGCGCTCGCGGCTGCGAACGACACCCGGTACGGGCTCGCCGCCTACATCTTCACGCGCGATCTCGACCGCGCCCTGCGCGTGTCGCATGCGCTCGAAACCGGCATCGTGGGTGTGAACCGCGGTGTCGTCTCGGACGTCGCGGCACCGTTCGGCGGGATCAAGGATTCCGGGCTGGGACGCGAGGGCGGCACCGAAGGCATCGAGGAATTTCTCGAGACCAAGTACATCGCCCTGCAGTGAGAGCGGTGGGGAATCAGTGACCGGGACGGCCCCGCCGTCAGTGACCGGGACGGCCCCGCCGTCAGTGACCGGGACGGCCCCGCCGTCAGTGACCGGGACGGCCCCGCCGTCAGTGACCCAGACGGCCACGCCCGAGGCGGAGCAGCAGCATCGCCAGGGTGTGGCCTTCCTGGCCCAGTTCGCTGAACCGCTCGAGGACCTTCATCTCGCGGCTGTGCACGAGACGGGTACCGCCGGATGCCATCCGGGTACGCCCGATCATGCGGGAGACCTCGGTGCGCCGCTTGACCGCAGCCAGGATCTCGGCGTCGAGGCGATCGATCTCCTTGCGGAGCTCCTCGATCTCGGCTTCGGTGGGCACTCCGGCGTCGTCGGCTTCTGCCGGCTCGCCGGAAAGGGAAGAATCGATGTGCGTGCTCATGTCGTCTCCTCGCATCTGCTCTGAAGGATCGCCCGTCTGGGAGCGGCTGTTACCGGTATCGGGTCGGGCCGGCCGTCGGGAATCGACAGCGACAACCGGAACTCGATCCGAGCCTGCAAAGGACAGAAGACATGGCCCCCAGTTTGCCACTCACCCTGTCGGCCCTGCCACTCGCCCTGATCGACGGTGCGGTCCGGATCCGTTGTCCGGGCGGTCCGGTAGTTTGGTGAAACGATGAACACTCCCGTCGCACTCGCACACTCCCGCCCCGGATCCGATGCTCTTCTCGAAGGGCTCAATCCGCAGCAGCGGGAAGCGGTCACGCACGAAGGAGCCCCGCTGCTCATCGTCGCGGGTGCCGGCTCCGGCAAGACGGCCGTGCTCACGCGACGCATCGCCTATCTGCTGGCCGAGCGCGGCGTCGCCCCCGGTCAGGTGCTCGCCATCACGTTCACCAACAAGGCTGCCGCCGAGATGCGCGAGCGGGTGGCGGCCCTGGTGGGGCCGCGCGCGAACGCGATGTGGGTCTCGACCTTCCACTCCAGCTGTGTCCGGATCCTCCGCGCCCAGGCCGCTCTGCTCACGGGCATGAATTCGAATTTCACGATCTACGACGCCGACGACTCCCGTCGTCTGCTCACGATGATCGCGAAGGATCTCGAACTCGACAGCAAGAAGTACTCCGCGCGGCTGCTGTCCACGCAGATCTCGAACCTGAAGAACGAGCTGATCGGGCCCGACGAGGCCGCGCACGAGGCGGAGACCGATTCGGCGGCCACCGAACTCACCCGCGTCGTCGCGCGGGTCTACGCGCACTACCAGCAGCGCCTGCGCACGGCGAACGCCTTCGACTTCGACGACCTCATCGGCGAGACGGTGGCGCTGCTGCAGGCACATCCGCAGGTCGCCGAGTACTACCGGCGCCGGTTCCGTCACGTGCTCGTCGACGAGTACCAGGACACCAACCACGCGCAGTACGTGCTGGTGCGCACCCTCGTGGGCGATCCGGAGGAGGAATCCGCCGTTCCCCCGAGCGAATTGTGCGTGGTGGGCGACGCCGACCAGTCGATCTACGCCTTCCGCGGCGCCACGATCCGCAACATCGAGGAGTTCGAGCGCGACTATCCGCAGGCCCGCACGATCCTGCTCGAACAGAACTACCGCTCCACCCAGAACATCCTGTCGGCGGCGAATTCCGTGATCTCCAAGAACACGGGTCGCCGCGAGAAGCGGTTGTGGACCGATTCGGGCGAGGGCGAACTCATCACCGGTTACGTCGCCGACAACGAGCACGACGAGGCCCGGTTCGTCGCAGCCGAGATCGACCGGCTCGTCGACGGCGGCGACACCACCTATTCCGACATCGCGGTGTTCTACCGCACCAACAATGCCTCCCGTGCGTTCGAGGACGTCTTCATCCGGCACGGAGTGCCCTACAAGGTCGTCGGCGGGGTGCGGTTCTACGAGCGCAAGGAGGTGCGCGATGTCGTCGCGTACCTGAAGGTGCTCGACAATCCGGACGACACGGTGAGCCTGCGGCGCATTCTCAACACCCCTCGTCGCGGTATCGGTGATCGCGCCGAGGCGTGTGTGGCGGTCCACGCCGAGCGCCTGGGTGTGAGTTTCGGGCAGGCACTCATCGACGCCGCTGCCGGCAAGGTCGCGCTGCTGAACACGCGGGCGCAGAAGGCGATCGCCGGATTCGTCGAGATGATGGACGGCCTGCGGACGATGCTCGTCGCGAGCGACGCCGACGGCAACGACATGGTCGACATCGGCGATGTGGTCGATGCGATCCTCGAACGCACCGGATACAGCGCCGAGTTGTCGGCGAGCGACGATCCCCAGGACGGCGCCCGTCTCGACAACCTTCACGAACTTGTCAGCGTGGCAAGGGAATTCAGTGCCGACGTTCGCAACGCGGCCGGGATCGTCGACGACGAACGCGAGGAGGGCGATCCCGAACCGGGATCACTCGCAGCGTTCCTCGAGAAGGTCTCGCTCGTCGCCGACGCCGACCAGATCCCCGAGAACGAGGCCGGCGTCGTCACGCTGATGACGCTGCACACCGCGAAGGGTCTCGAGTTCCCGGTCGTCTTCGTCACCGGCTGGGAGGACGGCCAGTTCCCGCACATGCGCGCCCTCGGAGATCCGGCCGAGCTGTCCGAGGAACGACGTCTCGCGTATGTGGGTCTCACCCGGGCCCGGCGTCGTCTCTACCTCTCGCGGGCCGTATTGCGCTCGTCCTGGGGGCAGCCGCTCACCAATCCGGAATCCCGTTTTCTGCAGGAGATTCCGCAACATCTCATCGACTGGCGACGCCTCGAGTCCACACCTGCACGCGGGCAGGCGATCGGTTCGGGCACGGGTTCACGCTTCGGTGCGGGCGAGGGGCGGGGTTCGTCGAGCACCCCGAGTTTCGGTGCGGCGCGCGGACGCAACAACCACTTGGTGCTCGACGTCGGCGATCGCGTCAGTCACGACAAGTACGGTCTGGGAACGGTTCTCGAAACCCGCGGGTCGGGCCCCACGGCTACCGTCGTGATCGATTTCGGTAGTGCCGGCAAGGTGCGGCTGATGCTGGTCGGCGGTGTGCCGATGGTGAAGCTCTAGGGCGCTCCGGCCTTGCTTTTCGGCCGTCTGCTCCCGCTGCGGTCGGCAATCAGTCGCGGTCGGGGCCGAGCGAGATGCCGCGTGTGGCGAGCCACGGAAGCGGGTCGATCTTGTCGACGCCGTTGAGGTGCACCTCGAAGTGCAGGTGCGGGCCGGTGGAGAAGCCGCGATTGCCCATGGTGGCGATCTGGTCGCCGGCCATGACCCGCTGACCCACGCTGACGAGCGACTGGTCGATGTGCCCGTACACGGTGACGGTGCCGTCGGCGTGGAGGAGCCGGATCCACATGCCGAATCCGGAGGCCGGACCGGAATCGATGACCTCCCCGTCGGCGACCGCGAGGATCGGGGTGCCGATGGGACCGGCGATGTCGATGCCGGCGTGGAGCGTGCCCCAGCGGGCACCGAAGTGCGAGGTGAACGAACCCACGGCGGGAAGCACGAACAGCGGGCGGCGGGCGGCGGCCTCGCGCGCAGCGCGTTCCTCGCTGAACCGCTGACCCTTGGCCAGGAGATTCGAGAACTGCGACAGATCGTTCGGATCGGCGATGTTGAGCACCTGCGGAGCCTGCGACGGCTCGGCGTCGGCGCTCGGTGCGAACTGCGCGGCCTGGGGCACGGCGGTGGCGGTGATGACCGACGAATCTGCTTCACCGGCGGCGAGAGCGACCTCGGAGTGTCCGGTGCTCTGCCCCGGACCGCCGTTGGCTGCGGCCTGGCCGGCTGCCACGACGGCACCGGCAGCGACCGCGAAGACGGCGGCGCGGCCTTTGAGGGCGGTGGGGGGAGTGGGAAGTCGATGGGCTCCACCACGGGACGCGGGAGCGGTGACGTCGCTGCTCTCGGAGTGATCGCGCGAGAAGCGGTCGTCGCGGACGGCGTGGCCGTGGGAATCGGAGTAGTAGGTCGCCTCGGGACCGGGGCCGGTGTTCCGGAAATCCAGCGTGGCGGCTTCCCAGGGATTCCAGTCGTCGGGGGTCGATTCGGGACGGCGGGTTCGGCTGCCGGCACTCGGACTGCCAGAGCGCATGCCATCCTCCGTTCGTGACCTCATCGTTACTTCGACCAGGCGACGGTAACGAAGCGATCGCGGGGGTGGCAAGCCGTAGTTCGTCCAGCAGACGTTATGTGAGTGGCATCACAGTTCAAACCAGGGCAAATTGGGACATGGGCCAGCCGATGCGGGCTCGAACACTGTTCTGCGACATGTCACGAGTTCGTTGTGCGCCCGTCAGGCGGGATCCGGTGCCGATGGGCAAGTGGCCACCTGTCATTCTGAACCGAGTGCTCCACTCGATCGTGGCGTCGGCCACGTTTCGGGAGGGGAACTGCGAAGTCGTTCCCGGAACCGACGCGCACGTGACCTGTACCACATGGGACTGCCGCGCGTGATCCGCGGCCCGGCCGAGAAACTAGAGTCCGAAACGACCCGCTCGATACCCCGGAGCGGGCGTGAACGCAGACGAGACGGTGAGCAGATGGATCTCTTCGAATATCAGGCGAAGGAACTCTTCGCCAAGCATGACGTGCCGACGTCGGCCGGCCGTGTTACCGACACTGTCGCCGGTGCCCGCGAGATCGCGGAGGAAATCGGCAAGCCGGTGATGGTCAAGGCCCAGGTCAAGGTCGGCGGCCGCGGCAAGGCCGGTGGCGTGAAGTACGCCGCCACCGCAGACGACGCGCAGACCCACGCCGAGAACATCCTCGGCCTCGACATCAAGGGTCACATCGTCAAGAAGCTGCTGGTCGCCGAGGCCAGCGACATCGCGGAGGAGTACTACATCTCCTTCCTGCTCGACCGCACCAACCGCACCTACCTGGCCATGTGCTCGGTCGAGGGCGGCATGGAGATCGAAGAGGTCGCCGCCACCAAGCCGGAGCGCCTCGCCAAGGTGCCCGTCGACGCCGTCAAGGGTGTCGACCTGGACTTCGCGCGCGAGATCGCCGAGAAGGGTCACCTGCCCGCCGAGGTGCTCGACGCCGCAGCCGTGACCATCCAGAAGCTGTGGGAGGTCTTCGTCAAGGAAGACGCTCTCCTCGTGGAGGTCAACCCCCTCGTCCGCACCCCGGACGACCAGATCCTCGCCCTCGACGGCAAGGTCACCCTCGACGCCAACGCCGACTTCCGTCAGCCCGGCCACGCCGAGTTCGAGGACAAGGACGCCACCGATCCCCTCGAGCTCAAGGCCAAGGAGAACGACCTCAACTACGTCAAGCTCGACGGCGAGGTCGGCATCATCGGTAACGGCGCCGGTCTGGTCATGTCGACCCTCGACGTCGTCGCCTACGCAGGCGAGAAGCACGGCGGCGTCAAGCCCGCCAACTTCCTCGACATCGGCGGCGGCGCGTCCGCAGCCGTCATGGCTGCCGGTCTCGACGTGATCCTGAACGACGCTCAGGTCAAGAGCGTGTTCGTCAACGTCTTCGGTGGCATCACCGCGTGCGACGCGGTCGCGAACGGCATCGTCAAGGCCCTCGAGATCCTCGGCGACGAGGCCAACAAGCCGCTGGTCGTCCGCCTCGACGGCAACAACGTCGACGAGGGTCGCCGCATCCTCGACGAGGCCAACCACCCGCTGGTCACCGTCGTCGCCACCATGGACGAGGCTGCCGACAAGGCGGCCGAACTCGCCTTCGCAGCGAAGTAAAGGGACACACAGAACAATGGCAATCTTCCTTACCAAGGATTCCAAGGTCATCGTCCAGGGCATCACCGGCGGCGAGGGCACCAAGCACACCGCGCTCATGCTCAAGGCCGGCACCCAGGTCGTCGGCGGCGTGAACGCCCGCAAGGCCGGCACCACGGTCTCGCACACCGACAAGGACGGCAACCCGGTCGAGCTCCCCGTCTTCGGCTCCGTCGCCGAGGCCATCAAGGAGACCGGCGCCGACGTCTCGATCGCGTTCGTCCCCCCGGCCTTCTCGAAGGACGCCATCGTCGAGGCCATCGACGCGGAGATCCCGCTGCTCGTGGTCATCACCGAGGGCATCCCCGTGCAGGACTCCGCGTACGCGTGGGCCTACAACGTCGAGAAGGGCAACAAGACCCGCATCATCGGCCCCAACTGCCCCGGCATCATCACCCCGGGTGAGGCGCTCGTCGGCATCACCCCGGCGAACATCGCCGGCAAGGGCCCGGTCGGCCTCGTGTCCAAGTCGGGCACCCTGACCTACCAGATGATGTACGAGCTGCGCGAGTACGGCTTCTCCACCGCCATCGGCATCGGCGGCGACCCGGTCATCGGCACCACCCACATCGACGCCATCGAGGCGTTCGAGAAGGACCCGGAGACCAAGGTCATCGTCATGATCGGCGAGATCGGCGGCGACGCCGAGGAGCGCGCGGCCGATTACATCAAGGCCAACGTGACCAAGCCGGTCGTCGGCTACGTCGCGGGCTTCACCGCCCCCGAGGGCAAGACCATGGGCCACGCCGGCGCCATCGTCTCGGGCTCCTCGGGAACTGCTCAGGCCAAGAAGGACGCTCTCGAGGCGGCAGGCGTGAAGGTCGGCAAGACGCCGTCCGAGACCGCTGCGCTCGCTCGCGAGATCCTGCAGTCGCTGTAAGCAGCTTCGCCGCCCGTGCGCGTTTCAGGTAGCTGTTGCTACCGGAAACGCGCACGGGCGTTTCAGGCGTCGATCCAGTCGACACCCGCGGGTTCGAGTTCGGCCGCACCGGACGTCAGCGATGCCACCCAGCCCTCCAGTTCACCGCGCTCGCGCCCCGCGACAGTGAGGACCACCCTGTCCGCATAGGCGACGTCGAGCACCACGACCCCCCGTCCCCGCAGTTCCGCCTCCACGCGACCCGCCTCGGCGTGATCGATCGCGAGGGTGAACTTCTCCTGCTGCCGGCGTTCGACGAGGGAAGTCTCGTCCAGCGCCGCGGTGACCGCGCCCGAGTACGCGCGCACCAGACCGCCCGCGCCGAGCTTGATCCCACCGAACCACCGGGTCACCACCACCGCGACGTTCACGAGATCCCGGTGATGGAGGACCTGCAGCATCGGTATCCCGGCGGTGCCGCCCGGTTCGCCGTCGTCGCTCGACCGCTCCGCGCGCATCGACCGGTCGTCGCCCACCACGAACGCCCAGCAGTGGTGTCGGGCATCGGGATACAGTCGGCGTTGTTCGTCGACGAAGGCGAGCGCGGCGTCGGCCGTGTCGACACGGCGAACCGCGGCAAGAAAGCGCGAGTGTTTGACCTCCGTCTCGACCACGACATCGGGACCCGGGGCGAGAGTGTGCGGCATGGGCCCCATTCTCTCGGGTAGTCCCTAGGCTGGTAACTGCAGGACGAGCAACCGACACACACCGACCGACGGCAGGAGAATCGATGACATTCCCCGCAGGCGCATCCGCCCAGAGCAAGGTGGTGCCGTTGCTGCTGCCACTCGCAGTGGCCGTGCTCGGTGCCGTGAACTTCCTGCTCGGCCTCACCCCGTTCGTGAACATCACCTTCGGCTCCCAGGTGGCGCTCACCTCCTTCGATTTCGGCTTCGCCGTCGTGCCCCTGGCCTTCCTGCTCTTCGGTGGTGTGAGCGCCGCACTGTCGCTGCTGCCCGGCCAGGATCTGCGTGCCGTGGCCGTCGCGGCCTCGGGCGTCGGTTTCGTCACGTCGCTGTTCCAGCTGTTCCACCTACCCGAGGACACCGGAATCGCGTGGGGTGGTGTGACGATCCTCGTTCTCGGCTTCCTGCAGTTCGCGCTGGCGCTCGTGGCGTTGCTGTTCGGTCTCGGCATCCTCGTGTCCGGGCGGTCGGGTGGCCGCGGCTCGTTCGGATCGCCGCAGGCCGCCGGGCAGTACCCGGGATCGGGTGGCGCTCCGGGATCCGCGCAGCAGCAGGGCTTCGGTGCGCCCCAGGGATACGGACCCCAGGGCTACGGACAGCCGCAGGGTTACGGCTCCCAGCAGCCGGGAGTCGCCGCGGGGCAGTCCCAGTTCGAGGCGCCTCATCCGGGGCATCAGGCGTATCCGGGGCAACAGGGGTCGTCGGGGGAGTACTCCGGTGCCCAGCAGTACGGCGGGTCGCAACAGTATCCGGGGTCGCAGCAGTACGGCGGAGGGCAGCAGTTCCCGGGTGGCCAGCAGTACGGCGGGGGAGCGCAGTATCCCGGTGCCCAGCAGTACGGCGCTCAGCCCTATTCGGGTGCGCAGCAGTACTCCGGTGGACAGCAGTACACGGCCGCGCAGCCGACGCAGCAGTACCCCGTGCAGGAGTCGCCCGCGACGCCGGAATCGACCGATCGCACCGACGCCCCGGCCGACCGGACCGAGTCCGGGACCCACACCACGGGCACGGACCATCGCGAGGAGACCGGCACCTCCGCGACCGGCGACCAGGACGCCACGCAGGCCTTCCGCGCCCCGGACGACCAGCGGTGAGCGGCGCGCCTGACACCACGATCGCCGCGACGGTGACACTCTCGACCCGATGACTTCGACGCTCGGCCGGTCGACCCGGCACGTTCCACCCGACGACGACCACCTGGACCCGGAGCGGTTCCGCATCCTGCTCGGTACCGCGGCCCGTGTTCCGGCGGTGACGCTCGCCGTCGTGGCCACGATCGTGGTGACGACGATGGTCGTCGCCAACAGCGACCTCACCGGCATCTACGCCGCGATCGCCGGAACGTGGCTCGCGCTGCACCAGGTGACGCTCACGATCGACGGCACGTCGCTCGGTGTGCTGCCGCTGGTGCCCACGGCGATCCTGCTCTGGCAGGCCGCACGCGGATGCGCATCGGCGGCCGACGCGATCGTCGAGAACAGCGGCTACGCCCTCGACCGGCAGGACGTCTCCCGCATCACCGTCGCAACCCTCGCGGGTCCGCTCCTGGTGACCGCCGCGTCGCTGATCGTGCTCCAGGACGCGGCGAGCGTGCTGCCGGTGACGCCACCGAACGCCGCAGCCGCCCTGGCATGGGTCACCGGCATCTACCTCCTCGCGGCGCTCATCGGTATCGGGTCCCGAGTGTGGAAGCCGGTCGTGCGGTACTACTCGGCGCCCGACTGGCTCGTGCTGGCGTTCCGTCCGGCGCTGCGGGTGCTGCTCGGGATGTTCGCGGCCGGTGGGGTCGCGGTCGTGGCAGGGCTTCTGTGGTCGTGGAACGTCGTCGGCGAACTGCTGGCGCGCGGTGACCACTGGACCGGCGTGCTGGGTCTGACGGTGATGTCGATCCTGTATCTGCCCAACATCGTTATCGGAGCCGCCGCCGTTCTCGCCGGCAGCACCGTGCACTTCGGCGACATCCACCTGAGCCTGTTCGAGGCGACGGGTGGTGACCTCCCGGCCCTGCCGGTACTCGCGGCGGTCCCCTCCGGCCCGGCCGCGGCGTTCTGGCCGGTGCTGCTGGCCGTTCCGGCGACGATCGGTGCGCTGCTCGGCCGCTTCGCCGCCCAGCGGACCCTGCAGGCGAAAGCCGACGGTGTTCCGGTCGGCAGCGCCGACGCGGCGTGGACGGTACTCGCCGCCGCAGCGGGAGCCGGACTCGTCACGGCGCTGGCGACCTGGGTCGCGGGTGGCCCACTCGGAGTCTTCGGCGTGGTCGGTGCCAACTGGTGGCTCGCCGGAATCCTCGTCTTCGCGTGGTCGGGGCTGCTCGGCATCATCACGGCCCAGCTGCTGATGTGGCGCGAAGGGCGGCTGGCCGCGGCCGCGCTGCGGGCCGACGCCGCGGTCGACGAGGAGACCGCGGAGAGCGCAGCGGACGCAGCCGACACGGACGCAGCGGACGCGGATGACGTCGACGCAGAATTCGAGTCGTCCGAAGCCGACACTCCTGCACTCGAGGCTCCTGCCACCGAGGACACGGCGGCCGAGAACACGGCGGCCGACGAGGACGGCGACACTGCCGAGGACAGTGCATCCGAGGCGGACGACGAGCCGGTCTCGGAGAGCGACACCGACCCCGACTCGGAGAGCGACACCGACCCCGACTCGGACGGTGCCGCCGATACGGACTCGGAGGGCGTCATCGACGCCGAGGTCGTCGAGATCGTCGAGGAGGACGAGCCCGACGAGGAGGTCGCGAACAAGGCCGACAAGGGCGCCGACTAGGCTCTCCTACGGCCGGTCGATCGGCCGACCCACCTCGACTTCACAGGAGTGGACCCTGACTGCCTCGCGTGACCAGCTGCCGCCCACCGCGCCGGCGCGGCTCGTCGTCCTCGCCTCGGGTACGGGCAGCCTGCTGCGTTCGTTGCTCGAGGCCACTCGGACAGACGGATATCCCGCAACGGTCGTCGCCGTGGGTGTCGATCGCGAGTGCCCTGCGGAAGGGCACGCGGCCGACGAGGAGATCCGGTCGTTCCGCGTCGCACTGCGCGACTTCGAGGACCGTGCCGCATGGGACCGAGCGCTGACCGACGCGGTCGCCGCCCACGAACCGGATCTCGTGGTGTCCGCGGGCTTCATGAAGATCCTGGGCCCGGCGTTCCTGGACCGGTTCGCCGGTCGCATCATCAACACGCATCCCGCGCTGCTGCCGTCGTTCCCCGGCGCGCACGCCGTCGCCGACGCCTTGGCCTACGGCGTCAAAGTCACCGGTTCGACGGTGCACCTCGTCGACGGAGGCATCGACACCGGGCCCATTCTCGCGCAGGAAGCGGTGCAGGTGCTCGACGATGACGACGAGGACACCCTGCACGAGCGCATCAAGGTTGTGGAGCGACGGTTGCTTGCCGAGGTGGTCGCCGCCGTCGCCACCCGTGGAGTTGTTTCCGATGGACGAAAGGCCGTGATCCCCGGTGACCGAACGTAAGACTGTGCGCCGCGCGCTGGTCAGCGTGTACGACAAGAGCGGGCTGGTGGAGCTGGCGACAGGGCTCCACGCGGCAGGAGTCGAGCTGGTCTCGACCGGCTCCACGGCAAAGACCATCGCCGACGCAGGCGTGCCGGTGACGAAGGTCGAGGAATTGACCGGTTTCCCCGAGTGCCTCGAAGGCCGGGTGAAGACCCTGCACCCGCGCGTGCACGCCGGCATCCTCGCCGACACCCGCAAGCAGGACCACCTCGACCAGATCGCCGATCTCGGCATCGAGGCGTTCGAACTCGTCGTCGTGAACCTCTACCCGTTCACGCAGACGGTCGCCTCGGGTGCGAGCCCCGACGAGTGCGTCGAGCAGATCGACATCGGCGGCCCGTCGATGGTCCGTGCCGCGGCGAAGAACCATCCGTCCGTCGCGGTGGTCGTCGACCCGGCTGCCTACGGTGACGTGCTCGCCGCCGTCGAGGGTGGCGGTTTCACCCTCGAGGAGCGCAAGCGCCTTGCCGCGCAGGCCTTCCAGCACACCGCCGCCTACGACGTGGCGGTGGCGAGCTGGATGAACAGCGGCTACGCGACCCCCGAGAACGACGAGTCGCAGTTCCCGGCGTGGACCGGCGCGACCTGGATCCGCGCGAATGTCCTTCGGTACGGCGAGAATCCGCACCAGGCTGCGGCGCTGTACGTGAACGAGGCCGGCGAGCCGGGGCTCGCGCAGGCCGAACAGTTCCACGGCAAGGAGATGTCCTACAACAACTACCAGGACGCCGACGCCGCCTGGCGCGCCGCGCACGACCACAGCGAGCCGTGCGTCGCGATCATCAAGCACGCCAACCCGTGTGGCATCGCGATCGCCGACGACATCGCCACCGCGCACCGCAACGCGCACGAGTGCGATCCGGTCTCGGCCTTCGGCGGCGTCATCGCCGCGAACCGCGAGGTGAGCGTCGAGATGGCCGAGCAGGTCGCCGAGATCTTCACCGAGGTGATCATCGCCCCGTCGTACGCCGACGGTGCCGTCGACGTGCTCTCCCGCAAGAAGAACATCCGCATCCTGCGCGCCGATTCGCCGCAGTCGGCACCGGTCGAGATCCGTCAGATCTCCGGTGGTCTGCTCCTGCAGGAACGCGACGTGCTCACCGCGGACGGCGACTCCACTGCGAACTGGCAGCTCGCGTGCGGTGAGGCCGCGGACGAGGCCACGCTGCGCGACCTCGAATTCGCTTGGCGCGCATGTCGTGCCGTGAAGTCCAACGCGATCCTGCTGGCCTCGGGCGGCGCGACCGTCGGTGTCGGTATGGGTCAGGTCAACCGTGTCGACTCGGCGCGTCTCGCCGTGACCCGCGCGGGTGAGCGGGTCGCCGGGTCTGTCGCCGCGTCGGATGCCTTCTTCCCGTTCGCCGACGGCCTGCAGGTGCTCACCGAGGCCGGAGTGAAGGCGATCGTGCAGCCGGGCGGCTCGGTGCGCGACAACGAGGTCATCGAGGCTGCTCGCGAGGCGGGCGTGACCCTGTACCTCACGGGCGCGCGGCACTTCGCGCACTAGTTTCGAACACACCACGCGCGGCACCCGCGCGCACCGTCGCTCAGGCGGCGTGCGCGTGGGTGCCGTTGTCGTGTGCGGTGGGTTCGACGGTGCGCTTGCCGCGGCCGTCGGAGATGACGAGCTTGGCCGCGCCACGGTCGAGCAGTTCACGGATGAGATCCGCCGATGCGGCGCCGCTCTCGGTGCCGCCGACCCGGCTCAGGTCGATGGTGATGGCGTGACCGGTGAGGTCGTCGGGCAGTTCGGTCGACACGGTGCCGCCGGATTCGATTCGCAGTTTCATGGTGTTTCTCCTGTCGAGGTGCTCTTGTACGGGTCGCGGCCGGGGATAAAGAAAGGGCACCCGGGGCCATGTGCCCCGAGTGCCCGAGAACGAGTCGTCGTCCGACTTCTATTCTCGGGATCGCTCCGCCGCGAAGTGGAAGAAAAGGTGCGAGAACGGTACGGAACACCCGGCTACGTACATCTGCTTGTATCGCATCGGACCGTACCTTTCTCGTGTGAACCAGTGGGTTAACGGAAGACCATACACGAACAACGCGGAATGGACATTTGTTATTTCGCGTCGTCGTCGATGATCAGTCCTCGAGCTTGTCGAGCCACGCCTCGAAGCCCGAGGTGAACTCCTCCGAGTAGGGCAGATCCGCGATGTAGTCGGCGCCCGTGGACTGCTGGTCGCCGATGTCCTTGAGCGCGTGGTTGGTGTGCGTCATCCGCAGCGACGTCAGGCGGGTGTGCACGAGGGCCGCGTCGAGGGCGTCGACGTCCTCGACCCGCACCTGGATGTCCTTCGTGGAGACGCTCGTCAGTACCGGCAGGTCGCCGGCGACCTGCGCGGCGAGCATGCGCGGGTCGAGCGAGTCCTCTTCGGCGAGCGCCTTCGCGTTCGTCGGCACGAGACCGGCGTTGCGCAGCGGCTCGGGCAGGGCGTCGCTGAGCGTTCCGTCGGCGCGCAGCGACTCGACCGCCCCCGTCAGCGCGACCCGCAGTTCGTCGGCGATCTGAATCGGCAGCTGGCCGGCGGCGACCACGGCGTCGAGCTGCGCGTCGATCTGCGCGGTCAGCAGGTCGAGCAAGCGCACGGCGAGTGGTTCGAGCAGGCCCAGGCCGGCGATGGAGTCGTTGTCCTGTGCGAGCGACAGCGCGATGAGCGCGCCTTCGCTGTGCCCGACGACGTACAGACGCTGCGCGTCGACTCCGCGCTGGGAGCCGAGAAAAGCGAGTGCGTCGGAGGCGGCGTCGATGAACGTCGAGAAGCCGAGATCGGCGACGTCCTCCACGCTGTACGGGCCGAGGCCGGTCGTGCCGCTGCCGAGCTTGTCGTACCGCAGGCTCGCGAAACCGTGGCGTTCGAGCACGTCGGCGAGGTGGCGCAGCGTGCCGATCGATCCCGGGAGCAGCGCGCTGTCGCCGTTACGGTCGGTGGGGCCGCTGCCCGCGAGCAGCAGGACGCCGGGCACCGGACCTCTCATGGAGACGGGTACCCGCACACTGCCGTGCAGGGTGACGTCGCCGCTGGAAAAGGTGATCTCGGTGTCCGACATGTCATGTGTCTATCAGAAACCGCCGGGTCGACCCGTATCGAGGGCGCCCGGGTGTGCCGTCGGCTTCGTGCGTGTCGCACGGGCCCGGCGCACCCGGCGGTAACCCCGTACACCGAGCCACCCGAACAGGGCCAGGAGCGGGACGACGAGCAGGGGAGCGAGCAGCGAGATCAGCGACGTGACGAACGAGGTGACGCTCTCCACGATCGACAGCACCGGATTACCGAAACCCGCTGTGGTCGCGGTGCTCGCGACCCGCGTGCCCGTCTGCGCCGTGCTCACCGCCAGGGCGGTCGGGGCGCCGATGACGATGCCGGCGAGCGCCGCCGTCGCGGGATCGAGGCTCGCGAAGGCCGCCCACGCCGCGAGTGCACCCGCGATCGGCCGAGTGACCGTGCCGACGGCGGACAGGGCGTTGTCCACGAGCGGCACGAGATCGGCGACGACCTCCACGACGGTGGCGATCGCCAGGGCGACGAGCGCCGAGGTGGACCCGAGCCACTGCATGGATTCGTTGAGGACGACACCGAAGAGTTCGAAGTGCACCGCGGCGGACAGGAGCAGCAGTGGCAGGAAGGTACGCAGCCCGGTGGCGGCGGCGAGTCCCAGCCCGAGCAGGGCCGCCAGGATCCAGGTGTCCATGCGGCGAGTGTAGGTGGCCGGGCCATGGGGGATCACGGATGCCGAAACGACGGTTCGGTCGTACCTTGGGTGAGGTGACGTCACCCACACCGCGCCCCTCCACGGTCGGCGAGCTCCGCGCCTCCGGCCACGTGCAACGATCCGTCAAGGACGAGATCCGGCACAACCTGCTCGCCGCGCTGCGCGACGGTACCGATCCGTGGCCCGGCATCCTCGGTTTCGAGGACACCGTCGTCCCGCAGCTCGAACGCGCCCTCATCGCCGGTCACGACGTGGTCCTGCTCGGCGAACGCGGTCAGGGCAAGACCCGCCTGCTACGTACCCTGCCGCTGCTGCTCGACGAATGGACCCCGGTCATCGCGGGTTCGGAGCTCGGCGAGCATCCCTACGAGCCCATCACCCCGGCGTCGATCCGCCGGGCCGCCGAACTCGGCGACGACCTGCCCGTCGCGTGGCGGCACCGCAGCGAGCGGTACGCCGAGAAGCTCGCGACGCCCGACACCTCGGTCGCCGACCTCGTCGGCGACGTCGACCCCGTGAAGGTCGCCGAGGGCCGCAGCCTCGGTGATCCGGAGACGATCCACTTCGGTCTCGTGCCCCGCGCGCACCGCGGCATCGTCGCCGTCAACGAACTACCCGACCTGGCCGAACGCATCCAGGTGTCGCTGCTCAACGTCATGGAGGAACGCGACATCCAGGTCCGCGGTTACACGTTGCGCCTGCCCCTCGACGTGTTGCTCGTGGCGAGTGCGAACCCCGAGGACTACACGAATCGCGGCCGCATCATCACTCCGCTCAAGGACCGCTTCGGAGCGGAGATCCGCACGCACTACCCGACGCGACTCGAGGACGAGATCGCCGTCATCGAGCAGGAGGCGCATCTGCAGGCCCGCGTCCCCGACTATCTGCTCGAGATCCTGGCGCGGTTCACCCGGCTGCTGCGCGAATCGACGTCCGTCGACCAGCGTTCGGGTGTCTCTGCACGGTTCGCCGTCGCCGGCGCCGAGACCGTCTCGGCCGCGGCCCTGCATCGCGGTGCGGTCCTGGGCGAGGACGATCCGGTCGCGCGTCCCGTCGATCTCGGCACCGTCGTGGAGGTGCTCCGAGGCAAGGTCGAGTTCGAATCCGGCGAGGAAGGAAGGGAATTCGAGATCCTCGATCATCTCCTCCGGCGCGCGACGGCCGAAACGGCCCGTTCGCGACTCGCGGGCGTCGATCTCGGGCCGTTGGTCTCCGCCGTCGAGCAGGGCGAGCCGGTGGTCACCGGCGAGCGGATCACCGCGAAGGTGCTGCTCGACGAACTCCCCGAACTGCCTGTGCTCGATGCCGTCGCCGAACGGCTCGGTGCCACCGACACCGGAAGTCGCGCTGCGGCAGTGGAACTCGCCCTCGAAGGGTTGTATCTGGCGCGACGGATCGCCAAGGACACCGGCGACGACGGCTCGGCGGTGTACTCCCGATGAGCAGGTCCGCCCGCTACGGTCCGTATGCCGGGGGCGATCCGCTCGCCCCGCCGGTGGATCTGCGCGACGCACTCGCCGCGATCGGCGACGACGTCATGGCGGGCGCGTCACCGAAGCGCGCCCTGCGGGAGTTGCTGCGCCGCGGTCACGACGGTATGCGTGGCCTCGACAAGCTTGCCGCGCAGGCGAATCGGCGTCGACGGCAGCTGCTCGACCGCACCAACCTCGACGGCACCCTCCAGGAGGTGCGCGAGCTTCTCGATCGCGCCGTGCTCGAGGAACGCAAAGAACTGGCCCGGGCCCTCGACGACGACGCGCGGTTCGCCGAGATGCGGATCGAGGAACTGCCGCCGTCGACGGCGCAGGCGGTGCAGGAACTCGCCGACTACGACTGGCGCAGCGCGCAGGCCCGGCAGGACTACGAGAAGATCCGCGACCTGCTCGGGCGGGAGATGCTCGACCAGCGGTTCGCCGGGATGAAGCAGGCACTCGAAGGTGCCACCGAAGCCGACCGGCAGCGCATCACCGACATGCTGAACGACCTCAACGACCTGCTCGACAAGCATGCGCGCGGCGAGGACACCGACGAGGACTTCGAGCAATTCATGGCCGAGCACGGGGAGTTCTTCCCCGAGAATCCGCAGAACGTGGAGGAACTGCTCGATTCCCTCGCGCAGCGCGCGGCGGCGGCGCAGCGGTTGCGCAACTCGCTCACCCCCGAACAGCGCGACGAACTCGACGCTCTCGCACAGCAGGCCTTCGGGTCCCCGTCGTTGACGAACCAGCTCGACCGTCTCGACGGTCACCTGCGTGCCGCACGCCCCGGGGAGGATTGGACGGGTTCGGAACGGGTGCGCGGCGAACAGGGCATGGGTCTCGGCGAGGCCACCGCAGCTCTACAGGAATTGTCCGAACTCGACCAGCTCGCCGAGCAGCTGTCGCAGCAGTACGCCGGGGCGTCGCTCGACGACATCGACCTCGACGCGCTCGCCCGTCACCTCGGACCGGAGGCCGCGGCCGATGCGCGCACCCTCGCCGAACTCGAGAAGGAACTGCAGCGGCAGGGCTTCTTCGACCGGGGTGCCGACGGGCAGTGGCGCTTGTCACCCAAGGCGATGCGCAGTCTCGGCGAGGCGGCGCTGCGCGACGTCGTCGACCGCATCTCGTCGCGTACCGGGCAACGCGAGTCGCGCCGGGCGGGTGTGCTCGGTGAACCGACGGGCGCGTCGAAGGTGTGGGAGTTCGGCGACACCGAACCATGGGACGTCGTACGCACCCTCACCAACGCCACCCTGCGCAGTCCCGGGCTGCCGGTGCGGATGTCGGTGCAGGACGTCGAGGTGATCGAGACCGAACAGCGGACGCAGGCGGCGGTCGCGCTGCTCGTCGACACATCGTTCTCGATGGTCATGGACGGTCGCTGGGTGCCGATGAAACGCACCGCGCTGGCGCTGAACCATCTGGTGTCCACCCGATTCCGTGGGGATGCGCTGCAGCTCATCGCGTTCGGCCGTCACGCTCGCGTGGTGTCGGCGTCCGAACTGGCCGGACTCGACGGGGTGTACGAGCAGGGCACCAATCTGCACCATGCCCTGATGCTCGCGGGTCGTCATCTGCGTCGTCATCCCCACGCGCAGCCGGTGGTCTTCGTCGTCACCGACGGTGAACCCACCGCCCATCTCGAAGCGGACGGCTTCGCGGCCTTCGACTACCCACCGAGTTCGCGCACCCTCGGGTTGACGGTGCGCGAACTCGACCACGTCGCGCGGCTCGGTGCCCAGGTGACGATCTTCCGGCTCGGCAGCGACCCCGGACTCGCACGCGTCGTCGACGTGCTGGCCCGGCGCGTCGGGGGGCGTGTGGTCGCGCCCGACGTCGACGGGCTCGGGGCGGCGGTCGTCGCCGACTACGTCCGTGCCCGCCGAAGGTCCTAGTCGTTCGAGGTACGCGCGAACGTCCACGTGGTGGTCGCGGCGACGGACAGCAGTATCGCGGTCACCCAGAACACCGATGCGACGCCGGCGATCCCGGCGACGGCCCCGGCGGCAAGGGGCACCGCGACCTGCCCGAGACGATTACCCGTCAACCGCACCGCCAGCGCCGACGCGCGGTCGGACGGTGCGACGAGTCCGACCACCCACGTCATCGTGAGCGGCTGGCCGACACCCCAGAACATTCCGCACACGGCGAGCAACGCGCCGATGACCCATGGATTCGGCACGAGCGGTATCAGCGCGACCGGCACGACGGTGCCCGCGGTCGCGGAGACGAGGAGCCACGTGCGCGGAATGTGCCGCAGCGCCCACGGCAACAAGGCGCGCGCGAGGATGGAGGCCACGGTGCGGGCGGTGAGCAGGATCGTCACCAGGAGCACACCGAACCCGAACTGCTCACCGAGCAGCGGGAGATAGGCGACGACGAGGTCGACGGACGCGAGGACCACCAGGCTCGACAGCATCGCCGGCTTCATGCCCTTCGTCGCGAGCATCGACAGGATCGACTGGGGTGCGCCGTCCTCCGCGGTGCGTCCCGATCCGGGTGGTTCGCGCAGACCCAGTACCAACGGCAGAGCGAGCAGCGAGACCACCGTCATCACCAGCAATGCACCCGTGGTCTCGACGGATCCGTTTCCGTCGTCGGAGGTCGCGGCGATCGCGCCGGCCACCGGCACACCGACGGCCTGCCCGACCGACACGCCCAACGTGATGCCGGCGAATCCGCGATCCAGTTCGCCCGGTGGCGACAGGATCGACACGAACGCCTGCCCGGACACCGTGACGAGCAGTTGTCCGAGTCCGAGCACGATATTGCCGAGGGCCAGCACGATCAGTCCCGAACTGAGAGCGATCGACCCGGCGCCGACCGTGGTGACGACGATGCCCGAACGGAGGACGGCGGTCGCGTGGCCACGATCCACGGCGCGTCCCATCAGTACCGCCGCCACCAGGGGGACGAGCGCGTAGAGGGCGGTGACGGCACCGATGGTCGCGGCGTCACCACCCAGCGCGAGGATCCGGTAGGAGACCAGCACACGGATCGACTGGAACGCGGCGTGCAGCAGAGCGGTGGACAGGCACAGGTACAGCAGCCAGTGACGCGGAGGGAGCGGCATGCGTCAGGCGTCGGCCGTCACGACCCGGTCGCCGAGCGGCGACCGCAAGGGGACGTCGAGGGTGCCGACGACGGCGACCATGACGCACATGCGGTCCTGCATCTCCGGCAGGGTGCCGCCGAGCAGCGTCACCGTCACCGTGTCGTCCGTTTCGGCGACGGTCGCGTCGACGCCGAAGCACTCGGGGGTGCCCGTCTCGAAATGCAGGGCGATCCGGTCGTCGCTCACCCGCGACCACGACATGATCGCCAGCGGATGCGCGTCGACGATGTCGGGCCGCGGCGAGAACTCCGTCGCCCCTGCCGGAGCCGGTTTCTCCGGCAGGGCCGGTACCTCCGGGGCGCTCGACCCGCAGGCCGCGATGAGCAGGCATATCGCAAGCACGATGATTCCCCGGCAGACACGGACGACGGAACGCATGTCTCCCACGGTATTCCTGGGCCGCGTGGTCATCACGCCAGCAGGGCGGCGGTCACGCCGATCGCAGGAATGGAAGCGAGGGTGGTGACGAGCGCGGCGTCGCGGGCGAGCACCGTGCCCCGGCCGTAGGCGCTCGCGTAGACGAACACGTTCTGCGCGGTCGGCAGCGCCGCGACCACGACCACCGCGAACAGTGCGTGACCGTCGAGGCCGACCACGAATCGCCCCAGCAGGTACGCGAGGACGGGCTGGACGAGAATCTTGAGCACCGAGGCGAGCGCGATGTCGCGGCGCGGGCTCGTCCCCTTCTCGAGCACCCGGACCCCCTGCAGCGACAATCCGAACGCGAGCAGCGCACCGGGTACCGACGCGCCGCCGAGCAGATGGAACGGCTGCAGCAGCGCGTCCGGCGGTGTCCACCCACTGATCGCGATGGCGAGTCCGGCCGCGGCGGCGAGGACGATGGGGTTCTTGAACGGCGCGAGCAGGGTATCGAGGCGCGAGACCCCGGCACGCATCGTCGACAGGTCGAGCATCGTCAACGCGATGGGGGAGAGCACCACGATCTGGAACAACAGCAGGGGCGCGACGAACGACGCGTCGCCCAGGACGAAGACCGCGATCGGGATGCCGAGGTTCGCGGAGTTGACGTATCCGGCACACAGCGCCCCGATGGTCGCTTCGGGGACCGCACGTCGCAGCCGGAGCCTGGCGACGACGAAGTGCACGATCGCGACGGCGAAGGCGGTGGCCGCCGCGATGTAGAGGTTGGGCGAGAAGATCACCGACAGGTCGGACGTCGCGAGTACGTCGAACAGCAGAGCAGGAGTGGCGACGAAGAAGACGAGCCGGCTGAGGACCGTCTGGGCGTCGTGTCCGAGGGTGCCCAGGCGCCCCAGCGTGAAGCCGATGGCGATGATCACGAAGATGACACCGAAGCCCGCGATCACACCCGACACGGTTGCTCAGTCTAAGGATCCCGTGGATGAATTCCTGCGGCAGGCGCCCGGAGTGCTTCCTCCGTGGGGGAATTCGACGAACCTTTCAGCGGCACCGACGCGCTGGCCCACTTCTCGCCGAAAGTCCCTACTGATTTCGACAAGACCTGCACACACGACGACGCCGCCCCTCCCGATGGGAGAGGCGGCGTCGGAAGCTTCGACCTACTTGCTGCTGACGTAGGGGAGCAGAGCCATCTCGCGGGCGTTCTTCACCGCGACGGCGACCTGACGCTGCTGCTGCGGGGTCAGGCCCGTGACGCGACGGCTGCGGATCTTGCCGCGGTCGGAGATGAAGGTGCGGAGCAGGTTGACGTCCTTGTAGTCGACGTACTCGATCTTCGCCGCGAAGAGGGGATTCTTCTTGGGCTTGCGTCCCTCGACGGCACGCGACTTCTTGGACGGTCCTCGCTTGACTGCCATATCTCGCTCCTCACCAGCTCGACTTGTGGACGCCGGGTAGTTCCCCGCGGTGGGCGAGTTCACGTACACGCACTCGTGAGAGCCCGAACTTTCGCAGGTGGCCGCGCGGGCGACCGTCCGCAGCGTCTCGATTGCGCAATCGTACCGGACTGGCGTCGCGGGGCAGACGCTGCAGTGCCCGCTGTGCTTCGTGGCGCTCCTCGGGGGAGGAAGACGGCCTGCGCACGATGTCCTTCAGTTCCGCGCGGCGCTCGGCGTACCGGGCCACGATCACCTTCCGCTGCTCGTTGCGTGCGATCTTCGATTTCTTCGCCACGACTACTTCTCCTCACGGAAGTCGACGTGCTCGCGCAGCACGGGGTCGTACTTGCGCAGCACGAGCCGATCGGGATCGTTCCGCCGGTTCTTCCGGGTGACGTAGGTGTAGCCGGTTCCGCCGGTGGACCGGAGCTTGACGATGGGCCGGAGCTCGTTGCGGGCTGCCATCAGATCTTCTCCCCGCGTGCACGCAAGCGTGCGACGACGCTCTCGATGCCGTCGCGGTCGACGGTCTTGATCGCCTTGGCCGACAGGTTCACCGTGATGCGGCGGCCCAGTGAGGGCACGAAATAGGTCCTGCTCTGGATGTTCGGGTTCCAGCGGCGGCTGGTGCGGACGTGGGAGTGCGATACGGATTTCCCGAATCCGGGACGCCGTCCGGTGAGTTGGCAGGTGGCCGACACGCCGGCTCCTTCCTCGTAGGTAACGACAATCATTTTCGACAAAGTGCTTCGACGACTGTACGCTTCGATTTCGTTAATGACAATCGTTACCGAAAGGACCGATGTGGACACCAGGACGCCGCTCGTCATCGTCTGCGGATGGCGCGGACGCACAGCGCACGTCGCGCGGTCGCTCCTGCGTCCGGGCACCGCGGTCGTCCACCACGACCTGTCCGGTCTCGACCAGGGCGTGCTCCGCCGCACCGTGCTCACCGTCGAAGGCGAGCGCACCGAGATCCTCGAACTCGCCCACGGATGCGTCTCGTGCACGCTGCGCGAAGATCTGCTGCCGCTTCTCCGGCGACTACGCGACTACAGCACCGTCGACCGGATCGTCCTGCACCTCGACCCGCAACTCGAACCCGAGGCACTGTGCTGGGCCGTCGAACACGTCGTGGTGAGCGGGATCGTCGGTCGCGTCGACGGACCCGCGTCCCTCGACGTCCGGGTGGACGGCGTCGTGACCTGTCTCGACGCCGCGACCTGGCTCGAGGACGCGACGGGCGACGACGAACTGAACGAGCGTCCCGACGACGACCGCACCCTGGCGCAGGTCGTCGTCGGGCAGGTCGAATTCGCCGATGCTCTGGTGGTGCTCCCGGGAGCGGACGGCTGGCAGCAGGCCCGCCTGCACGCCGTGCTCACCCGGCTCGCCCCGGACGCGCCGATGGCATGGACGGCCGAACCGGACGTCGAGCGTCTGCTGCAGGAGATACCCGACACCGCACGCCGCGGAACGATCGACGGGGCACACTCGCCGCTCCTGCGCGGTCAACCTCCTCTCGACGAGGACTGCGGAATCCGCCTCGTCGAATTCTCCGCCACCCGCCCCTTCCATCCGGAACGTCTCCACCACGCGATCGACGTGCTGCTCGACGGCGTCGTGCGCGCCCGCGGGCGACTGTGGATCGCCACGCAACCCGACAACGCGCTGCTCGTCGAATCCGCCGGCGAAGGACTGCGCGTCGCTCATGCCGGTCCGTGGCTCGCCTCGATGACTCCCGAGCAGCAGCGCGAGGTCCCGGAGGAACGCCGCGCGATGGCATCCCTGCGCTGGGACGAACGCTACGGCGACCGGGACACGAGCATCGTCGCCCTCCTCCACGACGCGGACCCGGAACTCGTCGACCGCACCCTGCGCGCGGCGGTCGTGACGGACGACGAGTTCGCCCGGCCCGATCTGTGGCCCACCTGGCACGACCCCTTCGGGCAGTTCCACGAAGACCCCTGTGACGACCTCCCGGCAGACCGCCGTGACAACGAGAGAGAAGGACACCGATGAAACCAGGCCTGCACCCCGACTATCACCCCGTCGTCTTCCAGGACGCCAACACCGGCGCGACCTTCCTGACCCGGTCCACCGCGACCTCCGAACGCACGACGGTGTGGTCCGACGGTCGCACCTACCCGCTGATCGTCGTCGACGTCACGAGCGACTCGCATCCCTTCTGGACGGGTGCCGCCCGCCTGCTCGACACCGCCGGCCGCGTCGAGAAGTTCGAACGCAAGTACGGCCGGCGCCGGCCCTGAATCCGGCCCCGCGTCCGAGACGATCCGACCCCGAAGGAAGACGATATGGCAGTCCCCAAGCGCAGGAAGTCCCGCTCCAACACCCGCCATCGCCGATCGCAGTGGACGGCGAACGTCCCCGATCTCGTGCCCGTCACCGTCGGCGGGGTGACCGTGAGGGTTCCCCGCAGACTCGTCCGGGCCGTCCTCACCGGTGATGTCGATCCCAGGGGCCACTGAGATGTAGGACTCGTCCGCCGCGGGTTCTCAGCGCGCTCTCAGTAGGTGCGGGCCACAATGGTGATCATGCGCATTCTGGTGGTCGACGACGACCGTGCGGTGCGGGAGTCGCTGCGCCGGTCCCTGAGCTTCAACGGATACACGGTCGACCTCGCCACGGACGGACAGGACGCCCTCGAACAGGTCACGGCGTCGCGTCCGGATGCGATGGTGCTCGATGTGATGATGCCGCGCGTCGACGGCCTCGAGGTGTGCCGCCGGCTGCGCAGTACCGGCGACGACCTGCCGATCCTCGTGCTCACCGCCCGCGACTCCGTCTCCGAGCGGGTCGCGGGTCTCGACGCGGGCGCCGACGACTACCTGCCGAAACCGTTCGCGCTCGAGGAACTGCTCGCGCGTCTGCGGGCGCTGCTGCGTCGCGCCACCCCCGACCCCGACAGCTCCGCCGACGAAGTGCTGCGCTTCGCCGACCTCAGCCTCGATCCGGCGACCCGAGAGGTCACCCGCGGTGACCGGCGGATCAGCCTCACCCGCACCGAGTTCTCCTTGATGGAGATGCTCATGGCGAACCCGAGAAGGGTGCTCACCCGCAGCCGCATCCTCGAGGAGGTGTGGGGTTACGACTTCCCGACCTCCGGCAACGCCCTCGAGGTCTACGTGGGGTATCTGCGACGCAAGACCGAAGCGGGTGGGGAACCGCGGTTGATCCACACGGTGCGCGGCGTCGGGTACGTGCTGCGCGAGACCCCGCCGTGAGCCACCCGATGCGACCACCTCTTCTGCTCACCCGCTCGGTGCCGCTGCGCACCCGCGTCACGCTCCTCGCGGCCGGGGCGGTGGCGCTCGCCGTCGCCGTCACGTCCATCGCCGCGTACGCGGTGGTGTCGCGGGCGCTGTACTCGGGGGTCGACACGCAGTTGCGGGCGCGCGCCGCCGCCCTCGTCGAGTCGAGCACGCTCATCACCTACGACCCGCGCTACATCGGCGGGGCCCAGCTCTACAGCTCCGACATCAGCGTCGCCCTGATCTATCCGGATCTCGGCCGGTACGTGCCGCCGGGATCGTCGGTGCCCATCGGCGATCCCGAACTGGCCGTGGCAGAGGGCGACCGTGACCTGTCGCTGCGGACCGTCGCTCAGCAACGCGTACTGGCCCAGCGCATGCCCGACGGCAGCACAGTTGTGATCGCGCAGCGATTGCGTCCCACCGCCGAGATCCTCAACCGCCTGGCGAGTGTGCTGTTCATCGTCGGGGGCTGCGGTGTGGTGCTCGCCGCGGCCGTGGGCGCGACCGTCGGCCGCACGGGCCTGCGTCCCGTCGCCCGGCTGACCGCCGCCGCCGAGCGGGTCGCGCGCACCGACGACCTGCGGCCCATCCGTGTGACCGGCCACGACGAGCTCGCCCGGCTCACCGAGAGCTTCAACATGATGTTGCGCGCGCTCGCCGAGTCGCGGGAGCGGCAGAGCCGGCTGGTCGCCGATGCGGGTCACGAACTGAAGACGCCGCTGACCTCGCTGCGGACCAACATGGAACTGCTCATCGCGGCGAGCCGTCCCGGTGCGCCGAGCCTGCCCGACGACGACATGGCCGAGTTGCGAGCCGATGTCATCGGCCAGATCGAGGAGTTGTCGACGCTCGTCGGCGATCTCGTCGACCTGGCGCGTGAGGATGCGCCGGAGACGGTCTTCGAGGTCGTCGACGTCGCCGAGGTGGTGGACCGGAGTCTCGAACGCGCGCGTCGACGTCGCACCGACATCGAGTTCCGGGCGACCACCGAGCAGTGGTTCGTCTTCGGCGACCAGGCCGGACTCACCCGCGCGGTGGTCAACGTGCTCGACAACGCGGCGAAGTGGAGCCCGGCGGGGAAGGACGTCGTCGTGCACATGCGGCAGATCGCCACCGGGCTGATGGAACTGACCGTCGACGATGCAGGCCCGGGAATTCCGGAGGAGGAACGCGAGCTCGTGTTCGAACGGTTCTACCGGGCCACGACAGCGCGGTCGATGCCGGGATCCGGTCTGGGACTGGCCATCGTGCGGCAGATCGTCATGAAGCACGGTGGGACCATCGTCGTGGACCGTTCGGATCGTGGCGGTGCGCTGATCCGCATCGTGCTGCCCGGCACGTCCAGTCTCGACGGAGAGACGCAGCCCACCGTCGCGGGCTGAATCCGACAGGGAATTCGCGGGTACCTCTGAGGCGACTCTCAGCTCTCCGGTCCATGCTGGACGGAGAAGAGCGGGGTGCTCCCGAGGCGCCCCGCACGATCGGCCACCGCACGCCGATATCGACCGCGTGTGCGTCCGGTGGCCCCGGCGGACGAAGGTGAAGTGACGAATGAGTGAGGACCCCACCCGCGGCGCGGGAACACCGCAACCGCAACCGCAACCCCATCCGTACGGACCCGGCGGATACACCGGTCCCTACACGCAGGCTCCCCAGCAGCCGGCACCTCCGCCGCCGGCCACGGGGCCCGGCCGGATGCCGGGGCGCTCTGCCCTCGCAGTCGGCGCGATCGCGTTGGCGCTGGTGAGCGGCGGCATCGGTGGCGCGGTGGGAGCGTGGTCGGTGCGCGACTCGTCCGCTCCGGTCGTCAACTCCCTCGACGCGCCCAGGCCCGACACCCAGACGGTCGCCGCGGCGCCCGAGGGCAGCGTGCAGGCGGTCGCCGACAAGGTCGTGCCGAGCGTCGTGCGGATCGAGGTCGCAGGACGCACCGGCGCGGGTGAAGGGTCGGGCGTGGTCCTGTCCTCGGACGGATTGATCCTCACCAACAACCACGTCGTGGCGGGTGGAGGTCAGGGGGCACAGCTGACGGTCTTCTTCTCGGACGGCTCCACCGCGCCGGCGACGGTCGTCGGTGCGGATGCGGTATCGGACATCGCTGTCATCCGGGCCGAAGGGCGCACCGATCTCGCTCCCATCGAACTCGGTGGTTCGGAGAATCTCGCAGTAGGCCAGGAGGTTGTGGCCGTCGGATCACCGCTCGGACTGCAGAGCACCGTGACGGCGGGCATCGTGTCCGCGCTCAATCGGCCCGTGTCCACGAGCGGGGACAACGCCAATCAGGCGTCGGTCATCGACGCGATCCAGACCGACGCGGCGATCAATCCCGGCAACTCCGGCGGTGCGCTGGTCGACATGGAAGGCCGTCTCGTCGGTATCAACACCGCGATCGCCACGGCCGGCGGACAGTCGGGTTCGATCGGCCTCGGTTTCGCGATCCCCGTCGAGCAGGCCCGGCGTGTCGCGCAGGAACTCGTCGACACGGGTAAGGCGACGCACGCGATCATCGGTGTCCAGGTTCCGTCCCGGGACGACGCCTACGGTGCGCGTGTCGTGGAGGTCGTGCCCGACGGTCCGGCCGACCGGGCCGGAATCCCCGACGACGCGCTCATCGTCCGGATCGACGATCGGGTCGTCACCGACGGCGACTCGCTCATCGCCGCGATCCGCTCCCGCGCGCCGGGGGACACAGTGAAGATCACCTACAAGACACCCGACGGCAACGAGACCACGGTCGACGTGGTGACCGCGTCGGATTCGGCCGGACGATGAGGAACGACATGGACATAGCTCACATTCCGGTACAAGAGCCGCATGCTTTCGAGCCGCAAACTACCGTGGACCTCATGGAACTCGAAGCTCCCAGAAAAGGCCGCGCACTCGTCGTCGTCGTCGACGATCGCGTTTCCCACGGCGACAGCCCGGACTCCGCGGGTCCGCTCGTCACGGAGCTTCTCGTCGAGGGCGGCTTCGCCGTCGACGGTGTCGTGACGGTCGCGGCCGACGAGGTCGAGATCCGAAATGCGCTCAATACCGCGGTGATCGGTGGTGTCGATCTGGTGATCTCCGTCGGTGGCACCGGCGTCACCCCGCGCGATGTGACGCCCGACGCCACCGAGGACGTGCTCGACCACGAGATCCGCGGCATCGCCGAAGCGCTGCGATCGTCGGGCCTGGCGTCGGGTGCGATGGACGCCGGTCTCTCCCGCGGCCTCGTGGGTGTCTCCGGGTCGACGCTCGTGGTGAACCTCGCGTCGTCGCGCCCCGCCATCCGTGACGGGATGGCGACGTTGTTGCCTCTCGCCGCGCACGTCATCGAAGAGTTGTCGTGGATGGAGGAATGACGCCGTGTCCGACGACCGCGCTTCGTCGCGTGACGAAGTGACCGGTGAGCAGCAGACGAGCCGTGTCCGGATCGACCGGGCACGGCTGGCGCGCATCTTCGGCGACGTCCTTCCCGAGACCACTCGCGACGAGCGGCGTGAGAACGATCCGCGCAACGGCGAATCGGACGAATGGCTGCGCCGGCAAGTTCCGCCACACCACTCCGGTTAGTGATCTGCATCACTCTGCTCGGGTTGTACTGGTTCGGATTCCAGTTTGTTATCGACCGCAACGAAACGTCGCCGCAACGGTCTGTTCACCTTCACGTGGCCCCTGCGATATTTCGAGTATGTGTTTCCGGTCACATAAGACATTCGGTCTTGCACTGTGGGTGCAGCAATAATATGCCCGCTACCTGCGGGTATGCCATCGGGCGTACTCGCTTACCTGTGATTCGAAGTTACGGATTCGAGGCGAATGAACGCCCGATTTGAGAATTTTCGGGAGGTGACCCGGCGGCTGAGCAGCGGGCCGTCTATACCGCAGCGTTACGAAACCTAGCCATTGCTCTAGGAATGGTCACGGTCTAATCTCCCTCTCAGGTTCAAACCGGGCGAGCCCAGGCTTAGCGGCCTGGGCTCGGTCACGAACCGGTAAAGCAAAACCGTGCGGACGATGGACGTACCGACACACCGGCGGCTGATCCGCCGGTGTGTTCGCTGTGGACAGCGGCCCGCGGGCGACAGGGCGATCACTTGTTGTCGGACGCGGCGCGCAACCCGGCACGCAGAGAACGGATGAGGCATTCATGAAGATTCAGACGCGACGCGGCTTTCGGGCCGCCCGCAACGCCACTGTGGCAGCAGCTGCTGTGGCCGGTCTGGTTCTCGGATCGGCCGGCGCCGCAGGTGCCGAGGTCAACGACCAGAACCGGATCGTCTCCAACGGCCACGAGGTCATCGTCACGCAGGAGGACACCTTCATCAACGGTGTGCCCCCGATCGGCGGCAGCCCGCTGAGCCGCGAATGGTTCCACAACGGCCGCGGCATCGCGAACATCGTCGGCCCCGAGGCGGCGGACTTCGAAGGTTCGACCTTCCAGTTCGGCTACCAGGTGGCGTGGAGCGCTTCGGTCGACGGCTCGGTCGGTTTCAGCTGGACCAGCCCGGACGCTGGCCTTACAGCGACGGTGTCGCAAGTTGCTGCGTACAAGCCTGTCATGGAGGAGAATCCGGCTTTCGATCCCAATAAACCCGAGAGTCCTGAGAACCCCAAACTGGTTCAGAGCAAGATCGACGGAGTGCCGGTCTTCGCCGAGGACAAGGCCGGGTCTGAGGTCAAGCGATCGGGAACGACGACGATCAAGGGCATTCTGCCGCAGGTGACAGCAAGCGTCGAGTTGACTCCGGCGCCGGGTATCGAAGAGATCATCGTCGCTGAGGGTGCATTCGACGGCGATTTCAAGGAAGTCCAGATCGCCAACGTGCACGGTGCTGCCACCGGAGTCATCGGTCCCGTTTCGCTCCGTCCGTTCGTCCGTGTCATCACCGACAACGGCGACAACGTCACCACCTACGGCCAGGTCTGGACCCTCTAGTCCTGCTCCGCGCCATCCCGCAAGAAGTCCCCACCACCACAAACGGAGTAATCATGGGAATCAAGTCGCGTGGCTTCAAGGCCGCTCGTAACGCCGCCGTCGCCGGTGCCGCTGTCTTCGGCCTGGTGCTCGGTGCCTCGGGTGCCGCCTCGGCCGAGGTCAACGACCAGAACCGCATCGTCTCCGACGGCCTCGAGGTCGTCGTGACGCAGGAGGACACCTTCATCCAGGGTGTCCCGGCTCTCGGTGGCAGCCCGTTCAACCGCGAGTTCTTCCACAACGGCCGTGGCACCGCCAACCTGATCGGTGAGGGCGCGGCCGACGCCGAGGGCACGACCTTCCAGTTCGGTTACCAGTTCGCCTGGGCCGGCAGCATCGACGGTGCCATCGGTGTCACCTACTCCACCCCGCAGCTCGAGGTCGGACTGAGTGCCAAGGACGGCGCATCCGCCAAGGTCACCGACATCCTTCCGCAGGCCTACGCCGAGCTCGAGCTGACCCCGGCTCCGGGCATCGAGGAGCTCGTCGTCGCCGAGGGCGAGTTCGACGGTGACTTCAAGACCGTTCAGTTCTCCAACGTCCACGGCACGGCCTCCGGCGTCCTCGGCGCTGTCCAGGTCCGTCCGTTCGTTCGCGCCATCACGGCCAACGGCGACAACGTCACCACCTACGGCGCTCCCTGGACCGTCTAGGACGTAGACGTCCGGCTCACGCCGAACACAGCACGACAAGACCGGGCTCGCTCGAATCATCGAGCGGGCCCGGTCTTCTCATGCCCGATGCACACGTGCTCATTCCACGCGCGGCGTCGGCTTGGCGTGTGCGCCCTGAGCGGCCTGACCTGCCTGGGCCTCGAGGATGTCGCGGATCTGGATGAGCAGGTCCTCGGCGCTGGCCTGCTTGTCCTCCGGCTCGGTGACGAACTTCTTCTTCGCGGCATTGGCGGGGACGATGAGCACGAAGTAGACCACGGCGGCGATGATGATGAAGTTGATGATCGCGGAGATCACCGCGCCGATGTCGACGAAGGTCTCCGGGTTGCCGCTCACGATCTCGAAGCCCCAGCCCATCTCGTTGTCGCCGCCGATCGCGCTGATGAGCGGCTCGATGATGTACTGGGTGAAGGCCGTGACGATGGCAGTGAATGCGGCGCCGACCACGACCGCGACGGCGAGATCGAGGACGTTGCCCCTCAATATGAAGTCCTTGAAGCCCTTCAGCATGATGTGCTCCTTCTCGCGGCCTGTCCGCTGTGGCCGCGCACCTGAGGTGGGTCACACGGACGTCCACACGATAAACCGCCAGGTCGGTTCCCCGAGGTGATTACGCTGGGGAAACGAGCAGATGCTCAGTGGAGCGTCACGGTCAGAGCGCTGACGAGCGACGCCGCCGCGACCGCCGTGGCAGGTTCGGGCTCCAGCGCGACCAGCACGACCCTCTCGTTCCGATCCCGCGCCGAACCGCCGGATTCGGCCAGCACCACCACCGCGCCCCGGGCGAGGACGTGGGCACCGGGTAAGGAGCCGTCTGCGCTGTCGGTGACGGTGAGGACGTCGACGCGGTCGCCCTCACGGAGCAGTTCGCTCACGCCGGCATCGGCGAGCCGGACGGGCACCACACGTGCGTCGGGGAATCCGGTGGCCGCTGCGGCGAGGCGCGGGCCGAGGAGGCGGGTGTCGACGAGCGGTTCACCGGCCGGCACAGGACCGGCGAGGATATGTCCCACGGCGTCGTCGGCCTCGCGCAGCGTCCCGGCGACGAGAGCGGATCGATCGCGATCCACGTGGGCGACGTCGTCTGCGGTGAGGGTGTGCCCGGGCGCGAGATCTCTCGCCGCGACGACGACTCCCACACGATCGCTGTCGGGGTCGCCGCGCACCGCGAGGATCACTGCCAGCGCGGCGAGCAGTCCGGCTGCGATCCGCCGGGCCCGGACGAGACGCGACCAGCCGGGACGGAGGAGCTCGGCGAACCGGTCGGGCAGGGTGGGCTGCAGCGAGGTGTCCGCAGAGGAACGGTGTGGACTCGAGCGGTGCGGACGCGCGCTCTCACGCTGGAGGAACGGGAAGGGGCCGACGGGCATGCCCCGAACCTAGAAGGTGGCGACGCCCTGTCGGCCCCGATGAGTCCTCGGAAGCGGCGGTCTGTGGATGACTCGACCACCTGTGGACAAAGAAGTCCCGGAAGGTCAGCTCGCGGCGGCAGCGGGTGCCGAAGAGGCGCTGCTCGACGACGAGCTGCTCGACGACGAGCTGCTCGACGACGAGCTGCTCGACGAACTGCTGTCGCTCGACGAGGAGCTGCTCGAGCTCGTCGACGCGGATTCGCTCGCGGTGCTGCCACTGCGGGAGTCGGTGCGGTAGAAGCCGCTGCCCTTGAACACGATGCCGACCGAGTTGAACAGCTTGCGCAGCTTGCCTTCGCACTGCGGGCATTCGGTCAGGGAGTCGTCGCTGAAGGACTGCACGATGTCGAACTTGTTGTCGCAGGCCGTGCAGGCATATGAGTAGGTGGGCACCGGTTGATCCTCCGCCAGTTCGTCGTACCGCAGCATTCGTCGTACGGCAGTCTTGGCACTCTACCGCCGACAGTGCCAACGACGCTAGGGAGTGTGTTGTTCCGCACGGTCGTCGCTACCGAGCCGGACCAGCCCTTTCCCGGGTGTCAGCGCCCAGCCCATGCGGATGTCGTGAGGGTCTTCGGGGAGCTCGTCGACGAGTTCCTCGTCGCGCACCACGGCGATGATCGCGGCGGTGGGCGCGGCCAGGTGCAGGGTGCGGTCGTAGAAGCCGGCGCCGCGGCCGAGGCGGACACCCCGCGCATCCACCGCCAGGGCGGGGACGAGCACCGTGTGGGCCTCGCCCACCGCTTCGGGCGGAAGGATCTCGCCACCGGGCTCCCGCAGCCCGAAATCGGCCGCCAGCAGCGTCTTCTCTCCGAGATAGCGGGCCCACGACAGGGGTTCGCCGGTGCGTGTCACCGGCACGAGCACCGTCACCCCGGCCTCGGTCAGAGCATCGAGAAGTGCGATCGATCCGGGCTCCGAACCCACCGGCACGTACGCACACACCACCGACCCCGCCGGCGCCAGTGTCGAGGCCACCGTGGCGAGCGCGGTGTCGTCGATTCTGCGCCTCGCGGCACCCAGCTCGCGCCGAGCTGTAAGAATGCGGTCACGCCAGACCGCTTTCGGGGGTGGGGGCATGTCTACGCCTTACGATCGCCGAACCACCGTCCTCGGTGGCCGAAGTTTAGGGTGGGAGTCTATGACGAACAGTACGACCGGAGGCACGCGGCATTTCAAGACCGCGGTTGTCCCCGCAGCAGGTATGGGGACGCGGTTCCTTCCCGCGACCAAGACGGTCCCGAAAGAACTCCTTCCGGTGGTCGACACGCCCGGCATCGAGCTCGTGGCGGGCGAAGCTGCCGAGTCGGGTGCCGAACGCCTTCTCATCGTGACCGCACCGGGCAAGGACGGCGTGGTCGCGCACTTCGTCGAGGACCTCGTCCTCGAGTCCAAGCTCGAGGAGAAGGGCAAGTACGAGCTTCTTGCCAAGGTCCGCAAGGCCCAGGGGCTGCTCGAGGTCGAGTCCGTGATCCAGGAGAAGCCGCTCGGCCTCGGTCACGCCGTGGCGTGCGCGGAGAAGGCGCTCGATCCCGACGAGGACGCGATCGCCGTGCTGTTGCCCGACGACCTCGTGCTGCCGGTCGGCGTGCTCGAGACGATGCAGCGCGTGCGCTCCAAGCGCGGCGGTTCCGTGCTGTGCGCGATCGACGTGCCCAAGGATCAGGTCAGCGCCTACGGCGTCTTCGACGTCGAGGTCGTGCCGGATGCCGCCAATCCCGACGTGCTCAAGGTGCTCGGCATGGTCGAGAAGCCGGCGGTCGAGGACGCACCGTCGACCTTCGCCGCCGCCGGCCGCTATCTGCTCGACCGGGAGATCTTCGACGCGCTGCGACGCATCGAGCCCGGAGCCGGGGGAGAGCTGCAGCTCACCGACGCCATCGCCCTGCTCATCTCCGAGGGACACCCCGTCCACGTGGTGGTGCACCGCGGCACCCGACACGATCTCGGAAATCCCGGGGGTTACCTGCGCGCTGCGGTTGACTCGGCGTTGAACACGGAAGAGTACGGGCCCTCGTTGCGCGAGTGGCTCGTCGATCGCCTGAAGCGCTGACTGCGGACGGGCTGGAGGACGAGAAGCGGTATGCGGTCGGTTGAGGATCAGCAGGCCAGGGTCACGGCGGCGGCGGTCGCACCCCGGCCGGTCCGGGTGGCCATCTCCGAGGCGCAGGGTCTGCAATGTGCGGAGGAAGTGGTCACCGAGCGACCCCTACCCGGATTCGACCAGGCGGCAATCGACGGCTACGCCGTGCGCAGCGTCGACCTCCAGCCTCCCTCCGACACCGACGGCGAGTCCGCGACCGCCGAGGTGACCCTGCCCGTCGTGGGTGAGGTGCGCGCGGGTTCGCGTCAGCCGATCCGGCTCCAGCCCCGGCAGGCGGTACGCGTCGACACCGGTGCGCCGCTGCCGACGCTCGCCGACGCGGTGCTGCCGCTCGACAACACCGACGGGGGTGCCGCGCGCATCAAGGTGCTCGAACCGGTGCGTTCGGGCGAGTACGTGCGCCGCACCGGCGACGACGTCCAGCCCGGCGACATCGCCGTGCGGGCCGGGACGATCATCGGGGCTGCCCAGGTGGGTCTGCTCGCCGCGGTCGGTCGCGACAAGGTGCTCGTCCACCCGCGTCCGCGGCTGTCGATCATCTCCGTCGGCGGTGAGCTCGTCGACGTCGACCGCACCCCCGGACCGGGGCAGGTGTACGACGTGAACTCCTACGCGTTGGCCGCGGCCGCTCGCGACGCCGGAGCAGACGTCAACCGGGTCGGTATTGCCAGTACCGATCCGAAGCGCCTGCGGGAGGTCGTCGAGGGCCAGCTGATCCGCGCCGAGATCGTCGTGATCGCCGGTGCCGTGGGCGGCGGTGCGCTCGAGGAAGTCCGCGAGGCGCTGTCCGATCTCGGCGATCTGGGCGTCGAGCGGATCGCCATGCACCCCGGATCGGTGCAGGGTTTCGGGCGTCTCGGCCGCGACGAGGTGCCGACCTTCCTGCTGCCCTCCAACCCGGTGAGTGCGCTCGTCGTCTTCGAGGTGATGGTCCGGCCGCTGATCCGCATCGCGCTCGGCCGGCGCCAGCCGATGCGCCGGGTGGTCTCCGCCCGCACCGTCGCGCCGATCACCTCGATCCCGGGCCGCAAAGGTTTCCTGCGCGGTCAGCTCATGCGCGACGAGGCGACGGGCGACTATCTCGTGCAGGCGCTCGGCGGCGCCGCGGGCTCGTCCTCCCATCTGCTCGCCACCCTCGCCGAGGCGAACTGTCTCGTCATCGTCGACCCCGAGGTCTCCGAAATCCGTACGGGCGACCCGGTGGACGTGGCGTTCCTCGGGCAGCGTGGTTGATGTCCCGTCATCCCGGCTGGCCGGCCGAGCTCGGGCCGCTGCGGGTGGCCGGGGGCGTGGTGACCGTTCGATCGGTCCGGCTGCGCGACGCCGCGGCGTGGAGTCGCCTGCGTCAGCGCGACCGGGCGCACCTCGAGCCGTGGGAGCCGACCGGTGAGGCGCCGTGGGACATGCGCCATCACATCTCGGTGTGGCCGGGGCTGTACCGGAGTCTGCGGTCGGAAGCGCACAAGGGTCTGATGCTGCCGATGGCCATCGAGCTGGACGGCAGATTCTGCGGGCAGCTGACGGTGGGCAACATCGTGCGCGGGGCGTTGCGCTCGGCCTGGATCGGCTACTGGGTGGAGAAGGAGGTCAACGGTCTCGGTGTCGCTACCGCGGCCGTCGCTCTCGGACTCGACCACTGCTTCGGACCCGTCGGACTGCACCGCGTCGAAGCCACCGTGCGGCCCGAGAACGAACCGAGCCGCGCGGTACTGCGCAACGTCGGATTCCGCGAGGAAGGCCTGCTGAAGCGCTACCTCGACGTCCAGGGCCGATTCCGCGATCACCTCCTGGTCGCGATGACGGTCGAGGAGGTTCCCGGCTCGGTCTCGGACCGTCTGGTCCGTGCCGGTCGGGCGAGCTGGTCCTGATCTCGTCGGGTCTCGAGTCGGGTTCGTCCGATATGTAACGCAGGTTACTCGTAACTCGAGTAACAATCCCCAGCGGGTGTGGGATCTCTGTGATTAGAGTGAATGAAGTGTCAGATGGTTTCGCGTGACTCGAGTGACTTCTGATGTCGCCTGAGTCGGCGTTTCTGTACAGATAAATGTGGTGATGCCGCTAGCCTCAAGTAGGTCGGTGGGCGTCGACGGGCTGGTAGGGCGACGACTGGAGGGAGGACCACCGGATGCCGAACTCGCTTCTGTGGATCGGGCTCGTAGCCGTGTGGTTGTTCGTCCTGGTGCCCATGCTGGTCACGAAGCGTCCTCGAATCCGGCAGACGACCGACGCCGCGCTCGCAACTCGAGTTCTGCACCGCGGAGACGACGAGCCGATAGCCCCTCGCGGGCCGGCCGCCGGCCACCGCAGCGATCCTCACTGGCGTCCGAGTCGCGACCGCACGCACCGCACCCCCGCGGAGGACCGCATGAACACTGACCTCGACGACCGACCGGAGATCGACTCGGACGAGACCGATCTCCACGACGACGCAGCACCCGAGCGTGAGCCCGTCCGCGCGCACGCCCCGCAACGGCGGGGCCGCGGCGGATTCGATCCGCACGCCGATGCGGTCGCCAGCGCCGCGCGGTACGAATTCCGTCAGCGGGCCGTCCTCGGCCTGCTGATCGCCGCGATCATGACGTCGGCGCTCGCGCTGATCGTCTCGTCGCTCCTGTGGTGGCCGGCCGGTCTCGTGGCCGTGGCTCTCGTCGGTTACCTCTTCTACCTGCGGCGCCAGGTGCGTCTCGAACAGGAGATCCGGCGGCGTCGGCTCGCGCGACTGCAGCGGTCCCGCGCAGGCGGAGCCCGCGGAGATCACCACTACGTTCCGCAGCGTCTGCGCCGCCCGGGAGCCGTCGTCCTCGAGGTCGACGACGAGGACCCGGAGTTCGAACACCTCGATCGCTACGAGGACGACTACGGCATCGACCACGTATACGACGTCCGTGCTAGCGACGGGTACGACGAACCCGGCGACTACGTCGTTCCTCGCGCAGTGGGGGAATGATCGTCCCCACGATGCTTCCGGCGGGGCCCGCACCGATTCGGTGCGGGCCCCGTCCCCTCTTCGGAGCAGGCCACCGAAACCGCTGGTCACCTGCTCCGACACACCGATTTCGTGATGAACGGGGTGGTTTGCTAGAGTTTGCGAGTCGGTTCCCTCGGAACCTACGGGGCTGTGGCGCAGTTGGTAGCGCGCTTCGTTCGCATCGAAGAGGTCAGGGGTTCGATTCCCCTCAGCTCCACCCCCGAAAGCCTCGCCGTCGGCGGGGCTTTCGTCGTCTCCGGGCATTCGCTGGCGGGTCCGCGCAGAACCCGGCAGACTGTGTGGCATGGACCACAGGATGAGTGACGACGAGTTGCGTCGGGCGATCCGGGTACTGCGCGAGCGCGCCGATCTCGCGCGCAGTGAAGGTCGCCACGACGATGTCGAGATGATCGAACGCACCGTTCGGGACTACCAGGAAGAGATGGCGCAGCGACTCTGAGCTCCCTCCCGGTTGTTTCCTGGCGTGCCGGAGCGTCGTGTCGCCACGCCGGCGCTAGGGTGTCGCCATGGCGATCACCGACCTGCGTGGAACCACATTCCTTGTGACCGGCGCTGCCAGCGGGATCGGCCGCGCCCTGGCCCATGCCGCGTCCGATCGCGGCGCCCGCCTGGTGCTCACCGACCTGCAGGAGAAGGCGCTCGACGACGTCGTCCGCAGCATTCGTGAGCGCGGTGGCACCGTACTGCACGCCGCAGCCCTCGACATCTCCGACTACGACGCCGTCACCGCATTCGCCCGCGACGTGCACGAGGCGTGCGGGTCCCTCGACATCGTCGCCAACGTCGCCGGGGTGTCCGTGTGGGGAACCGTCGACCGGTTGCGGCACGAGCACTGGAAGCTCATGGTGGACGTCAACCTCATGGGGCCGATCCACGTCATCGAGAACTTCGTGCCGGCCATGATCGAGGCCGGTCGCGGCGGGCACGTCGTCAACGTCTCCTCGGCGGCCGGGCTGCTGGCCCTGCCGTGGCACGCCGCCTACAGCGCAAGCAAATTCGGTCTGCGCGGGCTGTCCGAGGTGCTGCGGTTCGACCTCCGGCGCGACGGCATCGGCGTGTCCCTCGTCGTACCGGGTGCCGTGCGTACACCGCTCGTCGACTCCGTGCAGATCGTCGGTGTCGACCGCGACCGCCCGGAGGTCCGCAAGCTCACCCGCCGGTTCGTCCGCCACGCCGCGACCCCCGAGAAGGTGGCCGAGCGCATCGTCGCCGGCATCCTGAAGAACCGCTTCATGGTCTACACGTCGTTCGACACCCGGTTCGGCTACTGGTGGGCGCGCAAGTTCGCGCCGCCCTACAACCTCGTCATGCAGGCTGCCAACGACTACTTCCGTCGGGTGGTCGGCACGAGATGACGTCGGTGGGTCCGCCCCCGCTCAGCGGGGCCGGACCCACCGACATCACTCCGACGCGCGGTGCAGTTCGGCGTGCAGGTGGTGCGTCAGCGGCGTGTCGGCATGGGCCATCCAGAAGTCGTAGACGAGCACGTCGCCGTCGACCTCGAAACGCCGCCGGACCTCGTGCACGGGCTTGGCGTCGGGTGAGCGCTCCAGGGTGAGGGTGCTGAACTCCAGGACGCCGCCCTCGGGCCGGGCCCGCTGAATCTCGACGAACCCGGTGGGCTGCGAGACGAGCAGCTCGACGTTGTCCCCGCTGCGACGCAGGTAGCCGTTCTCGGTGTGCAGCGGGCGTCCCTCCGTCCGGTGCCGCGTACGGCTGACGTACATCAGGAAGGGCTTGCCGGGAATCGTCGCGAACTCGATCGTCTCGTCGTACGCGAAGTCGTCGATGGTGGGATAGTGGCCGTCGCCACCTCCGGTCCAGCGCCCGGCGAACGGTGCCAGGCACCCGAGCGGATCGTCGGCCATGAAATCTCCTCGTGTTCTCGGATCGGTGTGGTCTTCGCAATCGTTGTCGCCGTAGTCGACGCGCCTGACCCGGATGCCGCCGTCCTGCGCGATACCGTGAGCATATGAGTCATTGCTGGGGTGTCGAGTCCGAAGTCGGTGAACTCCGCGCCGTGATGCTGCACCGGCCCGGCGCCGAACTCGAACGCCTCACGCCCCGCAACAACGACCAGCTGCTCTTCGACGCCCTGCCGTGGGTGGCGCGCGCCCAGGAGGAGCACGACGCCTTCGCCGATCTGCTGCGCAGTCGCGGGGTCGAGGTGTTCCTGCTCGCGGACCTGCTCACCGAGACACTCGAGGCCAGTGGTGCCGCGCGGGTGCAGAGCGTCTCGTCGGCCGTCGACGCGCAGCGCCTCGGTCATGCGCTCGCGGAGGAGCTGACGGGCCATCTGCGTGCCCTGCCCGCTGCCGAACTCGCCCGGATCCTCATCGCGGGCATGACCTTCGACGAACTGCCCACGGTAGGCGGCGGCGCGGCTCCGTCCCTCGTGCGGTTGATGCACCACGGCTCCGACTTCGCCATCGCGCCGCTGCCGAACCTGCTCTTCACGCGCGATTCGTCGTTCTGGCTCGGATCACGGGTTGCGATCCCCAATCTGGCGTTGCCCGCCCGCCGGCGCGAGACCGGCCTCACCGACCTCATCTACGCCTTCCATCCGCAGTTCCTCCACGTGCGACGCGCGTACGAATCGCACACCGCACCCGTCGAGGGCGGCGACGTGTTGCTGCTCGCGCCCGGTGTCGTCGCCGTCGGGGTGGGGGAGAGGACGAGTCCGGCCGGTGCGGAAGCATTGGCGCGCAGCGCCTTCGACGACGGACTCGCGCACACGGTGCTGGCCGTTCCGATCGAGCAGCGGCGGGCGTCGATGCATCTCGACACGGTGTGCACGATGGTCGACGTCGACGCGGTGGTGATGTATCCGGCGATCCGGGACAGCCTGCAGGCCTTCACCATCCACCGTGAAGACGGGACGGTGCAGATCTCGGGGCCCCGCCCGTTCCTCGAGGCCGCCGCCGACGCGATGGGAATCGAGAAGCTGCGCGTCATCGACACCGGTCTGGATTCCGTTGTGGCCGAACGTGAGCAGTGGGACGACGGGAACAACACCCTCGCCGTGGCGCCCGGTGTCGTCGTCGCCTACGAACGCAACGTCGAGACGAACACCCGGCTCGAGGATTCGGGGGTCGAGGTGCTGCGGATCGCCGGGTCGGAACTCGGTTCCGGCCGCGGCGGTCCGCGATGCATGTCGTGTCCGCTCGCGCGCGCGGTCCTGTGATCCTCGCGTGCAGTTCTCGTCAGAGGATCTCGCGCACCTTGTCGACGGGACGGGCGAGCACGGTCCCCTTGTCGGTGACGACGAGCGGACGCTCGATGAGGATCGGGTTCGCGACCATCGCCTCGAGCAGTTCGTCCTCGGACGCTTCGGCCAGGTTCAGTTCCTTGTAGAGCGATTCCTTCTTGCGGATCGCCTCGCTCGGTGTGAGACCCGCCGCATCGAGCAGCCCACGCAGCTCGTCGAGAGAGGGCGGAGTGTCGAGATACTTGATCACGGTGGGTTCGAGTCCGTTCTCCTCCAGCAGCGCCAAAGTGTTGCGTGACGTGCTGCAGCGCGGATTGTGGTAGATCTTCGCCGTGGTTGCCATGGCCCGATTCTGCCCTGACGGACCCCTCGCTCCGCTGCGGCCGGCAGCCGTGTCGCCCGAATCGTCCCTGTTGAAGGTGCCGGAGAGCGTCAATACGATGTCCGCGCCCTGAAGTTTTGTGAGTTCTCGAGAAAAGGCACGGAGCACGATGTTCAAAGGTTTCAAGGATTTCCTGCTGCGCGGAAACGTCGTCGAACTCGCTGTCGCGGTGGTCGTCGGTGCGGCGTTCACGTCCATCGTCACGGCGTTCACCGACCACATCGTGAATCCGCTCGTCGCGGCGGTGGGCGGCGACAACGATATGGGCTTCGGCTTCCGCCTTCTGTCGTCGAACGACGCGACCTTCGTCAACCTCGGCGCCGTCATCTCCGCGGCGATCAACTTCTTCATCATCGCGGCTGTCGTCTACTTCGTGCTCATCGTGCCGGTCAACGCGGCCAAGGCACGCTTCGCGCCGGAGAAGGAGCCCGAGGACGAGCCGCTGAGCGAGACCGATCTGCTCATCCAGATCCGTGACCTGCTCGAGACCGGCAGCTACAACCACGCCCCCGCCGAGGCGCCCTCGGCCGAAGCGCCGGTGAGGGTCATCGAGCGCTGATAACCTGCGAGAATGCTCGACCTCACCATCGATCCCGACTCGACCGTCCCGCCGTTCGAGCAACTGCGCCGACGCATCGTCGACCTGGTACACGAGGGTGAGCTGATCGCAGGATCGAAGCTGCCCACCGTGCGGGGCCTCGCCGACACGCTCGGCATCGCCCCCAACACGGTCGCCAAGACCTATCGCGAACTCGAGAAGCTGGGGGTGCTCGAGGCCCGCGGGCGGGCCGGGACGTTCGTCGCCGACACGGGCGATCCCACCCGCACGCGGGCCCAGCGTTCCACCCACGAGTACGTCGCCGAGGTGCGCGCCCTGGGGATGTCCGACGACGAGATCCTCGACTTCGTCTCGGCCGCACTGCGCGCAGGCTGACCGGCCGGTGAGCAGCGCGGATAGGGTGCACACCCCGTCCGGAATGTGACTATTACCTCGGGTTCGGTGATTCGGCTCCGAAGCCGGCCGAAACTTGGAAGGTTTGTCGCATGAACGTGCCTGGTGATCGGCCCGGCTCCGAGGAGATCTCGGGTGCCGGTGCTCCTGTAGAAGCCGAGTCCGCAACGCAGCGGCCGCAGACCGACAAGGTGGTCTTCGGAGTTTCTGCCGCGCTGGTCGCGGCGATCGTGGTGTGGGGCCTGGCCGCCACCGAGAACTTCGGGACCGTCACCGGGAACATCCTCGACTGGGTCGTCGTCGAGTTCGGCTGGTTGTTCGTCCTCACGGCGAGCGCGTTCGTGTTCTACGCGCTCTGGCTCGCGCTGAGCCGCTACGGGCGGATCCCGCTGGGCAAGGACGGCGAGAAGCCGGAATTCCGCACCGTCAGCTGGATCGCGATGATGTTCGCCGCCGGGATGGGTATCGGCCTGATGTTCTTCGGTGTCGCCGAGCCGCTCTCGCACTTCGTCGAACCGCCACCCGGCACCATCGGTGGCACCGGTATCGCGATGGCGACCTCGATGTTCCACTGGAGCCTGCATCCCTGGGCGATCTACGCCGTCGTCGGTCTGACCATCGCGTACGGCACCTTCCGGAAGGGACGCAAGCAGCTCATCAGCTCGGCGTTCATCCCGCTCCTCGGACGCCGGGCCGAAGGTCCGCTCGGCAAGGTCATCGACATCCTCGCCCTGTTCGCGACCCTGTTCGGTACCGCGGCGTCGCTCGGTCTGGGCGCTCTGCAGATCGGATCGGGTTTCGAGGTCACCGGCTGGCTCGAGTCGGCGGGAGTGATGCTGCTGGTCGCGATCGTCGCGCTGCTCACTCTCGCGTTCATCGCGTCCGCAGTCACCGGTGTGGCCAAGGGCATCCAGTACCTGTCGAACATCAACATGGTCCTCGCCGCCGTCCTGGCACTGTTCGTCTTCGTGCTCGGGCCCACGGTGTTCATCCTCAACCTCGTGCCCACCACCCTCGGCGCGTACGCCGCCGAGTTCGCCCGGATGTCGGCCCGCACGGCCGCATCCAACGACGCCGCGGGCGAATGGCTGTCGAGCTGGACGATCTTCTACTGGGCATGGTGGGTCTCGTGGGCGCCTTTCGTGGGCATGTTCCTCGCCCGCATCAGCCGCGGCCGCACCATCCGGGAATTCGTCGTGGGCGTCATCCTCGTCCCCAGCCTGGTCAGTCTCGTGTGGTTCTCGATCTTCGGCGGCGCCGGCATCGGACAGCAGCTGGACGGCCTGGACATCGCCGGTGCCGACAGTGTCGAAGGGCAGCTGTTCGGGATGCTCGGCAACCTCCCGCTCACCGGTGTCGCCACGGTCGTCGCGATGCTGCTCATCGCCATCTTCTTCATCTCCGGAGCCGACTCCGCCTCGATGGTCATGGGCACTCTCAGCCAGCGCGGCACCCTCGCACCCCGGCGCACGGTGGTGATCTTCTGGGGCGGACTCACCGGCGGGGTTGCGGCACTGCTGCTGTGGAGCGGCGGCTCGGAAGCCCTCAACGCCCTGCAGACGATGACGATCATCGCCGCCGCCCCCTTCCTCCTCGTGATGATCGGCCTGTGCGTGTCGCTGTACCGGGATCTGCAACGCGACCCACTCATCACGGGTGGACGCAGGAAACGGACGCTGCGCAGGGTCGAATGACCGAGCGGTCCCGGATCGAGGACGTCGAGTTCCTGCTCGACGTCCTCGATCTCCGTCCGGGCATGTCGGTTCTCGCGATCGACACCGGACCGGCCTCCGGTGTGGTCGCCGGACACCTCGGTCCGGACGCCCGGCTACGCGTGGTACCGACCGCGACGCGGCTCCACGAGTTCGTGGGCCGCGAGACGTTCGACCGCATCTACGCCGTGAACGTCCCCGACTTCCGCGAGGACACCGCGGCCGTGGCCGCCCTCGCGCCGATGCTGACCGACGACGGACGGTTGTGGGTGATCGACGGGGCAAGGGCGGGGGAGGACACCGGGACGATCTCGATGACGGTGAGCACCGTTCTCGCACAGGCAGGATTCGCGATCGTCGACATCCTCGAACGCGGGTCGCGGGTCGCGGTGTGGGCGGCGGTCGCAGGGCGGCATCACGGGTGACACACGACGCCGCGTGCCTGCGGTGAGTTGTCGTCCACCGCGAGTACGGTGTCGCCTGCCCGGCAGTTGCTCTTCGAGAGGAGTGCGCGTGACCGACACCGACAGATTCGACGAGACCCTCGACCGCGACTGGACCCGCTACGCGTCGCAGCTCGCCCGGCGCATCTCCGAACTCACCGGATCCGACGCTTTCGAGCTGCGCGCCGAGACCGCCTCGGGCGCCGCGGCCTGCGTGCGGGTGCGGGCGGGCTCCGGTGGGCGTGCCACCGTCGAGGTCACCGGATCCGAGCCGGTCACCCGGCCCGTCTCCGAGGCCGACATGCTCGCCCGTCACATCGTGTCGGTGCTGCGCGGTCGTGGAGAAGTGCCGCATCCTGCCTTCCTGCAGGCCCACCCACCGTCCGCCCTCGGCGACCTGCGCGAGCGCGTGAGCGACGCCCTCGCCCACGCCCTGGGCCGCCCCGTGCCGGTCGACGCCGACGGCGACTTCGTCGTGATCCTCGACTCCCAGGTGGTCTTCGTCATGATCGACGACGACGGCAACATCAGGTTGTGGGCGCCGCTGTTGCACGCGATCCCCGAGGACGACATCCCCGGAGCCGCGCCGAACGGCGGTCGCACCCACGCGCTGACCGAGCTCACCGAACTGAACCGGACGTGGTCGCACATCAAGGTGGTGCTCGTCGAGGACCGGCTCGTCGCCACCGTCGACCTGCTCGGCGATCCGTTCGTGCCCCGCCACCTGTCCGAACTGCTCGAGCGGCTCAAGGGCTTCCTCACGGTCGTCGACGAGCGGTTCGCCCGCCGGTTCGACGGCGTCCGCTACGGCTCCGACGGAGAGCGCGAGGTCGATCTGCCCACCGAGGACACCGTCCTCGACGAACCGAACTGAAGCTCCGCTCAGCGCCGGAGACGGGCTCCGCTCAGCGCCAGCTGGGGAGCCACAGCTGATCGTTCCAGTGCTCCAGAGTGATCGGCAGAGCCGTGAGGATCGGCCACAACCACACGAAGTTCGCGATCACGAGCCCGACGTACAGGCACACCACGAGCAACCCGGTCGTCCGCCGTTCCTTCGACGCGTGCGGCGAACCGAGGATGTCGCCGAGCACGAGCACGACACCCATCACGAGGAACGGCGCCATCGGCACCGCGTAGAAGTAGTACATCTGCCGGTCGAGGTTCGCGAACCACGGCAGGATCCCCGCGCCGTAGCCGGTGAGAACCGCGGCCCACCGCCAGTCGCGGCGGACGAGCACCTGCCACAGCCCCCACCCGAGGACCGGCAGCGACACCCACCACAACGCCGGCGTTCCCAGCAGCATGACGGCCTTGACGCACTGCTCGGCGTCGCACCCGCCGATCCGCTCGCCGTCGGCGAAGTAGTACAGCATCGGACGCAGCCCCATCGGCCACGTCCACGGCTTCGATTCCCAGGGGTGCTGGTTGCCGGCCGAGTTCGTCAGACCGGAGTGGAACTCGAGGACGCTCGCGCTGTAGTACCAGAGCGACCGCAGCGCGGCGGGCACGAAGGAGAACATCCCGTCGTGCCCGATCTGCGTGCCGACCGCGTGACGGTAGACGCCGGTCTCGCTCGCGAACCATGCCCAGTAGGTCGACAGGTACACGCCGAGCGGAACGAGCACGAGGGCGTAGAGCGCGGGACCGATGTCGCGCAGCGCCGTCCCCACCCAGGGGCGCTGCACCCGGTACGCGCGGCGCGCCGCGAGGTCGAAGGCCACGGACATCAGGCCGAAGAACGCGATGAAGTACAGACCCGACCACTTGGTGCCGACCGCCAGGCCGAGCAGAATGCCCGCGCCGAAGCGCCACCAGCGCACACCGAAGCGCGGACCCCACACACTGTCGAGAACACGGCCCTCGGCGTGGACCCGGGCGATCCGGGCACGCACGTCGTCGCGGTCGACCATCAGGCAACCGAAGGCGCCGACGACGAAGACCGCTTGGAAGATGTCGAGCATGCCCAGGCGGGACGACACGAAGGTCACGCCGTCGACGACGAGCAGCAGCCCGGCGATCGCACCGAGCATCGTCGACCGGGTCATCCGCCGCACGATCCGCACGACCAGCAGGACGAGCACGACACCGGCGACCGCGGCCGAGAAGCGCCAGCCCCACGCGCTGTATCCGAACAGTGCCTCGCCGAGCGCGATCAGCTGCTTGCCCACGGGCGGATGCACGACGAGCCCGTAACCGGGGTTGTCCTCGATCCCGCCGCCGGTGAGCACCTGCCAGCCCTGCGGGGCGTAGTGCTTCTCGTCGAACACCGGTGTCTTCGCGTCGGTGGGGTAGTTGAGCATCGTGAACCGCGTGATCGCGGCGAGTGCCGTGACGAAGGCGGTGACGATCCAGCCGCGGACCCGGTCGCCGGGTAGCGGATCGGGTGCGGGTACGAGCGGGCCGGGACCGAGAAGGCGGCGGTCCGAGGCCTGGGAAGGACTACGGTCCGGGGCCTCGGAAGGGCTGCGGTCCGTCACGGTCACCTCCCGATCGTAGGCTGAGCCGTATGCAGGCAGCCAAACCGGTCCAGGGCGCGAATCCGGGAGAGGGCCGGCTCGTGCTGGCCGCCACTCCGATGGGCGACGTGGGGGACGCCTCGACGCGCTTTCGTGACGCGCTCGGCACCGCCGACGTGATCGCCGCGGAGGACACCCGCCGAACCAAGGCCCTCGCCGCGGCGCTCGGCGTCACCATCACCGGACGGGTCGTGAGCTTCTACGACCAGGTCGAGGTGTCGCGGTTGCCGGGCCTCGTCACCGACATCGAGGACGGCCGCACGGTTCTGCTCGTCACCGACGCCGGGATGCCCTCGGTGAGCGATCCCGGCTACCGGCTCGTCGCGGCGTGCGTCGAGGCCGGCCTGCCGGTGACCTGTCTGCCCGGCCCGTCCGCTGTCACCACCGCTCTCGCGTTGTCGGGTCTGCCCGTGGAGCGGTTCTGCTTCGACGGGTTCCCGCCCCGCAAGCCGGGGCAGCGACGCGCGTGGTTCGCAGCGCTCGTCCACGAGCCCCGCGCGGTGGTGTTCTTCGAGGCACCGCACCGGCTCGCCGCGTGCCTGGCCGACGCCGTCGACGTGCTCGGCGGGACGCGCCGGGCCGCAGTCTGCCGCGAACTCACCAAGACCTACGAGGAAGTGCGGCGCGGAACGCTCGCCGAGCTCGCCGAATGGGCCGTCGACGGTGCGCGCGGCGAGATCACCGTGGTGCTCGAAGGGGCGGTCGCGGTCGCCACCGATCCCGTCGACCTCGTCGACGAGGTGGAACGGATGGTCGCGGACGGGATGCGGCTGAAGGACGCCTGCGCGGTCGTCGCCGAGTCGGCGGCGAAGTCGTCCGGTGCGTCCGTCTCGAAGCGCGAACTGTACGACGCGGTGCTGGGCGCCCGTCGCGGCTGAGAAGAACGCATATCGGACGCGCCGTGGGGTCCGAGGACACTCCGTGCCACGGAAGCCTAAACTCTGCCGGGTCCCAGGCACAGACGTCACCGGTCGGTCGGACGCTGTCGGGGGCTTGCGACGATCAGGAGGACGCGGATGGATTCGGCGAACGATTTCCTCGTCGGGGTGGCAGGGGTGGTGTGGGGGCCGTATCTGCTCATCCCACTGCTGTTGGGTACGGGCCTGGTGCTCACGGTGCGGCTGCGGGGCGTCCAGTTCCGCAAGTTGTGGCCCGCGCTGCGGCTGGGTCTGATCACCCGGCACGACGAAGGCGCCACCGAAGGCGACATCTCCCAATACCAGGCCCTGACCACCGCGCTGGCCGCGACGGTGGGCGTGGGCAACATCGCCGGCGTCGCCACCGCGATCTACTTCGGTGGTCCCGGGGCGCTGTTCTGGATGTGGATCACCGGTCTGGTCGGCATGGCCAGCAAGTACTCCGAGGCCTTCCTGGGCGTGAAGTACCGCACCACCGACGCCAAGGGTGAGCAGAGCGGGGGTCCGCAGTACTACCTCGCCCGCGCCATCCCCAACAAGTTCGGTCTCGTCCTGAGCCTGCTGTTCGCGGTGTTCGCCGTGCTCGCCAGCTTCGGCATCGGCAACATGACCCAGGCCAATACGGTCGCGACCCAGCTCGACGGCACCTTCGGTGTGCCCACCTGGCTCAGCGGCTTCGTGATGACGGTGCTCGCCGCGGCGGTCCTGCTCGGCGGTATCAAGTCCATCGGCAAGGTCACCGCCGGTTTCGTGCCCGCCATGATCGTGCTGTACGTGGGCGCCGGCATCGTCGTCCTCGCCGCCAACTTCTCGCAGATTCCCGAGGCCTTCGCGCTGATCTTCACCGATGCGTTCACGGGCACCGCCGCCACCGGTGGCTTCATCGGTTCGGTGTTCATGATCGCCCTGCGCTACGGCGTGGCCCGCGGCATCTTCTCCAACGAATCGGGAATGGGCAGCGCCGCGATCGCCGCGGCCGCCGCCCAGACCACGCATCCGGTCCGTCAGGGCCTGGTGTCCATGACGCAGACCTTCATCGACACGATCATCGTGGTCACCTTCACCGGTCTGGTCATCATCACGACCGGCGCCTGGCAGTCGGGTGAGCAGGGCGCCGCGATGACGTCGGCCGCCTTCGCCGACGGCCTCGGTGGGGAATGGGGTCACTGGATCGTCGCCATCTCGGTCGTCTTCTTCGCCTTCTCGACGATTCTCGGCTGGTCGTACTACGGCGAGCGGTGCGTCGAGCGTCTCGTCGGTCGCCGCGGTGTGGTGCCCTACCGCGCGGTCTTCGTGGTCGTCGTGTTCATCGGTGCCACCACCCAGCTCGAGGTGGTCTGGAACTTCTCCGACGTGATGAACGGCCTCATGGCGTTGCCGAATCTGATCGGTCTGCTCGTGCTGTCGGGTCTGATCGCCCGGGAGACGAAGGCGTACCTGGATCGCGATCCGTATCTGTTGAACAGCCCCGTCGCGACGGACGATCCCGACGTCGTGAAGTAGGCCGGGGATACGCGAAGGGCCCCGCGTGATGCGGGGCCCGAACGTATGTGGAGCATGCCTCCACGCCGACCCGGAACTACCCCTCGTCAGTCCCTATCGGCGTGGAGGCCCCCGCCCCACGCTGCAAGGTCGAACCTTGCGTGGTCACCACTGTTCCGGACCGGAATGGGAGACAAAAAATACCGACCGGCGCGGAACCGGTATCATCCCTGTTCAGGCATGGTGAGGAATTTTTCCGCAGCGGATGTTTCAGCGCGGAGAACGGGAGTACGAGGGGCGCGGAACGGATGGGAGACAGCGACGGAAAGGCTGGTTCGGCGCAGCGTCAGTTCTTCGCCGATCAGTTGCGGATGCTGTTCGCCGCCGCCGGCCGTCCCGCCCTCAAGAAGGTCGTCTCGGATGCCTCGAGCGTCGCCCGCGCGGTGGGCAGCGACCGGAGTGTCTCCGTCCAACGGGTCAGCGACTGGCGCAACGGCACCCGGATGCCGGCCGGCTTCGAGTCGGTGCATCCGGTGCTCGTGGTCCTCATCCGGGCGGCCCGGGAACTCAACGCCGAACCGCCGGCTCCCGGTCTGTACTCCCTGAAGCAATGGGAGAGTTGGTGGAAGGCCGCGCGTGGTCAGGCGAACGCTCCGCGCACCAAGGAGTCGGCGGCGGTTTCCGTGCCGCCCGGGATCCGTCCGTACAAGGGACTCGCGTCCTACCGCCAGAACGACGCCCGGTTGTTCTTCGGACGGACGCAGAGCGTGCGCAGCCTCGTCGATGTGGTGACGGCCTCCCACGGACAGGGACCGGTCGTGGTGACCGGTGCCTCCGGCGTCGGCAAGTCGTCGCTGGTGCAGGCCGGCATCATTCCGCAGTTGTGCTCCGCACCGGACTGTCACCCAGTGGTCCTCACCCCCGGCACCGACCCGGTGGCACGACTCGTCGACGCGCTGCCCGAGCTGGCCGACGTCGTCGACCCCACCGACCACGTCGCGGTCCACGCGGCCCTGCGTGCCGCGGCATCGCGGAGCTCGTCGTCGTTGCTGCTGATCGTCGTGGACCAGATCGAGGAACTGTTCACCCAGTGCAACGACAGTTCTCTCCGCGGTGCCTTCCTCACCCTCCTCGAGACCGCGTCGACCGGTACGGACGGTGACGCTCCGGCCCTCGTCGTCGCGACGATGCGCTCGGATTTCTACGACCAGGCCGTGACGACCCCGGTGCTCGCCCGGGCTCTGGAGCGGCGCACCAAGACCGTCCAGCCGCTCGACCGCGACGACCTGGTCGAGGTGATCACTGCTCCCGCCAAACTCGTCGGGGTCCGTCTCGAACCGGGTCTCGTCGATCTCATCCTCCACGACCTCACGGGTCTGACCGACGGCGAGATCAGCGGCACCGAACTTCCCCTGCTGTCCCACCTGCTCGACTCGCTGTGGGACAAGCGCAGCGGCGGCACGCTCACCGTCGCCGCATATCGCGCGACCGGCGGTGTCCGCGGATCCGTCGCCGCCGGCGCCGAACGGGCGTGGGAGAACCTCACCGACGACGCCGACCGCGCTTGCGCCCGGTCGATGCTCGTCCACCTGGTCTACGTCACCACGACCGGCACGGACGTCAAGATCGCGCGCCCGTTGAACGAACTGCTGGCGGTGGGAGGCAAGGATCGTGCCGCGTCGAAGCGCGTGCTCGACCATTTCGTGTCGGCGCGGGTGCTCGTCGTCGACGCCGAGTGTGTCGAACTCATCCACGACGCCGTGATCGACGCGTGGCCCCGGCTCAAGTCGTGGATCCAGCAGGACCGCGCCGGCGCCGCTCTGCGGCAGCAGATCGAGGCCGACGCGTTGACCTGGCTCGGATCCGGACGCAACCGCGAACTGCTCTACCGGCGCGGCCGCATGGATGTCGTGAGCGAGCAGAACCCGCATCTCGCCATGGCGGGGTCCTCCGAGGACCGTCGTGGACCGGTCGCGCTCAGCTCCACGGCCGTGGCCTTCCTCGATGCCTCCCGGCGGCAGATCGCTCGTGAGGCACGCGCACGCCGCGTCGGCATCTCGGCGATGGCGTTGTCGACGATCATCGCGTTCGTGATGACGGGTCTGGCCTGGGTCGCGAAGGGCCGGGCCGAAACGGAGCGGAGCGCCGCCCAGTTCCAGCAGATCGTCGCGCTGTCCGATTCCCTGCGCAACGAGGACCCCACGACCTCGGCGAATCTCGCGCTGGTGGCGGCCGAACTCCAGCCCGACAGTCCGGTCGCGTACTCGCGGCTCATCGCCAGCCAGGCCGTGCCCCTCGCCTACACGCTGAGCGGGCACAGCGGACCGGTCTACGGTGTCGTCGTCTCACCCGACGGCTCCACCCTCGCCTCGGCGAGCGACGACGGCACCGTCCGATTGTGGGCGCTCGACGGCGACGAACCGGTGGCGGTGGGCGAGCCGCTGCAGTTGTCGACGAAGTACATGGCGTCCGTCTCGTTCAGCCCCGACGGCCGTTTCCTCGCGATGGGTGCAGGTGACGGTGGGGTGTGGATCTACGACGTGACGGATCGTGCCGCGCCGCGCGTGGTGCTCGACCGGCAGGTCTACGCCGGCGGCGCCGTGCACAACGTGCGGTATTCACCCACCGGGCGGGTGCTCGCCGTGCCGTACGACGACGGACGCGTGGCACTCGTCGACACTGCGGATCCCGGTTCGGGCCGTTTCCCCGTCACCCTCGTCGACGAGCACGACGGCGGTGTCCGGACGGTCGCCTTCCGTCCCGGAGGGCAGATCCTCGCCACGTCCAGCGACGACCGCACCGTCCGGTTGTGGGACGTGAGCACGCCGTCGAGGCCGGTGTCGCTCGGTGAGCCACTGACCGGGTTCGGCGACGTCGCCCATTCGGTGAGCTTCAACGGAGACGGTACGGTCCTCGCGGCGAGCAGCGACGACGGTGTGCTGCACCTGTTCGACACCACCGATCCACGCGCGGCCCGTCCACTGGGGGCGCCGACCAACGCCCACACCGGTGGGGTCTGGAACATCGCTTTCCTGCCCGACGGACGCACACTTGCGAGCGCCTCGTGGGACGGCACCGCGAAACTGTGGGACCTCGACCCCGCCACGCGCACGCTCGACGAGGTCGACCCGCCGCTGACCGGACACGGAGGTGGCGTGCCCACGCTCGCGGTCAGCCCGACGGGGAACACCCTCGTCACCGGAGGACAGGACGCCAACGTCCGGGTGTGGACGATGCCGCAGACCCGCGTGGCCGTGGCCGACGGTGCGCTGACCCGGCCCGCGATCGATCGGGCCGGAACCCTTGTCGCGACCGGCAGCTACGGCCCCGATGTCACCCTCTGGCGGGTCGGCCGGGGCGGCGACTGGAACCGTGCCGGCGGGATCGCGTTGCCGCGTCCGCTCGGCGGAGCCTACGTGTGTGCGCTCTCGCCCTCGGGGACGATCCTGGCCACGGCGCCGACATCCGGGGGCAGCGTGCAGTTGTGGGACGTGCGCGATCCGTCGGCACCGAAGCCGTTCGGCGACCCGGTGCCGCTGGCCACGAGGTTCACCTCCGCCGTGGCGTTCGGACCCGACGGCACGACCCTCGTGACCGGCGCCGACGACTTCTCGGTGCAGTTGTGGGACATCGCGGATCCAGCGGAGCCCGTGCCCTGGGGTGAACCGCTGACCGGGCCGAAGAATCTCGTGCGCAGTGCGGCCGTCAGTCCCGACGGCCGGAGCCTGGTGGTCACGAGCGCCGACAGCGAGATCTACGCGTGGGACGTCACCGATCCGCGCTCCCCGGGACGGGTGAACGTCACGGACGGGCACGCCACCGGGGTGAACACCGTGGCCTTCGGCGGTTCGAGCGACGTCCTGGTGACCGGTGGCGACGATCACGACGTCGTGGTCTGGGACCGCGCCGAGTCCGGAGATTTCGTCGCCCGCGACACCCGGTTGAGCGGCCACCGCGGCACCGTCTACTCGGTGTCGATCACCCCGGACGGCACCCGCGCGGTCAGCGGGAGCGACGACGGGACGGTCCGATTGTGGGACGTCGCCGACCCGGACGGGATGCACGAGATCGGTGGGCCGGTCACCGAGATCGGGACGGGACGCTGGCAGGTCACCTTCGCGCCCGACGGCACCATCGTCGCCGCCGGCGGCGACGGTCTGCTCCGCACGTGGGGGCTCGATGCCGACGCCGTGGTGGCCCGCATCTGCCGTTCCACCTCCGTGCGACTCGACGACGTGCTCGACCGCTACGAGTTACCGGCGCCGCCGAACGGAGTGTGCTGAGCGCCGGCCCGGCTGTCGCCGAGCGTGAGGATGCTCGCAGCCTTGTCGAGGCATTCCTGCCATTCGGCCTCGGGATCCGAGTCGATGGTGATGCCGCCACCGACACCGAGCGCGCACACGCCGTGGCCGGTGTCGACGTGACCGAACTCGACCGTGCGGATCGCGACGTTCAGTTCGGTGCCGGCGATCGGACTCGTCATGCCGACGGTTCCGCAGTAGACGCCCCGCGCCGAACCCTCCCATCGGGTGAGCAACGTGCGGGCCCGGATCTTCGGGCACCCGGTGACGGAGGCGGGCGGGAACGCCGCGTCGAGAATGTCGGCGACCGTCACGCCCGGTCGCCGCTCCGCCGCGACGGTGGACACCAGGTGCCACACCCCCGGGGCGGGCCGCACCGTCAGCAGATCCTCGGTCCGCACCGAACCGGTCTCGGCGACGCGACCGAGATCGTTGCGGACGAGGTCGACGATCATCACGTTCTCGGCGACGTCCTTGGCAGAGGCCCGTAATCGCGCCGGGTCGGCGGAGCGGGGGAGTGTGCCCTTGATCGGGCTCGACCGCATCGTGTCGTCGTGGAGGGAGACGAACAGTTCGGGCGACAGCGACGCCACTGCGCCCCAGGATCCCTGCAGGTAGGCGGCTCGTGTCGGGGCCGTCCGGGAGATTCCGTCGGCGAAGAACGCCAGCGGGTCGCCGTCCCACCGTCCGGTGAACCGGGTGCATACGCACGCCTGGTACACCTCGCCGGCGCGGATCGCCTCGAGGCACCGTTCGACGCCGCGGCGGTGCTCGTCGCGGGAGGGCGGCGTCCATGCGATGTGCCAGCCGGAGGCCACGGGCGAGGGATCGAGGACGGCGGAGGCGAGATCGTCGGGGCAGGGTGCGGTGCCGAGGGTCTCGTACCACCAGCAGCCGGCGGCGTCGAGGCGAAGGACGGTGTCGGTCCACCCGCTGGCGGCCAGGGGCAGCGCGGGGCGGTCCGGGACGCGATCCGGGTAGGCGAGGTATCCGATGCGTCCACCACCGATGAGTGGCCGGTCGCCGCCGGAGACGGGAGCATCCGGCGAGAGCGAGAAGGCCTCCGCCGGTGGTACGGATTCGACGGAGACGGACGGGACGAGCACGGCCGCAGCCCCGAACCACTCGCCCGACAGCGCAGCCGGGCCGGGGACGGCCAGGATCCGGGCGCGTTCCGCCAGTGCACCGAGAACGCGATCGACGGTGCCGCCGCGGCCGAGTCGTTCCATCCGCATGGCGTCAGCTTGTCATGGCCGGTCGGAGGCGCCGGGACGAGCCCCGAGATGTGTGAGCTTGTCGGGATTGCGCACCACGTAGACCCCGGTGACCAGGCCCTCGTCGATCTCGAAGTGCAGCACCATGTCGAGGACCCCTGCCGAACGGACGAGGACGCCCGGCATCGAGTTCAGCACGGCCGGCTCGATGGTCATGTCGGGCAGTGGGTGCCGGACCAGCCCGAGGAACAGTCGGGCGACCTTCGTGGCGCCGAGGACCGGGACCCGGGCCGCATCGACCTTGCCTCCGCCGTCGGCGAGGTACACGACGTCGGGAGCCAGCAGTGACAGCAATCCGTCGAGATCGCCGGTGGTCGCCGCGGTAAGGAAGGCGGTGACCACCCGGTCGGTCTCGGCGCCCGCCGGGGTGAAGCGCCGCTGCTTGGCGTGGACGTGCGCGCGGGCACGGTGCGCGATCTGCCGGACGGCGCTCTCCGTGCGGTCGACCGCGTCGGCGATGCGTCCGTACTCGAAACCGAACACCTCGCGCATCACGAAGACCACACGTTCGACCGGCGTCAACGTCTCCAGTACCAGCAGCATGGCGGTGGACACCGCCTCGGCGAGTTCGACCTCGTGGGCCGCGTCGGGAGCGGTGAGGATCGGTTCGGGCAGCCACGGCCCGACGTAGTCCTCCCGGCGGCGCTGCGCCGACCGCAGCGAGTTCAGCGCCTGCCGCGTGACGATCTGCGCCGCGTAGGCCCGCGGGTTGTCGACGGCATCGGTGTCGGCGCGGGCCCAGCGGAGGTAGCTCTCCTGCAGGACGTCCTCGCTGTCGGCGACGCTGCCGGTGATCTCGTAGGCGATCGAGAACAGCAGTCCCCGATGTTCGGTGAAGACGTCGTCGCCGGTCATACGTGCGCATTCTCCCGTGCGGCCGTGTCCGGTCCGCGCCGGGTCGGCAGGGCCCGCCCGCGCGCCTGGAGTTGCATGGTGCGGATGGTCCCACGAACGACGGCTTCCTTCACCGGTGCTGCGAGCCGTCCCCGCACCGCCCACCTCGAGGGGGTGTCGTCGCGGGCGGACAACTGCACCACGCCGCGATCGCGGCCCAGCGAGACGCAGGTCGAGACGAACCCGAGCGAGAGCGGTGCCGGTTCGCGTCCCTGCAGCAGTTGCCACACCGTGTCGGCGCCGTGGCTGCCCAGCGGCATCGCTGCCTGGCAGCTCATCCGCAGGTGGTCGTTGCCCTCCACCACCACCGCGTCGCCCACTCCGACGATCGGTGTGCCGTCGACCGCCTGAAGGGTGTCGCGGACCCGGAGGCGGCCGGCGTCGTCGACCGGCAGTCCGCTGCGACGGGCGAGGTCGGGGACGGAGAAGCCTGCCGTCCGGACCACAAGGGTCGCGGGAATCGCGGTGCCGTCGTCGAGTTCGACGGACTCCTCGTCGATGCGGGTGACCCGTGCTCCCGAGCGCAGCCGGACGCCCAGCTCCTCCAGCCGGCGACGGATGTAACGCCGTGTGTCCTCGGGTAGGCCGGTGCCCGGATCGCCGACGAGGGCGAGTGAGTGTCGCGGATGTGCCTGTGCGAGTTCGGTGACGGTCTCGACGCCGGTGAGGCCACCGCCGATCACGACGACGGACGCGTGATCGTCCACGGCCACGAGTGCGTCGTGGAGAGCTGTGGCCGAGTCGAGGTCGGCGACGGAGAACACTTTCTGTGCCTCGGGAATCGCGCCGGGAACCGATGTGCTGCCCACGGCGTGGACCACCGCGTCGCACCGCAGGACCGTCCCGTCGGCGAGGGCCACCGCGTGCGGTTCGATCCGTTCGGCCGAACCGACATGCAGCGTCGCCCGCGGATGCAGGAGATCGGCCAGGTCGTGCGTGGCGGTGCCGGATCCGGCCGCCACCTGGTGGAGCCGGACCCGTTCGACGAAGACGGCGCGCGGGTTCACCACCGTGACCGCGACTTCGGGATGTTCGGCCAGGAGTCGGTTCGCGGCCATCACCCCGGCGTACCCCGCGCCTACGACCACCACGTGGAATTGCGTTGTCATCGCTCTCGTCCCTTCGCTGTCGGAAGTGGTGCTACCGACGTGACACCGCTCGCGGCGCGGATGTGACACGACGTGGGCACAGCATGCTGTGATGTCCGTCACCCGGGTGATCGACCGCCTGGATGATCGGCCTCAGCGATCGACGGGCTGGGGCCCGGGGGTGAGCGAGGCGGCGTCGGCCGCATCGCGACCGGCGTGGAAGCCGTCGGCGTCGACACCGCGGCTACGCGAGTCGCGGGTGACGGGAAACAGTCGCCGGAACTCGGTGTCGACGGCATCGGACCGACGGGCGAGGATCGGCGCGAGGGTCGTGATGGGTACCCGCGCCTCGGCTGCGGCGTCGGCGGTGGCCCGGACGTCGGCCTCGCGGAGACGTTCGCCGATCCGATGCGCGTAGCCGGTGAGGAAGGCACGGCGGAAGGAGGTCGCGGACGATCCTCGCCGGCCCGCCGTGCCGGTCGCCCGCACGGCCCGCCCGGCCTGCACGAGCAGCGAGGTGAACAGCATCTCGGCCTGCTGCAGGTCGGTCGCGGTGCCGACGATCGTCGCGATCTGTACGCGGGTGAACCACACCGTGCGCACCCGGTTCGCATCGCCGATCGCGGTGAGAAGCAGGACCTTCTCCCGGATGTACGGATTGTGGAGGTGGATACGCCGGCCCACGACGGGGTCGGTGCGGGAACCGGGTCCGGCGAGCAGTGCGGCACCCACTGCATGGCGGGAGACGAGTTCCTGCGCTTTCGCGGTGAGCGCTTCCGCCTCGTCGGGGAAGTCGGTGGATTCGGCCTTCGACAACAGTGCGCGGATGCGTTCGAGAATCCGGATGTCGGGCGGCGAGGAGACAGCGGTGCCGGCGGAGCGGACGGACGGCCACCGTGAGGGCGGCGGCATGAGGATCGCGAAGGACGGCAGGTACTTCCAGGTGAAGGCGAGGCCCTCGATCTCGAAGCGGGTGACGTCGGAGGCGGCCCGGCGCAGACCGTCGGCCAGTACCGGGGCTTGCGTGGCGTGGACGAGATACGGGTGTCGTCGGGAGATCTCGTCGATCTGCCGTACCCACTCGACGGGGGCGCGTTCGGCCGCACGCCGGATCTGCGCATCGAACAGCATCGTGGCCGCGGTGAGCGCGACGTCGGACGTGCCGCCCGAACGGGCCGTCACGTGCAGGATGTCGGCGGGCTGCCACCCCCGCTCGTAGGCACCGCCCAACTCGGAGAGGAGAGCGTGCTCGTTCAGGCCACCGTTTCGAACGTGTGTTCTATCGCTGCGCATGCGCCGCAGTGTGGCGCACGGCACCGACAGGTTCCGGTGGCGCCGCAGAACGCGCTGGCCGGTGTTCTCCGTCGCCGGACGGAACCGTGTGGTGAGACCTCAGTCCTCGTCGATGTATCGCGGGAACACCGGCGCGGGCGCGGGCAGTGCCGTGCCGGGAGCCAGACGGGTGGCGACGGCGTCGAACTCCCGCGCCTCCGGTGCCTGACCGAGCAGGTCGAGGATCTTCGCACCGGAATCCGGCATCACCGGCTGGACGAGCAGACCGACGATCCGCACGACCTCGAGCGTGACGTAGAGGACCGTCGCCATCCGCTCGGGATCGGTCTTGCGCAGCACCCACGGCTGCTGCGCGGAGAAGTAACGGTTGGTTTCGCCGAGCACGTGCCAGATCGCTTCGAGACCCAGATGCAGGGCCTGGACGTCGAACTCGGCGCGCACCTTCCCCAGCAGTGCGTCGGCCTGGGCGAGCATGGCCTCGTCGTCGGCGGTGAACTCGCCCGGCGTGGGCACCGTACCCTCGAGGTTCTTCGCGACCATCGTCAGGGACCGCTGTGCGAGGTTGCCGAGGTCGTTGGCCAGATCGGCATTGATGCGGGTGACGATGGCCTCGTGGCTGTAACTGCCGTCCTGGCCGTAGGAGATCTCGCGGAGCAGGAAGAAGCGCAGCTGATCGAGGCCGTACTGCTTCACCATCTCGAGGGGATCGACGACATTGCCGACCGACTTCGACATCTTCTCGCCCTTGTTGAACAGGAAGCCGTGGACGAAGACCCGCTCGGGCAGTTCGAGGCCCGCGGACATGAGGAAGGCCGGCCAGTACACGGTGTGGAACCGCGTGATGTCCTTGCCGATGATGTGCAGATCGGCCGGCCAGTACCGGCGGTACGACTCCGCCTCGGTGTCGGGGAAACCGGCCCCGGTGAGGTAGTTGGTCAGTGCGTCGACCCACACGTACATGACGTGATCGGGATGGTGGGGAACCGGAACGCCCCAGTCGAAGGTCGTGCGGGAGATCGACAGGTCCTTCAGGCCACCGGAGACGAAGCTGACGATCTCGTTGCGGCGGGTCGCCGGTGCGATGAAGTCGGGCTGGTCTTCGTAGAGCTTCAGCAGCTTGTCCTGGTAGGCGGACAGGCGGAAGAAGTAGGTGGATTCCTCCGTCCACTCCACCGGGGTGCCGGTGTCGGTGGAGATCCGCGAACCGTCCTCGAGCAGCGTGGTCTCACCGTCGGTGTAGAACGCCTCGTCGCGGACCGAGTACCACCCCGCGTAGGTGTCGAGGTAGATGTCGCCTGCGTCGACCATGCGCTGCCAGATCGCCTTGCTCGCCTCGAGGTGATCGGCGTCCGTGGTGCGGATGAACCGGTCGTACGAGATGTTCAGGGCCTTGTCCATGGCCTCGAAGACGTCCGAGTTCCGGGACGCGAGTTCGGTGACCGGGATGCCTTCCTTCGCGGCGGTCTGCTGCATCTTCAGACCGTGCTCGTCGGTGCCGGTCAGGAAGCGCACATCGAAGCCGTCGAGACGCTTGAACCGCGCGATCGCGTCGGTCGAGATGTACTCGTAGGCGTGCCCGATGTGCGGGGCGCCGTTCGGGTACGCGATCGCGGTCGTGACGTAGAACGGCGGGCGGGTGGGATCGCCGGCAGCCGGGCGGGAGGAATCAGGCGCAGTCATGGTGGCCAGTAGTTTATAGGTCGTGAGCGCAGCCCGTCCCGCCCCCGAAGCCCCACAGCCGTTGAGTCCGCTCGTCGACGCCCACACGCACCTCGACGCGTGCGGTGCCGAGGACGCCGCGACGACCTCCGCGATCGTCGACCGTGCCGCCGCGGTGGGTGTCGGACGCATCGTCACCGTCGCCGACGATCTCGAGGCGGCGCGGTTCGCGGTGCGGGCCGCGCACTGGGACGATCGGGTCTACGCGGCCGTCGCCATCCATCCGACCCGCGCGAACAGCCTCGACGACGCCACCCGCGCCGAGATCGCGACACTCGCCGCCGACCCCCGGTGCGTCGCCGTGGGGGAGACCGGCCTCGATCTCTACTGGCCCGGCAAGCTCGACGGATGCGCGGAACCCTCCGAACAGGAGGAGGGCTTCCGCTGGCACATCGACCTCGCGAAGCGTCTCCGCAAGACCCTGATGATCCACAACCGTGAGGCCGACGCCGAACTGTTGCGCATCCTGCACGACGAGGGTGCACCCGAGACGGTGATCTTCCACTGCTTCTCGTCGGATGCAGACATGGCCCGCCGGTGCGTCGACGCCGGATACCTGTTGAGCTTCTCGGGCACCGTGAGCTTCAAGAACGCGAAGGCCCTGCGCGAGGCGGCGCCGCTCGTGCCCCGCGAGCTGGTGCTGGTGGAGACCGATGCGCCGTTCCTGACGCCGCATCCCTTCCGGGGCGCGCCGAACGAGTCGTACTGCCTGCCGTACACGGTGCGCGCGCTCGCCGAGGTGCGCGGCGAGGACGCCGACGAACTGGCCGCGGCCACCACCGCGAACGCCGAGCGGGTGTACGGACTTTCGTAAAGGGCACGCGTGCTCTCACGGGCGTCGTGAGAATACGGGCATGCGTTCCTTCGTCTACAACTCTCATCCGGTACGTGTGATCTTCGGCCCCGGTACCGCTTCGCGGGTCGCGGACGAAGTGCGTCGACTCGATCGTTCGAGGGTCCTGCTGCTCGCCGGCGAGCACGTGCGACCGCAGGCCGAGCTGGTCGAGACGGCACTCGGCGATCTGCAGGTCGCGCGGTTCGACGGTGCGGTGATGCACACGCCGGTCGAGGTGACCGAGCGGGTCCTCGGTCGGGTCACGGAGAACGATGTCGACGCGGTGGTCGCGGTCGGGGGCGGCTCCACCACCGGGCTGGCCAAGGCGTTGGCGGGCCGCACCGGGATCGACCAGGTGATCCTGCCGACGACCTATGCCGGGTCGGAGGTGACGCCCGTTCTCGGCGAGACCGCGGGCGGTGTGAAGACCACGCGTTCGTCGCCCGACCTTCTGCCCGAGACCGTGATCTACGACGTCGACTTCACCATGTCCATGCCCATTCCTCTGGCATTGACCAGCGCGATCAACGCGATGGCCCACGCGATCGAAGCCTTGTACTCCGAACAGGCGAACCCGATCGTCGACGCCCTCGCGCTCGAAGCGGTGGCCGCGATCGCGCGGGGTATCCCTGCCCTCGGTGCGGATTCGGCGGATCCCGAGGGACGTTCGGATCTGCTGCTCGCGGCGTGGCTCGCCGGTACCTGTCTGGCTTCGGCGGGTATGGGCCTGCACCACAAGCTCTGTCACGCCCTGGGCGGTTCGTTCGACCTGCCGCATGCCGCCACACACACCGTCGTGCTGCCCCACGCGCTCGCCTACAACGAACCGTCGGTGCCGCACGTCATGGCCCGCGTCGCGCAGGCCCTCGGCACGGAATCGGCGCCCGCGGGGGTCTACGACCTCGTGGCGGCGGCCGGTGGACCGACGAGTCTCGAGGAGCTGGGGATGCGGGAGGCGGATCTGGACGAGGCGGCGCGGTTGGCGACCGCGAAGCCGTATCCGAATCCGCGAGAGGTGACGGAGGTGGGGGTGCGGCGGTTGCTGGGGGAGGCGTTCGCGGGCACCCGTCCCGAACCGGCACGAACAGTGTAGTTGAAGCTACAACTATCGGTTGCTATTTTAGTTGTCGCTTCAACCGAACGGGGCTCTCCGGCCTCCGAATCGAAAGGCTCGACATGAAGACCCCTCTCGTCCGCGACATCGGCATCCTGATCGCCCGGCTCGTGATCGGCGTCATCTTCCTCGTCCACGGCTTGCAGAAGTTCGACACGTGGGGATACGAAGGCACCAAGGCCGGCTTCGAAGGAATGGGTGCTCCCGCCCCGGCGATCTCGGCCTTCGTCGCCACCTGGACCGAAATCCTCGGTGGGCTCGCGCTCATCCTCGGCGTCCTCGTCCCCCTCTTCGGGGTCCTGCTGTTCCTGCTCATGCTCGGCGCGTTCTTCATCGTGCACATCGAGAACGGGATCTATGCGAGCGACGGTGGTTTCGAACTCGTCGCCGCACTCGGCGCGGGGGCTCTCCTCCTCGCCGCCGTCGGCTCGGGAGCCTTCGGTGTCGATCGTGTCCTCGCGCGGAAGGTTCCGCTGCTGCGCGCGGCCTGACCTGCGATTTCGAGGTGCTGCGGACGATTGCTCCCGATCGTCCGCAGCACCTTTCGTGTGGAAGCGCGCGCTTTCGCATGTGCCGTGTCGTTCTCCCGCGCGACCTCCCGGGATGGAGCACGTCACATATTGTGCAGCGCCGTCGGTCACGTCACGGGGTGCAGGTGCTCCGGCGCCCGATTCGAGAGGAATTCCACCTTCCGAATATCGCCAGAAAGAGGCAATTTCGGACATCCGAAATGATCAAGGTAATACCGGTTCGATATTTGTGATCTGCGTCGTGATCTGACAGAGATCATTATCTGCGCTGTTAGACGGCATGAAGTTGCAATAACAATGCCGTCTCGTTACCGTGCTGTGATCACAATCGTCGTCCGTCTGGAAATAATCGTGTCACCTTTCACCAAGATCAATCGCGTCAAGTCGCCGGTGTTCTACTCGGTGGTCGCCGCTGTCTTCGTCACCCTCGGTGCCGGTGGTGCCACTGCTGTGGTCCAGCACAAGGACGTCGTCCTCGACGTCGACGGTGAGCAGCGTGCCTTCGGCACCATGAACTCCAGCGTCGGCGACATCCTGGCCGCCGCCGGCTACACCGTCGACGAGAACGACGTCGTGGCCCCGGCCGTCGACTCGTCCGTCTCCGACGGCGACACCATCGTCCTGCGTCAGGCCCGCGAGGTCCGTCTCACCGTCGACGGGGAGGAGCGCTCGGTGTGGACCACCGCGCTGACCGTCGACGAGGCACTCGACCAGTTCCGCCTCTCCGACGACGCGTACGTCTCCGCGTCCCGTTCGCACCGACTCCCGCTCGACGGCGCGGATCTCGAGGTCGTCAACCCCAGGACCGTGCGCTTCGCCGACAACGGTGCGCCCGCCGCCGAGGTGCGCGTCGCCGCGCCGACGGTTGCGGAGTTCCTGAAGATCCAGGGAACGAAGCTCGAGCAGGCCGACAGCGTCACTCCCGCCCTCGACGCTCCGCTCGAGGACGGCATGGAGGTCGTGGTCACCCGCGACCGGACCGAGTCGCGGACCGAGAACCTGCCGATCGCCCCGCCGGAGAACCGTGTGGACGATCCGAACATGATCGAGGGGGAGACCGCGCTGAACGACCCGGGTGCTCCGGGCGAGCGGTCGGTGACCTTCGACGTCCACACCGTCAACGGTGTCGAGGTCGGACGCACCGAGACGGCGTCGACGGTCCTCGCCGAGCCGCGGCCCGTGGTGGTCCGCGTCGGCACCAAGCCGAAGCCTGCCGTGCCGGCCTCGGGGCGCGCGTCCACCTGGGATTCCATCGCCCAGTGCGAAGCGACCGGCAACTGGGCCATCAACACCGGCAACGGCTTCTACGGCGGCCTGCAGTTCACGCAGCAGACGTGGGCCGGTTTCGGCGGTACCCAGTACGCACCGCGCGCCGATCTCGCGACCCGCGAGCAGCAGATCGCCGTCGCGGAGAAGGTCCAGGCCGCCCAGGGCTGGGGCGCGTGGCCGGCCTGCACCAGCAAGCTCGGTCTGCGCTGACCGGCGCGGGTGTGCGCGGTGTGACCTGCTCCCGAGTGCGCTAGGTTCACCACGTGTCAGCAGACGATCCCGAAACCACTCCGAGGGCCACCCCGGCTTCTCCGCGCGGACTCGCCGCGCTGCTCGGACCCGCAGAGGTCCGCGCACTCGCGGAGGAGTTCGGGGTACGCCCGACGAAACAGCTCGGCCAGAACTTCGTGCACGACGCGAACACGGTGCGCCGCATCGTCAACGTCGCAGGGGTCGGTGCCGACGACGTCGTGCTCGAAGTCGGGCCGGGCTTGGGTTCGCTCACCCTCGCGCTGCTCGACGTCGTCGACCGCGTGATCGCCGTCGAGCTCGATCCTGTTCTCGCGCAGCGCATTCCCGTCACGGTGCAGGAGCGGGCCCCGCAGCTGGCCGACCGGTTCGACGTCGTGCACATGGACGCGATGAAGGTGTTGCCGAAGGATCTTCCCGTCACGCCCACCGCGCTCGTCGCGAACCTGCCCTACAACGTGGCGGTACCGGTTCTGCTGCATCTGTTCTCCGAATTCCCCTCTCTCCGAACAGCTCTGGTGATGGTGCAGGCCGAGGTCGCCGACCGGCTCGCGGCCGAACCGGGCGGCAAGATCTACGGCGTGCCCAGCGTGAAGGCCCGGTTCTTCGGCGACGTCCGCAGGGCGGGTGCCGTCGGACGTGCTGTCTTCTGGCCCGTTCCCCAGGTGGAATCAGGTCTCGTGCGCGTCGACCGCTATGCCGAGCCCCCGTGGCCGACCGACGCGCAGACGCGCGCCCGCGTGTTCGCCGTCGTCGACGCGGCCTTCGCTCAACGCCGAAAGACGTTGCGCGCCGCGCTGAGCGGCTGGGCCGGTTCGCCCGGGGAAGCCGAGAGGCGCCTGCTGGCTGCCGGTATCGAACCGTCGACGCGCGGGGAGAAGCTCGACGCCGCAGCCTTCGTGCGACTCGCAGGCGTGGAGTGATCGGCGGCTCGCCGTTGTCGTGATGGGCAGCTCGCCGCCGTCGAGTGATCCCGATCACCCTTCCTGGCGGGCGCACTCGATCTGTGGTTAAGTTGTCCTCGGTCGTTAGGTAGTGTGTTCGTGGTTTACCCCTCGCACATTTCTGGTTGCGAGCGGATGCGATAGCCACGATGGAATCGTCTCAGCCGTGTAGTGACAGACCCGGGAGCCGAAACCGACTCCCGACGAGACAGAACGTCTATATCCGTTCTGCCTGCAAGTGAAGGACAGCAACATGGCTGAAGGTACTGTGAAGTGGTTCAACGGCGAAAAGGGCTTCGGCTTCATCGCTCCCTCGGACGGCTCCGCTGACGTCTTCGTGCACTTCTCCGAGATCCAGGGCCGCGGCTTCCGCACCCTCGAGGAGAACCAGCGCGTGAGCTTCGAGATCGGCCAGGGCCAGAAGGGCCCGCAGGCCACCGGCGTGAACGTCATCGGCTGATACCGATAACTCTCCGAATCCGGGCCGGCACCTCGAAGGTGCCGGCCCGGATTCGTTGTGTCCGGTCAGCCGATCATCGCCCCGTAACCGGTGATACCCAGGCCGGACGAGCCGGTCGACGATCCTGTGGAGTCGGCCGAACCGGTCGCCACTCCGGCGGAGCCGGTGGGCGGGTTGACGCAGTCCACGAGATTCAGCGAGCGCAGGACCAGGTCGCCGAGCGAGCAGACGCGCGGCGGAGCCGGTTCGGCCGAGGCGACGCCGGCGGTTCCCAGCGAAGCTGCCGCGGCGATGACGCAGACGGCGACCGCATTGCGTACAGATCGAGTCATATTTCCTCCACAGTGTTCACGAGTCGCCCGATCGTAGAGCGTGGCCGCGGCGGTCGGGAAGCTTCCGTATCCCGAGTAAGCTCTGTACTCGTGCTTTCCGTCGTGCCGACCCCCGTGACAGTGCGGGTCCCGTCCAAGGTCAACCTGCATCTCGCGGTGGGCGACCTCCGTCCCGACGGCTACCACGACCTGCACACCGTCTTCCAGGCCCTGTCCCTGTACGACGAGGTGTCGGTGGTCCCCGCCGACACCCTGAGCGTGACGGTGCGCGGAGCGAACGCCGATGCGGTACCCACCGACTCGACGAATCTGGCCTGGCGCGCCGCCGAGATGATGGCGGAGCGGGCCGCACGCACCCCCGACGTGGCGATCACGATCGACAAGGGCATCCCCGTCGCAGGCGGGATGGCCGGGGGCAGTGCAGACGCGGCCGCGACGCTCGTCGCGCTCGACGCGCTGTGGGGGATCGGGGCGTCGCGGGAGGATCTCGCGGATCTCGCCGCCCGGCTCGGGAGCGACGTGCCGTTCTGCCTGCACGGTGGAACGGCGATCGGAACGGGGCGGGGCGAGCGACTCGTCCCCGTTCTCACCCGCGGCACCTTCCACTGGGTGCTCGCCCTCGCGAAGGGCGGCCTGTCCACTCCCGTCGTCTTCCACGAGCTCGACCGTCTGCGCGCGGAGGGCGAACCCCACCGGCTCGGCAGCGCCGACGCGGTGCTCTCCGCGCTCGGCTCCGGCGACGCCCGCGAACTCGCGCCGCTGCTCGGCAACGATCTGCAGGCCGCGGCCCTGTCGCTCGACCCCCTGTTGCGGCGCACGCTCCGGGCGGGTGTCGAGGCCGGCGCTCTGGCAGGCATCGTCTCCGGGTCCGGCCCGACCTGCGCGTTCCTCGTCGAGGACCAGCACGCCGCCGTCACCGTGAGCGCCGAACTCGCCGGTGCGGGTGTGTGCCGCACGGTGCGGGTCGCGTCCGGCCCGGTGCCCGGCGCCCGCGTCGTCGACGCCGCCGATCCCGCCCACCCCTGATCCCGCTGCTCCCGCAGTACATCCCCGCAATTCTCGGAAGGCGTTGCTCCACGTGGCGAATCTGATCAACCTCGAACAGGTTTCGAAGTCCTTCGGCATCAAGCCGCTGCTCGACTCTGTGTCCCTCGGCGTGAACGAGGGGGAGCGGATCGGGGTGGTCGGCCTCAACGGTGGCGGCAAGACGACGATGCTCGAGGTGCTCGCCGGTATCGAGGAACCCGACTCGGGCCGCGTGAGCCGCGTAGGCGGTCTCCGCATGGCCGTCGTGACCCAGCGCGGCGGGTTGCCGGAAGGATCGACCGTCGGTGAGGTCGTCCTCGGCCCGCTCGGCGTGGCCGAGCACGAGTGGGCGGGCGATGCACGCATCCGCTCGGTGCTCACCGGTATCGGCATCGACAATCTCGGTCTCGACGCGGTCGTCGACGGCCTGTCCGGTGGTGAGCGTCGCCGGGTGGCCCTGGCGGCCGCTCTCGTCCGCGATCTAGACCTGCTGGTCCTCGACGAGCCCACCAACCATCTCGACGTCGAAGGTGTGCAGTGGCTGGCCGAGCATCTGCTGTCGCGGCGCAGCGCCCTCGTCGTCGTCACCCACGACCGCTGGTTCCTCGACACCGTCGCGACCCGCACCTGGGAAGTGGTGAACGGCCGGGTCGAGAGTTACGAGGGTGGTTACAACGACTGGATCTTCGCGCGTGCCGAGCGCTCTCGTCAGGCCGACGCGATGGAGGAGCGCCGCCGCAACCTCGCCCGCAAAGAGCTCGCGTGGCTGCGTCGCGGTGCCCCCGCCCGCACGTCCAAGCCGAAGTACCGGATCGAGGCCGCCGAGGCGCTGATCGCGAACGTGCCGCCGCCGCGTGACACGGTTGCGCTGGCGTCGTTCGCGAAGCGCCGCCTCGGCCGCATCGTCATCGAACTCGAGGACGCCACCCTCACCACCCCGGACGGACGCGAACTGGTCCGCGACCTCACCTGGCGTCTCGGTCCGGGCGAGCGGATCGGTCTCGTCGGCGTCAACGGCTCGGGCAAGACGACCCTGCTGCGCACGCTCGCGGGCGAACTGGAGCCGGCCCGGGGACGTCGCGTCCAGGGGCAGACCGTCGAGATCGGCTGGTTGCGGCAGGAGCTCGACGACCTGCCCACCGACATGCGGGTGCTCGAGGCCGTCCAGGAGGTCGCGGAGCGGATCACGCTGGGCGACAAGGAGATCTCCGCCGGCCAGCTCGCCGAACGGCTCGGTTTCACGCCGGCCCGTCAGCGGACCCCGGTCGGCGACCTGTCCGGTGGTGAGCGTCGCCGCCTGCAACTGACACGTGTGCTCATGGCCGAGCCGAACGTGCTGCTCCTCGACGAGCCCACCAACGACCTCGACATCGACACCCTCCAGCAGCTCGAGGACCTGCTCGACGGCTGGGCGGGAACCCTCGTGGTCATCAGTCACGACCGGTACCTCGTCGAACGCATCTGTGATTCGACGTGGGCACTGTTCGGCGACGGCCGGCTCACCAATCTTCCCGGTGGCATCGAGGAGTACTTGCGCCGGCGCGCAGCCATGGGCGACGGGGACGTGCCGTCGGTGGCGTCGACCGTCGCGAAATCCGCTGACGCCGAAGAACAGCCGAAGAAGCGTGACGGTGCCGCGGAACGTGCCGCACGCAAGGAACTGTCCCGGCTCGAGCGTCTCGTCGCGAAGCTGACCGAGAAGGAGGAGAAGCTGCACCACGACCTCGCGGAGGCGGCGACCGATCCCGACCGTCTCCAGAAGCTCGATGCGCAGTTGCGTGAGGTGGTCGCGGAGAAGGAAACGGCCGAGGAGCAGTGGATGGAGCTCGTCGAAGACCTCGACTGAATTCCCTTGGCCTCGGGTCGGCTCGAGGCCACAGGATGGGCGTCGTCGGAAGGAACGCTCATCAGGAGGATTCATGTCCGTCACCGGAACATCCGGTAGGTCGAGGCTCCTCCCCGAGTTCGGGCGGAGACCTACAGGCCGAGCAGCTTGCCGATGATCTCGTTCATGATCTCGTTGGTGCCGCCGCCGATGCCGAGAACGCGAGCGTCGCGGAAGTGCCGCTCGACCTCGCTCTCACGCATCAGGCCGATACCGCCCGCGAGCTGCACCGCCTCCATGACGGCGTGGTCGCACACCTTGACGGCGTTGTTCTTCGCCATCGAGGTTTCGAGCAGCATGCCCTCGCCGTTGACCCACCGTTCGGCGACGGACCGGCAGAACGTCTGTGCCGCAGTGATCTCGGTGGCGAGCTCGGCGAGACGGTGACGCACGACCTGGCGCTTCGACAGCGGACGGCCCATGGTCTCGCGGGACTTGACCCACTCGACGGTCAGATCGAAGGACCGCTGAGCGGTGGCGACGGCCTGGAACGCCAGCGACAGGCGCTCACCCTGGAACTGCTGCGCGATCTGGCCGAAGGCCGAGTTCTCGGCGCCGATCAGGTTGCTCACGGGCACACGCACGTCGTCGTAGAACAGCTCGGCGGTGTCGGAGCACAGCCAGCCCATCTTGTCGAGCTTGCGGGAAACCGTGAAACCCGGTGTGTCCGCCGGGACGACGACGAGCGAGATGCCGCCGGCACCGGCGTCGCCCGTGCGCACCGCGGTGGTGACGAAGTCGGCGCGCGTGCCCGAGGTGATGTAGAGCTTCGCGCCGTTGATGACGTATTCGTCGCCCTCGCGGCGCGCGGTGGTCCGGATGTTCGCGACGTCGGACCCGCCGCTCGGTTCGGAGATCGCGAGCGAGCCGATCATCCGGCCCTCGAGTGCCGGTCGCGCGAAACGCTCGATGAGATCGGCGTTGCCCGACGCGACGATGTGCGGGGTCGCGATGCCGTGGCTGAACAGCGCCGAGATCAGCCCCGAGGAACCGCCGGCGAGGATGATCTCCTCGAGGATCGCGAGCATGTCGAGCGCGGTGCCGCCCGAGCCGCCGTGTTCCTCGGCGACCGAGGCGCCGAGCAGACCTGCATCGGCGGCCTTGCGGTGGAGTTCGCGGGGGATCTCACCGGCGCGTTCCCACTCGTCGAGATGGGGGACGATCTCCTTACGGGTGAAATCGGCCGCGAGCCGACGCAGTGCCTTCTGCTCGTCTGTGTCCCAGCGGATCACTCCGGTGGTGGTCATCGCTATTCGCCCTTCCAGACGGGTGCGCGCTTCTGCATGAAGGCCATGACACCTTCGAGGGTGTCGGCGCTGGTGGTCAGGCGCGCGAGCGCCTTGCCGGTCAGTTCCCATGCCTGGTCCTCGGCGGGAACGTTGCCGTCGATGATGCCGCGGGCGACGGTCTTGCTCGCCTGCACGGCGAGCGGGGCGCCGGCAGCGATGTCGGCGGCGAGGGCCAGCGCGGTGTCGAGGACCTCGGGCTGCGGGACGACCCGGTTGACCAGTCCCCAGCGCAGGGCGTCGGCGGAGGACATCGGCTTGCCGGTCAGGACCAGTTCCATCGCGACGGCGCGCGGGATCGCCTGGCCGATACGGAACACCCCGCCGGCTCCGGCGATCAGGCCGCGGTGCACCTCGGGCAGCCCGAATTCCGCAGTGTCGGAGGCGACGACGAGATCGCTCGCGAGGGCGAGTTCGGTGCCGCCGCCGAGCGCGGTGCCGTTGACCGCCGCGATGACGGGTTTGGAGATGTGGTGCTTGACGACACCCGCGAAACCCCAGTGGGCGGTCTCGGGTGGAGTGACCCCGTCCGGTCCCTCGGTGCCGAGTGCCTTGAGATCCGCACCGCCACAGAAGACGGCGTCGCCGGCGCCGGTGAGTACCACGACGCGCACGCCGCGTTCGGAGTCGGCGCGTTCCCAGGCCTCACCGAGCGCCCGGTGCACCTCGGCATTGATGCTGTTGGCCGCCTCGGGACGGTTGATGGTGACGAGCAGGACGTGCTCGCGCTTCTCGACGAGAACGACGGGTTCGCTCACGACCGGGGCTCCTCGGGGGACAGGTGCTCGATGCGGGTGACGGTCAGGTGACCGCCGTTGTCGGTGACGTGCACGGTCTCGCCGACGATGTCGGCGCCGGCGGCGAGAACCGCGGCGCCGGTGGCGTCGGTCCGGCCGGAGATGCGCCGGCCGTCGGGGGTGAGGCCGACGAGGAAACCGACCGACGGGTTGCCGTCGCGACCGAATTCTGCGGTGGCCGTGACGATCTGGACTTCCCCGCTGTAGTCGGTCGCTGCCTCGGGTGCGGACGGTTCGAGCAACACGTGCTCCGGGTCGCCGACGTAGCCGTCGGTGTGGGGGGCGCAACCGAGGACCACGACGTGCTGGTAGGTCAGGTAGCCACCGTTGCCGTGCACGAGGGCGAGCTCGCCGTCCCGGCGCAGGCGCCCGGCCACCGACACCACAGAGTGCAGCGTGTAGCTGTTGAGCGGTCCGCCGAAGAAGGAGTGGCCGCCGGTCACCGACGGGACGGTGTCGCGGGGGAGGCCGAGCTGCTCGACGAGCAGTTTCGGCACCACGGGGAAGCAGCTGTAGGCGTCGATGATGTCGAAGTCGCCGGGGCGCAGGTCGGTCGCCGTCAGGGTGCGGCGCAACGCGTCGTCGAGTGCGGCGGAGCGTCCGAAGTCGCCGCGCGCCAGCACGTCCGACGGTTCGGTCGCGCCGGCTCCGCCCCACACGTAGAGCAGGTGGTCGTCGGGGACGCCGAGTTCGCGGGCCACGGCGAGCGAGGTGACGACCACGGCCGCGGCCTGGTCGACGAACGGCATGGCGTTGACCATCAGCGGGTACGGGTCGGTGACGAGACGGTTCTTGCCGGCGATGGTGCGGATGTCGTCCGCGGTGCGGCGCTCCGGGCTCCAGGACGCCGGGTTCTCGGCGGCGAACTCCGAGAAGGCGGCGTACAGGGTGGCCGACCAGTCGAGCGATTTCTCGCGGGAGTGCCCGAGATCGTGGCTGAGCCGGTTCTCGAACAGCGGGTAGACCCGCGTGGGGACGATCATGCCGGCGCGCTGCATCGCGGGGCTGCCGAGGTCCTCGCTGCCGATCGGTGTGGGGCCGCCCGGAGCGGTGGTCCATCCGAGCGTGGCCGGATCCGTTCCGGCCTTGTACGAGTTGGTCACCGAGGCCTGCGCCTCGCCGCCGACGAGCAGCGCGACGGTGCTGGTGCCCGCGGCGATGTCGTGGCCGATGCGGTCGAGCAGGGCCGCCGGCCAGTGGCCGCCGATCGGGCTCGTCGAGGTGCGCCGGGGTGCGGCGCCGAGGCGTTCGGCGAGCAGACCCGGCAGGTCGTCGTAGTCCCAGCTCGCGGTCTTGATCGCGTGGATGGTGTCGATCCGCGTCGCGAGATCGGCACCGGTGTCGGCGATAGCGGCGAGGGTGGCCTCGTGGATGAGGTCGAGCGGTTCACGCGGGTCGGCGGGCGCACCGGCACGGCCGGAGCGCAGGTCGCCGACGCCGATCACGACGGGAACCCGGGTGGGGTCGGTCATGGTGTTCCTTCGGTCTGCTCTGGGGGAGGAGGGCGCCGCCAGCTTAATACGGACTTTTTCAGTCTGTAAATCGAGGGGTGGTCTGGCACACTTACCCGACGTGACCGAAGTACCCGCCCCGCGGCGCCGCGGCCGTCCTCGCGACGCCGATCTCGAGGACCGCGTGTTCGACGCCGTGCTCGAGGTGTATTCCGAAACGAGCTGGCGTGGTTTCACGCTCGACGCCGTCGGGCGGCGTGCGCGGGTGGGTCGCGCCGCCCTCTACCGCCGGTGGTCGAGCAAGGACGACCTTCTGGTCCAGGCGCTGGAGGCGCGTAGCCCGCTGCCCGTCCCGATCGACACCGGCGCGCTCCGATCGGATCTCGTAGAACTCGCCCGGCAGCTGTTGCGCGGCTACCGGACCACCTCCGGTCTGGTGAGCCTGCGCGTGGCACTCGACGCCCGCGCCCATCCCGAACTGCTCGCCCGGCTGACCCTCACACTCAACCGCAGCCGCGTACTCGCGGCCCGCACGATCGTGCACCGGGCCGTCGAGCGCGGCGAGCTCCCCGCCGACACCTCGGCGACACTACTGCTCGAGATGGTCACCGGCACCGTGCTCAGCCACGCCCTGTTCGCGTTGACGACGCCGGACCAGGGCATCGATGTCGAGTACGCCGAACTCGTCGTCGACGCGACCATCCGCGCGCTGCGCCGTCCGGAGCAGTGACCGAGGAGTGCTCCCGTGACCGAATCGCGACCGAGTGAGACCTGGTAACAGTGTGATTCCTGCCGTCTGCACAGGTCTTCCGGGCTAGCCTGGAATTCGAATACTCGCAGAGGGGGGTCCCAATGGGAGGCCGACGATGGATGTGCAGGCGGTAGCGGAGATCACGCGGCTCAAATACCGTTATGCGCGAGCGCTCGACACGAAGGACTGGGACGAACTGGCGAACACTCTGACCCCCGACGCGCACGCCGTCTACGGAGAGCATCTCGTTTTCGACTCGCGCGACGCCTTCATCGGTTTCCTCGAGAACACGCTGGGCACACGTCTGATCACGGAGCACACATGCTCCCATCCCGAGATCGACATCGCCGACGACGGCCGCAGCGCCACCGGGGTGTGGTTGTTGTCCGACACCGTGATCATCCCCGAGGACGGGATGCTGTTGCGCGGCTCGGCCTACTACCACGATCGCTACAGCCTGGACGACGACGGATGCTGGCGGATCAGCCGCACCGGATATCAGCGGAACTGGGAGACGGTCACATGCATGGGCGACTCCACGTCGGTCCGGTTGACCACCAACCGGTGGGCGATGCTGCAGCAGCCGAAAGCGTCCTGAGAAGGCGCGGCGAGATGTTCTCCGAAGCCTCCGGTGGTTTCCCGCGCCCGGGTGCGTTGCCCTACCTGACGGTGCCGCGGGCGCACGACGCGATCGAGTGGTACACCCGGGTCTTCGAGGCCTCACTGACCGCCGAGCCGGTCGTCATGGACGACGGTCGTGTGGGCCACGCCGAGCTCCGATTTCCCAGCGGAATGATCTATCTGGCAGACGAATTCGCGGAACTCGGACTCACCGCGCCGCAGGAGGGAGCGGTCTCGGTGAGTCTGATGCTCGAGGTGGCCGACACCGATGCCGTGCTCACCCGCGCCCGGCTGGCCGGTGGTTCGGTCGAGAGGTGGATCAACGAGGCCCACGGCCATCGCAACGCCACCCTGCTCGACCCCTTCGGGCATCGCTGGATGCTCGTCGGTCCGTTGACCGGCAAGCTCCCGCCCCCTCGGGAGTGAACCGCCCCCGTCCCGCGCCGGTACCATGCGGCGATGAGCGAGATCGCGCGTCGCAGTGAGTTTCCCGACACCCGCGGCTGGATCCGGGCGTTGCCCGCCCGTGCGGCGTCCGCGCCGGCGTTCGATCCGGCGCCGACGCCGCAGGAGACCTTCCTTCGATGGCTCACCGACGCCGTCGAGGCCGGTATCGCCGAGCCGCACGCCGCGACCCTGTCGACCGTCGACCCGTCCGGGATGCCCGACGCACGCACACTGCTGATCAAGGACGTCACCGACGACGGCTGGTGGTTCTCCGGCGACGACCGCTCGCCGAAGGGGCGCCAGCTCGATACGGCGCCGGCCGCCGCGCTCACCGTGTACTGGCGTGAACTCGGCCGGCAGGTCCGCGTGCGTGGGCCCGTCCTGGTCGGCCCACCCGAGATGTGTGCCCGCGACTTCCGGGAACGGTCGGTCTTCGCCCGCGCCGTGGCGTCCACGGGCCGTCAGAGCGAGGTCCTTGCCGATCCCGCCGAGTACGACCGTCTCGTGCAGGAACGTCTGACCGCGCTCGAACACGATCCCGAGTTCGTCTCACCGCACTGGACCGCGTGGTGCGTCGCCGCCGGGACCGTGGAGTTCTGGCAGGCGGATCCCGGCCGGCGGCACCTGCGTCATCGCTACCGGCGGAAGGGGGATCGATGGGCCGCCGAAGAACTTCATCCGTGACCGGTAGGCTCCCGCCCGTGAACGAGTCCTTCATCCGCACACACGTCGCCAACGGAGTCGGCGAAGTGCAACTCGACCGTCCCGGTGCGCTCAACGCGCTCGACCGGTCGATGATCCGCGACGTCCGTTCGTCGCTTCTCGCCTGGCGCGACGACCCGGCCGTCACGGCAGTGCTGGTCACCAGCACGTCCGACCGTGCGTTCTGTGCCGGTGGCGACGTCAAACCGGTGCGCGAGGTGGCCCTGGAAGGACGCTTCGACACCGTCCGGGAGTACTTCGCCGACGAGTACCGTCTCGACGAACTCGTCGCCACCTACCCCAAGCCTTATCTCGCGGTCCTCGACGGCGTCACGATGGGCGGCGGGCTCGGCATCTCGGTGCACGGCGCGGTGCGTGTCACCACCGAGAAGACCACCATGGCCATGCCCGAAACGGCGATCGGGTTCGTCCCCGACATCGGGTCCAGCCATTTCCTCCCGCGACTGCGCGGCACCACGGCGCGCTGCGACGCGGTGGGGATGTATCTCGGGCTCACCGGTGCCCGCATCGATGCCGGCGACGCGCTGGCCGTCGGCCTGGCCACGCACTACGTGCCCAGCGCACGCATCGACGATTTCACCGACCGCATCCGCGCGGGCCGGTGGCGCGACGCCCTCGACGAATTCGTCGAACCGGCACCCGAATCCTCACTGGCGCAACGCTTCCCCGACATCGAGATGGTATTCGGCGACGGGACGGTGCTCGATATGGTGAGCCGCCTCGACGTTCTCACCGACATCGACGCGACGTGGGCCGAGCAGACCCGCACGGCGCTGCGGTCGTTGTCGCCGACGAGCGTGTGGGCCACGGCCGAACTGATGCGCCGCGGTGCGGAGAGCACCCTCGAGGAGTGTTTCGCCCGCGAACTCGACGTGGCCGTGCGGGTCGCCGCGACCCCGGACTTCGCCGAAGGCGTGCGCGCCGTCCTCGTCGACAAGACCCGCGATCCGCGCTGGTCGCCTGCGGCTCTCGAGGATGTGGACCCGGTGGCGATCGCCGCTCTGTTCGGCGACCGATAAGCCCGCCCGGCTGCTCTGTTCGCTCTAGCGGGCGCGGCGCTGCGGTACCTGCAGGTCGACGACGATGGGCTGCCCACCGAGGGTCGCGTGGATCTCCGGCTTCTCGAGACCGCCGGCCAGCAGGTACTCGCCGAGCAGCGTGAGCAGTTCGTCGTCGTCCGCTATCGGGTCGCCGTGCGAGCCGGTGTTGCGCGAGTCGCGCGAGGTCAGTTCGTTCTGTGCGAGTCGCGCGGCGATGCGCACCGACGCAACGCCCATCGAATTGCGCCGCGACAGGACCGGGCTCGGCGCGGTGACGGTGCCGAGGCTCTCGGTGGCCGTCGTCGTGGTAGTGGCGGGCCCGCTCGCGGAGCCGTTCGTGCCGGTGCTGCTCACCAGGGTCGTTCCTTCCTCGGAATTGCCGGCGCCCACCCCGCCGGCCGGGTCACCTTCGAGCGACGATGCGTCCCTCGTGCGGTGTGTTCCGGTATCCGGCGTACTCGTCAGTGGGGTACTGCTCGGGAGGGGAGTGCTCGGCAGCGGGTAGACGAAGGTCCCCGAGCGCTTCGCGCGTCCGGATCGTCTGCTCGCATCCGCCGTCCTACCGGACGGCCGGTCCTCGCCGGCTGCGGCCGGTACGTCGTCGTTCATCGACACAACTCCTGATTCCACCCGAATACGTCGGATCGACGGAAGGGAAAGTATCAGTAAAATCCGCTGGACGCACTACCCGCCCGGCATCGCCGGGATGCTCAGTCGGTCGCGGCGACGAGCGGTTCGAGGGTCAGTTCCGGCATCTCCTTGAGGATGTACTGCAGCCGCCACTTGTCGCTGACGAGCGCGAGGAGTACACCGTCCGACCGGGTGAACACCTCGATGCCGCGCTGGCGGTTCAGTTCGTCGGCCGAGGCCGCGTCGGTGCGACGCGCGAGCGTGTATCCGAGGTTCTCGATCCTCGGATCGACGTTGTATTCGGCCTTCATCCGCGCGGCGACCACCTCGAACTGCATCGGGCCCACGGCCGCCATCACCGGCGAGGCGTCGCCGCGGATGTCGTTGCGGAGGATCTGCACGACACCCTCGGAGTCGAGCTGGTCGACGGCCTTGCGGAACTGCTTGTACTTCGAGGCGCTCTCGGCCCGCAGGATCGCGAAGTGCTCGGGGGCGAACGACGGGATCGGCGGGAACTCCACCTTCTTCTCGACGTAGAGGGTGTGGCCCGGCGCCAGCGCGGTGGCGTTGACCAGACCGACGACGTCGCCGGGATAGGCGTTCTCCACCGTGGAGCGTTCGCGGCCGAAGACGGTCAGCGCGTACTTGGTGGCGAAGGGCTTTCCGGTCTGCGCGTGCGTGACCACCATGCCGCGCTCGAAGACGCCCGACACGACACGCATGAACGCGAGCCGGTCGCGGTGGGCGGTGTCCATCCCTGCCTGCACCTTGAACACCACGGCGCTGAACGGGTCGTCGACCTCGCGGGGCGTCTCGTCGACGGCGACGCGGGCCCGCGGCGGCGGTGCGAGCGTGACGAGGGTGTCGAGGATCTGCCGCACGCCGAAGTTGAGCATCGCCGACGCGAAGATCACCGGCGAGGTCTGTCCCGCGAGGAACATCTCCTGATCGTGGTCCTGACCGTTGATCGAGAGCAGTTCGGACTCCTCGGCGGCCTCGACCCAGGTCTCGCCCTCGAGAGCGAGCGCCTCGTCGGCGGACAGATGCTCCTCGGGTGCGATCTTGGCGCCACCGGCGGTGCGGGTGAACTTGATGTACTCGGCCGGGGCGCCGTCCTCGCCGCGACGCAGCAGGCCGCGGAAGTCACCGGCGATGCCCACGGGCCAGAACAGGGGGGTCGGCGTCAGGCCGATGCGCTCGTCGATCTCGTCGAGCAACTCCAGCGGCGTCCGGCCGGGGCGGTCCCACTTGTTGATGACGGTGACCACGGGGATGCCCCGGTGGCGACACACTTGGAACAGCTTCAGGGTCTGCGGCTCGAGACCCTTCGCCGCGTCGATGAGCATGACGGCGGCGTCGACGGCGGTGAGGACCCGATAGGTGTCCTCCGAGAAGTCGGAGTGGCCGGGGGTGTCGACGAGATTGACGACGTTGACGATCTCGTCGTCGGTGCCCGCGACATCCGAGCGCGTGTAGTTGAACTGCAGGGCGGTGGAACTGACGGAGATGCCGCGGGCCTTCTCCATCTCCATCCAATCGGAGACCGTCGACTTGCGGCCGGCCTTGCCGTGGACCGCACCGGCCTCGGAGATGACCTTCGCGTGCAGGGCGAGCGCCTCGGTGAGCGTCGACTTACCGGCATCGGGGTGCGAGATGACGGCGAAGGTGCGTCTGCGCTCGGCTTCGGCACGGACCTCCTTCGCGGATGCGGGCTTCGGGGCGCCGGAAGACTGCGCAGGCTCCATCGTGCCGGTGGATTGACTGTCGGCCGAAGCGTGCGGGGTGCTCAACGGGAAAAACCTCTCGAAGGGGGCAGGGAGTAGGGGCGCTATCGCCGCCGACTCGTTCATGTTACTCGGCGATTCGGTGTCGATTTCCGCCAGATTCGATCACGTTTCCCGAAGGTGGCCCCACGCCCACCCCTCGGAGGCGCACGCTGATGTGCAACTACCGGATCTTGATCGAGGTCGTGCACCACCGGACGAGGAGCGGGTCGTGAGCAGGTTCACCGAGGAGATGTATGCGACGGCGGAATCGGACTCCGGGGCTCTGGTCACCGGCGAACCGGATGCGCCGCTGCGACAGAACTGGGGACTGATCCACCGGCAGGCCCGCCGTATGGCCGGTGCCCTGGCTGCCGCAGGCATCGGCCCCGGCGACTCGGTGGGCGTCCTCGCAGGACAGCCCGTGGACATCGCCCCGGTCTGCCAGGCGGTGTGGATGCGCGGCGGCAGTGTGACGATGCTGCACCAGCCCACCCCGCGGACCGATCTGCAGTCGTGGTCGCGCGACACCGAGGTGGTCCTGCGGATGATCGACGCACGCGCCGTCGTCCTCGGCGCACCCTTCGAGATCGCGGAGTCGCTGCTGCGCGAACGGGGCATCTCCGTCGTCACCGTGGAGCGGATGCGGGAAGGACATCCGGTCGATCCCGTGGATACCGCGGAATCGGACATCGTGCTGCAGCAACTCACCTCCGGGTCCACCGGTTCGCCGAAGGCGGTGCGGATCACGCACGGCAACTTCTACGCCAACGCGACGGCGATGATGGACCGCGTCAAGTTCTCGCTCGACGACGACGTCATGGTCAGCTGGCTGCCGTTGTTCCACGACATGGGCATGGTGGCCTTCCTCAGCGTCCCCATGCAGGTGGGTGCGGAGGTTGTGTCGGTGACGCCGCTGGATTTCCTCCGCTCGCCGATCCTGTGGGCGGAACTGATCAGCAAGTACCGCGGAACCCTGACGGCTGCACCGAATTTCGCGTACTCGCTGCTGGCCCGGAAGTTGTCGCAGGCGCCGGACGGCTCGCTCGACCTGTCGTCGATGCGCTGGATGTGGAACGGCGCCGAGCCGGTGGACCCCGACACGATGGAGGCGCTCGCGGACGCCGGTGAGCGATTCGGTCTCGAACCCTCCGCCCTCGCCCCGTCCTACGGGATGGCCGAGACCACGCTCGCGGTGTCGGTCCCCGATCCGGGGCGGGGGATGGTGCTCGACGTGGTGGATCCCGACCTGCTCGAAGCAGGTGGGATGGCCGTGCCGAGCACCCGCCCCCACGCGCGCCGTATGCCCACTCTCGGGCGTCTCGTGGCCGGTCTCGAGGGGCGCATCGTCGACCGCGACGGGCAGGTGCTGCCGCCCCGCGGTGTGGGCATCATCCAGTTGCGCGGCGAGGCCGTCACGCACGGCTATCTCACTGTGGACGGACCCGTGTCCGCGCAGGACGCGCAGGGCTGGCTCGACACCGGCGACGTGGGCTATTTCACCGAGGAAGGGCTCGTGGTGGTGTGCGGCCGGGTGAAGGACGTCATCATCATGGGCGGCCGCAACATCTATCCCACCGACATCGAGCGAGCGGCGGGGACCGTCGAAGGGGTGCGTCCCGGCAACGCCGTGGCCATCCGGCTCGACGCGGGGGACAAGCGCGAATCGTTCGCGGTGGCGGTGGAGAGCAAACTCTCCGACCACCCGGAGGAGGTGCGCCGCATCGAACACGACATCGTGCACGCGGTGGTCGCCGAGGTGGGCGTGCGGCCCCGCACCGTCGCGGTGCTCGGGCCCGGCAGTATCCCGAAGACCTCCTCGGGCAAGCTGCGTCGCGGTACGTCGCTGGCGCTGCTGACGCGCGCCTGACGCGCACCGTCAGTGGATGCGGTTCTGAGCGCCTTCGAGGCCGAGCTTCAGGAGCAGTTCGACGGCGTCGGCCCCTTCCTCGCACCACACGTCGAGTTCCTTGCGTTCGGTGGCCGAGAACGGCTTGAGCACGAAATCGGCGGGATCCTGCCGGCCGGGCGGGCGACCGATGCCCATCCGCACCCGCAGGTAGTCCTTGGTGCCGAGCGCCGACGAGATCGACCGCAGGCCGTTGTGCCCGTTCTCGCCACCGCCGAGCTTGAGCCGGATCGTCCCGAAGTCCAGGTCGAGTTCGTCGTGCACGACGATCACGTTCGCGGGCTCGACCGAGAAGAACTTCGCCAGGGCGGCGACCGGCCCACCGGACAGATTCATGTAGGTGCGGGGTTCGGCGATGATCACCTGCCGGCCGTCGAGCCGGGCCTGCACGATGTCGGCGTTGCTGCGCTTGTGCGCGGAGAACTTGCCGCCGACGCGTCCGGCCAGCACGTCGGCCACCATGAATCCGATGTTGTGCCGGGTGTTCTCGTACTTGGGCCCGGGGTTGCCGAGACCGATCACGAGCGCGGTGTCGTCGCCCACGTGCAGATCCTTCCGTGCATTCGAACGACGTGCGGCGCGCCATCCCGGGGGATGACGCGCCGCACGAGTGACTTACCGGGAGCCGGTGATGGCTCAGGCCTCCTCGGAAGCCTCTTCGGCCGCCGCGTCGCCCTCGGTGCCCTCGAGGGCACCGGCGGAGGGAGCCTCGACGATGTTCACGAGCAGCAGCTCGGGATCGTCCTGGAGGGTGGAGCCGGCGGGCAGCTCGACGCCACCGGCCAGGATCTGGGTGCCGGGCGCGGCGCCCTCGATGGAGACGACGATCTCCTCGGGGATGTTCAGGGCGTCGGCCTCGAGCTTGATGGTGTTGACCTCGTTGACGACGAGGGTCGCCGAGGCGGGCTCGCCGCGGAGGACGACGGGCACCTCGACGGTGACCTTCTCGCCCTTCTTCACGACCAGCAGATCGGCGTGCTCGATGTAGCGGCGGATCGGGTGGACGACGACCGACTTGGTCAGCGCGAGCTGCTCGTCGCCGTCGATGTCGAGGGTGAGGACGGCGTTGGTGCCGTGGGCACGCAGCACGGCCGCGAACTCGAGGTCGGGGAGGCCGAGGTGCCGTGGCTCGGTGCCGTGGCCGTAGAGGACGGCGGGGACCTGGCCGGCGCGACGGGCGCGGCGTGCGGCACCCTTGCCGAACTCGGTGCGGACGCTGGCTACGAGACGATTCTCGTCGGACATGATGTGACGGCTCCTACGCTGGTGGCACTTCGTGGTCGGGTGTTCTCGAACGAACGGATCCGACACGTGCGACCGGGGAGCACATTGCTTCCGTCGCAGCCGCGTCGATCACGGTGATCCAGCGATATTGCGGTTCACCCTCGCCGAGACAACTCGAACCACATTACCGGACGACATCGAGTCGGGACAAACAGCCCTGTCGTCGACCCCCGGTGCCGAGCAGCGCGCGACCGGCGCGGCTTCACGAACGGACGAGGTCGTGCACCGCGCCGAGGAATCTGTCGACGTCGGCGGGGGAGACGAAATAGTGCGGTGACGCCCGCACCACCGAATGCAGATCGCGCGCGGTCATGTCCAGCAGGGTCGAACTGCGACCGCTGACCGTGACCGTCACCGACCGCTCGGCCAGGACGTCGCGGACCTCCCGCGGGTCGCGTCCGTCCACGGTGAACGAGACGATGCCGCTGTGCCGCTCACCGAGGTCGGTGACGGTCACGCCGCCGATGCCGGCGAGCCCGTCGCGCACGTGCCCGGCGCGATAGACCACCGCCTCGGCCACGGCGTCCACCCCCAGCTCGAGGAGATAGTCCACGGCTGCACCGAGCCCGAGCCGGGCCGCCACCCCGGCCTCCCACATCTCGAAGCGGGCGGCGTCCGGCGCGAGCTCGTAGCTGTCGGGCGAGGTCCACGAAGCGCTGTGCAGGTCGAGCACCGCCGGTTCGAGTTCGGTCACCAGCCGCGGCCGCACGTAGAGGAAGCCGGTGCCGCGGGGACCGCGGAGCCACTTGCGTCCGGTGCCCGACAGCGCGTCGACGTCGAGTTCGGGCACGCTCACCGGTAGCTGTCCCACCGACTGGCACGCGTCGAGCAGTACGAGCGCACCGACCGCGTGCGCGGCGTCGGCGACCTCCCGTACGGGATTGACCAGTCCGCCGTTGGTGGGGGCGTGGACGACGGACACGAGTCGCACGCGTTCGTCGAGCATCCCCTCGAGTGCCTCGACGTCGAGGCGACCGGACGGATCGGACGGCACGACCTCGACGGTGGCGCCGGTGGCCCGCGCGCGCTGCAACGCGGCGATCGCGTTCGCGGCGTACTCGGCCTGCGAGATCAGGATGCGGTCGCCCGGTCGCAGCGGCACGGCGTAGAAGAACGACGTCCACGCCCGCGAGGCACCGTCGGACAGCGCGATCGAGGTCTCCGGTACGTCGAACAGGCGACCGAGCGAGGTCTTCACGGCGGTCAGGTCGTCGAGTCGCTCGTCGGCCGCCACGTACCCGCCGACCTCGGCCTCACGGCGCAGGTGCGCGAGCATCGTGTCCAGCACCGGCGTCGGGGGCAGGGACGATCCCGCGCTGTCGAGGAAGACCCGGTCGAAACATCCCGGTGTGTCGCGTCGAGCCGCCTGCAAGTCCAGCACGGACCCGCACCTCCTTCTGCCGACCGTATCGTCGGGGTCGAGCCTGCCCGCTGGTGTCCGTTCGCGCACGTACCGGTGCGTTATCCGCGCGTCGTGTCCCCGGGCGGGTTAGTCTCGACCGCATACCTGGCGCACCGGCCGAGGGGGTGGACGAATGGCGATGGCAGTCGATGCCGCGGCCTCCCGTGCCCGGACGGTACTCGGCTCCCGTGCGGACGCCGAGGATCACGTCCGCAACAAAGCGTTCCGGCTGGGAGTCCCGAGACTGATCGGGGTCGAGCTCGAGTGGCTCACCGCCCGGGCCGACGGCACCGAGTCGCGTCCCGAACTCGCGACCCTCGTCGAGGCGCTCGGACCGCACGCCCCGCGCACGGTCGCGCCGTCGTCGTCCGCGCGACCCCTGCCGTCGGGCAGCACGGTCAGCGTCGAGCCGGGTGGCCAGGTGGAGTTGTCCAGCGTGCCGTGCACCTCGGCGCGGCAGGTGTGCGATCGGCTCACGGCCGACCTCCGCATGCTCCGGGCGCTGCTCGCCCGCCGGTCGGTGATCATGCTCGACCGCGCCGCCGACGAGGTGCGGCCTCCGCATCGTCTGCTGCGGACCCCGCGCTACGGGGCGATGGAACTCCGTTACGACCGCATCGGCCCGATGGGCCGGTTGATGATGAACAGCACTGCGTCGGTTCAGATCTCCGTCGACATGGGACGCGACGAGGTGGAGGTCGTGCGGCGCTGGGAGCTGCTGCACGCCATCGCCCCGGCCATGATCGCGGCCTTCGCGTGCTCGCCCCGGCTGCGGGGCGCTCCGGAAGGCGACTGGGTGTCGCAGCGGATGCGCACGTGGCTCGAACTCGATCCCGACCTCACCCACGTCCCCCACCCCGGCGACTACCCCGCGTGGGTTCTCGACGCGCCGCTGACCTGTGTGCGCTCGGATCAGCCCGAGTGGTACGCACCGCCCGGCGCGACCTTCGCGGCGTGGCTCGCGGGCGACCTCGACGCCGACATCCGTCGCCGGCCCACCGTCGACGACCTCGACTACCACATGACGACGCTGTTCCCGCCCGTTCGTCCGTGCGGCCATCTCGAGGTGCGTTACCTCGATGCCCAGCCGGCCGACTCGTGGCAGGTGCCCGTCGCAGCCCTCGAAGCGCTGCTCTCCGCTCCGGAGGTCTCCGCGGAGGCGTGTGCGATCGTCGCCCCGGTGCGCGACCGGTGGGCCGAGGCGGCCCGAGTCGGTCTCCGTTCGCTCGAATTGCGTGCTGCCGCAGCGAGCCTGCTCTCACTCGCGGCGGAGTCCTCGCGCGACATGCGGTTCACCGCGGCACTCGACGCGGCCGCGGCGCGGTGCCTGCGCGGGCTGGCGCCGGGCGAGGAGGTGCGGTGACCCCTGCTCGTGCTGCGCTCAGGCGTCACCTCGAGCGGGCGCGTGCCCGCACCGAGGCGCTCACCTCCGTGCCGGAACACGATCTCACCGCACAACATTCACCCTTGATGAGCCCACTCGTGTGGGATCTGGCGCACATCGCCAACCAGGAGGAGTTCTGGCTCGTGCGGGCCGCGGGCGGGCGGCCACCCGTGCGCGGCGACATCGACGATCTCTACGACGCGTTCCGGCATCCCCGCGCGACCCGCACGGAGCTGCCGCTGCTCGACCCCGACGAGGCCCGTCGCTATGCGCGTGCCGTCCGCGATCTCACCTGGGACGTGTTCGAGCACAGTGCCTTCGACGACGAGCTGACCCGCGACGGTTTCGTCTTCGCGATGGTCGCACAACACGAACAGCAGCACGGCGAGACGATGCTCGCGACCCATCAACTGCGGCAGGGCTCTCCGTTGCTCGACGCTCCGGAGGCGCGGCGCACCGGAAGCGTTCCCGACACCGCGCGGATCCGGATTCCGGCCGGTGCATTCGAGATGGGCACGTCCACCGATCCGTGGGCCCTCGACAACGAGCGGCCGGCCCACGTCGTCGACGTGCCGGAGTTCGAACTCGACGCGGTGCCCGTCACCAACCGGCGTTATCTCGAGTTCGTCGACGACGGCGGTTACGCGCGGCGCGAACTGTGGAGCGAGGTGGGCCGGCGGCATCGCCTCGACGCCGGACTCGAGGCTCCGCAGTTCTGGAGTCGCGACGAAACAGGTTGGAAAAGAACGGTGTTCGGTAGAGCGGTGCCGCTGCATCCGGACGAACCCGTCGTTCACGTGTGTTTCCACGAAGCCGAGGCGTTCGCCCGCTGGGCCGGCGGGCGTCTGCCGACCGAGGCCGAATGGGAGAAGGCGGCACGCTGGGATCCGGCCACCGGTCGCAGCCGTCGATTCCCGTGGGGCGACGAGGATCCCGGTCCCGAACACGCCAATCTCGGTCAGCGCCACCTCGGTCCGGCCGTGGCAGGTGCCTATCCGCGTGGGGCGTCACCGCTCGGAGTGCACCAGCTGATCGGCGACGTGTGGGAGTGGACGTCCACACCGTTCACCGGGTATCCGGGCTTCCGCGCATTCCCGTACCGCGAGTACTCGGAGGTCTTCTTCGGTGAGGGCCACCGGGTGCTGCGCGGAGGATCGTTCGGCACCGACGAAGTCGCGTGCCGCGGAACCTTCCGCAATTGGGATCTCCCCGTCCGCCGTCAGATCTTCGCCGGGTTGCGCGTCGCATACGGGACGGGCGATGTGTAGACATCTGGCGTACATCGGACCGGAGACGAATGTCGCCGCACTGCTGTCGACCGGGACGAATTCGCTGCTCCGCCAGTCCTGGGCACCCACCGACATGCGTGGGGGAGGAACGATCAACGCCGACGGATTCGGTGTCGGGTGGTGGAGTGCGGAGGGCGTCTTCGGACGGTACCGGTCGGCCTCGCCGATCTGGTCCGACTCCTTCCTCCGTGAAGGGCTCGGCTCGGTGCGCTCGCGCACGATCGTCGCCGCGACCCGCTCGGCCACCGAGGGGATGCCCGTCGAACGGTCGGCGGCCGCACCCTTCTCCGACGACCGGTGGGCGTTCAGCCTCAACGGCGTCGTCCGGGGCTGGCCGGGATCGCTCGTCACCCTCGCCGGCGCGCTGCCCGTCGCCGACCTGCTGCGGCTCGAATCCCCTACCGACGCCGCCACGCTGTGGCTCCTGCTGCAGTCGCGGTTGCGCTGCGCAGACCCGGAACCGACATTGATCTCGCTCACCCACGACGTGCTGTCACTCGCGCCGGATTCGCGGTTGAACATGTTGCTGTGCAACGAGTCCGGGATCTGGGCCACGGCCTGGTACCACTCGCTGTGGACGTTCGTCGACGAGCAGACCGCGATCGTGGCGTCCGAACCGTTCGACGACGACAGTCGCTGGAAACCCGTACCCGACCGGCATCTCGTCGCTGCGATGCCGGGCAAACTCATCGTCTCACCACTGGAGGTCGGCTCACCGTGATCGTCGACGTGCATCTGCGCCCCGAGGACCTCGACGCCAAACTGCGCGAGGACGCACGGCGCGGACTCACGTCCGATCCCAAGTACCTGTCACCGACCTGGCTGTACGACGCGCGCGGCAGCGAACTGTTCGACGAGATCACGCGGCTGCCCGAGTACTACCCGACGCGCACCGAGTTCACCCTGCTGCGACAGCACGCCGCCGACTTCGCCGACGCCGCCCGCCCCGAGATGCTCGTCGAACTCGGCTCCGGGTCGTCGGAGAAGACGCACGTGCTGCTCGACGCCCTCGAACCGTATCTCCACACCTATGTGCCGCAGGACGTCTCCGAACCGGCGTTGCGGTCGGCCGTCACCAGACTGGCGGCGGAGTATCCGAACCTGACGGTGCACGGGGTGGTCGGCGATTTCACCGATTCGCTCGCGCATCTTCCTGCCGGCGGGAAACGCGCGATCGCGTTCCTCGGCGGCACGATCGGCAACCTCGTCCCGAGCGAGCGCGCACAGTTCCTTGCCGGGACGGCCGCGATCCTCGACCCCGGCGAGTGGTTGCTGCTCGGCGCCGGGCTCGTCATCGACCGCGACACCCTGATCGCCGCCTACGACGACGCGGCGGGGGTGACGGCGGAGTTCGACCGGAACGTCCTGCGGGTGCTCAACGCCCGGCTCGGCGCCGACTTCGATCCCGCCCGGTTCGTGCATCGTGCCGTCTGGGACCCGGAGAACGAGTGGATCGAGATGCGCCTCGAAGCGACCGAGGCGATGGACGTGAGTATCCCGGGCCTCGATCTGCAGATCACCCTCGCCGAGGGGGAGCAGATCCGGACCGAGATCTCCGCGAAGTTCCGCCTCGTCGGTATCTCGCAGGAACTCGCCGACGCGGGATTCGTCGTCCGGCACGAATGGGTGGATCCGGACGGACGGTTCGTCCTGCTCGCCGCGTCCCGGGAGTAGCCCTCGACAGGCGGCCGACGAGGCGATTCGACTTCCGCCGCGCCCACACGGGACGCTGGAGGACATGACGTCCTCCCGTGCCGTCCTGACGACCCCGGTCCTGGTGCTCATGGCCGTGGCGACGGGTCTGTGTGTGGGCGGCAACTATTTCAACCAGCCGCTGCTCGACTCCATCGCCGAAGCGCTGGACACCTCCCGATCGGCCGCCGCTTCCACTGTGACGGTCGCACAGGTCGCCTACGCTCTCGGCCTGCTGTTCCTCGTGCCGCTCGGCGACATGTTCCCGCAGCGGCGACTGGTGGTGATGCTCATGCTGGCCGCGGCGGCGGGTCAGGGGCTGAGCGGTTTCGCACCGAACATCGGGGTGCTCGTGGTGGGCACCGCGATCGCCGGTCTGTTCTCGGTGGCCGCGCAGGTACTGGTGCCGTTCGCAGCGACCCTCGCGACGCCGGAATCGAGGGGTCGCGCGGTCGGTACCGTGATGAGCGGCCTGCTCGTCGGGATCCTCGTGGCCCGGAGTGTCGCAGGCATCCTCGCCGAACTCGGCGACAGCTGGACGACGGTCTACCGGGTGAGCGCGGTGGCCATGGTGATCGTGGCCCTCGCGTTGTGGCGGGTGCTTCCGGCGACACCGCCGGCGGTCCGGCAGGGCTACGGCAGCACTCTGCGATCGCTCGGGACGTTGATCGTCCGGCATCCCCGCCTGCGGACCCGGACGATTCTCGGGGGCCTGGGCTTCGCATCGGTGGGCGCGTTGTTCTCGACGATGGCGTTCCTGTTGTCCGACCCGCCGTTCGGCCTCGACGACCTGCAGATCGGTCTCGTGGGCCTGGCCGGGGCGGCCGGTGCGGTCGCGGCAACCGTCGCGGGACGGCTCGTCGACCGCGGGTACGGACCGCAGACGACTGCCGTGGGCGTGGTCACGCTGGTCGCGTCGTGGGCCGCGCTCGCCGCGGGCGGGAGCTCGCTGGTGTGGTTCGTCGTGGGGATGCTCGTCGTCGACCTCGCGTTGAATCTCGTGCAGATCACGAATCAGAACATCGTGTACGCCCTCGATCCCGACGCTCGCTCCCGCGTGAACTCCGTCTACATGACGGGCTATTTCGTCGGGGCCGCATCGGGATCGGCGCTCGGCACGGCGGCGTGGTCGGTCGGCGGGTGGCCCGCGGTGTGTGTGCTCGGCGTCGGTCTGGCGGTGCTCGCGGGCGTAGTGTGGGCGCTCGATCTGCGGCTCGCGGCCCGGATGCGGGCGACTTCGTCTACAGCGACCGGCGGACCGGCAGCAGCCTGAGATCGCGCGCCCGGCCGATCGCCTCCACCCGGGTGTGGACCCCGAGCTTGCGATAGATGCTGCGCAGCTGGGTCTTGATCGTGTTGTGCGAGACGAACAGCTTCTTCGCGATGTCGGCGTGGGTCGATCCCAGTGCCAGCAGTTCGAGAACGTCCGTCTCTCGCGGGGACAATTCGACGTGGGTCACGGGCTCGGCGAAGACCGACCCGACGGGCCCGCCCGGAACCGGACGACCCGACAGGGCAACCAGATGTTCGGTGACATCGCCGGGGAGGGTGGTGAACGCACGGCGGTTGCCGAGGGACTCGGCCAGAGCGCAGGCCCGCCGCCAGTTCCTCGCGGCGCCGTTCTCGTCGCCGAGGTCGAGGTGGGCGCCGGCGGCTACGAGCAACGATTCGAGATGGGCGCGCGGATATCCGCATTCCGTCCACGGGACGCGCTTGAGTTTCTTCAACGCGGCCTCGGGATGACGGGTGAACAGTTCGGCCCGTCCCGCCGCCACCACGCACATCGGATGGTCTGCCGACTGCTCGGCAGCGAGGGCACGCGCCAGGTTGCCGTTTCCGAGCGCCAGATGCAGATCGATCTCGGCTGCGCCGAGCATTCTGCGACAGAAGGCTCCGTGTCCGTACAGGTCGTGGTGCGACGCGATCAACCGGTGCAATCCGGTGAGCCCGTCGTAGGCATGACCCGTGGCCAGGTCGTAGGAGGCACGCGCATAGGCGACGAATCCCCAGAGTTCTTCCGAGACGCGGGGTACACCCACTGTGTCGAGATATCCGGCAGCCTCGTCGAGATCCAGCGCGTCCAGATGAACGAGCGCGGAGGCCACTCGGCCGCTCACCTTGACCATCTCGCCCCAGCGACCTTCGGTCTGCTCGGCGCGCCTCTCGATGTGCAACCATTCCCGCGCCCGCGGAAGGTCGCCGACGGCCGCCCAGTTCAGGGCCGAACTTCCCGCGGCGTTCTGGACGGCGAAGGCGATGTTCGCGGCATAGGCACCGCGGTAGGCGCGCCGGAAGGCGGCGGTGGACTCGGTGAGATATCCGGCGAGCTGGAGCGTGATCGCCCACTGCAGGCGCAACAGCGGAAGCTGGGGGGCGAGGTCGTCGGGTCGATGCTCGAGGATCGACCCGACGAGCGGTTGTAACAGCAGGGTCAGTCGCGCGGCTTCACCGAATTCGCCCGAGACCCGCAGCGTCAGGGTCTGTACCGTCGCGACGTACACGGCCTGGGCGGCTTCGGCCGTCCTCCCGAGCTCGACGAGTTCGTCGACGTCGGTGGACAGGGAGGCGTGCAGGATCGAATGCTCGTCGAGCATCTGCGTGAACAGCGCGCGACCGGCCAGTACCGAGGGGTGGTCCTCGAGTTCCCCATCCGGGATCTGTCTGAGCACCTTGACGAGAACGTCGAAGGAACGCTCCACCATGTGCGCCCAGGACTCCTCGACGATCGTCACGGCGGTCTTCCAGTCGCCGGCCTCGACCGCGTAGATCGACGCTTCGGCGGGATTTCCGGCGTCGCGATGTGCCCGGGCGAGTTCGCCGAGCAGGGCGTCGGCGTGCCCGGGTCGTGCCCGGCGGGAGATATCCAGGACGCACGAACGCACCGCGTCGGGCCAGCGCCAGGTCCGGGGATCACGGTAAGGGGAATCCATCAGAAGCCCCGCTGCGGCGAGCGCGGTCAGCCGGGCTTCGGCGTCGGCCACGCCGGTCAGCTCGGCTGCTTCGTCGGCGGTGAGGCTGTGGGCTACCGCGACGGAGTATGCGAAGTCGCACTCGGCGGCGTCGAGGTCGTCGAGCAGGCCCTCGACATGGGTCCGTACGAGGCATTCCAGTGCCGTGGTCGGCAATCCCCGGTTGTCGATCAACCGCTGCGGGCGGTTACGGGCGAGTCCCGTGGCTGCCGAGACGAGGGCGGGTACACCACCGAGCACGCGGGACACCGCCTCGCATTCGCCGTCGGAGCGTGCGGTTCCGGTGGAGTTCAGCAGCCGGGTGGTCTCTCCGACGGTGAACAGCAGATCGGGGGCCGGGATGTACGTGCATTCCATCCCGCGGGTGATGACCTCGCTCAGATCGATGTTGTTGCCCGGAAGGCAGACGATCGCATCGAGTTTCGGGCAGTGATCGAGCAACCGCAGAGTTTCCCGGAGGATCCGGGCCGCGTTCGGTGCCGGCACGCAGGCAAGAACGAGCAGACACGGTGATCCCAGATCGCGGAGGGCACGGACCACCCGATCGAACGGCGAGCCGTCGGTGGTGACCTCGACGGCCGGATGGTCGACGAGGATGTCGAGGACACACTCCGGCAGGTCGCCGTCGCGGGGGCGGGTGAGTTCGGGAACCCAGACGACCGTGTGGTCGGGTGCGCCGCCCTGGTGGAGCCATCCGGCGACGAGGGTGCGTTTGCCGAAACCGGGGGGAGCGTCGATCACCGTCAGCGTGGAGCACCGGTCGAGGCACGCGAACAGACGGGGGCGTGCCAGAGCCGAGGACAGTGAACGCCACGCGGGTGCACCGACGCGAGGGGAGTCGGAAACACTCACGCGCACTCCTTCGGAAGGCTTCGGTCCGGATCTGCGCAGGCGGGAAGGCCCGAACAGTGCCCCCCGACAGGCCTTGGTCGATCACAGACTACCTGGTCCGTTGTCGTGAGGTGCGGTAACGAGAGCAGTTGTGAGGTGCGCTAACGACGGCAGCCCCGGCACCGGACCGTCGAGCGAACTCGTCGGCGCGGGCGGGGCTGCGATCGTGGGCCGGCGGCTAGCGGCCGGATGCGCTCAGACGTGCCTTCTCGAGTGCGGCGAGGGTGCGGAGGATCGTCGCCTTCTGCTTCTCCAGGTCGCTGCGCCGGGCACGGGCGGCAAGGCCGCTCTGCTCGGCGACGAGAGTGAGCTGCGCGTCGATCGCGGAGAGTTGGTCGAGCAGGGCGAGGGCACGGGTCTGGATCTCCTCGACGTCCACCGCGTCCGTGCGGACCGGGGCGGCGGACTTCACCGGCTTCGACGCCGGCGAGGACGAGTTCCGGGTCGCGGCAGCCGGACGCGTCGACGCCTGAGCGGAGGTACCGAGATGGCTGTCGGTGATCGCGGTGGCGCGGGGCCGCAGGGCCTTGCGCACGAGCGCCGGATCGGGCTGCTCGGCGAGACGGATGTCGTTGAGGGCACGGCGGGCCTCGCGAGCGGCGAGGCGGTGCTCGTGCTCCTCCTCGTCGTCGGACTGCAGGGTGCCGCCGATGGGCCGCAGACCGTACATGCCCATGAACTTGCGGGCCTCGTCGATGACGGCTTCGTGCTTACGGCATGTGGCACAGCGAGGTTCGTTGCGGAAGAGTTCGACCGAGTCGGTGTCGCCACACCAGACGCACGCACCCGGCGACCATCGTCGGACCGTTCGGATTGTCGCGTTTTCCGTAGGGGCTTCGAGAGTTTGCGCGTCGGTCACGAGGTGCCACTTTAGGTGAAAGCGGAGTTATGCAGGGGAGGGGGTCCCGCCCGACCTGCGACGATTTCGCGCGGCGTGACGAAGATCATTCCCGTCCCGGCGCGTCCTCAAACCATTGCGCCACACAGCATTTCCATACCACCCGGTCTGCCGGATCACGTTGCGGTGGCGGCGGTGAGCCAGCGCACCAACGGCCGGAACTCCCGCCACGCCGAACGCACCTCCTCGAGAGTGCGCGGAGTGTCGATCCAGGGAGGTGAGATCTCGGTGCGACCGGCCCACAGTGACCGGTGCCGCATGAGTTCGATGCGGGGATGATCGGCGTCCACACCACGCGGCCGGGACTTCAGCCGGTCGCCCCCGATCTCGTAGCCCGACCGTTCGAGCTTGCGCACGATCCTCCCGAGTTCCGGACCGCGCCGCTCGTGATCGACCGCTGTGCGGTAGCCGGCGATCTGCTCGGACGAACCGTGGAACAGGCCCGCGGACACCCGCAACCCGGCAGCGTTGATCTCGACGTAGTAGCCGACGCTCTGCGCGACGGAGACGAATCCACCCTGATGGGTCTTGTACGGCAACTTGTCCCTGCTGAACCGTACGTCGCGGTACGGGCGGAAGACCTTGCCCTCACCGAACTCCTCCCCGAGTTCCGAGAGCAGGGCAAGCATCGGGCCGCGCACGCAGTCGTCGTAGACGGCCTTGTGCGCGGCCCAGAATGCTCTGCTGTTGTCGGCCTCGAGATCGTCGTAGAAGTCGAGGGCCGCGACGGGAAATCCGGTGAACACCCGGACAGTCTGCCCCGTCGTGGAACCGAAGGTCAGGCGACCCCGTTGAACAGCGAGGTCACCGAGCCGTTCTCGAAGACCTCGCGGATCGTCTGCGCGAGCAGCGGGGCGATCGACAGCACGGTGAGGCAGTCGAACTGCTTCTCCTCCGGGATCGGCAGCGTGTTGGTGACGATGACCTCCTTGGCTCCGCACGCGGCGAGGCGCTCGGCGGCCGGATCGGAGAGCACGCCGTGGGTGGCCGCGATGATGACGTCGCCCGCACCGGCCTCCTTCAGGATCTTCACCGCGCCGGCGATGGTGCCGCCGGTGTCGATCATGTCGTCGATGAGGATGCAGGTGCGGCCTTCGACCTCACCGACCACCCGGTTCGACTTGACCTGGTTGGGCACGAGCGGGTCGCGGGTCTTGTGGATGAACGCCAGCGGCGCACCACCGAGAGTGTCGGCCCACTTCTCGGCCACGCGCACGCGACCGGAATCGGGGGAGACCACGGCGATGTTCTCGACGCCGTACTTGCCGCGGATGTACTCGGCGAGCTGACCTTGCGCGTGCATATGGTCGACCGGGCCGTCGAAGAAGCCCTGGATCTGATCGGTGTGCAGGTCGACCGTGATGATGCGGTCGGCGCCGGCGGTCTTGAGCAGATCGGCGATCAGGCGAGCGGAGATGGGCTCGCGCCCACGGTGCTTCTTGTCCTGACGGGCGTAGGGGTAGAACGGCAGGATCGCGGTGATGCGCTTGGCGGAACCACGCTTGAGCGCGTCGATCATGATGAGCTGTTCCATGACCCACTGGTTCAGCGGGAACGGGTGGCTCTGCAGCACGAAGGCGTCCGAACCGCGCACCGACTCCTCGAAGCGCACGAACGTCTCACCGTTGGCGAAGTCCCGTGCCGTCTGCGGGGTGAGGGGGACACCCAGTTCCTTCGCGACCTGTTCCGCCAGCTCGGGATGAGCCCGGCCGGAGAAGAGCATCAAGTTCTTCTGGTTGTCGATCCAATTGGTCACTGGTTCTGGCCGTCCTTCTGCCGATCGTGGTCGTGCTGCTGCTGTGCTCTCGATGCTGCCTCGGCAGCGGGGGTACCGGCGCGATTGCGCTGGACCCACCCTTCAATATTGCGCTGTGGCGTACCCGACACCGCCAGCGCCCCCGGAGGAACGTCGCGGCGGAGTACCGTTCCGGCGCCCGTGTAGGCGCCGTCGCCCACCGTGAGGGGGGCGACGAACATCGTGTCCGACCCGGTGCGGACGTGCGATCCGACGACCGTGCGGTACTTCTGCACCCCGTCGTAGTTGACGAACACGCTCGACGCTCCGATGTTGGAGTGCTCGCCGATCTCCGCGTCGCCGACATAGGTGAGGTGGGGAACCTTCGAATGCGCCCCGATCTGCGCGTTCTTCGTCTCGACGAAGGCGCCGAGCTTGCCGCACGCGCCGAGTTCGGTGCCGGGACGCAGGAAGGTGAACGGTCCGACGGTGGCCTCCGCGCCGATCACCGCGTGGGAGCCGTGGGTGCGCACGACGCTGGCGCCGGCGCCGACCCGCACATCGGTGAGAGTCGTGCCGGGGCCGATCTCCGCGTCGTCGGCGACGACCGTGCGGCCGCGCAACTGCACGTCGGGATGGATGGTGACGTCGCTGCCGAGAACGACGTCGACGTCGATCCACGTCGACGCCGGGTCGATCACCGTGACACCCTCGCGCATCCAGTGCTCGAGCAGACGCCGGTTGAGTTCGGCGGTCAGTGCGGCCAGCTGGACGCGGTCGTTGACGCCGGAGACCTGCACGGCGTCGTCGGTGTGCACACCGCGGACGGCCAGGCCCTCTCCGCGGGCGATCTTCACGACGTCGGTCAGGTACAGCTCGCCCTGCGAATTGTCGTCGCTCAACTTGCCCAGGGCCGACCGCAGCGCGGCCGCGTCGAAGGCGTACACGCCCGTGTTGATCTCCTGGATCGCGCGCTGCGTCGTGGACGCGTCCTTCTCCTCGACGATCCCGGCGACATCACCGTCGGTGGTGCGGACGATGCGGCCGTACCCGGTGGGCTCGGACACCGTGGTGGTCAGGACGGTTACCGCGGCCGGCTCGGGGTCGAGGTGCGCGGCGAGCAACTCACGCAGGGTGTCGGGGCGGAGCAGCGGGACATCGCCCGCGGTGACGACCACCGTGCCGTCGAAGTCGTCGGGCAGGGCGCCCAGGCCGCACTCCACGGCGTGACCGGTGCCGAGCTGATCGTCCTGGACGGTCACCCGGATCTCGCGGTCGAGACTCTCGGCGACGGCGGTCACCTCGGCGGAGACCTCCGCGCGGCGATGCCCGACGACCGTGACGAGATGGGAGGGTTCGAGCGCGACGGCGGCGTAGAGGGAGTGGGCGAGCATCGTGCGGCCACCGAGGGTGTGCAACACCTTCGGTGTCTTCGACCGCATTCTTGTTCCTGCTCCGGCTGCCAGCACGACGATCGCGGTCTGCACCTGCATGTAGCTCCCTCGACACGTTTCTGCACGCCGGTCCGTGCGTGCACCGGGGAAGCGCTGAGGCTCCCCGGGACGGTTCCCGCTCCGCCGCCAGGACTCGAACCTGAACTATCTGAACCAAAATCAGAGGTGCTGCCGATTACACCACGGCGGACTGCCACACCTCCGCGGCGGAACCGGCGGACGTGCGCCCCCGATCCTTGCACGAGACGGCGTCGGCGTCGAACCTGGGGTGGCGGGATCGGGAATGGATAGGCTGTCGAACGTTCGAGTACGCCCCGCCGCCGAAGGAGGACATGTGTCGCAGGCGTCGCAGAAGCGGACCGAGCGCACTCCGCGGATCCGGATGACGGGCACGCAGCGTCGGGAACAGCTCATCGAGATCGGCCGCGCCCTCTTCGCCGAGCGCGGTTACGAGGGCACCTCCATCGAGGAGATCGCCCAGCGGGCGCAGGTCTCCAAGCCCGTCGTCTACGAACACTTCGGAGGCAAGGAAGGTCTCTACGCGGTGGTCGTGGACCGTGAGATGACGGTCCTGATGTCGATGGTGACCGAGAGCCTCACGCGGAACCGTTCGCGGATCCGCGTCGAGCGTGCGGCGCTCGCCCTGCTCACCTACATCGAGGAACGCACCGACGGTTTCCGGATCCTGGTGCGCGACTCGCCGATGTCGGCCGAGGAAGGCACCTACTCGAGCCTTCTCAACGAAGCGATGCGGCAGGTGGGGGAGCTGCTGTCCGGCGACTTCTCCCGCCGCGGCCTCAACCCCGACTTCGCTCCGCTCTATGCCCAGGCGCTCGTCGGTATGGTCGCCACCACCGCGACATGGTGGCTCGATCGCCGCACCCCGTCGAAGGAAGATGTGGCAGCCCACCTCGTGAACCTGTGCTGGAACGGCCTGATCGGTCTCGAAGCGGACCCGAAGCTCGGGGAGCCCCCGATTTCCGAATAGTCCTCTCGTTTTCGGGAGCGTCTGCTCTCTACTTCCGGGTAAGCGGCGTTATCGTAGGGATACCCGTGAGAAGGCAGGCTGTGGTGGGACGACAAGTACGCGCAGAAGTGACGCGCGAATCCGTGCTGCAGGGCGCAGCGACCGTATTCGTCCGCGACGGATACGCGGACGCGAATCTGGGCGACATCATCGAGGAGGCCGGTGTCACCAAGGGAGCGCTGTACTTCCATTTCGGTTCGAAGGAAGAATTGGCGCGCGGAGTGATCGACTCCGGGTATCTGCGCTTCGCGGCCGCCGCCGAATCCAAGATGGACCGCCGCTCCCCGGCTCTCGAGACACTGATCGATCTGTCCGTACTCCACGTCGACATGGCCGAGACCGATCCGGTGGTGCGGGCGATGTTCCGTCTGCTCGTCGAGATCGGCGACTACCAGGGCACCGAGCACCGGCCCTACGAGACCTGGCAGAGCACTCTGCAGGAGCTGGCCACCAGGGCGGCCGAGGAGGGCGACCTCGTCGAGGACGTCGACGTCCACGCCGTCTCCCTGCTGCTCCTCGAGCAGGCGATGGGCGCTCGGATCATGGCGAACGCCCTCAAGGCGATCGATCGGCTCGCCGAACGGACGGGCTCGATGTGGCGGATGATCCTGCCCGCGCTGGTGCCGGCGAACAAGCTCGAATACTTCCGGCAGTTCGTGGAGCGCCGCCTGCGGCTGCCGTCGTGAGTTTCGGTCCGTTCTCCGCCGACGAGGCACCCGCAGCGCTCGCGCGCCTGTTCGACCGGTTCGGTCCCGGCACCGCCGTGACCATCGGTGTCGTGCCGCCCCTGCTGACGATCGCCCAGGCCGCCGACGTACTCGGCTGTTCCCGCCGTTACGTGGCCCACCTGGTGGACACGGGCGCGCTCGCCGCAGACTTCCACGGCCTGCACCGGCGCGTGTCGCGCTCCGACGTCCGCGAACTCGCGATCCGGCAGGCGGAGGTGGTCACGACGGTCCTCGACGGTCTCGCCGACCTCACGCGTCGCGAGGGCCTGTACGACCCGTTCTGACAGTACTGTGCGACCCGTGACGACAGCATGGACGGGCACACGATTCGACGAAGGGTGACGATGCCGGTTCGAGTGGTACTCGGTGCGACGGTGCTCTCCCGTCCCCGGCTGCGTGATGTGGCGCTCGCCCTGGCCGAAGAGGGCCTGTATCAACCCTTCTGGAGCGACGGGATCGTCGCGGAGGTGGACCGTCGGCTCCCGCAGGAGCTGTTGCGCCCCGCCCGCGACTTCCTCTTCGCCGAACTCGACCGCGCCTTCCCCGACGCCCGCGTGGTCTGGCCCACCACCGTCCTGCGCGAGGTGCCGCACGTGACGGGCCCGCGGGAAGCGCACGTGACGTCGGTGGCATTGCTGTGCCACGCCGACGCCGTGATCACCGCCGATCCCGAGCTCACCGGGGCGCTGGAACGGTCGGGCATCGAAGCGTGGACTCCCGACGCGTTCGTCACCTTCGCGCTCGACGCGGATCCCGCCCGCACCCGCACAGCCCTGCTGAGGATGGTGCGACGTCGCTGGCTCACCGACGACGCCCGGCGCGAGGCGGGCGACGAGGAACTGCTCGCCGGACTGGCCGGCTGGGCGGCCCGTGAGCTCGGTGCCAACAGCGCCGACCTGCTCGCGCCCCGGCGCGGTGATCCTCCTCGCGCCCCGGCGCGGTGACGCACGAGGGGGCAGCGGAATAGACTCGACAAGGTTCTCGTCCCACACTCAGGAGCGCCTTCCTTGTCTGCTGTGCCCCCGGCCGCTGTCCCACTGTCCGGATTGGCGCGGATCGCGCTGGCCGACCACCGACTGAGCAGGATCGGCGATCTCGCCGGTTCCGCCGAACAGGAGATCGTCGCACCGCCCTCCGCCCGGCCGTTCGTCGCGGCGGCGCTGGCCGAGAAGACGCCGCTGCTCGTGGTCACCGCCACCGGACGCGAGGCCGACGATCTCACCGCCGAACTCACCGAGATGCTCGGCGACTCGGTCGCACAGTTCCCCTCGTGGGAGACCCTGCCGCACGAGCGCCTGTCTCCGAGCGCCGACACCGTGGGCCGTCGCCTGCACCTCCTGCGTCGCCTCGCCCGTCCCGATGATCGCGACCTCGGGCCCGAACTCGGGGTCGTGGTCGCCACCGTGCGGTCGCTGGTGCAGCCGATGGCACCCGGACTCGGCGAGATCGATCCCGTCACCCTGCGGGTCGGCACCGAACACGACTTCGAGGAGCTCGTCGAGCGACTCGTCGAACTCGCCTACACCCGGGTCGACATGGTCGGCAAGCGCGGCGAGTTCGCGGTGCGCGGCGGCATTCTCGACATCTTCCCCCCGACCGCCGACCATCCGGTCCGCGTCGAATTCTGGGGCGACGAGGTCACCGAACTGCGATGTTTCTCCGTCGCCGACCAGCGGTCGATCACCGAGGTCGACGTGCCGGTGCTCATCGCGCCGCCGTGCCGCGAACTGCTGCTCACCGAGGAGGTCAAGGCCCGGGCCGCGCAGCTCGCCCAGGACAACCCGGCCGACGCGGCGCTCGTCGAGATGCTCGACAAGATGGCCGGGGGCATTCCCGTCGAGGGCATGGAAGCGTTGCTGCCGGTGCTGCAGTCCGGCGAGCTGCAGTTGCTCACCGACGTTCTGCCCGCCGGCGCGCACGTGCTGATCTGCGATCCGGAGAAGGTCCGCACCCGGGCGAGCGATCTCGCCCGCACCGGGCAGGAGTTCCTCGAGGCGTCGTGGACGGCGGCTTCGCTCGGTGGTGCGGTGCCGCTCGACACCTCGAATCTCAACGGAGTGGACGGGAAGAAGCTCGATCTCGGCGAGTCGGCCTACCGATCGCTGCGCCAGGTGCGCGAGGCCGCGCAGGCGGCAGGGACACCGTGGTGGACGCTGAGCCCGCTCGCCTCGGGTTCCGAGAGCGAGATCGTCCTCGATGTACAGCCGGCACCCGAAGTCCGCGGTTCCGAGGACCTGTTGTCGATGCTGTTCGTGAACCTGCGCGCGCACGTCACCGCCGGTGGGCGTGCGGTGATCGTCGTTGCCGGCACGGGAACCGGGCAGCGCGTCCTCGAGCGGCTGAAGGAGAACGAGGTCCCCGCCGCGAAACTCGAACCCGGCTCCGAACCGGTGCGCGGGCAGGTCGGTGTCATGCGCGGCTGTCTGCACGAGGGCGTGGTGCTTCCCGGCAACGACGACAATGTGGTGCCGGGCCTGGTCGTCGTCACCGAAGCCGACCTCACCGGCAACCGCGTCGTCACCGAGGGACGCAAGACGCCCGTCAAGCGCCGCAACCAGGTCGACCCGCTCGCCCTGAACGCCGGCGATTTCGTCGTCCACGACCAGCACGGCATCGGCAAGTTCGTCGAGATGGTCGAACGGACCGTCGGTGGCGCCCGCCGCGAATACCTCGTCATCGAGTACGCACCCGGCAAGCGCGGCCAGCCCGGCGACAAACTGTTCGTTCCGATGGAACAACTCGACCAGCTCTCCCGTTACGTCGGTGGCGAACTGCCGTCCGTCAGCAAGCTCGGCGGATCCGACTGGGCCAACACCAAACGCAAGGCCCGCAAGGCGGTTCGGGAGATCGCCGGCGAACTCGTGCGGTTGTACGCGGCGCGGCAGGCCTCACCCGGCCACGCCTTCGCGCCCGACTCGCCGTGGCAGAAGGAGATGGAGGACGCCTTCCCCTTCACCGAGACACAGGACCAGCTCACGGTGATCTCCGAGGTCAAGGCCGACATGGAGAAGCCGGTACCGATGGACCGCGTCGTGATCGGCGACGTCGGCTACGGCAAGACCGAGATCGCCGTGCGCGCGGCGTTCAAGGCCGTGCAGGACGGCAAGCAGGTCGCGGTGCTCGTCCCCACGACTCTGCTCGCGCAGCAGCATCTGCAGACCTTCACCGAGCGGATGGCGGCCTTCCCCGTGACGGTCAAGGGATTGAGCCGGTTCACCGACGCGGCCGAGTCGCGCGCGATCATCGAGGGCATGGCCGACGGCACCGTCGACATCGTCGTCGGCACCCACCGCCTGCTGCAGACCGGCGTCCGCTGGAAGGACCTCGGTCTCGTGGTCGTCGACGAGGAACAGCGTTTCGGCGTCGAGCACAAGGAACACATCAAGGCGCTGCGCACCCACGTCGACGTGCTCACGATGTCGGCCACGCCGATCCCTCGCACCCTCGAGATGAGTATGGCCGGGATCCGCGAGATGTCGACCATCCTCACTCCGCCCGAGGAACGGCATCCGATCCTCACCTATGTGGGCGCGTACAACGACAAGCAGGTCGCCGCGGCCATCCGGCGAGAGTTGTTGCGCGACGGTCAGGTCTTCTACGTCCACAACCGGGTGAGCTCGATCGACAAGGCCGCCAAACGGCTTCGCGACCTCGTTCCGGAGGCGCGGGTCGCGGTGGCGCACGGGCAGATGAACGAGGACACGCTCGAGAAGACGGTGCAAGGCTTCTGGCAGCGCGAGTTCGACGTGCTGGTGTGCACCACGATCGTCGAGACCGGTCTCGACATCTCCAATGCCAACACCCTCATCGTCGAACGGGCGGATGCGCTCGGCCTGTCGCAGCTGCACCAGTTGCGCGGACGTGTCGGGCGTTCGCGGGAGCGCGGCTACGCGTACTTCCTGTACCCGGCGGAGAAGCCGCTGACGGAGACGGCCTACGACCGGCTCGCCACGATCTCGCAGAACTCCGATCTCGGCGCGGGTATGGCCGTCGCCATGAAGGATCTCGAGATCCGCGGTGCCGGAAACGTTCTCGGCGGCGAGCAGTCCGGTCACGTCGCGGGTGTCGGCTTCGACCTGTACGTGCGGCTCGTCGGTGAGGCCGTCGAGGCATACAGGGCAGCAGCAGACGGCCGGACCGTCACCACCGACGAAGCGCCCAAGGAGGTGCGGGTCGACCTTCCCGTCGACGCGCACATCCCCGCCGACTACGTCGCGTCCGATCGGTTGCGTCTCGAGGCGTACCGCAAGCTCGCGGCCGCGAACGACGATGCGGCGATCGCCACGGTCGTCCACGAACTCGTCGACCGGTACGGCCCGCTGCCCGAGGAGGTTCAGCGGCTCGTGTCCGTCGGCAGGCTCCGGCTGCTGTGCCGCGAGTACGGCCTCGAGGAGGTCGCCGTCACCGGAACCCAGATCCGGATCTCGCCGATGGAACTGCCCGACTCGAAGCAGATGCGGCTCAAGCGGTTGTATCCGGGCGCGCAGTACCGTGCGACCAGCGGCCTCGTCCAGTTGCCGATCCCACGGACCGGCGGTGTCGGATCGGATCGGGTGCGGGACGTGGCGTTGCTGCAGTACATCGCCGACTTCCTGCTGGCGCTCGACGGCAAACCGCAAGGGATGGTGGACCTGAACAGCGCGGCCACGGTGAATGCATGACCGACTACACCGCTCTCGTCGAGGCGGCGGCCGTGATGGACAGACTGTGGTCGTTCGGGGGTTGGGAGGTCACCCAGACCCACGAGAGCCTGCGCCGTTATCTGATCGAGGAGACCTACGAGGTGCTCGACGCCGTCGAGTCGGGCGATCCGGACGAGCTCCGTGAGGAACTCGGCGACCTGCTCCTGCAGGTGCTGTTCCACTCGCGGATCGCCGAGGCGAACGGGCAGTTCACCGTCGAGGACGTGGCCGCCACGCTCGTCGCCAAGCTGGCCGCACGGAGCCCGCACCTGACCAACGGGCACACCGGCCCGCTCGACGTCGCGGAACAGGAGGCGGCGTGGGAGGTCGCGAAGAAGGCGGAGAAGGCCCGGGCGTCGTGTCTCGACGGGATCGCGATGGCGCAGCCCGCACTCTCCTTGACGGACAAGGTGATCGAGCGTGCCACTCGGGCCGGCCTTCCCGCACATCTCGTCCCGGCCGAGTTGCGGTTGGTACGAGTCACCGGGGACGGTGATGCGGAGAGCGCGCTGCGCAGTGCCACAATGCATTTCGTGGCGGCCGTGCGGGCGGCAGAGAAAGCGGCCCATGCCGACGGCGTGCCCTACGGCGCCCTGGATACCGATGCGTGGGAACGTTACTGGGAGAAGTGAAATCCGGTGGATGCGTCGTCGAGGCGCCTCGGCTCCGCGCGGGCGCGTAGCGCTGGAGCGACGGGCCGGCCTCGGAGGAGTCCGGCGACCCCGCCCGCGTCCAGGGCTCGGCGGTATACCGACATGGCCTCGCGCGCTGCCTCGACGGTCTCGTCCACGTCGGTGTCGGTGTGCGCTGCCGAGATGACGAACGATTGACCGAGCACTCCGCGCGTGAGCATCTCCTGCAGGAACAGCGTGCGGAACTGCTGTGACGGCTGCAGATCCGGATCGCGAGTGACGAAGATCAGGCAGGAGGGCCGCCCGAGCACCTGGACGTACCGTTCGACGCCGAGATCGGACGCCGCCGCATTCACCGCATCCGCGAGCCTGCGACCGGCCGCCTCCATCCGTCCGATCGGATCCTCGGTGGCGTACGCGCGCACCACCGCGCGGAAGGCGGCCAGCCCCCCCGATTCGGGTCCGTGCGTGGTCGACAAGAGGAACACACGGTCGCTGTCGGTGCGCAGACCACCGAGCTCCATGAATTCGCGCCGGCCTGCCAGGGCGGCGACGGGGAAACCGTTACCCATGGCCTTGCCCCAGCACGACAGGTCCGGGCGGATGCCGTACACGCCCTGTGCTCCGTGTTCGGACCAGCGGAAGCCCGTGATCATCTCGTCGAAGATCAGCAGCGCACCGTGGTGATCGCACAATCGGCGTACACCTTCGAGAAAACCGGGAGCCGGTTCGGCGAGGGCCGTCGCGGCCTCGAGGATCACGCAGGCCGTCGGCTGTGCCGACAATGCCCGCTCGAGAGAGCCGAGGTCGTTGTACCGGAACCGATGTGTGTGTTCACAGGTCTCGTCCGGGATCCCGGACTTCATGGCCGTCGTTCCGATGAACCAGTCGTCGACCGAGAAGAAGGGCTGATCGCATGCCACGACGTGCCGACGACCGGTGACCGCACGTGCCAGTCGTACCGCGGCAGTGGTCGCATCGGACCCGTTCTTCGCGAACTTCACCATGTCTGCGGCGGGTACGAGGGCGAGGAAGTCCTCGGCGGCGGCGAGTTCGAGGGTCGTCGGCCGAGTGAAGTTGGTCCCGTTCGTCACGGCGGCGGTGACGGCATCGACGACGGGTCGATAACCGTGCCCCAGAGTGACCGAGCGTAATCCCATGCCGTACTCGACGTAGTCGTTGCCGTCGGCATCCCATACTCGGGCACCTGCTCCTCGTTCGAGCACGGGGGTGATGAACTCGGGGTATTGATCGGATCCGCGGGCGTAGGTGTGAGCGCCACCGGGAACGAGCTCGTGGAGGCGTGCCTGCAGTTCGGCAGATCGAGCGAAGAATCGATCACGGTGGTCGGACGGATGCGTCATGAGCGAACTCCATCGCTCGGAGAATCGTCGAGAATCCGATTGTGTCATCAGCACTGTCGAACCTCGTGGGGAACGAGTGAATTCGACGTTTCCTGTCTCCGTATCGCTCCGCTCGTCGCCCGCGGGAGACGGGCGCTCACAGAATCGGGTATTGTTCGGTACGGATCGTCCTTCCTTGTCGGACCGGACAATTCGGTCCGACAGTCAGATATTTCTCCGACCGTTCGAAGTTCGCGAGTGCCCGAAGGTGCCGACATGACGAATCGCGTCCTCTCTCCGACCGGCGGTGCTTCGTGCGAGGTTCGCGTTCTCCTCGAGAACGGGGAGTACTGGCTCAACAACAAGGGCGACCTCGCAATTCTCGACGAGACCGTACGGCGGTTCGCCGAGCGATGGCCGCACGCCCGAATCGGGGTGCTGACCTCGGCGCCCGCGTTGCTGCGAGCCTATGAACCGCGTGTCGACGCGATCTGCTACCAACGGGGTGGAAGTTGGCCGCGCCGACGCCGACGGCCGGGGCCGGCAAGCCTGCTGGGCCCCGGGATCGCGGGTGCTCCGATGAATGCTTGGGACGCTGCGGTCGCTGTGCCCGGCCGAATCACCCGGCGGGTGCGGCGTGTGAGGGGAACAGCGGACGAAGACCGGACGGTGCCGGATGCAGTGGCCACCGCTTCCGCGGTGGTTGCGATCGGAGGCGGATACATGACCGACATCGACCGGTTCCAGACGGAACGGACCCTGACATTGCTCGAGCGGGCCGCAGATCTGGGAATTCCCACCGCGATGACGGGACAGGGGTTCGGTCCGCTCACCGCGCCCGACCTGCTCGAGCGGGCCGCGCAGGTTCTGCCGCGAGTGGATCTGATCGGGCTCCGCGAAGACCTGCGCGGACCGGAACTGCTGCACTCCCTGGGCGTCCCTGCGGACCGCGTCGTGGTGACGGGGGACGACGCGGTGGAACTCGGCTACTCCACGCGGCGAGCGGAACTCGGTACGGATCTCGGCGTATGTCTGCGAGTGGCCGAGTATTCCCCGGTCGGTGCCGCGATCAGCGACGCGGTGGGACGTGCGGTGCGCGAGAAGGCCGCTGCCCATGCCGCCCACCTCGTCCCGCTGATCGTGTCCGAACACGACGCAGAGGACCGAAGGTCGACGATGCCACTGCTCGCCGAGTATTCGGGGACGATCCCGCCGCTCGGCAGGTTCGCCGGAGCACGGGCACTCTCGCACCGGGTGGGGCGGTGCCGAATGATCGTCACCGGTGCCTACCACGTGGCCGTCTTCGCGCTGTCGCAAGGGATCTCGGTCGTAGGGCTCTCGACGTCGCGTTACTACGACGACAAGTTCGCCGGATTGAGCTCCATGTTCGGTACCGGAATCGAGACCGTCCGGCTGGACGAGGACGGAATGCCGGACCGCCTCCGTGCGGTGATCGGAAAGGTCTGGGCCGACGCGCCGGACATGCGTAGTGAGCTGCTCACGCGCGCGGAGCGGCAGATCCGCGCGAGCCGGGCGGTCTTCGACCGCATCGGCGACCTCGTGGATCTGCCGGTCAGCGCGCGGCGCGATCCGCAATCCGATCCTTCTCCGCCGCCCACATCTCCGCGGTGATGGCCCAGAGGTGGTGATCCTTCCGGGAGCCGCCCACATCGAGATAGCCGACCATGGTGCCCTCCCGGCGCATCCCGGTCTGCTCGGCACAGTGCGCCGCGGGAACGTTTCCCACGCACACGGGTGCGGTGATGCGGTGCAGCCCGAGGGGACCGAACCCGTAGTCGGCGAGCATCCGGGCGGCGGCCAGGGCGACACCCTTGCCGGCGAGGGTCGAATCGATCCATACCCCCGCCTCTGCCAGACCCGCCCACCGGTCGATATGTTCGAGATTGAACTGTCCGGCGAACAGGCCGTCCACCTCGATGACCAAGGGCAGGGCACGTCCTGCCCGGGCCTCGCTGCGGGCGTGCAGGTACTCGTCGACCCATGCCTGCTCGCTGTGGCGTTCCTCCCAGGGAAGCGAGGACGAGGTCCAGAACGGTTCGATGAACCGCCGGTCGCGGATCCGGAGTGCTTGCCAGCGAGACCAGTCCGACAGACGGGGTGACCGGAGGACGAGGCGATGCCCCGACACCTCGACGGGACCCAGTCGCACACACAGGCTGTAACCCTGCTTGCACCGGAGCCGGTGGCGCAGGGGGCGGGTATACAGTCTTCCCGCCGTGGTGAGCACCACGAACGGCCTGGGACGCTTCATGCGTTCACCTCTGCTGGGCGACTCCGACGGGGCGGACAATGAAACGGCGACCACCGGCGGTGGAGGGTGTGGATCCAGCGTACTCGCCGGGACGGGAAGGATTCGGTCGGAACGACCGAATCGGCCGGACGGGAACCGGACCGAACGGGACGAACGCCGCACGACGGTCCGAACATCCGTCCGGTCGCGTCCTCCGGTGATAGCGTCCGTACAAGGGACGGGGACCGAATCGAAAGAGGCGACACATGATCCGGCCCGACAACGACATTTCACTGCCGCCCGCTACCCACCGTCGAGTGCCGTGAGCGCGCGTCGCGTCGCCCTGGTCCACGAACGGTTCACCGAGATCGCAGGCTCGGAGCAGGTCGTCGAACAACTGGCGGTGCAGTGGCCGCAGGCGAGGGTCCACGTCCCGATCGCCCGACCGTCCGGTATCCCGTCCCGGCTGCGCACACGGATCGACACGACGTGGCTCGACGGGCTCTACCACCTGTCGGGGGAACGTTCGTACGCCCCTCTTCTTCCCTTGATGGCGAGAAGCTTTCGAAGCATGAAGCTCGACCGCGCCGATATCGTCGTCATCAGCCACCATGCCTTCGCAAGCCAGGCGGTCTTCGCCACGACGGCACCGACGATCGCATATGTGCACAGTCCGGCACGGTGGGCATGGGACGCATCGTTGCGTGAGGGCGAGGGCGGTGGTCGTCCGGGAGGAGTCGCACTCGGGTTGCTCGCCGTATCCGCGCGGCGTGCCGAACTTGCTGCCGCGCCCCGGTTGTCTCGTATCGTGGCGAACTCCACCACCGTCGCCGACCGCATCCGCCGGTGGTGGAACCGCGACTCCGTGGTCGTCCACCCACCGGTCGACACCGAAGCATTCACCCCCGACAGCGGTGTGCCGCGGGAGGACTTCTTCCTGCTCGCGGGACGCCTCGTTCCGTACAAGCGGCCGGACCTGGCGATTCGGGCGGCGAACACTGCGGGGACGCGTCTCGTGGTCGTGGGTGACGGTCGCAGTACGGAGCACTGCCGGAAGATCGCAGGGGAGACGGTGGCCTTCCTCGGACGCGTTCCGCACAGACAGCTGGTCGACATGTACCGACGCTGTCGTGCAGTGGTGATGCCCGGTCTCGAGGACTTCGGGATCGTGCCTGTCGAGGCGATGGCCTGCGGCACACCGGTGATCGCCCTGGGCGCGGGCGGAGCTCTCGACACCGTTCTACCCGGATCGACCGGGCTGCACGTGTCCGGCGGCACCGATGCGGAACTGGTCGACAACTTCGCCACCGCGATGAGGGATTTCGACGGGAGGAATTACGATCCCGGGAGGATCCGATCGCAGGCGGAGACCTTCTCCCGGCGCATGTTCCGGGAACGGATGCGAGATGTCGTCGATCAGGTGACGAGATGACACGGTCGACCGGAGGTGTCATCCGGCGGGGCGCCGATCACCGAGTGGTTCCGTTTCCACCGTGCCCTTCGTGGTGACCCGCAATCGCCAGTACCGTCCGTCGTCGTCCCGGAGGATCGGACCCGACCCGGGCCGATCCGACAGCCACGATCCGTCGGCGAGGATCGCGGACAGCGTTTCGCCGTCGCTGTTCTCGGCTCGCAACAGATCTCCGTCGTCGACCGCGCGGGTCACCACGGGCCCTACGAAGGTCCCACCCGAGAGGACGCCGCGCCCGACGACGTTCCAATCCTCGGGGAAAGTGGCGAGGTCGATGTCGGTGGACGCGCTCGAAACGAGATTGACCGCGGTGCCTTCCGGGCACCCTTCCGGGTCGATGCGCAGTTCGGTCGGAAACACCTCGGTGTCCGGATCGAAGCGCACGTTGGCGAGATAGGGCTGGCGGCAGTAGATCAGATCCAGACACACGCTCCGGGCTGCGATCTTGCAGTTGACCAAGCCCAGTTGGGAGGGCCCGCCGCGGCCGCGTTCACCGACGGACAGAGCGGTGTCCGCCCCTTCGAACCACACGTTGGTCAGCCACCAGTTGTTGGCGGCACCGTCGATGCGGATGTGCCGGTCGGTCGTCCTCGGATCGTTGTCGGACACGAATTCGACATCGGTCAGGGACAACCCGGCGTTGTGATCGTTTCCGGTGCCCAGGACCCCGATGTAATTGTTCGTCAGTTTCGAGGCCGTCAGATAGTTCTGGATACACGAGGTGACCATCCCGATTCCGAAATTGTTGATGTCGCAGTCGACGAAGGTGGTTCCGCCCGTGTTCCCTTCCAGGACCACGCCCTGCTGGGCGCGGTAGAGCGGGAAGTTCTCACTGAGATGGCTTCCTCGCAGGACCACCGAATCGAACGAACACCGGAACGAACCGGACAGTGACACGGCGACGGCTTCCGGACCCGTCAGATAGACACCGAGACGTGCGAAGCGGACACGGTGCCGATCACGAAGCGAGATCAGCGGTCCGCCCCCTTCGTAGAACACGATGGTGACGTCGCCGCCGTCCCCGGTCACCGTGGAGAAGTCCGGCAGATCGGGCCAGGCGGTGACGCGGTAGTAGCCGGCCGGGAGGTACAGGACAGCGGGCCCGTCGCCCGCGGAGGCCGCACGGGCGATTGCTTCGGTGTCGTCTGCCGTACCGTCACCCACAGCACCGAAGTCACGGACGTTGCGTCGCTGCGACACGCTCGACACCTCGGGAACCTCCCGTTCGACATCGGGGACCGGTGCCCGCGGCGAGCAGGCCAGGGGAAGTGCTGCCGCGGCGCCGAACGACGCGGCGAGCATTTTTCGCCGGTTGAACACCATATCGGCCATTCTCGTCCACCCGGAGGGACGCTAGGGGGAATACGCGAGTCCGAGATCCGCTGCCGACCGGGAACTCCGGCGCTTTCTGGCTCGAACGGATCGGCGAGTACGTGCCGTGTCGGTCGTAACGGCCCCGAGGAGTCTTGCTCCGGACGCGCCGAAGACATCCGCAGCGGCTTGCACCCGGGGCGCTTTCGTGGTGCCGAGTCGAACCACGGCGATCGATGCGTCGCAATGCGTCGAGATATCGAGCGCGGCAGAGTCCGTGAGCACCGGAGCGGCGACCACGAGAATGTAGTCGAAGCGATCCTCCAGCGCCGAGAGAAGGCCGGCGAACCGATCCGTTGTCAGCAGGTCCGACGTGCGCTCGTCGGCGGCGCCGAGTGGGACGATCGAAACCCCCGACTCCGACCGGACGGGAAATTCGGTCAGTGGCGGGTACTCGTCCCGCAGCCATTCGGCGACTCCGGGTACCGACTGCATATCGAGAAGTCGAGTGACGCCCTCGCCGGACGTGTCGGCATCGATCAGAGCGACCCGAGCGCCCGTGTCCGCCAATGCCTTGGCGAGCCGCGTGGCGACGCGCGGGTCGGACTCCTCGGTGAAACTCGTGAACATGACCACCAGCCGATCCCGGCCCTGGCGTGCTGCGGTGATGTGTGCGCGCAGCCGCCCCACATCTCTCGTCGCGTCGATGCTGTGAGATGAGATCGTACCCAGGACCGGCACGCCCGCGGAACGGGCGAGCTGATCCGGGGTGCGGACCGTCGGATCGAGCTTGTCCCGGAAGAAGGCGAGCAGGAAGCCGAGGCCGAGTCCGGCGATGATGCCGAGTGCGAGATTGCGTTTCGCGTTCGGGCCGATGGGTTCGGTGGGCAATGTGGCCGGATCGACGACAGACACGCGGGCGGCCGGCGCCGCACCGACCACGGTCGTTTCCATCTCTGCGACGAGCTGCGCGAATTCGTCCGAAACGGCACGGGAAAGCTGACGTGCCGTTTCGGGAGTGGAGTCGGTCACCGAGATCTCGAGCAGGGTGGTGGCCGGCGGGAACGTCGCCGACACCTTGCCCTGCAGTTCGCTCGGTGAGATGGTCGAGCCGAGCCGGTCGGCGACTCGCTCGGCGACGGTGGCCCCCGTCGCGACATACGGATACGACGTGATGCGCTGTTGCGCTGCGAGGCCGCCCTGATAGGAGTCGTTGACCGATGTGCCGGTCGCCATCGATACATACATGCGGGTCGTCGACACGTAGACGGTCGGGATTGTGGACGTGTATGCCCAGGCAAGGGCCGCGCAGGCGAGGGCCGTCGCGAGAATGATGTGCCACCTGCGGCGCACGATTCCCAAGTAGTCACTCAATGCCATGGTTGCACCCCTCTTCTCATTCCCCGACGACTGCGCTGGACGTGTGTGTTGACGGAGCCGTGGCTGCCGTGGAGGTGGTGCGTTTGCGGTATTCGCGAACGGTCATGTCGACGAGCCAGACCAACACGACGAGCTGGAGGGATTTGCCGATCACCTCCATGCTGCCGAGGAACCCTCGTTCGAAAAGGATCGGGGATGCCGTAATCGCCAGTCCCAGGGCCACCACGACGATGTGTCGGGCCTGCAACGCCCGCACGCCGAGCAGGAGCAACCCGAGGGTGAACAGCACACCGACGGCGACACCCGGATATCCGGCGATGACGAATCCCTCGTTGATGTTTCCGTCGGCGAGGGAAACCGAGATCCGGCTCATATCCATGGACGACCCCCGCACCTCGACGGCCCAGGCGGTCCCGGATCGTAGCTTCTCGGCGCCGAGGAGCTGTGCGGGAATCAAACTCTGGAGACCGTGCTGGGCGACTTCCAGAGGAGTCATCCACGGACGCATGACCATGTAATAACTGTCCGTAGCAGCTTCGAGCAGATCGAATCGCCGCAGGATGCTCAGATACGGCTGTACCGACGGAGGATAGGCCGAATCCCGTGGCAACGCCTCTGCTCGTACGTAGTCGGGTTGTTTGATCGACTGCAGCCACCCGAACGCGCCGATACCCACAGCCGAGATCAGGACGATGCCCACGACTCGCAGACGGGACCAGCCGTGTAAGGCGAACCGGACGGCCACGGCCATGGCGGCACTCATGACGGGTGTCTTCGACTCGACTGCCACCGTCCACAACAACTCGATCGTGAGCAGCGCAGCGAGCAGGACGAATGTCGTTCTTCGGCCCGTGGGCCGGATGAAGATGATCAGCCCGATCGCGCCGACCGTGGCGAGTTGTGCGACGAAGCCGAGAACAGGATCGGCGCTCTGAACGTCTCCGGCTTGACCGGTCGATCCCGTGAGGTACATGACAGCGCGCCCGACGATGCCTATCGCGTACACGGTTGCAAGAGTGGGAACGAAGTCGGCAGTGGATTGCCGGGAGGGAGTGGTCCGGGGGCGGCGGTGAGTCCAGATCGCATAGGCCACTACGGCACCGGCGTATACCCACAGGCCGAATGCCACCGGCTGCAGAACTTCCGAGATGCCGCGGTCGTAGCCGATCGCAGCGAGGCGCGGATCGGCGATGTTGTCCGCGTATCGCGGTTGCGGCTGCACTGTCAACAGCACCAGAGGCCGTGCGACGTAGGACAGGGCCCAATATACGGCCTGCGCGATCAAGAACACCCTCGCGACGCCGGGGATGAAGGCGGCCGCTACGACGATCGCGATCAGAGCCGTGCTCACCAGGGCGAGCTGGATGTCGGGAGAGTTCACGGCGTACCCTTCCCTGTCCCGGATCCGACCGTGCCCGACGTCGACGATCCCTGCGCGTCCCTGCCCTCGAGTGCGGCGACGATCTCGCGTGCGCGGTCGACGTACCGATGGTTGCCGGTCACGATGCGGCGGTGTCCGGCCTCGGCGACGGCTCGCGCACGCTCAGGACGACGGTCACACCACCGGAGGATCTCGTGCAGCTCGTCCACCGCGGAGAACAGCAGACATTCCCGGCCCTCGGTGAGAAGGGCGGCATGCTCGTCGGTGCGTTGCCCGACGAACAATCCGCCCGCGGCCGGCACCTCGAAGGTGCGGCAGGTGTGCGTGTCCCGATTGTCGGAGTTGAGGAGAACCAGATTCGCCGTCACCGATGCGATCGCGGTGGAGAAATGTTCCCCGTACACCGGGCCACGCACCATGGCGTGGGTGTGACGCAATTCGGGCACGCGTCTCCAACCGGGGCCATGGACGAGCATCCTCTCCCCGTAACGTCCGGCCAGGGCGAGAACGGCGGAACGGCGATCGGGACGGCAGTTGCCGACGAAACCGAGTAGGTACCGCTGTGGGTCCCGACGTGCCGAAAGGCGGTGCCAGGCGGGATCATAGGCGCTCAGTACGAATTTCACGGCGGCTCCTCGGGTGGCGAGTTCCGGGACGTTGTGCCGTTTGGTGGTGACCACGAGATCCCACTCGTGTTCGTGCCGAAGATAATCCGGCGTCGTGTTGTACGGGTTCGACGCGTCGTCGGGGCTGTAGTGCACGTGCAGACGGGCAGGCGTATCGAGCAATCGGATCTGGTCGAGATGCACTGTCCGGAAACAGAACAGCACATCGGGAGACAGGGCGGTAGCAACCGATTCGATCCGGCGATGTACGGACCCGAGGTCCCACGGAGCGCGTTGCCGGCGCATCTTCGAGTAGAACCACGGTGGCGAGAATCGGGTGGGTAGGGTCACGGCAGTGGTGTCCACGACGACCACGTCGTGCCCCGCCTGACGGAATCCGTCGGCCAGCGAGCGGGCGTTGCTACCCACCCAGTCGTCGCCGACGAAGAGGATCCTCATCGTTTCTCTCCCCTGCAGGTGGGGACGCCGATCTCGTCGACGTTCTCGTCGGAGGGCCGGGTACGCCGCTCCTGCAGCACGAGATGCCTGGTCCGGAGGAGGTACCACAACGCAACGCTGAACTCGCATGCCACAGTGCCGTAGACGAGCGCCCACACGGAGTGGGTCCGGAACGCCACGTAGAGCGCAAGAGCAGCGACGCAGGTACCGACGATGGAGCCGATCAGTACACCGGAGGTGTCTTCGCGTACCGGCAGGACAGCTGTGGTGACGAGCGAACTCAGAGCCGTGGCGGGAAGTATGAGTGCCTCTACGCGCAGGAGTGGGACGGCATGAACGAATTCGCTTCCGAACACGAGCCGCACGATGAGCGGCGCGGCGACCCACAGCGCCGCGGTCGCGACGACAGCGATGCCCACGCAGACAAGCATGGCGAGGCCTGCGCGCCGCCAGAATCGTTCGTCGTCACTGCTGCGCGCCATCCGTGGCAGCAGAGCGAAGCCGATCGGATCGAGCATGGACTGCACGGCGCGCACGAGTCGGTCACCGGCCGAATACAAACCCAGGGACGCGGCGTCGAGCACGGAAGAGTAGATGGCTGCAGCTCCCTGACCGTAACTGACCACCAGGAGGCGAGACGTGAATACGGGGGCGGCCATGCGCACGGTGGGCACGACCCGGCACGGCCGGGCCGGACGCCCGTACTTGTGGAGCGAATCCCGCCAGGTGAGCGCGACGGTGAGGATCGACGATGTGAGCATGCACAGCATGGCGACGGATGCGCTCGGATAACGAGGCAATACCAGCAACAACAAGGCAAGATAGGCGAGTCGGCCGACCCCCTGGTAGAGCGTGGAGGCCACGAATCGGCCCTGTCCGATGAGGATCCAGTCCTCGGAGATCGACCAGAAGCCGCCCGCGAACAGACCGAGCAGGATCATGTGGATGTGAGGATCGACTTCGACCGTCGAGCCGGCGAGGAGTGCGGCGCCCAGCGTGACGAGCACCGTCACACGAATGGCGAGGTAGTCGCCGCGGATCTGATTGACATCGCTGGTGGGAACCTTCGCTGCCAGGAATTGAGTGATTCCCAGATCGACGAGCAGTGATCCGATGAAGTAGGCCGACATCCCGATCGCCAGCAGGCCCAGACCCTCGGGACCGAGGACGCGGGCGATCAAGGGCAGGGTCACAGCCGTGACGAGATACTGGCCGTACTTACCGAAGCTGACGAATCCGATGTCCCGTACGAGAGTGACAGCACGCGTCATCCGGCGTTCTTCGCTCACGAGGTGCTCACCTCCTCGCGGGAGGGCGCACCGACCGTACCCAGGAAACGTGCGACCGCCCGCGCGGACTCGGTGATGTCGAAGCATCCGGCCCGCTGCCTGCCGGCAGCAGCGAGGCGACAGCGAAGTTCGCGGTCACGAATGAGCGTGTCCAACGCCGCGGTGAGTGCGCGTCGGTTGCCGGCGTCCACGAGCAGTCCGTTCACGCCCGACTCGACGATCTCGGCAGGGCCGCCCGGCCGAGAAGCGATCACCGCGCATCCGGCCCGCATGCCCTCCACGACGACCTGACCGAACGGTTCGGCAAGGACTGAGCAGTGCACGAGGATATCGGCGCGTCGCATGTATTCTTCGGGGTCTTCGACGTGGCCCGTGAAGGTCACCGGAAGATCGAGCTCTGCGGAAAGTCGTTCGAGATGCTCGCGGTAGGACTCTTCACCGAAGAAGGTGCCGCCGACGAGATAGATGCGCGAGGGCCGCACCGTCGTATCCGCCGCGGCCCGCAGGAATACGTCCTGACCCTTCCACGGCGTGAGTCGTCCGACAACCGTGACGATCGTCCCCGCCGGATCGTGTTGCTCGGGATGAGGGGTGGCCGGTGTGAGGTCTACTCCGGGATATGCCACGAGGGCGCGCCGGCGGGGGAAGAGCGAAGACATCGTGGATCTGCTGTTGGCGATGTAGCCCCGGCTGAGGACTCGTCCCAGGATGCGTACGACCGGAGCGAGTACGCGTCCGAAGTATTCCGTGGAGACCCGGTCGTGCACGTGCCAGACGAGGGGGAGCTTCGCCCGCCACGCTGCCACGGCCCCCATGATCAAGGCCTTGGAGCTCTCGGCGATGAGCACCGTGGCCCCGGTGTTCGTAGCGACGTTACCGAGATCCCAGCCGACTCGGACCAAGCGGAACGCCCCCGCGAACAATCGGGTGAGGCGGGGGTCGGTGATCGTCATATTCCTGCTGTCGAACGTGCGGGACAGGATCCGAGTGTCGAATCCGTCCGCGCGCATCCGCTGGGCCATCGGACCGTCCTGCGCGTACGCTACGGCGACGTCGATACCGAGATCCCGCAACGCGAGTGCCAGTCGGGCCGTGGCGATCTCCGCGCCGGACGGGGCGGCCGTGTGGGTGACGAAAAGGATCTTGGTCACGACGTCAGCTCCTTGTACAACGCGACGTGTCGTTCTGCCGCCGTACCCCACGAGAACGTCTCTGCGTGCGCACGGCACTGCTGCCGCCCCGGCGCCCGCCCCGAGAGAGCCGTTGCGATCCGGTCTGCCAGCGCTTCGGGATCGCCGGCGGGAACGATCAGTGACGGATCGAGTCCCCGCACTGCGTCGGGTAGTCCGCCACAGTCCGTGACGACCGGCACGCGACCGGCCGCCAGTGATTCGAGCGCGATCAGCCCGAAGCCTTCGAGTGCTACCGAAGGGACGACCGTCACCGCCGCCTCTTCGTACAGGCGGCTCAGCCGGACGTCGTCGACGTGACCTTCGAAGGTGACGGAACTGCCCACTCCGGAGCCGGCGGCTTGCGTGCGCAGCGCCGCTTCCTCGCTGCCGGTGCCGACGATCACGAGACGCGCGTCGGGATGCGCAGCAAGAACGTCAGGCCAGGCACGGAGCAGGAGGTGCACACCCATTCGCCGTTCGAGGCGCCGAACGCACAGCACAGCACCCGACGAGGCGGGGACCTCCGAAGTTCGGAAACGATCGAGATCGACTCCGGGGGGAACGATCCGGATGCGTTCTTCCGGAACACGATACGAATGCGTGAGCACATCCCGAAAGTGTTTCGACAGCACAACATATCGGTCCGCGTCCGCGTATCGGATCCGCTCGATCAGGTACTTCGAGTATGCGGCTGTCCTCCCCGAACCTGCCATCAGGCTCTCGGCTGCCCAGGGGCCGTGAAAATGCACCACGAGTGGATGTCGGCCCTGGCGACCGCGAGCGGGGCGACCGTAGAGGCCGAAGTGGCGATCGATGATCGCCTCCCGTGGCAACACGGTGTGGTCCCGGAAGGCGGTCCAGGCACGACGAAGGGTGGATCCGCCGATGGGTCCCCAGCTGTGCCCATCGAGTTCGGGGTTGCCGAAGGCAGCCGCCGAGACGTCGACGTCCGGACGCCGGCGCAGGGTTCGGTAGAGATCGGTGAAATACCGGTTCAATCCGCCCGGAACCGCAGTGAACCACTCGGATCCGGTCATATGGACACGGAGTGCGTCGGCGGGACCGCAGGCGGGGGAAGTCACGGCCCGACCGCTGTCGTCGACTGCTCCGTGCCGGTGTTCTCGTCCAGCAGCCGACCCCGTGAGGATGCGCTGCGGTCCCTGCCGAAATGCGGGTACTCTCCCACACAGGCTCGAGTCGGTACTTCCCGCGATCGGTCGTCCGGGTGGTGGAACCCCTCCGGCGACGGAACTCGAACGTCACGGAGGGTTCTCATGTCCGCCACGATCTCGATCTGTGTCCCGGCGTACAACGCTGCCCGGACGCTCGAGGCGACTCTGCATTCGATCCTCGAGCAGGATGCCGACCTCGACGTCCTGGTGCTCGACAATGCGACCCGAGACGGTACCGCAGATATCGCACGTTCCTTCGACGACCCGCGCCTCCGGGTGGTCCGTAACGACGAGGTGCTGTCGATCGGTGACAACTGGAACAAGGCGGTCGCCCTGTCCACCGGCGAGCTCGTGAAGATCGTGTGCGCAGACGATGTGCTCCGTCCGGGATCGATCGAGGCGCAGGAGAAGGTGATGGTCGACCCCACGATCGCCCTCACGTCGGCCCGGTTCGATGTCATCGACGAGGCCGGCGAGATCCGGGAGAGCGGCTTGGGCATACCGGGACTGGAGGGCCTGCACACGCCTCGCGCCCTGATCGGCACAATCGTGCGGCGCGGACCGGCCGACTTCGGTCCCACGGCGGCCGCGATATTTCGTCGTGAGCACTTCGACCGGGTAGGGGGCTTCCGTGGTGACCTGGTGTTCCCCATGGACGTGGACCTGTTCGCTCGCGTTGCGACATTCGGAATGTTCTTCGGTATGCCGGAACGGGTGGCTGCATGGCGGGACTCGACGTTCAACCTGTGCAGTCGAACGTCGTCGTTCAGCAAGTTGACGGACATGATGCGCTTCCATCACCGAATCGCAAGGGATTACCCGGACTTGGTTTCCTTCGGAGACGTGATCGCCGGCGACGCTCGTCTGGCGCGCGCAGCGCTGGAACGTGTGTCGGTACGGTCCCGTGGGCTGCTCGCGGTGCTGCGTGGCTGACCACTCGGCGACCGGTACGGTGCGCTGAACCGGCTGTGTGCATCATCGCCCCTTCATCGTGATCACCGCGGACACGGTGCGCAACAGGATCTTGATGTCGAACCACAATCCCCAGTTCTCTATGTAGAAATTGTCGTAGCGGGCGCGAGCAGCGATCGAGGTGTCGCCACGTAGCCCGTTCACTGCCGCCCATCCGGTCAGTCCGGACGGAACACGATGTCGCGCAGAATAGTTCGGAATAGTCTCACCGAACCGGTGAACGAAGTGCGGTCGCTCCGGTCTCGGTCCGACAAGAGTCATGTCACCGCGGACGATGTTCCACAGCTGTGGTAGTTCGTCGAACGACGTCGCGCGCAGGATCTTGCCGAGGCGACCGAGCCGGGCATCCTGTGCGATACACCAGTTCGTTGCGGATTCGTTCTCGTCCAACGGTTTCAGCGTGCGGAACTTCAACAGGTCGAACTCTCGTCCGTCCAAGCCCACTCGCCGTTGTCGAAACAGTATCGGAGCCGACCGATCCGAGAACCACACCGCCACCGCGGTGAGTACCAGCAGTGGTGTCAGCGCTACCAGGATGACGGCGCTGAAGACCCGACTCGTCCACAGCTTGATCTTCCACCTCAGGGAACGGTGAGCCGCTCGGCGCACCCGCATGAGGGGCATCGCCCCGATGCGTTCCATGTCGCCGCTCACCGCCGTGATCTCCCACAGCCGGGGGACGAGGTATATCTCGCAATCGAGACGGTCGCACTTGCGGACGATCTTCAACATATCGCAGTCGCGAGTGAACGAGAAGGCGAGAATGGCTGTTTCGATCCTGTTGGCGCTGAGAAACTCCCGTAGCCTTCCGCTCAACGGCAGGACCGGCACGTCGACCCGGCGCACGGTGTCGGGCCTGGGGTCGTCGTCGAGCAGACCGACCAACTCGAGGCCGCAGGCCGGTTCGCCGACTATCTCCTCCGCCAGCATCCCGGCGATGTCGCCACCCCCCACGATCACTGTCCGTCGACGTCGTCGTGAATTGCGTCGTACGTGCCGTTCCATTGCGTACGCGCCGATTCGGGACACCGTCGACGCGGTGAACGCGAGCGCAGTCAGCCTGACGGCTCCGAAAGACGAACCATATGGCTGGAACATGAGTGCTGTGATCACCCCGGCCAAGGTGACTGCGGCGAGTATCCGGGGCAGATCGTCGAGCACCGAAAGGGTCAGGTGGGAGCGATAGGCTCCCATCATCGCCATGAGCAGGACGAGGGTCGTCGCGGTGGGGAGTGGCCTGTCGGCCCCGGTGAGCGCAAGCGTCCCCGAAAGGACGGCGAGATCCGAGATCGGTGTGGACAGAGTGATGTGCGCCCGAATCCGTGAGCCGAGATGGCGCCGCGGATGTGGTGTCGGAGTAGGCGACTGGGAAATAGAGAGGGTGGCCTCGTCGAAGACCGGTGAGGGCCGGAGAGGCGCGACCTGTCGGGCACGACGCGTGTTGGTGGTCACGACGGTCTCCCGAATCCGATGCTCATCCGTGCAGGTCCCGAGGGGGAAAGGGTGCTCGTCCCCATCAGATCGCCGAGCGTGCTCCATCGACCTTCCAGTTCCGGATAGTGTTCCTGCACCTCGATCAGCAGGTCGGGCAGAGCCAGAAGCACATGATCGGGTCGACGACGCAGAAGTTGTTCCGGTGAAATGATCGGAATATCGGTACCCGGCATGCGTCGCCCTTGCTTTGCGGGAGACGCGTCCGCGACGCCTGCGACGAGACGCCGGTTCAGGCGAGCGCGGGCGAACAATGAGACTGCTCGGGATGCGGCACCGTAGGCGTACACGCTGCATCCGCGACGATTCATCGTTGTGAGCAATGTTCTCAGCGCGACGGACTGGCCGTCAGCCGTGTCCTGCAGTGCACGCGCGGCGGTGGGGTCGGTGATGCCGGCCTCCCTCTCGTGGTCGAGAATCTGTCGTACCGAGAGCGGCAGTGTCCGGGGCACGGTGGGAGTCGCGGCGACGAGGACGGTGCCACCGTAGAGATCGAACGTCCACGCGTCGGCCACATGCAGGCCGGCGTGGGCGAGAAGGCGCCGTGCAGTGGTCAGCGAGTAGTAGGCGAAATGACCGTGCCGTAGGGCAGTCCACTGCCGGTGCGCGAGTATCGCTGTGAACGTGTGGAACTGAAGCAGCAGAACGCCGTCGGCGGTGAGAGCGGCAGCGCGCTGCCGGAAGGCGGCCCTCTGGTCCGGGGCGTGCATGATCCCGAAGCTGTCCACCGCAAGAGACGCTCGCTGCCCGGCGGGAACAATTTCGTAGCCCCGATCGGCGAGCAGAGGCAGCCAGGTGCCGCCATGCGGACTACCGAACTCGGTGACGGTCCCGCCGGTGAGCCAACCGGCATCGGCGACCTTCCGGACGGCGTCGGCGGCCTGGTCGCGCAATGCCTGCGGCTCGACACCGCGCGGTTCGTCCGGGACGGTGTCGTCGTCGACGAGCTGGGAGAGGCCACAGTCGCTGCACATGGCCATTGCCAACGGGTGCGACGTCTCGGCGGCGGTGACAGGGGTACGGTCCGGAGGGAAATGGTCTGCTGCGGGCATCACGCCGAGATCGAGAACTCGCTCGAGGCCCGTTCCGCCGCAGCCGCGACAGGCTGTCATGTCGGTACCTCGCGCAGGCGATTCGGGCATCGTCCGGGGACACGATGCGCGACAATCGACTGATGCGTGCCGACACCGCCGACTTGTGCGACGTACGGGTGTTCCGTCCCGAACCCTTCCGGGACGATCGGGGTCTGTTCACCCGCACGTTCGACGCACGGCTCTTCGACGCGGAGGTCGGGCCGACCGGCGTGCGGTCGTGCGATCTTCTCCAGGATTCCCAGTCGCGATCGGTACGAGGGGTGGTGCGAGGCATGCACGGCCGCACCGGCCGTGGGGAGGCGAAACTGGTGCGATGTGCTCACGGAGCCGTGCACGACGTGCTTGTCGACGTTCGTCGCGATTCGCCCACGTTCGGTCGTCAGCAGGTGTTTCGGCTCGATGACGTCGAGTTCGCGCACCTGTTCGTCCCGCCGGGTTTCCTCCACGGATTCCAAGTACTCACGGACACCGCGGATGTGTGTTATCGCATCGATCGGGAGCACGATCCCGCGGAGGATGTCGCGGTGCGTTATGACGACCCGGATCTCGCGATCGCGTGGCCGCTGCCGCTCACCGTGCTCAGCGCACGCGATGCCGCAGCGGGAAGTTGGCGTGATCTTCTTGCGGCACTGTGATTCGTGTGCGAGTACTTCAGGCATCCGGGACTCCGATCCGCTGGAAGCGCATCGTCGAGTCCAGTTCACCGATCTCCTGGAGTCGATTCAGGCGGGCGAGCCGCGTGAAGCGCGTAGCGAATGCGTCGCCGGTCAGGCCGTACCTCCGATAAGCGTCGTACAACTCGGCGGCGCCGTCGCGTACCGTCCACCTGGCCTCGTACCCTTCGAAGACGTGGCGAACTCTGGAGAAGTCGACGCGGTAGGACCGCGGGTCCGGGCCGCTCTCGCCGGTGACGGTGACTGTGGAGCCGGGAACGATCTCTGCCACGGCCTGGGCGATTCGAGCGACCGTGACGTTGTTGACCTCACTGCCGATGTTGAAGGCCGAGCAGTGGACCCGGTCGGCGGGTGCGACGAGAGCATGGGCGAAAGCCTCAGCGATGTCCTGTGCGTGCACGAGGGGCCGCCATGGCGTTCCGTCCGACAGGACGCGGACCTCGCCGGTGAGAAACGCCGATCCGACAAGGTTGTTCAGGACGATGTCGGCGCGAAGGCGCGGTGAGTACCCGAATGCTGTCGCATTGCGCAGGAATACAGGGGAGAAACCGGAGTCGGCCAAGGCAGCGACGTCGTCTTCGACGCGCACTTTGCTCTCCGCATACGGAGTGACAGGGCGCAAAGGGGCGCTCTCGTCGACAAGTTCGTCGCCGGCCGAACCGTAGACCGAACACGTCGAGGCATAGAGGAACCGGCGTACGCCTGCTGCCTTGGCACACCGAGCAAGCCGAACGGAGGCCTGATGGTTGATTTCGTAGGTGATTCGCGGTTCGAGGAAGCCGAGCGGATCGTTCGACAGCGCCGCGAGATGGATTACCGCGTCGAAACCCGCGAGCTGAGAGACGTCGACGTCGCGCAGGTCGAGGCGCAAGGTGGGTGGATCGTCGGGAGCGGGGCCGAGGAGGCAATCGGCGAACAGGCCGGAGTCCAGCCCGGTCACGTGGTGGCCGTACGAGCGGAGCACAGGAACCATGACCGATCCGAGGTAGCCCTGATGGCCGGTGACGAGTACGCGCATGTCACGCCTTTCCGAAATGGACGACGGCCTTCTCCAGCACGAACGCCTCGGCGTGTGGGCGCCGGCACTGCACGCCGCGAAGCCGGGACAGGCCGAGGAACGCCTGTTCGTCGAACCAGTCGTGCTCGATCTGGGACGGGTAGTACTTGAGCAGGATTCGTGTTTTCTCTTCCGCGACCTTGCGGGGGAGCGCATGGTAGATCGCGGGCCGAGGAGTGTCGTTCTCCCACTTGATGATTTCGTAACCGAGAATGAGATGGTCGCGGAACACGGTGGGAACCAACTCGGCAAGCAGTCGATGATCCTGGTGGGCGTCCCCTCGGTGCGGTGCGAAAACCACGTCCGGCGTGCACGTGTGCCGGAAGGCCTCGAGGGCGAACTTGATCGCCTCCCAGTAGCCGGGTGCGCGACCGTCGGGGATGTCGAGGACGGTGATCTCGAGCTCGGCTCCGGGACAGAGCGCCTTCAGCGCGTGCCGCTCCTCGATCTCGCGTGCCGAATCCTCGCCGGAGAGCACGAACGCGTGAACGCGCACGGAACCGGGTGCCTGGGCGGCGAGGGTCAGCAGCGTGCCCCCGAGGCCGATCGCGATGTCGTCACAGTGCGCCCCCAGGACCGCAATCTCCCGGATGTCGCCCGTGTGCAACTCGATCACGGGGTCACCGCCGGGCGGGCCGACTCCCATACGGTCCAGGGGTGGATGCCACGAGCGTAGTTGTCGTCCAGTTCCGCACGTTCCTTGAACGTGTCCGCCGGTTTCCAGAACCCACTGTGCCGATAGCCGTACAACCGGCCCTGGCCGGCGAGTGCGCCGCAGACGTCGGCCACCAGATCGCCGCCGGGGGGAAGGAGATCGAAGATCGCCTGGCTCAGAACGAAGTACCCGCCGTTCTCCCAGATGGGGAACCTGCTCACAGGAACGATTTCCTTGATCTCGCCGTTCTCCGCTACGTCGACGCAATGGAACGACGACTGCGGAGGTACGACCAACATCGAGGCCGTAGCGCCCGACCGATGGTAACGATCGATCATCTCGTCGAGCGGGGCGTCGGTGAGGACGTCCGCGTAGTTGGCGAGGAAGTACTCGTCTCCCTCGAGGTGCCGGCGGACACGGCGGAGACGTTCACCGATCGCCGACTCGAGTCCGGTGTCGACGAAAGTGATCCGCCAGTCGCTGATGTCGGTGCTGAGGCAGTCGACGGTGTTGTCGTGGAGGATGAAATCGTTCGATTGCTCCTCGTGGTAGTCGAGGAAGAAATTCTTGATCTCGGACGCTCCGTACCCCAGGCACAGGATGAACTCCTTGTGACCGAAGTGCGCGTAGTACCGCATGATATGCCACAGGATCGGCCGGGGGCCTACCATCTGCATGGGCTTGGGAATCTGGTCGTTCCGATCGTTACGCATGCGCATGCCGTAGCCACCGCAGAACAGTACAACCTTCATGATGTTGTCCTCCAGGACAGTTCGGGTTCGCCGATGGTCGTGTGAATGGTGGGGAGTGGAAGGACGAGGCGTCCCTTCCACTCCGCGATATACGCGAGCTGGCGGGTCAGTTCGGGCTCGAGGTTCCAGGGCAACGCGAGGACGACGTCCGGCCGGTCCTGGGCGATCCGCTCGACGGGCTCGATCGGGATCCGCGTCCCCGGCGTGAAACGTCCGTGCTTGTACGGATTCCGATCGACGGTATAGGACAAGAGATCCGGTCGGATGCCACAGTAGTTGAGCAGCGTGTTGCCCTTGCCGGGTGCTCCGTAGCCGACGACCGAGAGGCCTTCGTTCCGGCACTGGAGGAGGAAGCGCAGCAGATCGAGGCGTGAGGTGCGTGCGAGCGGTTCGAGCCGGAAATATCCGGTGGGATCGTGTAGCCCTGCGCGCCTTTCGATCTCGAGAACCTCGGCGACGCGCGGACTCGGGTCCTGTGCTGCCCGTTCGGGCCGCGCCCACACACGGATCGAACCCCCGTGGGTGTCGAGCAGTTCCACGTCGACGATCCGGAGGCCCCCGGACGCCAGCGCTCGCGCGGCAGACAGCACCGTGTAGTACTGGAAGTGCTCGTGATAGATCGTGTCGAACTGCCCGAGTGCCACCAGGTTCAGGGCGTGGTGGACCTCGACGCTGAGCCAGCCGTCCTCGGCCATGAGCAGGCGCAGCGCACGCGTGAATCCGACGAGGTCGGGTACGTGAGCGTAGACGTTGTTCGCGACGACGAGATCCGCCGGGCCGTGTTCCGTCCGAATATGTTCGGCCAGTTCGATATCGAGGAAACCGGTGTGGGTCGGCACGCCGGCTGCCCTGGCGGCCTCCCCGACATTGACCGACGGTTCGATGCCCAGGCACCGGATGCCGGCGTCCACCGCGTGACGGAGGAGGTAACCGTCGTTGCTCGCGACCTCGACGAGGGTCGAGTCGGGCCGGAGCCGTCCGCTTCCCAGTGCGTCGTGCACGAAGCTTCGAGCGTGATCGACCCACGACTGCGAGAACGAGGAGAAGTAGGCGTACTCGGTGAAGGTGTCCTCCGGCGTGATCAACGCGGGTATCTGCAGCAGTAGGCAGTCCTCGCACAGGCGCAGGTGGAGTGGATATGTGCATTCCGGGAGGTCGAGCTGCTCGGCCGTGAGGAATCGTTCACACGGGGGAGTGGCTCCGAGGTCCAGGATGCTGGTCAGGCGGTCCGAACTGCACAGACGGCACTTCATGCAGGTGCCCCCTCGGTGGGAAGAGCGTGTCCGATCTCGAGCCCCGAAATCGATGCCCCAAATAAACCATACCTGGAGAAGGGAAACAAGCTAAAAAAAGACCTTATGTTGGTTTTGCAGAACCTTTGAAACCATCCGTTTCACCCCTTAGGCTCGTACTCGTCCCATTCGATGTGCCGGTGTCGGGCAGTGCACGCGAAGCAGGGGGGGACGATGTAGTCGCGTTTGGAGGTTCTGCCCGATGTCGTTTCAAATCGTGGAACGTCGCGAAACTCTGGTGGCCGGTGTGCCCGTTCGAAGTCCGCGGCGAGCCCTCGGCAAACTTCGTGATCCACACCTCGAAATCGCGTGGTCGGCTGTGCTCAACGGAGACACGTCCGGACCGTTCGCGACCGCGTACACCGATCACGCGGAGGACATAGGGTCCTACTACACACAGACAGTAGGGTTCTGCTGCGAGTCGATCGATGACGTACCCCCCGGCTACGTCATCTCCCGTGTCTCTGCCGGCACCTATGCGAAGTTCTCGGTGGTGGGAAGCCGCTTCACCGATATCTTCGACGACCTGTGGCGGCAGATATGGGATGCCGAAGCGGAGGGGAGGATCATCCGAGCCTTCACCGGGGATTTCGAGTCCTATCCCCACGCATTCGGAATCGACCTGTACGTCGCGATCGTCGTTCCGGGACGCGGGGAGGAGTGATGACTTTCACCGTCGTGAAGGTGGGGCCCTGCCTCATGGGTGGGCTGGTGGTCCCAGGCGCCGAACCGGGTGTCTTCGGGGAATCGGGCAGTTTGACCGATTTCACGCTGGAACGGTTGCGTTCCCGGAAGATCCGAGACCTCGTCGCCGTATTCGTCTGCCATCCGCGGGCAGGGTGGTCCGCGGTCTTCGGGTACCGCCTGGATGATCCGGACGATCTTGTGATCGGAGATTCGATGGTCCGGCTCGGAGAGCGGTACGCCGCCCGCTTCGTGCCCGACGGTCCGTCGCCGGATCCCTACAAGGATCTCTGGCGCCAAGTGGAGATGGCGGAGAAAGAAGGCGCCATCTCACGCACATACGACCAGGAAGTGGCCTACATACCGGAGCGGGGCGAACCCGAGTTGTACATCTCGGTGTTCTGAGAACGCCCGGCCACCGAGCGCGCATCCGTGTCGGGGGCGCTCGGTGGGACGCCGGGGGGAAAGGTCGTCGTGGATCCCCAACCGTTGTTCGCGCACCACACGCTCCATTTCTGGGACGAAGACTCGGGATATCACTTCGTCGCCGCCTCACCGGAGAGTGAACCGGGTTTGTGGTCGCAGTTCCTCGATGGTGCATATGACGCCTACCGGCGTTTCGACGTCGAAGTCGCTCTCGAATACGACCTGATCCGCGACGGAACGTCGACAGCGTTGTTCTTCGTTGCGGTCGCTGTCGACGGCACCGTGCACGGCGGATCACGCGCTCTCGGTCCGTATACGAGCGTGACCGAGTCGCATCCGTTCGTCGAATGGACGGATCCGGCCGCCCGGGCGGAGATCGCCCGCATCCTCGAGCCTTGTATTCCCCATGGTCTCGTCGAGGCCAAGACGGGTTGGGTGGCCGACGACGTTCCGCGGCGTCACGAACTGAGTGCGGGAGTGGCGCGCACGGCGACCTACTTCATGGAACTGCTCGGCGCCAGGTTCCTCCTCGGGACAGCTGCGGACAACGCGTTGGGGATGTGGCGGCGTGCGGAGGCTTGCGTCGTGGATGACGTTCCTCCCACTCCGTATCCGGATGACCGTTATCGCACACGGATGTTGTTGTGGGATCTCGCGTGTTGCGATGCGTCCAGAAGGAGCAGAGAAATCGAGAAACTCCTGTCTTCCCGCACGATCCCGGGGTGGTGGAACCTCTCACGGTCGCATCGGAGGATCGACGATCGGAGAGAATCGAACGGGGGGGTGCCGTGAACGTCCGCGAACCGCGTTTCGAGGCAGTTCTCCTGGCGGAGGATTGCGACGAGGACATGGTCGAGTTCGAACGACTGCAGGGCCGGGGAATCACCCTGGAGGATCGACTCGACGAACAGCTCGCGGGTCTGGCGGCGCTCGGGTCCGGCGTCGACAACGACGGCGCGCCAGGCGAATATATCCACGACGAAGCCGCTCGGTGGGCCTACTACCCCTGGCGCGAGGTAGCGGTCCGGGTCCTCGGTCCTGTCGGGTTCGACCGTCTCCGGCTCGACCGTAACCGCAACAAGATCACGGCGGAGGAACAGGCACGTCTCCGATCCGCCGCCGTCGGGGTGGTCGGACTGAGTGTAGGGCACACGGTGGCGTACACCTTGGCGTTGGAAGGTGCCTGCGGTGTACTGCGGCTCGCCGACCACGACATCCTGGAACTGTCCAACCTGAACAGGATTCCCGCCTCGGTCCTGGACCTCGGGGTGAACAAGGCTGTGATCGCCGCGCGGCGCATCGCAGAGCTGGACCCCTACCTGCCGGTCGAGGTGTGGACGGAGGGGGTGACGCCCGAGTCGGTCGAGGACTTCTTCGAAGGACTCGACCTGGTGATCGACGAGTGCGATTCGTTCGATGTGAAGTTGTCGATCCGGACGTGCGCGGCACGACGACGAGTTCCCGTCGTGATGCACACCAGCGATCGTGGGCTGCTCGACGTCGAGCGGTTCGATCTCGATGGCGAACAGCAACCGTTTCACGGGTTGCTCGGCGACCTCGATCCGGAGACGTTGAGAACGCTGTCGAATCGGGACAAAGTCCCGTACGTACTGAGATTGCTCGACGCGAAGCAGATCTCCGAACGGCTTGCAGCCTCACTTCTCGAGGTAGGGGAATCGCTGGAAGCGTGGCCGCAACTCGGTGCAGACGTCGGCCTCGGTGGCGTCACTGTCGCGACTGCGGTGCGCGGGATCGTCCTCGGCGGTTCCGTCACTTCCGGTCGGTGCCGAGTCGACCTCGACCTTCGTCTCACTGTGCCCGAGCCACAGTTTCCGGTCCCAACGGAGCCGGAGACAACACAGTCGAACGAGAACACCTGGTCGGACTCGGTCGCTGCCGTCGTCGACGCCGCGACCCGGGCACCGTCCGGAGGAAATTCGCAGCCGTGGACGATCGTCGTCGAACCGACACGGCTGACCTTCGCGCTCGCCACCGAACCCGAACCGGTACTGATGGATCTGTATCGCCGAGGCAGTTGCGTTGCGCTCGGAGCCGCCCTCCACAATGCTCGAGTGGCCGCAGCCGCCCACGGGATTCTGGGTCCGCATACGGTGGTCGATGGTCCTGACGAAGCTCGGCCGGGCATTCCGCTCGCCCGGCTGGAGCTGGGAACCGGTTCGGATCACGAATTCGCGGCGTTCTACGGACCGATGCTCGCCCGCGCCACCAACAGATTCCCCAGTGATGATCACACGATCACGCACGGCGAGCTCGAAGCGATGCACGCAGCCGCCGATCTCGTCGACGGACGCATCCGGATCCTCACAGGCAGCAACGATCTCGCCGCGATCGCAGAGATCTTGTCGGAGTCGGACCGCGTGCGGTATCTGGACAGGCCGCTCCGGACCGAGATGATCGGCGAACTGCGATGGCCGGGCGACTCCCACCCGGAAAGCGGAATCGAGGTGGTCTCTCTCGGACTCGACACGGCGGAGTCGGCCATGCTCGAGGTCGTACTGCGGCACGATGCTCTCGACCGGCTCGGCGAGTGGGGGCTCGGGGGCGGTCTCGGGAAGATGACCCGCGACCGAGTGCTGGGAAGCGCGGGACTCGTCGCAGTGTTCACCGACAGGCGCTCGGGGGCGGACTACATCCGTGCCGGTGCGACCGTCGAGAGTGTGTGGATCGCGGCCCAGGCGGTCGGCTTGGCCGTTCAGCCCGTATCTCCGATCTTCCTGTATGCCGATACGCGAGCCGACTTCGAGCGATTGAGCCGTGACCATTCCGACGTTCTACAGGTGTTGCAGCGGAACTTCGCCGATATGCTGCAGGTGGACGAGGACGATGGGATCGCCCTCTTGTTGCGTATCGGTCGGACGACTGCGGGCCCGGTCCGTAGCAGGCGTCGCGCCGATCGTGTCCTGCGCGCCGACGGACTTCTCCTGCGGTGACCCGACGACGGAGACATCATGCCCGATGGCAAGAGGACCCTCGAAAGTCTGGTCACCCGGATTGCGGCGCGGCTCATGCCCGCAGATGCTGCATCCCACGACCGGGTCGTCCGTCTCGTGCTGCGCGATCTGGTCGAGTTCCTCGGCGTCGATACGTGCTTCCTTCGCTACAACGACCATGACATCGGCGCGACGATTCTGGTGGCGGAGTGGCCACCCCGCGAACACGTACCGGATCCGGATCCTTTGGGAGTGGTCTACTTCCACAGTGCAGACCCCGTCATGGCCGCAGCCCAGGACATGAAGGAACCGTTGTTGACCGAGGGGAACGATACGAACGGTCTGCAGGCGGGGAAGGACACGCAGGGTTATGCCGACCGGGTGTTCGCCGCCTCCGGGATGTCCGGTGTGTCGTTGGCGGCGGTCCCGCTCGTGTCCGGCCGGATCACGACAGGCACATTGGGGCTGGTGAAACAGACGACGCGGCCGTGGAGCGAGGAAGAGGTCAACGCCCTGACGCTCATCGCGGCGCTGCTCGCTCAGGTACAGGCACGCATCCGTGCAGAGGAGGATCTCCGGCGGGCGGCCTACCATGACTCGCTCACCGGCCTGGCGAGCCGGCGCGCATTGTTCGAGTATCTCGACAAACGGCTGGAGGACGGCGCTCCCGGTCCCGTGGGAGTGTTGTTCCTCGACCTCGACAGGCTCAAGGCGTTGAACGATTTCCTCGGGCACAAGGCCGCCGATTCGTATCTCTGTCGTATCGCCGATCGCCTCTCCGAGGGAAGTGAGTCCGACGATCTCGTCGCCAGGCTCGGTGGCGACGAGTTCGTGGTCGTACTGTCCGGTCCTTCGTCGCCGGCGGAGGCGACGAAACGGGCGGAAGTGCTGCAGGAGGTGGTGGGGGCATCCGTCGCGCTCGGCGGTCAGACCGTCGGCCGAGGTGTCAGTGTCGGCGTGGCACTCGGAACTCCGGGGCAGGTAGGTTCGGCGACCCTGCTCAGCCGTGCCGACCAGGCGATGATGGTGGTCAAGCGCCAGGGTGGCAACGGTGTCGGCGTGTTCACCGACGACATGAACGAGAAAGGGGACCGGCGCACCATCATCGAGATGAACCTGCGGACATCGATCGACGATGATCACCTGACCTTGGAGTATCAGCCGGAGATCGACCTCCGTACGGGCATGATTCTCGGCGTCGAAGCTTTGGTGAGGTGGAACCACTCGCCGCTGGGGCTTCTCCAGCCGGGAGAGTTCGTCGAGGTCGCCGAATCCACGAATCTTGCCGGCGAACTCGGCGAATGGGTCATCACGCGTGCATGCGCGCAACTGGCGGGATGGAAACGTGAGATTCCGGGACTGCGAATCACCATGAGCGTCAACGTTTCACCGGTCCAATTGGTGTCGCTGGATTTCGATGCGACGGTGAAGTCCGTCCTTCGACGCTACGATCTGGAAGGTTCGGAGTTGTGCTTGGAGATCACCGAGAACGTCGTTGTCGGTGACCTCCAACGGACGAGGGACACCCTGCGACGGCTCGAGAGGCTCGGAGTCCGGGTCGCGATCGACGATTTCGGTACGGGATACAGTTCGCTGGGGCATCTGAAGTCCCTCCCCGTGGACACTCTGAAGATCGACCGGGGCTTCGTGCAGAATCTCGATCACAGCGAGGAAGATCGGGTCATCGTCGATTCGATAGTGGGTCTGGCCTCGTCGTTCGGACTTCGAGTCGTTGCGGAAGGAGTCGAGTCGACAGGAGCGGTGAGAGAACTTCTGGATCTGGGTTGTGTGCGCGCTCAAGGATTTTTGCTGAGTCGGCCCGCGACCCCGGATCGACTCGTGGGGATGCTCCGTGTCGGCAGGATCCGGCTGCCCTGGAGTCCGGAAGGTGGGGTAGGGGCAAGAAGGTCCATGGCACGGCGATGCCGGGAACCGTTCTGAAAGTTGGTTATTGTGCTATAAAAAATCTTAAGGTATGTTTTTGACGGCAGGATGCTCCGGCTCCGACGCAGGGTTCTCGTCGACTCGTGCTGAGCGCAACGGTGCGTCTCGGGAATCTTCGGGGGAGTCCGTCCCCTCGCGGACTCCACCTTCCCGACCGGTGCCGGCGGTCTTCGGGGGACTGTCGGCGCCGGCCTGCTCTTTCTCCCGTGTGGAAGATGGAAGGGTGCCGTCCGATCGAGAACCCCGACGCTGGCTGTGGCCGGTGGTCCTGTTCAGTGCGCTGATCGCCGTCGTCTTCGTGGCGGTCGAGTCCGCCCTGCACTCACCTCGGCAGCCGTCCGTCGAGATCCCCGACGGTGTCCCCCCGGCGCCCGGCCTCCCCGTCCCACCCATCGATGTGAACGGTCCCGGCCGCACGGCCGCGCAACTCGCCGACTGGGCCGAACCCCAATCGCGGGAGCTGGGCATCCCCGTCACCGCCCTCGAGGCGTACGGGCACGCGGCGGTCGTCCTGGCCGTCGGCACGCCGGGTTGCGGCCTGTCGTGGACGACCCTCGCCGGGATCGGCAACGTGGAGAGCAGCCACGGCCGGTTCGGCGGCGCGTCCCTCGCACCCGACGGCAGCGTCTCTCCTCCCATCCGGGGTGTCCCGCTCGACGGCACCCGGGGCAACGCCGAGATCCGCGACACCGACGGGGGCCGACTCGACGGGGACCCGGTCCTCGACCGGGCGGTCGGGCCGATGCAGTTCATCCCCGAGACCTGGGAGAGGTGGGGAGTCGACGCGAACGGCGACGGGATCGCCGACCCCGACAACATCGACGACGCGGCCCTGGCTGCGGGCCGCTATCTGTGCGATCGCGGTGGCGACCTGACCACCGCGGAGGGGTGGACGAACGCCCTGATGGCCTACAACCGGTCCACCGAGTACCTCATGCTCGTCCGCGACCGCGCCGCCGCCTACGGGGTGGGAGTGCGGCCGTAGACGGCACCGCGCCGGGCCTCGGGCGCGCCTGTGCCTCACACGCAGGTCGCGACCGTTAGGCTGTCCCCAGCGTGCAGACACCGCAGCGTGAAAGTCCATCGAAGGAGAATCAGCCAGTGGCCATCATTGAGCAGGTAGGAGCCCGCGAAATCCTCGACTCCCGTGGCAACCCCACGGTCGAGGTCGAGGTGCTGCTCGAGGACGGAAGTTTCGCCCGCGCTGCAGTGCCGTCGGGCGCCTCCACCGGCGAGCACGAGGCCGTGGAGCTGCGTGACGGCGGCGAGCGTTACCTCGGCAAGGGCGTCGAGAAGGCCGTCGAGGCCGTCCTCGCCGAGATCGGCCCGGCCATCATCGGCCTCGACGCCACCGAGCAGCGCACCGTCGACCAGGCGCTCCTCGACGCCGACGGCACCCCCGACAAGGGCCGTCTCGGCGCGAACGCCCTCCTCGGCGCGTCGCTCGCCGTCGCGAAGGCCGGCGCGGAGTCGTCCGGGCTCGAGCTGTTCCGCTACGTCGGCGGCCCGAACGCCCACATCCTCCCCGTTCCGATGATGAACATCCTCAACGGTGGCGCCCACGCCGACACCGGCGTCGACGTCCAGGAGTTCATGGTCGCGCCGATCGGCGCCCCGACCTTCAAGGAATCCCTCCGCTGGGGTGCCGAGGTCTACCACTCCCTCAAGTCCGTGCTCAAGAGCAAGGGCCTGGCCACCGGCCTCGGCGACGAGGGCGGCTTCGCCCCCGACGTCGCGGGCACCAAGGCCGCGCTCGACCTGATCAGCGAGGCCATCGCCAAGACCGGCCTGAAGCTGGGCAGCGATGTCGCGCTCGCGCTGGACGTCGCGGCCACCGAGTTCTACACCGAGGGCACCGGCTACGCCTTCGAGGGCCGGAACCGGACGGCCGCCGAGATGGGCGCCTTCTACGCCGAGCTGCTCGGCCAGTACCCGCTGGTCTCCATCGAGGATCCGCTCAGCGAGGACGACTGGGAGGGCTGGGTCGCGCTCACCGAGGCGATCGGCGACAAGATCCAGCTCGTCGGCGACGACCTGTTCGTCACCAACCCGGAGCGCCTCGAGGACGGCATCGTCCGTGGCGCCGCGAACGCGCTGCTCGTGAAGGTCAACCAGATCGGCACCCTCACCGAGACCCTCGACGCCGTCGACCTCGCGCACCGCAACGGCTACAAGACGATGATGAGCCACCGGTCCGGCGAGACCGAGGACACCATCATCGCCGATCTCGCCGTCGCCGTCGGCAGCGGACAGATCAAGACCGGCGCGCCCGCCCGGTCCGAGCGTGTCGCGAAGTACAACCAGCTGCTGCGCATCGAGGAGTCCCTCGGTGACGTCGCTCGCTACGCCGGCGAGCTCGCCTTCCCGCGGTTCTCCGTCGAGGGCTGACCGCCGGCATGAGTCAGCGCGGTAGATCCCGTCCCGGCGCGAGGCGTATCCGCACCGAGGGTGTGCCCGGCGCCCGGCGTCCGGGCCGGGCCCGGCCCGCGGGATCTACCGCCCCGGCCGAGCACTCGGCCGAGAACGCGGGTGCCCGGCCTGCCGGCCGCGAGGACCCCGTTCATTCGTCGCCCGGTCGCGGCCGACCGGGCGGTTCCGGGCGAGCCCGGCCCACCCGGGTCGGTGCGCCCCGCGACTCCCGCCGCCCCCGCACCGAACGCACCGTCCTGGGCCTGTCCACCGGTCGCGCCGTGGTGCTCGCCCTCGTCGTGTGCGGTCTCGCCCTCACCCTCGCGGTGCCGCTGCGCACCTACGTGAGCCAGCGCTCCGAAGCCGAACAGCTCGCGGCCGAACGCGTGCAGCTCGAACAGGCGATCGCGGCCCTCGAGGAGCAGAAGGCCCGCATGGAGGACCCGGCCTGGGTCCGCGCCCAGGCCCGCGAGCGACTGCGGTTCGTCGTGCCCGGTGAGACCCCCTACCAGGTGCAGCTTCCGGGTGACGCTCCACCCGAACGCGAGGAGCGCGAACCCGAACGGCCGACGACCGGCGCCTGGTACAGCGACCTGTGGTTGTCGGTATCCGAGCCGGCACCCGAACCCCTGCCCGAACCCGTGCCGCAGCAGATGCCTGTGGCACCCCCAGAACCAGGAGATGTCCCCGGGTGACCGATCCAGTCACGCAAGAAGACCTCGACGCCGTCGCCGCCCAGCTCGGGCGCGAACCCCGCGGGGTCCTGGCCATCGCCTACCGTTGCCCCGACGGTGCGCCCGGAGTGGTGAAGACCGCGCCCAAGCTGCCCGATGGCACGCCCTTCCCGACGCTCTACTACCTCACCGACCCGCGCCTCACGGCCGAGGCGAGCCGGCAGGAATCCGCTGGGGTCATGAGGGAGATGACCGAGCGTCTCGGTGCCGACGAGGAGCTGGCCGCGGCCTATCAGCGCGCTCACGAGTCGTACCTGGCCGAGCGCGATGCGATCGAGTCGCTCGGCACCGACTTCACCGGCGGCGGCATGCCCGAGCGCGTCAAATGCCTGCACGTGCTCATCGCGCACTCCCTGGCCACGGGGCCGGGTGTCAATCCGCTCGGCGACGAATCCGTCGCACTCGCCGCCGATGCGGGTCTGCGCGGTACCGCGATTCCCGCCGACTGGCCCACCTACGCCGAGCTACGCGGAGAAGAGCAGTGAGGGTCGCGGGAATCGACTGCGGCACCAACTCCATTCGTCTGCTGATCGCCGACGTCGCGGAGGACGGCGGTCTCACCGACGTCACCCGTCTGATGAAGGTCGTGCGGCTCGGCCAGGGCGTCGACGCCACCGGTCGTCTCGCGCCGGAAGCGATCGAACGCACGCGGGTCGCGCTGGTGGAGTACGCCGACCTGATCCGCGAGACCGGTGCCGCCGCGGTGCGCATGGTGGCCACCTCCGCGACCCGCGACGCGAGCAACCGCGAGGACTTCTTCGCGATGACCCGCGAGGTGCTCGGTGCCGTGATTCCCGGCGCCGAGGCCGAGGTCATCACCGGCGACGAGGAAGCACGCCTGTCCTTCGCCGGTGCTGTCGGCGAACTCGACTCCGCGCGTGGACCTTTCGTCGTCGTCGACCTCGGAGGTGGGTCCACCGAGGTCGTGCTCGGCGACGCCGCCGGAGTGCACGCCGCCTACTCCACCGACATAGGCTGCGTGCGTCTCACCGAACGGTGCCTCCACGACGACCCGCCGACCGCCGAGCAGGTCGCTGCGGCACGGGAGGTCGCGGAGGGCAAGATTCGCGAAGCACTCGAGCGGGTGCCGGTCGACCAGGCACACACCTGGGTGGGTGTCGCGGGCACCATGACCACCCTCGCCGCGCTCGCTCTCGAACTCGACGAGTACGACTCGGAGAAGATTCACCTGTCGTCGGTGCCGTTCCACCGCCTGCGCGAGGTCTGCGACGGTCTCGTCGCCGCGACTCGCGAGAAGCGCGCGGCGCTCGGTCCCATGCATCCCGGCCGCGTCGACGTCATCGGCGGTGGCTCGATCATCACCACCGTCCTCGCCGAGGAACTGGGACGTCGAGCGGGCATCACCGAACTGGTCGTGAGCGAGCACGACATCCTCGACGGCATCGCCCTGTCCGTCGCCCACTAGCCTTCGATTCGGGTGGCTTCAGCCCCGCCTTCCGGGGCTCGATCCACCCGAATCGGCGAATGTGTGGTTGACTGTGTCTCGGTCGAAGTTTTTGTTCGCGTCTTACCCACGCTCGCAAATCCTTGTTGCGGGCGGTTGGTTCTCCTTTCGGAAGTCACCGCATGTGATGGCGGCCTCGCTCTACCGAACACTCGGCGGAGCTCGACTACACGACAGAAGGAGACAGACATGGCAGAGGGAATCGTGAAGTGGTTCAACGCCGACAAGGGATTCGGCTTCATCGCCCCCGAGGACGGCAGCGCTGACGTGTTCGCGCACTACTCGGAGATCCAGTCGGGCGGCTACCGCAGCCTCGACGAGAACCAGCGCGTGCGTTTCGAGATCGGTCAGGGTGCCAAGGGTCCCCAGGCCACCGGAATCACCGTGATCTGATTCGATCTCCCGTCCCCACTGGGGATTCGAGACATCATCAGGCCCGCCTCGTCATTCGAGGCGGGCCTGATGCATGTACGGAGGCCGGTCAGATCGTCCCGCAATTCGACGACGGCGCAGTGCCGGCGAACCGGCCGTCGAGGAAGTCGAGCGCGCCGGGCAGGCCGATCACGGCAGCGGTGATGTGGTCGGCGCTCGGAACCGGTTCGGTTCGCACGGGCACCCCGGCGTCGCAGTACCTACGCAGGGTGGTGGAGACGGAATGCAACGGAATCAGCGCATCGGTCGGTGAATGCCATTCGTAGACCGGGGCATTCGGTACCGCCGGAAGCTTTTCGATGCTGTTCTCGTTCAGCACCTCCCGGACGGGCGGGCTGTCGAGCAGGGCCATGCCCACCTCGGCGTCGGCGACGTCGGCGATGCTTCGGCCGGCACCGGCGAGCAGGATCTCGTTGGTGCACGCATTGGCGATCCGGTCGCGCAGTTCCCGGCCCGCCGGATTGAGCTGCTCGCTGATGGGCATGCGGTCGGGGTATTCGCGTTCGAGACCGAGAGCGGCCGCCATCGCCAATCCGAAAGCGGGATGCGCGGATTCGCCGAGTCCCTTCGCCATCTCGCCGATGTCCATGGGAACCCCACCGTAGGCGCTGCCGACGAGGGGGATCTCCGGTGCGTAGGTCGGGGCGAGTGCGGCGGCCATCGCCGTGGCCATCCCGCCACCGGAGTAACCGGCGATGCCGACCGGGCTGTCCGCGAGTCCCAGCGGTGCATGACGCTGCGCGGCCCGGATGCCGTCGAGGGTGATCTGCGCACCGACCTTCGCTGCACCGTAGGCACTGTTCGGTCCGAGATGGTCGGGGACGGCCAGCGACCAGCCGCGCTGGATGGCGATGAGCAGGCCGGGCGACTCCCGGATTCCGCGCATCGGGTTCGTCGCGTACAGCGCGGTCGACGGCGCGCACTCGAGCCCCAGCGCATTGATGATCGCCTGGTACGACACGAGCGGGCGACCCGGCGCTCCTCCTCGCGGTGACAGCACCGTCGTCACGGCGGAGATCGGTGCGCCCGCAGAGTTCGTCGAGCGGAACTTCAGTTGGATCGCGTCGGTGCCGGGGAACCCGAGCGGCGGGGGAACGACGCGGGCGGCGAGGACGTCACCGGGCTGCCGGTCGGCGATGTCGTGCGGGGTGTCATAGAAGGAGTCGTGCAGGGCTGCGGGATAGACGATGCTCTCGGCGAGGGCCGAGGGTGCGATCGCCAGGCCCGGAGCAACTGCGAGCGCTGCGGCGGCGAGCGCGATACCGAGACGCCGGGCCGACGGCCGTGCGGTCCTGAAACCCATACATCGTCCTTCTGTTCGCGCCGGGCCACCACCGGCTGTCCGTTCTGTACGTCTTCCGCAGAATGTCTACCTGTTCGCGGGGTACAAGACAACGAAGGGTGTTCACATCCGGCCGGATCGACCTCCGTAGTCGTGAAGGAGGTCGCCGACAACCCGGATTCGACTACGACAACATGTTCGAAGATCGCGACCCGGCGCGGTCGCCGGAAGCCCCGAACGCTACTGTGATCCCCACGCCCCTATAGCCCAATTGGCAGAGGCAGCGGACTTAAAATCCGCCGAGTGTCGGTTCGAGTCCGACTGGGGGCACCGGTCGAAGGTCGGTCCTGAGCCACTCGCTACCGTTCTCGCCATCCGCCTCGGCAATTCGCTGGTTGTCAGGATGTTCGTGAGACACCTGGCAACCAGCGTGGGGATCGGAACACACCAATGATCGACATCCCTGTTGGACGGACCCGCACCGGCAAACGCGCGTTCTCCCTCGCCTACAAGATCGAGTTCCTGCGACAGTGGGACCAATGCATCGAAGTCGGTGCCAAGACCCGCCTGCTGCGCGAGACCAACCTCGACTACGCCACCATCACGCGTTGGATCCACGCCCGGGATTCGGGAGACTTGGAAGCGTCGATGGTGACCGCAGCAGACAAGTCGAGGGGCCGAGTGGACAGTCGAGACCGTGCGGAGCTGGCCAAGCTCCGCAAAGAGAACGAACGCCTCCGCGAGAAGGTCGCCCAGGGCGACGCCGCCGTGGAGATCCTGGGAAAAGCATTCGAGCTCTTGCAGGGGATCACCAAGAGTTCGACCGACGAGGACCCGCAGATCCCGCCGTCGTTGATGAGTGCCCGCGAGTACGCGCAATGGCTCGAACGCCGAGGACTGTCCTGACCGACACCGTCACCGCGTTGGCCGCAGCCGGTGTGTCGATCGTGCGTGGCTGCGCATTGCTGGGGATCCCCCGGGCCCGCTACTACCGGGATGTTCGCGGATATCGGCACTATCGGCCGGTGTCGGATCCGGTCCCGCAGCGGAACCGGCATCAGCCGACCGCATTGTCACCGGCCGAGAAGGACACCATCGTCGAGGTGATCCTCGCCGAGAGGAACACGTATCTGTCTGTGTGCCAACTGTACTGGCGGTCCTTCGATGAGGGGTTGGTGGAGTGTTCACAGTCGAGTTTCTATCGAGTGGCGCACTCGCAGAACCTGGTCGGGGACCGGCGCCGCAGCCGCAGCGGCGGCCCGGGATCGGGGATCAGCCGCCGCAAACCGGTCGTTCCGGCTCCGGCGGTGGGCACGTTGTGGTCGTGGGACATCACCGTGCTCAAGGGGCCACGCACCCAGGACCGGTATCTGCTGTATCTGGCGATCGATGTGTACTCGCGGTTCCCGGTGGCCTGGCGCATCGAGTACGCCGAGACCGCCGCTGCGGCGGTGGACATGTTCACCGAAGCGTTCACCGTGTTCGGGGCGCCGACGGCGCTGCGCGCCGACAACGGGGCCTCGATGCGGTCGGCCGCACTGCTCGATGCGCTCGACGAGCAGCAGGTGCTGCCCTCGTACTCGCGGCCGCGGGTCAGTGACGACAATCCGTTTTCCGAGTCGTTGTTCAAGACCGTCAAGTACGACCTGGCGTGTCCGCAACGGTTCGACAGCATCGACCATGCCCGGCGGTGGACCGAGGAGTTCATGACCCGGTACGCCCTCGAACACCGCCACAGTGGGTTGGGTCGGCACACCCCGGCGTCGGTGTTCCTCGGCACCGCCGTCGAGGATCACCGCCGCCGGCAGGACCGACTCGACCGGATCCATGCCCGGCACCCGCAGCGGTTCCAGCGCCGGCCGCTGGCACCACCACTACCTCGACCGACCGGAATCAACATCACCCATCTGTCTCAGACAGGTTGACAACTACCGAATTGCTGTAGCGGCTGACGGTTCTCGTCGCGGATGGACGTGTGAACCGGAAGTCGACGAGGGCGCACCCGGCCTCTCGCCGGAGAGAAGTTCCCCTGCGGCTGCCCATGGCCGGGCACGTGGAGGGTGTCGACCAGTAGATCCCCGAGGCGGGCGACTATCTCGGCGACATCCTCCGCTCCTCCTCACGACGTGAACGATGCAGGACCTCCATCAGTTCGTGCTCGAGCGCCACGAACTCGCTCGACACGCACGTCTCCAACGTTCGCGGCCGGGGCAGGGGCACGCGCACCTCGTGCTGCACGCGGGTCGGACGCGGACCGAGGACGACGACACGGTCGGACAGCAGCACCGCCTCGCGCACATCGTGCGTCACCATCAGCACCGTCCACCGATGCTGCTGCCACACCTCCTGCAGCCACAGCTGCATCTCGGTGCGGGTGAGCGAATCCAGCGCCCCGAACGGCTCGTCGAGCAAGAGCACGTCGCGCCCTTGCAGCACGGTGCGGGCGAGCGACGCGCGTTGACGCATGCCACCCGACAGTTGGTGCGGAGCAGCATCCTCGAAGCCGGACAGGCCGAAGGTCGGCAGCAGCTCGCGGGCGCGGGCTCGGGCGTCGGATCGTCGCACACCCTGCACCTCGAGGCCCAGGGTGCAGTTGTCGAGCACCGTCCGCCACGGGAACAGCAGGTCCTTCTGCGGCATCAGCGCGACCCGTCCGGGCGCGGCGGGAAAGTCGCCGATGAGAACCTCACCGGCGTCGGGCTGTTCGAGTCCCGCGACGATCGAGAACAGTGTCGACTTGCCGCACCCGCTCGGTCCGATGAAGGACACGAATTCGCCCGGCGCGACGGAACAGTCGATGCCGTCGATCACCGCCCGGTCGCCGTACGCCTTGTGGACCGACGCCACCGTCACTGCACTCATGTCGCATCCTTCGTGAGCGCCCACGGCGCGACCAGCCGTTCGACGACGTACGTCAGCGCGTACAGCGTGAGCGACAGGACGGCGGTGACCGCCACCGCCGCGAGCACGAGATCGGTTCGGAACGAGTTCTTCTGGGCGCTCATGTAGATGCCCAGACCGGATGTCGCGCCGACGTATTCGGCGAAGACCGCACCGACCACCGCGTAGGTGATGCCGATCCGCAGGGCGGTGAAGAAGCGGGGGAGTGCGCCGGGCAGGCGCACGTAACGGAACTGCTGCCACCGCGACGCACCCATGCTGCGCAGCAACGCTCCCGCCTCCCGGTCGGCCGCCGCGAATCCTTCGAGAAGACCGATGGCGACGGGGAAGAACGTCACCAGCGCGATGACGAGGATCTTCGGCAACAACCCGAAACCGAACCAGATGATCATCAACGGCGCGATCGCGATGATCGGCAGGGTCTGCGACACCACGAACAACGGCACGAAGGCCTGTCGCAACCACGGTGAGAAGTCCACCGCGATCGCGAGAGCCCACGCGAGTGCCAGTGACACGGCGAACCCGACGAGGGTCACCTGCAGCGTGGACCAGGCGTGCCCGGCGATGTCGACGCGATGCACCCACCCCTGCGTGAGAACGCGTGCGGGGGAGGGCAACACCTGCGGGCGGATACCGCTCACCACGACGTACGTCTGCCAGATCCCGACCAGCACCCCGGCGACGAGTACGGCGGGAACGAATCGACGTGCGCGGCCCGTGTTATCGGTCTTCGAGATAGTCATCGGTGACATAGGTCGACCAATCAGGCTCGGTCGTCAACGGGCTGCCGTCGGGTCCGGACAGCAGGCCGTTCTCGTAGAGAAACCGGGCGTAGCCCGACCATTTCCCGGCGTCGAGGACCCCGACGGCACCGGAGGCGTCGCGCATGTACTCGGCGGCGAGCATGCGCTGACTCTCGTAGACGAGTTCCTCGTCGGGGAAGGCACCCGGATTCGCGTCGATCAGGGCGCGTGCCCCGCGATCGGGGTCGTCGGCCGCGATCCGGTAACCCTGGTCCAGAGCCTGCACGAAAGCGCGGGCCTGCTCCGGGTTCTCCGCCATCCAGTCCTCGTTGCCGTCGACGACGATCGCATACGCGTCCGGGAAGCCGTAGTCGGTGAAGCGGAAGTACCGCATCGGCAGGCCGCGGTGCTCTGCCTCGAGACCCTCCCATGCCAGGTACGACACGGTGAAGTCCGCGGTGGACGAGTAGACCGCCTCGTACGAGGACGTTCCGAGCGTCACGTTCTCGAACTCCCCGCGGCCGCCGTCGTTGCGGATCACCTCGGCGAGCATCTCGTCCTCACCGGGGTTCGCGAAGCCCGCGAAGGTCTTGTCGTCGAGATCGGCCGGCCGCGTGATCTCGGCATTGTCGGCCCGCACGGCGATTCCCGTCGCCCAGTGCTGCAGAGGTGCGAGGACCGCGACGGTCCGCGACCCGGCGGCCCTGGCGATGGTGGAGCCGGCGTGCGTGGAGATCCCGAACTCGGCGCTCCCGGCGTCGACGAGGGTGTCGGGCGTCGCATTGTTGTACGGCAGGATCTCGACGTCGAGGCCTGCATCGGTGAACAGCCCCTCCTGCTGCGCCACGTACAGGCCGGTGTGGTTGGTGTTGGGCGTCCAGTCCAACGCGAATCGGATGGTGTCGCTCCCGGAATCGGACGAGCACCCGGTGACCGCGGAGAGTGCGGCGACGAGGGTGAGCAGTCCGGCGAGAGTCCGCCGCGCGTTCACTGCGCGGAGCGGGAGCGGAACGATATGGGGGCAGGCACGGTCATGTCGGGACATCCCTTCGTCAGCATTACCTGATCAGGTTCGACGGGTGTGATCTCAGCCCCGCTCGTGCGGAGCACCCCGTGTCACGGGCGACCCTAGCACTGCGGCTCCCACACGCACCTCCGGGGCGGCGTCGGTCCGCGTACGACTACGCGACGCGAGGATGGCGAAGGGTCCGTCGGTGAACCCCGACGGACCCCTTCTTCCGCTGTTTCCCGTGGAGCAGACCCCGCTCGACGGTATTCGGGCGTACGAACCGCTTCGGCGGTGTTCGATGCACACGAACCGAGCGGGGGGTGCGTGCATCGATGGGAGCCGTAGAAGCTGCTGCGGTGATCGGAAGTGCCCTGACGGCACCGATGGTGTCAGGACCGGCACCGGCGTCGCGTGCCTCTCGTAGGTCGGACTCGGACAGACACTGCACGACCAGTACGAGCTGTGGCACCACGAACTTCCCGATCCCGCGCAGCCGAGGCGGAAAGTGTTGTGCGGCGGACATTCTCTCGGCGGTTTCATCGCCGGCTACTTCGCGGAACGGGACTTCGACGGAGATCGGTCTCGACGGCGTTCCCCGGTCTGTTCGGTGACGTACCCAAGGCGTCGCCGGAGGTCTTCGCAGATCCGGGAAGCGTCCACCGGTGGCTCGACTACGACGAGGTGGGCACAGCGGCGTCGTCACCCCGACGAAACGCGGTGCACCGATCGGGGGGGAGCGAGGTGACGTCGATTGCGGAGCCGGCGCGGAATCACACCGCCCGAGCCGGTGCCGCAGGCACCGGCCGACTACGCGGCCGGGTGAGGTGCGATCAGGCGCCGCGTGCGGAGAAGAGTGAGGTGTAGTCGTGCGGGCCGCTCACCTCGGCGACAGCGGTGACGGCTTCGATCTCGGCGTCGGCTTCCGGAGTGGTGGGCGCGAGGAAGAGAGGGTTGTCGAATTCTTTGTTCTGGCTCATGGCCGTCCTTTCGGGTGCGGTCGGGGAGACCCCGGCCGTGGGGCAATGCGAAGAAGAGGGGCCGCGGTACACGCGGCGGGGAACTCTCACGTCCGGTCCGGAACCTTCGGGCACCGAGGTGCGAGGTTGCTCATCCCATGCGAGCCGAACGATGCTCCCACCCTACACCAGAAGCTTCGCGCGACGTTTGATCGGCGAGTTGCGTGGGAAGACACTCGGCATGGCTACCTACAGAGTGATCGATCCGACCGGTAACGTCGTGGACACCAAGGAAATCGAGAGCGCGGACGACGCTCACGCCTGGTTCGTCGACCAGCGCGCCGACAACAGTGAACTCGGCTGGCGCATGGAGGCGCAGAACGAACAGGACGGTACCTGGCACTTCTTCGACGACACCGAAGGCACCTCGAAATAGAGCCCACACGCACGCGGTGCCGGTAGTCGCAACTACCGGCACCGCGTGTATCGGGGACTACTTCTTGAAAGCGTCCTTGACGTGCTCGGCGGCATCCGAGACCTTGTCGCCGGCCTGCTTCAACCCGCTGGAGGTCTGGTCGCCGCGACCCTCGGCTTCGAGATCACGATCACCGGTTGCCTGACCGGTGTTCTCCTTGATCTTGCCGCCTGCTTCTTCTGCCTTGTGCTTTGCCTTGTCGACGAAGTCGGCCATGGGTCCTCCTATGTCATCGAACGTTGCCCTTACGGAGTACCCGACTCGAACCGAGCGAAACCGAACACGGCGTACTCGTCCGTGTCAGACTTCGACGACAGACAGCCAGGAGGAGATCGATGTCGCATCCCACCAACCCCGGGCCCGAGGGCGACGACCCGATCGGTGACGCCCCGGACGCCGACCCCGAACTCGTCCGCGACGGTCCCGTGCAGCACCGTCGATCCGCGGGGGCGGTGATCGCCACCGTCGCGGTGGTCGTCGTGATCGTCGTGCTGCTCGTCGTCCTTCTCTGAGCGCGGCGAGGGATCACAACCAGTCCCGCTTCTTGAACAGCACGTACAACGCGATCGCCGACACCGTGATGATCGCGACTCCGGTGAGCATGCCCCACCACTCGCCGAAGCCGGGATAGGGCACGTTCATGCCGTACCAACCGGTCACAGCGGTGGGGACCGCGATGATCGCGGCCCATCCCGTCAGTTTCTTCATCACGATGTTCAGACGGGCGTCCTGCAGCGACAGGTTCGTCTCGAAGACGGTGTTCACCATCTCGCGGAGCGACTCGGTCCACTCCGCCGCCCGCATCACGTGGTCGTACAGGTCGTTGTACGAGCTGTCGAGTTCGGGGTGACGGTTGTTCTCGGCGCGGGTGCGCATGACCGCGTTGATGATCTCGCGCATCGGCAGCACCACTCGCCGAAGTTGCACGAGTTCCTTGCGGAGACGGTAGACGCGACGCTGGATGTACCGAGTGGACGCCTGATCCTCGAAGAGGCAGTCCTCGAGGTCCTCCGCGGCGTCGTCGAGTTCCTGAATGGTCTCGAACTGCCCGTCGACGACCGTGTCGAGCAGGCCGTGCACCAGCGCCCCGGGCCCGTACTGGAGCAGGTCCGAGTTCTCGTCCCACCGGCGCACCACCTCGTCGATGTCGAACGGGCTGCCGCGCCGTACCGTCACGACACCCCGGGGCAGGACGAACGCGGAGATGCGGGTGGTGTGCAACCGGGACTCGTGGGCCTGATCCTCGTCCTCGGAATCCGGAGAGAGGTGTGTCGCGTAGACGGTGAGGAAGGTGTGCGTGGCGTAGCGGGTGGCCTTGGTCCGTTCTCCCTGCGCGAGCGAATCCTCGACCGCATACGGGTCGAGGTTCCATTCCTCGGCGAGTTCGAGCAGGTCCGCGTGCTCGGGGTTCCACAGGTCCACCCACACGAGGGCGTCGGCGTCGGCAAGATGATCCGACACCGCGGAGAGGGGAAAGCCCTCGTCGACGAGTTTCCCGTCGGTCCATCGCCGGGTCCGGATAGGTCTGTCGTTTCGGTCCGTCACCTCGGCAGTGTCCCCGAATCCTGCGGGGTTCACACCACGGGACGATCTTCGTCCTCGGCGAGTCGTACCGCGCGTTCCAGGAACTGCGCGTCGACCCGTGCCCAATCGTCCGGCCACCGGTCCTCCTGCATCCGTCGGTGGAGCGCCCGGAGAGTGCGGGTCGCTCGTGGGCCGCCGTCGACGAGATAGCGCACCATCCCGCGCGACGCGCACTCCGCAGCCACCATGGCGAGCGTGCGTTCGGCCTCCTGCGTGCGTCCGTCGGCGTTCAGGCAGCAGACGAGCAGCCTGATGGCCTGCAGGTGTGCGCGGGGACGCAGGTCCGCGGTGCGGCGTACCCACAGCTGTGCCCAATCGACCGCGCGTTCCGCGGCGCCGGATTCGTCGCTCTCGCAGAGCAACCGGATGGCGGTGGCGTCCTCGAGTTGGAGCCTGATCTCCACGGTGCCGTCCGGATTCGGGCGGTCGGAACCGGGCATCGTGCGGGTCGGGGTCGGCACAGCGCCCAGTCCCAGACGCACTCGCTCGTTCTCGAGGCGTGCCCGTAGCCGCGGCAGGTCGTTGAGCGCTGCTGCGCGCAGTCCTTCGTCCAGCAGTGCCGTCGCGGATTTCCGATCGCCGTGCATCATCTTCATGCGTGCTGCAGTCGCGAAGCGTGCGATCATGAAATCTGTTGCCCCGCCGTCTATTCCCAACAGGTTGCTCTCGTCGAGCAGTGTCTCGGCTTCGGCGGTCCGTCCTTGTTCGTAGAGCAACTCGCCGAGCATCGCCGCGGCGAGCCGGCCCGAATGCGTATGGATGCCGCCGTGGCGGCGGGCTCGCCGCAACGCGGTGCGGAAGTACTTCTCCGCGCCCTCGACGTCGAGTTGTTCGTTGACGGCGATGCCGCACAGGCACTGCCCGTAGATCGCGGCGAAGGGTCCTCGGGTCTCGCGATGGAAGGGCGCCGCCCATTCCTGACGACGCACGGCCGAATCGAAGTCGAAACGGAAGATGTCGGCGTAGGACGCGAAATCCGCTGCGGCCGAGACGACCCACGGATGCACGGCCGACGGATCGTCGAGACATGGAGCGACGAGCGCGTCGATGCCGTCGATCCGATCGGAGTTCATGAGCAGAGAGGCTTCGACCGCATCGGCCTCGAGGCGCAACGCGTAGGGATTCTGGCCGGCCGTGACGCCCGAGTCCACGAGGTCGCGCACGGTCGCCAGAGCGCTCCGGGCGAGACTCAGCCGCTGCAACGCGCTGTTCGCCCACGCCTGCGCCAGCAGCAACCGCGGTTCGCGTGCGACGGCCTGCGGCGGCAACGTGTCGATCAGCGCGAGCAGGGGAGCGATGTGCCCGTGCTCCATCAGATACATGCCATCGGCGGCGAGCAGATCGACGGCGAAATCCGTATCGCCGGCCTCCATCGCGTGGTCGACGGCCTCACGCAACATGTGATGCCGCGCAAACCAGTCGGCAGCCGTGCGGTGCAGTCCGGCGATCTTCTCCGGATGGTCGCGCTCGAGGCGTCGCCGGAGGAAGTCCAGGAACATGTGGTGGTACCGGAACCAGACACGCTCGTCGTCGAGGTGCCGCAGGAACAGGTCGCGTTCCTCTGCTTCCTCCAGGACGGCCTGACTGCGCGGGTCGCCGGTCAACGCTGCGGCAAGGCTGCCGCTGACGGATTCGGTGATGCACGTGGCCAGCAGGAACTCGTACATCCGGGGTTCGAGTGTCGAGAGCACGTTGTCGGCGAGGAACTCACCGATCGCGTGGTGCCGTCCCGTGATGTTCTCGATCATCCATGACGGATCGTCGCTGTCGCGCAACGACAACGACGCGAGTTGCAGTGCCGCCACCCAGCCTTCGGTGCTTCGGTTCAGGTCCTGGACGTCCTCCGGCCCGAGGTCGATGCCACTCACGCCGCGCAGGAACGAATCGGATTCGTCGACGTCGAAACGCAGTGCAGTCGAGTCGAGTTCGACGAGCTCGTCGCGCACCCGCATGCGGCTCAGCGGAAGGCCGGAACGGTTGCGGCTGGTCACGACGAGTTGCAGGTGGTGGCAGCCCCTGTCGAGCAGGAAGTCGAGGGCGGCGCACGTCTCGGGCGAACTCACCCGGTGCCAGTCGTCGACGAAGAGTGTCACGGCGGTGTCGGATCGGTGCAGATCGTCGATCAGTGTGGACAGTACGTAACGTTCGGCGTCGTTCCCGTGAACGTCGAGGATCTGGGCGAGTTCGCGTGCCAGCGAAGGCCGCACCTGTTTCATCGCCTCGATCAGGTGCGCGAGGAACCACAGCACGTTGTCGTCGTCGTCGTCGACCGTCAGCCAGGCGACCTGGGCACCCTCGTCGGCGAGAACGTCCCGCCATTGCGCGGCGAGAGTGGATTTCCCGAAACCCGTAGGGGCGTGGATGGCGATGAGACGACGTCGTCGTCCGGCCTGCAACAGCGAGATCAGCCGACGGCGTTCGACGAGCGGACGGGTGGTCGACGGCGGACGGAACCTGGTCGACGGCGCGACGGTCGGTCCCGTGGGGCCCGAGAGCACCCCCGACGACGGCCCTGTGACGGGCAGATCCGCCGGTGTCTGCGGTGGACTCGTCGGAGGAGGACCGGGCAGGGCCATCTCGTCGACCGGTAGGCCGTGAGCTCGTTGGATGTTCCGCAGGATCTCGCCGAAGGCGGCCGCCGTCTGGGGCCGGTCGTCGGGGTCGGTGGCCATTCCGCTTTCGAGCGCGGCGCACACGTCGTCGGGGATGCCGTCGTCGCGCAGATCGGGGATCGGTTCGGAGGTGATGCGGACGAACTGTGCGACGACCCTCTCGCCCTCCTTCCGCTCGAAGGCCGCGTGCCCGGTGATCGCGGCGAACAGCGTCGCGGCGAGTCCGTACACATCGGCCGCGGGTGTCGGTGCCCGGCCGCGCAACACCTCGGGTGCGGTGAACGCCGGGGAGCCGGTGATCTCCCCGGCCGTGGTACGGAAACCGTCGCCGATGCGCGCGATGCCGAAGTCGGTGAGCTGCGGCTCGCCGTACTCGGTGAGCAGGATGTTGCCCGGTTTGACGTCGCGGTGCAGCACGTCGGACCGGTGCGCGGTTTCGAGAGCACCGGCCATCCTGACGCCGAGCCGGACCGCCTCGGGCCACGACAGCACCCCGTACCGGCGCAGGCGGGTGTCGAGCGAGTCGTGCGGGTGGTAGTGCATCACCAGATAGGGCAGGTCGTCCGTGGCACCTGCATGAAGCACGGTGACGATGTGCGGATGCCCGGACAGCCGTCCCATCGCCCGTTGCTCCCGCAGGAATCGCTCCAGATCCGCGGGTTGGGGCGCCCACCGGAGGACCTTGACGGCGACATCGCGGTCGAGCGATTCCTGCCTGCAGCGGTAGACGACACCGAAACCGCCGCGGCCGATCTCCTCGGCGCCGGTGAAACCGGCGTCGTGCAGCGCACGCACGATCGCGGACTCGGCCACGTCGACGATCGGTGCGCGTTGAGTGGTGGCCGGATCGTTCTCGGGCATCGGCGCGATCACCTCGGGGAGCTGTTTCCCCAGGATAGTCTCGAAATGTGCACGCCCGCCGCAGATCGTGCGTCGCCCCTGGTCTACCGTGGTCCGGCCGGACCACGGTGCCTCACCGGGAACGGACAAACGACACTGCGACCAGAAGTGGGACATAGATGAAGAAGACTCTCGCGGCGCTGTTCGGTGCAGGTGTGGTCCTGCTCGCGGCGGCGTGCGGATCCTCGGACGGATCGGGCTCGGCCGAGGAGACCACCACCACGACGGCGACCGCTTCGGCCTCGGCGGAGGCCGGCACCACGGGCACCACCGTCGAACTCGGCAAGAGCTACGAAGAGAACTGCGAGGCACTGCTGCCCTACCTCGACGAGCTCGAGGGGTGGGGTCAGGACCGCGCCGCAGCGGCCCAGGCCGTCGCCGACGCGCAGCAGCAGCTCCCGGCATGGCAGGACCTCAGCGAAGAGGAGCAGGCCGACACCCTGCGTGCCATCGAGAACGCCGGGAAGGGCGAGTGCTGACGGTCGAGTGTTGATCGACGAGTTGTACGACAGGTTGAGGCGCTTCCCGGACGTGGAAGCGCCCAACCTGTTCGCCGTCGACGGGGCCGACCGTCTGCTCCTCGACGAAGCCGCCCCCGTCCTCGACTCGGCCTCGCCGGGCACCGTCGTCGTCATCGACGACCAGTACGGCGCGCTGACCCTGGGCACGGTCGTCCGCTTCGGGGTGGAGGAGATCCGGGTGCATCAGGATTCGGTGGTGGCCGAGCGCGCCCTGGCCGCGAACGCCGAGCGTGAGGGCCTCACCGATCGTTACCGCTCCGGCGCTCTCGACCCCGATCTGCTCGCCGGGGCCCGCGTGGTGCTGCTACGGCTTCCCCGCTCGCTGTCGGCGCTCACCGAGATCGCCGAGACGATCGCCCGCCACGCCGACCCCGAGGTCGTCGTGTTCGCCGGTGGCCGCGACAAGCACATCGGCCTCGCGATGAACGACGTGCTCGGTGCGTCCTTCGCCGAGGTCCGTGCGTCCCGGGGACGCCAGAAGTCGCGGGTGCTCACCGCGCGCGGGACGACGCCCGGACCCGCCTCGTATCCCGTCCGTGAGCACCTCGCCGAACTCGACCTCACGGTCGTCGCGCACGGCGCTGCCTTCGCCGGCCCCCGTCTCGACATCGGTACCCGATTCCTCCTCGACCTCTTCCCCCGCATCCATGCGGACGTGCAGGTCGCGGTGGATCTCGGCTGCGGCACCGGCATCCTTGCCGCGATGCTCGCCCGGCAGCTTCCCGACACCCGGGTGATCGCGACCGACCAGTCCGCCGCCGCGGTCGCCTCCGCCGCGGGGACCGCCGCCGCGAACGGCTTGTCCGACCGTGTCGACACACTCCGCGACGACGCCGCCGGCTCGATCCCGGCCGGGTCGGTCGACCTCGTGGTGTGCAATCCGCCCTTCCACCTCGGCGCGGCCGTGCACACCGGCGCCGCCCGCAAGATGTTCGACGCCGCGGCCCGGATCCTCCGGCCGGGAGGACAGATGTGGACGGTCTACAACCGTCACCTCGACTACCGCCCCGCGTTGTCCGGCATCGTCGGCGCGACCCGCGTCGAGGGCCGCAACCGCAAGTTCACCGTGACCCGGTCGGTACGGAGCCGGTAGAGTCCGATTAGTCCGAGCTTTCCCGACGATCGGGAACTCGTGAGGTCACTGCCTCGTTGAACGGACAGAAGCGACCACGAGAAGGGAAGTGCACGGTGCGCACCACCAGTAACCCGGTGTTCCGCAACCTGCCCAAGCAAGAGGGCGGCGGATACGCCACGTTCGGCTCTGCGACGGCGGGCGCCGCGCAGGCCACTCAGCAATTCGGGCAGCCGCAGACGGATCCGTGGGCACGTCCCACCGACCAGCGGACCATGACGATCGACGATGTCGTCACCAAGACCGGCATCACACTCGGCGTGCTCGCTGTCTCGGCCCTCATCTCCTACGTGCTGGTCAACTCCAACGTCGACCTGGCGGCCCCGTTCGTCATCGGTGGCGGTCTGATCGGCCTCGTCCTGGTGCTGGTCGCGACGTTCGGCCGCAAGATGGACAACCCGGCCATCGTTCTCGCCTACGCCGTGGCGGAAGGCTTCTTCCTCGGCGCGCTGTCGTTCATGTTCACCGACATCACCTTCGGTGGCACGGGCGGCGCGACCCTGATCGCTCAGGCCGTCCTCGGCACCTTCGGCGTGTTCTTCGGCATGCTCGTCGTGTACCGCACCGGCGCCATCCGTGTCACCCCGCGCCTGACCCGCATGATCGTCGGCGCGCTCGTCGGTGTCCTGGTCCTGGCGCTGGGCAACCTCATCGCCGGCTTCTTCATCGACGGTGGTCTCGGCCTGCGCGACGGTGGCCCGCTCGCCATCGTCTTCAGCCTCGTGTGCATCGGCATCGCGGCGTTCAGCTTCCTGCTGGACTTCGATTCCGCCGATCAGCTGATCCGCGCACAGGCTCCGGAGAAGGCCGCGTGGGGCGTCGCCCTGGGCCTGACCGTCACCCTGGTGTGGCTGTACGTCGAGATCCTGCGACTGCTCAGCTATTTCCAGAACGACTAGCAGGACTCCACGAAGACCCCGGGCCACGGTCCGGGGTCTTCGTCGTCCTCGGAGGTGGACCGTGTTCCCGGGCCGGCAGGGGAGCGTGTACACCATCACCCCGACGAAAAGTCACGACGTGGGAACATGGAGTCATGCGCATTGCGGATTCCGTCGTCGACCTCATCGGAAACACACCTCTCGTCAAGCTCAACACGGTGGTGAAACCCGGCTCGGGGCTCGTAGCGGCGAAGATCGAGTACCTCAATCCCGGCGGCAGCTCCAAGGACCGCATCGCGGTGAAGATGATCGATGCGGCCGAAGCGTCGGGTGAACTGAAGCCGGGCGGCACGATCGTCGAGCCCACCTCCGGCAACACCGGCATCGGCCTGGCCCTGGTCGCGCAGCAGCGCGGCTACAAGTGCGTGTTCGTGTGTCCCGACAAGGTCGGCGAGGACAAGCGCAACGTGCTGCGGGCCTACGGCGCCGAGGTGATCGTGTGCCCGACCGCCGTCCCGCCGGAGCACCCCGACAGCTACTACAGCGTCTCCGACCGTCTCGCCCGTGAGCTCCCCGGCGGCTGGAAGCCGAACCAGTACTCCAACCCGGGTGGCCCGGCGAGCCACTACGAGACCACCGGCCCGGAGATCTGGAACGACACCGACGGCAGGATCACGCACTTCGTGGCGGGCGTCGGCACCGGTGGCACCATCTCCGGCACCGGCCGGTACCTCAAGGAGGTCTCCAACGGTGCGGTGAAGGTCGTCGGCGTCGATCCCGAGGGCTCGGTGTACTCGGGGGGCACCGGCCGGCCGTATCTCGTCGAGGGTGTCGGTGAGGACTTCTGGCCCACCGCCTACGACCCGTCGATCCCCGACGAGATCATCGCCGTCTCCGACGCCGACTCGTTCGAGATGACCCGTCGCCTCGCCCGTGAGGAAGGGCTGCTCGTCGGCGGCTCGTGCGGTATGGCCGTCGTCGCCGCACTGCGGGTCGCCGAGCGCGAAGGCCCCGACGCGGTCGTCGTCGTGCTGCTGCCCGACGGTGGCCGCGGCTACATGTCGAAGATCTTCAACGACAAGTGGATGGCCAGTTACGGCTTCCTCCGTGCACCGCTCGACGGTAAGCCCGACGACTCCACCGTCGGTGACGTGCTGCGCGGCAAGAGCGGCGACCTGCCCGATCTCGTGCACACCCACCCCTCCGAGACGGTGCGCGACGCCATCGAGATACTCCGCGAGTACGGCGTGTCGCAGATGCCGGTCGTGGGCGCCGAACCGCCCGTCACCGCAGGTGAGGTCGCCGGCTCGGTCAGCGAACGCGAGCTGCTCAGCGCCGTCTTCGAAGGTCGCGCGAACCTCGCCGATCCGGTCGAGAAGCACATGAGCCCGCCGCTGCCGAACATCGGCGTGGGTGAGTCCATCGACGCCGCCACCAAGGCGTTCGGCGACACCGATGCGCTCATGGTGATCGACGACGGCAAGCCCGTCGGCGTCATCACCCGCCACGACCTGCTCGGATTCATCTCTCAAGGCCGATAGGACAGATCTTCATGACCGACCAGAACCAGCACGGTTTCGCGACCCGCGCCATCCACGCCGGGTACGAGCCCGATCCGCAGACCGGTGCCGTCAACGTGCCGATCTACGCGTCGTCGACCTTCGCCCAGGACGGCGTCGGCGAGATGCGCAACGGCTTCGAGTACGCCCGCACCGGCAACCCCACCCGGCGTCCCCTCGAGGCGAACCTGGCAGCGCTCGAGAACGGCGCCTACGGCCGCGCGTTCGGCTCGGGTATGGCCGCCACCGACTGCCTGCTCCGTTCGGTGCTGCGTCCGGGCGACCACCTGGTCATCCCCAACGACGCCTACGGCGGCACCTTCCGCCTCATCGACAAGGTGTTCACGCAGTGGGGGATCGAGTACACCCCGGCCGCGGTCAACGACGCCGACGAGGTGCGCGCGGCCGTCCGCCCGAACACCAAGCTCGTGTGGGTCGAGACGCCCACCAACCCGCTGCTCAACATCGGCGACATCTCGGCGCTCGCCGACATCGCGCACGAGGGCGGCGCCAAGCTCGTCGTCGACAACACCTTCGCGTCGCCCTACCTGCAGCAGCCGATCACCTTCGGTGCCGACGTGGTGCTGCATTCGACCACCAAGTACATCGGTGGGCACTCCGACGTGGTCGGCGGCGCGCTGGTGACGAACGACGAAGAGCTCGACACCGCCTTCGCGTTCCTGCAGAACGGCGCGGGTGCCGTGCCGGGTCCGTTCGACGCCTTCCTCACGCTGCGCGGCATCAAGACGCTCGCGGTGCGGATGGAGAAGCACTCCGACAACGCCGAGAAGCTCGTCGACTTCCTGGCGGGACACCCCGCCGTGAGCACGGTGCTGTACCCGGGGCTCGAATCGCATCCGGGCCACGAGTACGCGGCTCAGCAGATGCGTCGCTTCGGCGGCATGATCTCCGTGCGCCTCGCCGGGGGCCGCCAGGCCGCGCTGGACTTCTGCAAGCGCACCGAGATCTTCACCCTCGCCGAGTCGCTCGGTGGCGTGGAGTCGCTCATCGAGCATCCGGGCGCGATGACCCACGCCTCCACGGCAGGCTCGCTGCTCGAGGTCCCCGAGGACCTCGTCCGCCTGTCGGTGGGCATCGAGGACGCCGCCGACCTGCTCGCCGACGTCGAGCAGGCACTCGGCTGACGGGCCCGTCCGGGTAACTCGCACGAGAACACGAGAAGAAGGCGTCCTCCGGGGCGCCTTCTTCTCGTTGCGTCCGCATGAAGAGAACGGTCCCTGTGCGAGTGTCGGATCCACGACCGTTGCGATCACCACACCGACCGGAGATGCCGGTCGCCATGTTCTGCGTCCGGTCGTGCAGGTGAAGGTCGTGGGCGACGTGCGGAGAAACCGCATCGTCCCCGGAAGCAGTGCCGCGGGCCGTACGATCCAGTGGTGACGGACAGCGAACATCCCGAATCCGCCCTGTGGGACACCGTGCTCGATACCGTACGGCGCCACGGACCCATGACGATCGACGAGGTGGCCGACCATCTCGAAGACCACGGATTCGGCTCCGCCGAGCAGGTGATGATCGACCTCGAACAGTCGCAACCGCATCCGCTGCTGTTGTGGTTGTCCGACGACCGTGTCGCGGCGACGGATGTGCTGTTCGAGGGCAGGACGCTCACGCACCGTCTCACGGCCGACGATCTCGCCCGGAACTCGATCCCGGTCGACGACATCGAACCGCTCCTGATACTCGTCTCCGAGGACGACGAGTTCGATCTCGTGCAACCGGCAGAATCCGAAGAGACTGCAACGCAGGATGACCCGGATGCGGGGGTGGGCGGCCGTCGGGAGATGATCGTCTTTCCCGACGGGGCGCTGGCGGGTCACGGACCGGGAGATCTGCTCGCCCTCACCGCGCGGGACGGCCGCCTGTCGTTCGCGCCGGTCCACGGTGAAGCCCGAAGCGGCGTGAGCGAATTCGTGCACGCGCTCGAGCAGGGGATCGCCCGCGAACAGGTGGCGAGCCTCGAGGCCGCGTTCGTCGACGTACTCGCCGAATCGTCCGGGACGTTCTCCGCGCCGTCCCTGCCGCTCGGGGAACTTCTCGCCGAGGCCGGCTTGGTGCGCAGTGGGGATCTGGTGGCGCCGAACGGATTCGACTTCGACGGATACTTCGACCGGGCGATGTTCGAGATCTACGCCGAACAACTCGGGATACCCGTCGACGCCGTGCCGGGTGTGGCCCTGTTCGCGTCGCTGGTCGAAGCATTCGAACGCGGCGACGACGACGATTTCGAAGAACGCTTCGCCGTGGGGAAGTCGGGTCTGTACTCGGTGCTGTCCGATCCCGAGATCGCCGAGACCGTCCACGACGAGCTGGTGGGGGAGAAGCTTGCCCCCGAGGCGATCGAGCAGGCTGCGCTGTGGTTGCTCGATCACGCGCCCCGGCGCGCGGCGGGCGCAGCGCACTGGATCGCCGGCCGCGCGGCCGAGTCCACCGGACGGATCGCGGAGGCCGAACGGCACTACGAACATTCGGCCGATCTCGATTCCGCCTTCGACCTGCCGTTGTTCGATCTGGCACGGTTCGCCTCCGACCGCGGGGATGCGGTGCGGGGTCTGTCCCTGCTCGCCCGGGTGCCGGGTGGCGACGAACATCCCCTCTACGAACTGCTCGACCGGTACCGGCCGAAGGAGGTGCCGGGCCTCGGACGCAACGACCGTTGCTGGTGCGGGTCGGGCCGCAAGTACAAGGCATGTCACCTCGGACGCGCCGAGCATTCGCTCGAGGAGCGGTCCGACTGGCTGTACATGAAGGCGGCCATGCACGCCCTGGAACCGGCGTGGGCGGAACACCGGGTCGCCCTGGCGGAGGCCCGTTCGGGTTACGGGGACGACGACGCCGTGGCCGAGGCGGTCGCCGATCCGCTCGTCGAGGACGTCCTGTTGTTCGACGCCGGCGCGTTCGCCGATTTCGTCGAGCGTCGCGGGGAGTTGCTGCCCGAGGACGAGTCGGAGCTGGCCCGCTCCTGGCTCGCCGTCGCGCGGTCGGTCTTCGAGGTCGAGGCGAGTGTGCCGGGGGAGACACTCGCGCTGCGCGACGTCCGCACCGACCGGGTGGTGGAGGTGTCCGCGCCCTGGCTGACGGGTGAGATACCCGCCGGCACGCTGCTGTGTGCCCGCGTCATGCCGGTAGGCGAAGGGCGATGGGTGATGCCGGGCGGATGCGAGCCGGTGACGGAGGACCAACGGGAGACGCTCGTCGCCCTGCTGGCCGAAGAGACGGTCGATCCCGTGGACATCATGGACGTCCTGACCCACCCGGACGCCGCCGACTTCTATCCGGCTCCGTAGTTCAGGTCACTCCGGTCACACGAATCCCACCGGTCTCAATACTGGAACGTGTTCCTGAATATATGTGATAAGAACATTCGGAAGCCGTACTGGTGATCGACCTCACAGTTACGGTGGGAGCGGTTGATGGATGGATGTGGGGGTAGCGGATGTCGATGGACCCGTCTGCGGTCATCGTGGCAGTGGCTACGGCAGCAAGTGCGCTCGTGCAGGGCGTGGACCTACCGGCAGAGATCAAGGATCGGATCGACGGGGCGATCGAGTCGTTCGAGGCAGGTGCGGAGAACACCGACACGGACGTGGCGAATTTCGTCGCCTCGTTGCCCGAACCGATGCAGCAGGGTGCCCAGCAGGCGGTCGCGGACGCGACAACGGCGGTCGCAGGGGCGATCGAGCCCCACCTGCCCGAGGAAGCGGCCGCAGAGTTGCATCCCGCCGATCCGCAAGCGGCTCCGCCCGCCCTGGCGCCCGAACCTCCGGCCGCCCGGCCGGGGCCGTTCGGGATACCGGTGCAGCCACCGGTCACCGGCACGGTCGGAAACCCGCAGCCGGGAGCCACGATCCCGGGCACCGGGATCACGTTGCCGTCGATCCCGGCGATCCTTCCCGGAACGCGGCTCGCGCCCATCGGCGCGATCGCGGTGTTCGCGCCGTGGCTGAAGAAAGCGGGCGAACTGTGCGAGGGTGTCTCGGCGCCGGTCCTCGCCGCTCTCTACTCCGCAGAGAACGGCTTCCGATACGGCCCGGCCGCCCCGGTCTCCCCGGTCGGTGCGCGCGGCCCTGGGCAGTTCATGCCCGGTACCTGGGACCAGTACGGCAAGGATGCCGACGGCGACGGCAAGGCCGACGTCCTCGGCATCGCCGACCCCGTCATGGCCTCCGGCAACCTCCTGTGCGACAACTACAAGCTCATCGACGACTGGAAGAAGCGCGGTCTGGTCGAGGGCGACACGCTCGATCTGACCCTCGCGGCCTACAACGCGGGGGTCGGCGCGGTGAAACGTTCCGGTGGCATGCCGTCCGGTCATCCCGACTACGAGAACCAGACGAAGCCCTACGTCGCGAAGATCCGGGCGACCGAGCACGTCTTCGCGCGTATGCTCTCGCCGTTCCTGGGTCGGGGTATCGGAGGCGGCGCCGGCGACATCGGCAACCGCGTCGTCGACCTCGCGTTCAAGTACCTCGGCCTGCCGTACGTCTGGGGTGGCGGCAACATCAACGGGCCGTCCGGTGGCGGATTCGACTGTTCGGGCCTGACCTCGTACGCCGTCTTCGCCGCGACGGGTGTCGCGCTGCCGCGTACGTCCGAGACCCAGTGGCACGTCGGCACCGAGATACCGCTGTACGCGGCACGTCCCGGCGACCTGCTGTTCGGCAACTGGCAGGCCGGTGGTCCCGGCCACGTAGCGATCTACATCGGCGGCGGGCAGATGGTGCACGCACCCACTACCGGCGATGTCGTGCGGGTGGGGCCGGTCTTCCCCGGCATGAAGGCGCGCCGCATCTTCTGAGAAGGCGCACCTTCCGGAAACCTGCCGGGAATGCACGAGGGCCCGACCGGAGAACATCCGGTCGGGCCCTCTGCACGAAGCTCTGCCTAGGAGCTCTGCTTCACGGGATCAGCCGCGGTAGGGTTCCGCGCTCACCAGCGTCACCTTCATGGTGTTGCCGTTGGGCAGGTTGTACTCGCGGGTCTCGCCGACCTTCGCGTCGATCAGGGCGCCACCGAGGGGCGAGCTGGGGGAGTAGGTCTCGAGCTCGCTGTTGCGGGCACCCTCTTCGCGGGTCGCGATCAAGAACGTCTCCGTGTCGGTCTCGTCGCCTCCGTAGTAGACGGTCACGACGGAACCGGGGAGGGCGACGCCCGACTCGGTCGGAGCGACGCCGACCTTGGCGGTGCCCAGCAGCTCCTGGAGCTGACGGATGCGGGCTTCCTGCTGGCCCTGTTCCTCGCGGGCCGCGTGGTAGCCGCCGTTCTCCTTGAGGTCGCCTTCCTCGCGACGCTCGTTGATCTCGGCGGCGATGACAGGACGATTCGCGATGAGCTGGTCCAGCTCGGCCTTGAGTCGGTCGTACGACTCCTGCGTCAGCCAGGTCACCTGGGTCTCGGTCATCCTCGATCACTTCCTTCGGGTTGGAGCCCCCGGCTCCGTGGACAAGTCGTGCACATGCAACGACCGCAACAGCACGACCGCCGTCGTCCCCCCATGGCTTCAGGCTGAACGGAAGTCGTACTGTCTGTTGATGCTCTTATGCAGCAATACACGGCCCCAAAGGGTGGAACCGTGTATCCGGCCATTTTAGCATCTTTGCGGTCCGCACTCCGGGAAAGCGCTGGAAGGCGGGTGTGGGAGCAGGATCAGGGTGCGCGCAGATAGTCGGGCGCCTCGGTACTGCAACCGTAGCTGTCGCCCATACCGGGACGCTGGGACGTCTTCACCGTGGAAGTGAGCACGACGGTCTGCGAATCGGACGCGGGGACGAGGACCTCGCGCCGGCCCGTCTCACTCCCGTCCTTCGAGCGGGCCCGGATGATGCAGACGGAATCCTGCGACGGATCGTCGCGCGTGACCTTGAGTTGGATGTCGATGGTGCTGTCGTCGATGATGTCGAAGGCGACGACCTCCGACTCGATCGGAGTCGAGTTGTTCTGGAACAACACGAACGCCAGGACGAGCCCCGCGAGCAGGCCGGCCACGGTGAAACCCCAGCGTTTGCCGCGTGTCGATACGCCGGAGCCGGGGTATCGGGACGACGGGTACCGGTCGGTGGGGGTGGTGTTGCTCATCACTTTGCTTTCGCAGCGGGAGAATGGATCGGGCGTCGCCGCAGGGCCACGGCTGACGACGGAATTATCAGGTGGAACTATAGAGGACGGATCCGGTGCGACCGCGACGCGGGCGCGGGGACGGTTCCGGCGAAGCAGACGACCTGAGGTGGAGGAATACACGTGAGCGGACTACGGCTCATGGCCGTGCACGCCCATCCCGACGACGAGTCGAGCAAGGGCGCGGCCACGATGGCCCGGTACTCGGCCGAGGGGCACGAGGTCCTGGTGGTCACGCTCACGGGCGGAGAGCGCGGCGACATCCTGAACCCCGCGATGGACGTACCGGGCATTCGCGAACGCATGAGCGAGGTGCGTCAGGAGGAGATGGCCGAGGCGGCCCGCATCCTCGGAGTGCGCCAGCAGTGGCTCGGCTTCGTCGATTCCGGCCTGCCCGAGGGCGACCCCAAGCCGCCGCTGCCCGAGGGATGCTTCGCGGTCATCCCGCTCGACGAACCGGTCCGCCGGCTCGTGCAGGCGGTGCGCGAGTTCCGTCCCCACGTCATGACCACCTACGACGAGAACGGCGGTTACCCGCACCCCGACCACATCCGGTGCCACGAGGTGTCGGTCGCGGCGTACGAGGCGGCGGCCGATCCGGATTTCCATCCGGAGCTGGGCGAGCCCTGGGCGGTGCGCAAGCTGTACTACTCGCACGGTTTCATCCGTAAGCGGCTCGAGTTGTTCCGCGAGGAGTACGAGCGTCGCGGGGAGCCGTTCCCCATGGAGCAGTGGCTCAGCAAGTGGCGCACCGAGCAGGGCGACATCATGGGACGCGTGACCACCCAGATCACCTGTGGCGACTACTTCCCGAAGCGCGACGACGCGCTGCGGGCGCACGCCACCCAGATCGACCCCAACGGATCGTTCTTCGCGGTGCCGTTGGACATTCAGCAGAAGGTGTGGCCGACCGAAGAGTTCGAGTTGGCCAAGACCCGCGTGACCACGGAGCTTCCGGAGACGGATCTGTTCGCGGGCATCGAGGACGGACAGGGCGAATGACGATAGGTACGCTCGCGGTCGATGTTCTGGCCGTCGAGATTCTGGCCCAGGAGCCGACCGGCCCCGAGTTCGGCAAGGCGTCCCCGCTCGGACTCGCCATCGTGGTGGTCCTGCTGGTCGCGACTGCGCTGCTGATCCGGAACATGAACAAGCGGCTGAAGAAGCTGCCCGAGAGTTTCCAGCCGGAGCATCCCGGGCCCGACCAGGCCGTGGACGACGGCACGTTGCCGGGTGCGATTCCCGGCACCGCGGATGCGGAGGGGGCGGGCGAGCCGAAGAAGGTCACCGGCCCGGAGCGTCCCGAACCCACCAAGGGAAGCTGACGACCCTCCGCCGCCGAGGGTTCTCCTTCCGTAGCGTGGGGGCATGGCGAATCGACTGGCCGACGCCCTGAGCCCCTACCTGCGGCAGCACGCCGACAATCCGGTCCACTGGCAGGAATGGGGCGAAGCCGCTCTCGCCGAGGCGGTCGAGCGCGACGTGCCGATCCTGCTGTCGATCGGCTATGCGGCCTGCCACTGGTGTCATGTCATGGCGCACGAGTCGTTCGAGGACGAGGCCACCGCCGCCGTCATGAACGAGAACTTCGTGTGCGTCAAGGTCGACCGCGAGGAAAGACCGGACATCGACGCGATCTACATGAACGCGACCGTCGCGACGACAGGCCGGGGCGGGTGGCCGATGACCTGCTTCCTCACGCCCGACGGTGGCCCGTTCTATTGCGGCACGTACTACCCGAGCACGCCGCGTGGGGGCATGCCGTCCTTCACGCAGCTGCTCCATGGGATCACCGACACGTGGCACAACCGTCGCGACGAGGTCGCGCAGGCCGCCGAGGCCGTCGTCTCCGAGCTCCGTCGCAGCGGCGGTGGACTGCCCGCCGGGAGTGTCGCGATCGACGGTGCTCTGCTCGACGCGGCGTCGGCCGCGATCGCCGCCGACGAGGACCGCGAACACGGTGGCTTCGGTGGCGCACCGAAATTCCCGCCGTCGAACCTCCTCGAGGGACTGCTGCGCGGATACGAGCGCACCCGCTCCGCCGACACGCTCGGTCTCGTCGAGCGCACGACCGGCGCAATGGCGCGGGGCGGGATCTACGATCAGCTCGGGGGCGGGTTCGCGCGCTACAGCGTCGACGCCGCGTGGACGGTGCCGCACTTCGAGAAGATGCTCTACGACAACGCGCTGCTGCTGCGGCTGTACGCGCACCTCGCGCGGGTGACCGGTGCGGAACTGCCGACGCGCGTCGCGCGGGAGACCGCCGAGTTCCTGCTGCGCGACCTGATCACCCCCGACGGCGGATTCGCGTCGGCCCTCGACGCCGACACCGACGGGGTCGAAGGCCTCACCTATGTGTGGACGCCCGACCAGCTCGTCGAGGTGCTGGGCCCGGACGACGGCCGGTGGGCGGCGGACGCGTTCACCGTCACCCCCGGCGGCACCTTCGAGCACGGCACCTCGGTGTTGCAGCTGCTCGACGAGCCGGACGATCCGGCGCGACTCGCCGACGTGCGGGCCCGCCTGTTCGCCGCTCGCACACGGCGCCCCCAGCCCGGACGCGACGACAAGGTCGTCACCGCGTGGAACGCCTTCGCGATCACCGCGCTGGCCGAGGCAGGCGTCGCGCTGGGTGAACCTGCCTGGATGGACGCCGCGACGAGGTGCGTGCAGTTCCTGCTCGACCGGCACCTGATCGACGGCCGGCTGCGCCGCGCGTCGCTCGGGGGTGTCGTCGGATCACCGGCGGGTGTGCTCGAGGACTACGGGGCTCTCGTCACGGCGCTGCTCGCCGTGCACCAGGGGACGGGGGACCGGCGCTGGGTCGAGCGTGCGACGGAACTCGCCGACGTCGCGCTCGCGCAGTTCGCGGATCCGGAACGTCCCGGTAGCTGGTTCGACACCGCACACGACGCCGAATCGCTGGTCGCCCGGCCCCGCGATCCGGTCGACGGGGCGACGCCGTCGGGAGCGTCGCTGATCGCCGAGGCGCTGCTCGGCCTGTCCGCGCTCGTGCACGACGACTCCCGCTACGCCGATTCCGCCGCGCTGTCGCTGTCGACGGCGGCGATCCTGTTCGAGAAGGCGCCACGGGCGGGAGGGCACTGGCTGACGGTCGCCGAGGCGTCGGTGCGCGGGCCGCTCCAGGTCGCCGTAGCGGGCGGCGGTGAACTCCTCGACGTGGCCCGCCGCCTCGCGCCCGGGGGAGCGATCGTGGTGGGCGGCGAACCCGACTCGTCGCCGTTGCTCGCCGGTCGTCCCCTGGTCGACGGTGGCGCCGCGGCCTATGTGTGCAGGGGGTTCGTATGCGACCGTCCGGTGACGACGGCGACAGGTCTCCGCGAGGTCCTGTCCGCGGTCTGATCGGTCAGGGCCAGGCGGACGCTGTGCGTGAGTCGAGGAAGTCGCCTTCGCTCGTCACCGGCGCCTCGAACATTCCCGCGCTCGCGTCGATCAGGAATCGGGCGAATCCCGTCCAATCGGGTTCGATGCCTTCGCGTTCGAGGCGTGCCTCGTAGTCGGCACACGCATCGACGACGAGCTTGCCCAGCAGTCGCGCCCGTCCGGTGACGACGGTGTCGGGCAGGTGGGCGACGCATGCTCTGGCTCGTTCGATCAGGACGTCGAGGTACGGATCTTCGACGGTCGTTCTCGCCGCGATGTCGGCCATCGACGGTACCGCTCTCAACTGGCGTAGGAATCGAGCCCGCCAGCTCGGGACCGGCATCGAGGCGAGTTGGTCGGTGAACGGCAGGATGAGGCAGCTCAGGTAGTCGCGGAGGCCGGGTTCGGGCCCGAGCAGGGCCAGGAGTTCGACTCGTCGCCGGCGGGTGTCCTCCGCGTAGCGGGTGAGCATGGCGCGGACGAGTTCCTCGCGGTCACCGAAGTGGTAGTTGACGGCGGAGTGGTTGGCGTTACCGGCGTGTTCGGCGATGCGCCGATTGGACACGCCGTCGACGCCGTGGGTGGCGAACAGTTCTTCCGCCGAGTCGAGTAGCGCTCGTCGCGCCTGGTCCCCGTGGGTGCTCACACTTCTCCTGTCGCCTTCTTCTCGGCCGAACGGCCCGCTGATGGATGGGACGAGCGTCACCAGTGTCTCAGCTTGGCATACTCAAGACACGCAGCGTAAATTTTTAAGTCACGTAGCGTATTTCTGTGGAGCCGATATCGGCCGGAAAGCGTGCAGTCCGTGTCCGGATATCGAGGAGTTCATTCATGACCGATACCGCTACCAGCGAGAAGAACGAGCCGCCGGGAAGCGACGGCCTCACCGAGGCCGAACTCGCCCGTGCGCGGAAGGAGCACATCGGCCGCTACATCGCGATCTTCGTGATGCCGTTCCTGATGGTCGGAATGATGATCACCGGCTATCTGTACGCGATGCACGCGCCCGCCCCGCACGACATGCCGATCGCCGTCGCCGGATCGTCGCAGCAGCAGGCCTACGACTTCGCCCGCGCGCTCGAAGACGCCGACGCCGAGGCGGTCGACGTCCGTGTGATCGGGACCGACGATCAGGCGCGCGACCTCGTGCTCTCGCGGGAGGTTGCGGGTGCGGTCACGCTGTCCCCGCAGGGCACTGCCACCGTGTACACCGCGGGTGCGGCCGGGGCGTCGCAGTCGTCCGTGGTCACCGGACTGGTGGTTCCGCAGGTGCTCGCGCAGGGTCTCGATCTCACCGCCGAGGACCTCGCCCCGCTGCCGGACCACGACATGGCCGGCCTGGGTGTGATGTTCATGGTGCAGGCGCTGATGCTCGCGGGCTACATGCCCCTGAGCATCATGCTGTCCAACTCGCCCGAGCTGCTGCGATTCCGTCGCATCGTGCCTCTGCTCGCCGGATGGTCGGTGCTGATCGGCACACTCGTGTGGCTCGTCGCCGGCCCGATCCTCGGCGCGATCGAAGGCCCGATCGCGACGGTGCTGGGAATCTGCTGGCTCTCCATCTTCGCCGTGGGCTCGGTGCAGGTGTTCCTCACCCGGATCCTCGGGCCGATGGCTGTCCTCGCGGGAATGCTCTTCGTGATGGTTCTCGGCGTCCCCGCGTCGAACCTGGGAATGTCGGTCTACTCGCTACCGTCGATCTACCCGTGGTTGCACGGCTTCCTGCCCACCGCGGCCGCCGGCGAATCGCTGAGGTCGGTCGTCTACTTCGGCGGTGAAGGCCTCGGCGGCCACATCCTGGTGCTGGTCGTCGGTACCGTGCTGGCCCTCGCCGCGACACTCGGTGTCGACGCCCTGAAGCGTCGCCGCAACCCCGATGCCGGTGATCCCGAGATCACGATGCCCTCGCTCACCACCGGGCCGCGTCCGCAGAGCGACCGAGTGCGGTACCTGACCCTGGCGTTCTTTCCGTTCGCCATGGTCGTGCTGATGCTCTCCATCATGCTCGGCGCGATGTACCAGCCGACCCCGCGTGAGATGCCCGTCACCGTCGTCGGCGCGACCGCCGAACAGGCGGACCGGACGGTCGCCGGTCTCGAACAGAGCATGGCCGGTCTGTTCGATCTGCGAATCTCGGATTCGGTCGACGACGCGCGCGCCGAGGTGCAGGACCGTGAGATCGTCGCGGCCTTCGTCCTGCCGTCCGCCCAGTCGCCCACCGCGACGCTGATCACCAACGAGGCTGCGGGTACGAGCCAGCAGCAGGTCGCGCAGCGGGTCTTCGAGCAGGTCGCCGGGGGCATGCATCTGCCCCTGACCGTCGAGAACATCGCACCGCTGCCGGGTTCCGACACCATGGGAACGGTGACGCTCTACGTCGCGATGGGCTGGATCATGTCCGGTTTCATGGTGATCGTCGTGGCCGGCGGTGCGCAGCCCGCCGCGATGGTCCTGCGGCAGATCGTGCCCATCGCCGCGGGATGGGCGCTGTTCATGTCCGCCGTGCTGTGGGTGATCGCCGACCCGATCACCGGGGCCGTCGACGGGCACTTCCTCCCGCTGTGGGGTATCGGGATCCTCGCGACGTTCACCACCTCGATGTTCACGTTGGCGCTGCACCGCCTGTTCGGGCTGCTCGCCGTCGTCCCTGCCGTCGGCATCCTCATGTTCGTCGGCGTGCCCGCCTCGAACGGTGCGATGTCGGTGTACATGACGCCGGAGGTCTTCCGGTTCCTGCACGGTGTGCTGCCGATGCCGGCCGCTGTGGAATCGGTGCGGTCGGTCCTCTACTTCGGAGGTGACGCCGTCGGCCCGCACCTCGTCACGTTCACGATCTGGGGAGTGGTGTCGCTGCTGTGCGTCATCGTCATCGATCGCATCCGTGCTGCACGCAGCGGTGAGCCGAGCGAGCAGTCGGAGGACGTGGCCGGGGCGGTGCGGAGCTAGGAGACCGGGGCGGCCGCCAGCGCGATGTTCGGGGTCTCGATGTCGTTCTGCTCGAAGGCCTCGAGCACCGCGCGGGTGAGGCTGCGGCGGATGGCCCACTGCTTGCCGGCGCGTACGCGCACCGTCAGGCGGAGGGTCACCGCACCCGCGGTGACGGAGTTGACGCCCAGCAGTTCGGGCTTCTCGAGTACGTCCGGCGCGATGTCCTCGCGTTCCACGCCGTCGAGGACGGCGCGCAGTGCGATCCGGCAGGCGCGCTCGACGTTGACGCTCGGCGCGATCGGGACGTCGACCACGGAGACGGCATGTCCCTGGCTCATGTTGCCGACGCGCAGGATCTCGCCGTTGCGGCAGAACCACAGGGTGCCGTCGATGTCGCGCACGGTCGTCACGCGCAGACCGACCGACTCGACGGTGCCCACCGCGTCGCCGAGGTCCACCACGTCGCCCACGCCGTACTGGTCCTCGAGCAGCATGAACATTCCCGAGATGAAGTCCCGCACGAGGTTCTGCGCACCGAAACCGAGCGCGACACCGGCGATACCGGCCGAGGCGATGAACGGGGCGACGTTGAAACCGAGGGTGTCGAGCGTCTGCAGCACCACCCAGGCGAGCACGACGATCGATACACCGGACTTGAACACCGAACCGATCGTCTGCGCGCGCTGGACCCGGCGTTCGCGAGCCTGGGGGTCGCCGATGGCACGCTCGGCTCGTTCCTGCAGCGGCGCGAGGAACGATCGTCGTGGTGTCCCGGATCGCACGCGTGGCTTCGTCATGCGGTCGATCAGCCGGTGGAGGACGTAGCGGAGCACGACGGCGACGACGATGTAACTCACGATCGCCAGCGGCCGGTGGATCAGCCAGTCCCGGTTGGTCTCGGTCAGTTCGAAGGCGAGCAACGGAATAGACATCCCTCGCGAGTCTACAAATGCGTGACAGTCGCTTCGGGTGGTGTGAGAAGTTGCACGAAGTGACCTGTGAGGTTTCAGTCCAGAATCACAAGCCACACCGCGATCGCGTGACACAGGGCCGCGACCACCGTGGCCGCGTGGAAGAACTCGTGGTGCCCGAAGGTCGCGGGCCACGGGTCGGGCCAGCGCGTGGCGTAGAGAATCGCTCCGCCGCTGTAGAACAGGCCGCCGACCAGCAGTAACAGCATCGGGGTGAGCCCGACCTCGGCGACCAGCTGTCCGGCGACGGGCACGATCGCCCATCCGAGCACCAGATACAGGGGTACGCCGACCCATCTCGGCGCGGTCGGCCACAACATCTTCAGTGCCACACCCGCGAGCGCTCCCGACCACACGACGATGAGCAACGGCCGTCCGGATCCGGGTGGCAGTGCCAGCGTCGCGAACGGGGTGTAGCTGCCCGCGATGAACACGAAGATCATCGAGTGGTCGGCACGCTTCATCCACACGCGCGCCCGCGGACTCCAGGTGAGGCGGTGGTAGAGCGCGCTGATCCCGAACACGCCGCACACCGTGAGGCTGTAGACGGTCGCGGGAAGCACGGCGCCCGGGCGGGCGGCGAGGAAGGCCGCGGCCGAGACGAGTGCGGCGCCGGCGATGACGGCCACACCGAACGCCCAGGCGTGGATCCATCCGCGCATCCGCGGTGTGACGGGCAGTTCCTCGAGGCCGAAGGCCGTCATACGTGCGCTCCTCCCTGTACCGAACGGTAACCTACGCACCCGTAGGTTTGTTCCGTCGACACGTTACAACGTGGAACCCTGTGGCGGGAGACTCTGTGACCGCCGCCGCGACCGCCGGTACCCCTGGGCGTAATGTGACTCGGGTGGTGATGACGGGGTGAGCGTCCGCGGATTGCTGTACCGGCTCTACGAGCGCCGGCTGCTGAAAGAACTCGACGGGGCACGGCATCCGCGGCACGTCGCGGTGATGTGCGACGGCAATCGGCGTTGGGCGCGCGAGAACGGCTTCACCGACGTCAGTCACGGCCACCGCGAGGGTGCCAAGAAGATCGCCGAGCTGCTGGGCTGGTGCGACGCCGCCGGCATCGAGAGGGCGACGATCTATCTGCTGTCCACCGAGAACCTCCGACGCGAGCCGGAGGAGCTCGACGCACTGCTCGAGATCATCTCCGACGTGGTGGAGGAGATCTCCGCGCCCGGGCAGAACTGGAGCGTGAAGATCGTCGGCACCACCGACCTCCTCCCGTCCGATCACGCCAAGCGACTGCACGAGGCCGCGGCCGGAACCGCCGGACGCACGGGCACGCACGTCAACGTGGCCGTCGGGTACGGCGGTCGCCAGGAGATCGTCGACGCCGTGCAGTCGCTCCTGCGGGTGCGCTACGCGCAGGGGCTGCGCGGTGAGGACCTCGTCCAGTCCGTGACGGTCGACGGCGTCGACAGTCACCTCTACACGTCCGGTCAGCCCGATCCGGATCTCGTCATCCGCACCTCCGGCGAGCAGCGGCTGTCCGGCTTCCTGCTCTGGCAGTCCGCCTACTCGGAGATCTGGTTCACCGAGGCGTACTGGCCCGAGTTCCGCCGGGTCGACTTCCTGCGCGCCCTGCGCGACTACGCCGCACGGCACCGCCGTTTCGGCGCCTGACCGGACTGCCCGGTCCGGCGCGGAACGGCGGGCCGCTTCAGAGCTTGCGCAACCGGAGCCGGTTGATGGCGTGATCCGAGTCCTTGCGCAGGACCAGGGTCGCGCGCGGCCGTGTCGGCAGGATGTTCTCCACCAGGTTCGGCAGGTTGATCGAGTGCCAGATCTCCTTCGCGGCACTCATCGCGTCCCGGTCCGACAGGTTCGCGTAGTGGTGGAAGTGCGCCTCCGGATCGGCGAAGGACGTATTACGCAGCGCGAGAAAGCGCTCCACGTACCACTTCTCGATGTCCTCGATCCGCGCGTCGACGTAGATCGAGAAGTCGAACAGGTCGGAGACCATCAACCGTGGCCCGGTCTGCAACACGTTCAGGCCCTCGATGATGAGGATGTCCGGCTGACGGACGATGTGGTACTGCCCCGGGATGATGTCGTACGAGATGTGTGAGTAGATCGGCGCCGCAACCTCTTTCGCGCCGGACTTGACCTCGGTGACGAACCGCAGCAGCTTGCGCCGATCGTAGCTCTCGGGAAAGCCCTTGCGATGCATGATGTTGCGCCGCACCAATTCCTTGGTGGAGTAGAGGAAGCCGTCGGTGGTCACGAGATCCACCCGGGGGTGATGGTCCCACCGTGCCAGCAGCGCCTGCAGCACACGGGCCGTCGTGGACTTACCGACAGCCACCGAGCCGGCCACACCGATCACGAACGGCACCTGCTGATCGGGATGCTTCTCCCCGAGGAAGGTCGCCGTGGCCGCGAACAACCGCTGCCTGGCCGCGACCTGCAGGTGGATCAACCGGGCGAGGGGCAGATACACCTCCGCGACCTCCGCGAGGTCGATCTGCTCGCCCAGGCCCCGAAGCCCGACCAGTTCGTCCTCGGTGAGGACGAGGGGAGTCGACTTCCGCAGCGTCCGCCACTGCTTGCGGTCGAACTCGATGTACGGGCTCGGTTCGTTCAGACGAGCCATCGGCACGGCTTCCCGGCGGCGCGGTGGATGCGGCGTTGCATGTCCATGTAACGGATTGTGCTCGCTGACACACGGTGATGCCGCGTCGGGGTCCCCACTCCGGCAGGTTCTCCCGTGTCGGGCCGCCGACGAGAGACTAGGCTCGGCCGGTATGGGAGCCGACGACTTCGTGAACGAATATCTGCTGCTGGGTCTGGCTTTCGACAGGCTCGAGGAAGGATTCGTCGACGCCTACACCGGCGATCCCGCGCTGCGGCGGAAGGTCGAGAACGCTCCGGCTCCCGATCCCCGTGATCTATCGCACATCGCGCGGCGCCTGCGGGACGAACTGCGCGGTGCGGGTCTGTCCGACGAGCGCACCCGCTTCCTCGACGTGCATCTGCGCGCACTCGACTGCTCGGCCCGCAAGTTCGCAGGGGAGGAGATCGGTTTCGTCGACGAGGTCGAGGCGTACTTCGACGTGCGCATCGCTCCCGGCGACGAGGACACCTACCGCGACGCGCACCGTCGCCTCGATGCGCTGCTTCCCGGCCCGGGTTCGCTCACCGAGCGGATGCAGGCCCACCGCAAGTCCGAGGTGATCCCTGCGGATCGCCTCGCCGACTGCGTCGAGGCGTTCTCGGGTGCGCTGCGCGAGAAGGTGCGGGCGATCTACCCGCTGCCCGATACCGAACGTGTCGAGTACGAGGTCGTCGGCGACAAGCCGTGGTCGGGTTTCAACTACTACCTCGGTGACTACCGTTCGCGGGTCGCGATCAACTCCGATCTCGAACAGACCATGGCGCACCTGCCGCGGCTGATCGCGCACGAGGCGTATCCGGGGCACCACACCGAGCATTGCCGCAAGGAGGCCGGTCTCGTCGCCGCCGGGCAGGCCGAGCAGACGCTGTTCCTCGTCAACACCCCGCAGTGCCTCATGGCCGAAGGCCTCGCCGATCTCGCGCTCGAAGCGATCGTCGGCCCGGGCTGGGGGAAGTGGGCGCAGGAGATCTACGCCGATCTCGGGCTCCGGTTCGACGGCGAACTCGCCGAGGAACTGGCCGAGGCGTCCGAGCAGTTGCTGCCGGTGCGTCAGGACGCCGCGTTGCTGCTCCACGACCGCGGGCGCAGTCACGACGACGTGGTCGAATTCCTGCAGCGCTGGTCGCTGTCGAGCCCCGAACGTGCCCGGCAGTCGCTGCGGTTCCTGTCGTCACCGTTGTGGCGCGCCTACATCAGCACCTACGTCGAGGGCTACCGGCTTCTCGGCGGCTGGCTCGGGCAGGTTCCGGTCGGAGCCGAGCGTGCCGAACGGTTCCGGCGCCTGCTCGACGAACCCCTGGTGCCCAGCAGCCTGCGGTGAACCGCAGGTCGGTCGGGTACCGGCTACCGGGGCGGTGGACGGCCTTCGTAGACTGGAGGTCGTATCCCTGACGCCCTCTGCTTGGAGAGATCTCGATGACCGCTGCGCCCGGCGCCGACGTGAACACTGCCGCACTGAACGACCTCGACCCGGAGGTCGCCGAGGCCATGGCCGGCGAGTTGTCGCGTCAGCGCGACACGCTCGAGATGATCGCGTCGGAGAACTTCGTGCCGCGCGCCGTGCTGCAGGCCCAGGGCAGCGTCCTGACCAACAAGTACGCCGAGGGTTACCCCGGCCGCCGCTACTACGGCGGCTGCGAGAACGTCGACATCGTCGAGGACCTCGCCCGTAACCGCGCCAAGGAGCTGTTCGGCGCCGAGTTCGCGAACGTCCAGCCGCACTCGGGCGCGCAGGCGAACGCCGCGGTGCTCATGGCGCTGATGACGCCCGGCGAGAAGCTGCTCGGCCTCGACCTCGCGCACGGCGGCCACCTCACGCACGGCATGAAGCTCAACTTCTCCGGCAAGCTGTACGATGTCGCGTCCTACGGGGTCAGCAAGGACGACCACCGTATCGACATGGACGAGGTCCGCGACATCGCCGTGCGCGAGAAGCCCAAGGTCATCGTCGCCGGCTGGTCCGCCTACCCGCGTCACGAGGACTTCGCGGCCTTCCGCTCCATTGCCGACGAGGTCGGTGCGTACCTGTGGGTCGACATGGCGCACTTCGCCGGCCTGGTCGCCGCGGGACTGCACCCCTCGCCCGTGCCCTATGCCGACGTCGTCTCCACCACCGTGCACAAGACCCTCGGTGGTCCGCGTTCCGGCCTGATCCTCGCCAAGCGGGAGTGGGCGAAGAAGATCAACTCGGCTGTCTTCCCCGGTCAGCAGGGCGGACCGCTGATGCACGCCATCGCTGCGAAGGCCGTCGCGCTGAAGATCGCCGCCGGCGACGAGTTCAAGGACCGTCAGCAGCGCACCCTGTCCGGTGCCCGGATCATCGCCGAGCGCCTGTCGCAGTCCGATGTCGCCGACAAGGGCATCTCGGTGCTCACCGGCGGCACCGACGTGCACCTGGTCCTGGTCGACCTGCGCAACTCGCAGCTCGACGGCCAGCAGGGTGAGGACGCGCTCCACGAGGTCGGCATCACCGTCAACCGCAACGCCGTGCCGTTCGACCCGCGGCCCCCGATGGTCACCTCGGGTCTGCGCATCGGCACTCCGGCGCTCGCGACCCGCGGTTTCGGCGACGAACAGTTCACCGAGGTCGCCGAGATCATCGCGCAGACGCTCATCGGGGGCGCCGACGCCGAGTCGCTGCGCACCCGCGTGAGCGCCCTGGCACAGTCCGTGCCGCTGTACGAGGGCCTCGAGGACTGGCGTCTGATCTGACGGTTTCCTCCTGTCGCCGACCGGCCCGCACCGACCTTCGGTGCGGGCCGGTCGCGTATCCGGGACGGGACGCATCCCACCGCGCGAGTTGGTTAGGGTAGCCTACGCATGCCGACATCGTCGGCCGTCGCACGTGCACCCCGACCAGCAGAAGGAAGTCGCATGGCCATCCCGAGCATCGATCCGTACGAGTTGCCCACCGGCGACGAGATTCCCGCTGCTCGGGTGGAGTGGACGCTCGATGCGTCCCGCTGCGCACTGCTCGTCCACGACATGCAGAAGTACTTCATCGACGCCTACCGTCGCGACGCAGAGCCGCTCGCGACCGTCGTGCCCAACATCGTTCGCCTCCGTGAAGCGTGCCTGGCCGCCGACATCCCCGTCGTCTACACCATGCAGCCCGGCGACCAGCATCCGTCGCGTCGCGGCATCCTCGCCGACTTCTGGGGCGTCGGCCTGAGCACCGGTCGTGACACCGAGATCATCGACGAACTCACACCCGGCCCGAACGACATCCAGGTCACCAAGTGGCGGTACTCGGCGTTCCAGCGCACCGACTTCCGTCAGCTGCTCGCGCACAACGGCCGCGACCAGCTGATCGTCACCGGTGTCTACGCCCACATGGGCTGCATGCTCAGCGCCGCCGACGCCTTCATGAGCGACGTGGCACCGTTCATGGCCCTCGACGCCACCGCCGACTTCTCCCGCGACGAGCACCTCACGGCGCTGCAGTACGTCGCGAAGCGGGTCGGCCGGGTCGAGACCACGAACGCACTGATCGAATCGATCGCCGCGTCGGCGCGTTGCCGCGACCGCGAGGCCGAAGAACTCACCGCGTCGCTGCGCTGACCCGAATCCGGATTTCGGTCGATCCGACCCCGGCGAGCGGGGTCGGATCGACGACGTTCGTGCGTACCTCTGAGGCGCACGAACACTCCCGAGACGACGTTTACGGAAACTTCACCGACACGCATACTCCACCAGCGAGCGAATCGTCCGGATCGGCGTTAGCGTCTGGGGTGTAGGCGGCGCAGGTGCCGACTACACGGGAGGTCCCTGATCGTGTGGCTGACACAGTCCGAACGAGGGGGCCGGCACCGGGCCTTCGTGGTCGTGACGACACCGGGGACCCACCGGCCCACCGAATACGTCCGGGCGGTGCCGTCCGGGCCGAGGAGCCCCACGTGAACGCAACACGCTCCGTCCCCACCCGCTCCGGTCCTGCCGCTGCGAAAGAACCCGCTGTACGCACCTACGTACTGGACACTTCAGTGTTGCTCTCCGACCCTTGGGCGGTCACCAGGTTCGCCGAGCACGAAGTCGTCCTTCCGCTGGTGGTGATCGGCGAACTCGAAGGCAAGCGGCACCACCACGAACTCGGCTGGTTCGCCCGCGAATCCCTCCGGCTGCTCGACGACCTGCGGCAGCGGCACGGACGCCTCGATCAGCCCATCCCCATCGGGGACGAGGGGGGCACCCTGCACGTGGAGCTCAACCACACCGATCCGATGGTCCTGCCCGCCGGATTCCGCACCGACACCAACGACTCCCGCATCCTCGCGTGCGCCCTGAACCTGGCCACCGAGGGACGCGACGTGGTGCTCGTCAGCAAGGACATCCCGTTACGCGTCAAGGCCGGGGCCGTCGGCCTCGACGCCGACGAGTACCACGCCCAGGACGTGGTGATCTCGGGATGGACGGGCATGACCGAACTCGAGGTCGATCGGGAGCTCATCGACGAGATGTTCTCCGAGGGCATCGTCGACATCGACGACGCTCGGGATCTGCCGTGCCACACGGGGATCAGGCTCCTCGGCGGTTCCTCCAGCGCACTCGGCCGGGTCACCGCCGACAAGCGGGTGCAGCTCGTCCGCGGCGACCGGGAGGCGTTCGGACTGCACGGACGCTCCGCCGAACAGCGCGTCGCCCTCGACCTGCTGCTCGACGAATCCGTCGGCATCGTCTCCCTCGGCGGCAAGGCCGGAACCGGAAAGTCCGCGCTGGCACTGACGGCCGGACTCGAAGCCGTCCTGGAAAGACGAACCCACCGCAAGGTGGTGGTCTTCCGGCCGCTCTACGCGGTCGGCGGACAGGAACTCGGCTATCTTCCGGGTACGGAGGCCGAGAAGATGAATCCGTGGGGCCAGGCGGTCTTCGACACCCTCGAAGGACTCGCCAGCCCGGCGGTGCTCGAAGAGGTGCTCAGCCGCGGAATGCTGGAAGTGCTGCCGCTCACGCACATTCGTGGCCGGTCGCTGCACGATTCGTTCGTCGTCGTCGACGAGGCGCAATCGCTCGAACGCAACGTGCTGCTCACCGTCCTGTCGCGGCTCGGTGCGGGATCGCGCGTCGTGCTCACCCACGACGTCGCCCAGCGCGACAACCTGCGTGTCGGCCGGCACGACGGTGTCGCGGCGGTCATCGAGAAACTCAAGGGGCATCCGTTGTTCGCACACGTCACGCTCACGCGCAGTGAGCGCTCGCCGATCGCGGCGCTGGTGACGGAGATGCTCGAGGAGTTCGCTCCGGGCGCCTGAACCCCGAGCTCGATCGAACGGCGCGTCCGGCATCCCGCCGGGCGCGCCGTCGTCGTCAGGCCTCGTCGGAGGCGGTCTTCTCGGAGAGGGGGCCGAGTTCGGCCTCGAGGACTTCCTGGACCACGCGCATCGCGGCGAGTCCGGCGGGGGCACCGCAGTACGCCGAGCAGTGGATGACGGATTCGACGATCTCCGCGCGGCCGAGCCCGTTGCGCAGCGCTCCGCGGACGTGGCCGCGCAACTCGTTCTCGGCACGCAACGCGATGAGCATGCCGAGGTTGAGCAGGCTGCGGCTGCGCCGGTCGAGACCGGGGCGCGACCACACGGCACCCCAGGCGTGTTCGGTGACGAATTCCTGCATCGCCTCGGAGTCGGTGCCGCGGGAGCGTTCGAACGCTCGCTCGACGAAGTCGTCACCCATCACTTCGCGCCGGATCTCCAGACCCGTCGTGAATCCCGGAGTGTGCTCGGCGTCGGACATGTCATCGCTCCCTGCTGATCCGTCACCGAACGGTTCGGTGACGAACGGATTCTATGCGGGCGTCGACGATCAGGAACGACGTAGTACGGCGCGCAGTACCCCCACGGCGGTGCCGCGGAGGAAGGTGAGGACGTCGAAGTGGTCGTCCCACACGGCGATCCGTCCGTCGCGTAACTCGAAGGTGCCGCACACCCAGAACTCGATGCGCACCGGACCGAAACGCAGGCTGTCGGTGCGCTCGGTGAGCACGATGTCGCCGTCGGCCGCGATGTGGTGGACGACGACACCGAATCCCACCGCAGGTCGTGCGAGACCGGCGAGGATCTGCCGCACCCGGGAAGCGCCGCGGATGGTGGGGAGCCAGGTGTTGTGCCACGCGATGTCGTCGGTGATCAGCGAGGCGGCGCGGTCGATGTCCTCCGCGGCCGTCGCCTCCAGGAAGTCGGTCACCGTCGCGACGGCGTTCTGTCCGGTGGCGGTCGGTGTGCTCATCGCTCTCCTCGGCGTCGGCTGCGTCGCATGGTAACGGGCACGGACCGGTGGTGGAACCGGATTCGCCCATGCCACAGAATCGCCCGAAACCGGGTTGTGTCGCGGGCGAGTCGGGCACCCTGACATCAGGTACCCGTCCTCACAGCGACAGGAGCGAACCGATGAAGCGAATTCCCCGACGCAGAGCGGCGTTGGTGGCGGCCGCGGCGGCGGTCGGACTGGTCGTCGCAGGCTGCAGCGACGACCGATCGGCGGAGGACACGGTGGACAGCGCGACCAGCGCGGTCCAGTCTGCCGCGGAGGGCGTGGCGTCCGGGGCGCAGAGCGCCGTCGAATCGATCACACAGGGCGACGATTCGCCCGAGGCCTCGGAACCCGCAGCGGATCAGTCCAGCGCCGTGCCCGGTCCGGGCGGTGAGCAGGTCGAACTCAGCGGACCTATCCTGCAGAAGTACAACGAGGTCGGTGGTGCGTCGAGCCCCCTCGGTGCGGCGACCGGTGAGCAGGAAGAGGTCGGCGACGGCTACGTCGCGGAGTTCGAGGGCGGCATCATCGCGTGGAGTCCCGATACCGATTCCCACATCGTGTGGGGTGAGATCCGCACGGCCTGGGAGGCCGCGGGCGGTGCCGGTGGCGACCTGGGCTTCCCGATCAGTGACGAGGAAAAGAACGCCGACGGTGCGAGGAGCAACTTCCAGTTCGGGTACATCACCTGGTCGCCCCGAGCCGGGACCGAGGTGGTCCAGGAGTGAGGTGACTCCCGGTGAGCCCTTGCTGTTCGCTCACGTCTTCGCCATCCGCTACAGCAAGTTGCTGTAGCGGATGGCGGAATTCGTAGCGAATGCAGACGGCTCTGTCGGTCGGAACTCTGCGGGTCAGGACTCCTCGTCCACCCGCGTCATCGCCAGGACGTCGAGGCGGCGGTCCAGTTCCTCCTCGCTCAGGCGGTCGCCGACGAGGCCGCGGTCCACGACGGCCTGACGGATCGTCTTCTTCTCCTTCAGAGCCTCCTTGGCGACGGCCGCGGCCTCCTCGTAGCCGATCGCCGAGTTGAGGGGAGTGACGATCGAGGGCGACGACTCCGCCAGCGTGCGCAGATGTTCGACGTTCGCGACCAGCCCGGTGATGCAGCGATCGGCGAACAGCCGGGAGACGTTGGCGAGCAGCCGAATCGACTCGAGGACGTTCCGCGCCATGACCGGAATGTAGACGTTGAGTTCGAAGGCTCCCGCCGCACCGCTCCACGCCACGGTGGCGTCGTTGCCCACGACCTGCGCGGCGACCTGCGTAACTGCTTCGGGGAGAACGGGATTGACCTTACCCGGCATGATCGAGCTGCCGGGCTGCAGATCGGGGAGCCGGATCTCGGCCAGGCCGGTGAGCGGACCGGATCCCATCCAGCGGATGTCGTTGGCGATCTTCGTCAGCGACACGGCGACGGTGCGCAGCGCACCGGAGACCTCGACCAGGGCGTCACGTGCGGCCTGCGCCTCGAAACTGTCGCGGGCCCGCTGCAGATCCTCGAGTCCGGTGGTCTCGACGAGCACGGCCACTACGCGCGGACCGAAATCCGCCGGCGCATTGAGTCCCGTGCCGACCGCGGTGCCACCGATCGGCAGTTCGCCGAGGCGGGGGAGTGTCGCACGCAGACGTTCGATCCCGGCCTCGATCTGACGGGCGTATCCACCGAATTCCTGGCCCAGGGTCACCGGGACCGCATCCATCAGATGGGTGCGGCCGGACTTGACGACGGTGCGCCACTCCTTCGCCTTCCCGGCGAGGGCTCCGTGCAGGTGCTCGAGGGCAGGGATCAGGTCCCTGACCGTCGCCTCGGTCGCAGCGACATGCGTCGCGGTGGGGAAGGTGTCGTTCGACGACTGCGACATGTTCACGTCGTCGTTGGGGTGGACCGTGACCCCGGCCTTCGCGGCGAGTGAGGCGATGACCTCGTTGGTGTTCATGTTCGAACTCGTGCCCGAACCGGTCTGGAAGACGTCGATCGGGAACTGGTCGTCGTATTCGCCGGCGGCGATCGCATCGGCGGCGGCGATGATCGCATCGGCCCTCTCCGGATCGAGCAGACCCAGGTCCTTGTTCACCCGGGCGCAGGCGCTCTTGAGCAGACCGAGCGCGCGGATCTGTGCGCGTTCGAGTCCGCGCCCCGAGATCGGGAAGTTCTCCACGGCGCGCTGCGTCTGGGCGCGCCACAAGGCGTCGACCGGAACCTGGACCTCGCCCATCGTGTCGCGTTCGATACGGAACTGCTGAGAAGACTGTTCGGTGTCGGTCATGTCCTCCACGTTATGCCGCCGGAACGAACGAGGAGGGGCACTGCGACGAGAACTCGTGGCAGTGCCCCTCCTCGGGAGCGATCGGTGGCGATCAGGGCATGGGAGGCGGCGAGCCGGCGACACCGTGGAAGTCGATGGACGAGAACTCACTGAGCTTCTGCAGACGGTGGTACGCCTCGATCATGCGCACCGTGCCCGACTTGCTGCGCATCACGATCGACTGCGTCTCCGCGCCACCCGCGGAGTAGCGGACACCGCGGAGCAGCTCGCCGTCGGTGACGCCGGTCGCACAGAAGAAGATATTCTCGCCCGTGACGAGATCGGTGGTGGTCAGGACGCGATCGAGATCGTGTCCGGCGTCGATCGCCTTCTGACGCTCGGCGTCGTCCTTCGGCGCCAGGCGACCCTGCAGCGCGCCGCCCATGCAGCGCATCGCGGCTGCGGCGATGATGCCCTCGGGGGTACCGCCGATGCCGAGCAGCATGTCGACACCCGAACCCGGACGTGCAGCGGCGATCGCACCGGCGACGTCGCCGTCGGAGATCAGACGGATGCGGGCACCCGCCTCACGCACCTCCTTGATGATCTGCGCGTGGCGCGGACGATCGAGGATCGTCACGGTAAGGTCGGCATGCGCGATGTTCTTCGCCTTCGCGACGCGGCGGATGTTCTCCGCGATCGGGGCGGTGATGTCGATGACGTCGGCGGCCTCGGGGCCGACGGCGATCTTCTCCATGTAGAACACGGCGGACGGGTCGAACATCGCACCGCGCTCGGCCACGGCGAGCACCGCGATCGCGCCGGGAGCACCCTTCGACATGAGTGTCGTGCCGTCGATCGGGTCGACCGCGACGTCGCACAGCGGACCGTCGCCGTTGCCGACCTCCTCGCCGTTGTAGAGCATGGGCGCTTCGTCCTTCTCGCCCTCACCGATCACGACGACACCCTGCATCGACACGGAGCTGACCATGTGGCGCATCGCGTCGACCGCGGCGCCGTCGCCGCCTTCCTTGTCGCCGCGCCCGACCCACCGGCCGGCCGCCATCGCCGCGGCCTCGGTGACGCGGACCAGTTCGAGTGCGAGGTTGCGGTCCGGCGCTTCGCGGCGTGGGGTGCTGGCCGTCATGGGCTACTGCCTCCTGGAGACTTTCGGTCGACGCGGGTTGCGCCGGCAGAGGGAGCGGTCGCCGAGGGCGTCCGCACGATCCGTGTGTGTCGCACGGCTATTGTCTCATCACGGCCGATGGTGTGGGCTGTCGGACCCGCCCGGCCTGAACATGCCTGTTCCGCAGCTGTCAGACTGGACGGGTGGCATCCAAGAAACCTCGCATCCTGCAAGACGGTCGCGATATGGCGTGGTCGTTGATCCCGCTGCTCGTGCTGATTCTGTTCATCGCCGCGATCGCCAGCCAGTGCGAGTTCAAGCCCGGCGGACCCACAGCGGGCCCGGTGCCGAGTTTCGACATCGATGCCGGTCTGAAGTACGACGCGACGGAACTCGCATTCCCCATCCGTCATCCCGAGGTCCCCGAGGGCTGGCAGCCCAACTCCGGCAGTCGCAGCATCGTCTCCGGTAACCAGGGCGGCGATTCGAGCACAGTCGGTTTCATCACTCCGGAGGGTCGCTACGTGCGGTTCACCCAGTCGGATGCCGGTGAGGACGAGCTGGTGCGATTCGTCGCCGGGGGAGCCCGCACCGCCACCGACAGCCGCTCGATCGAGGGGCACGACTGGGTGGTCTACGGCGGCGAGGGAGTCGAAGCGCTCTGGGTGTCCGACTTCGGCGACGTGCGCATCCTGATCGGCGGCTCCGGCGACGAGGCCGAGCTCACTGCGCTGGCCACCGCTGCGGGCAGGGCCGAACCGCTCGAACCCTGATCCGGGCCGGGGCGATCGAGGTCAGTCCTCGTCGTCTTCGTCCTCGTCGTCCGCGAGCGAGAGTGCCTGCTCGACGCGTTCGCGGGCGCCGGCGAGATGCTCCTCGCAGCGTTTCGCGAGGGCCTCGCCGCGTTCCCACAGCTGCAGAGAGTCGTCGAGGTCGAGTCCGCCCTGTTCGAGCATCTTCACGACGTTGACGAGTTCGTCCCGAGCTCGCTCGTAGCCGAACTCCCGCACATCGGCGTTCGCGTCGTCGGTTCCCGCGTTCGTCACTGTTCCTGTCTTCCTTGTCGTTCGTGTCCCATGACGGCGGCGCGGGCCGCGCCGTCCGCAACCCGCACCCGCAGCTGGGTGCCGATCGGCATCTCGCCGAGTGTGCGTACCACCTCCGGGTCGCTGCCCGGCACGATCCGCTGGACCACGGCGTAGCCACGCGCCAGGGTCGCCGCGGGGCCGAGGGTCCCCAGCCGCGCCCGCAGATGTTCGAGCGTCGACGACTCCGACGAGATCAGCCGGGTGACGTCGCGTCGTGCCGCCTGCTGCAGCCGCTCGAGTTCCTCGTATCGCCGGTCGAGGTCGCGGAACGGATCGGCCAGGACGGGACGCTCGCGCATCTGCGCGATGACGTGTTCCTCCCGGCGCACCCAGTTGCGCAGCGCCGCCGCCGACCGAGTCCTCAGCTCGTCGACCAGATCGAGTTCGGCGACGGCATCGGGCACGACGCGCTTCGCGGCATCGGTGGGGGTCGCGGCCCGCAGGTCGGCGACGTGATCGCACAACGGACTGTCGGGCTCGTGGCCGATCGCGCTGACCACGGGGGTCGTGCATGCGGCGATCGCGCGGCACAGCGCTTCGTCGGAGAACGGCAGCAGATCCTCGACGCTGCCACCGCCACGGGCAAGAACGATCACGTCGACGTCCGGATCGCTGTCGAGCGCCTCGAGAGCCTCGATGAGTTGTGTGACCGCGGTGGGGCCCTGCACCGTCGCGTGGCGAACGTCGAACCGCACGGCCGGCCAGCGACGCTGCGCGACCGACAGCACGTCGCGTTCGGCTGCGCTGCCGCGGCTGGTGACCAGGCCGACGCGGCGCGGCAGGAACGGCAAGGGTCGTTTCAACCGCGGGTCGAACAGGCCCTCGGCGGCGAGCAACGCGCGCAGCCGCTCGAGGCGCGCGAGCAGCTCCCCGATGCCGACGGCCCGGATCTCGGTGACCCGCAGCGCGAGGCTGCCGCGACCGGGCCAGAAGGTCATCTTCCCGAACATGATCACGCGGCTGCCCTCGGTGATCGGCACCCCCGACTGCTGCAGGAGCTGCGGTGAGCAGGTCACCTGCAGGGACATGTCCACCGACGGGTCGCGCAAGGTCAGGAACGCCGTCCGGGTGCCGGGACGGGCGTTGATCTGGGTGACCTGACCCTCGACCCAGATGGTGCCGAGCTTGTCGACCCACCCGGCAACCTTCTGGGCGACGGTGCGGACGGGCCAGGGCTGCTCCGCGGAGTTCGGTCGTCCCGCGTTCTGTCCGGCCGTCACTTGTTACGCGCGCTGGTGATCCGGTTCGACAGCATCGTCACGAACGGAGTACGCGCGGCGTGAGCATTCTCGTAGTCGAGCAACGCTGTGAGTTCGTCCACCGACAGCGTGCGCAGACGGGCCCGCAACTGGGCGAGGGTCAGCGAGTCGTAGTCGAGGTACTCGACGATCTCGGACCGGTCTCCGGAGGCCTCGGCGACCTTCGTGTCCGTGCCTTCGGCGGACTTCGTGCCGGCCTTCTCCGCTGCCACCTTCTTCTCGGGCGCTTTCGAGGTCGCCGCACCGGACTTCGCCGGTGTGACCGCCGTCTCGGCGGCAGGCGCATCGGTCTCGGTCTCCGGCGGGATCGAGTACAGGGCGAATCGGCCGGGAACGCCGTTCGACGCGGCATTCGTCGAGGGAGCGGCGTCGTCCGACGACGAGGAGCCGTCGTCGTCGAAGGTCGCCCACTGTGCGGTCTCGGCGGGCTCTCCTCCGAAGACCTCGAAGAACTGGTCGCCCTTGATGGCGAGCGAGGTCATCACCTGTTGCACCCGCATCGTCGTCTGCAGGATCTGGCTCACCGTCGTCATCGGCAACGACACGGCTGTGCTCGGCAGCTTGAGGGTCTCTTCGTACGCGGTGACAGCAACGCCGGCAGCCACCCGTGCCAGGAACGGTGGACGGATCATGCCCCAAGACTGCCCGATGATCGGCGTGATTGGTAGCCGGGTGAGCCCCTCGGTTGCGAGCTGGGAAGCCCCTCTCCGACGCGCCCCGTAGTCTGGAGGCATGTCTGCGCCTGTTCCACTCGAAGTCGGGATCACACGGTCCGCCGGTCCCTCTGCCTCCGGAAAGCGCGTTCTGCTCGCCGAGCCACGCGGTTACTGCGCCGGCGTCGATCGTGCGGTCGAGACGGTCGAGAAAGCGCTCGACAAGTACGGCGCGCCGATCTACGTCCGCAAGGAGATCGTCCACAACCGCCACGTCGTCGACACGCTTGCCGAACGCGGCGTGGTCTTCGTCGACGAGACCGACGAAGTGCCCGAAGGCGCCGTCCTCGTGTTCTCGGCGCACGGTGTGTCTCCCGCGGTCCACGAATCCGCCGCTGCCCGGCAGCTGCGCACCATCGACGCCACCTGCCCGCTGGTGACGAAGGTCCACCAGGAGGCCAAGCGTTTCGCCCGCGACGACTTCGACATCCTCCTCATCGGTCACGAAGGGCACGAGGAGGTCGAGGGAACCGCAGGTGAGGCCCCCGACCACGTGCAGCTCGTCGACGGCCCCGACGCCGTCGACTCGGTGACCGTGCGCGACCCGGAGAAGGTCATCTGGCTGTCCCAGACCACCCTGAGCGTCGACGAGACGATGCAGACCGTGCAGCGCCTGCGCGAGAAGTTCCCGCAGCTGCAGGATCCGCCGAGCGACGACATCTGCTACGCCACCCAGAACCGGCAGGTCGCGGTGAAGGCGATGGCGCCCGAGTGCGATCTGGTGATCGTCGTGGGGTCGCGGAATTCGTCCAACTCCGTGCGACTCGTCGAGGTGGCTCTCGGTGCAGGTGCCCGGGCGGCCCACCTGGTCGACTACGCCAAGGAGATCGATCCGGCCTGGCTCGAGGGCGTCGAGACCGTCGGTATCACCTCGGGTGCGTCGGTCCCCGAGATCCTCGTCCAGGGCGTCGTCCAGTTCCTCGACGAGCGCGGCTTCCACGACGTGCAGTCGGTGACGACCGCCAACGAGACCCTGGTGTTCGCCCTGCCGCGCGAACTGCGCGCGTCGCGTCGTTCCTGAACAGGTAGTCCCTGAAGCGAAGACGACCGGTCACCGCCGTGAATCGGCAGGTGACCGGTCGTCTTCGTCGTTGTGCCGGTCAGTCCTCGTAGCGGTCGCGGTACCGCACACGCGGGGGCTCGTAACTCTGCGTGGGTGCGGGTGCGGGTGCGGGTGCCGGACGGCCGGGTTCCGGCTCGGGTGCCGGACGGCGCCGCGGCTCGCGTCCCTCCGGCGGCACCGGATCGGCAGGTCGGGAAGCACGAGCACGCTGAGCAGATCCTTCGGCACGGACACGCTGTGCACGAGGAGCGGGCTGCTCGGCCGCCGGAGACTCGGGGCGGGCGCGGCGACGCGGACGGGTGTCGGCGACCTCCCGGACCGACGCCTTCGCGGCCGGCGTCCCCCGGCCCGGGGTGGCGGTCGACGGTCGTCCCCGGGTCGCGCGCCTGGTCGGACGGTCGTCCGCGGCTCGGGACGGGCGGTCCTTCGGGGCACGCGGCTTCGCGCGCTCGCGCGGCGCCCGGGCCCGCACCCCGGTGTTCTGGCGGGTCGCGAAGATCCGGAAACCGCCGATGGCCAAGACCAGGACGGTTGCCAGCAGCATCGCCGGGAAACGGTTCACCAGCGGATAGGCGACGTTGAGCGCGAGATCCTTCAAGCCACCGGTGCTGCCGGAGGAGACGAGTTCCTGACCGATCGGCACCGCGAGGAGCAGCAGCAGGGGCGGCTGGGCCATGGCCGTGAACAGTCCGCGATAGCGCACCGCCACCACGGCCGCGAGGCAGCCGAGCACATAGAAGACGGTGAACGCAGTGGTCAGTTCGTTCCCGCGTGCGCTGTCGAGCAGCACCCCGAGAAGCGTCGTTCCGGCTGCGATCGCCACGGCACCCCACCAGGGCACACCGGGCACCGTAGGCACCAACGACCGCATGTCGAGCGGCACCGCCGAACGTGCACGTTGGGTTGCAGACACAACGTAGACATTAGCGTGACGATGTCAGCTCGCTTCGTCGACAGGACCGTCCGCGACGGCTCGTTCTGTCAGGGTGCTGCGACGCGGCCACGCGTCGACACGCTGGACCTCGGGCACCTCACCGTCGAAGATCTCCAGGTCGTGGAGTTTGCGGGCCGTCACTCCCACCCGGGTGTCCATCGACGAGACCGTCAGGTTGAACGAATCGACCGCCTTGCCGAGCTGGTTGCCGAGCCGGTCGAGGTGCGAACCCACCACACCGAGCCGTTGGTACAGCTCACGGCCCAGCCGGTGGATGGTCGCCGCATCGCGGGAGAGTGCTTCCTGCCGCCAGGTGTGGGCGATCGTGCGCAGCAGGGCCACGAGCGTGGTCGGGGTGGCAAGGATGACGTTCCGGGCGAAGGCGTGCTCGAGCAGATCGGGATCGGCACCCAGCGCGGCGTCGAGGAACGGATCGCCCGGCACGAACAGCACGACGAACTCGGGCGTCGGGTCGAAGGACTCCCAGTAGGCCTTGCCCGACAGCTGGTCGACGTGGGTGCGCAGCTGCCGTGCGTGGCGCGTGAGGTGACGGTCGCGCTCGTCGGGATCCTCGGACTCGGCGGCATCCAGATAGGCTGCGAAGGGCACCTTCGCGTCGACGACGATCTGCTTGCCCCCGGCGAGGTAGACCACCAGGTCGGGGCGCATGCCGTCCTTGCTCACCTGGGTGTCGAAGTCGCAGTGCCGCACCATCCCGGCGAGCTCGACGACTCGTTCGAGCTGGATCTCGCCCCACCGTCCGCGCACCTGCGGCGCGCGCAGAGCGGTGACCAGCTGCTGGGTGCGTGTGGACAGCAGCTGCGACGCGCGGTGCATGCCTTCGACCTGCTCGCTCAACCCCGCGTAGGCGTGCACGCGGTTGTGTTCGACGTGCTCGACCTGCCGGGCGAGCGCCCCCACCGCCTCGTTCAGTGGGCCGACGAGTCGCGCCACCTGGTCGCCGATGGCACCGGACTGCCGCCTGGCGGCGTCCTCGCTCACCGCAGCGAGCGATTGGCGCAGCTGCTCCTCGTTGTCGCGCAGGGCCGCCAGCCGGGCCTCGGCACGGACTGCGCGTTCGCCGTCGCGGGAGGCTCGGAGCAGCCAGCCGAGCACCACCCCGAGACCGAGTGCGACGAGCAGGCCGAGTGCCGTGAGTGCTGTCATGGGGCGGATGATGCCGCATCGAGGCGACATCCACCCGGCATCCGGGGATGTCGGTCCTCTCCTCTACCGTCTGTGCCATGCGGATCCTGCACACCTCCGATTGGCACATCGGCCGCACTTTCCACGGTGTCGACCTGCTCGCCGACCAGGCGCGTGCGTTGCGGGCCGTCGCCGATCTCGTGGCCGAACGCGGGATCGACGTGGTGGTCGTGCCGGGCGACGTGTACGACCGGTCCATCCCCAGTTCCGATGCGGTGGCCGTGTGCAATGCAGGACTCGAGGCGATCCGCGAAGCGGGGGCGATCATCGTCGCCACCTCCGGCAACCATGATTCGCCGGTCCGGCTCGGGGCGGGGGCCGCCTTCGCAGCGCACGGCGGTCTGCACCTGATCACCCGCGTGTCGCAGATCGGCAGCCCGGTCGTCCTGCACGACGAACACGGCCCGGTCTGCTTCTACGGCATCCCGTATCTCGAGCCCGAGATCACCCGGGCCGAGCTCGGTGTCCCGGAGGCCCGCTCGCACCAGCAGATCCTCGACGCGGCGATGGAACGCGTGCACGCCGACGCCGCGGATCGCGACGGCCGCACCGTCGTCCTGGCCCACGCCTTCGTCGTCGGCGGCGAGCCCAGCGACTCCGAGCGGTCCATCTCCGTCGGTGGTGTCGAGACGGTCGCCGCGTCGTCGTTCGACGGCGCCGACTACGTCGCACTCGGTCATCTGCACTCCCCTCAGACCGTGAGCGAGACGGTCCGGTATTCGGGATCCCCGTTGCCGTACTCCTTCGGCGAGCGCTCGCACCGCAAGGCGGTGTTCGTCGTCGATCTCGACGCATCCGGTGCGGCGTCCGTCGAGCGTGTCGATCTTCCGGTGATCCGCGAACTCACCCGTCTCGAAGGCGAACTCGACGATCTGCTCGCCGATCCCGCGCATGCCGGGGTCGAGGAGCACTACGTCTCCGCGGTGCTGACCGACGCGATCCGCCCCCTCGATGCCATGCGTCGCCTGCAGGAGCGGTTCCCCTGTGCCGTGCATGTCGAATGGCAGCGACCGGCCGGGTCCACGGAGGGTAGCTATCGCGACAAGGTGCGCGGGCGCAGCGACCGCGACATCGCCGCGTCGTTCCTCACCGATGTGCGTTCCGAACCGTCCGAGCGCGAGCGCGACTGGATCGACGACGCGCTGAGGGAGGTCGACCGCCGTCGCGGTATCGGCGACGAGAACGGCGCGTCGTGGCGAACGGACGTGTCGGCATGAGACTGCACCACCTCGAGATCGCGGCCTTCGGTCCGTTCGCCGAGACCGTCGAGATCGACTTCGACGAACTCGGCGCCGACGGCCTGTTCCTGCTGCACGGTCGGACGGGCGCGGGTAAGACGTCGATCCTCGACGCGGTCGCATTCGCGCTCTACGGCACCGTCCCCGGGGCGCGTGCCGACGGCCGCCGGTTGCTGTCCGACCACGCGCGTGTAGGTGCGGTGCCGAAGGTCCGGCTCGAAGCGACCATCGCGGGTCGCCGGCTGTGCATCGAACGCAGCCCCGAGTTCGAGCGCCCGAAGCTGCGCGGCACCGGCACGATCAAGCAACAGGCCAAAGCCACTCTCACGTGGCTCGACGGGTCGGGGGAGAACCTGTCGCGGATCCCGGAGATCGGCGATGTCGTCAAGTCGCTGCTGGGGATGAGCGCCGAACAGTTCTTCCAGGTGGTGCTTCTGCCGCAGGGCGATTTCGCCCGGTTCCTGCGCGCAGGCAGCGAGGAGCGCGGCAGGCTGCTCGAGCGACTGTTCGACACCACCCGTTTCGGAGACGTCGAACAATGGTTCCGTGATCGCCGGGGAGCCGGGACGAAACTGCTTGCCGAGCAACAGAAGAAGGTCGAAGTACTCGCGGCGAAGGTCGCCGCGTCCGCCGGGATCGAAGCGGGCGCCGACGCCGACCCGGTGGAATGGGCCGGTCGGCTTCTCGCCGAGGCCGCGGAGAACCGCGACGCCGCCGCCGCGGCGCTCGCGCGGGTCCGCGCCGTCGACGAAGCCAATCGGCGCAGGCTCGACGAGGTCGTCGCTCTCGCCGACCGACTCCGCCAGCGCCGCGAGGCACTGAACGTCCTCGCCGAACTCGAGCAGACGCAGCCGCAGCGTGCCGCCATGGCGGCCGAACGCGACGCCGCGCATCGAGCGGTGGGTGTGACCGTCGTCGATCGGGAGGCCCACCGCCTCGCACGCGAGGCCGAGGCGGCTGCCGCCCGTGCCGAGGCCGCCGCGGTGCCGCTCGGGAACGACGACGAGGGTCGCGAACTGCTCGCCGTGATCGGGCCCACGCCGTCCGCCGCCGATCGCGACATCATCCGCCCACGCTGCGAGCAATGGTCCTCGGAGGCAGCGCGTCTCGAGGTCCTCCTCGACCGCCGGCGCCGCCTCGCCGAGATCGAAGCCGAGCGCGAGAATCGCGCCGGGCGCCGGCGTGCCCTCACCGACGAGCGGCAGCAGGTGATCGACGAGCGTGTCGCGCTGCCCGAGCGGTCGGCCGCCGCCGCCGATGCGGTCGCCGAGGCCGAGCGGGCAGCGGCCATGCTCGCGGGTCTGTCGACCGCACGCGCCCACGCCGCCGACGCACTCGAGGCAGCCGTCGAACTCGCTTCGCGCCGAACCGAACTCGATCGCCTCGAAGGCCGGGTGCTGCAGCTGCACTCCGAATTCAACGAGGCGCGCGCTGCGCACCTCGACGTCCGGCAACGGCGGATCGACGGGATGGCCGCCGAACTCGCGGCACGTCTCACCGACGGAGAACCGTGTGTGGTCTGCGGTTCCACCGAACATCCCGCGCCTGCCCGCCCGGCGCCCGACACCGCGACGAAGGCCGACGAAGAAGGCGCCCACGCCGCCGAGCAGCGCGCCGCCACCGCGCTGGCCGAGGCGCGCGAGGCCGCCACCGACCTCGCCGGGATCGTCGCCGTTCTCCGGCAGCGTTGCGGCGACGTCGAACTCGCCGAGCTCACCGCCGCCCACGCCGAGGCGGTTCGCGCCCACGACGAGGCCGCCACCGTTGCGGGCCGGCTCGACCACCTGCGCGCGGTGGTCGAGGATCTGCGCAAGCGCGACACCGTCCTGGCCGAGCAGGAGAAGCGGCTCGACGCCGAACTGTCGGATCTCGCCCGCGAGGACGCAGTCCGCGCCGCCGAGATCACCGAGATCACCGAGCGCATCGTCGAGGCCGTCGGCGACCTCGATCTGCTCGCCCCCCGGCGCAGGGCGGTCGCCGCGTTGTCCGCCGCCGCGACCGCACTTCTCGATGCCCGCACCGCAGCCCTCCAGGCGCGGACGGCCGCCGACGAGCGTGCCGCCGACGCCCGCACTGCTGCCGTCGAGGCGGGTTTCGCTCACCTGGACAGTGCTCTCGCCGCGGTCCGGCGGCCCGAGCGACTCGCGGAGATCGACCGCGTCCTGCGTGCTGCCGACGACGAACGCGCCGTCGCCGGCTCCACGCTGAACGACCCCGCGATCGCCGCCCTCAGCGGGGACGAGGTCGCCGACGTGACAGCGGCCCGCACGGTGGTGGACGACGGTGCCGCCGCGGTGGAAGCCGCTCTGAGTGCGGCCACCGAGGCCGAGCGCCGGCACCTCGACATCGAGACCTACACCCGGCGGCTCGAGCAGGCCTGCGCCGAACTCGCTCCGTTGCTCGACGAGCACGCCGAACTGTCCGCGCTCGCCGACGTCGTGGCCGGGATGGGCTCGAACGCCAAGAAGATGTCGCTCCGCTCGTACGTGCTCGCGGCACGACTCGAGGAGGTCGCCGACGCGGCCTCCGAACGGCTCCGCAGGATGTCCGGTGGCCGTTACGAATTCGTGCATTCCGACGCGGTCGAGAGCCGTGGCCGTCGCGGCGGTCTCGGCCTCGACATCCACGACGAGTACACCGGCGCCGTGCGGTCGACGAAGACGTTGTCGGGAGGGGAGTCCTTCCAGGCGTCGCTCGCGCTCGCCCTCGGGCTCGCCGACGTCGTCGCCGCCGAGGCCGGTGGGCTCGTGCTCGACACGATGTTCATCGACGAAGGGTTCGGCTCGCTCGACGCCGACTCCCTCGAGGCCGTCATGGGTGTGCTCGACGAACTACGCGCGGGAGGCCGCGTGGTGGGTGTGGTCAGTCACGTCGACGAGATGCGCCAGCGCATCCCGAGCAGGCTGCACGTGATCCGTGGCCGCTCGGGATCCACCGTCCGCGTGGCGAGCTGACCGTCCCTCACTCCTCGGAGGCGGCCGGCTCCGGCGGGGCAGGCTTGGCGTTCTTCGGATCGGGCACCGAGGTGTCGCCCGGAGCCGGCAGTGCCTTCGTCTCGTCCTCTCCCTCCCGGGCGCGTTCGTCGATCTGTTCGCCGATGTAGCGGATGACCACCGCGGCCACCGCCGCAACGGGTACGGCCAGGAACGCGCCGATGATGCCGAACAACGACGATCCCGCCGTCACCGCGAGCAGCACCACGGCCGCATGCAGATTCATCGACCGCGACTGCAGCACCGGCTGCAGCACGTTTCCCTCGATCTGCTGCACCGCGATGATGAGGACGAGCACGATGAGCGCCGTGGTGAAGCCGTTCGCGACGAGCGCCACCAACACGGCCAGCGCACCTGCGACGAACGCACCGACGATGGGTACGAACCCGCCGATGAACGTGAGGATCGCCAGCACCGGGGCGAGCGGCACTCCGAGGATCACCAGGCCGATACCGATGAACAGAGCGTCGATGAAGCTCACCAGGGCCTGGGTGCGGATGAACCCGCCGAGCGTGGTCCACATCCGCCTGAGGATCTCGTCGAAATGGCGTCCGGCGCGGCGGCCGCTCACCCTGCGCAGCCAGGGCAGGAACCGCGGGCCGTCCTTGATGAAGAAGAACGCCAGCACAAGGACGAGAGCGAGCGTGACGAGCAGCGAACCTGCCGTGCTCACGCCGGAGAACACACCCCCGGCGATCGTGGCGGCACTGCCCTGCACTCGCTCGACCACCGCGTGAACGGCATTGTCGAGCTGCTCGTCGCGCAGGTTGATCGGGGGTCCCTTCACCCACTCCTGCACGGTGTTGATGCCTTCGGTGGCCTTGTTGGCCAAGTCGGGCATCTGGGACACCACCGAGGGCACGATCCCGGCGATGATGCCGCCGACGACCGCGAAGAACATGACCAGGGTCAGGCCGGCCGCGCCGGCCGGCGGCACGCCACGTTTGGTCATGAAACGGGTGGGCGGCCACAGAATCGTGGAGACGACGATCGCGAGCGCGACCGGCAGCACGATCACCCACATCTTCTCGATGATCCAGCCGATCACCACGGCGGCAGCAGCGATGACGACGAGGCAGGCCGACCACTTGGCGAGCCAGATTCCGCCCGTGCCCAGCAGGCTTGCCCGGTCGGGTGTCACCGAAGGCTTATCACTGCTGTTGCCGCGGGGCGCGGTCTTCGATTCGGTCAACGACGGTCCTTCCGACATGTATCGAGCTCGATACCGATCGACAGTCGTCAATCTACGGTCACCGAGCGCCGCGCGTGATCCGGACGACACGACGGAAACGGCGATGAAGGGTCCCCGTCCGTGGCATTCTCGAAACGTGACGAACCGAACGAGCACGACCCGACGTCTGCGTGTGTCCGCTGCGACTGTGGCGATCGCCGCCGCCTTCGCGCTCACCGCGTGCAGCTCCGACGACACTCCCAGCGACGAGGACGTGCGCTCCTCGGCGGATGTCGCGGTCACGAGCGTTCAGGAGCAGGCAGAGGGCGCCATCTCGTCGGTGCAGAGCGTCGCGTCCAGCGCGGCCGAGCGGGCCGGCGACATCTTCGACAAGGCGAAGCTCGACGTCTTCGTCGCGGCCTTCCGCACCGGTTACCCGCAGCTGTCGGCCGACCGGGAGACGCAGGACATCGAGTCCATCGTCACCGAGACCTGCCCTCTCATCGACGAGGGTGCATCCGACCAGGAAGTGAACGCGAAGGTTCAGGAAGTCGCGGCCAACGGATCGACCGTGCCCGACGAAGATCAGGCTGCGCGCATCGCGCAGTTGGTGCGCGTGGCGTGCGGGTGAAGTGAGCCGGGGGTGGCCGCGTAGAATACCGATTCCGTGAGCCTTACCCTCGGAATCGTCGGTCTTCCCAACGTCGGCAAGTCGACGCTGTTCAATGCGCTGACCAAGAACGATGTGCTGGCCGCGAACTATCCGTTCGCCACCATCGAGCCCAATGTCGGCGTCGTCGAACTGCCCGATCCGCGGCTGAACCGGCTCGCCGAGATCTTCGGTTCCGAGCGCATCCTCCCGGCGACCGTCTCGTTCGTCGACATCGCCGGCATCGTGAAGGGCGCCTCCGCGGGTGAGGGCATGGGCAACAAGTTCCTCGCCAACATCCGCGAAGCCGACGCCATCTGCCAGGTCGTGCGTGTGTTCGACGATCCGGACGTGGTCCACGTCGACGGCAAGGTCGACCCGATGGCCGATATCGAGGTCATCGCGACCGAGCTGATCCTCGCCGACCTGGAGACGATCGAGCGGGCACTGCCGCGACTCGAGAAGGAATCCCGCAAGAACAAGGAACTCGTCGCCCAGCTGGAGGAGACGAAGAAGGCGCAGGCGATCCTCGAGGACGGCCGCACCATCTTCTCCGCCCAGGCCGAGGTGAAGAGCGAGCTGCTGCGCGAGCTGCACCTGCTCACCGCCAAGCCGTTCCTGTACGTCTTCAACGCCGACGAAGCCGTCCTCACCAACGAGGAGCGCAAGGAAGAGTTGCGTCAGGCGGTCGCCCCGGCCGACGCCGTCTTCCTCGACGCCAAGGTCGAGTCCGAACTCCTCGAACTCGACGAGGACGAGGCGATGGAACTGCTCGAATCCATCGGCCAGACCGAGGCGGGACTGAAGCAGCTCGCGCGCGCCGGATTCCACACCCTCGGTCTGCAGACCTACCTGACGGCCGGTCCGAAGGAATCGCGTGCCTGGACGATCCGCAAGGGCGACACCGCCCCCAAGGCGGCCGGCGTGATCCACACCGACTTCGAGCGCGGCTTCATCAAGGCCGAGATCGTCTCCTTCGCCGACCTCGACGCGGCCGGTTCGATGGCCGAGGCGAAGGCCAAGGGTAAGGTCCGCATGGAGGGCAAGGACTACGTCATGGCCGACGGCGACGTGGTGGAGTTCCGCTTCAACGTATAGCAGCGTGCCGAATCTCCACTCCTCGCGATCGTGCGCAGCTCGGACCGGTCGATCGAGGGCGCTGCCCCTACACTCCGGAGCCGTCGACGAGACCGGCGTCGAGCGCCAGGACTGCCGCGTGTGTGCGGTTGCGCGCACCGAATTTGGCGAGGATCGACGACACGTGTGTCTTCACCGTCTCCCGGGTGACGTGGAGCGCTTCGGCGATCTCACGGTTCTCGGCACCTCGCACCAGCGCCTCGAGAACTCGTAATTCGGTCGGGGTGAGCGCCGGTCCGTTTCGGGCACGGTGGCGCGGCGTCGACATGAGATCGCGTACTCGTTCGGGAAAGAGGACCGAACGACCACCTGCGACGGTACGTACCGCGTTCGCCAATTCCGTGGCTCCGCTGCGTTTGAGGACGAAACCGGAGGCTCCGAGCCGTAACGCCTCGACGAGATAGGCGTCGTCGTCGAAGGTGGTCATCATGACCACCGCCGGTGCTTCGGGCGATCGCACGATTCGGCGCGCCGCTTCGAGACCGTCCAGTCGGGGCATCCGGACGTCGAGCAGCAGCACGTCGATATCGTCGCGCTTCTCGGTGAGTTCGATGGCGCCGACGCCGTCGGTGGCGGTCGCGACCACGTCGAGGTCGTCGACCGCCCCGAGGATCGTCGCGAGACCGTCGAGCACGAGTGGATCGTCGTCGACCACCGCGACCCTGATCACGATCCCTCCAGCGGGAATCGTGCCCGTACGATCCACGATCCGTCCTCCTCGTGGATGGTGAGAGTGCCCTCCGCGTGGTCGGCGCGGGTGCGCATCGTCGTCAATCCCATGCCTCGGCGACGGGAAGCGACACCCGGACCGGGGGAGCCGGTGGAATCTGCGATCCCGTTCCGCACGAGGATGTCCAGGATGTCGCCGTGGTTCAGTTCGACGCAGATGTGGCCGTCGCCGTGGCGGAGTGCATTGGTCAACGCCTCGCGCACCACTTCTACTGCTGCGGTCGCGGTGGGTTCCACGAGTCGCTTCGGCGGATCACCGGATTCGACGAGGTCGGCACCGGCAAGATCGGCCATCGACCGTATCTCCTCGAGGGGGTGCCCCCGGGCCGGTGCATCGTCGCTCGGTGCGGTCAGCCGGCCGATGGTGTTGTCCAGCTGGGCGAGAGCCGCACGGCCGAGTTCCTCGATCGCGTCGAGATGCCGATTCTGTTCCTGCGAAACGGCTTTGGCTGCCTGTGCTTGCACGGTCATGGCCGTGAGTGTGTGGCCGATCGAATCGTGCAGTTCGTGGGCGAGGCGTGTGCGCCACGTGAGTTCGGTGTTCGCTGCGCGAAGTTCGTCGAGACGGTCGGTGGCGGTCGGTGCGAGCATCATCGGAGCGAGTCGTCGCTCGAGGATCGCGGTGCCGACGAGCACTGCCAGGGCAACGATCACCGCGCCCAGCCCGATCGCCGCGCGCACCGGTGTCGGCATGCCGGTGAGAATCCCTGCCGATCCGACCCGCCCGGCAGGGAAGAACAGACCCACCCCACTCGGCAGACCGATCAGCAGTGCGATGAGTGCAACGGAACCGAGTGCCATGCTGGTCAGCGCCCACCACAGACCTTGCCGGCGTGCCGCCCAGTCGTGTGGATCGCGGGTATCGGGCACGGTGACGTCGAGGAGAGTCCGGGCCGCGGTGACCTCGAGGGATCTCACGCCCGGCGCGGTGAGGACCGCGCCTACGACGACGATCGTGAGCGCACCGAGCGCCGACACTGCCACGGTGATCTCCCAACGCCCGAGATCGATGTTCGTTGCGATCGCTGCGCCGAACAGCACGCCCAGAGCGGCAACCGACGACGCCGCGGCCGCACCGATGAGCACGTGCACGCCGGCGAGCAGGACACGGGAGATCGTCACCGACACATCGGTCATTGAACCTCATGGAGGGCGCGCGGTGCCTCCCCCACACGGGGGAGAACGAACCCGTCTCTCGGGGGAGGTGATCCGATCCGGGAAGCGGGACCGTCGGAACATGAACACGATCTCTGCACCTGTACAGCACGCACCCGTCCCGATACAGCGAGTCCTGACAGCCGTGTCGATCCTGGCCTGCCTGCCCTATCTCGCTCTGAAACTGTCCTGGCTGAGCGGCTTCGATGTAGGTCTCGGTCCTGCCGCGGCGGAGTGGGGCACCACGATGTGGGTCATGAATCTGGGTACGGCGGCGATGGACTCGTACGCCGTGTTCCTCGCGGTCGCGTTCATCGCGTCGTGGCGCCGGCGCGTTCCGGACGTGGTGATCCTGGTGCCGATGTGGATCGCATCCGGTTTCCTCGCGGTCATCGTCGTCGGTCTGCCCGTACAGCTCGCGCTCGGAGTCGACGTGACCGCGCCGGCGGAGGAACCCGTCGTACTCGAAACCTGGGTGTGGTCTGTGGTCTACGCAGGCTTCTTCGTGCTCGGCGTCTCGCTGCTCACGAACTTCGCACTCGATGCACGCGCCCACTACGTGCCTCGAATCCGTCGTGCCTCCGGCGACGGCCGCATACTGCTCGTCGCAGCCACACTCGCCTGTGGTGTCATCGCCTCGAAGATCATGGGTTTCGTCGAGTCGGGTTTCGGTGGCACGGGTGTCGCCGACGCGACTCTGATCGGGGCGGCTGTTGCGGTCGTGCCGTCCCTCGCCTACGCCCAGCGGCGCGGGAACACATCGGCGGCGGTGTGCGTATGGTTTGCCGGTGCGCCCTTCTTCTCGATAGGGACGTACACGCTGGTGCTGACGGTGGTGCCACACGATCTCGCCGACATCCCCGGGCATGCCACGATCAGTGGGGTACTCATGCTCGCGCTGGGTCTGGTTGCGGGGTGGACGTTGCACAGCATGCTGGGCCGGCCGGTCGTGCTCGACGGCCGCCGAACCGCCCCGGAGCCGACAGGACGGACATGAGAATTCGCCCGAATGCGCTCAGCTTCCCCACATCTGCGCTTCGTCCGGGGTGCACCGGGTGAGGAAGCGGCAGAGCGTCATTCCGCGCGGGCCACGCCCCAGCGAACCACTTCGAGCGGTCCCTCCTCCGACGTCGGAGGTTCGAACCGCTCGAAGTACTCCGTCGCCGTCCGCTCGGTCAGCGGCCAATCGTCCGCCCACCTCCCGTGCCGGTCGCCGAGCCGGCCCAGGATGGTCTCGAGATCCGTCGCGATGTACACGGTCTCCGGCACGATGCCCTGCGGTGCGAGCAGTGTGCGGAACTCGTCACGTTGTCGCCGGAACCAGAATCCGAAGTCGAGCACGACATCGTTTCCCGCCGCGACAAGGCGCAGCAAGCGCGCCTTCAGATCTGCCGCCACCTCGGCAACGACGTCGGCGGAGGGCATCGTCGTGATCCCGCGATGCCAGAACTCCACCTCATATGACAAACGCGTCCAGCCCTCGTGCTCCAGGCGCTTGGCGTAGGTGCTCTTGCCGGCACCGGCCGGCCCGCACATCATCAGGACGCGAGGTCCTCGCGTCCTGTTCGCTGCCACCGGGCCGACGGTACACACCGCCACTGACATCGAGACCGGTACGCTCCGCTCGTCGCTGATCCGAATCGGATCGGACACGACACAATCCGCACGCCCCGGGTGTCGGGGCACCGCGTCAGGTGGAGGCCTTCTCGGTCTTCGGTGACAGTCTGCCGAGCACCGCGCTTCCGATGATGCCGACGATGATCATGCCTATTCCGACGGCGTCGGGTACCGAATCGGTGACCCACCCGAAGATCCCTGCGACCAGCACGAAGGTCGGCAACCAGTCGATCAGCCTCAGGATGGACGGGGCAGGTTCGGACTCACCCTGCGTCGCCGCGAACTGCGCGCCGGCGTAGTCCGGATAGAACTCGGTGAAGGAGACCGCGAAGAAGATCGCCGCGAGCTGGAGCACCCAACCGGTCCAGAAGTTGCCCGGGTCGCGCATCACGGCGTCACCGATGAGCCCGACGATGGCGGAGAAGGTGAACGCACCCGCCCAGACCGCGGAAATCACATAGTTGATCTTCATGAACAGAGGAGACGTCCAGTAGTCCTGGGGCGTCTCCTCCTTCGCATAAGGAAGGGTGAACGGCCTGCGCGCGATCAGGGTGGTGAAGACGAACACAGCGAGCGCGATGTTGGTGAGTTCACCGGCCCAGATCTCCATCCAGTCGATCACCCCGTCCGATGCGATCAGGCCTATCGCGGCCAGCACGACGAAGAACGCCGCGCCGAACACATCGAGGGCGTGAATCTTCACGCCGCGGCGCATGCCTGCCCACATCGTCAACAGGACGAGACCGAGAGCGAAACACACCGCTTCTTCGAACCGCCCCGGGGCAGACAGGACGGACATGAGGATCCACGGTGCGATGCCCGACAGTGGTGACCGGAGGTAACCGTCGACGACCTTGGTCATGCCTACCAGCGTATTTCGTGGAGCCGGGCACGTCGGATCTTTCGGAGGATCGAGCAGGAATCCGCTCGACCGCCCTCAGCCCTCCGAAACCGGCGCTTCGTCCAGGATGCGCCGAGTGACGAACCGGCGTTCGGCGCCCGACAGGGGGTCGACGAATTCCAGTTCCCGCGCGAGAAGTTGGAGCGGGAGCGAATGGTCGTCCGGTGTCTCGGGCAGCAGGACGGGATACCAGTGGTCGCCGAGGATTCCGATGCCGAGCGCCGCCAAATGCACGCGCAGCTGGTGCATGCGGCCGGTGTGCGGGCGGAGAAGGGTGTGCAGAACGGTTCGTCCCGATCTGCTCACGCCCGACCCGAGCACCTCGAGCAGCGTCTCGGAGTTGGGTTCGCGGGTGTCGTCGACGACGACGCGCAGCTCGCCGCGGCGCGCCTCGATGTGATTGCGGTACAGCACGGGTACCGGACGTCCGGCGATCCGCGGCGCTGCCGGATCCCACTCCGCCGGAAGAGCCGATACCGCCTCGTACACCTTGGTGACCCGGCGCTTCTCGAACAGTGACTGGTAGGCGCCGCGGGTTGCGGGCCGGGCCGAGAACATCACCAGTCCGGCGGTCGCGCGGTCGAGGCGGTGGATCGGTGTCAGATCCGGGTTGTCGAGACGGGTCCGTAGCCGGACGAGCGCCGACTCGCGCAGATACCGTCCACCCGGCGTGGTCGGCAGGAAGTGCGGTTTGTCGACGACGACGAGGTCGTCGTCGATATGCAGGATCTCCTCGTGGAACGGCACCGGTTCCTCGACGGGCAGATCGCGGTAGTACCAGACGAATCGGTGCGCTCCGAGCTCGGTGCTCCGGCCGATCGGTTCTCCGTCGATCCCCACGATCTCGCCGGTGTCGAAGCGGCGGTAGAGATCGTCGGCGTCCAGGTGATCGAACCGTGCGACGACGTACTCGGCGACCGTCGCCCACGGGCCCGAGGTCGGAACACGCAATCGCGTGGGCCCGACCCCGTTCCTGACGGGCAACGGCGAGGGCATCGGCACGTGCCCCATCCTCCCATCGAACCGGGAACGGGTTGCGCCTCGGGTGAGGGACGGTGCTGCGGGGATGCGTCCGGGAAACGGCGCAGCGTCTCGTGCACGCCTGCCGGGGACGGCCGACACCGTTCTGCCACCATGTCCGCATGACTGCACCGGCCCGGCTCGGCATCCCGACCGGCACGCTCGCGCTGCTGGCCGCCCTGTACTTCGCGCAGGGCCTGCCGTACGGGTTCTTCACCCAGGCGCTGCCGGTGGTACTCCGCGAGTCGGGTTTCTCGCTGATCGCGATCAGCGCGACCGGTGTGCTGTTCGCGCCGTGGGCGCTGAAGTTCCTGTGGGCGCCGTACGTCGATCATTACGGAACCCGGCGGCAGTGGCTGCTCTCGCTCCAGCTCGCGGCGTCGGCGGTGTCGTTGATCCTCGCGTGCCTCGATCTGTCGTCGACGCTGCGGTGGCTGCTCGTCGGCATCGCGGTGGTCAACGCACTGTCGGCGACGCAGGACGTCGCGACCGACGGCCTGGCCGTGCACCTGCTCGGACCGAGACAACGCGGACTCGGCAACGGTATCCAGGTCGGCGCGTACCGCATCGGGATGATCGTCGGCGGGGGAGCGCTGCTGTGGGTGTTCTCCCTCGCGGGCTGGCGCAGCCTGTTCCTCGCGATGGCCTTCCTGCTGGTGCTGACGACGATCCCGGTCTGGCGGCTGCCGCGCACGGAGCGACCGGCCACGCCGGATCAGGAGCCGAGGAGCGCGACCCGCATGACCGTCGCGTGGTGGGCACGTCTGCGCCGCCCCGGGATGCTCGCGTTCATCCTGCTCATCGGCGGTTTCAAGTTCGGCGATTCGATGGGATCGGCGATGGTGGGGCCGTTCATGTCCGACTCCGGCCTGACCCTCGGGCAGATCGCACTGGTCAAGGGCGTGTTGTCGTCGGCGGGCGCACTGGGCGGCGCCGCGCTCGGTGGATGGCTGTGTTTCCGGCGCGGCCGCCGCCAGGCCCTGCTGATCGGCGGCGTCACGCAGACCGCGAGTCTCGCGCTGTATGTGGTCGCGTCGCTCGGTTACGGCGGATTCGGGCTCCTCGTCTCCGCGAGTCTCGCCGAACACATCCTCGGTGGTGCTGCGACAGTCGCGGTGTTCACGCTCATGATGGACGCCGCGGACCAGGAGCATGCCGGCAGCGACTACACCCTGCTCGCGTGCGCGATCGTCGTCGTGCAGGGCATCGCGGGATTCACCGCCGGTGTCGTCGGAGACGTGTTCGGTTATCCCGCGCTGTTCGGTACGAGCCTGGTGCTGTCGGGAATCGGATGTGCCGTCCTGCTGATCGCCCTCGATCGGGGCGTCGGACCGAGCGGCGTGCACAGGGTGTGGAGAAGTGGCGCGGGACGGGCGATCTCGCGTCCCCGGTGACCTCACCGCGACCGGTACTGCCGATCACCGCGACCAGTACTGCAGCATCGGTTCCTCGGCGAGCACCGTCGACCCCTCGGAGATGACGAGAGCGCTCGACGAGATCCGATACTGCACACCGGCGTTCGTTGCGGTGAAGCCGTCCCCCGAAGGCGCGGGATCGTCGATCTCGATCGCCGCGCCGTCGTTCGTGCGGACACCCTTGTAGTAGTACCGCCCGGCCCCGGTCTCACACACCACGACGAGCGACTCGGCCGTCTGCCCGATGGCGACGGCGGGATTCGTGTGGTTGCACCGTGCCTCGGGGATGCCGACGAAGCCCTGTGCGTCGGTGTCCTCGGAGGCCGACACGGGCGGTAGCGGCCGCGCAGGTCCCGTCGCGGGCGCGGGATTGCCGGTGGCCGAGAGTTCGAGATCCTCGATCCGCAGGGCCGCATCTCCTGGGAGCACGGTGACATAGCTGTTGCCCTGCACGATGCTGTTGGCCGTGATGCACTCGAAGTCGCCCGTGAGGCACGACAGTCGTTCCCAGTAACCGCCGAGCGAATCCGTCGGGCGTAGCGCGTATTCACCGGGGGCGATGTCGACTCCGACCTTCAAGGTGCCGTTGGTCGGGAAACCGCTCGGGGTGGCAGGCCGGCTCGTCTGCGCTCGCGGGGTGGGCAGATCCGCCTCGGTCTGCGGGGCTGCGGACGGCGACACGGTGACCGTCACGGTCGACGGGGACGTGCGTGCAGCGGCGGTGCTCTCCGATTCCGGATCGGCTGAGCGGGTCAGGGTGACGACCAGGGCGGCGACTGCGGCGACGACGGCGACGAGCAGGGCACCGCCCACGAACCACGGCCACTTCGGTCGTCGCGGCGGGGTCGGGGCGGGCCAGGGTGGCGGGGGAGCGCCGTAGCCGTAGCCGTATCCGTCCGGCGGAGGCTGCATCGACATTCGGGTCCCTTCGCTGTCGCGGTGTTACGCCTCCTGATATCGCTGCCGATGTCTGCTGCTGTTACGTCATGCGGGGTGGGATCACCCGGTTTGCTGCAGGTCGTCGCAGGGAAGGGTCAGTTCGGCGAGATCGTCGAGGGAGACGGGCAGCACCCGCGCGAGCGCGGCGATCGTCGCGAACGCAGGGGTGGCCAGTCGGCCGGTCTCGATCTTCCGGAGGGTTTCCGGGGAGATGTCGGCGGCGCGAGCCACCTCGGTGAGCGTCCTGCTGCCCCGGGCTTCGCGCAACCGTCCGCCCAGACGCTTGCCGGCGGCGAGCTGTTCCGGGGTCAGGGGGAGTCGCACCATGCCCGCAGTCTAGCCGGTGCCGGTATGAAAATAACGGCCATGGGTTAGAGTGGTATTTAAATACCGTTTCGTCATCCTGAGGAGTGCCCGTGCTGGAATTGAAGACCCCCCGCGAGATCGCGGCCATGGACGTGACCGGCACGTTCATCGCCGAGTTGCTCGACGACCTCACCGGCCGCGCCCGGCCCGGTGTGAACCTGCTCGATCTCGAGCAGCGCGCGCGGGACATGATCGAGGAACGCGGCGCGGTCTCGTGCTACTGGGACTACGCGCCCTCGTTCGGGCGTGGACCGTTCCGCAACGTCATCTGCCTGTCCGTCAACGACGCAGTGCTCCACGGGCTCCCGCACGACTACGTGCTCCGGGACGGCGACCTGCTCAGCATGGACATCGCCGTCTCGATCGGCGGCTGGGTCGCCGATTCGGCGCGCAGCATCATCGTCGGCGCGGAGCGTCCCGAGGACCGGCATCTGATCGAGGCGACCGAGATGGCACTGGCCGCGGGTATCGCCGCCGCGCTCCCCGGCAACCGCCTCGGTGACATCTCGGCGGCGATCGGCGCCGTCGCGGCCGACTACGGCTATCCCGTCAACACCGAGTTCGGTGGTCACGGGCTCGGTCGCACCATGCACGAGGATCCGCACGTGGCGAACGTCGGGCGTGCGGGTCGTGGGCTCGTGCTGCGTCCCGGTCTGACGCTCGCCCTCGAACCGTGGTTCGCGGCGGGGACGGACGGGATCGTCTACGACCCCGACGGCTGGACCATCCGCTCCGCCGACGGTTCGCGCACCGCGCACAGCGAACACACGATCGCGATCACCGAAGGTGAACCGCTGGTGCTGACGAAACGGGAGCGCGTCACCGAATAGATCCGGACGGCAGGAAGATTCGGAGTAGACACGCGGGTTTCCGCTCGGTCCGTTATGGTCGGTGCACCGACGCGCGAGAGGCGATGCAGATGCCGCTGTACGAGTTCCGATGTGCCGACTGCGGGCCCTTCGACGTCTCCGTTCCCATGAGTGAAGTCTCCGCATCGGCTCCGTGCCCGCGGTGCGAGCAACAGTCTCGTCGCTCTCTCACCCCACCGCGTCTCGGTCGGGGAGGTTCGGCAGCGATGCGCCTGCACGACGCGACGGCCCGTACCGCCTCCGAGCCCGACGTCGTCTCGGGTGCCCTCCCAGGCGTGTCGAGGCGTCCGTCGCGGCCGGTCACGACCGATCCCCGACATCGAACGTTGCCCCGCCCGTGATCCGACACCACCCGTGATCCGACACCGCCCGTAATCAGACACCGCTCCAGGAGGTCCCGTGCCCGACGTCGTGTTCCCGCTCGATTCGACCCGCCGGTTCACCGATCAGGACAAGATCGGCCACAACCGCTGGCATCCGGACATCCCGCCCGTCGCGACGCTGAAACCGGGCGATTCCTTCCGCGTGCACTGCCGCGAATGGTTCGACGGTGAGATCCACAACGACGATTCCGCCGACGACATCCGCAATGCCCCGCTGCACATCGTGCACGCGTTGTCGGGACCGTTCGCCGTGGAAGGTGCCAAGCCCGGCGACCTGCTGATCGTCGACATCCTCGACCTCGGCCCGATCCCGCAGGAGGACTCGGGTCCGCTCGCCGGACAGGGTTGGGGATACACGGGCATCTTCGCGAAGACGAACGGCGGGGGTTTCCTGACGGACCAGTTCCCCGACGCCTACAAGGCGGTCTGGGACTTCTCCGGTCAGAAGGCGACGAGCCGTCACGTGCCCCATGTGTCGTTCACCGGCATCGTGCATCCCGGTCTGATGGGGACGGCACCGTCGCACGAACTGCTGTCGACGTGGAACACCCGGGAAGCGGCGCTGATCGCGACGGATCCCGACCGTGAACCGGCGCTGGCGCTGCCGCCCGAGCCGAACGGCGCCATCCTCGGCAGCCTGTCGGGCGCCGACTTCGACCGGGTCGCGGCCGAAGCGGCGCGCACCGCTCCGCCCCGGGAGAACGGCGGCAACCAGGACATCAAGAACCTCACGAAGGGAAGCCGGATCTTCTATCCGGTCTTCGTCGACGGAGCGAATCTGTCGGTCGGCGACCTGCACTTCTCGCAGGGCGACGGCGAGATCACCTTCTGCGGTGCCATCGAGATGGGTGGCTTCATCGACCTGCGCGTCGACCTGATCCCCGGCGGCATGGAGACCTACGGGGTGAGCGAGAACGCCATCTTCATGCCCGGCAACACCGACCCACAGTACTCCGAGTGGCTCGCGTTCTCCGGCACGTCCGTGACGCTCGACGGCGAACAGCGGTATCTGGATTCGCAATTGGCGTACCAGCGGGCCTGCCTGCACGCCATCGACTATCTGACGAAATTCGGCTACAGCCCCGAGCAGGCGTATCTCCTGCTCGGGGCTGCACCCATCGAGGGACGCTTGTCGGGTGTGGTGGACATCCCGAATTCGTGTGCCACGGTGTACCTTCCGACGGCGATCTTCGACTTCCCGGTCGCGCCCACCGCGTCCGGTCCGGTGACGATCGATCCGGGTATCGGAGCGCCGCGTTCGTCGGCGTGAGGGCCGCGAAAATCGTTTGTCGGGTAGGAGCGGGGCGCGTACCGTCCTCGGGTCGGTACATACGCGAACGAAAGGTGGTCCCGGCCATGGACCCGCTCACCGAACGGGACATTCGAACATCCTTCGTCAACTGCTCCAAGGGTGATGCGAAGCGGCTTCCGGTGCCGCGCGATCTCGACGACCGGCCGTGGGACGAACTCGACTTCCTCGGCTGGACCGATCCGTCGTTCCCCGGTCGCGGCTACATCGTCGTCCCGCGCGACGGCGAACTCGTCGGCGTCGCCATGCGGTTCGAACAGCAGGGTTCCGGCAAGACGCAGATGTGCACGATCTGCCTCACCACCCACACGCGGGGCGGCATCGCGCTGATGACGGCGAACAAGGTCGGAGATTCGGGACGAGCGGGCAACGCGGTCGGGACGTACATGTGCATCGACCTGCAGTGTTCGTTGTATGCGCGCGGCAGGAAGAAGCCCGCCCTGGGGAGCCGCTACCGCGAGGACCTCGAGCCGGAGGAGAAGGCCGAACGTGCCCGCGAGAATCTCCGCGCGTTCGTCGACCGTCTGTACGGCTGAAGGGCTCGTCCGGCGTGCTCAGTGCGAGCCGGAGCTGCGCAGGTGGGCACGCTCGCCGTTGTGGTCGAGGATCGTGAGGATCTCCACCGGCCCGTCGTGTGCGCTGATCGCGTGCGGGGTCATCGTGGAGAACTCGGCGGCATTGCCCGCCTGGATGAGAATCGTCCGCTCGCCGAGCTGGAGCCGGGCCGTGCCGGACAGGACGGTGAACCATTCGTGCCCCGGGTGCACGGGGAGCGTGTCCGCCGGCCGCGGCTCCTGCAGCGTGATCCGCATCTTGGCGACGGTGACACCGCCCAGTGACCGTTCCCGCGACAACAGCCAGGTCGTGTACCCCGGCGTGTCGCACGGTTGGGGTCTGATCACCACGTCCTGGTCGTCGCCGGATTCGACGAGCTGGTCGATGGTGGTGTCGAGTGCCCGGGCGATCGGGACGAGCTGGTCGAGTGCGATTCTGCGGCGGCCCGTCTCGATGCGGCTCAGGTTCGACGGGCTGATGTGGCACCGGGCGGCGAGAGCGTCGAGTGTCCAGCCCTGCGCGAGTCGCAGGCTGCGGATGCGCTGACGGATGAGTCGGTCGAGATCGGACGATTCTTGCTCCATAGGCAAGAGTGTATGCGGAAAATGAATGATGCGTTCTAGGCCGTGTTTCGAAAGTGATCTTGAACCGAGATGGTGCCAGCAGGAGTGTCGCAACAACTGAATGAGTGAAGTCTCCGGTATCGGGGTTTAGCGACCAAGCAAAACCTTGAATACCGGAGACCTCGTGCCCAGCGTAGCCGTCCAGCGGCGCGCGGACCTGACCGACGCCCAGTGGGCGCGGTTGGCGCCGCTGCTGCCCTGTCCACAGAAGACCGGCCGTCCACCGAAATGGACGAAACGCCAGCTCATCGACGGAATCAGGTGGCGCATC
>NZ_SDMJ01000003.1:515988-792857 GCF_004153645.1 Rhodococcus sp. Q1 | reverse complement strand
ACCAGGCCGCTGTATCCGAAGATCGGCTTGCGGGAGAAGACCGGGAAGATCTCCGAGACGATGCCGAAGAACGGCAGCGCCACGATGTACACCTCGGGGTGACCGAAGAACCAGAACAGGTGCTGCCACAGGAGCGCGCCGCCGGTACCCGGATCGTAGATGTGCGCACCCAGTTGTCGGTCGGCCAGCAACCCCATCAGCGCCGCGGTGAGAATCGGAAAAGCCAACAACACCAGCAGGCTGGTGATCAGGATGTTCCAGGTGAAGATCGGCATCCGGAACATGGTCATGCCCGGTGCGCGCAGGCACACCACGGTGGTGACCATGTTGACCGCGGCGAGGATCGTGCCGAGCCCGGACAACGCCAGACCCATGATCCACATATTCGCCCCCATACCCGGCGAATGCGCCACATCGCTGAGCGGTGCATAGGCTGTCCATCCGAAATCTGCGGCACCACCGGGGGTCAGGAATCCGGCCACGGTGACGAGCCCACCGAACAGATACGCCCAATAGCTGAACGCGTTCAACCGCGGGAACGCCACATCGGGGGCGCCGATCTGCAACGGCAGGATGTAGTTGGCGAAACCGAAGACGATCGGCGTGGCGTACAGCAACAGCATGATCGTGCCGTGCATCGTGAACAACTGGTTGTACTGCTCGGTCGACAGGAACTGCAACCCGGGCACGGCGAGTTCGCCGCGCAGCAGCATCGCCAGCACCCCACCGAGCAGGAAGAACCCGAAGGCGGTGCTCAGATAGAACACCCCGAGCTGCTTCGGATCGGTGGTGGTCACCGCCGCGACGATCGCCGCGCCCTTGGAACCGCGGCGCCGCGGATAGGGACGCCCGGGCCGCAGCGGCCGCACCTCGGTGGCGGTCATGATCGACGCCCCCCGGCGTGCACGGCCGCGGCGAGGACCTGCGCGGTGTGCAGCGGCGCACTGCCCGGCTGCAGATCCCGCACCTGGGTGCGGCAACTGAACCCGTCCGCCACCAGCACGGTGCCCGGCTCCGCGCGGCGGACCGCGGGCAGCAACTTGTCCTCGGCACACGCCACGGACACCTCGTAATGCCCGCGTTCGAAACCGAAATTGCCGGCGAGACCGCAGCATCCGGCGTCGAGCACGTCGACGTCGACACCGGCGGCTTCCAGTGCGGTCTGCTCGGCAGCGTATGTCAGCACGGCATGCTGGTGACAATGCGGTTGCATCAAGGCTGTCGCCTGCAGGGGCGGTGGCGCCCAGTCCGGGGCGCGGGCGTGCAGCAGCTCACCGAGGGTCACCGTCTGCTCGGCCAGCCGCCGGGCGTCCTGGTCGCCGTACAGCAGCTGGGGCAGATCCGCGCGGAACACCGCCGCGCAACTCGGTTCGAGCACCACGATCGGAGCGCCGGCGCGCAGGTGCGGGGCGAGGATCGTCAGCGTGCGCCGCAGCACGCGTTTGGCGGTGGGCAGCTGACCGGTGGAGATCCACGTCAGCCCGCAGCACGCACCGCGATCGGGTAGGCGCACGGTGAAGCCGGCGTGTTCGAGGACGGTGACGGCATCCCGGGCGATCTGCGGATCGAAGTTGTCGGTGAAGGTATCCGGCCAGAGCACGACGGTGCCGCGTGCTCCGCCTGCGGTCGGTGCGTCGCGGTGCGCGAACCAGTGGCGGAAGCGTTGCGTGGCGAACCGGGGCAGCGGCCGCCGCGAGTCGACCCCACCGAGCCTCTTCACCAGGTCCGTCAGCACCGGAGCGTGCGCGACGGTGTTGACCGCCCCCGGCGCCAGGGCTGCCAGGCGTGCCCAGACGGGAATCCAGCCCATCGCATAGTGCGCGCGCGGCCGGGGCCGGTGGGCGTAGAAGTGGGAGAGGAATTCGGCCTTGTAGGTCGCCATGTCCACATCGACCGGGCAGTCGCTGCGGCAGCCCTTGCAGGCCAGGCACAGATCGAGGGCGTCCTTGACCTCGGTCGACCGCCACCCGTCGGTGATCACGTCACCCTGGAGCATCTCGAACAGCAGGCGGGCCCGGCCGCGGGTGGAGTGTTCCTCCTCGCCGGTGGCCCGGTAACTCGGGCACATGACCCCCGATTCGTGGCCACGGCACTTGCCGACACCGACGCAGCGGGCCGCCGCGTGCGCGAAGCGGTGATCGTCGTCCGGATAGGCGAAATGGGTGCTCGGTTCGGCGGGCCGATAATCCGCGCCCTGGCGCAGGTTCTCGTCGAGCCGGAACGGGTGGACGATCTTGCCGGGGTTCATCCGATTGTCGGGGTCGAACAGGGCTTTGAGTTCCTCGAACGCGGTGACCAGGCGCGGGCCGAACATGACGGGCAGCAGTTCGGCCCGGGATTGCCCGTCGCCGTGCTCACCGGACAGCGACCCGCCGTAGTCGACGACGAGACGGGCGCTGTCCTCGACGAAACTGCGGTAGGTGGCGATGCCCTCGGCGGTCCGCAGATCGAACGGGATCCGGGTGTGGACACAGCCTTGACCGAAATGCCCGTACAGGGACGCTGTTCCGTAACCGTACCGCTCGAGCAACGCCCGAAAATCGCGCAGATAGTCGCCGAGACGGTCCGGTGGAACGGCCGCATCCTCCCACCCTTCGTGGGTTTCCGGCTCACCCGGTGGATAGGCGGTGGCGCCGAGCCCGGCTTCGCGGGCCGCCCACATCTGTTTCTTGTGGGCGGGATCGTCGAACACGGCGGCATGTGCCCCGGTACGTCGGCACACGTCGTCGAGCATCGTCTTCGCCTTGTCGTCGGCGTCGGCTCGGTCGTCGCTGTTCATCTGCACCATCAGCCAGGCGTCGCCTTCGGGCAGTTGCTGCAGGGCCTTCTCCGCGAGCCGCCGGCTGTGTTCGAGCTGGGCGAGCCGACGGTCGATGCCTTCGAGGGCGGCCGGGTCGTGGGAGACGACGAGCGGGACGGCATCGGCGGCGGTGGTGATGTCGTCGAAACCGAGCAGCACGAGCGCGGACGCGGCGGGGCGCCGCACCAGTTTCAGCTCGGCGCCGAGCACGGTGACCAGCGTGCTCTCACTGCCGACGAGCAACTGGGCGATGTCGAAGTCCTTCTCCGGCAGCAGCGAGTCGAGGTTGTACCCGGACACGCGGCGGGGGATGTCGGGATAGCGGGCGCGGATGTCGTCGCCGTACCGTTCGCGCAGTGCGCGCAGGCCACGGAAGATCTGCGCGCGGCGGTCGCCGGGCCGGATGATCCGGTCGTATTCGTCGTCGTCCGTGGCCCGCACCCACATGCGGGTGCCGTCGTAGGTGAGCACGTCGAGGGCGAGCACCGAGTCGACGGTCTTGCCGTACGCCTGTGCGGTGGAGCCGCACGAGTTGTTGCCGATCATCCCCCCGATCGTGCAGCTGACGTGCGTGGACGGTTTGGGGCCGAACATCCATCCGGTGTGTTCGAGCGCATCGTTGAGCGCATCGAGGGCGATGCCGGGTTCGACCCTCACGGTGCCGGCCTGCTCGTCGACGCTGCCGACACGGGTGCAGTACTTGCTCCAGTCCAGCACGATCGCCGTGTTGCAGCATTGCCCGGCGAGGCTGGTGCCACCTCCGCGGGAGAGCACGGGGATGTCGAACTCGTGGCACACGGCGACGGTGTCGACGGCGGCGTCGGGGGTGCGGGGCACGACCACCCCGATCGGCACCTGCCGATAGTTGGAGGCGTCGGTGGAGTATGCGGCGCGCGATCCGGCGTCGAACCGTATCTCTCCGTCGACCCGGTCCCGGAGAGCCGCGGCGAGTTCGTCGAACAGCAGCGGGGCCCGCGGACCCGCTCGGTGGGCGGAGTGGGTGGTCACTGGTCGTCCTCCCTGGTGGGGTGTATCCCGTTACCGCACCCGGAACGGTTCGAGGTCGGCGATCTTCGGGGTCAGGCCGTGTCCGGCGACGTCGGTTCTCGGGCCGAGGGTTCCGCCGGTCGGGTCGAGAGCGCCGTCGAAGAAGCTCGTCTCGATCCGGACGTGGTCGTGGAACCATTCCAGGTGCCGCAGGCGGGGAACGGCGGTGGCAGCGTGTACGTGCAGGTGGGGGGCGCAGTGCGCCGAGATGTCCAGCCCGTGCGCCGCGGCGAGGGCTGCGACGCGCAGCCACTCGGTGATGCCACCGCACCGGGTGATGTCCGCCTGCAGGCAGTCGACGGCCCCGGCCACGCACATGCGCCGGAAGTACGGCAGGTCGTAGCCGTATTCGCCGGCGGTGACGTCGGCACGCACCGCCTCGCGGACCCGGCACAGGCCGTCGAGGTCGTCGGAGGACACCGGTTCTTCGAACCAGCGCACATCGGAGTCGGCGGCGACCTGCATCACCCGGATCGCCTGCTTGCAGGTGTAACCGCCGTTGGCGTCGACGAACAGCTCCGTGGCCTCGCCGATCACTTCGCGCGCCTGGCGGACGCGACGCAGATCGCGGGCCGGGTCGGTTCCCCAGCTCTCCGCGATCTTGATCTTCACACGTGGAATGCGCTGGTCCACGACCCAGTGTTCGAGTTGGTCCCGAAGCTGTGACCGGTCGTAGGTGGTGAAGCCGCCGCTGCCGTAGATCGGCACCCGGTCGTGGACGGAGCCGAGCAGACGGTGCAGCGGCAGGGGGATCGACCGTGCCTTCAGATCCCACAGGGCCACGTCCACCGCGGACAGGGCGCATCCGGCGATGCCGGGACGTCCGGCATTGCGCAGTGCCCGCACCATCGCCTCGTGTGCTCCGGCCACGTCCTGTTCCGAACGTCCGACGACCACCGGGGCGAGCAGGTCGGCGACCACGGGCCCGCAGGCCGCCGGCGCGTACGTCCATCCGATCCCGACGGCGTCCGGGGTGTGCGCGTGCACGAGGACCATGGTGGTGCTGTCCCAGGCGAGGGTGCCGTCCGCCTCGGGGCTGTCCGTGGGGATCGTGTAAGCCGCTGCGGTGAGCTCGGTGACGGTCATGGCGAGACGATCAGTTGCCCTTGTGCGGCAGGAACTCCTGGGCCTTCGTCCTGATGCCCTCCTTGAGGAAACCCCAGCGGTCCTCGTCGCCACCGAGTACCGCTGCGGTGGCGGCTTTGAACTGGTCCCAGGTGGCATGCGGGGGGATGGGGGGCATGTTCGGATCGGTGTGGACATCGAGCAGGGTGGGGCGGTCCGCGGCCAGGGCCGCGTCCCAGGCGGAGTCGAGATCGTCCGGATCGGTCACCGTGACGGCCTGCAACCCGAGGGAGGCGGCGAACCCGGCGTAGTCGATATCCGGAAGTGTCTGGGACTCGGCGAATTTCGGGGATCCGGCCATCGCCCGCATCTCCCAGGTGACCTGGTTGAGATCGTTGTTGTGCAGGACCGCGACGATCAAGCGCGGGTCGTGCCAGCTCGCCCAATAGTGCTTGATGGTGATCAACTCGGCCATGCCGTTCATCTGCATCGCGCCGTCTCCGACGAACGCGATCACCGGCCGGTCGGGGTGGGCGAACTTCGCGCCGATCGCATACGGCACCCCCGGGCCCATCGTGGCGAGGGTGCCCGACAGCGACCCGCGCATGCGACCGCGGAACCGGAGCTGGCGGGCGTACCAGTTCGCCGACGATCCGGAATCGGCGGTGACGATGGCATCGTCCGGCAGACGCGGTGACAGTGTGGAGAACAGTCGCAGCGGGTTGACCGGATCGGCGGGTACGTCGGCTTCCATGTCCATGGTTTCCCACCATCGGGCGACGTCGGCTTCGATCTTCTCGCGCCAGGCGCGGTCCTGCTTGTACTCCAGATGTGGCACAAGTGCTTCGAGTGCGGTGCGGGCGTCGGCGACGAGGTTGACCTCGTTCGGATAGCGCATGCCGACGAACCGTGCGTCGAGGTCGATCTGAACTCCGCGGGCCTGCCCGAACTCGGGGAGGAACTGGGTGTACGGGAAGCTCGAGCCGACGGTGAGCAACGTGTCGCAGTCGCGCATCAGCTCGTAGCTCGGTCGGGTGCCGAGCAGGCCGATCGAGCCGGTGACCCAGGGCAACTCGTCCGACAGGACATCCTTGCCCAGCAGGGCTTTGGCTGCGCCGGCGCCGAGCGTCTCGGCGACCTGCTCTATTTCGGCCGCGGCGCCGCGCGCACCGTTGCCGACGAGCAATGCGACCTTCCGTCCGGCGTTGAGGATTTCGGCGGCCCGGGTGATCGCCCGGTCGTCCGGGGCCACGCGCGGACGGTCGAAGCCCAGACTCGACGGCACCATCTTGAACTCGTGGGTGGGCGGCGAGTAGGGCAGTTCCTGCACGTCGGCGGGAATGATCACCGCGGTGGGGGCGCGCTGGGTCAGCGCGGTGCGGATCGCACGGTCGAGCACGTTGGGTAGCTGTTCGGGGACGGTGACCATCTGCACGTAGTCGCTCGCCACGTCCTTGTACAGGCTCAGCAGGTCCACTTCCTGCTGGTAGGACCCGCCCATGGCGCTGCGGTTGGTCTGCCCGACGATCGCGACGACCGGGACATGGTCGAGTTTGGCGTCGTACAGGCCGTTGAGCAAGTGGATCGCGCCCGGCCCCGAGGTGGCCATGCACACCCCGAGCCGGTCGGTGAACTTGGCGTACCCGACCGCTTGGAAGGCGCTCATCTCCTCGTGGCGGGACTGCACGAATTGCGGACGATTCTCCGCTCGTCCCCACGCGGCGAGGATGCCGTTGATGCCGTCCCCGGCGTAGGCGAAGACGTGTTCGACCCCCCAGTCGCGTAATCGCTCGAGCAAGTAGTCGGCGACGTTGTTGTCGGCCATCGGTATCTCTCCTTACCGTGCGGCGCCGGGTTGTTCGCATGCCGTCCGGAAGAGCGAGAAGACGTGTGCAGCAGCAGCGCATCTCCACTCGATCCGGGCGGAGCCCGATCGGAGGTGTGCTCGGTACGCACCATGGTCGTCCTTCCCGGCAGAACTGGCAACCAAACGCAATTATTGCGCTCACACAATGATTGTCGGGTGCAAGATGGTGGTGGGCGGGATCTCGCCCACCGACCCCCTCGTTCGTGCCGATACCGAGCGGAAACCGAGGCCACGATGCGAACACCCTGGTCCGGCGCAGACGTCGCGCCCCACGTGCTACGGGAATACGCGTTGGTCGCCGACGGGGAGCGCGGCGCCCTGGTCGGCCCCCGCGGCGACTTCGCGTGGATGTGTGCCCCCTCGTGGGATTCCGAACCCGTCTTCTCCACCCTGCTCGGCGGAAACGGGACGTACGCCGTCGCACCCGACACGCCCCGCTTCGTCTGGGGCGGCTACTACGAGGACGGGACGTTGATCTGGCGCAGTCGCTGGGTCGCCACCGGAATCGTCGAGTGCCGGGAAGCGCTCGCGATGCCCGCCGATCCGCACACCACGGTGATCCTGCGCCGAATTCTTCCCCCCGAGGACGACACCCGGCTGCGGGTGAGGTTGCGCGCGGGCGTCGGCTACGGCCACCACCGTGCCTCGCCCCCCGCCCGTCGTGACGGTCGCTGGGAGCTGACCGCCGGTCCGCTGCACCTGCGGTGGAGCGGAGCCGAGGAGGCGACACCGACCGAGACCGGCCTCGAGATGCACCTCCACCTGCCGGCCGGGCGCAGCCACGATCTGATCCTGGAGATCGCCGACCGTCCCTTCCCCGGCGAACCGACACCGGCCGACGAACTGTGGCGCCGGACCGAACACGCCTGGGCGGGCGCGGTACGACCGGTCGACGGCACCCTCGCCGACCGGGACGCACGACATGCAACGGCCGTATTGACCGGAATGACCAGTAGCAGCGGCGGTATGGTGGCCGCCGCGACCACCTCCCTGCCGGAACGCGCGGCGCAGGGCCGCAATTACGACTACCGGTACTGCTGGATCCGGGACCAGTGCTATGCCGGACACGCAGCCGCCGCCTACGGCCCACACCCCCTCCTCGACGCCGCCGTGCGCTTCGTCCGAGACCGCCTCCTCGCCGACGGCCCACATCTGAAGCCTGCATACACCACGGGCGGAGGCGAGGTGCCCTCCCAGCGCACCTGCCCCCTTCCGGGATATCCCGGCGGCACGGTGGTCATCGGCAACTGGGTGAACCGGCAATTCCAACTGGACACCTTCGGGGAAGCGCTGGTGTTGTTCGCCGCCGCCGCCCGTCACGACCGACTCGACGGACAGGACTGGCGGGCCGTCGAGACCGCCGTCGCAGCCATCGAAACCCGATGGCGAGAACCCGATGCCGGCATCTGGGAATTGCACACCCGCCACTGGGCGCACTCGAAGCTGACGTGCATCGCAGGCCTACGCGCCGTCGCCGCGAGCGCCCCTCGCACACAACGAGACCGATGGAACGACCTGGCCGACACGCTGACCGGGGCCGTTCTCGCCGACAGCACCCATCCGTCCGGCCGGTGGCAACGCGCACCCGACGACAACCGGGTCGACGCCGCGCTGCTGCTGCCCGCGATCCGGGGAGCATGGCCGGCGGACCATTCGCTCAGCCGCCGCACCCTCGACACCGTCCGCACCGAGCTCGGCAGGGACGGTTACGTCTACCGCTTCCGCCACGACGACCGTCCGCTCGCCGACGCCGAGGGCGCCTTCCTGCTGTGCGGATTCGTCATGGCGCTCGCCGACCATCAGCAGGGCAACACCGTCGAGGCCGTGCGGTGGTTCGAACGCAATCGCGCCGCATGCGGACCCCCGGCACTGTTCACCGAGGAATTCGACGTCGTCGAACGACAACTGCGCGGCAATCTCCCGCAGGCCTTCGTGCACGCCCTGCTGCTCGAATCGGCTCGGCGTCTCGCCCACCCCTGGAACTGCGCGGGATGAGCGTTTGCCGCGCACCGACTCGCACACCGAAAGGACCTCGATGTCATGACATCGTCACCCAGCGACCAGGTCGTGGTCGTCACCGGCGCCAGCGCCGGCATCGGACGGGCGGTGGCCCGCGCCTACGGACAACGCCACGCGAGGGTCGCCCTGCTCGCCCGCGGCGAGACCGGCCTCGCCGCCGCCGCCCGCGAGATCGAGGCCGACGGGGGACAGGCCCTGATCGTGCCCACCGATGTTGCCGACCCCGACGCGGTCGACGCCGCCGCCACCGCCACGGTCGAGCGGTTCGGCCGGATCGACGTGTGGATCAACGTGGCGTTCACGTCGGTCTTCGCGCCGTTCACCGAGATCACCCCGGAGGAGTACAAACGCGTCACCGAGGTCGCCTATCTGGGCTACGTCTACGGGACCATGTCCGCGCTGAGGCGGATGACGCCGCGCGATCGCGGCACCATCGTGCACGTCGGCTCGGCGTTGGCCTACCGGGGGATCCCGCTGCAGAGCGCCTACTGCGGCGCCAAACACGCCATCCAGGGTTTCCACGAGGCCGTGCGATGCGAACTGCTGCACCAGCACAGCAACATCGATGTCACCATGGTGCAGATGCCCGCCGTCAACACCCCGCAGTTCTCCTGGGTGCTCTCCCGGCTACCCCGCCACGCCCAACCCGTGCCCCCGATCTACCAACCCGAGGTGGCCGCGCGCGCGGTGCTGCACGCCGCCGACCACCCGCGCCGCCGCGAGTACTGGGTGGGGGCGAGCACCGCGGCCACCCTCGCCGCCAATGCCCTCGTCCCCGGTCTGCTCGACCGGTACCTGGCCCGCACCGGGTTCGACTCGCAGCAGACCGACCGACCCCGCGATCCCGACCAACCCGCCAATCTCTGGGATCCCGCCGACGGCACGGACGGCAAGGACTTCGGCGCCCACGGAGCCTTCGACGACCGCGCGAAGGCGTCGAGCGTGCAGACCTGGCTGTCCCGCCACCACGGACTGCTCGCGGCGTCGGTCACCGGCGCGCTCGCCACCGGTGCGGCGTTCGCGGCACGGACCCGCACCGCATGAACCCCGGCGGCACCTTTTCACGGGTGGATCGGCCACAACAAGGTGAGCGCATCGTCGCCGGCCGGTTCCCCGGCGGCATCCGCGAAGACCCCGAAGGCAGCAGCGAGCTCGTCGCGCTGCCCGGCGCTCAACCGGCTCAGGACCGCAGCGATCGCGGCGCGCCGGTGCTCGAGGACGGTGTGTACCAGCGCCACACCGTCCGATGTCAACGTCAATGCCAGTTTCCGGCGATCGTCCGGAGAATCACGCCGATCCAGCAGACCCGCCTTCATCAACCTGTCCACCGACCTGCTGGCACTGGACCGATCGACCCCGAGCTCGTCCGCCACCACCGCGAGAGTGAGCGGACCCCGCGTGCCCACGAGCACGAGGATGCGCAGATGCGGGATGCTGACGCGCTCCTCGACCTCGGCCACCGACGCCGCCGCGATCCCCACCAGGGCGCGCGAGGCCGCCATCACCGCATCGACCTGCCGATCGAACTTCTTGCTCGAGCGACCACCGGACGGGGTCCGGACAGGGGAATTCATGACGTCATCCTCCGACGATCCGTGCGATCCTGCAACTGTTGCACAACCGCACGCACCGGAGCGCCCCGCGTACCGAGGACCACCCGATGCTGACGGCGGTGTGGTACGGACTGGGCACCGCAGTGCCCCTGTTCGGCGGCGCCGTGATCGGACTGCGCTACGACCTGCCCCGACCGGTGCTCGCCGGATCGATGGCCTTCGGCGCCGGCGCCATGGTCGCGGCGGTCTCCACCGAACTGTTCGCCCCCGCCTTCGCCGATCAAGGCCTGTGGGCCGCCGGCGGCGCGCTGATGCTCGGCACGCTCGTCTACGTCGTCGCCGACCACCTGATCGAGAACAAACTCGGTCCCGCAGCCCTGGGATGGGCCCTGATGCTCGGTGCGCTGCTCGACGGCATCCCGGAGAACGCCGCCCTCGGCACCACCCTCGCCGAGGCAGGCTCCGCCGGGCTCGTGCTGCTGGTGGCCGTGGCGGTCGGCAACATCCCCGAAGCCGTCGCCGGCGCCGCCTCGATGCGCGCGGACTTCCCACACCGCACCGCCCTGGCCATCTGGGGAATCACGGCCGTGCTGCTCGTCGCGGTGGTCGTCGTGGCCGCGGCCTTCGCCGACTCCCTGCCCCAGGCGGGGATCTCCCTGATCCAGGCCTTCGCCGGCGGCGCCACCATCGCCGTCATGGCCGACTCGCTGATGCCCGAGGCCTATCGGGAAGGCGGCTGGTGGGTGGGCATCTGCACCGCGGCAGGATTCCTGATCGCCTTCGCGCTCGGCGCGTGAACCGGCCCGCCGCGCACGATCACGGCGCGACCGTCCGCGCCGCAGGGCCATGTCACAGGGCCACGTCGAACAGCTGACCCACCGCATAGGTCACGGCCATGGCCAGCGCCCCGCCGAGCACCACCCGCAGCACCGCCCGGCCCCGCCGGGCCCGACCGAGCCACGCACTGATCGATCCGGTCGCGGCCAACGCGCACAACACCGCCACGAACGTCACCGGGATCCGCACGGCTTCCGGCACCGACACGATCATCAGCAGCGGCACCAACGCCCCGAGGGTGAACGACACCGCGGACGACAGCGCCGCCACCCACGGATTCGCCAGGTCGGCCGGATCGATCCCCAACTCCACCTCCGCGTGGGCGGCAAGCGGATCCCGGGCCGTCAGCTCCTCGGCCGCGGCACGCGCCGTGACCGCCGACAAGCCCTTGCTCTCGAGCAGCCCCGCGAGTTCGTCGAGCTCGGCTTCCGGCATCTCGGCGAGCTCGCGCCGCTCGGTGTGCAGCGCCGCACGCTCGGTGTCGCGTTGCGTGCTCACCGACACGTATTCACCCAGCGCCATCGACACCGCGCCCGCGGCCAGCCCGGCCACCCCGGCGGTGAGGATCGTCGACTCGTCCGTCGTGGCGGCCGCCACGCCGACGACCAGCCCCGCGGTCGAGACGATCCCGTCGTTCGCGCCGAGCACGCCCGCCCGCAACCAGTTGAGCTTGCTCGCCAACCCGCCGGTGTGCGGTTCGGTGCCCTCGTGCTGCCCCCGGGAATCGTTCGCCGACGGCGGGTTCGGTAGCGACATGTCGAGAAGCTAGCACCGGACCCCCGAGAGGCGACAGGACGGACATCCTTACCTGACTCGACCCCGAGGGCTCAGTCGTCGCGCCGGCGTATCCGCGCCCGGCGCCGCGGGGGGATACCCTGCGCCGAATATCGGCGGGCCTCCGCGGCGGCGACCGCCCAGTCCGGATCGCCGGGCAGTGGGCCCATCGGGTCCCGAGCCCCGTACGGGACGCTCGTGTCGGCGGGAAGCACCGCGCGCTGCAACGCCCGCTCGATGCCCACAGGCCGGTAGCCGGACGGCACCAGGCGGCCGATCCACCGGCAGTCCCGGGCCGTCATGTCGTGCCGCAGACTCTCCATCAGAGCCGCAACGGTTTCGGAGGGCACCTCCGTCAGCCACGACCCGATCCGGCCGATCACCGCTTCCGGAAGCCCGGAGAGGGTGACCTGCGCGCGCGGCATCCCGGTGACCCGGCCGTAGAGCCGCAGCAGTTCCGGGTACCGGAGGACTTCACCGCATCCCACATCGAACGACCGAGTGGACAGCTCCGACACCGCCGCTCCGGCCACCGCCGCGGTCAGGTCGACGACCGCGACCGGTTCGACCCTCGAGTTCATCCAGTCCGGCACCACCGTCACCGGCAGCCGCCCCCCGAGCTGGCCCAGCACCTCGAAGCTCGTCGACCCGGATCCGAGCACCATCCCGGCCCGCAGGGTGATCACCGACCGGCTCGACCGGGACAGCTCCTGTTCGACCTCCCACCGGGAGAGCAGATGTTCGGACAGCGCCTCCGGCCCGCACTCGGGGACGAAACCGGACACTTAGACGATGCGGGTCGCCGAGGACACCTCGACCGCGTGCCGCACCGCGCGGGCAGCCGCGAGATCGACCTCCCGGAACTCCGCCGAACGCATGCCGTGCACGAGATAGACCACGACGTCCACCTCGGCGAGCGCCGCGGGCAGAGTGTTCCCGTCGGTGACGTCCACCTCGGCGCTCTCGACGCTGTCGTGCCACCAGAAGCGCTGCAGGGAGCGGGGATCGCGGACGCCGGCCCGCACCGTGCAACCGGCGGCGAGGAAGGTGGGAACGACCCGGCTGCCGACGTAGCCGGACGCACCGATCACGAGAACCCTCATCTGCCGCCCCGTTCCTCATCGACTCTCCGGGTGGATGCACCGGCCGGGCCTGTCGCAAAACATCGAGGACGGATCCCACCGGCCAAGATAGTGTTACCGTTGGTTACAAACACAGTGGCCGGTCGCGAAGGAATCTCGTATGTGGATGCTGTCCGGAAAACTACTCCGACGTCGAATCCTGTTCGTCCTCGCCGTGCCCCTCGGCGCCGGCCTGCTGTCCGCGCTCGCACACCTCCTCCAGCGACGCCGCGGACGACCCACCTCCGTCTCCGAATCCCTGTTCGCCATCGCGAGCGCCCTACGGCGCCGGTCCTTCCCGGCCCGGAGCGTGAGCGACCATCCACCGGCCCCCGAGACGCGAGGACAGCCATGACCACCCACACCGTCACGAACGGACCCGTCCGGCTCCACGTCGTCGAAGAAGGCAACCCACACGGACCGACCCTCGTCCTCGTCCACGGCTGGCCCGACACCCACGCCCTGTGGGACCGCCTCACACCCCTGCTCGCCGACGACTTCCGCATCCTCCGCTACGACAACCGCGGCGCCGGCAACTCCACTGTCCCTCGCGAGGTGGCGCACTACCGTCTCGACCACCTCGCCGCCGACCTGCACGCCGTGATCGACGCCCTCGCCCCGAACGCACCGGTCCACCTGCTCGGCCACGACTGGGGCGCCGTGCTGTGCTGGGAAGCGGTATGCGAACCCGACGCCGGCGACCGCATCGCCTCCTACACCTCCGTGTCCGGCCCCAACCTCGACCATCTCGGCCTGTGGCTACGTCGACGGCTCCGACAGCGACGCCCGCTCGGACCGGCCGAACAGACCCTCGCCTCCGCCTACACCCTCGCCTTCCAGATCCCGGGCCTGCCGAATCCCGTACTGCGCCGCTGGCTCTCCCACCACTGGCCGGCCTTCGTCGGACACTTCGACCGCACCGACCCCGCCGCGATCGAACCCGTCGCCCCGACCCTCGCCGACGACATGGTGCACGGACTGTCCCTGTACCGCGCGAACATCCGCACCCGGCTCGCCCGGCCCCGCGCGCGGCGCACCGACGTCCCGGTGCTGGTGATCCAGAACCTGCGCGACCGCGCGGTGCGCCCGGTGAGTTACGAGGACACCTCCCACTGGGTCACCGACCTGCGTATCCAGCCGCTCGACGCGGGACACTGGTCACCGCGCTCCCACCCGCGCGAACTCGCCGCCGCCACCGCCCGGTTCGTACAGCAGATCGATGCGGTGCGCGCCTGACCTCCGGCGGGATCAGCCGGACGAGAATTCTGTGCGCGGCGCCGGCCCCACCGGGGGATCGTCGTGCACCGGTAGCCGGCGCGGACCCGGCCCCTGCGCCCCGAGTACGTCGCCGGGATTCGCGAGCGGGCACGACGCCAGGCTCAGGCAGCCGCAGCCGATGCAGTCGGTGAAACTGTCACGCAGCGCGGTGAGATCCTCGATGCGGCGGGTCAGCCGGTCGTGCCACGCCCGGGACAGCCGCGCCCAGTCCGCGGTGGTCGGCACGCGACTGTCCGGCAGCGAATCGAACGCTTCCTTGATCTCGTCGAGGGACACCCCGACGCCCTGGGCGACCTTGATGAACGCGACCTTGCGCAGCGTGTCCCGGCGGTAGCGGCGCTGATTGCCGGAGGTGCGGCGACTGGTGATGAGCCCCCGCGACTCGTAGTAGTGCAGTGCCGAGACCGCCACCCCGGAACGGTCGGCCAACTGGCCGGGTGTCAGCCAGATCGCAGGGTTCATCGGTGCCCCTCCTCGCCGCGCAGACCTCGTGATCGAGTTGTGCTGCACAGTACCGGGACGGCGACCGCCCACGCCGGGTGGCCGGGTTCAGAACGACGGGGGCCCGAACTCGGCGGCGACCTCCGGCGCATCCATCCGCAGCATGTCGTAGGCGGTGTGCGCCAGCGACCGTACCGACTTCGGATACGGTCGCTCGAAACGCTCGCAGACCCGCGCGGTGGCCAGCGCGGCCTCGAACCGCCACTTACGGGAACCGCTCACGAACGTCCGGGCCTGGAACAGATAACTCGATGCGGGGATCGTCACGCGACCACCGTAGAACCTGCGGGCAGGTGCCGGGGGAGCACCACGCGGAGATCGTGCAACGTCACTGTCACCGTGACGAATCGTAGGACGTGGCGAGGGGTGACCGGGGAGGGGAGAGGTGCGCGATCCTGAGGTTGCCGAACCCGGGGTGCGCGTGCCGCCGTCTGCCGCTGAGGTGAGGTGGGGGCAGGCGGTCGGTATTCGGGGGCTGACCCGGCGAAGAAGGCCGCAGGACGCCGTAACCCCGTCGAAGAGAATGTCATCTGCAAGCGACATCGAGTGCGACAGTGGAGTATTCATGGATAACGGTGATTATCCATCAAATAGGGAAGAGGCGGGAATGGGCGACGGGCGGCATCGACACCTCGGGGGACGGGGTTTCATCCGTATCGCCATCCGTGCATCACTCGGCATGATGCACCGCGTCTAGATCGTGCACGCGACGTCGACCACATGGTGTCGTCGTATCGGACCGTCGGCGAACTGTGTATCGGCGCAGCGCCGACGGTGACTGTTGTGGTGATCGGTTCACCGACTCGATCCGGTCCGGGCGAATCGGGGCCGGATCGAACCGAAGTCCGGATCGGCCCGGCTGGGGTCGAGCAGGGTCCGGCCGGTGGCGCGGGACCCCGCAGTGAGGTCGCATCGATACGGAAACGGCGAGGATGCCGAACCGTTCGGGCGCCCTGCCGTAGTCGTCCGGAGGAGGCCCGATTCCACTTTAGTTAACATAATGTAGATTATCGGCAATGATGACATGTGCCGCGACCTGGACTTGGCGCCGATGATCCTGATGCTCCCGGCCGGTGTCCCGATTCGCAGATTCGCGACGTCGGTGCACGCCACGGCGTCGCGTCGCGCGCCGTGTCGTCCGGCGCGTGTTGTTCGCTCCGCGTCGTGCGGCGTGCGAACCGCGCCGCGCCGACCCGCTCCCGGCGCTCGATCTGCCGCGCATCCGCCGGGCCCGATCCGCACCGACCCGGTCCTCGGCCTCTGGCCGGCTCGTCGCCGTGCGCCCGTCCGCTGTCTCGCACGGCCGAGGTGACCTTCCGGGCCCGCCGCCCTCGTCCCCTGCTCGTCCGTCCGGCCGTCGTAAAAACGTCACAGTGACGTTTTTTATGGGACCGCAGAGGTCCTGCTGTGATCGCGCCTCTGCGTCGATATCCTCGGCGCGGCAGTGGCAACACGCTCCGGCAAGGTCGACCGTGCCGATCGGCGCGTTGATGTTCGTCTGCCCGGCACTCGCGGCCCCGCGCCGCCGGCGGCGGACGCGAGTCGGCCTGGCGGCACATGCTGACGCCGCCGCCCGCACTGCGACGGGTCGCTGTAGCGGGCGGTGTGTCCCGCATGGGCGACGATGTGGACCCCCTCCTCCATCCGGGACTCGGCCGAACTCGAAACGTCACTGTGACGTATTAATTCCGGTCTCCGGGTAGTCGATCCACCGACTTCACGACGGTCGCCGCAACCGCCGCAACTGCGCGGACAGGTAATCCCGGGCACGACGATGACCCCCGACCCGGACGAGTTCGTCGCCGAGCTCTTCGAGCAACCGCGTCAGCAGCTTCTCGTCGGGCGCCCAGCCGTCGCGCTGCCGGCATCGGTCGAGCCATTCGACCGGTGCGATGTGGCCGCGGTCGGCGTTGCAGCGTCGGCACGCGGCGACCTCGTTGGCGGTGATGCTCGGGCCGCCCTTCAGGCGTGGCACCAGATGATCGGTGGTCGGGGTGATCAACCGGCCGAACTCCCGTCCACACCACAGGCACCGCCCGTCCTGACGGTCGAGGGCGAGCGAGAGTCGGGTGACGCGGTCCATCCTCCGATCGTGGCCCATCGACGTCACCGGGGTCGCCGATGGGTCCGATCGGCGTCCGGAGAGCACTTCAGGGGCGTGCTTCGAGGACGAGGTTGAACGGGGTTTCGGTGGCGCGGCGGAAGGAGCCGAATCCGGCTTCGGCGGCGATCTCCGCGAGCCGCCGCTCCCCGGCCTGCGCGCCGAGCCCGAGTGCGCCCGGCTGATCGAGCGACGACGGGGTGCACAGCACCGTCGATGCGGCGTAGTACATCCGGCCGACCGGGTTGAGGTTCTCGGGCAGGCTGTCGCGGGCGAACGGTTCGACGAGCATCACTGTGCCGTGGTCGGCGAGTGCGCCGCGGGCGTACCGCAGTGCGCCGACGGGATCGCCCATGTCGTGCAGACAGTCGAAATAACAGATCAGGTCGTAGTCCCGCCCGGGAAAGTCCGTCGCCGAGGCGACCTCGAAGGTGACGTTGTCGACGCCCTGTTCGGCGGCCAGTTCCGTCGCCCGGGCGACGGACGCGTCGTGATAGTCGAATCCGCGGATGGTGGACTGTGGGAACGCCTGCGCGAGCAGGGTCGTGGAGACACCGTGGCCGCAGCCGATGTCGGCGACGGTGGCGCCGCTGCGCAGGGTGTCGACGACCCCGTCGAGGGCGGGTAGCCACACGTCGACGAGGTTGGCGCGGTAACCGGGCCGGAAGAACTGCTCGGTGCCGATGAACAGGTCCGGATCGTGCTCGTGCCACCCGAATCCCTCGCCGGCGCGGATCCGTTCGGCGATGCGCCGACGGTCCTTGTACACGGAGCCGATCAGGTGGAAGCCGCCGGCCATGTAGACGGGGCTGTCCTCGCGGGCGAGGGCCATGGCGTGTTCCGGTGCCAGGGTGAACGTTCCGGCGTCGGGGTCGTAGGTGAGATAGCCGCTGGCGGTTTCGGCGGAGAGCCATTCGCGTAGATAGCGTTCGCGGATGCCGGTGCGGGCGGCGAGTTGTTCGCTGGTGACCGGGCCGGCGGCGTCGAGCGCGCGCCACAGTCCGAGTTCGGTGCCGATCAGCACCAGTGCGCCGTTCATGGCCGCGCCCATGTCGACGACGAGTTGGCCCAGGGTCTGTTCGAGGCGTCCTTGATCGAGATCGTGTGTGTCGGTGGTCATCACACACCTCCGTGCGGTGGGGTACGGACATTACGGTAGGTCGCGCAGGGGTTCGTCCGGCGACGCGGCGGGTTCGATCGGGTGTCGATCCGGGTGGCGATGCGGCGGACGAGGTCACGAACCGGTGGTGCTGCACGGACGGACTGCACAGTCGAGGTTGCACCTCGCTACACTGGTAGCAATCTGCTACAACGGGAGGTCGTCATGACGTCGTCCACCGACAAGGTCACCCGCTTCGACGCCGAACTCGTCGACAGCGCCATCGCCGAGGGCGGCCGCCAGAACCGCACCGGACGCCAGCAACTCGAATACTGGGCCCGCATCGGCCGCGCGATGACCGCCCACGAGACCGCCTCCCTGCACCGGGTGCACGAGGCGCTGGCCGGGACGCGGGAACCGGAGGATCTCACCGCCGCCGAGGGACGCCTGTTCGACGCGGAGATCGACGCGCGCCTGGCGGACGGTCTGGCCCGCACCGACTACGCCGAGGTGCTCGCCGCGCGCGGGGTCACCACGGTGGTGCTCGACGACGAGGGCCGGCTGGTCGAGCAACGTCCCGACGGTAGCCGCCGGGTCCTCGGCGACGCATGAGGCGTCTGGATCTGATCGTCGGTCCCAACGGTTCGGGCAAGTCGACGTTCGTCGAGTTGTCCCTCGCTCCCCTGCTGCCGCACAGCGTGTTCGTCAACGCGGATGTGATCGCGCGGCAGCGCTGGCCGGAGCGGGCCGAGGAGATGTCGTACGAGGCGGCGCAACTCGCCGCGGCGGCGCGGGACCGGCTGATGCGGCAGGGCCGGTCGTTCATCGCGGAGACGGTGTTCTCGCATCCGTCGAAGCTGGAGTTGGTCGACCGGGCGCACGAGGCGGGATATGTGGTGGTGCTGCACGTGATGCTGGTGCCCGAGACGATGTCGGTGCTGCGGGTGCAGCATCGGGTGGCCGCGGGGGGCCATGCGGTGCCCGAGGACAAGATCCGGGCGCGTTATCGGCGGTTGTGGCCGCTGGTGGTGGAGGCGATCGGTCGCGCCGATCAGGCGTCGGTGTACGACACGGCGTCCGGGACCCCGGTGGTGGTGGGGCGGTTCGCGGGTGGGGTGCCGGTGGGTGCGGTGCGCTGGCCGGTGTGGGCGCCGGCGGTGCTCACCGGGCTCGGCTGAGAGATCCGGGCCCGGTGAGCGGATACGACGAGATCAGTTCGTCGCCGCGCTCGTGGTGAACGGCAGCACCAGCCGCGAGGGGTGCGCGGCGTCCCGGTAGATCTTGTGGGTCACCGGGCGGCCGACGGGCAGGTGGAAGGCGTCCGGCGGCAGCAGTGCGTTGTGTTCGTCGGCGAGCGGTTCGTTGTTCGACAGTTCCACGACGAGCTTGTGGCCCGGCATGAAGGTGTTGGCGAACGGATACAGCCGCAGCACGTATTCCTCGATGGTGCCGGGTTCGACCGGCACGGCGCGGGTGTGCGGGTGGTAGGGGTCGCCCTCGGTGGTGCGCTCGTCGAGCTCACGGTGGGAGGCCTTGAGGTAGCCGGTGGTGATCAGCTGCCGCTTGTCGTTCGGGGCGTAGTCCCACATGCGCAGGATGAAGTTGGAGTCGGGCTGGTCGATCTCGGCGAAGATGTGCGCGGCGCCGGTGCCGATCATCTCGGTGGGTTCGGCGAACACCGGGGTCTCCCATGTCAGAATCTCGACCTCGTCGGTGACCGTGAGCGGGGCCTGGTAGAAGCCGTCCGGGGCGGCGTACTGCGTGCCCATGGGTTCGGGTTCGGTGGACAGCTTACCGCGCGGCCGCAGATACAGCGCCCGGTGCTCGACCTCCTTGGGGGGCCACTGGTCGGCGGTGACGCGCTGCCGAGAGCCTTCGACGAAGACGTTCACGGCGGGTTCGTCCATGATGCCGTTGTCGATGCCCTTGATCCAGTAGTCGTACCAGCGGAACATCGTGTCGTGCTCTTCGATGAAGGGCCGCGACTGCATGGGCGGGTAGGGGCCGATGTCGAGCTTCTTCGGTCCCTGCAAGGCATGGAACAGTTCGATGGTGCCGTCCATCGTCCAGCCGCGGCCCTGGTCGATCTGCAGGTAGACGGGGATGTCGATGTTCCGGGCGAGGTTGATCGGGTTGCGTTCCTCGTACCACTCCCCGTCGAGTTCGTTGGTGATGATGTCGAACCACGCCTCGTGGTGCTTCGGGTAGTGCAGCACATGCACGAGATTCGGCCAGGCCGCGACGTCCGGGTCGGCGAGCCGCTGCTGCACCCGCGCCCGGATCTCGTCGGGGGTGTAGGTCTCGAGCATGCGGGACTTGATGCCGTCGGTGAACGCCCAGCCGGAGTCACCGCCGCGGCCTTCGCGGGCGGCGCGGGGCATGAACCACATGATGCCGCCGTGGTAGGTGGTCTCGTAGAAGTCGTAGTGGCCACCGGAGACGAAGATGGCTTTCAGGTGCGGGGGTCGTTCGGCGGCGGCGAGGACCTGCATGGACCCGAAATAGGAGATGCCGATCATGCCGACGTTGCCGTCGCACCACGGCTGCGCCGCGACCCATTCGATGAAGTCGTAGGCGTCCTGCCCGAGGGAGACACCGCCGGCGTTGTAGTTGCCGATGTGTTCGCCGTCGGAGTCGCCGGAGCCGCGGATGTCGCCGATGACGTGGACGTAGTCCTCGGCGACGACGCGGGCGATGTCGCCGGCTTCGATGCAGCCGTCCCACATGGGGCTGGGGCGGCGCTGCGGTGGGGTCGTCAGCGCGAGGGCCTGGAGTTCCTTGCCGTAGGGGCTCAGGGCGACGAGCGCGGGGCGGGGCTTGTCGTCGACGCCGTGGTAGGCGTCGGCGGCCAACTCGACGCCGTCGCGCATGGGGACCCGCAGGTGCTTGCGGATGTGGATGGTCTGTCCGCCTGCGTCGAACGTTTCGAACTCGGCCATGAGAACCTACGACTCCTCTTCGTGTCGGTGCTGGTGCGAGAACTGGGTGCGGTAGCCGTGCAGTGTGGTGAAGAACGGGGACGGCTCGAGGGTGGGATCGCCGGTGTAGCCGAGGTCGTCGGCGACCGGGGCGAACGGCGAGTACGCCGAGTCGGTGTCGAGTAGTCGGTGGCACAGGCAGCGGTGTGCGGCGCCGCGCACTCCCCCTTCGATGTCGACGCTCTCGCGGAGGGCTTCGGCGGCCTGGTCGCGGTCGAGTTCGACGCCGTAGGGGGTGCCGTCGGCGCGGCGGTAGGGATGCCCGAGATAGAGGGTCTCGGGGCGGATCCGCTCGCGCAGGTAGGCGAGGCTGTCGCGGTAAGCGTCGGGGTCGGTGTAGCCGGGGAATCCGTTGGCGGCGCCGTGCACCTGGACTGCGTCGCCGACGAATACGCTGTTCTGCCCTTCGACGACGTAGGCGACCGAACCCGGGGTGTGCCCGGGGATCGAGTGCACGGAGATCTCGACACCTCCGCCGAGGGAGATGGTTTCGCCGCCGCGCACGAGCATGGTCGGTTCCATCTCCCCGGAGATGACGGCGTCGGCGGCGGCGGTGACCTTCGCGGCCCCGTCGGGGTCGTCGAGGTACCGGCCGCGGCCGGTGAGGTAGTCGTCGACGTGCGCCTGCCGGGAACGCAGCAGCGGGGCGTCGGCCTCGTGGATGACCACCTGCGCTTTGCGGCCGGTGGCCTCCCACAGGGCGTGGGCGCCGCCGATGTGGTCGATGTGCCCGTGGGTGAGCAGGATCCACCGCACGTCCTCGAGCCGCCGGCCGAGCTTCTCGAACGCGGGGGCCATGCCCTCGGCCGGGGACGACGCGATGCCTGTATCGACGATCGCGGGTTCGTCGGCGTCGATGAAGAAGGTGTAGAGCCCGAAGCGTCCCCACGGGGAGACGATCGGGTGGATCGTCGCCTCACTCATGCGCGGAGCCCTGCAGGAAGGCGGCGGTCTCGTCGAAGACCTGCGCGTATTCGGGGATCCACGAGAAGTTCTGCACGAAGCCGTGGTTGGCGCCGGCGTAGCGGCGCAGTGTCACCGGCACCCCGGCCTCCTCGAGCCGCCGGGCATAGAGTTCGCCTTCGTCGCGCATCGGGTCGAACTCCGCGGTGACGACCAGCGCCGCCGGCAGACCCGACAGGTCTTTACGCTTGATCGGTGAGACGCGCGGGTCGGCGGGGTCGGCTCCGCTGTCGAGGTAGAAGGCGTTGAACGGCTTCAGCCCGGCGGTTTCGAGACCGTAGCCGACGGCGTTCTCCCGCATCGACGGGTAGCGGTCTTCGTCGAAGTCCAGGTCGAGGGACGGGTAGTACAGCACCTGGTGGGTGATGCGGTCGAACTCGTCGTCGTGGGCGAGGCCGGTGACGGCGGCGACGAAGTTGGCGCCGGAGCTGTCCCCCGCGACCGCGAGAATCTTTCCGTCCCAACCGAGTTCGTTGCCGTGGTCGACGGCCCAACGCACCGCGCCGTAGCAGTCGTCGAGACCGGCGGGGAACTGTGCTTCGGGGGCGCGGCGGTAGCCGACGGACACGACCGTGCAGCCGGTGGCCTGCGCGAGGTGCCGGGCGACGTGGTCGTGGGTGTCGAGGCTGCCGAGGAAGAACGCGCCACCGTGGAAGTAGACGACCAGGCCACAGGTGTCGGCGTCGGTCGGGGTGTAGATCCGCACCGGCACCTCCCCTGCCGGGGTCGCCGCGATCGTGTCGCGGACGTCGTGCAGGGGCAGTCGCTCCTCGAGCGGCGGGACCTGCGCCTGCTCCCCGGCGCGCATCGCGGCCGGATCGAGCGGTCCGGGCGGCGGGGCGGGCAGGTCGGCGAGGATCCGGGCGATCTCGGGGTGCAACGGCATGGCCGGTCGTCTCCTTCGGGCGGTGAACGGGTGGGGTGGGGATCTACTGGGCGGGCTGCTGCGCGGCGGGCTTCTGGCCCGGGAAGACGTCCTGGACCTCGTCCTCGGTCCAGCCCTGGCGGGAGATGCGCTGCAGTTCGTCGGTGACCGGCTTGCGCTGCGCCTGGAAGGCGGTGAGCGCCGCGGCGACGGTGTCGGAATCCCGCAGGCAGTCGGCGAGCGCCCCGGCGTCGAGGATCGCCGAGTTCGCGCCCTGACCCTGGTGGTGCAGCATCGAGTGGGCGGCGTCGCCGATGAGCACCACCGAGTTGCTGTGCCAGCGCTCGATCGGGTCGATGTCGTACACACCGCGGATGTTGACGATGTCCATGTCGAGGCCGGCGGTGATGTCGACGATGCGCTGGTCGAATCCGGCGACGGTGGCGAGCATGTCCTCCTTGCTCACCTGCGGCGCCCAGTCGGGGTCGGGGCACAGGGCGGTGATGTCGAAGGACACCTGGCCGCGGTGGCGCAGCGGCAGCAGGTACACCTTGGTGCCCTTGCCGATGTACATGCGCAGGTTGTCGTCGGTGACCATGCCGTGCGCGTCGGCGACGTCGATGACGGCGCGGTAGGCGCGTTCACCGGAGAACACCGGTTCGGCGTCGGAGAACAGCTGCTCACGGACCACGGATTTGATGCCGTCGGCGCCGATGACCAGATCGGCGTCGACGCGGGTGCCGTTGGTGAAGGTCAGGGTGCTGCGGTCGCCGTGGTCCTCGATGTGCTCGAGCCGGTGGCCGAGTTTCACCATGTCGTCGGGCAGGGAGGCGATGAGGGTGTCGATGAAGTCGCCGCGGTGGATCAGGTGGGTGTGCTTCTGGTTGCCGTGCGCCGGCCAGGTGTCCTTCATGATCGGCTCGCCCGTGGCGGTGAGGATCTCGAAGTAGTCGCTCGGGGAGCTGACCTTCGCGATGTCGTCGAAGATGCCCCACTCGCGGAAGCGTTCCATGCTCGACGGACGCAGGCCGATGCCGGCGCCGACCTCGCGGATCTCGGGGGCCTGTTCGTAGACGGTGACGTTCGCGCCGAGCAACGACAGGGCCCGGGCGGTGGCTGCACCGGCATAGCCCGCGCCGACGATGGCGATGGTGAGGTTGGTGGGATCCGAGGTCTGCATGTGGGTGTCTCTTTCGGAGGGCGCGCGGGGCGCGCCGGGAGATTCGGGTCAGGGTTGCGCGATGGTGAGGAAGTCGGCGGGGTTCTCGACGAACAGTTTGGTGATGGTGGCCTCGTCGAGTCCGGCCTCGCGCAGGTCCGGGATGAGGTCTTCGAACAGGTAGTTCACGGTGTGTCCCTTGACGCCCGGCCAGCCGAGTGGGCTGCAGTTGGCGTCGACGCCGGCCAGGGCCTGATCGAGGTGGCCGGCGTTCAGGAAGCGCAGGAAGTGGGCGAGGCGCTCTTTGCGGGGGCGGGCCCAGAACGGCGGGTCCTCGAGTTCGGTTTCGTAGCCGAAGGTGTCGAAGCCGACCCGGCCGCCCTGCTGCGCGATCCAGGTGTCGCGGGTCTTCTCGGCGTTGACACCGTCGTCGGCGTGCCCGAACAGCACGCGGTGCAGCGGCAGGCCCTCCTCGGTGAAGATGGCGATGGCGTTCTCGGCGTCGATGGCGAGGTGGGTGAGGATCGGTACGCCGGTGGCGAGGGCGGCGCGGGCGGCGGCGCGGTAGATGAGCTTGTCGAGTTCGGTCATCTTCCCGCCGCGGGAGACACCGACCTTGATGACGCCGGCGCGGCTGCCGGTGTCGCCGATGCCGACGGTGATCTCGTGCACGAACTGGTGCATCAGGTAGTCGACGGAGGCGCGTTCGAAGAACGGCAGGGCGGTGTCGCCGCCGACGAAACCGGTGCAGGCGACGATGTGCACACCGGTCTTCGCGGAGAGGGACTTGTAGTAGTCGATGTCGCGGCCGTTGCAGATGCCGGTGACGTCGACGAAGGTGCCGCCGCCGTATTCGTGGAACTTGCGCAGCTTCGGGACGGTCTCCTCGTAGCGGACCTCGGGGCTCTTCCACCAGCGGGTGTCCAGTTCGGAGCCGGGCATGCCGTATCCGATGTGCTCGTGGACGGCGACGATGCCCAGTTCCTCGGGCGCGATCGGGCCCAGGACGGTGTTGACTCTCGACACAGCAATTCCCCTTCGGGACGAAGACTTCTCGGTGATGGGTGGTCGGCGGAGGTTCAGCGCGCGGCCAGCAGGTCCTGCGGGTTGGCGATGAGGATCTGCTGCACCGCGTCGTCGGTGAGACCGGCGGCGGTCAGCTGCGGCACGAAACCGGTGAGCACCGTCTCGTAGGGCAGATCGTTCGCCGGATGGCCCTTGGCGACGCCGGTGGCGCTCGATGACAGCAGGATCCGGTGACCGAGGCCGGCGTCGACGAGGTCGCGGACCAGGGCGACACGCTCGGTGTCGGAGATGTGGGTCTTGTCGGCGGTCCCGACGTGGTCGAGGGTGATGTAGGCGCCGCGACGGGCGATCTTCTCCGGCGCGCCGGCGGCGACGGCGGCGCGGCGGTCCAGGCCGGCGACAACGATGCGGTCGGCGGGCAGTTGCTCGCCGAGGACGACGTCGAGGTCGGCGAGGGCGTCGGCGCCGTAGCGCAGGATCGCCGCGACCCCGGTGTCGCGGGCGGCGCGGGCGGTGCCGCGGAACAGGCTCTCCTCGGTGGCGGTCATGCCGTCGGGATTCGCGGCGGTGGCGACCAGGCCGGCGGGGCCGCGGCGTTCGACGCGCGGCACGACCATGCCCTCGGTGATCTCCTGGGTGAACAGGTCGGCGAACTTGTCCGCGGGCCACGGGGTGGGCGGGTTGGTCTGCGGGGTCAGGAAGTAGCCGCCGAGCAGGTTCTCCGGACCGAGGCCGGTGGAGGCGACGATGTGTACCCCCGCCGCGCGGGAGAGGTTCTCGTACATCGGCACGTCGCGGCCGTGGAACATGCCGGTGGCGTCGACGACGGTGCCGCCGCCGGCGGCGCGGAAGGCACGGAGCTTGGTGAGCAGCGTCGCGAAGATCTCGGCGCGGTCGAAGTCGATGTCGTAGGCGTGCTGGGCGCCGGGCAGCACCGACAGCAGGGCCTCGTGGATCGCGACGACACCGAGGTCGGCGGCGGGGACGGGGCCGAGGACGGTGTGGACGGTGCGGGGCGCGGCGCCTGTCATCGGCACTTTCCTTTCGTCGACATCGCTGGTTACGCGACGTGGTGGCAGTCACAGTACGGATTAGGATGACAGACTGTCAAGTGACTTGTCGGAGCGACGTGTGAATGTACTTGTCGGTAACTGTTGCGTCGAGGATAGGATTTCGCCCATGTCGCTCCGTGCCGCCCAGAAGCAGATGACCTACGAGCTGTTCCTCGCCAAGGCGCTCGACCTGTTCGGCACCAAGGGTTACGCCGCGACCACCATCGACGACATCGCCACCGCCGCCGGATCCACGAGAACCACCTTCTACCTGCACTTCTCGTCGAAGGCCGACGTGATGAGCGCGCTGCTGACAAAGGTCGACTCGATCCTCACCGCCGCCGACGACCCGTCGCTGACCGAGGTCGTCGCCTCCGGCTCCCGTGCCCTGATCCGGCAGTGGCTCAACCGGAAACTCACCCAGTGGGACGAGATCGAGCCGTACATGACCGCCTCCTACCAGGCAGCGCACGAACCGGACGTCGCGACGACCACCGAGCAGTGGTTCGAAGGCGCCGTCGCCGACATGACCGCCGGTCTCGACCGGGCCGACCGACTCGACCCGGACCGCCGCCGCATCCGCTGCGTCCTGGCGTTCGGGCAGCTCGAACACATGTCGCGTCGCTACTTCTCGGTCGGCTGGCGCACCCCGCGCGAGATCTGCCTCGACGAACTCACCGACTCGTGGTGCTACCTGCTCGACGCGCAGAACGACTGAACGGCAGGCGCGGTCACTCGCCGATGTTCGCGCCGGTGGTGGCCTCGACGAGGATCGCCCGCAGCCAGGAGATGAACACGGTGTCGGCCAGGCGCGGATTCCACACCATGTCGATCCCCAACGGCGGCACCGGCAACGGGAACTCCTCGATCCGCAGCGGCAACTGACGACGCATCTGTGCCGCGACCCGCCAGGTGTGGATCGCGACCCCACCGGCACGCGCCACCACCTGCGGCACCATCAAGAAGTCCGACACCAGACCGCCGATCCGATAGGGCACCCCGGCCGCATCCAGCGCCGCATAGGGGGTGATGCGGTGCCGCGCGTCGTAGGCGGTGTGCGGGACGGATTCGAGCAACTCCAGTGCCCCGGCGTCGGGAGCGGTGTCGGGGTGCGCGACGACCACCCACCGGTTCTCGTAGAGCCGCTCGCGCGGATAGGGCGCGGCGAACGCCTCCGACACGAGCACCACGTCCACCCCGTCGTCGGTGAAGTCCGCCGGTTGCGGCTCGACGAAGGTGCGGATACGCACCGTCGCGTGCGGGGCGCGCTCGCCGATCACCCGCATCAGCTCCGCCCCGACCACGAAGGCGGTGCTGGTGGTCATCGCCAGGGTGATGGTGCGTGTGTCGCGGGCCGGGTCGAAACCGGGGAAGTTCACCACCCGCGCGGTCTGCCGCAGCACCTCCCGCAGCGGCGCGATCAGCTCGACGGCGCGCGGGGTGAGCGCCAGCCCGCTCCCCTGCCGCACCACCAGTTCGTCATCGAGCAGCCGGCGCATCCGGCCCAGCGCATGACTCATCGCCGGTTGCGTCATCCCGACCCGCGCGGCGGCGCGGGTGACCGAGCGTTCTTCGAGCACCGCCAGCAGCGGCACCAGCAGGTTGAGGTTCACCGCGGCCAGCCGCGTGAGGTCGGGATCGGCCGGATGCTCCGAAGGGCGGGTCACGCCCACGAACCTACCGAGCCGCCTTCCCGGTGGTCGGCAGTTCCCCGGTGGCCGCGGCGCGCCGCAGCCGCGGGATGGGGATGCGATGGTTGATCGCCACCGCCACCCCCGCGCCGTCCGGATGCCGCCAGTGCAGCAGCGCCGGTCCGCGCGGATCCTCGCCGGCCAGGACGGTGGGCTCCCCACCGACGGGCAGGTGCCCGATCGCCTTGAGATGCAGTCCGAACTGCTCGGTCCAGAAATACGGATCGGCATCGAACCCGGGTGCGGCGTCGCCGAGCAGCACGGCCGCTGCGGCGATGCGGGCTTGCTCGATCGCGCTGTTCCACAACGGGATCCGTCGCACCACCCCGCGGATCGGTACATGCGCGACGTCGCCGGCGGCGACGATGCCCGGCGCGAGCCGCCCACGCGAGTCGGCGACCAACCTGCCGTCGGTGAGCAACCCTGACTCGCGCAGCCACTCGACGTTCGGGATGTCACCGATCGCGGCGACGACCAGCTCGGCGGTGACACGGCTGCCGTCGTCGAGGGTGAGCGTCCCGGCCGCGAAGTCGGTGGCGGTGCCGTAGACGAGCTTCACCCCCGCGGCGGTGGCGGCGGTGGTGAACAGCTCGGACAGATACGGCCCGAACTGCGGGCGCATCGGGGCGGTGTCGGCGACGACGGTGACCTCGCAGCCGGCCTGCGCCGCGGCGGAGGCGACCTCCATGCCGAGCGGGCCGGCGCCGACCACCGCCACCGACGGCCGCCCGGCGAGCCGCTCGCGCAGGGCGAGGGCGTCGTCGAGGGTGCGCAGCACCAGCGCCTCCCCCAGCGGTCGGGGGCGCGCACCGGTGGCGATGACGAGCCCGTCGAACGCCAGCGCGGTGCCGTCGTCGAGGTGCACGAGCCGTGCGTCCGCGTCCAGGCCGACCGCGGCGACGCCGAGGCGTTCGGTGGCGCCGTGCGCGGGGGCGGCGAGTTCGTGGGGGCCGCCATCGGTGAGCAGCGCCTTCGACAGCGCGGGCCGCGAGTAGGCGGGGACCGGTTCGTCGCCGACGACGGTCAGCTGCCCGGTGAACCCGGCGCCGCGCAGGCTGTCGCAGGCGGTCTGCCCGGCGATGCCGTTGCCGATCACCACGATCCGCTCCATGACGGTGCCCGGGGAAACTGCGGTGCTCATGCGAGCTTCAGGGCGGCGACGGGACACACCCGCACGGCGGCGCTCGCGGCCGCGGCCTGCGGGCTGTCGGCGGATACCTCGACGATGTCGAGGACCAGTTCGCCGTCGTCGTCGAGGTGCATCAACTCGGGTGCGGCCTCCTCGCACAGGCCGTGGCCTTCGCAGCGGGGACGGTCGAGGGTGATCTTCATGCGGGCACAACCTCCAGGATCTCGAGGGCGTCGATGGAGCGGGTGGTGTTGCTGGGCACCCGGATCGGCTCGGCGGCGACCAGGCGGCGCGCGTGCCGGGCCAGGGCAGCGATGATCGCGTGGGCCTCGAGGCGGGCCAGTCCCTGCCCGGCGCAGCCGTGCGGGCCGTAGCCGAAGGACAGGTGATCGACCGGGTTGCGGGCCACCCGGAACGAATCCGGGTCGTCGTAGTGCCGCGGGTCGCGGTTGCCGGAACCGAGCAGCACCGCCGCCTGCGACCCGCCGGGGATCAGGTGGCCGTCGATCTCGATGTCGCGGGTGACGGCGCGGCCCCAGGCGTGCAGCGGCGCCCAGTAGCGCAGCACCTCCGCGAAGGCGGACGGCACCAGCGTCGGATCGGCGCGCACGAGGTCGAACTGGTCGGGGAACGCCGCGAACAGCGCGATCAGGTTGCCGATCGAGGCGATGGTGGTGTCCACCCCGGCCCCGAGATACTGGTGGATGATGTGCCCGGCGCTGCCGGCGGGGATGGCGCCGCGCGCCTCGGCGTCGAAGATGCCGCGCCCGACCGAGCCGGGGGTCAGATCCTCGGCCTGCACCTGTGAGCACCACGCGTACAGCTCTCCGGCGATGGGGAAGTTCTCAGCGGTGCGCTGGTTCATCGGGCCGAGGACCTCCATGGCGGCCTGTCCCCAGCGCAGCATGTTCGCGCGCACCTCGCCGGTGAAGCCGATGAGATCGGCGACGACCTCGAGCGGGAAGGCGCGGGCGAGGACGTCGATCGCCTCGAAGGAACCGGTGGTGACGAGGTCGGCGACGAGTGCGTCGGACTTGGTCTCGATGGTGGTCTTCAGCCCGCGCAGCGCGCGCGGCGAGAGGTTCTCGGTGAGGGTGGCGCGCAGTTCGGTATGGACGGGCGGGTCCGAGGCCAGGGAGGTGCCCTGAAGGGCGTCGTTGGCGGCGGGGTTGAAGGCGATGGCGCGGGAGGAGAACGTCGCGGTGTCGGCGAGGGCGCCGCGAATGGCGTCGTAGCGGGTCAGGGCGTAGACGTCGTGGCGCGGCAGGTACACCACGGGGCTGAGTTCGCGCAGCTGCGCGAAGGTCGGATAGGGGTCGACAAGGACGTCGTCGGCGAACAGGTCGACGTCGGCGGTGGGAGGGCTGCTCGTCATGCCTTCAGTGAATCGACCCCCCGAGGATTAATCCAACTCATAATGTGCATCCCATTTCATGCATAGTGTGCATGACATGGGTGTCAGTTCCGGCGGTTCCCGTTGCGGGCGGCGACCGGCACCTCGGCGCGTGCCCAGCGGCGCAGCGTGGCGTCGCTCTCGGTCAGCCGCGCCGACAGCACCGCGATGATCGTCTCGACCGCCCGGGCGCTCACCATCTCGTGGTGAGCGCAGTCGAGGCGGTATTGGTGGATCTCCCCCGCGATCACGTTGTGCCAGGCCGCCACCGCCGGGATCGGGGCGTCCGAGCGGGCCGCGGTGAAGAACAATGCGTCCCCGTCGAAGGTGTCCGGTTCGTGCCGGCGCGCGGCACGCGCGGTGTCGGTGGACCCGGCGTGCAGGCGTTCGAGGTGGGCGGCGGTCAGGCCGGTGCCGCCACCGAACGCCTCGTCGAGGACTGCGGCGGCGTGCTCGAAGCTCGGCTCGTCGTCGTCGACGGGAAGCCCGAGATCGCGCAGCATGTCGCGGGTGCCGACGGCCGGGGACGCCCCGACGACCAGGTGGCTGTCGAGCAGCGCGAGGGTGTCGACGATCTCCCCGGCGCGGCGCAGTTCGACGGCCACGGCGTGCGCGACCACCCCGCCGAGGGACCAGCCGAGCAGATGGTACGGCCCGTGCGGCTGCACCCGCCGGATCTCCCGCACGTAGTGGCGGGCGAGCGCGGTGATGGTGTCGTGCCGTGGGCCGCCGGACAGGGCCGGCAATTGCAGTCCGTAGACGGGCCGGTCGTCGAGGCGGTGCGCGAGGGTGCTGTACGGCCAGGCCAGCCCCGCGGCGGGATGGATGCAGAACAGTGCCGTGCCGGTGCCGGGGCGCAGCGGGACGAGCACCCGGAACGCCTCGTCGATTCCGTTGCTCGCCTCGGGGTCGCCGCTGCTCAGGTGCGCGGCGAGCTCCGCCGGGGTGGGGTGGGTGAAGATCGAGGCGATCGGCACCCGGCGGCCGAGTCGTTCCCCGAGAGCGGGCAGCAACCGGGTCGCCAGTAGCGAGGTGCCGCCGCGCTCGAAGAAGTCGTCGTCGACCCCGGCCCGGTCGAGACCGAGATGTTCGGCGAACAGGTCGGTGAGGAGCTTTTCGAGGTCGGTGCGCGGGGCCCGGTAGTCCCCGGCCGGGGCGGTGAACTCCGGGGCGGGCAGCGCGGCCCGGTCGAGTTTGCCGGCCGGGGTGAGCGGGATGTCGTCGAGCACGGTGATCACCGCCGGCACCATGTGCGGCGGAAGATGCTGCGCGACGAACGTTCTCACTTCGGCGGCGGTGACCTCGGCATTCGGGGTGAGGCGGATGTAGGACACCGGCAGGGCCTGCCCGGACGGGGCGGTGTGGCCGAGAGTGTGGGCGAAGACCACCTGGGGGTGCGCGGTCAGCGCCGTGTCGATCTCGCCGAGTTCGACACGGAACCCGCGGATCTTGACCTGGAAGTCGGTGCGGCCGACGTAGTCGAGGCGATGATCGGCGGTCCACCGCACCAGATCCCCCGTGCGGTACATCCGCTCCCCCGAGCCGGTGGGGTCGGGCACGAACCGGGCCGCGGTCAGCGCGGGCCGCGCGTGGTAGCCGCGGGCCAGACCCGGCCCGGCGACATACAGTTCCCCGGCCACCCCGACGGGCACGGGCTGGAGCCGTCCGTCGAGGACCAGCGCGCGGAAGCCGCGGCTGGGGGTGCCGATGGTGACCGGTTCCCCGGCCGTCAGGGGGTCGCCGAGGGAGGTCATGATGGTCGCCTCGGTGGGGCCGTAGGCGTCGATCATGCGACGCGAGTGGGCCCAGCGCGCCACCAGCTCCGGGGGGAGCGCTTCGCCGGCGACGAGCAGGGTGTGCAGCTCGGGGACGGTGTCCGGATCCAGCGAGGCCAGCGCGGTGGGGGTGATGAAGGCGTGGCTGACCCGCTGCGCACGCAGCACCGCGGCGAGCTCGTCGCCGCCGTAGACGTGCGGCGGCACGACCACCAGGGTTGCGGCCGCGCTCAGCGCCATCATCTGCTCGAAGATCGACGCGTCGAAGCTCGGCGATGCCAGATGCGACACCCGCGCCGCAGCGGTGACCTGCAGCCGGTCGCGTTCCTCCCGGGCCAGGGAGGCCAGGCCGCGGTGGGTGACCGTCACGCCCTTGGGGCGGCCGGTGGAGCCGGAGGTGTAGATCAGGTAGGCGGGATGATCCGGGTGCAGCACCGCGGGCCGGTCCGCGTGGTCGATCGGTGCGACCGGCCCGGCGATGAGGTCGAGGTCGTCGAGGACGAGCCAGTCCACCTCGTCGGGCAGGGCGTCGCGGTGCGCGGCGACGGTGATGCCGATGCGCGCGGCGCTGTCGCCGAGCATGAATGCGATGCGGTCGGCCGGATAGGTGGGATCGACCGGCACGAACGCCGCGCCGCTGCGCACCGTGGCCCACACCGCGGTGACCGAGTCGAGTGAGCGCGGGACCGCCAGGGCGATCACCTGTTCGGGTCCGGCGCCGCGGTCGAGCAGGCGCCGCGCGAGCCGGGTGGCGCGGGCGTCGAGTTCGCGGTAGGTGACCTGCCGGTCGCCGTCGACGACCGCGACGGCGTCCGGGGCGGCGGCGACGGCGGTGTCGAGCAGCTGCGGCCACAGCACTGCCGGTTCCGGCTGCGGCCCGATCGCGGGTACCAGCGCGGTGTGTTCGGCGACGGTGAGCAGGTCGAGGTCTCCGACGGGGCGGTGCGGGTCGGCGGCGATCGTGTGCAACAGCCGGCCGAAGCGGTCGGCGAAGCCGCGCACCGTCTCGGCGTCGAACAGGTCGGTGGCGTAGACGAAGGCGGCATCGAGCCCGCCCGTGGTGTTCTTTCCGATCAGCAGTTCGAGGTCGAAGTTGCATACCACCGGATCGAGCGCGACGCCGTGCACGCTCAGGTGCGGCAGTTCCACCGCGGGCAGCTCGGCGGTGTGGAACTCGAGGGAGACCTGGAACAGCGGCGAGTGCGCGGTCGAGCGGGTCGGGGCGAGGGTGTCGACGACCCGGTCGAAGGGCAGATCGGCGTGCGCGAAGGCGTCGAGGTCGCTGTCGGTGACGGCGGTGAGCAGGTCGGTGAAGGACCGTTCGGCGGGTACCGGGGTGCGCAGCACCACGGTGTTGACGAACATGCCCACCACCTCGTCGAGGGCACGGTGGCCCCGGCCGGCGACCGGGGAGCCGACGGCGATGTCGTCGCTGCCGGACAGGCGGGCCAGTAGCACCGCGAAGGCGGCGTGCACGGTCATGAACACGGTGCTGTGCCGGTCGGCGGCGAGCTGTTGCAGCCGGGCGAGCAGGTCGGCGTCGACGGTGAAACGGGTGATGTCGCCGCGGAAGGACTGCTGCGGGGGTCGGGGCCGGTCGGTGGGCAGCGCCAGCACCTCGGGCAGCCCCGCGAGGCGGTCCTGCCAGTAGGCGGTCTGGTCGGCGGCGAGACTGCCGGGGGCGGCGGGGTCGCCGAGCCGGTCGAGCTGCCACAGGGTGTAGTCGGCGTACTGCACCGGCAGCGGCCCGAAGGTCGGGGTCTCGCCGCGGCTGCGGGCGGCGTAGGCGATCATCAGGTCGCGGGCGAGCGGGCCGGTGGAGCCGCCGTCGGCGGCGATGTGGTGCACGACGAGCACGGCGAGATGGTCGTCGCGGTCGAAGGCGAACACCCGTGCCCGCACCGGGATGTCGACGGTGACGTCGAAACCGGCGCCGAGGAAGTCGGCGACGGCGGTGGGCGCGGTGTCCTCGGTGGCCGGCACCACGTCCAGCGGCAGCGGTGCGTCGGCGGCGGCGAGGATGCGCTGGTGTGGTCCGGTGGCCGAGGCCGGGTAGACGGTGCGCAGGCTCTCGTGCCGGCTCAGCAGGTCGTGCAGGGCGGCGCCGAGCGCGGCCGGGGACAGATGTCCGGACAGCCGGATGGCCAGGGGGATGTTGTAGGCCGCGGAGGTCGGGTCGAACTGGTTGATGAACCACAGTCGTTGCTGTGCCGGGGACAACGGAATGTGGTGGGGGCGCGGCCCGGCGACCGGGCCCAGTGTGGTTCCGGCGGCGGGTTCGGCGGTGTCGGTGGTGGCGGGCCGCTCGTCGAGGTGCGCGGCGAGCGCGGTGACGGTCGGTGCTTCGAACAACGCCCGCACCGGTACGGGCCGGCCGAGCCGGTCGCCGAGGCGGGCGACGGCGCGGGTGGCGAGCAGCGAGTTGCCGCCGAGGTCGAAGAAGTTGTCGTCGGCGGCGAGCCGGTCGAGGCCGAGCACCTCGGCGAGTTCGTCGGCGACGAGCGACTCGAGTGGGTCGGTGGGCGCCGGGCGGTCGTCGGTGGCGGCGCGCAGTTCCGGGGCCGGCAGCGCGGCGCGGTCGAGTTTGCCGACCGGGGTCAGCGGGATCTCGTCGAGCACGCTGATGACGGTGGGCACCATGTGCGCCGGAAGACGCTCGGCGACATGGGATTTCACCGCGGTGGGGTCGATGTCGGCGCCGGGCGCGGGATGCAGGTGGGCGACGAGGACCGTCTCCCCGCTGGGGGCGCGGTGGGCGACGGTGGCGGCGAAGCCGACACTCGGGTGCGCGGCGAGCACGGCGTCGATCTCGCCGAGTTCGACGCGGAAACCGCGGATCTTGATCTGGAAGTCGCTGCGCCCGATGTAGTCGAGGCGCAGATCCTGCGCGTCGAGGTCGCCGACCCAGCGCACCAGGTCCCCGGTGCGGTACATGCGTTCGCCGGGGGCACCGTAGGGGTCGGCGACGAACCGGGCGGCGGTCAGCGCGGGCCGGGCGTGATAGCCGCGGGCCAGGCCCCAGCCGGCCAGATACAGTTCGCCGACGGCACCGAACGGCACCGGCCGCAGCGCGGGGTCGAGGACGACGGCGTGCACCCCGCGCAGCGGACCGCCGAGGGTCAGTGGCTCGTCGACGCCCAGGGGGTCGCTGATCGCGGCCATGATGGTCGTCTCGGTGGGCCCGTAGGCGTCGACGAGGCGCCGGCCGGGCGCCCAGGTGACCTGCAGGTCCGCCGGCCACGCCTCCCCACCGACCGCGAGATCGGTGAGGTCGGTCAGATCCGCCGGATCGAGGGAGGCGAGCGCGGCGGGGGTGATGAACCCGTGGGTGACCCGCTGCTCGCGCAGCAGCGCGCCGAGTTCGGCGCCGCCGACGATGCGCGGGGGCACGATCACCAGTTCGGCGCCGGACCCGAACGCCAGGAGGTATTCGAAGATCGACGCGTCGAAGCTCGGTGAGGAGACGTGCATGACCCGCGCGCCGGGTCCGGCACCGAAGCGGCTGCGCTGGTCGCGGGCGAAGTTCTCCAGGCTGCGGTGGGTGGTGAGCACCCCCTTGGGGCGGCCGGTCGAGCCGGAGGTGTAGATCAGGTAGGCGGGATGATCCAGCCGCAGCGCGACGGGGCGGTCGGTGTCGTCGAGCGTCGTGGGGTCCTCCCCCGCCGCGTCGCGGTCGAGGTCGTCGAGCAGCAGCCACGGCACCGTGTCGGGGAGTTGCGCGCGGTGCGCGGCGGTGGTGAGGCCGACGGTGGCGCCGCAGTCGTCGAGCATGAACGCGACCCGCTCGGCCGGGTAGCGCGGGTCGACGGGCACGAACGCCGCCCCGGTCTTGGTGATCGCCCACATCGCGGTCACCGACTCGATCGAGCGGGCGATGCCGAGGGCGACGAAGGTCTCCGGGCCGGTGCCGTGGCGCAGCAGCACCCGGGCCAGCCGGGTGGAGCGTTCGTCGAGCTCGCGGTAGGTGAGGACCCGCTGCCCGTCGCGCAGCGCCGGTGCGTCCGGGTGGGCGGCGGCGGTGGCGGCCAGCAGCTGCGGCAGGGTCGCGTCGCTGCCGCCGGCCGGGCCGTGTACGGGCAGCAACGCGGCCTGTTCGGCGGCGGTGAGCGCGGGCAGCGCCGTGATCGGGGTGGCCGGGTCGGCGGTGAGCGCGTCGAGGACGGCGGTGATGCGCGCGGCGATCGCGGCGACGGCGGCGCGGTCGAAGACCTCCGGCAGGTATTTCATGCGCAGGTGCACGGCGGTGTCGGTGTGCACGACCACCGACAGCGGGTAGTGCGCCGCGTCGCGGCCGACGATGTCGGCGACCCGCATGCCGGCGAGGTCGGTGTCGCGGTCGAGACCGGCGCGTTCGACCGGATACGACTCGAAGACGGTGAGGGTGTCGAAGCGCACGGCGGCGCCGAGGTGCCGGTCGAGGGTGCCCAGGTCGAGGTGGTGGTGGTCGAGCAGGGCGACCTGTTCGGCCTGGATGCGGTCGACGAGGGCGCCGACGGTGTCGCCGGGCCGCACGGTGATGCGCACCGGGACGGTGTTGATGAACAACCCGACCATCGCCTCGATGCCGGGGATCTGCGGTGGCCGGCCGGAGACGGTCGCGCCGAACACCACGTCGGTGCGGCCGGTGAGCGCGCCGAGCACCAGCCCCCAGGCGGTCTGCACGAGGGTGTTGACGGTGATGCCGCGGGCGGTGGCGGTGTCGTGCAGCCGCACCGACAGGGCGGTGTCCAGGTCGACGTCGAGGTCCTCGGAGATCCCGGCGGTGGTGCCGGGCCGGTGCTGGGGGGCGAGCAGGGTCGGCTCGTCCACCCCGGCCAGGGCGCGGCGGTAGGCGTCGAGGGAGGCGTGCGGATCGCGGTCGGCGAGCCAGCTCAGGTAGCTGCCGTAGTGCGGTGCCGGCGGCAGGGCCCGCAGGTCGCCGTCGGTGGTGTAGAGCACGAGCAGTTCCCGGATCAGCACCGGGGTGGACCAGCCGTCGAGCAGCAGATGGTGGTTCGTCACTGCGAGCAGGTGCCGGCCCGGGCCGGTGTGCACCACGGTCGCGCGCAGCAGCGGCGCGGTCTCGGTGTCGAAGCGGGTGCGCCGATCGAGCGCGAGCAGTTGGGCGGCGGCGTCGTCGGGGTCGGGGTCGTCGCTGGTGTCGGCGACGGTGAACGGCACCTCCACGTGGGTGGGGACGACCTGCACGTGCCCGTCCCCGGCGGCGGGGAACGCCGCGCGCAGCGCCGGATGCCGGTCGAGCAGCAGTTGCAGGGCGCGCCGCAGCCGGTTCGCGTCGACCTCGCCGCGCAGGTCGAGCACCAGTTGCACGATGTACGCATCGGGGCGGTCCCCGGCGAGCAGGGCGTGGAAGAGCAACCCGGTCTGCAGCGGGGCGGTCGGCCACACCGTGTCGAGGCGCCCGTAACGCTGCTCGAGGCGTTCGATGACGTCCTGGTGCAGACGCACCAGCGGCAGATCCGAGGGGGTCAGTCCCCCGGCGTGCGGGCTGCGGGTGTGCCGGGTCAGGGCGGTCGCGGCGGTGGCGAACCGGTCGGCGAGGGCGGTGACGTCGGCGGCGTCGAGCAACCCGGCCGGATACGACCAGTGCACCTCGAGCACCGGCCCGTTCGGGGTGTCGGTGGTGACGGCGTTGATGTCGAGCACCGCCGCGGCGGGCATGTCCGGGCTCTGCGCCCCACCGTGGGGGAAGCCGTCGATGGGCAGCCACGCGGTGTCGGTGTCGGTGATCCCGGCGGTGGGGCGACCGAGATAGTTGAAGCTGACCTGCGGTACCGGGGCGTCGGCGAGCCGCGCGGTGGTGTCGGCGTCGAGATGGCGCAGCAGCCCGAAGCCGGTGCCGTGGTCGGGGACGGCGGCGAGGTGTTCCTTGACGGTCTTGACGGCGCGCCCGGCGGCCGGGCCGGCGGCGAACGCGTCGTCGAGGTCGATGCCGGTCAGGTCCAGGCGCAGCGGGTGGATGGTGGTGAACCAGCCGACGGTGCCGGACAGGTCGGCGCCGGCGGCGGCGGTGCTGTCGCGGCCGTGGCCTTCGAGGTTGAGCAGCAGCGAGGCGGGGTCGTGGCCGCGGTCGCGGCGCCAGGCCGCCACCGCCAGGGCGAGCGCGGTGAGCAGCCCGTGGTCGACGGCGCCGTGGAAGGCGGTGGGCACGGCGGTGAGCAGCGCCTCGGTGACGGCGGTGGGCAGTGCGGTGGTGAGGGTGGTGACGGTGGCGTTGGTGTCGCGCACCGGATCGAAGGCCCGGTGTCCCAGCGGCGGGTTCGGTCCGTCGAGCACCCGGCGCCAGAAATCGAGTTCGGTGCGGCGGGTGGGGGCGGCGTCGCGCAGGGCGTGCGCCCAGCGGCGCACGCTGGTGCCGGTGGGTGGGGGCAGCAGCGCACCGGCACCGGTCGCGGTGGCCGCCCACGCGGCGGCCAGGTCGGGCACCAGGATGCGCCAAGACACCCCGTCGACGGCGAGATGGTGGATGACGACGAGCAACCGGCCGGCGCCGCTGGCGGTGTCGAACCACACCAGCTGCACCACCCGCCCGCGATACGGGTCCAGCCGGTCGGCGGCGGCGTCGAGTTCGGTGGCGGCCAGGGCGAAGAACTCGTCGCTGTCGGCGGCGCTGGTGACCGGCACCCGGTGGATGACGGTACCGGCGTCGACGCTGCCCGGCGCGGGGACGTGCAGCAGGTGCCCGCCGGGGGTGTCCGGCGCCGGCCGCAGCTGCACCCGCAGCATGTCGTGCCGGTCGAGGACGGCGGTGACGATCGCGCGCAGCGTCGCCGCGTCCAGGCCGGTGGGCAGACGCAGCAGCAGTGCCTGCGAATAGCGGCCGATGCTGCCGCCGCGGTCGAGCATCCAGTGCGCGATCGGCGGCAGCGGCAGGTCGCCGACCCCGCCGCCGGGTAGCTCCGCAAGGGTCTCGGTGGGGGCGGCGGTGCCGACGACGGCGGCGAGCGCGGCGGGGGTCTTGTGTTCGAACACCGCGCGGGGGGTCAGGTCCAGGCCGGCCGCCTTGGCGCGGGACACCAGTTGGATGGACATGATCGAGTCGCCGCCGAGAGCGAAGAACGAATCGTCCACCCCCACCGTGGGCAGACCCAGGACCTGCGCGAACAGTTCGACGAGGACGGTTTCGGGGCCGCGCGCCGGGGCGCGGGAGACGGTGGTGCGGGCGGCGAAGTCGGGGGCGGGCAGCGCGCGCCGGTCGAGTTTGCCGGTGGCGGTGACCGGCAGGGTGTCCAGCACCACCAGGGTGGACGGCAGCATGTACGCGGCGAGCTGCCCGGCGGCGTGGTTCAGCACCACGTCGACGTCGAGATCGTGGCCGGTCTCGGGCACCACGTACCCGACCAGACGTTCGGTGGTGGTGCCCGGGGCGGTGTGTACGACGACCACGGCGCGGGCGACGCCGGGGGCGCGCAGCAGTGCCGCTTCGATCTCGCCGAGTTCGATGCGGAAGCCGCGCAGCTGCACCTGGAAGTCGGCGCGGCCGAGATATTCGATCTCGCCGTCGCGGGTACGCCGCGCCAGGTCACCGGTGCGGTAGAGCCGCTGCCCGGAGGTGCCGTGCGGGTCGGCGACGAACCGGGTGGCGGTCAGATCGGGACGGCGCAGATAGCCGCGCGAGAGCTGGGCGCCGGAGACGTACAGTTCGCCGATCACCCCGGTGGGCACCGGATGCAGCCGGCTGTCGAGGATGTGCAGGCGCAGCGACGGCAGCGGCGCTCCGATCAGGCTGGCCGCGGCGGTGGCGGCGAGGTCGCGGGTGATGGTGCGGGCGGTGACGTGCACGGTGGTCTCGGTGATGCCGTACATGTTCACCAGCGTCGGGGCGGTGTCGTCGTGGCGCCGGTACCAGCGGTCGAGCTGCGCGAAGTCGAGGGCTTCCCCACCGAAGACGACCCGGCGCAGCGCCGGCAGGTCGGCGGCGGCGCGGTCGGCGTCGATGAGCTGGTAGAAGGCCGTCGGGGTCTGGTTGAGCACGGTGACCCGTTCGCGGCGCAGCAGTGCCAGGAACTCCTGCGGGTTGCGGGCGGTGTGGTAGTCGACGACTACGAGCCGGGCGCCGTGGGCGAGCGCCCCCCACAGTTCCCACACCGAGAAGTCGAAGGCGTAGGAGTGGAACAGCGTCCACACATCGGCGGCGTCGAAGCCGAACATCTCGGTGGTGTCGGTGAGCAGGGTGACGACGGTGCGGTGTGGCACCACCACGCCCTTGGGGCGGCCGGTGGAGCCGGAGGTGTAGATGACGTACGCCGCGGCATCCGGATGCACCTGCGGCAGTCCGTCTGCGCCGGTGGGCATCTCGGTGAGGCGGGTGCGCACGGCCGGGTCGTGCAGGTCCACGATCGGCGGGGTGTGCGGCGGGAGACCGGCGGCGTGCTCGGCGGTGGTGAGCAGGCACACCGGGGCCGCGTCGTCGAACATGTACGCCAGCCGATCCGGGGGGAACGCCACGTCGACGGGCAGATAGGCGGCGCCGCTGTGCAGCACGGCGAGCAACGCGACGATCAGGTCGGTGCCGCGCGGCAATGCGACCGCGACGAGCCGGTCCGGGCCGGCGCCGTGCTCGGTGAGCAGCCGGGCCAGGCGCTGCACCCGGTCGGTGAGTTCGGCGTAACGCAGCGATCCGTCGGGGGCGGTGACCGCGGTGGCGGCCGGATCGCGTCCGGCGCCGCGGGCGTAGACGTCGAGCAAACTGTCCGGGACCCGGTGGGGCGGGACGGGTGCGGCGGGGCGTTCGTCGGCGGTGAGCAGATCGACGTCGCCGATCGGGCGGTGCGGGTCGGCGGTGACCGCGTCGAGCAGCCGCACCAGCCGCTGCGCGAAGGAGGCGACGGTGGTGGGATCGAACAGGTCGGTGGCGTAGGTGAACGCCGCCGGTATCCCGCCCGTCTCCCCCGCAGCGCCGGGGTCGGTGTTCTGCAGGGTCAGTTGCAGGTCGAACTTGGCGACCGGCAGCTCCGGGTCGAGGGCGTCGACTTCCAGCTCGGGCAACACCAGCCGGGCGGGTTCGGTGTTGCCGTATTCGAGGACCACCTGGAACAGCGGGGACCGGTCGGTCTCGCGGGCCGGGGCGAGCACGTCGACGAGGGTCTCGAAGGGCAGCTCGGTGTGGCCGAAGGCCGCCAGGTCGATCTCGCGGGTGCGGTGCAGATGATCGGTGAACGACAGGGCGCCGTCGACGGGGGTGCGCAGCACCACGGTGTTGACGAACATGCCGACCAGGTCGTCGAGGGCGCGGTGCCCGCGGCCGGCGACCGGGGAGCCGATGACGATGTCGGATGTGCCGGTCAGGCGGGCCAGCAGCGCCGCGAACCCGGCGTGTACGGCCATGAACACGGTGGTGTCGTGCTCGGCGGCCAGCGCCTCGAGGCGTCGCTGCACGGCGGTGGGCACGGTGAAGTGGTGCAGGGCGCCGCGGAAGCTGCGCTGGGTGGGGCGGGGCCGGTCGGTGGGCAGCGGCAGCAGTTCGGGGGCGTCGGCGAGGGTGTCGCGCCAGAATTGCAGCTGGGTGGCGGCGAGGGAGGCCGGGTCGTCCGGGTCGCCGAGCAGGCGGCGTTGCCACAGCGCGTAGTCGGCGTACTGCACCGGCAGCGGCGCCCGGTCCGGGGCGGTGCCGGTGGTGCGGGCGGTGTAGGCGAGCATCAGGTCGCGGGCCAGCGGCGCCATCGACGAGCCGTCGGCGGCGATGTGGTGCACCACCACCGCGAGCACATGGGTGTGCTCGTCGAGGCGCCACAGCCGCAGCCGCACCGGCACCGCCGCGGCCACGTCGAAACCGGCGCCGACGAACTCGCCGAGTGCGGGGGGCAACTCCTCGGCGGTGACCGGCCGGGCGGTCAGGACCGGCAGGACCCGGTCGGTGTCCACGATCACCTGCCGCGGGCCGTGTTCGTCGCCGGGATACCAGGTGCGCAGGCTCTCGTGCCGGTCGAGCACGTCGCGCACCGCCGCGGTGAGCGCCGCGACGTCGAGGCGGCCGGACAGGCGGATGGCCAGGGGGATGTTGTAGGCGGCGGAGGTGGTGTCGAACTGGTTGACGAACCACATGCGTTGCTGCGCCGGGGACAGCGGCAGCCGCTCCGGGCGTTCGGCGGCGACCAGCGGCACCCGGCCGTGCCCGCCGTGGTCGTCGAGGATCCGCGCGGCCAGCGCCCGCACCGTGGGGGCCTCGAACACCGCGCGCACCCCGGCGTCGGTGCCGAGCGCGGCGTTGAGGCGGGCGACGACGCGGGTGGCGATCAGCGAGTTGCCGCCGAGATCGAAGAAGTTGTCGTCGACGGAGACCTGGGGGTGGCCGAGGATCTCGGCGACGATCTCGGCGACGGTGGCCTCGAGGTCGGTGCTCGGGGCGCGGTAGTCGCCGCCGAGACGGGTCAGATCCGGCACGGGCAGGGCGCGGCGGTCGAGTTTGCCGACCGGGGTCAGTGGCAGCTCGTCGAGCAGCACCACGGCGGCGGGCACCATGTGGCCGGGTAGCCGGGCCGCGGCCCAGGCGCGCAGCGCCCGCGGATCGATCTGCCCGGCAGTGGTGTCGGTGAGATCGGGCAGCACATAGGACACGAGCACGGTGTCGCCGCTGGGGGCGGTGTGCCCGATGGTGTGGGCGAAGGCGATCGCGTCGTGGGCGGTGAGGGCGGCGTCGATCTCACCGAGTTCGATGCGGAAGCCGCGGACCTTGACCTGGAAGTCGGAGCGGCCGAGATATTCGACGGTGCCGTCGTGCCGCCACCGCACCACATCACCGGTGCGGTACATGCGTTCGCCGGGGTCGCCGTAGGGGTCGGCGACGAACCGGGTGGCGGTCAGGTCGGGGCGGCGGTGGTAGCCGCGGGCCACACCCGCTCCGGCGATGTACAGCTCCCCGGCCACCCCGACCGGGACGGGCCGCAGCCGGTCGTCGAGGACGGCCTGGTGGAAGCCGACGGCGGGAGCGCCGATGGTGACGGTGTGCCCGGGCCGCAGGGGCGGGCTGACGCTGGTTTCGATGGTGGCCTCGGACGGGCCGTAGCCGTTGAACATGCGGCGCCCCGGCGCCCAGCGCGCCACCAGCTCCGGGGGGCAGGCCTCGCCGGCGACGACGAGCACCTCGAGGTCGTCGAGTCCGGTGGGGTCGAGGGAGGCCAGCGCGGTGGGGGTGATGAAGGCGTGGGTGACCTTCTCCTCGCGCAGCAGCCGGGCGAGTTCGTCGCCGCCGTAGACGTCCGGCGGCACGATCACCAGGGTCGCGCCGGCGCAGAACGCCTTGGTGAACTCGAAGATCGACGCGTCGAAGCTCGGCGACGCCAGATGCGAGACGCGGGCGTGGTGGGTGATGGTGAAGTGGCTGCGCACCTCGGCGTTGAGGTTGGTCATGCCGCGGTGGGTGACGACCACGCCCTTGGGGCGGCCGGTGGAGCCGGAGGTGTAGATGAGGTAGGCCGGGTGGTCGAAGTGCAGCGGGGCGGTGCGGTCGGCGTCGGTGATCGGGGCGGTGTCCGCTGCGGCGATCCGGTCGGTGACGGCCGGGTCGTCGAGCACCAGCCACGGCACCTGCACCGGCAGCGCGGCGCGGTGCGCGGCGGTGGTGATGCCGAGGGCGGCGGCGCTGTCGGTGAGCATGTAGCTCACCCGTTCCGGGGGGTAGGCGGGGTCGACGGGCACGAAGGCCGCACCGGTCTTGGTCACCGCCCAGACCACCGCCACCGATTCGAGCGAGCGGGTCAGGGCGAGGGCGACGACGGTTTCCGGTCCGAGTCGGTACTCCTCGACGAGCAGCCGCGCCAGGCGGGTGGACCAGGCGTCGAGCTCGGCGTAGGTGATCTGCCGGTCGGCGAAACGCAGGGCGACCGCGTCGGGCAGGATCGCGGCGACCGAGGTGAGCAGTTCCGGCCACAGCTGCGGCGAGACCGGCGGCAGACCCCGCGCCGGGGTCAGATCGGCCAGTTCCCGGTCGGTGACGATGTCGATGCTGCCGACCGCGAGGTCGGGGGCAGCGGTGATGGCCTCGACGATCCGCACGAAGCGGTCGGCGAACGAGGCGACGGTGTCGGCGTCGAACAGGTCGGTGGCGTAGGTGAAGGCGCCGCGGATCCCGGCGGGGCCGGCGGCGTCGGTGGTCTCGGCGATCGACAGTTGCAGGTCGAACAGGGCCAGCATCGGCTCGAGGTCGAGGGCGCGGACCGTCAGGTCGGGCAGTTCGATCTCGGGGCGTTCGGTGTCCTGGAATTCGAGCAGCACCTGGAACAGCGGGGTGTAGGCGGTCGAGCGGGGCGGGTCGAGGACCTCGACGAGCCGCTCGAACGGCACCTCGGTGTGCCCGAAGGCGGTCAGGTCGCCGGTGCGGATGCGGTCGAGCAGCGCGCTGAACGGTTCGTCGTCGTCGACCCGGGTGCGCAGCACCACGGTGTTGACGAACATGCCCACCAGGTCGTCGAGGGCGCGGTGCCCGCGCCCGGCGACGGGGGTGCCGACGACGATGTCGTCGCTGCCGGACAGCCGGGCGAGCAGCACCGTCAGCGCGGCGTGCACCAGCATGAACACCGACGCGTCGTGGGCGCGGGCGATGTCGAGCAGTCGCCGGTGGGCGGCGGCGTCGAGGGTGAACGGGATGCGGGCCCCGCGCCGCGACGGTTGCACCGGGCGGGGCCGGTCCAGCGGCAGTTCGAGCAGGTCGGGGGCGCCGTCGAGGGCGTCGCGCCAGAACCGGAGCTGTGCGGCGGCGAGGGAGGCCGGGTCGGTGTCGTCGCCGAGCACCCGATGCTGCCAGAGGGTGTAGTCGACGTACTGCGCCGGCAGCGGTGGCCACTGCGGGGTCTGCCCGTCGTGGCGGGCGCTGTAGGCGGCGATGACGTCGCGGGCCAGCGGCCCCATGGAGAAGCCGTCGGCGGCGATGTGGTGGGCGACGAGCACGAGCACGTGCTCGTCCTCGGACAGCGCGAGCACCCGGATGCGGATGGGGATCTCGGTGGCCACGTCGAAACCGGCGGCGAGGATCGGGGTGAGCCGGCTGTCGAGGTCGGTGTCGTCGACCTCGGTGCCGTCGTCGACGGTGAGCACGACCAGGTCGGGGACGGCGGCCGCGGCGGGCACCACCACCTGCACGGGTCCGTCGTCGGCGAGCGGATAGCGGGTGCGCAGCGATTCGTGCCGGGCGACGACATCGCCGATGGCGTGGTGCAGCGCCGCCTGGTCGAGCCGGCCGGACAGCCGCAGGGCGACGGCGATGTTGTAGGCCGGGGAGGTGGTGTCGAACTGGTTGACGAACCACATGCGCTGCTGCGCCGGGGACAGCGGGATCGGGTCGGGGCGCGGCCCGGCCACGGGTGCGCCGCGCCCGGCGTCGGCGCGGTCCGGCCGGTCGAGGTGGGCGGCGAGATCGGCGACCACCGGATGATCGAAGATCTCCCGGATGCCGAGGTCGCTGCCGGTGTCCGCGGCCAGGCGCGCCGCGGCGCGCATGGCGAGCAGGGAGGTGCCGCCGAGGTCGAGGAAGTGGTCGTCGGCGCCGACCGGGCCGACGTCGAGCAGATCGGCGAAGACGGTGGCGACGAGCTGTTCGGTGGGGGTGCGCGGCGCCCGGTAGCCACCCGCGGCGGTGGCGGCCGGCGGGGCGGGCAGCGCGGCCCGGTCGAGTTTGCCGTTGGGGCCGACGGGCAGCGCGTCGAGGACGACGAGGGCGGCGGGCACCATGTAGTCCGGTAGCCGCGCGGCGAGGTCGGCGGTGACCGCGGTGGTGTCGATGCTGCGGCCCGGGGTGGGCACGAGATAGCCGGTGAGCCGGTCGTCGGCGCCGTGGTGGACGAGCACCACCGCCTGCCCGATCTCGGCGCGGGCGCGCAGCACCTGCTCGATCTCCCCGAGTTCGATGCGCAGACCGCGGATCTTGACCTGGAAGTCGGTGCGCCCCAGATACATCAGGGTGCCGTCGGCGCGGCGGGTGGCCAGATCCCCGGTGCGGTACATCCGTTCCCCCGGCGCGCCGTAGGGGTCGGCGACGAACCGGTCGGCGCTCAGGCCGGGACGGTGGAGGTAGCCGCGGGCGAGCTGGATCCCCGCGAGATACAGTTCGCCGACGGCGCCGGCGGGCACCGGATGCAGCCGCGCGTCGAGCACATGGGTGCGGGTGTTCCACACCGGCCGGCCGATCGGCACCGCCCCGTGGTCGGTGTCGGTGCTGGTCCACGCGGTGACGTCCACCGCGGCTTCGGTGGGCCCGTACAGATTGTGCAGGGCGGTGGGCGGCAACGCCTCCCGCAGCGCGGCGGCGGTCTCGGCGGGCAGCGCCTCCCCCGACGCGAACACGTGCCGCAACGTGATCGGCTTCCGGTCGTGGCGGTGCAGGGCGTCGACGAACACCGCGAGCATCGACGGCACGAAATGCGCCACGGTGACCCGCTCCTCGGCGAACAGCCGCAGCAGATAACCGGGATCGCGGTGCCCGCCGGGGGCGGCGACGACCAGCCGCGCCCCGACCTGCAGCGGCCAGAAGAACTCCCACACCGACACGTCGAAGGTGGCGGGGGTCTTCTGCACCACCGTGTCGGTGGCCGTCAGCGGATAGCTGTGCTGCATCCACCGCAGCCGGTTGACGATCGCCGCGTGCGGCACCGCCACCCCCTTGGGGCGGCCGGTGGACCCGGACGTGAAGATCACGTACGCCAGGTGCGCGCCGGCCGGCTCCGGCCGGTCCGCCGGGGTCAGGGCGGCCGGGGATTCGTCGTCGAGGTCGAGTCGGTCGAGCCGCAGCATCTCCGCGCCGGTGTCCGGCACGACGGCGGCGACGTCGCCGGTGGTGAGCACCGCGACGGGGGCGGCGGTGTCCAGGACGTACCGCAGTCGTTCGGTGGGATGCTCGGGGTCGAGCGGCAGATAGGCGGCGCCGCTCTTGACGATCGCGTACATGCCGACGAGCAGCTCGAGGGAGCGTGGGACGGCCAGCGCGATCACCCGGTCGGGGCCGGCGCCGGCGCGCAGCAGCCGCCGGGCGAGCCGGTTGGTGACCGCGTCGAAGTCGGCGTAGCCGAGGGTGCGGCCGTCGACGGTGACGGCCGGGGCGTGCGGGGTCGCGGCGACCTGCGCGGCGAACACCGCCCCCAGGGTGGTGATCGGCCCGGTGTCGGCGGTGGTGGCGTTCCACACCTCGAGGACGGTGCGGCGTTCGTCGGCGGTGAGCAGGTCCACGTCCCCGACGGGCACGGCCGGGTCGGCGGTGACCGTCTCGAGCAGCCGCACGAGTCGCTCGGCGATCGCGGTGGCGGTGCGCGGGTCGAACAGGTCGGTGGCGTAGGACAGGGCCCCGCGCAGCCAGGTGGTGCGGCCGGTGTCGTCGGCGACCGCGCCGAGCTGCAGGTGCAGATCGAATTTGGTGGTGTGCGTGTCGATCTCGGTGATATCGACGTCGAGGCCGGGCAGGATCAGGTGGGCGCCGGTGGTGTCGGCGAAGGCGAGCATGACCTGGAACAGCGGCGAGTACGCCGCCGAGCGGGCCGGCACCACCGCGTCGACGAGCCGGTCGAACGGCAGGTCGGTGTGCGCGAAGGCCGTCAGGTCGGTGTCGCGCACGGTGGTGAGGAACTCGGCGAACGGCAGCTCGGCGGGCACCGCGGTGCGCAGCGCGACGGTGTTGACGAACATGCCGACCAGATCGTCGAGGTGGCGGTGGCTGCGCCCGGCGACGGGACTGCCGACGACGATGTCGTCGCCACCGGACAGGCGGGCGAGCAGCACCGCCAGGGCGGCGTGCACGACCATGAACTCGGTGGCGGTGTGGGCGTGGGCGAGCTGCCGGATCCGCCCGAACAGGCCGGGGTCGATCTCGACGTCGACGCCGGCGCCGCGGAAGGACTGCTGCGGCGGGCGGGGCCGGTCGGTGGGCAGCGCCAGCAGCTCGGGGGCGCCGGCGAGGATCTCCCGCCAGTACTCGAGTTGCCGGGCGGCGCGGGAGGCGGGGTCGTCGACGTCGCCGAGCAGCTGCGCGAACCACAGGGTGTAGTCGGCGTACTGCAGCGGCAGCGGCGCCCAGTCGGGGGCGGTGCCGGCGGCGCGGGCAGCGTAGGCGGTGACCAGATCCCGGGACAGCGGGGCCAGCGACGCCCCGTCGGCGGCGATGTGGTGCACCACCACGGCGAGCACGTGCTCGTCGTCGGCGATGCGGAACAGCCGCATCCGCAGCGGCGGGTCGACGGTGACGTCGAAACCGGCCGCGACCACCGCGGCGACGTCGCCGTCGAGATCGGTGGTGGGGGTCGGGGTGAGATCCACGGCGAGCGCGTCGACGGGCAGCACCTGCTGGATCGGTCCGGCGGGGGTGGCCGGGTAGACGGTGCGCAGCGCCTCGTGCCGGGCGAGCACATCGGTGGTCGCCGCGAGCAGCGCCGCCGGGTCGAGGTGACCACGCAACCGCAGCGCGACCGGGATGTTGTAGGCGGCGGACGTCGGATCGAGCTGGTCGACGAACCACAGGCGCTGCTGGGCGGCGGAGACCGGGACGGGATGCGGGCGCGGAAGCACCGGTGTCGGGGCGGGCCGGTCGACGTCGTCACCGGCGGGCAGGTTCGCGGCCAGCGCCCGCACCGTGGGGGCCTCGAACAGCGCCCGCACCCCCAGATCGGTGCCGAAGGCGTCGTTGATGCGGGAAATCACCCGGGTGGCGACCAGCGAGTTGCCGCCGAGCTCGAAGAAACTGTCGTCGGCGCCGACCTCGGCGACACCGAGCCGATCGGCGAAGATCGCGGCGAGGACGGTCTCGGTGGGCGACATCGCCGCCGCGGCACCGCCGCCGGTGCCGCCGAAGACCGGTTCGGGCAACGCCGTGCGGTCGAGTTTGCCGACGGCGGTCAGCGGGATCTCGTCGAGCACGACGACCGCGGCCGGCACCATGTGGGCGGGCAGCCGCTGCCCGAGCGCGGCGAGCACCGCCTCGGAGTCGAGGCCGTAACCGGGTTCGGGCAGCAGATAGGACACCAACATCGGTTCGCCGGAGGGGGCGGTGCGGCCGAGGGTGACCGCGAACGCGATACCGTCCTGGTCGCTCAGCGCCGCGTCGATCTCGCCGAGTTCGATGCGGAAGCCGCGGATCTTGACCTGGAAGTCGGAGCGGCCGAGATACTCCACGGTCGGCGGACGGTCCCTACCGCTGCGGGCGACCCGGTCGCCGCCGGACAGATGCCAGCGGCTGACGTCGCCGGTGCGGTACATGCGGCTGCCGGGCGGGCCGAAAGGGTCGGCGACGAACCGGGTCGCGGTCAGGCCGGGCCGGTGGAGATAGCCGCGGGTCACACCCGGTCCGGCGATGTACAGCTCCCCCGCCACCCCGACCGGCACCGGATGCAGCCGGCCGTCGAGGATCAGTTCGTCGATCCCGCACACCGGGCTGCCGATGGTGATGCGTTCACCCGGCTTCAGGGTGCCGGTGATATTGCAGACGATGGTGGTCTCGGTGGGCCCGTACGCGTTGAACATGCGCCGGCCGGGCGCCCAGCGCGTCACCAGCTCCGGCGGACACGTCTCCCCCGCCACCGTGACCACCTCGCAGCCGAGTTCGGTGGGATCGACCGACGCGAGCGCGGCCGGGGTGGAGAACAGGTGGGTGACGTGCTCGTCGCGGAGCACGGCGCCGAGTTCGGCGCCGCCGTAGACGTGGGCGGGCACCACCACGAGGGTCGCGCCGATGCCGAAGGCGGTCATGTACTCGAAGATCGACGCGTCGAAGCTCGGCGAGGAGAAGTGCGACACCCGCGCCGCCGGGGGTGGGGCCAGGCGGGTGTGCAGGGTCGCCGACAGGTTCGCCAGGCCGCGGTGCGGCACCACCACCCCCTTGGGGCGTCCGGTCGAGCCGGAGGTGTAGATCAGATAGGCGGGATGGTCGAACAGCAGCGTGGCCGGGCGGTCGTCGTCGGTGATCGGGTCGGCGCTCGCCTGCCCGATCCGCGCATCGAGATCCGGATCGTCGAGGACCAGCCAGGGCACCGTGTCGGGCAGCTCGTCGCGGTGCGCGGCGGTGGTCAGACCCAGCAGCGCCCCGCAGTCGGTGAGCATGTACTCGATGCGTTCGGCCGGATAGTTCGGGTCGACGGGCACGAAGGCGGCCCCGGACTTGGCGACCGCCCAGATCACGGCCACCGACTCGACGGACCGGACGATGCCGACGGCGACGAAGGTCTCCGGCCCGGCGCCGGCGGCGACGAGGACGCGGGCGAGCCGGTTGGACCATTCGTCGAGTTCACGGTAGGTCAGGCGGCGATCCTCGCACACCACCGCGTCGGTGTCCGGCACGACCGCGGCGACCGCCCCGAGGATCTCCGGCAGGGTCTGCGCGGAGCGGGCCGGGTCACCGTGCGCGGGGACCAGCCCGGCCACCTCGTCGCCGCCGACGAACGGCAGGTCCCCGGTGGGCAGCCACGGATCGGTGAGCACCGCGGTCAGGGCGCGGCCGAGCCGCCGGCCGGTGGTGAGGGCGATGCCCGCGTCCACCTGGTCGGGCCGGTAGCCGGTGCGGACCCGCAGGACGGTGTCGCTGGTGTCGATCGCCAGGTGCACCGCCGCGGCCATCGCCTCGGTGTGCGGGGTGGGGTCGTCGAGGGACAGCACCACCGGGACCGACGGGGCGAGGCGGGTGAGCACGGCCGGGTCGACGTCGGCGTGGGCGGTGAGTTGCTCGCCGAGGGTGCGGACGCGGCGCACCAGCTCGGCGAAGGGTTCGGCCGGGTCGATATCGATCCGCAGCGGCAGCACCACGCCGTCGCGGGCGACGCCGAGGAGGACGTCGTCGTGACCGGTCAACCGGGCGGTGAGCACGGCGGTCGCGGCGTGCAGCACCGCGGCGACCGTGGCGTCCGGGGCGTCGTCGTCGGCGGGGGCGAACCGCGCGGCGAGTGCCGCGGCGGTCACCGCCAACCGGTCTTCGACGTCGGCGGGGGTGTCGGTGGCGGGTGCGGTGACCGGGCGGGGTAGCTCCGACCGGTCGGGGGCGCCGGCGAGCTGCTCCCGCCAGTAGTCGGCGGTGGCCGCGGCCCGGCGACGCTGCTCCGCCAGTGCCACGCTGGCCGGATGGATCGCGGTGACCGCCCGGCCGGGTGCGCTGCGCAGGAACTCGCCGAGCAGGTCGACGAACCGGTCGTGGTGGGTGTGCAGTTCGTCCTCGTCGTAGCGGTGCGGGTTGCCGCGGAAGTCGAGATAGGTCCGTGCCGGGTCGCCGCTCTGATAGATGTTGACCAGCAGGTCCTCGACGGGACCGGAGGTCATGATGTGGAATTCGCCGCGGATGTCGCCGAGCACGATCTCCTGCCGGAACAGCATGACGTTGACCATCGGCCCGGCATAGCGGTGCGGGTCGCCGGCCGCGCCGGTCTCGCGGCGGATGTCCTCGAGGCTGAACCGCTGGTGCCGCAGCGCCCCGGTGAGCTCGAGTTGCACCCGCCGCACCAGATCGGTACGGGTGTCGCGCGGGTCGAGGAAGATGCGCAGCGGTGCGGTGTTGACGAGCATGCCGCCGGAGCGGCGGGCCACGGCGGTGGTGCGGGCGAAGACCGGCAGGTTGATCATCACGTCGTCGCGGCCGGTCAGGCGGGCCAGATAGCACGCGAACGCCGCGACCACCGCGGCCGTCGACGACAGGCCCGGTTCGTCGTCCACGGCGGTCAGGGCGTCGACGAGTGCGTCCGGCAGGGTGCGGCTCGACAGCAGCGACACCGCGGCGGTGGGGGCGTCGCGCCGGGCCAGGGTGGAGCCGTCCTCGAGTCCGGCGACCCGTTCGATCCAGTAGTCGCGGTCGGTGCGGTAGCGCTCGGAGGTGCGGTACTCGCGGTCCCAGTCGTAGAGGGCGCGCAGGTCGGCGGCGCGGGACGGTGCGGGTTCGCGGCCCTGCACCTGCGCGGTGTACAGCGCGGCGATCCGGTTGACCATCGTCATCGCCGCGAACCCGTCGAGGGCCACGTGGTGGATGCGGGCGTACCAGAGGAACCGGTCGTCGGCGACCTGCAGGAGCGTCATGTTCACCAGCAGGTCGGTGGCCAGATCGACCGGGGTGGCGTAGTCGGCGGTCATCCAGGCGTGCGCCGCCGCCATCGGGTCGGGGTGACCGCGGAAGTCGAGCAGTGGGATCTCGGTGCGCTCCTCGACGGCGGGGTCGACGTACTGGACGGGCTCACCGTCGACGTCGACGACCCGCAGATAGGCCGACTGGAACTCGGCGCCGGCGCGGTATCCGCAGCGGCGCAGCAGATCCAGGTCCGGGGCGCCGCGCAGATCGACGTACTGCGCGATACACACCGGCACCTCGGGTGCGAGCTGCTGCGCGAACCAGATGGCTCGTTGCGCGGACGACAGTGGAAAAGCTCCGGCCGGTATCTGCGGACGACGGTGTCGCAGCGACATGTCCCCTCCGAAAGCGATGTTGTTGGCCGTGATCGGCGTGTGTCCCCCGACATCGCGTGCGAGGGGCGACCCCGGTGCCGCCGGGCGTGCGGCGCCGCGATCGGACCCCCGTTCGATCGTATACTCCCGTGTGACCGGGGCCACACAACAAGCTAGACCACCCGTCCGGGTGGTACGACCGGATTGCGGCGACGGCCGCGCCGGCACCCGCCGCGGCGCCTCCGGCGTCTCCGCCCCACCACCGCCACGGCCCCCCGGAAGCGGGGGTGACCTCGGAAATCGGTGGCTCTCCACGGCTTTCGTCGCGTTTCGATAACGTTTTCCCGGTGTGCGGGAGGATTGTCCTGTTCGTGACGGGCGTGACGATCGGGAACGTGTGCGAACCCGGATCGGGCTCGGCGGAAACGCCCCGAAACCGGACAGTGCTCCTTATTCTCGAAGCCGGCCGTCATCTTCGTGGCCCCGCGCCGCGACCCGTGCGTGACCGGATCGCGACCGGATCGTCTCGCCCGCCCGCTCGCCCCCACTCGAAGGAGCCCGAGATGTTGCGTCGCCGATCCGCACCGCTCGCCGCCGCCCTGCTCGCCGCCGCCCTGCTGACGGTCCCGGCCCGGGCCGCCGCCGACCCGGCCCCGCCGGGGGTGCCGCTCGACCGGCTCCGCGCGGAGGTCGCCGACTCCCCCGAGACCCTCGCCGCGCTCGAACGACTCGTCGCGGAGTCCGGCTCGGCGGATCCGTTCGCGCCGCCGCCGAAGAACATCCCGCAGCCGTTCACCGCGCCCGCCCCGACCGTCGGTCCCGGTTGCGGCGGCGGCCTCGTGCCGTTCGCGATGACCAACGCCTGGGTGCATCCCGGCCCGCACGGTCAGGTGCCGTCCGGGGCGATCGAGGTGTTCGTCGAACCCACCGCCGGGGCGCCGGTCGCCGGCTCGGACCTGACGTTCGTGTGGATGAACATGGAGAACTTCCGCGCCGGGGTCGCCACCCTCGCCAACCCGGGGGGCGGACTGCAATCGACGGTCGTCGACACCGGTCCCGGCGCGGTGATGGGCGCCCTGTTCGGCTCCCTGCAGTACACGAACGGGGCGTTCTGCCAGGTCGTCTACACCATGGGTGGATTCTTCGTCTGAGCCCGTGTCAGCGCAGGCGTTCGGCGTCGCGGGCCAGGTCGAGCAGCTCCGCGCACAGCGCGGTCAGTTCGCCGGCGGCCGCGCCCTCGGCGACCGCGGTGGCCACGTCCTCGGCGGCGCAGCGCACCCGGAACGCGCGGTCGGCGAGCGCCTCGACCTCGGCGGCGGTGAGCACCACCGCGTCCGCGGGCAGCCCGGCACGGCGGGTGCTGCTGCGCTGCTCGTAGGCGCGTTGCCGGCACGACTGGCGGCAATAGCGCCGCCGCCGCCCGGTGCCGATCTCCGGTACCGGGCGCCCGCACCACAGGCACGTGCTCGCTCGCGTGTCACGTCCGGTCACGAGCGTCACTGTACTGCCCGGCCCCACTGCCGCCCGGGCGGTGCGGACACCGTGCGCGCGGCGGGGCGGCGGGTCGGTAGACTGGCACCTCGGCTCCTCGGTGGGCCGCGGGAACGGAATCGGCTCCGTCGACGTTGAGCACAGTGGACGTCGGGCTCGGCGTCGATGCCGCACGGCATCGTCACCCGGGCGGAGCACACAAGGAAGGACACCACCATGGCAGATCGTGTACTGCGAGGCAGCCGACTCGGGGCGGTGAGCTACGAGACCGACCGCGACCACGATCTGGCGCCGCGGCGAATCGCGCGCTACCGCTGCGACAACGGCGAAGAATACGACGTGCCGTTCGCGGACGACGCGGAGATCCCCGGCACCTGGATCTGCAAGAACGGGCTCGAAGGCACCCTGGTCGAGGGCGCCGCACCGGAGCCGAAGAAGGTCAAGCCGCCGCGCACCCACTGGGACATGCTGCTCGAGCGCCGCTCCGTCGAGGAACTCGAGGACCTGCTCAAGGAGCGCCTGGACCTGCTCAAGGCCAAGCGCCGCGGCGCCTGACAGCCGCCCCGCCCACTCGCACGTGTGTGCCGCCCCGGACGATCGTCCGGGGCGGCACACGCCGTTTCCGGGCCCGGAACCACACGCCGGACGGGCGGGTGGTCCCGCGAATTCGGTTGCGGCCCCGCCACGAATCGATCAATCGTCGATATCGCCCTCGCGGTGCGTGCAATCATGATCGCACGCCGACCGACCATGATCGGCACGCCTGATCCTCGACCCCGCGCCGGTGTTCCGGCGGGTCGTCTGCAAGGGGGTGAGTGTCCGTGACCGACCGTAACCACACCGCGGCGGAGGCGCCGCCGGCACAGACCGCCGCCGACGAATTGGCCGATCTGCGAGCCGAACTCGACGACATCGACCGGGCTCTGCTCGACGGGGTCCGCGCCCGCCTCGAGGTGTGCGGACGCGTCGCCGAACTCAAGCAACGCCACGGCCTCGACGTGATGCAACCCGGTCGCATGGAGGTGGTGCACCGCCGCGCCCAGGACTACGCGCACCGGCACGGCCTGTCCGGCGACTTCGTGCGGTCGCTGTACACCCTGCTCATCGACGAGGCCTGCCGGGTCGAGGACCACATCGTCTCCGGTGGTGACATCGCGGACCGGATCCCCTCCGGTCGTCGCCGCGGCGTCGACGGCACGAACTGAGGTCGTCGTGTCCGCGCCCCGCCCGATCCGCACGGTGTTGATCGACAACTACGATTCGTTCACCTACAACCTCTACGACCTGATCACCCGCGTCAACGGCGTCCCGCCGCGGGTGATCACCAACGACCGCGGCTGGGACGAGCTCGTCGCCGAACCGTTCGACAACATCGTGATCTCCCCCGGCCCGGGCCGACCCGACCGGGCGCGGGACTTCGGGATCAGCGCCCGTGCCCTCACCGACGCGGGGGTGCCACTGCTCGGGGTGTGCCTCGGCCATCAGGGACTGTGCCAGTTGTTCGGCAGCGCCGTGGTCACCGCCCCCGAACCGGTGCACGGCCGCACCAGCCCGATCCTGCACGACGGCACCGGTCTGTTCGCCGGCCTGCCCTCCCCGTTCGAGGCGGTGCGCTACCACTCGCTGATCGCCGACCCGGTCCCCGCCGACCTCGTCGCCACCGCCCGGACCCCGGACGGTCTGCTCATGGCCGTCGCGCACCGGCACCGCCCGTTGTGGGGGGTGCAGTTCCATCCCGAATCGATCGGCACCGCCCACGGCGCGCAACTGCTCGCCAACTTCCGCGACGCCACCCCACCGCGCAGCCCGATCACCGTCACCGCCCTCACCGCCCCCACCGCCCCGGAACCGGCACCCGAACCGGTCCCGCGGTATGTGCTCGCCAGCCGCCGCCTGCCGCTGCACCCCGACCCGTCCGCCGTCTACGAGGCGGTCTTCGCCCCCGGGCCGCACGGTTTCTGGCTCGACGGCAGCGCCGCCCTCGACCCGCAGTCGCGGTTCACCGTCCTCGGCAACGGCGCCGGACCTCGCGCCGACTATCTGACCTACCGGGTCGGTGAGGGCCTCGTGCGCGAACACCGCCCCGACGGCACCGTCGAGGAACACCACCGCACCGTCTTCGACCACTTGGCCGCCCGGCTCGCGCAGCGCCGCGTCGCCCCCCGCGACGACCTGCCGTTCGGGTTCGCGCTCGGCTACGTCGGCTATCTCGGCTACGAACTCAAAGCCGACACCGGGGGCCAACTCGTGCACACCTCCCCCTACGCCGACGTCGCGCTGGTGTTCGCCGACCGGGCGGTGGTCGTCGACCACGACGGGCGCTGCTGCTATCTGCTGGCCCTGACCGACGACGCCGACGATCCCGCGACCGGCGCCTGGTTCGACGCGACCGCCGCGATCCTGGCGGCCCTGCCCGAACCCGCCGCCGAGCAGACCCCGGTGCCGCTGGTCGGCGCGGACGGCGGCCCGCAGCTGCGGCTGCGGCACTCCCCGCAGCGGTATCTCGATCTGATCGCCCAGTGCCAGAACGAGATCCGCAGCGGCGAGACCTACGAGGTGTGTCTGACGAACACCGTCACCGTCGACGGTGGCATCGACCCGCTCGGCACCTACCGGGTGCTGCGGCGGATCAGCCCCACCCCCTACAGCGCGCTGCTCGACTTCCCCGAGGTGGCGGTGCTCAGCGCCTCCCCGGAACGCTTCCTGCGGATCGACGCCGACGGCACCGTCGAATCGAAACCGATCAAGGGCACCCGCCCGCGCGGCCGCACCCCCGGTGAGGACGCGGCGCTGCGGGAGGGCCTGCAGGCCAGCGAGAAGGACCGCTCCGAGAACCTGATGATCGTCGATCTGGTGCGCAACGACCTGTCCCGGGTGTGCGTGCCCGGCTCGGTGCACGTGCCGGCGCTGTTCGCGGTGGAAACCTATGCGGCGGTGCACCAGCTGGTGTCCACGGTGCGGGGCACCCTGCGACCGGACGTCTCCGCGGTGGACTGTGTGCGCGCCGCCTTCCCCGGCGGCTCGATGACCGGCGCCCCGAAGCTGCGCACCATGGAGATCATCGACAAGCTCGAGGACGGCCCGCGCGGGGTGTACTCCGGGGCCATCGGCTATCTGTCGCCGACCGGCGCCGCCGACCTGTCGGTGGTCATCCGCACCCTCGTCGCCACCGCCCACGAGGTCACCTTCGGGATCGGCGGGGCGATCGTGGCGCTGTCCGATCCGGACGACGAACTCGACGAGACCCTCGTCAAGTCCGTGGTGATGCGCCGCTGCCTCGCCGCGGCCCGCGACACCGCCCCGACCGACGGGGCCGGTGCGACCGGCTCCACGGACACGGCCGGTCTCGTCGACGGGCCGCCGGTGCTGCCGGGGCGGGCCGGGCCGTGACCACCACCGGCCGGGTGGTCGTCGCCGGCGGATGCGGCGCCGTCGGCGCCCTGCTCACCGTCGCGTTGCGCGCGGCCGGCCGGGAGGTGCTCGTCGTCGACCCGGCCGCCGACCCGACCACCCCGGGGATGCTGCGCGCCGACCTGACCGCCCCCGACACCGCCCTCGCCGGCGCCCTCGGCGACGCCGCCCTCGTGGTCCTGGCCGTCCCCGACGTGATCGCCGGTGCCGCCCTGCCGGTGCTGGCGCGGCTGCTGCCCCCGCACACCCTGCTGGTGGAGACCCTGTCGGTGAAGACCCCGATCGCCGCGGCGCTGCACACCTACCGGCCGGGCGCACCCGCGCTGGGCATCAACCCGATGTTCGCCCCGGATCTCGGTCTGCCGGGCCGGCCGGTGCTGACGGTGCGCCACCACGACGCCCCGGCCGCGGACGAGTTCGTGACGGCGCTGCGTGCCCGGGGCGCCACCGTGGTGGAGACCACCGCGGACGAGCACGACCGCATCACCGCCGCCGTGCAGGTGCTCACCCACGCCGCGATCCTCGCCTTCGGGATCGCCCTCGACCGGCTCGACGTGCCGGGCGTCGCCGCGCGGGTCGCCGCACCCCCGCACACCGTGCTGCGGGCGCTGCTCGCACGCATCACCGGCGGCACCGCCGAGGTCTACCACGACATCCAGCGCACCAACCCGTATGCCGACACCGCCCGTCGCGCGCTCGCCGAGGCGGTCGCCGACCTCGACGCCGCCACCGACGCGCTGCCCGACTTCGCGGCGCTGCTCGACCGGGCCCACACCGCGCTGGGCGACGGGTGCCCCGCCGCCGCGGAGTTGTGCGCGCAGCTGTTCGCGACGCTGCCGCGGGATCCGGGGGCGGTGTCCTCCCGCGAGGAAAGGAGCCGGACGTGACCGAGTCCGACACCCCGGGCGGGCAGCTGCGCGCGCCGGAACTTCCGCCGCACGATCCGTCCGATCCGGCCGAGAGCGCGGTGATCACCGGACTGGTCCGGTCCTGGCCGCGCCGCGCCGCGGTGAAGAAAACCGAGGTGGACCTCGACGCGCTGTTCGACCCGCACCGCGCCGACTTCCCCGAACAGATGCTGCCCTTCGCCGAGCATCGGCGCTATCTGGCGCTGGACGAGGCGCAGCGGGCGCGGCTGCGGGCGTGGGCGTGGATCGCCTACAACAAGAGCGTCGTCGACATCGAGCAGCACGTCGTCAATCCGGGCTTCGGGTTGATCACCGACGACGTGTTCGGCTTCGGCCCGTCCGACAGGGTGGTCACCGGGGTGCTGCAGGCGATGGTCGACGAGCAGTACCACACCCTCATGCATCAGCAGGCCAACGCGCTGACCCGCCGCCGTCGCGGCTGGGCGTTACCGGAATCGGTGCTGCCGCTGTGCCCCACGGTGCGGGAGCACCGGGCCGCGGTCGCCCGGGCGGAGGATCCGCGGGCGGCGGCGCTGGTGCAGCTGGCGTTCACCACCGTCGCGGAAACCTCGATCAGCGCCTATCTGGCGTTGCTCACCACCGACCCGCAGGTGCAGCCGGTGAACCGCGCGACGGTGGCGGTGCACCGCCGCGACGAGCTGTGCCACGCCTCCCTCGCCGGGGGCCTGCTCACCGCGGTGCTCACCGAACTCGACGACGCCGATCGGGTGCGGTTGCTCGACGCGCTCGGCGCGGCGGTCGCGGCGTTCACCGGCGCCGACACCTCCACCTGGGCGGCGATCATCGCGCACGAGAACATCCCCGACGGCGACGAACTCGTCGCCGACACCATCGCGGTGAGCGAGGGCCGGCCGGTGGTGCAGGACTGCACCGCCATCCGCCGGTTGTGCGCGGCCCTGGGGCTCGGGGAGGAACTCGACGCCCGCTGGCCGTGGCCGCGCAGCGCCTGACGCATCAGCCGCGCAGCGCAGAGAGCATCACCGGCCGAGCAGTGCCCGCAGCCGCGCGAGGCGGCTGCGCAATCCCCACACGGTGACCCGCACGAGGGCCTCCTGCACGATGTTGCCGTTCATCTTCGACTCGCCGATCTCCCGTTCGGTGAACGTGATGGGCACCTCGGCGACGGTGAACCCGGCCTGCAGGGTGCGCCACGCCAGATCGACCTGGAAGCAGTAGCCGTGCGAGGCGATCGCGTCGAGGTCGAGCTTCTCGAGCACCTCCCGGCGGTAGGCGCGGTAGCCGCCGGTGATGTCCTGGATCGACACCCCGAGCGCGAGCCGCGAGTAGATGTTGCCGCCGCGGGAGAGCACCTCGCGGTGCCACGGCCAGTTCACCACCGTGCCGCCGGGCACGTACCGGGAGCCGAGCACCAGATCGGCGCCGGCGTCGACCTGCTCGAGCAGCAGGTGCAGCTGTTCGGGGGCGTGGCTGCCGTCGGCGTCCATCTCCACGAGCACCGTGTAGTCGTGCTCGAGCCCCCACCGGAAACCGGCGATGTAGGCGGCGCCGAGCCCGTTCTTCTCGGTGCGGTGCAGCACCGCGATGCGCTCGTCGGCGGCGGCGAGGTCGTCGGCGAGGTCACCGGTGCCGTCGGGGCTGCCGTCGTCGACGACCAGGACGTGGGTGTGCGGCAGCGCGGCGTGCAGCCGGGTGATGATCCGACCGAGGTTCTCCCGCTCGTTGTAGGTCGGAATGATCACCAGGGTGCGGGCGCTGGGTGCGCTGTCGTTCCCGGCCGGCGTCGCCGCTGCCATCAGAGGTCCTCCTTGTCGAACCGGCCACCGGCCGGTGCTCCTGCTGCGCCGGTGCTGGTGCGAGCTGCCGCACCGGCCTTCTCCCGCCGCCCCCGCACCACGGCGAGACCGGCGGCGACCACGGCCGCGGCGCAGAGCACGAGCTCCGGCGCCACTCCGAGCCGACTAGCCAGCGTAACGTCTGCCCGCACGGGCACCTGCGCCACCAGGGCATCGGGCACGAACAGGGATGTGCTCTGCTGCACCCGGCCGTCCGGGTCGACGATCGCGCTGACCCCGCTGGTCGCCGCGACCACCACGGCCCGGCCGTGCTCGACGGCCCGCAGCCGCGACATCGCCAGCTGCTGGTAGGTCATCTCGGTGTCGCCGAAGGTGGCGTTGTTCGTCGGCACCGCCAACAGTTGTGCCCCGGCGGTGATCGAGTCGCGGAACGCCCGGTCGAAGGCCACCTCGTAGCAGGTCGCCACCCCGATATCGAGGCCCGCCGCGGTGACGGTGCCGTCCCCGTGGCCGGGCACGAAGTGGCCGGCGCGGTCGGCGTACTCGGAGAACAACCGGAAGAACGAACGCCACGGCAGATATTCCCCGAACGGTTGGATGATCTTCTTGTCGTGCTGCTCCCCCGGCCCGGTCTGCGCGTCCCACACGATCACCGAATTGGTGGTGGTGCCGTCCCCGTTGACCAGCACCGCCCCGACAAGGATCGGCGCGTCGATCGCCGCGGCCGCGGCGGTGATGTCGCGGGCGGCGTCCGCGTTGCGCAGCGGGTCGATGTCCGAGGCGTTCTCCGGCCAGATCACCACGTCCGGGGCCGGGGCCCGCCCGGCGGCGACATCGGCGGCGAGTTCGAGGGTGCGGGCGACGTGATTGTCGAGCACCGCCTTGCGTTGGGCGTTGAAATCCAGGCCGAGGCGCGGCACGCTGCCCTGGATCGCCGCGACCGTCACCGTCGACGATTCCTCGGTGGTGGTGCGCACCAGCGGCCACGCCGCCGCGGCGAGCACCGGACCGAGCAGGGTCACCGCGACCGGCACCGTCCAGACCCGCCCGGAGCGGGGTCGGCGGTAGGCGGTGAGGACGAGGGCGGCGAGCCCGGCGCCGGTCGTGGCCACCGCGAACGACACCAGCGGGGCGCCGCCGACGACGGCGAGGGAGACGAACCCGCCGTCGGGTTGCCCGAACGCCAGCCGCCCCCACGGGAAGCCGCCGAACGGGACGCTCGACCGCAACCATTCGGTCAGGCTCCACGCCGCCGCGATCCACAACGGCGCGACCGGCAGCGACCGCAGGTGCACCACCAGCGCGCCGAACAGGCCGACGAAGACTGCCTCGGCGGCGGCGAGCGCCAACCACGGCAACGGGCCGACATACACCCCGATCCAGGGCAGCAGCGGCACCAGGAAACCGAGGCCGGCGAGATAGCCGTAGCCGAACCCCGCGCGCCGCCGCATCGGCACTGCAGTCAACACACCGACCAGGAGCGCGATCCCTGCGGGGGCGAGGAACCACAGCGGACGCGGCGGGAACGACGCGAACAGCAACAGTCCCGCGACGACGGCGAGCAGCGCGCGCAGCGCCACCACCGCGAAGGGCCGGCCGGTCACCGCGCGTACACGATCCGGCCGCGGTGCACACTGCGCACCAGCACCGGATCGGCGGTGCCCGGGCCGAGATCCGGCAGCGGCGCCACCCGCGACCGCGGATCCGTCGACCAGCGCTGCACCGAATCCTTCGGGGCGGCGACCACCAACTCCCCCACCTCCCAGATCGCATACGACGCCGGCGCACCCGGCTCGAGGGTGCCGGCCAGACCGTCGCGCACACCCCCGGCCCGCCACGCCCCGCGGGTCGCGGCGGCGAACGCCGCCCGCGGCGAGATGCCGCTGCCGGCGGTGCGATGGTGCACCGCCGCCCGCAGCATCGGCCACGGCCGCGGCGCCGTCACCGGCGCATCGGAGCCGAACGCCAACGACAGTCCGGTCGCGGCCAGCGGCGCGAACGCGTTCAGCGCCGCCGCACGTTCGGCGCCGAGCCGGGCCGCGTACATCCCGTCCGGTCCGCCCCACAGCGCGTCGAAGCCCGGCTGCATGCTCGCGATCACCCCGTACCGCGCCAACACCTCCGCCTGCGCGACCGTCAGCGACTCGACGTGCTCGAGCCGATGGCCACGCGCGGCGAGCGCCGGTCCGCCGACCTCCGCGGCGACCGCCTCGAATGCCGCCACCGCGGCGGTGGTCGCGGCATCACCGATGACGTGGAAACCGGCCTGGATGCCCGCCGACGTGCACGCGCGCACATGCGCGGTCAGCTCGTCCTCGGTCAGATAGGTGGTGCCGCAGCAGCCCGGCAGGTCGTCGTAGGGGCGGGCCAGCGCGGCGGTGTGCGAGCCGATCGACCCGTCGACGAACAGGTCCCCGCCGAGCGCGTCGGCGCCGGTGGCGGCGAGCAGCTCCGCGGCCTCCTCGCCGGTGCGCACCGCGTGCCCCCAGTAGCCGCGCACCTGCACCGGATGGTCGGTGCCGAGCAGTTCGGTGAAGTCGTCGAGCCCGGAGATGTCGGGGCCGGCGCATTCGTGCACCGCGACGTAGCCGTGCGCGGCGAAATCGTCGAGGGCCGCCAGCCGGGCGCGGGCGCGTTGCGCTGCGGTCAGGCCGCGGCGGGCGGCGCCGCGCACCGCGTGGTGCGCCGCGGCGGTCAGCGGTTGCTGCGGATCGAACCCGGCCAGCTCGTCGAGGGGTTCGGCGGCGGCCCGCAACGCGCTCGACGCCGCCGCCGAATGCGCATCGATGCGGCCGAGGTAGACGAGCCGGGCGGGGGCGGCGGCATCGAGGTCGGCGGTGGTCGGCGGGGTGGGGTCGGGCCAGCGGGTCTCGTCCCAGCCGTGCCCCCAGATCACCGCGTCGTCGTGCGCGTCGGCGTGCGCGCGCACCCGGCGCAACGCGTCGGCGCGGTCGGTGGCGTCGGTCAGGTCCAGACCGGTCAGGGCCAGGCCGTGGCTGGTGGTGTGCACGTGGGTGTCGACGAAACCGGGGGCGACGAACGCGCCGTGCAGGTCGACGATCTCGGCGTCCGGGTGCAGGGCGCGGCCTGGCCGGTCCTGCCCGACCCACACGATGGTGCCGTCGGTGACGGCCATCGCGGTGGCATCGGGGGCACCGGCGCTGTAGATGCGGCCGCCGACGAGAAGCTGGGTGTGCGGTGCAGGGCTCACGGGTGCCCAGTCTGCCCGTTACCGCTCCTCGCGGCGGCGCGGGGTCTCCACGATCTCCCCGTCGAGCACGGTGCCGCGGTCGTCGACCTGCTCGGGCGCGGCCGTGCCACCGGTCAGGTGCGGGGCGGCGCCGACGACGCTGTGATCGACGACCTGCCCGTCGACCACCACCAGCCGCTGCGCGGTGAACCCGGTGGTGCGGGCCCGGCGCGCGACCAGCGTGCGCACCAATGGCCGCGCCACGGCGCGGGTGGGCAGCAGCAACACGATCCCGAACACGGTGCCGACGATGCCGGGGATCAGCACCAGCGCGGCGCCGGCACCGACGAGCGCGCCGTCGGTGAGCACCCGCTCCGGGGAACTCGCGTGCGGCGCCCGGCCTGCGCGCAGTTCACCGAGGCTGCGCAGCGCGCGGCGACCCAGCGCGGCGAGCACGAGATAACCGGCGGCGCTGACACCGAGGAAGATCAGCACGGTGGCCAGCGCCCCGAGGGTGGAGCCGAGCCAGGCCAGCACCGCGATCTCCGCCACGACGTAGAGCACGAACAACAACGGGTACACGGCGGGGCTTCCTTCCGTCGGCGACTTCTGTCCGGTCAACGAACGACCGGCCCGTTTTGCTCCCGGCCCCGGCGACCGGATGCGGACCGTGATCGAATGGCGGCCATGACGGCAGGTGACTGGGCGGTGCTGATGACCGCCGCGACGGCCGCCGGCTGGGTGGACGCGGTGGTCGGCGGCGGCGGGCTGATCCTGCTGCCCGCCCTGTTCCTCGTCGCCCCGCAGTTGACGCCGCAGGCGGCGCTGGCGACGAACAAGCTCACCGCGATCTGCGGGACCGGCGCCGCGGTGCTGACCTTCGCGCGGCGCATCCCGCTGCGCTGGTCGCTGCTCGGCCCGGCCGCGCTCGTCGCGGCGCTGGCCGCGGCGGCCGGGGCGGCGGCGGTCTCGCTCATCGACCGGGAGGTGTTCATCCCGATCGTGATGGTGGTGCTCGTCGCGGTGGCGGTGTTCGTCACCACCCGCCCGAAACTCGGGGCCGGCGGCACCCGCCGCCCGTCCACGCTGCGGCTGGTCACCGTGGTGGTGACGGCCGCGGCGGTGATCGGCTTCTACGACGGCATCCTCGGGCCGGGCACCGGCACCTTCTTCATCATCGTGTTCGCGGCGATGCTCGGCAGCGAGTTCGTCACCTCGGCGGCGATGGCGAAGGTGCTCAATTTCGGCTCGAATCTGGGGGCGCTGGTGCTGTTCGCTCTCGGCGGGCATGTGTGGTGGACGCTCGGGTTGGCGATGGCGGTGTGCAATGTGGCCGGCTCGGTGCTCGGTTCCCGGATGGCGCTCGCGCGCGGCGCCGGCTTCGTGCGGGTGGTGCTGCTGGTCGTGGTGGTGGCCATGGTGATCCGGCTCGGCATCGAACAGTTCGGCTGAGCCGCCCCGCGGGGTGATCGGTGCGGCACCCCCGGCTCGGTGCGTACCGGCGATAGGGTGGGCGGGTGAGCGCGGTGGACGACGATTTCCTGGCCCTTCCGTTGCAGGCGGCCGCCGACGCGGCGCTGACGGTGGCGCGGGCGGCGGGCGCGAGTCACGCCGATGTGCGGGTACATCGACTGCGGACCTGGACGAGCACCCTGCGCGACGGCGCCCTGCAGGCCGCGGTGGACGACACCGACTGCGGGGTGGCGGTGCGGGTGCTGCTCGACGGCACCTGGGGGTTCGCGTCGCATCCGGTGCCCGGCCCGGACGGCGCCGCCGACGCCGCGGCCCGCGCGGTGGCCGTGGCCCGCACCCTGCGCGCGTTGAATCGTGATCCGGTGCGGTGGGCCGACGAACCGGTGCACCGCGACGCGGTGTGGGTCTCGCCGTACGAGATCGATCCGTTCACCGTCCCCGCCGCCGAGCGCATCGCGGTGCTCGAGGACTATTCGCGGCGACTGCAGGACGCTACCGGGGTCGACCACGTCGGCGCCCATGTGACGCTGGTCAAGGAACAGAGTTTCTACGCCGATCTCGCCGGGTCGACGATCACCCAGCAGCGGGTGCGGATCCACCCCGACCTCGAGGCGACCCGCGTCGACCGCGCGGCCGGCACCTTCGAGTCGCTGCGTACCCTGGCCCCGCCGACCGGCCGCGGCTGGGAGTACCTCGCCTCCGACCGGTGGTGGGACTGGAGCAGTGAGCTCGCCGAGCTGCCCGAGCAACTCGCCGAGAAGGCGCAGGCCCCGTCGGTGACCGCCGGCCGCACCGATCTGGTGATCGACCCGACGAATCTGTGGTTGACCATCCACGAATCGGTCGGGCACGCCACCGAATACGACCGGGCCATCGGCTACGAGGCCGCCTACGCCGGCACCTCCTTCGCCACCCCCGACCTGCTCGGCAGCCTGCGCTACGGCAGCGCCGCCATGCACGTCACCGCCGACCGCACCGAACCGCACGGGCTGGCCACCGTCGGCTACGACGACGACGGGGTCGCCGCCCAGTCCTGGGATCTGGTGCGCGACGGAGTGCTCGTCGGCTACCAGCTCGACCGGGCGTTCGCGCCCAAGCTCGGGGTGGCCCGCTCGAACGGCTGCGCCTACGCCGACTCGGCGCATCACGTGCCGATCCAGCGGATGGCGAACGTATCGCTGCAACCCGATCCGACGGTCGACCGCAGCACCGCCGATCTGATCGCCGGGGTCGACGACGGGCTGTACGTCGTCGGCGATCGCAGCTGGTCGATCGACATGCAGCGGCACAACTTCCAGTTCACCGGGCAACGTTTCTACCGGATCCGCGGCGGGCGGCTCGCCGGGCAGGTCCGCGATGTGGCCTATCAGGCGTCGACCACCGAGTTCTGGGGTGCGCTCGAGGCGGTCGGCGGTGCGTCGACCTGGCGGCTCGGCGGAGCGATGAACTGCGGCAAGGCGCAACCCGGGCAGGTCGCCGCGGTCTCGCACGGCTGCCCGTCGGTGCTGGTGCGCGGCGTGAACGTGCTCAACACGGTGCAGGAAGGTGGCCGATGATCCCCGGAGACCGACTCGTCGAGACCGCCCTGGCGGCCTCCCCCGCCGACGAGACCCTCGTGATCGTCACCGACGGCGCCGAGGCGTCGCTGCGGTGGGCGGGCAACTCGATGACCACCAACGGGTCCGCGCGCGCCCGCAGCGCCACCATCGTCGCGATCCGCCGCACCCCCGGCGGGGCGCACTGCGGGGTGGTCACCGCCGCGATCGTCGACGCCGACGACATCGCGCCGGTGGTCGCCGCGGCATGGGCCGCGGCGCAGCAGGCCCCGGCCGCGCCCGATGCGATGCCGCTGCTCGACGGCGACGACACCGACCCGCACTGGGACGATCCGGCCGTCGGCACCGACGTCGAGGTCTTCGCCCCGCTCCTCGACGGGCTCACCGCCGGCTTCGACGACACCGACGCCCTGTACGGGTTCGCGCACCACCAGTCCACGACCCTGTGGCTGGGCACCTCCACCGGGGTGCGGCGCCGCTGGGTGCAGCGCGACGGGTCGCTCGAGATCAACGGCAAACGCGGCGGCCCGACCGGGGCGAGCGCGTGGGTCGGGGCGGGCACCGTCGACTTCACCGACATCGCCATGGATCCGCTGCGCGCCGAACTGGCGCGGCGGCTGGACTGGGCCGGCACCCGCGTCGACCTGCCCGCCGGCCGGTACGAGACGGTGCTGCCGCCGTCGGTGGTCGCCGATCTGCTGATCCCGCTGCTGTGGTCGCTCGACGGGCGCGGCGCCGCGGAGGGCCGCTCGGTGTGGGCGGGGCCCGGCGGCACCCGCCTCGGCGAGCAGATCGCGGCGCTGCCGGTGACGTTGACCTCCGATCCGGCCGCGCCCGGACTCGGCTGTCCGCCGTTCGTGGTGGCCACCGCCTCCACCGACAGCGTCTCGGTGTTCGACACCGGCATGAGCGCCGGGCGGGTCGACTGGCTCCGCGACGGCGCCCTGCACGCCCTTGCGTATCCGCGGGCCACCGCCGCCGAATTCGGGGCCGTCCCTACCGCGCCGGGGGAGAATCTGCTGCTCACCGGTGGTGGCACCGCCGATGTGGACGACATGATCGCCCGCACCGAACGCGGCCTGCTGCTGACCACCGTGTGGTACCTGCGGGAGGTGGATCCGGCGGTGCTGCTGCTGACCGGCCTGACCCGCGACGGGGTGTATCTGATCGAGGACGGGCAGGTGCGGGCGGCGGTGAACAACTTCCGGTTCAACGAGTCTCCGGTGGATCTGCTCGGCCGCGCCACCGAGATCGGCGCCACCGAACGCACCCTGCCCCGGGAATGGAAGGACTGGTTCACCCGCACCGCGATGCCGCCGATGCGCATCCCCGACTTCCACATGTCCTCGGTCAGCGCCGCCCACTGACCTCCGGTCCGGTCGGTGACGTCCATCGACCGGACCGGTAGGGGCTCAGAGCAGGTCGGTGAGTTCCTTGCCGATCTCCTCGGGGGTGACCGTCGGCTCGAAGCGGCGCACCACCGCGCCCTGCGGGTCGACGAGGAACTTGGTGAAGTTCCACTTCACCTCGTCGGTGCCGATCGCCTCGGGGCGGGTCTTGCTCACGTGCTCGAACAGGAAACCGTGCTGCGGCCCGAAATCACCGGGAGCCTCGGCGCGCAGGTGCCGGTAGAGCGGGTGCGCATCGTCGCCATTGACATCGCCCTTCGCGAACACCGGGAAGGTGACGTCGAAGTTCACGCGGCAGAACTCCTGGATCTCGCTGTCACTACCCGGTTCCTGACCACCGAACTGGTTGCACGGGAACGCGAGGATCTGCAGGCCGCGCTCGCCCAGCTCGCGGTGCAGCGCCTCGAGGGCCTCGTACTGCGGGGTCAGGCCGCACTTGCTGGCGACGTTGACGATCAGCAGATGCCGGCCGGCGAAGCGGGCGAGATCCTCGCTGCCGCCGTCGGCGGTGGCCACGGTGTACTCGTGCACGGACATGCGCTCTCCTGAACTGGGTTCGATCGGCTCGGCCCCGCAGGTGAGGCCGAGATCACCACGGACCCTACGGGATCGGACGACCCGGGCGGGGCTGCCGGTGCGGGGTCAGTCCAAGTCGCGGACGTGCCGGGCGGGGCTGCCCAGATGCAGCGTGTGTGGGGCACAGTCCTTCGTCACCAGCGAGTTCGCGCCGATCACCACACCGGTGCCGATGCTCACGCCCGGCATGATCACCGCACCGGAGCCGATCCACGCGCCGTCGCCGATGGTCACCGGCTCCCCCGTCAGCGTCGACGCGCGCTGTTCGGCGGTGCCCATGCGGTGGCTGCTGGTGAGCACCCGCACGTGGTCGCCGAGGAACACCCGCTGCCCGAGGGTGATGTCGGCGACCGTGTCGAAATAGCAGCCGTGGTTGACGAACGAGCCCGCGCCGAGGGTGAGCCGGCCGAGGCCCTGCACCACCACGCCGGTGTGGATCAGGCTCGGCGGTGCGGCGTCGACACCGGCGCGGCGCAACCACTTCCAGCGACTCGAACCGGAGATCAGCGGGTTGCTCGCGAGCGCCACCGCGATCGCCTGGGACCGGTAGGTGTGAGAGCGCGCCACGACGTCTACCGGCCTGCCGTGTCGTCGGCGGGATCGAGCGCACACGCCAACCCGACGGTGCCGGTGCGGCCACGACGCACCACGCTCGCGCCGACGATGATCCGGCCGAGCAGCCCGTACTTGCGGGCGATCACCGACCGGGCGTGCGCCGAGCCGTCGGCGTCGAGCACCTCCCCGGTGCCGGGTACGGCCGCCGACTTCGGGTTGCCGCGCGCGTCGCAGATCGCCAGGGACACCCGCGGATCGCGGCGCAGTCGCCGCACCTTGTAGGCGTCGGCGACCGTCCACACCAGCAGCCGGTTCCCGTCGGGCGCCGCCCACACCGGGGTGCCCACCGCGCTGCCGTCCTTGCGGTAGGTCGTCAGCAGCACGAACGTGGCGGCGGCGAGGTCCGCGAATGTCGGGGTCGTCGAATCGGGCATGGATCCCACCCTACAAACCGCACGGTCCACCGGCACCGCGCGTCCCGCGTCCGGCGCGTTCTACCCTGGCGGGCATGGCCGATACCGCTGTGGACGTGCACCTGCCCGCCGGGCACCTGACCTCTCCGCAGATACAGGTGCTCGCCGAGCTCGCCCACACCCACGGCGGCGGCGAACTGCATCTGACCGCCCACGCCCAGCTGCAGGTGCGCGGCGACCCTGCCGCCATCGCCGCAGCTCTCGCTTCCGCCGGTCTGACCGTCGACGTGCCCACCCGCGCACGGCTTCTCGTCTCCCCGCTCAGCGGCCGTATCGGCGGGCACCGCGACCTGCGCGAGCTCACCGCCACCGTGGGGGCACGGGTCGTCGAGCAGCCGGTGCCGGCCGGCACGGTGGTCGGGCTCGACGACGGCACCGGCGACATCGTCGCCCTCGCCCCCACCGTCGCGGTCCTCGCCCGCCCCGACGGCCGGTTCGCGGTGATCCGCGACGGCGCCGACACCGGGGTGCGCGTCGACCCCGCCGACGCCGCCGACGCGCTGCTCGGCCCACCGACCGGCCCCACCGGTGATCCGGAGCCGGTCCCGGCGGGGCCGCGGCCACCGATCGGCTGGCTCGACCAGCCCGACGGGGCCGTCACCCTCGCCGGCGGCCTGCCCGGTGGGATCCTCCCCGCCCGTCTCGCGGAGTTCCTTGCCGCCGTCGACCGTCCGGTGATCGTCACCCCGTGGCGGTCGGTGCTGCTGTGCGATCTGGACGAGTGGACCGCCGAGCAGGTGGTGCGGGTGCTCGCCCCCATGGGATTGGTGTTCGACGCCGACTCCCCGCACCTGCGCTGACCAGCCCCGCACGGCGGACTTCGCGAACCGGACCGGTGCCACCGAACCCCCGCGCAGCGGCCGCATCCCCACCTACCGTGAAGCCATGACCGGTGCGACGGGGGAAACCGACACCTACGACGTGATCGTGCTCGGCGCCGGCCCGGCCGGGGAGAACGCCGCCCGGTACGCCATCGCCGGCAGCGACCGCACCGCGGTGCTCGTCGAACACGAACTCGTCGGCGGTGAATGCTCCTACTGGGCGTGCATGCCCAGCAAGGCGCTGCTGCGCCCCACCCAGGTGCTCGCCACCGCCCGCAACATGCCCGGCGTCGCCGACAAGATCAGCGCCCACGGCGTCGAGGTACCGGCCGTGCTGGCCCGCCGCGACAGCTTCACCCACCATCGCGACGACAGCTCGCAAGTGCACTGGGCGGAGAGCGCCGGCATCGCCGTCGTGCGCGGCCACGGCCGCCTCGACGGCGAACGCACCGTCACCGTCTCCGGTGCCGACGGGGAGCGGCGCCTGCAGGCCCGGCACGCCGTCGTCCTCGCCACCGGCACCGTCCCGTCGATCCCGGACCTGCCCGGCCTGCGCGATGCGCTGCCGTGGACCTCCCGGGACGCGACGAACCTGCTCGAGGTCCCCCGCCGGGTGCTGGTCGTCGGCGGCGGGGTCGTTGCCTGTGAAACCGCCACTTGGCTGCGGCAACTCGGCGCCGAGGAACTCACCGTCGCGGTGCGCGGCGACCGGCTGCTGCCGCGCGTCGAGCCGTTCGCCGCCGAACGCGTCGCCGACCGCATGGCCCACAAGGGCCTGAATGTGCGGTACCGCACCGAGATCCGCTCGGTGCAGCGCTCCGACGTCAAGGACACCGGCATCGGCCGCATCCACGGCGGCCCCGCCACCGTCGAACTGTCCGACGCCAGCACCGTCGAGGTCGACGAGATCGTCGTCGCCGCCGGCCGCCGGCCCACCCTCGACGGGCTCGGTCTCGACACTGTGGGTCTGTCCGACGGGAAGGTGAGCGTCGCCGACGATCTGACCGTCGACGGGGTGGGCGGGCAGTGGCTCTACGCGGTCGGGGACATCGCCGGTCGCGCCGCGCTGACCCACATGGGCAAATACCAGGCGCGGGTGTGCGGGGACGTCATCGCCGCCCGCGCCGAGAACCGCCCCACCGACGGACCCCGGTTCCGGGCGAGCGCCGACCACGGGCAGATCCCGCAGGTGATCTTCACCGTCCCGGAGATCGCCGCGGTCGGCCGCACCGCCGACCAGGCCCGCGCCGACGGATTCGACGTCGAGGTCCTCGAGGCCGACCTCGATGTCGCCGGCGCCGCGCTGGCCCGCGACGACTACGCCGGGCACGCCGCGCTCGTCGTCGACCGGGCCACCGACACGCTCGTCGGCGCGACCTTCGTCGGCCAGGAGGTCGCCGAACTCGTCCACGCCGCCACCATCGCCCTGGTCGGGCAGGTGTCGCTGGACATCCTGTGGCATGCGGTGCCGTCCTACCCCACCATCAGCGAAATCTGGCTGCGGCTGCTCGAATCCCGCCGCAGCTGAGCGGGCAGGTTGGGTCGATCGAGCACCTCGCCGGGTGTGGGGGCAGTAGCCGACGGCAAAGCGTGCAGGTTCGTCCTCGAGACCGACCCGGTCCACCAGGATGCGTTGCACCGCCGTGCCGTCTCAGAACCTCGGTTCGCCCTCCGCAGTGGATCAACGCACCAGTTCAGGGTGTTCACAAGGTGGTCGCGGAACAACACGGTCGCGGGCGTGCATCGTGATCTTCAGCGGCGCAACGCTGCGGCGGAGATCGGTAGGCCCGCTGCGGCGAGGCGGTCGCATACGTCGGCCGGTGTACCGGGCGGGTTGCGCCACGCCGCGGCGGTAGCGCTGATCGCCTGGTGTACCCGCGCCCCGTCGAGCGTGAACAGATCCATGACGAACTCATCCGGGTGCAGGGCTTGGATGCCGAACTGGGCAAGTTCGGTATCGGGGAAATGACGCAGGTTCGCGGTGACGATCACCTGCGCGCTGCAGCGGATCGCCGCGGCAAGCACATGCCGGTCGTCCTCATCGGGCAGCCTCAACGCCGGAATGAGCACCTCGTACCCGGTGACCACACAGTCCGGCACCGCTCGGTTCATCAGCTCCCGCAGCCTGGCCAGGGTGTCGGTGGGGATGTCCCGTCGGTCGGCAGCGAGATTGCGGAACGTCTCGTCGAGAATCCGCTCGCTCCACCGTGCGTGCACCAAACCGGTCTGGGCCAGGCGGATAAGGACGTCCCGCAGCACATTCGGGTACAGCACGTTCGCGTCGTAGAGGACGATGAAGGTCACGTCAGTAGAGTCCGAGGTCCTCGGACAGCGCGGCCAGCTCGTCCGCCGCCCCGCGCGCATCTCGCTGCTGGGTACGCCGGTACTCGAGAAGTGACGATGCCAGGATCCGGCGGTGCCGGCCCACGAGCCGGTAGCGGATGAGACCTCGGTCGAGGAGTTTGATCACGTGCGGGCGCGAGACGTTGAGCAGCTCGGCTGCCTGTTGGGTGGTCAGCTCGGCATGGGCGGGAACGACAGTCACTCCCTGGCCGGCAGCCATGTTGGCCAAGACGTCTTTGATCAGTTCCAGGGCCGCGCTCGGCAGATGCACGGACTCGGTTGTCCCCGCGACGGTGACGTCGACCGTGTCGGGACCGGGTTCGACGTCCCGCAGAGCGTTCAGTGCCTGTCGTGCCTGCTCCTGCTCCATGGCACTGGGACGTTCGATCGCGGACATCGCCCACCTCCTCCGAATGAAATATACGCAGCAAACGAAACAAACGCAAAATCGGTCGGTTTCGAACCGTGAGTTTGTCGCGGCGGAAGTAGGCGCTCGACCATGTCCTGGGGTAGACGGCCGTCCGACCGTCCTGCATGTCGGTCTCGTACAGCTGATCCGACCAGCACTTCGGTCGCCTCATGGATGGAATCCTGATCGGGCCCGGCTCGATGCAGCGCCGCGGGCCAAGATCTACCAGCGCAACGCTCGGGCCCGGGTCCCCGACGACCGGATCTGTGCCGACAAGGGCTGTACCGCCCGACAATCGACAACAGCCCGTCTGCGCGAAGGCGACTCGGTCGACTCCGAATCGCGATCAGTCGGGCATGACCTACATTCCGGGATCAAGCCCCGGGTCGGCCACAGTTCATCGAACTCGTCTTCGAGCCACTCATTTCATGTCCCGAGCTCTCTACGCTACTGCTGGGCACGGAGCCGTCCTTGTCCGACGGCGCCGTGGCGGGTTACGGCAGGTGTCATCGCGGCATCCGCTGCCAGATCGCGCGCGGCAACAGGCGCATCCCGAAGAACACCGGCCGCAGCACCGCCGGCACCCACACCTCCCCGCGCCCGCGGTGCAGCGCCCGCACCGTCGCCTCCGCGACCTGCGGTGGCGTGCTCGACAGCGGTGCCGGGCTCATCCCCTCCGTCATCCGGCCGATCACGAAACCGGGGCGCACCAGCAGCAGCGACACCCCGCTGCCGTGCAGGGCATCCGCCAGACCGGACGCGAAGCCGTCGAGGCCGGCCTTCGCGGAGCCGTAGACGTAGTTGGCGCGACGCACCCGCCATCCGGCGACGGAGGAGAACACCACCAGCCGCCCCGAGCCCCGGGCGCGCAGCCGCTGCGCCAGTTCGGTGAGCAACGCGACATGCGCCAGATAGTCGGTGTGCACGATCGACACGGCATGGGCCGCATCGGTTTCCGCGCGGGCCTGCTCGCCGAGGATGCCGAAGGCCAGCACCGCCACATCGATCGGTCCGAAGGCGGCGATGCGGTCGAGCACCGCCGGATGGGTGTCGAGGGCGTCGGCGTCGAACTCGACCGTCTGCACCGCCGTCGCGCCCGCCGCCCGCACGGCGGCGCACTCGTCGGCCAGGTCGTCGGCGCGACGCGCGGCCAGGATCACGGTGCGGCCCGGGGCGAGCCGGGTGGCGACCTCGACGCCGATCTCGCTGCGACCCCCGAAGATGACGACGGTTCCCTGCGCGGTGTGGTTCATGCGGCCAGTGTCCCGGGTCGCCCTGCGGGGCGCGGTGGCGGGTCTCAGCCCGGCAGCACCGTCAATCCGTGCGGGCGCAGATTCATCGACTCGCAGCCGTCCTCGGTGACGACGACGATGTCCTCGATCCGCGCACCCCACTCGCCGCGGAAGTAGATGCCCGGCTCGATGCTGAACGCCATGCCGGGCTGCAGGATGTCGTCGTTGCCGGAGACGATGTACGGCTCCTCGTGCACCGACAGGCCGATGCCGTGCCCGGTGCGGTGCACGAACACCTCCCCGTAGCCGGCGGCGGCGAGCAGGTTGCGGGCGGCGGCGTCGACGTCCTCGGCCCGCACCCCGGGACGCACCGCGTCGACGGCGGTCTGCTGCGCCTTCTCGAGCACCGCGATCTTCGTCGCGATCTCCGGGGCGGGCTCGCCGATGCTGTAGGTGCGGGTCGAATCCGAGTAGTAGCCCGGTTCGACGGGACCACCGATGTCGACGACGACGATGTCGCCGGAGTCGATGACCCGGTCGGACACCTCGTGGTGCGGGTCGGCGCCGTGCGGGCCGGAACCGACGATGACGAACGCCGCCGCGGTATGCCCCTCCTCGACGATCGCCGCGGTGATGTCCGCGGCCACCTCGGCTTCGGTGCGCCCGGCACGCAACCATTCACCCATGCGGGCGTGCACCCGGTCGATGGCGGCACCGGCGCGGCGCAACGCCTCGACCTCGTCGGCGTCCTTGACCATCCGCAGCTGCCGGATCACCGACGTCGCGAGCGCCGGCGTGGTGCCGAACCGGGCGGTCAGCGGCACCAGATGCAGCGCCGGCATCGCCTCGGCCACCGCGAACCCCCCGACGGCCGCGACGAGTTCGCGCACCAGCGCGTAGGGGTCCTGACCGTCCACCCAGTCCCGCACCGGCAGCTCCAGCTCCCCGATGGCGGAGTCGTGCAGCGACGCCAGTTCCAGGCGCGGCACCACCACGGTGGCGCCGGAGCCGTCGGTGGGGATCACCAGGCAGGTCAGGCGTTCGAACGACTCGGCGCGCGAACCGGTGAGATACCGCAGGTCCGGTCCGGGGGTGATGAGCAGCGCGTCGAAACCGGCGGCGGCACCGAGTTCGGCGGCGCGGGCCAGGCGGGCCGCGTAACGGTCGGCGGGGAATCGGGTGGCGGCAGTGGTCATGCATCCGAGCCTAGTGGCCGCAGCTGGATGGCTGGCAGGATGTGGTCCGTGACCGCACCGGAGAACCCCACGCCCGCACCGGACCCCACGTTGATGCTGCTCGACGGCGCGAGCCTGTGGTTCCGGGCCTTCCACGCCATCCCGGAGAAGGTCACCGCCCCCGACGGCAGCCCGGTCAACGCGGTGCGCGGCTTCGTGGACATGGTGGCCTCGCTGATCCGCACCCACCGCCCCACCCGGCTGGTGGTGTGCCTGGATCTGGACTGGCGCCCGGCCTTCCGGGTCGCGGCGATCCCGAGCTACAAGGCGCACCGGGTCGCTGCCGGGTCCGACGGCACCGTCGAGGAGGTCCCGCCGGCGCTGCTGCCGCAGGTGCCGGTGATCCTCGAGGTGCTCGCCGCCGCCGGCATCGCCACCGGCGGGGCGGCCGGATTCGAGGCCGACGACGTGCTCGGCACCCTCGCCGCCCGCGAAACCACCGACCGGGTGATCGTGGTCAGCGGCGACCGCGACCTGCTGCAGGTGGTCACCGACAGCCCGGTGCCGGTGCGGGTGCTCTACGCCGGGCGCGGCCTGGCCAAGGCCGAACTGTTCGATCCGGCGCTGGTCGCCGAACGCTACGGGGTGCCCGCCGAGCGGGCCGGCGTCGCCTACGCCGAACTCGCGGCGCTGCGCGGCGACCCCTCGGACGGGTTGCCCGGCGTCAAGGGGATCGGCGAGAAGACCGCCGCGTCGCTGCTGCAACAGTACGGCTCGCTCGAGGCGGTGCGGGCCGCGGCACTCGACGAGTCGACGTCGCTGGCGAAGGGCATGCGGGTGAAACTCGCCGCGGCCGCGGACTATCTGGATGCGGCGCTGCCGGTGGTGCGGGTGGCCACCGACGCCGACGTGGACCTGTCCCGCTCGGACGTGTTGCCGGCGGCACCGGCCGATCCGGAGCAGCTCACCGCGCTGGCGCAGCGGTGGGGTCTGGAGCGGCCGGTGTCCGCGCTGGTCGCGGCGCTGGCCGACCGCTGACCGGTCTCGGTCAGTTGGGGCGGCCGACCTCGTAGGTGCCGTTGTCGTCGGTGACGGTGACGGTGACCTCCCGGAACTGGCCGTCCACGGTGACCGCGCAGGTGAAGCTGTGCCCGGCCTCGACCTTCTGATCGCTCGGGCACTGCACGTCGCCGACCTGCCCGGCCCCGTACGACTCGGTGAGCACCTTCGCGATGCCGGCCTGGGTGGATTCGGTGTCGAGGACCTTGCCGCCGAACATGGTGGCGGCGAGGATCCCGACGATGGCGAGCACCACCACGAGCCCGACGCCGCCGAGGATCCACGGCAGCTTCGACTTCCCGTTCGGCGGGGGTGCGCCGCCGGGCTGCTGCCAGGCGTTCGCCGGCGCACCCCAGGGCTGCGCGCCGCCGGGCTGCTGCCCACCCCAGCCGGGTGCGGGCTGCACCGGTTGACCGGGTGCTCCCCATGGTCGTGCTCCCGGCTGCTGCCCCCACCCCGGTGCCTGCTGGCCCGGCGCCTGTCGATCCCAGCCGGGGGTGGGTTGTTGCGGGGCCGGACCCCAACCCTGCTGCGGCGCCCCGGCCGGGGCACCCCACGGGTTCTGGTGCCCGGGAGTCTGCTGCCCGGTGGGCGGCGCCCACCCGGGCTGCGGGGCAGTCCCGCCCGCACCGGCTCCGGCATCGGGTTGCCACGGCGACTGCCCGCCGGGCGCCTGCCCCCACCCGGCGCCGCTGCCCTGCCCCCACTGCTGTCGGCCGGCGGGCGGCGCCCACGGCGACCCGGGCTGCTCACCGCCCCCGGACGTCGGGTTCGGTGCCCACGGATCCGTCGATTCCGGTGGCCTCTGCCCCGGCGAGTCCTGCGGTTCGTTCGGCCCGGTCATCGTCGTCTCCACTCACCCTTCCGTTGTGTGCCCATACGGTAGCGTCCACCCGCCGCCCGAGCATCCACGCCCGCCGGGCGAGCTACTCGGCGGTGGGATCGACGGCGACGACACCGCGGCGCACCGCCCCGACCGCCTTGCCCGCGGTGCGGGCGAGCTCCGGATCGTCCGCGCAGGTGCGGATCTGGTCGAGCAGATCGATCAGCTGCCGGCACCACCGCACGAAATCCCCGGGCGAGAGTTCCTTGCCGGCCGCCTCCGCGGCGACGAGCGCCTCGGTCAGCGACGCGGTGGACGCCCACGTGTAGGCGGCGGTGACGAATCCCAGATCCGGTTCCCGGGTGGGGGGCAGCCGGTGCCGGATCTCGTCGGCCCGCAACCCGTCGCAGATCCGGGTGGTCTCGGCCAGCGCGTGCCGGATCGGCCCCGTGGGTCCGACGACGGTGACCGGCTCGTCGGTGCGCGACTCGTAGATCACCGCCGAGGCGACCGCCGCCAGCTCGGCGGCGGACAGTCCCGCCCAGGCGCGGCGGCGCACGCATTCGGCGACCAGCAGATCCGACTCGGTGTAGATGCGGGCGAGCCGCTCCCCCGCCTCGGTGGTCGCCGGATCGGCACCCTCGGTGAGATAGCCACGTTCGGTGAGCAGCGCGACGATCTTCTCGAAGGTGCGCGCCAGCGAATCCGTCGCCGCGGCGGCCTTGCGACGCTGCTGCTGCGTCTCGCGCAGCAACCGGTGGTAGCGCTCCCCGACACGCGCGAGCGCATCGAGATCGGGATGCTTGCGAGCCGGATGGTGCTTGAGCTCGCGGCGCAACGCGTCGATCTCGCGGGTGTCGCCCTTGGCCTTGCTGCGCTTGGGACGGCGCGGCGGCACCAGGCCCTTCGATCGCAGCGCCGACGCGATGTCGCGGCGCCCGCGGCCGGTGCGGTGATCGACGTGCCGCGGCAGCCGCAACGAGCCCAGCACCGTCGCCGGCGTCGGGAAATCCCCGGCCGAGAGGCGACCGGACCAGCCGTCGGCGGTGACCACCTGCGGCCGCGGATCGCCGGCGTCGGTGTCCGGCAGAACCACCACCGCCAGCCCGGTGTGTTTGCCGGCGGGCACCGCGATGATGTCGCCGCGGCGCAGAGGCACCAGCGACGCCACCGCCGCGGTCCGCCGATCCTGCTTTCCGCGCCGCTCGTGGGCGCGTTCGGCGTCGGTCAGTTCGGCGCGCATCCGCAGATAGTCGAGGATCTCGCTGTCCTCACCGCCGAGCTGGTCGCGCAGCTGCGCCAGGGTGGTCTCGTTGCGGTCGATGCCGCGTTTGAGCCCGACCACCGACTTGTCGGCCTGGAACTGGGCGAAGGACATCTCGAGCAGCGCCCGCGACCGGTCCACGCCGACGGCGTCGATGAGGTTGACCGCCATGTTGTAGGACGGGCGGAACGAACTGCGCAGCGGGAAGGTGCGGGTGGAGGCGAGCCCGGCGACCGCGGCCGGCTCGACGCCCGGTTGCCACAGCACCACCGCGTGGCCTTCGACGTCGATGCCGCGACGCCCGGCGCGGCCGGTCAGCTGCGTGTACTCGCCGGGGGTCAGTTCGGCGTGGGTGTCGCCGTTGAACTTGACGAGTTTTTCGAGCACCACGGTGCGCGCCGGCATGTTGATGCCCAGGGCGAGGGTTTCGGTGGCGAACACCGCCCGCACCAGCCCACGCACGAACAGTTCCTCGACGGTGTGCCGGAAGGCCGGCAGCATCCCCGCGTGGTGGGCGGCGATGCCGCGTTCGAGGGCGGTGCGCCACGACGCGTAGCCGAGCACCTCGAGGTCGCCGCGCGGCAGGTCCCGGGTGTGTTCGTCGACGATCCGGCGGATCTCGGCGGCTTCGGTCTCGTCGGTCAGATGCAACCCCGAGCGCAGGCACTGCTGCACCGCGGCGTCGCAGCCGGTGCGGCTGAACACGAAGGTGATGGCGGGCAGCAGACCGTCGCGGTCGAGGCGGGCGATGACCTCCGGGCGCGGCGGCGGCCGGAAGCGGGGGCCGCGTTCGCCCCAGCGGTCCATCCCGGACAGGCTCTGCCGTTGCCGCACCGCCGACGCCAGTTCGGGGTTGACGACGATGTCGCGGCGCCGCCGGGTCGGGGCGGTCTCGGTGTCGGCGCGGCGGTCGAACAGGTCGTAGATGCGGGAGCCGAGCATCATGTGCTGGTGCAGCGGGATGGGCCGCACCTCGTCGACGACGACGGTGGTGTCGCCGCGCACCGTGGTCATCCAGTCGCCGAACTCCTCGGCGTTGGACACCGTCGCGGACAGCGACGCCAGCCGCACGTCCTCCGGCAGGTGCAGGATCACCTCTTCCCACACCGCGCCGCGGAACCGGTCGGCGAGGAAATGCACCTCGTCCATCACCACGTGGGTGAGCCCGATCAGGGCGGTGGACGACGCGTAGATCATGTTGCGCAGCACCTCGGTGGTCATCACCACCACCGGCGCATCGGAATTGACGGATTGGTCGCCGGTGAGCAGACCGACCGAGTGGCGGCCGTGCCGGGCACACAGGTCGGCGTACTTCTGGTTGCTCAACGCCTTGATCGGGGTGGTGTAGAAGCACTTGGAGCCGGCCTGCAGCGCCAGGTACACCGCGAACTCGCCGACGACGGTCTTGCCGGCGCCGGTGGGGGCGCACACCAGCACCGAATGGCCGCCCTCGAGGGCGCGGCACGCCTCGATCTGGAACGGGTCGAGGGGGAACCCGAGTTCCGCGGCGAAGTCCGCGAGCTGCGGGGTGACGGCGAGCGGAGCGGCGCCCGAAGCGTCGTCACCGCCCGCACCGGGCACGAGGTCGCCGATCACAGGGTGTCGGAGTAGTCGGTGCGGGCCGGGTCGGTCCGGACGGTGTCGGTGGGCGCTGCCGGCTCCACCGGGCTCGGCGCGGCGATCGTCGAGCCCTCGTCGTCGTCGAGATCGGCCCAGCCCTCGGATCGGGCCTTGCGGGCGCGACGCCGGTCGGTCACCCGGGCGATCTGGATGGCGAACTCCACGAGCAGCGTCAGCGCCAACGCCAACGCCAGCATCGAGAACGGATCCTGGCCGGGGGTGGCGATGGCGGCGAAGACGAACACCGCCATGATCAGCCCGCGCCGCCACGCCGCGAGTTTCTCGTAGGACAGCACCCCCACTCCGTTGAGCGCGACGATCACCAGCGGGATCTCGAAGGACACCCCGAAGATCACCAGCAGATTGAGGAGGAACCCGAAGTATTCGGCGCCCGACAGCGCGGTGACCTGCACGTCGTTGCCGACGGACAGCAGGAACGACAACGCGTGGGAGATCACCAGATAGGCCAGCACCGCGCCGGTGACGAACAGCGCCGCCCCGCTAGTGACGAAGCCGATCGCGTAGCGGCGTTCCTTGCGGTACAGGCCGGGGGTGACGAACGCCCACAGCTGGTACAGCCACACCGGGCACGCCATCACGATGCCGGCGGTGGCGGCGACCTTCAGGCGCAGCATGAACTGTTCGAACGGGCCGGTGGCGAGCAGCCGGCACGAGCCGTCGCTGCTCAGATCGGCGCGGGCCGAGGCCGGCAGGTCGCAGTAGGGGCCGCGCAGGATCTCCCCGAGACTGTCGAGGCCGAACAGGCTGCGGCTGTACCAGACGAATCCGAGGATGGTGGTGAGCACGACCGCGGCGAGAGCGATCAGCAGACGCGTGCGCAATTCGTAGAGGTGCTCGACCAGCGACATGGTGCCGTCGGGGTTGGTCTTGCGCCGGCTTCGGCGCGGATCGAACGGGATGCGCACGGTGCGGTTCTCAGCTCCTGTCGAGACCACCGGCGCTACGGCGTGCCGGGGTCAGCGGAACGCCGGGACACCCGCGGTGGGCGCCCCGGCAGGATGAACGTCGGTCAGGCAGACCGCGGTTCGGTGTGCGTGTGCGGCGCGGCGGGATCGGTCGTCGGCTGCGCGGCCGGCAACGGATTCGGCGCCGGCTGCTGCGGCGTGGCCGCCCGGGCATCGTCGTTCTGCATCTCCTTGACCTCGCTCTTGAAGATCCGGAGCGAACGACCGAGACCGCGTGCGGCGTCGGGCAACTTCTTCGAACCGAAGAGAATCACGACCACCAGCGCCACGATGGCCCAGTGCCAGGGGCTCATTGCACCCATTTACAACAACCTCCACTGATCGGCTCCGATCGATGCTACCGGACCTCGAGCACACCCCGAGGGCCCGAGCAGGTGTATCCACCCACAATTTGCGGAGGATTCACAGAGATGTTCCCCCACCCCGGCGTCACGAGGACGGGCCCGTGCCGCGGGCCGCGTCCTCCCGGTCGAGATCGGCGTAGGCCGCCAGCGCCGACTCGGCCCGCGCCCGCACCGCCGCCCGCAACGGTGGCGGGTCGAGCACCCGCACGCCGGCGCCGAGCCCGACGAGCAACCGCGCCATCCACGCCGGCGAGGCATACCGCATCGACGCCTCACAGCTGCCGTCGGAGCGCACCTGCACCTCGGTGAGCGGGTAGTAGTCGAGCAGCCACGTGTAGGCCGGGGCGATGCGCAACCGGGCGGCGGGCAGCGACGGGTCGCCCTCGAACAGTTCGAGGTGCTCGTCGTCGGTGATCGCCCGGTGCGGGGGCCGGGCCGGCTCGTCCAGCACGGTGGCGGCGTCGATGCGGTCGACACGGAACAGTCGCACCCCCTCCGCGCTGCGGCACCAGGCCTGCAGATAGGCGTGCTCGTCGATGATCACGATGCGGATCGGGTCGACGTCCCGTTCGGAGACGGTGTCGCGGGACGCCGAATAATAGGTCACATGCACGGCACGGCCGTCCCGCACCGCGGCCCGCACCTGCCCGGCCGCATCGGAATCCCCGGCCGTCCCCGGCTCCGGATCGGCGACGATGTCGGCGGGGGTGGCGGCGGTCCCGGCCGCCGCCTCGATCTTCGCGATCGCCGCCTGCGCCGCCGACGGATCGACCACCCCCGGCATCTCCTGCAGCGACCGCAACGCCACGAGCAGCGCGGTGGCCTCGGTGGAGGTCAACCGCAGCGGCCGGTCGATACCGGCGGTGAAGGTCACCACGATGCTGTCCTCGGAGAACGACAGGTCGATCAGGTCGCCGGGGCCGTAGCCGGGCAGCCCGCACACCCACAGCTGGTTCAGGTCGTCCATCACCTGCTTCGGGGTCACCCCCAGATCGCGGGCCGCCTCCGCCGCGCTGATCCCCGGGTGCGCCAGGAAATACGGCACCAGATTGAGCAGTCGTCCCAGCCGCGCCGACAGTCGTGTGCTCATCGACCCTCCTCCCCCGCATCCGTTGCCGCCCGCTCGAGGATGCGCTGCACCTCGGCCCGCAACTCCGGCGGGTCGAGCACCAACGCGTCGGCGCCCTGCCCGGCGACGATCCGCGCGATCCACTCCCACGAGCGCACCGGCACCTCGAGTTCCGCCCCGTCCCGGTCGCCGACCGCCCGCGCCGCGCCGGGCCGTCCGAGCCGGCGCAACTCCCAGGCGCGTCCGTCCGCCACCCACAGCCGAGCCGAACCGGTCACCTCCGCCGGGGAGGTCGCCGCCAGCACCCGGGCCCGCAGATCCACCCCCTCCGGGATCTGCACCGCCCCCTCCGGGCCGATGGCGGTGACCTCGTCGCCGATGCGGGACAGGCGGAAGGTGCGCACCGCATCGCGGTCACGGTCGTGGCCGACGAGATACCAGCGGCCGTGCACGGTGACCACACCCCACGGTTCGACGGTGCGCGTCGACCACGGCTCGGTGGGGGAACTGCGGTGGGTGAAGCGCACCGCCCGCCCCGCGTCGATCGCGGCGAGCAGCGCCGTCAGCGCCGGCTCGGAGCCGCGGGCGCGCGGCGGCAGCGGCGCCACCACCTCCCCGCCGTCGGTGTCGACACGGATCCCGGCGGCCCGCAGCTTGAACACCGCGCCCTGCGCGGCGGCGGTCAGCTCCGGCGATTCCCACAGCGCAGCGGCGACGGCCACGGCGGCGGTCTCCTCCCGCGTCAGATCGATCTCCGGCAGCTCGTAGGCGTCGCGGTTGATGCGGTAGCCCTCCACCGTCGACGACCGCGACGGCCGGCCGGTCTCGAGCGGCACCCCGAGATCGCGCAGTTCGTTCTTGTCCCGCTCGAACATGCGGCTGAACGCCTCGTCGCTCGCGCATTCGGAGTAGCCGGCCACCGAGGCCCGGATCTTCTCCGCGGTCACGAACTGTCGGGTGGACAGCAGCGCGATGACCAGATTCACCAGCCGTTCGACTTTCGAGATCGCCACGGGCCAACCCTAGTGCCCGCGCGCCGCCGGCACCGCATCACCGCCCATCGGATCGGACCGCACGGTCCGATCCGATGGGCACCGGTGCTCACATGGAGGCGATGAGCCGTTCGACGCGTTCGTCCACCGACCGGAAGGGGTCCTTGCACAACACGGTGCGCTGCGCCTGATCGTTGAGCTTCAGATGCACCCAGTCGACGGTGAAATCGCGGCCGGCGGCCTGCGCGGCGGCGATGAAATCACCGCGCAGCTTCGCCCGGGTGGTCTGCGGCGGGGTGTCCACCGCCGCATCGACGGACTCGTCGTCGGTCGCCCGCGCCGCCAACCCCTTGCGTTGCAGCAGGTCGAACACGCCGCGGCCGCGTTTGATGTCGTGATACGCCAGGTCGAGCTGGGCGATCTTCGGATCCGACAGTTCCATGCTGTAACGGTCCTGATAGCGCTGGAACAGCTTGCGCTTGATCACCCAGTCGATCTCGGTGTCGACCTTCGCGAAGTCCTGCGACTCGACGGCGTCGAGGACACGGCCCCACAGGTCCACCACCTGCGCGACATGCGGATCGGGTTCGCGCTGGTGCAGATACTCCACCGCCCGCGCATGATATTCACGCTGGATGTCCAGGGCGCTGGCCTGCCGGCCCCCGGCCAGGCGCACCGGGCGCCGACCGGTCAGATCGTGGGAGACCTCGCGGATCGCGCGGATCGGGTTGTCGAGCGCGAAGTCCCGGAACGGCACCCCGGCCTCGATCATCTCGAGCACCAGCGCCGCCGACCCCACCTTGAGCATGGTGGTGGTCTCGGACATGTTCGAATCCCCCACGATCACATGCAGCCGCCGGTACTTCTCGGCGTCGGCGTGCGGTTCGTCGCGGGTGTTGATGATCGGCCGCGACCGGGTGGTCGCCGACGAGACACCCTCCCAGATGTGCTCGGCGCGCTGCGACAGGCAGAAGGTCGCGGCCTTCGGGGTCTGCAGCACCTTCCCGGCGCCGCAGATCAGCTGCCGGGTCACCAGGAACGGCAGCAGCACATCGGAGATGCGGGAGAACTCGCCGACGCGGGCGACGAGATAATTCTCGTGGCAGCCGTAGGAGTTGCCCGCCGAGTCGGTGTTGTTCTTGAACAGGAAGATGTCGCCGCCGATGCCCTCTTCGGCCAGACGCTGCTCGGCGTCGATGAGCAGTTCCTCGAGGACCCGCTCACCGGCATGATCGTGTTCGACGAGCTGGAGCAGGTCGTCGCACTCGGCGGTGGCGTACTCGGGGTGCGAGCCGACATCGAGATACAGTCGCGCCCCGTTCCGCAGGAAGACGTTCGAACTGCGCCCCCAGGACACCACCCGGCGGAACAGATAGCGGGCCACCTCGTCGGGGCTCAACCGGCGATGCCCGTGGAAGGTACACGTGACGCCGAACTCCGTCTCGATACCCATGATTCGTCGCTGCACACTTCGACAGTACCGCGCAAACCCGACCCCCATGGGTGGCAACGACATCTACGGTTCGAGGTGTGATTCTTCGCGAGCACTACCGCACCGCCGACCGGGCCCTGTTCGACCGTTCCGGGGCGCTGCGCCCGTCCCCCGCCGACCCGCTGTTGCGTGATCTCGGGCGCGCCGCCAACCACAGTGTGCTGTGGATGGCGTGCGCCGCGGTGTGCGCGGCCGCCGGGGGACACGCGCGGCGCGGCGCGGTGCGCGGCCTGCTGTCCGTGGCCGGGGCCAGCGCCCTGACCAACGGGCTGCTCAAACCGCTGTTGCCGCGGCGCCGCCCCCCGGCGCGCACCGACCCGAAGTTCCTGCGCCGCAGCGTGCCGATCCCCCGCTCGTCGTCGTTCCCGTCCGGGCACTCCGCCTCGGCGGCGGCGTTCGTGACCGGGACCGCCCTCGAATCCCCTGTGGCCGGGGCGGTCCTGGCACCGCTGGCCGCGGCGGTGGCCTATTCCCGGGTGCACACCGGGGTGCACTGGCCCGGCGACGTCGTCGTCGGCGCCGCGGTCGGGGCGGGCGTGGCGTGGTCCACCCGCCGCTGGTGGGCGGTGCGCAGCCGCGAACCGGCCGCCGTGCAGGTCGCGGTCGCCGCGCCCGCGCTGCCCGGTGGGGAAGGGATGCTGCTGATCGTCAACCGCGATGCCGGCACCGCCGAGGAGATCGCCGCGGTCGTCACCGCCGCCCTGCCCGGGGTGCATCGCGCCGACCTCGACGCCGACCACGACCCGCAGGACGAACTGGCGCGGCTGCTGGCCGAGCACCGGCCGACGGCGTTGGGGGTGTGCGGCGGCGACGGCACCGTCGCGGCGGTGCTCGACGCGGCCGGCGACGCCCGGTTGCCGGTGGCGGTCTTCCCCGGCGGCACCCTCAACCACTTCGCGCACGATCTCGGGGTGAGCGACCTGGACGAGACGGTACGGGCGATCACCGATGGGCAGGCCGTCGCGGTGGGACTCGGACAGGTGACGGTGACCGGACCGGCCGGTCGCACGGTGCGGCGGTTCGTCAACACCGCCAGCCTCGGCGGCTATCCGGACGCGGTGCGGTTACGGCAGCACTGGGAGCCGCGGATCGGCAAGTGGCCGGCGGCGGGCCTGGCGATGCTGGCGGTGCTGCGCACGGCGAGCCCGATGCCGGTGCGGATCGACGGCACCGGGCGGGCGGTGTGGTTGCTGTTCGTCGGCAACGGCCGCTACACCCCGGGCGATCAGGTGCCGATGTCCCGGTCGCATCTGGATCCGGGCACCCTGGATGTGCGGTACCTGCCGGCCGAACGCCGGTTCTCGCGGCTCCGGCTGCTCGCCGCCGCCGCGACCGGCACCCTCGGCGCCTCCCCGATGTATCGGCATCGGCACAGCCCGGCCCTGGCGGTGCAGGTGATCGGGGATCCGGTGGCGTTGGCCACCGACGGGGAGGTCCCCGCCGACGGCACCGGATTCGACTTCGAGGTGGTGCCGTCGGCGTTGACGGTCTATCGGCTCGCGGTGGATCAGCCCGCGTCGGTGCCGGCCTCGGGAGCCGGCTCGGACCCCGGCGTCTCCGACGCCGCCGGCTGAGCCGAACCGGTGGGCAGCAGCGCATCGAGCGCCGCCCCCGCGATGCGGCGGAACGCGCGGCGCGGACGCTGCTTCTCGAGCACCGCGACCTCGAGTTCGCCGCGGCCGAGCAACCGCGGCGCCGCATCGGCGGTGGCCGGCTGCTGCAACGCGGTGACCGCCACGGCGACCGCCTCGTCGAGCGGCAGACCGGCCTTGTAGGACGAGCGCAGCGCGGTGACGATCGGCTCGGTGTTACCACCCATCACCACGAACTGCGGTTCGTCGACGATCGACCCGTCGTAGGTGATGCGGTACAGCTGCGGGCCGTCCTCGGTGCCGGCGCGACCGACCTCGGCGACGCAGATCTCCACCTCGTAGGGCTTCGGCTGCTCGGTGAAGATCGTGCCCAGGGTCTGCGCGTAGGCATTCGCCAACGCCCGCCCGGTCACGTCCCGCCGATCGTAGGAATAGCCGCGCATGTCGGCGTGCATGATCCCGGCACGACGCAGATTCTCGAACTCGTTGTACTTGCCGACGGCGGCGAAACCGACCCGGTCGTACAGTTCGCTGATCTTGTGCAGCGCCTTCGACGGGTTCTCCGCCACCAGCAGCACCCCGTCGGCGTAGGTCAACGCGATCACCGAGCGACCCCGGGCGATGCCCTTGCGGGCCAGCTCCGAACGATCGCGCATGATCTGCTCGGCGGACGCATAGTACGGAAGTGTCACCGGGCATCTCCTGCGGTGCGGTCGGCCACGATGCTGCGGGCCAGCTCGGACAGGGTTTCCTCCGCGACCGCCACGGCCCCCGCCGCGGTGATCACCACCGCCGTCGGGTAGATCCCGCGGGTGGTGTCGGGGCCCCCGGTGGCGGTGTCGTCGTCGGCCGCGTCGTACAGCGCCTCGACGGCGGTGCGCAGCGCGCTCTGCTCGTCCGCGTCGGCGCGGTAGAGCTTCTTCAGCGACGACCGGGCGAACAACGAACCCGAGCCGACCGCGTGATAGCCGGCGCGTTCCTCGTAGCGGCCACCGACCACGTCGTACGACACGATCCGCCCGGCGCGGTGCGCGTCGGGAGCGTCGAGGTCGACACCGACCAGCAGCGGCACCACGGCCAGACCCTGCATGGCCGCACCGAGATTGCCGCGCACCATCGACGACAGCCGATTGGCCTTGCCGTCGAAGGTCAGCGGCACGCCCTCGATCTTCTCGTAGTGCTCGAGTTCGACGGCGAACAGCCGCACCAGTTCGATCGCCAGGCCCGCGGTGCCGGCGATGCCGGCCGCCGAATAGTTGTCGGTGATGAACACCTTGTCGACATCGCGGGAGGCGATCAGGTTGCCCATCGTCGCGCGCCGGTCGCCGGCGAGCAGCACACCCCCGTCGAAGGTCAGCGCCACGATGGTGGTGCCGTGCGGGGCGAGGTCCACGTGGTCACCCCGTTCGAACCGGAACCGGTTCTCCGGCAGCATCTCCGGGGCGTGCATGCGCAGATGGTCGGAGAACGACGACAAGGGCGACGCGAGGTGCAGCCTCGGCTGCACCTCGCGGAAGGGAAGAGAGGACCGTTCGGCTGTCACTGGCCACCTTTCTGCACATATGCCCGCACGAAGTCCTCCGCGTTCTCCTCGAGCACGTCGTCGATCTCGTCGAGAAGATCGTCGGTGTCCGAGGCGAGCTTCTCGCGACGCTCCTGACCGGCACCGCCGTCACCGACGACCTCGTCGTCGTCTCCGCCGCCACCGCGTGTGGTCTGCTCCTGTGCCATCGCCGCCGACCTCCTCCTGTACTCGGCGCGGAACCGTCACCGGTCGACGATCGGTGTGGTCACCGCTGCTTCGAACTCCTACCCTACCCAGCGAAACGGTCCGCCGGTGGCGACACGCGTACTCGCGGCACACGATCGGGCCACCACCACACCCCGGGACGACCGTCAGTGGGTGAGCTGATCGACCAGTTCGGCCGCCGACTGCGCCGTCTCGAGCAACTCCCCGACATGCGCGCGGCTGCCCCGCAACGGCTCGAGCGTCGGGATGCGCACCAGCGACTCGCGACCCAGATCGAAGATCACCGAATCCCAGCTCGCCGCCGCGATGTCGGCGCCGAAGCGGCGCAGGCACTCGCCGCGGAAGTAGGCCCGGGTGTCCGACGGCGGGGTGCGCACCGCGTCGAGCACCTGCTGTTCGGACACCAGCCGCTGCATCGACCCGCGGGCCACCAGGCGGTTGTACAGACCCTTGTCCAGGCGCACATCCGAATACTGCAGGTCCACCATGTGCAGGCGCGGCGCCGACCAGGACAAGCCCTCCCGGTTGCGGAAACCCTCGAGCAGCCGCAGTTTCGCCGGCCAGTCCAGCAGGTCCGCGCATTCCATCGGGTCGCGTTCGAGCAGGTCGAGCACCATCGCCCACTTGTCGAGGATGTCGAGGATCCGCTTGTCCTCGGTGCCGTCGTGGAACTTCGCGACCCGCTCGTGGTAGATCCGCTGCAACGCCAGGCCCGTCAGCTCCCGGCCGTCGGCGAGCGCGACGGTCTTGCGCAGCGACGGATCGTGACTGATGTGATGCACCGCGGTGACCGGGCGGGCCAGCTGCAGATCCGACAGGTCGATGCCCGCCTCGATCAGGTCGAGCACCAGCGCGGTGGTGCCGACCTTGAGGTAGGTGGACATCTCCGCCAGGTTCGCGTCACCGATGATCACATGCAGCCGCCGGTACTTGTCGGCGTCGGCATGCGGCTCGTCGCGGGTGTTGATGATGCCGCGCTTGAGGGTGGTCTCGAGACCGACCTCGACCTCGATGTAGTCGGCGCGCTGCGACAACTGGAAACCCGGCTCGTCGCCGGACTGCCCGATCCCCACCCGCCCCGAGCCGGTGATCACCTGCCGGGAGACGAAGAACGGCGTCAGGCCCGCCACCACCGCGGAGAACGGGGTGTCGCGGTCCATCAGATAGTTCTCGTGGGTGCCGTAGGAGGCACCCTTGCCGTCGACATTGTTCTTGTACAGCTGCAGCCGCGGCGCGCCGGGCACACTCGACGCGTGCCGCGCCGCGGCCTCCATCACCCGCTCACCGGCCTTGTCCCAGATCACCGCGTCCAACGGGTCGGCGACCTCCGGTGCGGAGTATTCCGGGTGGGCGTGGTCGACGTACAACCGCGCCCCGTTGGTGAGGATCATGTTCGCGGCGCCGACCTCGTCGGCGTCGATGACCGGGGCCGGGCCGTTGAACCGGCCCAGATCGAAGCCCCGCGCGTCACGCAACGGCGATTCGACCTCGTAGTCCCAGCGGGTGCGGCGGGCGCGCGGCACCCCTTCGGCCGCCGCATAGGCCAGCACCGCCTGCGTGGAGGTCAGGATCGGGTTCGCCGATGGCTCGTTGGGTGAGGAGATCCCGTACTCGACCTCGATACCGATGATCCGCTGCATGCCGTCGAGCCTAGGCGATCCGGGCGGTCCTGGTCGTGGACCACCCCGCCGCCCCGATCAGGGGGCCCGCCGCGGGGTGCAGTCCAGATAGCCGGACGCCCCGATCGCCCGCAGCGCCATCCGCACCGGCAGCGGCGCCCAGCTCGCCTGCGGATCGTTGCCGAGCCGCGGCGCGGTCACCGGTACCGCCTCACCCCGGGTGTGCACCACCGCGCTCCCGGCGGCGCGCACGTTGCGCACCCAGTCGGTGTCGGCGCCGTAGGTCAACGCGATCCGCAGATCGTCCCCGACGCCGAACAGCAGCACCGGGGTGCGGAAGATCCGGCCCGAGCGGCGACCGCGATGCTCGACCACCGCGGTGCCGGGCAGCAACTGCGCGAACGGGGTGGTGACCCGGTTGGTGACCACCTTGTTGAACCGGGCCATCGTGCGCGGCAGCGGCATGACCGGTCCTCCCCCCGGAAGAGCGCGGCGGCCGGGCCTTCCGGATCGGGGAAGGCCCGGCCGCCGCGGTCGAGTCCTACAGGTACTGGCCGGTGTTCGATTCGGTGTCGATCGCGCGGCTCGCGCTGGCGTTCTTGCCGGTGACCAGGGTGCGGATGTACACGATCCGCTCGCCCTTCTTCCCCGAGATCCGGGCCCAGTCGTCCGGATTCGTGGTGTTGGGCAGGTCCTCGTTCTCGGCGAACTCGTCGACGATCGAATCGAGCAGATGCTGCACCCGCAGACCGGGCGCCCCGGTCTCGAGCACCGACTTGATCGCGTACTTCTTCGCCCGGTCGACGATGTTCTGGATCATCGCGCCCGAGTTGAAGTCCTTGAAGTACAGGACCTCCTTGTCGCCGTTGGCGTAGGTCACCTCGAGGAAACGGTTGTCCTCGGACTCGGCGTACATCCGCTCGACGACCCGTTCGATCATCGTCCGCACGCACGCGACCCGGTCGCCACCGAACTCGGCGAGATCGTCGGCGTGCACCGGCAGGCTCTCGGTCAGGTACTTCGAGAAGATGTCCTGGGCGGCCTCCGCGTCCGGACGTTCGATCTTGATCTTCACGTCGAGGCGGCCGGGCCGCAGGATCGCCGGGTCGATCATGTCCTCCCGGTTCGACGCGCCGATGACGATGACGTTCTCGAGCCCTTCGACACCGTCGATCTCGGCGAGCAGCTGCGGCACCACCGTGGTCTCCACATCGGAGGACACCCCCGACCCGCGGGTACGGAAGATCGAGTCCATCTCGTCGAAGAACACGATCACCGGGGTGCCCTCGGACGCCTTCTCCCGGGCCCGCTGGAAGATCAACCGGATGTGCCGCTCGGTCTCACCGACGAACTTGTTCAACAGTTCCGGGCCCTTGATGTTCAGGAAGAACGACTTCGCTTCCTTCGAATCGTCGCCGCGGGCCTCGGCGATCTTCTTCGCCAGCGAATTCGCGACGGCCTTCGCGATCAGGGTCTTACCGCAGCCGGGCGGGCCGTACAGCAGCACACCCTTCGGTGGGCGCAGCGAGTACTCGCGGAACAGGTCCTTGTGCAGGAACGGCAACTCCACCGCATCGCGGATCTGCTCGATCTGCCGGCCCAGACCACCGATGTCGCCGTAGCCGACGTCCGGGACCTCCTCGAGCACGAGATCCTCGACCTCGGCCTTCGGGATCCGTTCGAAGGCGTAACCGGCCTTGCTGTCGACGAGCAGCGAATCGCCGGGGCGCAGCGTGAACGAATTCTCGTCGTCGACGAGGGCGTCGGTCTCGACGTCGGCGGCCGCCGCGGCCAGCGGCGCCGCCAGCCACACGATGCGTTCCTCGTCGGCGTGCCCCACCACCAACGCCCGGGTACCGTCGTCGAGCACCTCCCGCAGAGTGGTGATCTCCCCGACGCGTTCGAAACCACCGACCTCCACAACGGTCAACGCCTCGTTCAACCGCACCGTCTGACCGGGCCGGAAGGTGTCGAGTTCGAGATTCGGCGACACCGCGACCCGCATCTTGCGGCCCGAGGTGAACACGTCGACGGTCTGGTCGTCGAACGTCTCGAGCAACACCCCGTAGCCGCTCGGCGGCTGGGCCAGCCGGTCGACCTCCTCACGCAGCGTGATCAACTGCTGACGCGCATCCTTGAGGGTCTCGAGCAGTTTGCCGTTGCGGACCGTGAGGGATTCGAGCCGGGTCTCGAGGTCGCGTACCTGATCGGACGGTTCGCCGAGCCGACGACGCAAGGTCGCCACCTCCATGCGCAACTCATCGATCTCTCGTGCCGCCGCAACCGCATCCGGCTTCTCTGACGAGCTCATAGCGACTCCCTCCACTGTCGGTCATTCCACGCTACCGGGACATCGCCCGGCATGGGGGAGGACACGAAACAGTCGTGTTCCGAACATGTGTCGCGTGCGGGACGCACCATGGCACCACACCCCCGATCCACTGTCGGGCTTCCCGAGACCGTGAGTCGACCGGTCCCCTCGAAGGTACTCTCCCGTGATCCCGCGCCCGCCGGTTCCCGCAGGTCGGCGTCGGCTCAGCCCTTGCTGGGCCGACGCTGCGGCTTCGGGGTCTCCACCCCGTCCTGCAGCCGCCGGGCACTGACCAGAAACGCGGTGTGCCCCTGCATCCGATGCTCCGGCCGCACCGCCAGCCCCACCACGTGCCAGCCGCGCACCATCGACTCCCACGAGCGCGGCTCGGTCCAGCAGGTCTGCTCCCGCATCGCCTCGACCACCCGCGACAGCTGCGTCGTCGTCGCCACATAGACGATGAGCACCCCACCCGGCACCAGCGCCTTCTTCACCGTCTCCAGCACATCCCAGGGCGCCAGCATGTCCAGCACCACCCGATCGACCCGGCCGTACTTCTCCACGTCGTAGTCCGCCAGATCCCCGAGCACCGTCGTCCAGTTCGCCGGGCGCTCCCCGAAGAACGTGTCGACATTGCGCTCGGCGTAGGCGAGATGGTCCTCGCGCACCTCGTAGGAGATCACCCGGCCGCCCTCCCCGACAGCGCGCAGCAGCGAACAGGTCAGCGCCCCGGATCCGGCGCCCGCCTCGAGCACCGTCGCGCCGGGGAAGACATCGCCCTCCTGCACGATCTGCGCGGCGTCCTTCGGGTAGATCACCTGCGCACCGCGCGGCATCGACATCACGTAGTCCACCAGCAGCGGCCGCAACGCCAGATAGGGGGTGCCGTTGGTGGAGGTGACCACCACACCCTCGTCGGTGCCGATCAGATCGTCGTGCAGAATCCCGCCGCGGTGGGTGTGGAACTCCTTGCCCGGCTCGAGCACCACGGTGTACTTGCGGCCCTTGGCGTCGGTCAACTGCACCCGGTCCCCCACCTGGAAGGGTCCGCTGCGCCCGAGTCCGCCTACTGCCATCGCCGTGTCCACCTTCGTTCCAGCCCCGCACCCGCGCACGGGCACGCGGGTCCGGCACCGTGTCGGACCCGCGTCCTAGCCTGCCAGGTGTGACCACAGCTGCGCCCACACCCCCCGCCGACACGACGCGGCCGGTCGCCCTGTCCCCCTCCCGCGCCGCCGACTTCACCCGTTGCCCGCTGCTCTACCGCTTCAAGGCCGTCGACCGGCTCACCGCACCCCCGACCCGCGCCCAGGCGCGCGGCACCGTCGTGCACGCCGCTCTCGAAGCACTGTTCGCGCTCGACGGACCGGCCCGCACCGCCACCGCCGCGCAGACCCTGCTGCCCGACGCCCTGGCCCGGATCCTCGCCGCCACCCCCGATCTGGGCGTGGATACCGACGACGCGGGGTTCCTCGCCGAGGCCGCCGCGCTGCTGAGCACCTACTTCACCGTCGAAGACCCCACCGCCGTCGTCGCCGACGGCTGCGAACTGCGGGTGGAGACCACCCTCGACGGCGACGTCCCGCTGCGCGGCATCATCGACCGCCTCGATGTCGATGCCACCGGCGCGGTGCATGTCGTCGACTACAAGACCGGCCGTGCCCCGTCCCCGCGCGGCGAGCGGGCGGCGCTGTTCCAGCTGAAGTTCTACGCGCTGATCGTGTGGCGGCAACGCGGCCTCGTCCCGGCCTCGCTGCGGCTGCTGTATCTCGGCGACGGTCAGGTGCTGCACTACCGGCCCGACCCCGACGAACTGCGCCGCTTCGAACGGATCGTGCGGGCGATGTGGGCGACGATCCGGCAGTTGCGCGGCAGCGGCGACTTCCGCCCCAATCCCGGTCCCGGCTGCCGGTGGTGCGATCATCGGGCATTGTGCCCGGCATTCGGCGGTACCCCACCGCCGTATCCCCTCGACAGCCTTGCGGCGCAGTCGACGTCGGGTGCGCCCCACCGCATCGAGCAGCAGGAGAATCCCGAATGAGCGACGCCGCCTACTACGTGCCGGTCCCCCGGCCGGCCGGCCCCACCGGCCCGGCCGACGACATCGAGATCGCGGTGTTCCGCCCCACCGACCGCACCGTCAGCACCTGGGGCCCGCACCTGCAGCACGGCGCCCCGCCCTCGGCGCTGCTCGCCCGCGCCATCGAACGGCACCGGCCCCGCCCCGACACCCGCCTGACCCGCCTGACCGTCGACCTGCTCGGCCCCGTCCCGCTCACCGACCTCGAGGTCCGCACCCGCATCGAACGGCCCGGCCGCCGCATCGAACTCGTCGTCGCCGAATTGTGGGCCACCGCCCCCGACGGCACCCACCGCCCGGTGGCGCGCGGCACCGGCTGGCGCCTCGAAACCGTCGACCTGCCGGCCGTGGCCCGCACCTCCGAGACCCCGCTCCCGGCCCTGGGCAGCTTCGAACCCCACGCCCCGCACGCGTCGTGGCAGGGCGGCTACATCGACACCGTCGACTGGCGCATCATCGTCCCCTTCGGCACACCGGGCCTGTCGTCGGCGTGGGTGCGCGGCGAGATCGCCCTCGTCGAAGGCGAAACCCCCAGCGGCCTCGACCGACTGATGAGCGTCGCCGATGTCGCCAACGGCGTCGGCTCCAAACTCGACCCCCGCGAGTTCACCTTCCTCAACACCGACCTGACCGTGCACCTGTTCCGCGCCCCCGAGTTCCGCGAACAGGACTGGGTGGGGATCGCCGCGGAGACGTCCGTCGGACCCGACGGGGTCGGCATGACCGCCGGGCTGCTCTACGACGAGACCGGCGCGCTCGGCCGCATCACCCAGAACGTGCAGGTGCGGCCCCGCTGATCGCGGAGCCGCACCGAGACGACGGGAAGGGGTGCGTCTTACTCGGGGGCGCGCATCGCCCGGCACGAGCGGATGTTCGACGCGAGGATCGCGCGGGCACCGATCTCGGCGAGCCGATCCATCACCGCGTTGTGGCCCTTGCGCGGCACCATCGCCCGCACCGCCACCGAATTGTCGTTCGCCAACGGCGAGATCGTCGGCGACTCGAGTCCCGGGGTCACCTGCACCGCCTGCTCGAGCAGGTGCTTGGGGCAGTCGTAATCGATCATCACGTACTGCTGCGCGAAGACCACACCCTCGAGCCGGGCGATCAGCTGGTTGCGGGCCCGATCCGAACGATCCGACCCCTCCCGCTCGATCAGCACACCCTCCGAATCGCACAGCGACTGCCCGAAGGCGACCAGATCGTGCTGCCGCAACGTCCGGCCCGAGCCCACCACATCGGCGATCGCGTCGGCGACGCCGAGCTGGATGGAGATCTCCACCGCCCCGTCGAGCCGGATCACCTCGGCCTCGATACCGCGGGCGGCGAGATCACGACGCACCAGATTCGCGTACGAGGTGGCGATGCGCAGCCCCCGCAGATCCTCGACCGTCCAGTCCCGGCCCTTCGGCGCGGCATACCGGAAACGCGACGACCCGAAACCCAGCGACAGGCGTTCGGCGACCGGCGCCCCCGAATCCATCGCCAGATCACGGCCGGTGATCCCCAGATCCAGCTCGCCGGAACCGACGTAGATCGCGATGTCCTTCGGGCGCAGGAAGAAGAATTCGACGTCGTTGACCGGGTCGATGACCGTCAGATCACGCGAGTCGGTGCGGCGACGGTAGCCGGCCTCCTGCAGGATCTCGGCGGCGGACTCGGACAGCGAACCTTTGTTGGGGACTGCGACGCGCAGCATGACGGATTGGGGTCCTTTCGAACGACGAGCAGAAGCGAGGAAGGGGGATCTACAGGGCACGGACGGCGGCACCGCACAGCGGGCCGGCGGACGTCACAGATGCTTGTAGACGTCCTCGGGCTTCAGACCCCGCCCCACCATCAGCACCTGCACCCAATACAACAGCTGCGAAATTTCCTCGGACAGTTCCTCGTCGGACTGGTACTCGGCGGCGATCCACACCTCACCGGCCTCTTCGAGTACCTTCTTGCCCTGGAAATGCACGCCGGCGTCCAGGGCGGCGACGGTGCCGGAGCCCTCGGGGCGGGTCGCGGCGCGTTCGGACAGCTCGGCGAACAGGGAATCGAAGGTCTTCACAGGGGTCGATTGTTTCATGCCCCGCCACCGGCCCCGCAGCCAGGACACCGACACCCCTCAGAACTCGAGCTCCCGCCCGCTGACGAACCGCCGCGCCACCCCGCTGACCGGATCGGTGAACTCGAGCGACCGCGCCAGCAACCGCAGAGGATCGGTGAAATCGTCCGCCCCACGCGGCCGGAACCGCGGATAGAAGTTGTCCCCGACGATCGGCACCCCCAGGGACATCAGATGCAGCCGCAACTGATGGGTGCGGCCGGTGCGCGGACACAACCGATAGCGGGCCAGCTCCCCGCGCCGCTCGACCACCTCGATGCGGGTCTCCGAATTCGGCTCGTCGGCGAACTGCTCGGCCGTCAACTCCCCGTGCCGCTTGACGATCCGGGTGCGCACCACCCGCGGGAACGACAGGTCGGGCCGGTATCCGGCGACCGCCTCGTACACCTTGCGCACCCGCTGCCGCTCGAACAGCTCCTGATAGGGCCGCCGCCACCCCGGATCCGTGGTGCACAACAGCACACCCGCGGTCATCCGGTCGAGCCGGTGCACCGGCACCAGATGCGGCAACTCCAGCTCGCGCCGCAACCGCACCACCACCGATTCACGGATGTGCGCCCCACGCGGAATCGTCGCCAGAAAATGCGGCTTGTCGACCACGACCAGCCCGTCCTCGCGGTGCAGCACATGCACCGGGAACGGCACCGGTACCTCCGGCGCCGGATCGCGATAGAAGTACACGAACCGCGTCGGCCGATAGGGGGTGTGCGGCTCGACGCGGCGCCCGTGCTCGTCGACCAACTCCCCCGCCGCCATGCGCGCCGCCCAGTCCTCGTCGGGATGGTCGGCCTCGAGGAACTCCACGACCGTGTCGGCGCCGTGATCGGCGGGCATCCGGATACGGTCCGGGCCGAGCCCGTCGCGTACCGGCAACGGCGCGGCGCGCATCCGGTTACACCTCCACCGGGTCCGGCACACAGCCCTCGCACACCAGAGTCAACTCCCGGCCGCGAACATCCGGATGGTTGCGATACCGCGAGGTGGGCGTGCCGCACAGCGCGCAGCGCCCGATCACCGTCGTCTCGTCGCTGAACTCGACGTTCATCCGCCCGTCGAAGACGTACAGCGAACCCTCCCACAGGCCCTCGTCGCCGAAGGTCTCGCCGTACCGCACGATGCCACCGTCGAGCTGGTAGACCTCCTCGAAACCACGGTTGCGCATCAACGCTGACAGCACCTCACAACGCACCCCACCGGTGCAGTAGGTCACCACCGGGCGGCCCTTGAGATGGTCGTAGCGGCCGCTGTCGAGCTCGGCGACGAAATCGCGGGTCGTGGCCACCTCCGGCACGATCGCATCCCGGAACCGGCCGATCTGCGCCTCGAACCGATTACGGCCGTCGAAGAACACCACCTCGTCGCCGCGCTCGGCGACCAGCTCGTGCACACCGTGCGGCGACAGATGGGTGCCGCCGTCGACGATGCCGTGCTCGTCGACCTTCACCTCGTCGGGCACCCCGAAAGTGACGATCTCCGGACGTACCTTCACCGACAGCCGCGGAAAATCGTCGCCGGTGCCGTCGGACCACTTGACGTCGGTGTCCTCGAACGCCGCGTAGCCGCGCAACCCACGCACATACTTCTTCACGTCGGCGATGTCGCCGCCGACGGTGCCGTTGATGCCGTGCTCGGAGATCAGGATCCGCCCGGTCAACCCCAGCGACGACGCCAAGGTGTACTGCCACAACCGGATCGCCTCCGGATCGGGCAGCGGGGTGAACTTGTAGAACAGCACGATCTTCGGAACCGCCACCTCAGGGCACCCCCGCACCGTGCAGCTCGTGCAGATCCTCGGCGCTCAACCCCTCCAGCGTCGATCGGAACACGCGCCGCCCCGAGCCGGGCACATCCACCAGCGACGGCACCACCAGCACCGTGCACCCGGCCGCATCCGCCGCGGCCGCCCCGGTCGGGGAATCCTCCACCGCCAGACACTGCGCCGGATCCAGACCGAGCAGCTCCGCCGCCCGCCGGTAGGGCGCCGGATCGGGCTTGCCGGCCGGCACCTCGTCGCCGCACACCGAATGATCGAAATGCTCACGACCCAGGGTGTCCAGCGCCACCTCGCACAACGCCCGCTCGGTGTTGGTCACCAGCACCGACCCCAGGCCCGCCTCGCGCACCATACGCAACGCGGCCTGCGCGCCGGGCCGCCACGGCAACCCGTCGGCGAACAACCGGCCCATGTACTCGGTCAGCCACGCCGCCGCAGCCGCCGCCTCGTCCGGAGTCGGCTCGAGACCCAGACCGGTGAAAGTGCGCAGCACCGCCAGATCCATCGGACCCCCGATCGTGGAGATGCGGGTCTCCTCACTCATCGGCCCACCGAGATACAACGACAACTCGCGCATCCCGATGTCCCACAAGCGTTCCGATTCGAGCAGGGTGCCGTCCATATCCCACAGCACCGCCCGCAGCACACCGGCCCGCACCGCGAGCGGCGCCTCCACCCGATCAGACGCCTCCACCCGATCAGACATTGAAGTACTTCGCCTCCGGGTGGTGCAGCACGAACGCATCCGTCGACTGCTCGGGATGCAACTGCAGCTCCTCCGACAACTCCACCCCGATCCGCTCGGGTTCGAGCAACTCGACCAGCTTGATCCGATCCTCGAGATTCGGGCACGCCCCGTACCCGAACGCGAACCGGGCGCCGCGATAGGCAAGCTTGAAATACTCCGCGACCTCCTCCGGATCCTCGTCCGCAGCCGTGCCACCCCCGGCGAACGCCAACTCCTGCCGCACCCGCCGATGCCAGTACTCGGCCAACGCCTCGGTCAACTGCACACCGATGCCGTGCACCTCGAGATAATCCCGGTACGAATTCGACGCGAACAACTCGTTCGCGAAATCCGCAATCGGCTGCCCCATCGTCACCAGCTGAAACGGCCACACATCCACCTGACCCGACGCGACCGCATCCTCCCGCGACCGCACGAAGTCGGCGATGCACAGGAACCGCGAACGCTGCTGCCGCGGGAAGGTGAACCGGTAGCGCTCGGGCGCATCCGGGCGCGCCTCGGTCAGCACCACCACGTCGTCACCCTCCGACACCGCCGGGAAGTAGCCGTAGACCACCGCGGCGTGCTGCAAGATGCCCTCGGTCGCCAACCGATCCAACCAGTACCGCAACCGCGGCCGGCCCTCGGTCTCCACCAGCTCTTCATAGCTCGGGCCCTCACCGCCCCGCTGACCACGCAGCCCCCACTGCCCGAGGAACAACGCCCGCTCGTCGACCAGCGCCGCATAGTCGGCCAACGGAATGCCCTTGATCACCCGGGTACCCCAGAACGGCGGCGTGGGCACCGGCAGATCCTTCGCGACATCGCTGCGCTCGGGGATCTCCGCCGGCGTCTCGGCGGCCTTGCGCTTCTCCGCGATCCGCTTGCTGCGCTCGTGCCGTTCCTTGCGCTCGGCGGCCTTGCGGGCCGCCTCGATCGCCTCCGGACTGTCCGGCGCCGGCGCCTCACCGCGCTTCTCCGCCATCACCCGATCCATCAGCGACAGGCCCTCGAACGCGTCGCGTGCGTACGACACCTTGCCCTCGTAGACCTCCGCCAGATCATTCTCGACATAACTGCGGGTCAGCGCCGCACCACCGAGCAACACCGGGAACTGCTCCGCGACCCCACGAGAGTTGAGCTCCTCGAGGTTCTCCTTCATCACCACCGTGGACTTCACCAGCAGCCCCGACATGCCGATCACATCGGCACGCTTGTCGACCGCCGCATCCAGGATCGTCGCGATCGGCTGCTTGATGCCGAGGTTGACCACCTCGTAGCCGTTGTTCGACAGGATGATATCGACGAGATTCTTGCCGATGTCGTGCACATCGCCCTTCACGGTCGCCAGCACGATCCGGCCCTTGCCCTCGTCGCCCGTCGACTCCATGTGCGGCTCCAAGAACGCCACCGCGGTCTTCATCACCTCGGCGGACTGCAACACGAACGGCAACTGCATCTGCCCGGACCCGAACAGATCACCGACCGTCTTCATGCCCGACAACAACGTGTCGTTGATGATCGCCAACGGCGGGGTGGTCTTCATCGCCTCCGCCAGATCGTCCTCGAGACCGTTGCGCTCACCGTCGACGATGCGCCGCTCCAGCCGCTCGAACAGCGGCAGCGCCGCCAGCTCCTGCGCCCGCGACTCGCGTGCCGACGCCGCCGACACCCCCTCGAACAGCTCCATCAGCTTCTGCAGCGGGTCGTAACCCTCACGGCGCCGGTCGTACACCAGATCCAGCGCAACCTGCCGCTGCTCCTCCGGGATCCGCGCCATCGGCAGGATCTTCGACGCGTGCACGATCGCCGTGTCCAGCCCGGCCTCGGTGCACTCGTGCAGAAACACCGAATTCAGCACCTGCCGCGCCGCCGGATTCAGACCGAACGACACATTCGAGATGCCCAGAGTGAAGTGCACCTCCGGATGCGCCTCGTGGAGGCGGCGGATCGCCTCGATCGTCTCGATCGCGTCGCGCCGCACCTCCTCCTGACCCGTCGAGATCGGGAAGGTCAACGCGTCGACGATGATGTCCTGCGGCGACAGACCCCACGTGCCGGTCAGGTCCGCGATCAACCGCTCGGCGATGCGCACCTTGTGCTCGGCGGTCCGGGCCTGGCCTTCCTCGTCGATCGTCAACGCCACCACCGCCGCGCCGTGCTCGACGACGTGCTCCATGATCCGCTGGAACCGCGAACCCGGACCGTCACCGTCCTCGTAGTTCACCGAGTTCACCGCACAGCGACCACCGAGCTGCTCGAGACCGGCCCGGATCACCTCCGGCTCCGTCGAGTCGATCATGATCGGCAGCGTCGACGACGTCGCGAACCGCGACGCCAGCTCCGCCATGTCCGCAGCCCCGTCGCGCCCGACGTAGTCGACGTTCAGATCCAGCATGTGCGCACCGTCGCGGATCTGATCCTTCGCGATATCCAGGCACTTCTGCCAATCCGCAGCAAGCATCGCCTCACGGAACGCCTTCGACCCGTTCGTATTGGTGCGCTCACCGATCATCAGGATCGACGCATCCTGCTCGAACGGCACCGAGGTGTACAGCGACGCCACACCCGGCTCCGGCTGCGGGGCGCGCGGCGCCGGCTGCACCCCGCGCACCGCCTCGGCGACCTGCCGGATGTGCTCGGGAGTGGTGCCGCAGCAACCGCCGACGAAGGTCAGACCGTACTCGCGGACGAACCCGGCCAAGGCCTCGGCGAGCTCCCCCGGCTGCAACGGGTACTCGGCGCCGTTCGCACCCAGCACCGGCAGACCGGCATTCGGCATCACCGACACCGGGATCGTCGCGTGCTGCGAGAGGTACCGCAGGTGCTCGGTCATCTCCGCCGGACCGGTCGCGCAGTTCAAACCGATCAGGTCGATACCGAGGGGTTCGAGAGCGGTCAGCGCGGCGCCGATCTCGGAACCGAGCAGCATCGTGCCGGTCGTCTCCACCGTCACGTGCACGACGATCGGGATCCGCCGGCCCGCCCGCTCCATCGCGCGCTTGCTGCCGATGATCGCGGCCTTCGCCTGCAGCAGGTCCTGGCAGGTCTCCACCAGGATCGCATCGGCACCGCCGTCGAGCATGCCCAGCGCCGCCTCACCGTAGGCGTCGCGCAGCGCCGCGAACGGCGCATGACCGAGGGTGGGCAGCTTCGTACCCGGGCCCATCGACCCGATCACCATGCGGGCCATGCCGTCGGCGCCGGGACCCATCTCGTCGGCGACCTCCCGCGCGAGGCGCGTACCACGTTCGGACAGGTCACGGATCCGGTCGGCGATGTCGTAGTCGGCGAGATTGGGCAGGTTGCAGCCGAAGGTGTTCGTCGAGACGACGTCGGCGCCGGCCTCGAAGTACGCCCGGTGGATCCCACGGATCACATCGGGACGAGATTCGTTGAGGATCTCGTTGCACCCCTCCAAACCGCGGAAGTCGTCGAGCGACAGATCCGCGGCCTGCAACATGGTGCCCATCGCCCCGTCTCCGATGACAACGCGCTGGCTCAGCGCATCGAGCAGGACAGAATGAAGTGGGGTGGACATGCCCCACAGACTAGTGGGCGCCCGGAACGGGCCGGGTCGTAGGCTGGACGAGTGAGTGCACCCGAGTATCCCGAGACCCCGGACCAGGACGTCCCCGTCCTGCGCGATCCGGTGCTCGTCGCCGCCTTCGAGGGGTGGAACGACGCCGGCGACGCGGCCAGCGGCGCCGTCGAGCACCTCGAGCTGATCTGGGACGCCGAGCCCTTCGCCGAGCTGGACTCCGAGGAGTACTACGACTACCAGGTCAACCGGCCACAGGTACGCCTCGTCGACGGCGTCACCCGCGAGATCGACTGGCCGACCACCCGACTGTCGCTGTGTTCCCCACCCGGCAGCGACCGCGACGTCGTTCTCCTGCACGGCATCGAACCGAGCATGCGCTGGCGCAGCTTCTGCGACGCCATCATCGAACTCGTCGACGAATTCGAGGTCCACACGGTCGTGTTGCTCGGCGCGCTGCTCGCCGACACCCCGCACACCCGCCCGGTCCCGGTCACCGGCACCGCCTACAGCTCCGAGGCCGCCGAACGCTTCAAGCTGCAGACCTCCCGCTACGAAGGGCCCACCGGCATCACCGGGGTACTGCAGGACGCCTTCGTGCGCGCGGGCATCCCCGCGGTGTCGTTCTGGGCGGCGGTCCCCCACTACGTGTCCAACCCGCCCAACCCCAAGGCCACCGTCGCGCTGCTACGCCGGGTCGAGGACGTCCTCGACCTCGAAGTGCCCCTCGGCGAACTCCCGCTCCTCGCCGAGGAATGGGAACAGACCGTCACCGACATGATCGACGACGACGAGGAGATCGCCGAATACGTGCGCACCCTCGAGGAGCGCGGCGACGCCGAGGCAGAAGAGGACATCTCCGAGGTCATCGCCAAGATCGACGGCGACGCCCTCGCCGCCGAGTTCGAACGCTATCTGCGGCGACGGGGTCCCGGCGGCTTCAACAGGTGAGCGGTCCGCGCGAACCGCTGCAGCGCACGGCGCTGTACGCGGGTGGATTCCTCGGTCCGTTCGGCGGCAGCGTCGTCGTGTCGATGCTCCCCGAGATCGGCGCCGACACGGGCGTGTCCACCGGTACCGCCGCGACGACGGTCACCGCCTATCTCGGCGTGTTCGCCGCCGCGATGCTGTTCTCCGGCACCCTCGGCGCACGCTGGGGTCGGGTCCGCACCGTCCGCACCGCCTACCTCGTGTACGCCGTGGTCTCGATCGCCGCAGCTCTGGCACCGACCTTCTCGCTACTGATCGGCACCCGCATGCTGCAGGGCGCTGCCAACGCGTTCACGACGCCGCTGTTGCTCGCGGCACTGGCCGTCATCACCCCCAAGGACAGGCTCGGGCGCGCACTCGGGTTGTTCGGGGCCATGCAGGCCGCAGGCCAGACCGTCGCTCCCCTGATCGGTGGGCTCGCCGCCGAGGTGAGCTGGCGGTGGGCGTTCGTCGTGCTCGCCGGTGCCGCGCTGCTCCTGGCGCTCGCCGGGCTGCCCGCTTCGGTGCGCGACGACCCCTCCGGTCCCGACCGGGTCCGCCTACGCGACGCCGTGACTCCGCGCGTCCTGCGCATCGGCCTCGTCGCACTCCTCGGCTGGGGCGCTCTCGGTGGGCTCGGGTTCCTCCTCGCCTTCCGGGTCGAGGACGAGTTCGGGTTGTCCCCGTCCGGACGCGGCGTGGTACTCACCGTGTTCGGTCTCGCCGGAATCATCAGCTCCCGGCCGGTCGGGATGCTCATCGACCGTGTCGGGGCCCGCGCGATCGTGCTCGCCGGTGCGGTGAGCGGCGCCGCACTGGTCGCTGTCGTCGGTACCGTCCCGTGGCTCGTCGTGCTCGGTGTCGCGTGGTTCCTGGCGGGCATCGCCTCGCAGTTCATCCTCGTGGGGGTCAATGCCGCGGTGCTCGGCGGGCCCGGTGGCAATCGTGGTGGTGCGGTGTCGGTAGTACAGGCCTTCCGTTTCGGCGGGGCGGCCTTCTCCCCTCTTCTGTTGACCCCGGTGTACGGCGCCGACCCGGTGCTCGCCTTCCTGCTGCCCGCCGCACTGCTCGGCGGGCTCGTCCCCCTCCTCATGACGCGGCGATCGGACGCACCGAGCCGTTGACCCCTGCCCGCTTCGGTGCGGGTGATTTGTTCGGAGGTGAGTTCGTGATGGTGGTGATTGTTGCGAGAGGGAGGGATATTCTGTTTTTCTATGGTTTCCGTATTATTCAGAATATTTTTGTGGGTTTCTCGCACCCATCGCCTTGCCTCATCGGGCCACCCGTGTGCCCGACTCGTCGGTGTAGCCGAGACGGTGCGCCTCCCTTCCCCCCGGCCCGGCTTCAGCAGCTCCCCCGCTATCGGGCCGAGGGTCTCGGCCACGATCGCCCGCTACGAAGTCTCCTCCTCCCCCAATCGTCACCGGAGGGTGTGCACACTCGAACCCGGCTCCGCGGCCACCTGATGCCGGGTGAGATCCTCGGCCGGGCGGCGCAACAACACTTCACGCGCCCGGGCGGGCATGAAGCGCTGAACACCGACGAGACCGCGCGAGCGGCGGCCTGCCGCCGGCGCACCGAGACGCCCACCCTGCCGGCGACAGGGCAGACCCCGGCGGCGGAGAACTCGTCCGGCAGCACACGTTGATCCGGCGCGCGCTGCCGGACCGCCTCAGTCTCCGGTCGGCAGCGCGCGCAGCGAGCGCACAGTGGCGTCGACGGCACGGGCCGCTTCGGCGCCCTTCTTGACGAAGTGCCGCGTGAAGTACTCGACGTGCTCGTCGTGCTCATGGAAGTTGTGCGGGGTGAGTACGACGGAGAAGACCGGGACATCGGTGTCGAGCTGGACCCGCATCAGCCCGTCGATCACCGCGGTGGCGACGAAATCGTGCCGGTAGATGCCGCCGTCGACGACCAACCCGGCAGCGACGATCGCGTCGTACTGCCCGGTCTTCGCCAACCGCTTCGCATGCAACGGGATCTCGAATGCGCCGGGGACCTCGAAGAAGTCCAGCGCGTCCTGCGAGACCCCGAGACGGGTGATCTCGTCGGTGAATCCCGTGCGGGCCTGATCGACGATGTTGCGGTGCCAGGTCGCCTGAACGAACGCGATGCGCCCGGTGATTTCGGTCATGGTCACGAAACTAGCGCATGCCCCGTCACGGTTCGCGGTGCGGGAGGGGCGGTGTTCCGTCCTCTGAGATTTCGTTTATTTTTCTTTTCCGTCATGCACAGAGTGACTAACGTGGTGGATGTGACACAGCCGGCTTCCGCCCCCGAGAACCCGATCGGTCCCCGCCCCGAGCGGTACATCGACATCTACCGCCGCGCCACCGCCCGCCTCGAGGCATGCCTGCCGCTCGGCTGGTCGCTGTCCAACGACCGCCCCCGCTCCCCCGACGCACCCACCCGGATGCTCGTCACCGCCCCCGACGGCGACACCGTGTCCTTCTCGGTCGTCACGTCCCGCGGTGTGCTCTCCGGTGACGTCGCCCGCATCGCCGCCGACCTGTCGGACGCCGACCGCGGCTTCGTGTGCGCCCACTATCTGTCCGATCCGGTGCGACGCCAGCTCGACCGGCACGGCATCTCCTACGCCGACGCGACCGGCAACCTCTGCCTCGTCGCGAACCGGCCGGCGGTGTGGGTCCGCGATCGCGGTGCCGACGCCGATCCGTGGCGCGGCCCGGGTCGCCCGTCCGGGGTGCTCACCGGCGAGCCGTCCGACCGAGTGGTGCGGGCGCTCGCCGACCACGTCGGGGAGATCTCCGTCCCGGAGCTGATCAAGCTGTCCGGCGCATCGACCGGCGCGACCTACCGCGTCGTCGAGGTGCTCGTCGAACGCGAACTCGTACGCCGGGTGCCCCGCGGTCCGATCGTGGAGGTGCGGTGGGAACCGATGCTCCGCGCCTGGGCGGCCGAACGGAAGGTGTGCCCGGTCCGGCGGTTCACCGCCCCCGACGGCGTCACCGCGACCCGCGCGCGACTCGCCGAACGCATCGACATCCCCTACGCCCTTACCGGGGTCGGCGCCACCGACTACTCCGCACCGGCGCTGCTCGAGCTCTACGCCGACGATCCCGACGACTTCGCGGACGGTCTCGGTCTGCGCCCGGTCGAGCACGGCGGTGATGTGGTGGTGGCGATCCCCTGGTCGCCGGTGGTTTTCGAACGGATGGACCGCCGCGGCGGACTGCGTCACGCGGCAATTTCGCACGTCTACGCCGACCTGCTCGCAGGTCCCTTCCGCAACGACGATGCCGCCGAGCACGTCCGCTCCCGGCTCACCGCGAACGAGCACTGGCGGCGCCCGATCCGCTGACCGTCCCTTCCGGCCGCTCCCCTCCCCGGATCCCGGCCGAGCTTTCCGATCTTTGTGTACGGTGCGAACCATGACGGGTCGCCGCGACGACAGGAGTACCCAGCAGATGACCGCGCCGCGCACCGTGGAGGATCTACCGTCCGCACTCGACGATGCGGCCCTGGCCGACCGTCTCGCCGGTCGCCGTCCCGCGGTCTTCCTCGATTACGACGGTGTGCTCACCCCGATCGTCGCCCGTCCGGAGGACGCGGTGTGGTCGGATTCGATGCGCCGCACCGTCCGTGAACTCGCCGACCGCGTGTCGGTGTGCATCGTCACCGGCCGCGACCGCGACGTCGTCCAGCAGCTCATGGGCGTCGACGATCTCGTCGTCGCAGGCAGCCACGGATTCGACATCTGGAGCCCTACCGACGGGCAGATCGGCCACGACGTCCTCGACGACTTCACCGACCTCATCGTCGAGACCACCGACACCCTGCGCACACGCCTGGACGGTCTCGACGGTGTCGGCATCGAACCGAAACGCGCCTCGGTCGCCGTGCACTACCGGCAGGCCGCCCCCGAGGTGCACGACCGGGTGGGTGCGATCGTCGACGCGCTGCTGCGGGAGAACCCCGATCGCCTCGCGGTGGTGCCGGGCAAGATGGTCTACGAACTCAAACCGGCGGTGGACTGGAACAAGGGCAAGGCGGTCCTGCACCTGATCGAGGTCCTCGGTCTGGCCTCCGACGACGTCGTGCCGCTCTATCTCGGCGACGACATCACCGACGAGGACGCCTTCCGGGCGCTGCGCGGCCGCGGTATCGGGATCCTCGTCGGCAGCCCCGACGACCCGGAGATGGCCGGTCGCCGCACCGACGCCGAGTTCGTGCTGGCCTCCGTCGACGACGTCGAACGCTTCCTGTCGGCCCTGGGTAGATGAAAGTGCCGGCGGGTGAGAGCACCGCCGGACAGTACGTGCCGACTACGACCCGCCAGGAGGTTCGCGTGTACGACCCGGAGTTCACGCTCGACTACGACGGTTTCGATCCCGACGACGAACGCCTGCGCGAGGCCCTGACGTCGACGGGAAACGGCTACTTCTGTTCGCGGGGCACCGCGGAGTGGGAGGACATGGGCGAGGCCCACTATCCGGGGACGTACGCGCACCGCTGCTACAACCGCGAGACCACCATCATGGGCGGGAGCCCGGTCCTCAACGAGGATCTGGTCAATCTCCCGAACTGGCTCGTGCTGAAGCTGCGCATCGACGGTGGGGAGGCGATCCGCCTGGCGCAGGTGGAGATCCTGGCGTACCGGCACATCTACGACATCCGCACGGCCACCGTCGCCCGCGAGCTCCGGTTCCGTGATCGGCACGGCCGCGAGACCTCGCTGCGCAGCAGACGTTTCGTGAGCATGGAACATCCGAACCAGGGCGCGCTCGAATGGTCGCTGACCCCGGAGAACTGGTCGGGGCGGGTCGAGATCGTCACCGCGCTCGACGGGCGGGTCTCCAACCGCGCCGTGGCCCGCTACCGCGATCTCGAGGCCCGGCACCTCGATCCGGTCTCGCCGCGCACCTACGGTCCCGAGACGATCGCGTTGAAAGTGCAGATCCGCCAGTCCGACACCTATATCGCCCAGGCCGCACGGACCCGGGTGTTCCGGGAGGGTTCGGAAGGGGCGATGCTCGTCGATCGGGATCTGTACCAGATGGAGGACTACATCCAGCAGGTGCTCTCGTTCGACATCGCCGCGGGGTCGACGGTGCGGATCGAGAAGATGGTGGCGATGTTCACCTCCCGCGACGACGCGATCACCGAGCCCCTCGCCTCGGCGGGCCGACACGTGCTGCGTTATCCGGATTTCGCCGAGGCGTACGACGAGCACGTCGCGGCCTGGGACGAGTTGTGGGACATCTGCGACATCCGGCTGCCGCGGGAGCCGCGGGCGCAGTTGCTGCTCCGCCTGCACGTCTCGCATGTGCTGCAGGTCTGTTCGCGCCACACCTCACGTCTCGACGCCGGGGTGCCGGCGCGAGGACTCAACGGCGAGGCCTATCGCGGGCACGTGTTCTGGGACGAGATGTTCGTCTATCCCTTCCTGAACATGCGGGTCCCCGAGATCACGAAAGGGCTGATCCTCTACCGCTACCGGCGGCTCGGTGAGGCGCAGGCCGCGGCGAGCGAGGCCGGTTACCGGGGCGCGATGTTCCCCTGGCAGAGCGGCAGCGACGGCACGGAGGAGACGCAGACGGTGCATCTCAATCCGATGTCGGGGCAGTGGGATCCGGATCTGAGCCGCAACCAGCGGCACGTCAGTGCGGCGATCTTCTACAACGTGTGGCACTACTACCGGGCCACCGACGACGTCGACTTCCTCGCCGACTACGGCGCCGAGATGATGCTCGAGATCGCCCGTTTCTGGGCGTCGATCGCGCACTACAACCCCGACCGGGATCGCTACGAGATCCACGGGGTGATGGGCCCGGACGAATTCCACGAACGGTATCCGGGTGCCCGCGAGGCCGGCCTGCGCAACAACGCGTACACGAACGTGATGGCCGCGTGGATCGCGGCGCGGGCCCTCGACGTCTTCGAGGTGCTCTCGAAGAGCCGGCGCACCGCGCTGCGGGCCCGGCTGCGCGTCAGCGACGCGGAACTGCGCACCTGGTCGGAGATGAGTCGCAAGATGTTCGTGCCCTATCACGACGGGGTGATCAGCCAGTTCGAAGGTTACGAGGACCTCGAGGAACTCGACTGGGAGCATTACCGCACCGAGTACGGGAACATCGGGCGGATGGACCGCATCCTGCGCGCCGAGGGACGCGACCCGGATGCCTACAAGGTCGCCAAACAGGCCGACACGGTGATGTTGTTCTTCCTGTTCGACGACGCCGAACTGCGGCAGGTGTTCGAGCAGCTCGGCTGTCCCTACGATCGCGATCTGGTGCGCCGCACCGTCGACTACTACGACCGGCGCACCTCGCACGGTTCGACGCTCAGTCACGTGACGTTCGCCGGTGTGCTCGCCACCTTCGATCCACAGTCGTCGTGGCTGCGGTTCAAGCTCGCGCTCGAGAGCGACGTGAGCGACCTGCAGGGCGGCACCACCAAGGAGGGCATCCACATGGGGGTCATGGGCGGCACCCTCGATCTGGTGCAGCGCTACTACGTCGGTGCCCGCGCCTACGGCGACGTACTCGTCTTCCGGCCCAAGCTGATCTCCCACCTCGACGGCGTGTCCTACTCCATGCGGTATCGCGGCACTCCCCTGCGGGTGCGGATCGACGGCGACAAATTGTCGGTGCGCGCCGAGACGGAGGGTTTCCGGGTTCCGGTGCGGATCGCGGTCGAGGGTGAACTCGTCGAGCTCGGCCCGGGCGACTCGCACGAGTTCCGGCTCGCCGCCGTCCCGGCCTGACCACAGGGGGACATCATGGCCGAGACACGCTCGAGATTCCGCGCGGTGATCTTCGACGTCGACGGGGTGCTCGTCGACTCACCGCACGAGACGGCCTGGCGGGAAGCATTGGCCGAGTTGATGACCGGTGACTGGAAGGATCTGCGACCCGAGACCTCCTGGAAGGAGGACGCATTCACCGCCGCCGTGTACCGGCAGGTGCTGTCGGGCCGGCCGCGGATGGACGGTGCCCGCGCCGCCCTCGAACACTTCGCGGTACCGGACGCCGACCGCCGCGCCGTCGAGTACGCCGACCGCAAACAGACCCGGTTGCTGCAGCTGATCGACGAACGGCGATTCCACGCCTACGACGACGGGGTGCGCTTCGTCGCCGCGGTGCAGGCTGCGGGCATCGCGGTGGCAGCCGCGTCGTCATCGAGGAACGCCGCTCTGTTTCTGCGGGCGATCCCCGCCCCCGACCGGCCGGGCGAGACGCTGCTCGACCGGTTCGACGCGGATCTGTCGGGACGCCCGGTCGCCCACGGCAAACCCGACCCGGACTTGTTCCTCACCGCCGCGAGCGCACTCGACGTGCCCGCCGCCGAGTGCGTGGTGGTCGAGGACGCGATCAGCGGGGTGCAGGCGGCGAAGGCCGGCGGTATGTGGGCGCTCGGGGTAGCGCGCTTCGGCGACACCGACGACCTCGAGGACGCCGGCGCCGATCTGGTGGTGACCTCCCTCGACGAGGTCGATCTCGCCGCCTTCACGGCCGGTCGGCTCACCCGCCGCGGCGCGGTGTGACGTTCAGTCGATTCCGACCCCCTGCCAGTGCCAGTCGGTGATCACCGGCATGTCCTCACCGTGGGTGCGCACGTAGCGGGTGTGTTCGGCGAGGATGTTCTCGAGTTCGTCACGGGCGTGCCCGGCGATCGGCCGGATCCTCTCGACGCGGTCCAGGACGTCGAGGGCGAGGTGGTAGCGGTCGATGCGGTTGAGCACGCACATGTCGAACGGCGTGGTGGTGGTGCCCTCCTCGATGTATCCGTGGACGTGGAAGTTCTCGTGGTTGGTGCGCCGATAGACGAGGCGGTGGATCAGCCACGGATAACCGTGGTAGGCGAAGACCACCGGCCTGTCGGTGGTGAACAACGCGTCGAAGTGCGCGTCGGGCAGGCCGTGTGGATGCGCCCGATCGTCCTGCAGGCGCATGAGGTCGACGACGTTGACCACCCGGATCCGCAGGTCGGGAAAGCGGCGGTGCAGGATGTCGACGGCCGCAAGGGTTTCCGTCGTGGGGATGTCCCCGGCACAGGCGAGCACCACATCCGGCTCGGCGTCCCGGTCGGTCGAGGCCCACTGCCAGATTCCGATACCCTTGCGGCAGTGGGTCATCGCGTCGTCGATGTCGAGAAACTGCACGGCGGGTTGCTTACCCGCGACGATCACGTTGATGTACTGGCGGGTGCGCAGGCAGTGGTCGGCCACCGAGAGCAGGGTGTTGGCGTCCGGCGGCAGATACACGCGCACCACCTCGGGTTTCTTGTTGACGACGTGGTCGATGAAACCGGGGTCCTGGTGCGAGAAGCCGTTGTGATCCTGTCGCCACACGTGTGAGGTGAGCAGGTAGTTCAGCGACGGAATCGGCCGGCGCCACCGGATGCGGTTGGTGGTGAGCAGCCATTTCGCGTGCTGGTTGACCATCGAGTCGACCAGATGCGCGAAAGCCTCGTAGCTGGAGAACAATCCGTGCCGTCCGGTGAGCAGGTAGCCCTCGAGCCAGCCTTGGCAGGTGTGTTCGGACAGGATCTCCATGACCCGGCCGTCGGGGGCGAGACGGTCGTCGCCCGGGTCGATGCGTGCGTTCCAGGTGCGGTCGGTGGCGTCGAGGACGGCGTCGAGGCGGTTGGAGTTGTTCTCGTCCGGGGCGAACACGCGGAAGTTCTCGTCGTTGCGCCGCATGATGTCGCGCAGGAAGGTGCCGAGGACTCGGGTGGCTTCGGCGGTGGCGGTGGCCGGTTCGGGGACGTCGACGGCGTAGTCGCGGAAGTCGGGAAGGACCAGATCGCGCAGCACCGCTCCCCCGTTGGTGTGTGGGTTGGCGCTCATCCGCCGTGTGCCGCGCGGTGCCAGATCGCGCAGGGCCGCGACGGGAGCGCCGTCGTCGTCGAACAACTCGTGGGGCCGATAGCTGCGCAGCCAGGCTTCGAGATCACGGCGGTGATGCTCGTCGCCACGGGGATCGCCGATGGGCACCTGGTGGGCGCGCCACGTGCCCTCGACCGGTGCGCCGTCGACCTCCACCGGGCCGGTCCAGCCCTTCGGGGAGCGCAGCACGATCATCGGCCAGGCCGGGCGGGTCGCGTCGCCGGTGCTGCGGGCGGTCTGCCGGATCTCGGAGATCCGGTCGAGCGCCCGATCGAGGGCTGCGGCGAACCGCCGGTGCATGTCGGCGGGATCGTCGCCGGCGACGACGATCGGTTCGTGCCCGTAGCCGCGCAGCAGCGAGATCAGTTCGTCCTCTCCGATGCGGGCGAGCACCGTCGGGTTGGCGATCTTGAAACCGTTGAGGTGCAGGATCGGCAGCACGGCGCCGTCGCGTCGCGGGTCGACGAATTTCGTCGAATGCCAGCTCGCGGCGAGCGGCCCGGTCTCTGCTTCACCGTCGCCGACGACCGCGGCGACGATCAGATCGGGATTGTCGAAGGCCGCGCCGTAGGCGTGCGAGAGGGAATAACCGAGTTCGCCGCCCTCGTGGATCGACCCGGGTGTCTCGGGGGCGACGTGGCTGGGGATGCCGCCGGGGAACGAGAACTGGCGGAACAGGCGCCGCATGCCGTCCTCGTCGCGGGAGACGTCCGGGTAGACCTCGCTGTAGGTGCCTTCGAGCCACGCCGCGGCCACCGGTCCGGGTCCGCCGTGGCCGGGACCCATGACGTACATCATGTCCAGATCGCGGGCGGTGATCGCGCGGTTGAGGTGCGCGTACACGAAGTTCAGGCCCGGTGTGGTGCCCCAGTGCCCGAGCAGGCGCGGTTTGATGTGTTCGGGCCGCAACGGTTCGCGCAGCAGCGGGTTGTCCATGAGGTAGATCTGTCCGACGGACAGGTAGTTCGCGGCCCGCCACCACGCGTCGAGCGTGTCGAACTCCGGATCGATCGCGGGCCCCGGCTCGGAGGCTGCGTCGGAACTGGTCTGCGGGGTGCGAAGTGACATCGGATTCCTCGTCGTCGGCGACCGGGGTGCTCGTTGCAGCGGTACCCATCCGGCGACGGGCTCACTCGCCCCGTCGCCGCACCATCTCGCCGATCCAGCTCGGCGCGTAGGGCGACGTGCAGCCCGGCGAGGTGGGATAGTCCTTCAGTACCTCGAGGCGTTCGCCGATGTCGAGCGCGCGGGCGCGGTGCTCGGGGTGTTCGATGCCGATCTGCGCCAGGCACGTGTTCATCGCCCACTGCAGACGCTCCGGGGCGTCGCGCATCTGCGCGTCGATGGTGTCGAGCAGGCCGGACAGGTCGAGCCCGTCGGCATCCTTGACGGCGCGGTCGGCGGTGAGCGCCCAGCCGGCGCTCGCGACGATCGGATCGGGGTCGGTCATCCACCGTGCCCGCAGCTCCTCGGCATGCGGGTTCTTCTTCACGACGTAGTTGACGAACCAGTCGTGCACCTTCGGGGTGCCGGTCTCGCGGACCATCGCGTCGAGCTCGTCGACGGTGAACGCAGTGGGGCGGCAGATCAGCAAGGCGAGCAGGCGGGCGGCGGTGTCGCCGGTGGCCCAGAGTTGCTGTGCGAGCTCGTGCTGTGTTTTCACCCGCTTGGCGACGGAACGCAAGGCACTGAGGTTCACGCCGTGATCGTCGCCGTGCTTCTCGTTGACCGCACGGATCTTCGGGTCGTCGAGCGCGGCGAGTTCGGAGAGCAGCTCGTCGACGGTCGGAGCGTCCGTTGTCGTCTGTGCCACCGCGATCTCCTGTCCGTGTGTCGGTCGCGCCTCAGCCTACGAGCGCCGGCCCACAGTCCGGGTCGGTTCACGCTCGATCCGGGTGGGTTCGGCCCCGCCGAGCGGGGTCGGATCCACCGAAGTTCTTTCGCGACGTGGTTACAGCCCGAGCCGAGTGACGGCGTTGCCGACGAGACCGGCGTGGTGGCGGCTGTACAGCGCGACCATCCGTTCGTCCGCGTGCCCGGTCTGCGTCATGATCGTCTGTGTGGTCGCGCCACCGCGCACCGCCTGGGTGACGAACCCGGCCCGCAGGCTGTGCCCACCGAGGGTCGCGACGAGGTCGTCGCTGAACCCGGCGCGACGGGCGCGGCGCTGGATCATCGAGTGCACGGACTGCCCGGCCAGGGCCGTCGCGCCCACGGCGCCGCTGCGGTGCACCGGGCGGAACAGGGGCCGGTCGCCGTCCTGCGGGCGCCCGGCCGCCAGGCCCCGGCAGCAGTGCTCGGCCGGGTCGGGCGCGGCGGTGCCCAGCAGGTCGACGACCGCGTCGCGTCCGGACTCGTCCCACGCGTCGAGTACCTCTCGCCAGCGTCGATACGCGCACACCGGGCAGGTGTGCGGATCCGATCCGTACGGCAGGGTGACGGTGCGGCCGCGGGCGCTGCGGTCGGTCTTGGACCGGCGGACCGTCACGTACAGCCCGTCGGCGCGGTGCGGGATTACGTCGGAGACGACGAGCCCGGTGAGCTCGGAGCGGCGCAGCGCACCGGCCAGTCCCATGAGCAGCAATGCCGAATCGCGGCGTTCGGCGACGCGGTCGGCCCACCCGGCGTCGGCCGCGTCGGTGCGCATTGCGGTGAGGATGGTGCGGATGTCGTCGGTGAGCAGCGGGGTGCGCCGCGCCGGCGGGGCGGCCCGATCACGCCGGATGCCACGCAGTAGATCCCGAACCGATTCGTGCCCACCGGGTTTCGGAAGTCCGGCCAACGCGTGCATCTTGTTGATGGTCGATACCCACCGCGACAGCGTCGACGGCGCGTACGCCCAGCGTCCGTCGGGGCGCAGTTCGGCGGCCTTCTCGGTGAGGAACCAGCTCAATTGCTCGGCGGTCGCCGGCATCGGACTGTGCCCGGTGCGTTCGCACCAGCGGGTGAAGATGGTCCAGTCGCCGAGTTGGGCGACGCGGGTGTTCTCCGAGGCCGCCTTCTCCCGCAGCCGCCGCATGGCGATGGCGACCGTGTCCGGTACCGCGGGTACCTCGGGGCGGGGCAGATCCGGGCTCGTCACGGCGTGGTGATCCTCTGGACACGCATGTCGCGGGCGAGGTGGTCGCGTTGTTCGATTACGAGGCGCCGCAGCGCGGCCGGGGCGTCGGTGTGGGCGTCGAGCCACGCGTCGACGGGGTCGAGGCTGTCGGCCGCCGGGAACAACCCGATGACGATGCGGCGGGCGATCTCGATGCTGCGGCCGCTCCAGGTCTCGTGGAGCACCGCGAAATAGTCGGTGTCGTAGGCGGAGATCAGGTCGCGGCGCTCCCCGGCACGGAACCCGGCGATGGTCGCATCGAGATGGTCGTTGGTGAGAGTGTGATCGGCGAGGATCGTCGCCCACGCATGCGCCTTGACCTCTGCGCGCGGACGAGAGGCGAGCGCGCGCAGGTGAGCGGTGCGTCCCGAGGCGGTGTCGTCGTTGCGCAGTTCCTCGTCGAGGTCGGCCTCGTCGGCGTCGCCGGTGGTCGTCAACGCCGCCCACCAGCTCCACCGCAGGTCGGGGTCGAGGCGCAGCCCCGGCGGGGGTGCGGCGTTGCCGCACAGGATCGCCCGCAGGTCGGCGGCGTGCCGGTCGTCGACGCTCGCCGCGACACCGACCGCGCGGGCGAATGCCAGCTGGGCGTCGCTGCCGGGTGCGGCGCCGTGCAGCCCGTCCCACACCGTGTCCAGCCACCGACACCGCGCATCCGTCCGCCCCGCGGCGGGCACATAGTGCTCGACGGCGTGGGCCGCATTGGCGAGCACCGCGGTCAGCAGCGCGATGTCGGCCTCGTGCGGAGCGAACCGGGCGGCCATGGACAGATAGCGGTCGACGGCGAGTTCACCGTCGCGGGTGGCGTTCCACAGCGCCGACCACAGCAGTCCGCGCGTGAGCGGGTCGCGGACGCGGTCCAGGGAGGACTCGACCGTGTCGAGCGACCGCGCGTCGAGGCGGACCTTCGCGTAGGTGAGGTCGTCGTCGTTGAGCAGCACCAGCGCCGCCTCGGGCAGCTCGACGGGGGTGCGCTCGTCCGCGAGGTCGACCTCGACACGGTGGGTACGTACGAGGTCGCCGGAGTCGTCGGGGTCGTAACAGCCGACGGCCAGGCGGTGCGGGCGCGGATCGCTCTGCACGATCTCGTACGAGTCCCCCGCCGCCTCGAGGTGCAGGGTGGACACGCCGGTGGTCTGCAGCCATGCCTGTGCCCACGACGACAGGTCGCGGCCGGAGGTGCTCGACAGCTCGACGAGCAGATCGTCGAGGGTGGTGTTCCCGAAGGCGTGGGTGCGGAAGTACCGGCGGGCACCCTCGAAGAAGGCGTCGCGGCCGACGTAGGCGACGAGCTGTTTGAGGACGCTCGCACCCTTGGCGTAGGTGATGCCGTCGAAGTTCAGCTTCGCGGCCTCGAGATCGACGATGTCGGCGACGATCGGATGGGTCGTGGGCAGCTGGTCCTGCAGGTACGCCCAAGCCTTGCGGCGGTTCGCGAAGGCAACCCAGGCGTCGGTGAACTCGGTGGCCTCGGCGCTGGTGAAGGCGCCCATGAAGTCGGCGAACGACTCCTTGAGCCACAAGTCGTCCCACCACTTCATGGTCACCAGGTCGCCGAACCACATGTGTGCCATCTCGTGGAGGATCGTGTTCGCGCGTCCCTGGTGCTGGGCGGCGGTCGCCGCGCCGCGGAAGACGTAGGCTTCGGTGAAGGTGACGCACCCGGGGTTCTCCATCGCGCCCAGGTTGTACTCGGGCACGAACACCTGGTCGTACTTGCCGAACGGATACGGATAGTCGAAGTGCTCGGCGTAGAAGTCCATGCCTTGCCGCGTGACCTCGATGATCTCGTCGGCGTCGAGATGCTCGGCGAGCGAGGCGCGGCACAGCACCCCCAGCGGCACCGTCAGCTCGTCGCGGCTCCACGACGACTCGACCCGGTGGTACGGACCGGCGACGATCGCGGTGATGTAGGTGGAGATCGGCTGGGTCGGCGCGAACGTCACGGTATGCGTGTCGTCGCGCTGCACGGTGCGCTCGGCGGCCTCGTTCGACAGCACCTGCCATCGGCGCGGCGCGGTCACCACGAACGTGAACGGCGCCTTGAGGTCGGGCTGCTCGAAGCACGCGAAGACGCGGCGGGCGTCGGCCGGCTCGTACTGGGTGTAGAGGTAGGTTTCGCCGTCGACGGGGTCGACGAAGCGGTGCAGCCCCTCCCCGGACCGGCTGTAACGGCCGGTCGCGACGACGGTGACGACGTTGATCGCCTTCAGGCCACCGATCGCGATCCGAGCGCCGTCGTACACGACGGGCACGAGCTCGCCGTTGACGGTCACCGACTCGACGGAATCACCGATGAAATCGAGCCAGACCTCGTCGGTCGAGGCAGTGAATTCGAGCGTCGTGACCGTGGGGAAGCCGGTGCGGCGGGCATCGACGGCACCCCGCAGGTCGAGTTCGACGCGGTAGGAGTGCACGTCGAGTGCGCGGGCGCGGGCGGCAGTTTCGGCACGGGTCAGATTCGCGGAGCTCACGAGTCCCGATCCTGCCACCACGCGCCCGGACTCGGCGGTATTAGCGGCTGTCGGGCACCGATCGCCTCCGCAGCCGGTGGCGCGGGACATCCGATGAGTCGTTCGAGATCTCCGCTGTCGGTGTCGAGCGCACCGACGGCGATGTCTGCGTCCGAGTCGGCGAGGACGGTGGCGAACTGTGCGGGCACTCCGGCGATCTCGAGGATCCTCGAGTGCTCCTCCTTCGGCAGATCCGTGTAGGTGACGGGCACGCCGACGATGCCGGAGTGGACCTCTGCCAGTTCGGTGTAGGTCGGTCGCCGACCGCCGAGTTCGTAGACGACACCGGCGTGTCCCCGTTCTCGTAGTTCTTCCGGCACCAGCCGTTGCGAAGGAACGCGTGGTCGATGTCGGAGTGGCGAGCCGTTCCTCGGTGGCCTCGTGTTCACCGGCGAGGATCAACGGGCTGGGGGCGACGAGCAGAAGGGAGGTGTCGGTGATGAACGCGACGCTCGTGGTCTTCGCAGCGTCGATGATGTCGGTGTGCCGAGGTGGTCGCTGCTCCACTTCGCGGCCGGGCATGAGGAGCAACTCGTCGACATCGTCGCCGCGCAGGACGAGTACGACCGCACCCACTGATCCGGCGGGATCGTTTCTCTCGATGCCGCCTGTTCGGTGGGGTGTCCTCCGTCGAACAGAACACCGCCCGACGGAGGACAGCTCGAGGGGCGTCACGTCCCATAGGGACGCCGCCGCGGACGAGAGCGAATCCGCTCCTCCGGACCCGGTTCGGGAATCGGAACCCGAATCGGTGGTCGCACCTCCCAGTGCACCGGGAAGTCCGCTTTACGACTCAGCAAGGGTGGCGCCGCGCCGGCAAGCGACAGGCTCACCGTGAGCTCGCCGGCATCGCACTCGATGAAGTCGACTGCGCCGTGCCGAAGCGAGATGCTGGTGTGTCCCATCGCGAAGACGACGTCGAAATCGAAGTCGACGCGCGCCGATTCCTGGTTCTCGACGAGCAACGCCACGTAGGCGGAGCGACGGACCGGGATCCGGTAGGGATCCTGAATGGTCGCGACCACCCGGCGACCCGGGTCCGCCCGGGTGGCTCGAGCCGCGCCCATCACCTCCTGTAGGGCTCCGAGTCCTTTCGCGAACAGCGGGCCGGGATCGTCGTCGAGAAGACTCAGGGCCGTGGCCAGGATCCGACTTTCGACGAGCTTCAGGGCCGCGCGGGGAAGACGCGCGCCGCGCGTCCCGTCCGCGAGTCCCCGGCGGGGGAGGTTCGACGTCATCTGCTCGGTCAGAGCGGCGTCGTCGGCGCGGTCGAACACCAGCGTTCGAAGGGTGGTGTGAGTCTCGACGGTGGTCATGACTCCTCCTGGTTCGAGATTCTCAGTTCGAGATGGATGGAGCGGGTAGGTAGTGGATCCTCTGGCATATCGACCACGACGGGTGTTGCGGCGAGCCGGGTTTCGAAGCGGGTGACGAGATCGCGGCGTGATGTGTACCGCCGGTGGGCACGCGCGACCCGCACCATCAGGAACGTCCCGGCCAGTGCCGCGGCGAAGAGCAGCCATGCCTGGAAGTCCGTGACGACCGCCTTCGACTCCACATCGGCAGTCGACGGAGCCGGTAGCGGTGGGGGTGCCGGTGACTCTGATGGTGCCGGTGGAGCGAGCGGCGCGGACCCGACTTCGGATTCGGGTGGCGGCGCGGGTGGCGCGCTGTCGTCGGGTGCTCGACTCCGGCCTGCTTCGACCCTTGGGGTGGTAGGACCGGCCGGCGCAACTGTGTCCTCGACGGTGGTGGCTCCTGGTTGTTCCGACCGCGGCTGCAGAGATTCGAGGCGCTGCGGTGGGGATGGAGTCACCTCTGGTGTCCACGACGGCACAGAAGGCCGCGACCATGAAGGTGGAGTCCACTGCGGCGGCGTCCACGTAGGAGGTCGAGGGGGTGGCCACGAGAGGGTAGGAATCGGGATCCGCGGAATGACGAGTTCGCCACCCGTTCCACCGGAACCGCGCTTCGAACCGGATCCATCGCCTCCCGACGTCCCTCCTTCGGTACCGGACTCGGTCTCTCGTCGGTCGGGCCCCGAACAGGTCGAACACGCGTCGACTCCGGGCTTCTCCTGTGCTGCTGCGTGCATTGTGGACATCCCACCAACGAGAACCACTGCAAGGCAAAGTGTGAACAAGGCGCTGTATCGGCGTAACGGTGTCATCATGGTTCCCTCCCTGCGTGACATCCACTTTCGCGTCGCTTCACGGGCAACTCGCGAGTAGAGCACTACGCGAATCGGCGAACACGGGGCGCACGCGGTGGCCTGCGGGTCCCCACCGATGTTTCGATCGCTGCCGCACCGCCGTTCGACGTCCTGCTGATCTGGCACTGCATCCGTTCTCGCTCGTCGACCACGAACCGGCGTGCCGGGTCGCGCGACAGATGGACTACCGGTGGCAGGAATCCCCGGAACTCGACGGACCGGGACCGGCCGACCTCTGGTCGCAATGCAAAAATCCGCCCCCACCGGCCCGGACGTGGCTGACAGAATGAAGCAGCCGGTCGTTCCGACCGGTATCGCTCGCCGGAAGGACATTCACGATGGCGCATGTCAACCTCGGTAAGCAGCACCCGGCCGCCTACAAGAGCGTATTGGCCCTGAACAAGGAGGTCGAGGAGGCCGTCGCGCGAGCCGGACTCGATGCGAAGCTGGCCGAACTGGTGAAGGTCCGGACGTCGCAGCTCAACGGATGCGCGTTCTGCCTGCGCATGCACACACGCGACGCGCTCGACAAGGGCGAGACCACCGATCGTCTCGCGGTCCTTGCCGCGTGGTGGGAATCGCAGTACTTCACCGAACAGGAGCGGGCCGCGCTCGCGCTCGCCGAAGACGTCACGCACCCCATGGAGCCCGGCGGTCACGAGTGGGACAACGGATCACTGAGCGACGAGCAGGTCTCCGCGATCACGTGGCTCACGATCGTCATGAACGCGTGGAACCGCATCGCCGTCCGAAGCCACTACCCCGTCGCTCCGTGACCTGCGCCGGACACCACCGCCGACCGGAAGATCTCCCGCGTCAGAAGTCGGTGAGGTCCGGGAAGAACAACACCTGCCCGACGGTGATCTTGTTCGGATCGGCGATGTGATCGGTAGCCGCAACGATCGGGAACATCTCCGCGTTCCCGTAGTGGTGTTGCGCCAAGACCCGCAGGGTATCGCCGGCGACGACGGGGTGCCGGAAATTGAGTCCCGGACGGATCAGCACGCGTCCGACCTCGACGTGGTCGGGTTCGGCGATGCGGTTCGGGAACGAGATGATCGGATGCAACTGCGCCTCGCCGTACCAGCGACGTGCCAGTTCCGAGAGCGTCTCCCCTGCGACCACGGTGTGGTGCCCGACGTCCCCGAGTTCGGGAATGAGAAGCGATGGACGTCGGCGATTCGGATCGAGCCGCCGAGGACCATGCTGCTCATCATCAGCAGCAGGTACACGCGTAGCGCGCTACCCGAATTCACTACCGACGAGTCCCTTCGACTACGTCGGTGCCAGCAGTGGTCAGCAGAGAGGAGTGCGGCACCGAAGCCGCGCGAGTGCGAGCGCTCATCGCGACGTTCTCGAGGTGTCCCCACCGACTCGGTCGTAGGTGCGCTCGGGTCGGAACGAACTGCCGGTCATGATGTCCGCCCTCACGGCCGTTGCGCACCCCCGAAAGCACGCGGAACGTGCTCGACAAGATGGGATACCGGCGTCCGACGTACCCCCGGGGCTCACTGAGCCCGGGCCGTGTGGCCGCCGTGTCGGCACACGGCCGGCCGGGCAACGACCTGTCAGTGCCGGCTGGTGGATTCGTCGGTGACGAGCCGGTACAGCACGTACACCGCGAACCACGCGATGAGCACCGACGCGATCACGAGAGCGATCTCGTAGAAGAGGACCATGTGCTCGATGCTACGACCCCCTGGAGCCCGCCCGCCCACTATCGCGGGAACTGTCCGCCGCGCCAGGTCGGCAGGTCGCGAGTTCCGAGTGCCGTCTCGAGGGCCGCTCGTCCGGACAACCGAGTCGAATCCAGCACCGGTAGGGGCAAGTCGTCCGGAGAGAGCAGGAGTGGGATCTCGGTGCACACCAGCGCGACCGCATCGCACCCGGAGTTCCCGAGCCGGTCGATGATGTCGACGAAGGACGCCCGGGTCTCGTCCCGGAACACTCCGTGGACCAGTTCGTCGAAGATCGCCGCGTTCACCAGGGCCTGCTCGTCGTTCGTCGGGACGACGCCCTCGATCCCCCGGGCCGCCAGTTCCCGCGGATACAACGGGCCTTGCATCGTGAACCGCGTTCCCAGGATGCCGACACTTCGGTGCCCGGCGCGGTGCGCCGCCTCGGCCACGATGTCGATCAGGTGCAGGCCTGGAATCGCGAACGGCTCGCCAGGTGCTTCGAGCGCTAGGTGGGCGGTGTTGTCCGGACACACGAAGAAGTCGCAACCGGACCGCACCAGACGGTCGACGCTGGTCGCGAGCACTGCGCGCACCGCTGCGTAGTCGGATCGCTCCCAGGCGGGCATGCAGCGCTCGAACGAGATGCAATCCATGGTGATGTCCGGATGCGCCGGAAGGCCGAGACGGGTGCTGTGCTGGCAGACCTCGCGCCAACACGACGACGCACCTTCCCAGCTGTGGCCCAGGATCCCGACGTGCTTCACCCCTCTACCCCCTCTGTCCTGCGAGCATGGTAGTGGCGGACCAGGGTCCGGACGACGATCCCGTCTCGATCAGCTGCGTGATGACGACGACGAGAACATCCGCGCGGAACGGGGTCCCGGTAGTAATGGCGCAAAAAACAACGAAGTTCGCGTAGTGCCTGGTCAGCGGCGATTTCTCGGTTCGGGCTGCGGGCCGGGGTGGTTGGTGCTTGGCTTGTCTGCCGATGAGGTTGGTCGGCGTGTTGGAGGCTGGGGTTCGTGGCGACGCGGGTATTCGCGGACGAGGAGTTGCAGCGCCTGCGGGAGTTCCCGGAGATCAGTCGTGAGGAGTTGTTCCGGTACTTCACGCTGACCCCGGCGGATCTGGCGTTTGTTGCTCCGCAGGGCAGGGGCCCTGCGGTCCGTCTGGGCCTGGCGGTGGCGTTGTGCACCTTGCCGTGGCTGGGGTTCGTGCCGGACAAGGTGCCGTCGGCGCCGCCGGTGGCGGTGGCCCGGCTGGCGGATCAGCTGAATATCGATGCAGCGCAGCTTCGTTCGTATGGCAAGCGGGCGCAGACGCGGACCGAGCATGTGCGGCTGGTGGCCCAGTATCTGGGGTGGCGGCCTGCCGGGGCGATGGAGTTGAAGGAGCTGGATGAGTTTCTGCTGGCGCGGGCCATGGAGCACGATTCGCCGACGCTGTTGTTCCGGCTGGCGTGTGAGTACCTGATCTCGGCGCGGGTGATCCGGCCGGGCCCGGAAACGGTGGTCCGCCGGGTCGCGCACGCTCGCACGCGGGCGCAGCGGGAGACCTACGACCGGTTGGCGCGCGAGTTCACGCCGCAGCGGTGTAAGGAACTGGATGCGTTGCTGGTCGTCGACCCGTCGATCGAGATGTCGCGGTTGCGGTGGTTGTCGACCGGCCCGGTGGAGGCGTCGGCGACCGCGGTGAAGGCCGAGGTCGAGAAGCTGGTGTTCCTGCGCAACCTGGGCGCGGATGAGCTGGACATGTCGGTGCTGCCGGCGGAGCGGCGGCGGTTCCTGGCGACGGTGGGCCGCCGCTTGACGGGCCAAGCCCTCGAACGCCGGGATCCGCAACGCCGCTACCCGATTCTGCTCACCGTGTTGGCGCAGTCGGCCACCGATGTGCTCGACGAGGTGGTGCAGCTGTTCGATCAGGCGATCTCGGCCAGGTTGAGCAAGGCCGAACGCCGGATGCGCGACGAGCTGGCCGAGCGCGGTAAGGCCGGAGAGGATCGGCAGGGGTTGCTCGACGACCTGCTGGCGATCGTCTGTGACCTGCAGATCCCCGACGAGGAGATCGGCGGCCTGATCCGGGGCGATCGGATCGGATGGGAGCGGTTGCGGGCCGCGGTCGCGCAGGCCAAGCCTCGGCTGCCGCGCGATCACGGGCACCTGGCCGCTCTGGACAGCTCGTACTCCTACCTGCGGCAGTTCACCCCGCAGGTGCTGTCGACAGTCCGGTTCGCCGGCGGCACCGCCGCGACCGAGCTGCTGATCGGGGTGCACATGCTGCGGGAGCTGAACGCGACCGGTACCCGCAAGGTGCCCGACGACGCGCCGACCGGGTTCGTGCCGACGAAGTGGCGCGGCTACCTCGACGAGGCCCGCAAAGCCGGTAACACCACCGCCTATCGGCACTACTGGGAGCTGTGCGTGCTGCTGGGGCTGCGTGACGGGTTGCGCAGCGGGGATGTGTTCGTGCCGGGGTCGCGCCGCTACGCCGACCCGGCCGCGTACCTGCTGACCCCGCAGGCGTGGGAGCCGCAGCGTGACGAGTTCTGCCGCCTGGTCGGCAAGTCCGCTGATCCCGCTCGCGCGCTGGCGACCGCCACCGACGAGCTCGACGCCGCTATGGGCGAGTTGGAGAAGGTGCTCGCCGGCGGCGACGGGCCGGTCCGTCTCGATGAGGCCGGTGACCTGGTGATCTCACCGCTGTCGGCGGAGGATGTGCCCGCGGAGGCGACGGCGCTCAAGGCCGAGCTGACGGAGATGCTGCCGTTCGCGCCGATCGTGTCGCTGCTGATCGAGCTGGACAAACGCACCGGCTACCTGGACTGCTTCACCCACGCCGGCGGCAAACAGGCCCGCAGCCCGGAGCTGAAACGCAACCTCATCGCCGTCCTGCTGGCCTACTCCACCAACCTCGGGCTGACCCGAATGGCCGAGGCGTCGGGCCTCTCCTACGACATCCTGGCCTGGACCAGCGAATGGTATGTGCGGGAGGAGACGCTGCGGGCGGCGAACCTGACGATCATCGACTACCACCAAAGGCTGCCGCTGACCCCGGTCTTCGGCGCCGGCACCCTGTCGTCGAGTGATGGGCAACGGTTCCCGACCCGCGGCAAATCGGTCACCGCCAGAGCGTTGAGCCGCTATTTCGCGAACGAAGGACTGAGCACGTATACCCATGTCACCGATCAGCACGCCACCTACGGCACCAAGGTCATCGTCGCGACGAGACGCGAAGCTCACTACGTGCTGGACGAAATCCTCGGCAATGCAACGGATCTGCCGATCACCGAGCATGCGACCGACACGCACGGCGTCACCCTCGTGAACTTCGGGCTGTTCGACCTGCTCGGATTGCAGCTCTCGCCCCGCATCCGGGACCTGGGCCGGATCACCCTGTATCGGGCGGCGCCTCGGGCCCAGGTGGAGTCCGCGTTCCCGCACGCCGGGCCGCTGCTGACCCGCAAGCTGAATCTGGATCTCATCGCCGAGCACTACGACGACCTGCTCCGGCTGAGCGGGTCGCTGAAGTTCGGGCACGCCACCGCGTCGCTGCTGGTCGGCAAGCTCTCCGCGTCGGGCCGGCAGAACGCCCTCGCGGCGGCGCTCAAGGAATACGGGGCGCTGCGGCGCACGATCTACGCCGCCCGGTACCTGTCCGACCCGGGCTATCGGCGCAAGATCTCCCGACAGCTCAACAAGGGCGAATCCCTGCACGCGCTCCGCCGCGACCTGCTCTACGCGCACGAAGGCGCCGTGCGCGCGAGGCACCTGGAGGGACAGACCGAACAGGCATGGTGCCTCACGTTGGCGACCAACGCCGTCATCGCCTGGACCACAGAGTATTACGGGCTGGCGACCGAACAGATGCGGCGGGCCGGGCGGCGCATCGACGACGAGGTGCTGACGCACATCTCCCCGGCCCACAGCGAGAACATCAACTTCTTCGGCGCCATCGAGGTCGACATCGACGCCGAACTCGCCCAGCTCGGCCCCACCGGGTACCGGCCGCTGCGCGTGCGGGACACCCTGTTCTGACCCGCAGCGCCGGCCCGGATCGGCGGCGGCGCGATCTAGCAGCAGGCGCTGGTTCCGGTGGTCGTGGTCGGGTCGGTGATCGCGTCGGCGAGGGGGCGGGCGAGCTGGTGGTAGGCGTCGGTGACCGGCAGCACCGTCATGCCTGGGAATTTCGCCTGCCAGTGGTGGGCGGCGTCGGAGGTGGCGAGGAACATCTGCGGGTTGCAGCAGGTGGCGCGGAGGTGACCGGGCTGGATCCGGTCGGGGTCGACGAAGGCCACCATCGCGGTGGCCGGTTCCAGGTCGCTGACCTCGGTGACGGGGTCGATGGTCAGGCGCACGGTGGTGCCCGTGATCGGGCAGTCGGATTCGATGCAGGCGGGTGCGCCGATGACGGCGGGGAAGATGAGGGTCTCGGGGGCACACCAGGTGTAGAGCTGGTGGCCACCGACGCTGAACCGGTGCGGGGTCGGGTTGAGGGTCAGGCCCCAGCCGACGATCCGGCCGGCCTCGTCGTATTCGACGTCGGCGCCGATCGGCGTCTGCGCGGGGTCGAGGTCGGGCACTCCCGCGGCGGCGGCGAGTTCGGTGACGGTGACCGGGGTGCCGTGGGCGAGCAGCCGCAGCGCGGCGCGCATCAGCGCCCGGTCCCGGCCGGCGGGCAGGATCTTGGCGAAAACGTCGGCAGTGAGGTTGTCGGTACTCATGGGATCGGACTCCTCGAGGGCGATCGGACAGTGACGGTGCCGACGGTAGGGTCTGTCCCCGGGGTGAGGGTCAAGCCCGTAGCTCGCATCCGCACGGGTCACCGGCCCAGCACAGGTCGTCGGTGGCCAGATGCGCACGGTGTGCGGTTTCGAAGGCGTCGATGCGGTCGAGGATCTGCTCGGCATCGGGCGCAGCCGCTGCCGCGACCGCTGCAGCAGCTCGGCGAGATGGGCGCCGACCGAACGGCCGTGGTCGTCACGGTCGGTGGAGGTGAGCTGGCAGATCTCGGCGATGGTGAGCCCGAGGCCGCGCAGCTCGCCGATGAACCGCACGCACCACTCCGCGTCGTCGGTGTAGAGGCGGTAGCCGGCCGGGCTGCGGCCCAGGGTGTAGATCAGGCCGAGGTCGGTGTACTCGCGCAGCGCCTTCACCGGCACCCCGGTGCGGGCCGAGAGGTCCCCGATCGTCATGTGTCCGTTCATCACTGCCTCCCGTCCGACGGCGTCAGCCTGCGCAGCAGGACAGTTTGGTGACGTCGGTGGTGAAAGTCTGCGCGGTCAGTTTCAGCGCTTCGGCCATGGTCAGGTACGGCGCCCAGGTGTGGGCGAGCCGGTCGACGGTCAGACCCGCGGTCATCGCATAGGTGGCGGCGGTGATCAGGTCCCCGGCGCCGTCGCTGAGGGCGTGCACGCCCATGATCCGGCCGGTGCCGGCTTCGGCGACGATCTTGACCAGGCCGCGGGTGTCCCGGTTGACCAGCGCCCGCGGCACGCTCGACAACCCCAGCACCCGGCACTGGCAGGCCAGCCCGGCCGCGGCGGCTTGCGCGTCGGTCAGTCCGACCGAGGCGATCGCGGGGCTGGTGAACGTCACGCGCGGCACCGTGGTGTAGTCCAGGACGCGATCGGCACCGGCCAGGGCGTTGTCGGCGACCAGGGTGCCCTGCGCGGCGGCCACGTACACGAACTGCGGATCCCCGGCCACGTCCCCGGCCGCCCAGATGCGCGGATTGCTGCTGCGCTGGCGGTCGTCGACCACGACCGCGCCCCGCTCGTCGACGGCGACGCCGACCGCATCCAGGCCCAGCCCGGCGGTGTTGGGGCGGCGGCCGGTGGCCATCAGCACCTGCTCGGCCCGCAGCTCGGTGCTGGCGCCGCCGCCGGTGCGCACGGTCACCACCTTGTGCCCGTCGTCGGCGAGGACCTTCTCGACGGTGGCGGCGGTGAGCACGTCGATGCGCTCGTGGGCGAAGACGGCCTCGAGCGCGGCCGAGATTTCCGGTTCCTCACCCGAGGTCAGCCGGCTACGCGCGATCACCGTGACCTTGCTGCCCAGGCGGGCGAACAGCTGGGCCTGCTCGAGCCCCACATAGCCCGCACCCACCACGATCAGCGACTCCGGCAGCTGCTGGAGGTCCATGGCGGTGGTCGAGGTCAGATACCCGGCCTCAACGAGGCCGTCGATCGGCGGAGCCCAGGGCGCGGCACCGGTGGCGATCAGATACTGGTCGGCCTCGATCACCCGTACACCGCCCTCGGCGCGCGCGACCCGCAGCACGGGTGCCTCGGCGCTGCCGTCGAACACCGCGGTGCCGGAGACGATCTCCCACCCGTAGTCGGCGGCCAGGTCGACATACTTCTCCGCCTGCAGCTGCCCGACCAGCGCGTCCTTGCCCGCGATCAGGGCGGGGAAATCCAGCGGCACCTCGGCGGGGGTGAGCCCGGGGAACCGGCCCGCCGCCTCGGCGGCGTGGCGGGCCTCGGCGGCGGCCAGCAGCGCCTTCGAGGGCACACACCCGACGTTCACGCACGTGCCCCCGACCGTCCCGCGCTCCACCATCACCACCCGTTTGCCGAGGTTGACCGCGGCGATGGCGGCGGCGAACGCCGCCGAGCCGGAACCGATGATCGCCAGATCGGCGCGGGAATCTGTCAAGGTCACGAGGGTGCCTCCTGGTCGGGCAACCGCTGAACCGACAACGGCTGCTATTCGTGTTGACGAATATCTACCGGAACCATATTATGCGTTTATCCGAATAGTTCAAGTCTCGTGGAGGCGATCCCATGGCCCGGTCCACCACCGCCACTGTCACCGTGCCCGGTGCCGAGTCGGCGTGTACGCATCTGGATACGACGGCGAAGTTTTTTCGCGCCCTGTCGGATCCGACCCGGCTCAAGCTCCTCGAATTCATCCTCGCCGGGGAGCGCACCTCCGCCGACTGCGTCGAACACGCCGGCATCTCGCAGCCCCGGGTGTCGGTACACCTGTCCTGCCTGGCCGACTGCGGGTATGTCCTCGCGCGCCGCGACGGGAAGAAACTGCGGTACTCCGTGGGTGATCCGCGGGTAGCTGACCTGGTGATGCTGGCGCGGTCGCTGGCGGCCGACAACTCCGCCGCGCTGGGCTGCTGCCCGCGCATCCCCGCCGCGGACGGTAGTGGGCGGCGATGAACACACCCGACAACAAGGCGATGAACACACCCGACAACGACTCGGGCGGGTTCGGTGGTCTGCTCGCAGTGGCCGGTGGCGTGCTGGTGATGGTCGCCTGCTGCGCCGGTCCCGCCCTGATCGCCGGCGGCGTGCTCGCCGGTCTCGGCGGTGTCTTGACCAGCCCGTGGCTGCTTGCCGCAGGCGTGCTGGTCGTGGCCGCCGCCGTCGGCTACACCCTGCGGCGCCGCGCCCGTAAGGCCACGGGGTGTTGTCCGCCCCGACCCGGATCCCCTCGGTCGGCTCCGGCCGACCGCGACCGGACGGAAACCCCGGCATGACCGTCTCGAACTCTGACACCCCGATGAGCGGTCGCGAGACCGCGCTGACACTCCCTCGCCCCCCGCACGAAAGGCCACTGTCCTCGAATGGCCACTCTGCCACGCTTTCGCCGCCCCGCCCTCGCCGCCGCCGCGCTGGCGCTGTCCGCAGCCCTGGTCCTCACCGGGTGCACCTCGACCGACACGACGGCGCAGGATCCGGTGGCGCCGGTGCAGGTCGACACCGTCACCGGCACCTCCATCAGCGTGCCCGGTGACAAGCCGACCGCGTTGTTCTTCTTCTCCGTCGGCTGCGGCGAATGCGTGGGCGGCGCGAAATCGGTGGCGCAGGCGGCCGGACAACTCGGCGACAAGGCGTCGTTCGTGCTGGTCGACATGGATCCGGGTGAATCCGCGCAGACGGTGGCCGGGTTCCAGGACTTCACCGGCACCCAGGCGCTGCCCGCCGTGATCGACACCGGCGCCACCCTCACCACACGACTCTCGGTGGCGTCGCTCTCGACGCTGGTCGTGGTCGATCCGGCGGGCAAGGTCCCCTACCGCGCCACCGACCCGTCCGCCGACCAGATCACCACCGCACTGCGCGACGCGGGAGCGGCGTGATGGGCGGACTGCTGGCGCTGGCGTTCACCGCCGGGATGCTCGCCCCGGTCAACCCGTGCGGATTCGCGCTGCTGCCCGCCTGGATCACCCACACCCTCGGCGACACCACCACCGACACGTTCCCGGTCCGCATGGCGCGCGCCCTGCGCGCCGGGACCGCGCTCACCCTCGGATTCGCGGGCACCCTCGCCGCGGCGGGCCTGGCCGTCAGCGCCGGCGCCCGCGCGCTCATCGCCGCGGCCCCCGCCTCGGCCTGGCCGTCGGCGCGGCGCTGGCGGTGCTCGGGCTGGTCATGCTCACCGGCCGTGGCCTTGGCCTGCGCCTGCCCCGCCGCGCTCAGCGCCCGCCCCGCGCATCGATGACCACCACCGGTATGGTGGCCGCCGGTGCCGGCTATGCGGCCGCGTCGCTGTCGTGCACCTTCGGGGTGCTGCTCGCCGTGATCGCCCAAGCCCAGGCCACCGCCGGATGGGCAGCGCTGCTGGTGGTGTTCGCCGTCTACGCCGCCGGGGCCGCGACGGTCTTGCTGCTGGTCAGCCTCGCCACCGCCGCGGCGGGCACCGCTGCCACCCGCTACCTCGCGGTGCTCGCCCGCCACGGCACCCGCATCACCGCCGTCGTGCTCGTCGCTACCGGCGCCTACCTCGTCTGGTATTGGTGGCCCGCCGCTATCGGCAGTACCGGTGGTGCCGCGATGGGCTCCACCGCCTGGTCCGCCGCGGTGAGCATCTGGATTCAAAACCACACCGGCACGGTCATCATTCTCGCCGTGGCGGCCGTGGCCGCCACGCTTGCCGCCACCGTCGTTGCCCGCAACACCCGGGCCCGACACCGCGACGCCACCCCCGACAACGACTGCTGCGCCCCCGCACCCGCCACAATCGAGGAGAAACACGCGCGCTGACCGCGCCGACCGGTCGACTGCCGTACCCCTTCCAGAGCGATTCGATCGAGGAAAGGCACCGAGCACATGAGCGAACGCTACGACACCCTGGTACTCGGCGGCGGCATGGCCGGCCTGCCGCTCGCGCTGCGCGCGGCCCGGCACGGCCGCGTCGCGTTCGTGGAGAAAGAACTGCTCGGCGGGACCTGCCTCAACCGCGGCTGCATCCCCACCAAGACCATGATCGCCTCCGCCGCCGTGGCGCACCAGGCGCGCCGCGCCGCCGAATTCGGGGTCCGCCTACCCGGACCGGTCACCGTCGATTTGGCCGCCGTGGTCGACCGCAAGAACACCATCGTCGACTCCATCCGCGCGGGCTCCTACCGCACCGTCGAGAAATCAACGGACCTCGACTTCTACCACGCCACAGGACATTTCACCGCACCCCGCACACTCACCGTCGACGGCACCGACCTGACCGCCGACCGGATCTTGCTGGTCACCGGCACCCGCAGCACCATCCCCGCCATCGACGGCCTCGACACCGTCCCCTACTTCACTTCCCGCACCCTGCTGGACCTCACCGACCTGCCCTCACATCTGCTCGTCGTCGGCGGAGGCTACGTCGGCTGCGAGTTCGCCCAAATGTTCCGGCGATTCGGCTCCGAGGTCACCCTCATCCAACGCGCCGACCGGCTGCTGCCCGGCGAGGACCCCGACATCTCCGCCGCCGTCAGAGAGGGCATGACCGCCGACGGCATCACCGTGCTCACCGGCACCACCTGCACCGCGGCCACCGGCACCACCGGGAACATCCGGCTCGGCTGCACCGGCAGCGAAGCCGACGACATCACCGGCAGCCACCTGCTGATCGCGACAGGACGCACCCCCAACAGCGACAATCTCGGCCTCGAGTACCTCGGTCTCGAACCCGACCCACAGGGCTTCCTCACCGTCGACGCCTCCCTGCGCACCGACGCCGAAAATGTTTGGGCGCTCGGCGATCTGCGCGGCGGGCCCATGTTCACCCACACCGCCCGCGACGACGCCGACATCGTCTACCGCACCATATTCCGAAGCCAGGACCGCACCACAACCGGGCGCATCGTGCCTCACGCGGTGTTCACCGACCCCGAAGTCGGCGCCGTCGGGCTCACCGAACCTGCCGCCCGCGCCGCCGGCTACGACGTCGTCGTCGGGCGCCAGGACTTCACCGGCGTCGTGAAAGCCCGCGCCATCGGCAACACCCGCGGCCTGGTCAAATTCGTCGCCGACGCCGCCACCGACCGTATCCTCGGCTGCCACATCGCCGGACCCGACGGCGGGAACCTCGTTCACGAGGCCGTCATCGCCATGACCACCGGCGCCACCTACACCCAACTCGCCCAAGCCATCCACATCCACCCCACCCTCGCCGAAGCGGTCAACACCGCCGCCGGCGGCGTCCACCGCGAAATCGGCGCATAGACACCCCATGAGCATCGCCCGGTACTCGGGTGAGGCCATTTTCCGACTGCCACGGATAACACCCTGTTATCTGTAGCATCATGACATCCGGCCTGCGCCGACTCCGCTCCGGCGGTGCGCGACGCGGACCTGTTATCTGCGGCAAGCCCAGTGAGGGAGGTACCACCGTGCCGTCCGGGATCACCGTCCGCGCCGCCGGCGACAGCTTCCTCGACTCGATCGGCTCCCCGAACACCCGCCGCGCCTACGGCATCGCCGTCGACAAGACCACCGCCACGCTCGGCGAGACCCGGCGGCTGGCCGACGTCGCCGACGATGAGATCGGTGAAACCCTCGAAACCCTGTGGGGCTCCTCAGCAGTCAACACCTGGAACGCCCGCCGCGCCGCGGTCGCGTCGTGGCTGGCGTGGTGCCGCGAGCACGGCCACACCGCCCCGGCGGTCCCGGCCTGGGTGAAACGCTCCACTCCACCGGACTCCACCACCCCGGTGCACTCGCGCACCGCGATCGACCGGCTCATCGCCCGCCGCGACATCGACCTCCGGGAGAAGACGCTGTGGCGGATGCTCTACGAAACCTGCGCCCGCACCGAGGAACTGCTCCAGGTCAACATCGAGGACCTCGATCTGGCCGGGCGGTGTTGCCCGGTGAAGTCCAAGGGCGCCAAGCCCCGCACCCGCCGCCGCGGTGCCACCTACCACGAGTACGCGCACGAGCTCGTGTACTGGGACGCGGGCACCGCCCGGCTCCTGCCACGCCTCACCAAGGGCCGCACCCGCGGACCGCTGTTCGTCACCCACCGCCGACCGGGCCCCGGAAAGGCCGCCGCCGACCGGGACATCTGCCCCGACACCGGGCTGGCCCGGCTGTCCTACGGCCAGGCCCGCGCCGTGCTGGATGCCGCCACCGCGACGAATGGGCCCGGCACCGGTTGGGATCTGCACGAACTTCGGCATTCCGGCCTGACGCATCTCGGCGAGGCCGGTGCCAGCCTGGTGGAGCTGATGGCCAAGTCCCGCCACCGCAAACCCGAGAACCTACGCCGCTACTTCAAACCCTCACCGGCAGCCATGCGCGGCATCACCAGCCTCATCGGCCCCGACCGCAGCCACCGATAGCGGCCACCAACAAGAGCGTCCGTCTACCCGCTGACCAGGCACTACGCGAACTTCGTTGTTTTTTGCGCCATTACTACCGTGACCCCGGAACGCTGCCGCAAATAAGGGCCACTCCCCGAGACCGACTCCTCCCATGCCTCCGCCCGAAGGGGGTGCACAGTTTTCGTCGCCGCGCTCCACGTGATCGTCATAAGTGAGGATTATGACGATCAATGGCCGCGTCCGACTTTGTATCGAATTGCATGTATCCGATCGCAATAACCGTGACGAAATCATGAGTTTCCGCTATTTTTCCAGTTCGCAATATTCCATATCATATCGTTTCGTTTCAATATTGATATGTAATTATGTAATGAAATACGGTAAGATGCCCTTCAACAGACCCTTCGAGGCACCACGACGAGGACATCCATGACCGACACGCACCCCCCTGCACCCGAAGCGACCTCGCAGGCGGACGACTCGCCCAAGCCCCGGGTAGGGCGCCCTCGGAAGTACGCCACCGCAGCCGACCGTGTGCGCGCCTACCGCGAACGCGAGCGCGCCAAGAAGGAAGCGGTCGGCATGGCCCCACCCGTGGTCGAAAGCCCCGACGACGCGGTCTCCGCCCTGACGGCTGCCGCCACCGCACTGCGTGCCCTGGCCACCAATACCGTCGAGCAGCACGCCGCGATCGCCGAGCGGATCACCACCGCGGTCGACAAGCTCACCGATGCCGAGGCTCTCGAAGCGCAGATGACACGGGCCGCCGCCGAACTCGCCAAGGTCAAAGCCGACGCCGACGCGAAGGTCGTGCGGTTACGCGAGCAACTCGCCCAGTCGATCGAAGACCGCGACAACGCGGATGCCGCTGTCGCTGCCGTCGACGCCGAACTCGCCGACGCCCGTGCCGCTCACACCGATCAGATGCGCGGACTCGAAGAAACGCACAACGCCGAGCTGACTCGATTGAAGGACGAGCACGCCGCGACGCTGCAACGGTGGAAGGACGAGTTCGAGGCTGCGGCTGCCGAACATACGCGGACCCTCGGCGAGCTGCGGGCGACGATCGCCCAGCAGGACGAGTCCCTCTCTTCGCAGCGACGGCGACTCGACGACGCCACTGCACAGCACGAGCGGGCGACCGGGGAAATCACCGACCTGCGTGCCGAAATCATGCGCCTGCAGGCGGTTCTCGACCGGGAGGTCGCAACCCGAGAACGTCTCGACACCGAACTCACAACCGAGCGCGAACGCGCATCCGACCTGCGGAGCCGGCTCGAAGACTCACGCATCACCGCTGCTACCGCCCAGGCGGCCGAAACTGCGGCACGGGCGCGCGGCGACGAACTGCGTGCCGAACTGGCGACGCTGCGCGATGAGATCACCACCCTGCGCGACGAGACGAGGACACAGCAGGCCGAGAACGCCGCACTCAGGACCGAATCACGCGCTCTGCGCGCCGATCTGGAGGCAGCGAGGGCACTCGACAAGGGCTGAGCCGTCAGCTGTTCATCGGATGCATGTCCCCCAACGGCTCAGAAAGTTCGGCACCGATCTCTGCCCGCGAAGGCGAGCGTCAACCGAGTTGTTCGAACAACGAGACGATGATCCCGTCGGGTCCTCGCACGTAGGCCATCCGCACGCTGTTCTCGTACTCGCCGATGCCCCCGACGAGCCCGTATCCCTGCGCAGCAACGGAGTCGACGGCCGCCTGGAGGTTTTCGACCTCGAACGACACATTGCGGATCCCGAGCTCGTTCGGCATTGCTGCCGGCGAGCCAGGAAGGTGACCCGGCGTGATGAAGCTCGCCAGCTCGAGCCGGGCTCCACCGTCCGGCGGTCGGAGCATCGCGATCTCGCAGTGCGTGCCGGGGAGACCACAGACGGTCGTCGGGAAGTCGCCTTGGACAGAGCCTGTGCCCTCGACCTCGAATCCGAGTCCGACGAAGAACGCCGTCGCGACCTCGAGGTCCGAAACGGTGAGGCCCACGTGATCGAAGCGTCGCACGTGTGTCATGGGATCCATCCTTCGGTGTTGTCCGGTCCGTTCGATGCCGGGACGGAGTCGGTGCTCGGATCTCGACATCGCGCGTGGCTGCCGACCGCCACCCGGCTCTACGGCTTACCTACTGCCCTGCTACGTGCGCCTTTGATCCGAGAAGACCGGAGAATCATCAGCAGACATAGTCCGAGGCCCCACCCCAGCTCCGACAACATGACGCCTACTCCAGCCTGACCGGTGTCATCGGTGCCGGCGACCACGCCGAATGCGGTAGTGAACCCTGCAGCCGTACCTGTTGCGGCCGCGAGCCCGCCGCTCAGCGCCCAGCGAGATCGATGAGCGGCAAAGAAGCACGCCAGCACTACGGTCACTCCACAGGCGATCACCTGCCAGGTGGGGAACTCGTTCGGTGCAGGGAGGCCAGGACCTCGGAACTTCCCGTCGTATTCGGCCGACCAGGTCAACCATCCTGCGCAGGAAAGAAATCCGAGCGCGAATGCTACTGCGCCGGTCGCCCACAGTCCGAGCCGACCGGCGCCCGTGAATCGGGTCCGTGTCGAATTTCGGCGGGCCGGTGCGTGGCGGAGAGCGGCCTGCTCCGACTGCCGGGCGAACCGCACGATTCCCGCACCGAACAGTGTGGGAACGCCCACGAGGATGAGCACGTACCCGAGGAACTGCGACCAGGAGAAATCGAACACGGTGACCATAGGAGGCAGTCTTCTCACAACGCGCATGACTCGTCCACTCCTTACCGGCGATCCCGAATCGGAGCGGCAGAGTCCTCCCGTACTACGAACAGGACCGGACTCCCCATCCGAGAGCAACCGCTCACTCGACTGGGTCGGTGGGTACGGGCGCATGGATTCGGCCACCGTCATGTCCCAGCGTCCCGACTTCGGAAATCCGACCTTCGTGGACTCGGCCCCGTCGCCGACAAGGATCGATGCGGTCGGTGGCGTACGTCGAAAGCGAAGATGTCCCCCTCGCCGACTCGCGGTACGTCACAGGTGGCGTCAGTCGGTCGACCGCGGGATGATCGAAGTACTCCGATGCTCGACCCGAGGTTCGACCTTGCGCACAGAGGAGAAAAGCTGTGAGAGTAAGTCATCTTCCCCTGCGTCTGACAACCGGCGCGTTCATTCTCAACTCGGGCCTCGGTAAGCGAGCACTTTCTTCCGAAGCTGCCGCCGGGTTACAGGGCATGGCCGCCAACGCTGTTCCCGCTGTACGCACGATGCGTCCGGAGACTTTCGGCAAGACGGTCTCCGCGGCCGAAACGACCCTCGGCCTGGCACTGCTCGCACCGTTCGTGCCCTCCGCGCTTGCTGGGGCCGCACTCGCGGCCTTCAGTGGTGGATTACTGACCATGTACTGGAAGACCCCCGGCATGCACGAGCACGGCTCGATCCGACCCACCCAGGACGGCACCGCCGTGGCCAAGGACGTGTGGATGTTGGGCATCGGTGTAGCCCTCGTGACCGACGCACTCGATCTCGGACGGCGAACAGCGGTCGCGGCTCGGTAGAAGCTCCACCTCGACGGCGCGCAGACAGACAGGCACGCCGAGCTCCTGACGTGGCCTGACCGGACATTCGGCGGATCGCGCGCCGGCGATCGTCGCTGATCGACGGAGCCACCGATATCTACTCATCGATCGACTGCGGTGTCTCTCCCTGTGCCTTTCTGCGCCATTCGGGCATGACCGGAGCGATGTCGTGATTGGCTGTATTCGCGGATGCGTTGTCGACACGCGTCCGCAGAATGACGGAGTAGCGCTGAAATCATGGTCCGAACCGTGCTCGGTTGCGACGCTCCCGGCGATCAGGAGTCCGCCGGTCGGCCGAGATGCCCCTGCTGAACGCGAGCTGCATCGACTCCTTCACCCTGAGCGGAGTGTGAGATGGATTCCTGGCATTACGTGTTCGTCCTGGCGGCCTGCCTGATCGTGACCGCTCCCCTCGAGTGGGGTGCCCGGGTCTACCGGCAACCGGCCCGCGTCGTCCGAGCGGTCGCGCCGGTGGCACTCATCTTTCTGGCCTGGGATGTGCTGGCCGTTACCGCCGGGGTCTGGAGCTTCAATCCTCGCTACGTCACCGGGGTGGAACTACCGGGACACCTCCCGGTCGAGGAAGTCTTGTTCTTCGTCGTGATTCCGTTGTGTGGACTGCTCACCTACGGCGCCGTCGAATTTCTGTCGGGCCGGTTACCACAAGGTCGACGGCGAACCGGGCGGCAACGGTCATGACGGGTCTCGGATACACGCTGCCTGCAGCGATCGCGGTCCTGGCTGTATGTCTCGCCGAGACGGTGGTCCTGCGTACCGGCCTGTTCCGACGGCCCGCCTACTGGCTGAGCATGACCATCGTGCTCGGCTTCCAGATTCCGGTGGACGGCTGGCTCACCAAGCTCCACGCCCCGATCGTGATCTACAACGACCGCCACATCAGTGGTGTTCGCTTCCCGCTCGATATCCCGATCGAGGACTTCCTGTTCGGATTCGCATTGGTCACTGCAGTGCTGCTCGCATGGGAGCAACGCCGTCACCGGCGCGCCGACCGGAAACGGACACCAGAATCGCGATGACGCCCCGCACTCATGTCGATCCGCGGCGTATCCGGCACCGGGCACCACCGGGTCTGCCCGACGCCGCACTGCTCCCGGCACGCCCGCACGTAGTTGTCGTCGGAGCCGGTATCGCCGGACTCGCGGCCGCGACCGGCCTGGCGGAACGGGGCGTGAGCGTGGACGTCGTCGAGCGCGAACGTTACCTCGGCGGACGCGTCGGAGGTTGGACAGACCACCTCGCCGATGGCACCCCCGTCGCGATGAATCGTGGATTCCACGCCTTCTTCCGGCAGTACTACAACTTGCGGGCATTGTTGCGCCGCACCGACCCCGAACTCCGCTTCCTGACACCGCTCGACGATTACCCCCTGATCGATGCACACGGTCGACGAGACAGCTTCCGCGGTCTGCCTCGCACGCCACCATGGAACGCGCTCGCCTTCGTGCTGCGCAGCCCCACATTCGGCCTGCGCGACCTGATGCGCATCGACCCCCGTGCCGCGGCGCCGCTGGCAGCGGTGTCGGTTCCCGACATCTATCGTCGACTCGACCGGCTCGATGCCGAGACGTTTCTGGAACGGATCAACTTCCCTGCCGCCGCCCGGCACCTGGCTTTCGAGGTGTTCTCGCGCAGCTTCTTCCTCGAACCGGCGCGCATGTCCGCGGCGGAGCTGGCCACCATGTTCCACATCTATTTCCTCGGCTCGAGTGAGGGCCTGCTCTTCGATGTGGCCGGCACCAACTTCGACGAGCTGTGGGAGCCGCTACGCGAATATCTGACAGCCGAGCGAGTCCCGTCCCGTACCGGCACCGTGCGCTTCCACACCGGTGTCTCCATTGCCGCCATCGACACCACCACCGGCGCTCCATTTCGGCTCTTCGACACCACCGGCACCTGGGTGGATGCCGACGCTGTAGTCCTGGCCACCGATGTCGGCGCGCTCGGCCGTATCGTGGCAGCCTCACCCACCCTCGGCGACGCGGCCTGGCGGACTCGAATCGAACACCTGGGCACCGCGCCCGCATTCCTGGTACAGCGACTCTGGCTCGACCGGCCCGTCGACGAAGACCGCCCGGCATTTCTGGGGACCGGCAGCCTGCATCCGCTCGACAACATCAGTGTCGTCAACCGCTACGAGGACCGAGCCCGCCACTGGGCTCATCGCCACGGCGGATCGGTGATCGAACTGCACGCCTACGCCCTGCCCGAGACCGCGACCGTCGACCCGGACCGGGTCGCACTGCGACAGCAGATGTCGGCGCGACTGCACGCCCTGTATCCGGAAACCGCGGACGCCCGTATTCTCGGCGAACGCCTGCAGTACCGACGCGACTGCCCTCGACTCGGTCCCGGAGACTTCGCCTCCCGGCCCACCGTGGACACCCCACACCGCGGATTGGTGCTGGCCGGGGACGGAATCCGTATCGACCTACCGGTGGCGTTGATGGAACGGGCCGCCACCACCGGATGGTCGGCAGCCAACCACCTGCTCACCCACTGGGGCGTGAGCGGCCACGACCTGTACACCGTGCCCACCCAAGGCCGATCGGCGCTGCTCCGACGACTGGCCGCTCGAGAAAGCCGCTAGCCATGAGCATTCCGGAACCGATGTACCGACGGTGGCCTCGGACGTGGCCGCTGCAACCGATCCCACCGACCTCCTGGGCGCGGCAACAACCCACCTACCAGGATGCCGACCCCCGCGTGATCACCGCGATCCTCGATCGAGCACAACAACGACCCTCCGGCAACTGGTACGTCTTCGCCGCCGGCGACGCCATCCGTACCGATCGCCCGCTGGCCGCCTCCGTCGCCGGCGTCGAACTCGTCGCCTGGCGCGACTCTCGGCGACAACTTCATGTCGGGCCCGGCGCCTGCCCCCACCTCGGCGCGCCTCTGGCCTCGGCAGTCCTCGACTGCGACAACCTGGTGTGCCGTTGGCACGGACTACGCCTGGGCCCCGACGCCGGGCACGGGTGGACCCCGTTTCCCAGTCACGACGACGGCGTCCTGGCTTGGGTCCGTCTCGACCACATCGGCAACGAACCCCCACTGGACGCGCCGGTCATCCCGCCACGACCGCCGGCCCGCACCCACCTGGCGGCCGTAGCGACCCTCACCGGAATCTGTGAACCGGCCGACATCATCGCCAACCGACTCGATCCGTGGCACGGCGCGTGGTTCCACCCCTATTCCTTCACCCACCTGGAGGTCCTCGACGCGCCCAGCCGCCACCGCACCGACGACACCGGCGACCGATTCGTTGTCGCTGTGACCTTCCGCGTCGGCGGCGGGCTCGGCGTCGCGGTGAAGGCCGAGTTCACCAGTCCGGAACCTCGTACCGTCGTCATGCGCATCATCGACGGTGAAGGCACCGGCAGTGTCGTCGAAACTCACACCACACCCCTGGGCGTCGGAGCCGACGGACATCCGCGCACCTGTGTCATCGAGGCTGTCCTCGCCGACTCTCCCCGGCGCGGCTTCGCCGTTGCACGCCGTGCTCACCGTGCCCTCTCACCAGTACTCCGTAGGGCCGCGACCCGACTGTGGCGTGACGATCTGGCCTACGCTGAACGGCGTTATCGGCAGCGCAGCCTGGTCGATCGTGGTATCGGTCCCCGACTGTCGACCTGAACCATCCACTCCGCGGGCAACGGCTCGAGTGTCGTCTTCCCGGTTCGCATGACGTGAAAGTTCCTCCGCCGGCCGGAACCGAGCTCATCGCTCACGCGGGCGTTACTCCCTCGGCCCGGAAGTTACCTCGCATATCTGCGCAGTTCGTTCTTGGCGATCGTGCGCAGGTGTACTTCGTCGGGGCCGTCGTAGATGCGCATCGCGCGGTGCCAGCCGTACATCGCGGCAAGGGGAACGTCGTCGCTGATACCGGCGCCGCCGTACACCTGGATCGCTCGGTCGATCACCTCGAGGGTCATGCGCGGCACCGCGATCTTCGCCGCGGACACGTAGGGGGCTGCGGCCTTGTTGCCGTGTTCATCGATGGTCTTGGCTGCAAGACGACACAGCAGCCGGGCCTGTTCGATCGCGACGCGCGATTCGGCGATCTGGTGCCGGACGACACCCTGCTCGGCCAGCGTCTTGCCGAAGGCGACACGATCCTGGGCGCGGGTGGTCATCAGCGCCAGGGCCCGTTCTGCGGCGCCGAGAGCGCGCATGCAGTGGTGGATGCGGCCGGGTCCGAGACGCGCCTGCGCCATGGCGAACCCACCGCCCTCCTCCCCGAGGAGATTCTCGGCGGAAACGCGCACGTCGTCGTAGACGACTTCGCAGTGCCCGTGCTGGTCGTGTCGTCCGAACACCGGCAGGTCGCGGACGATCGTGACGCCGGGAGTGTCGATCGGTACCAGGATCATGGACTGCTGACGGTGGGTGTCGGCAGAGGGGTCCGTCTTTCCCATGACGATCAGCAGGGTGCATCGGGGGTCCGCAACGCCACTGGTCCACCATTTGCGGCCGTTGATGACGTAGCTGTCGCCGTCGCGCTCGATGCTGGTCTCGATGTTGGTCGCGTCGGAACTGGCCACGGCGATCTCGGTCATGGAGAAGGCCGACCGGATCTTCCCGTTCAGCAAGGGGTCGAGCCACTGCTTTTTCTGTTCATCGGTACCGAACAGGTGGAGCAGTTCCATGTTGCCCGTGTCGGGCGCTTGCCCGTTGATGGCTTCGGGTGCGAGATGCAGGCTCCAGCCGGTGATCTCGGCGAGTCCTGCATAGTCCAGCTGTCCGATGCCGGATTCGGAGGGTAGGAACAGATTCCACAGGCCGCGCCTGCGGGCCTCGTCCTTGAGAGTTTCGATGACGGGTGGAACGGTGTGGTCGTCGGGACCGACGTTGCGGCGGTAGGTCTCGTACTCGTGTTCGGCAGGGAACACGTGGCTGTGCATGAAATCCACCAGCGTCTGCTCGAGTTCGAGTGCTCTGGGCGAGGGTCGGAGGTCCAGCGATTCGGTATTCGTCTGCGCGGTGAGCATGCTGTCGGCTACGTCGGTCATGTGAGTTCTTTCTCGAAGGGCCGTGAAAGGGATGTCACGGGCGGCTCGTTGTTCCGTCAGGGTCCGCGGACGAGATCGGCGCCCCGGTATTGCATGAGATCGAGGGCGTACTCCACATACAGGTCTGCTACCTCTTCCGGGCTCATCCGGCCTCCCGGTCGCCACCAGGTGGGGAGGGCGGTGCACATCGAGACCACTGCGCGAGCGGCGTCCTCGGGGTTGCGGACCCGGAACGATCCGGCACGTACGGCGGCCAGTACCTTCTCGTCCACGACCGCCTGCTGCCAGTTCCTCTTGCCGGCAATGATCTGCCGGTTCTCCGGTGTGAGAGCACGCATCTCACTGGTGCCGATGAACCCGAGTTCACGGCGGTGCGTGTGGTACAGGGCCAGATTCTCGATCAACAGCGTGAAGACCGTGACGGGATCTCGGCCGGCGCCTTCGGTGAGCGCCCCGCGTGTGCGTTGCTCGAGGTCGTCCATCGTCACCTGATAGATCGTCATCAGGATGTCCTGCTTGCCGGTGAAGTAGTTGTAGATCCCGGGAACCGACAATCCACAACGATTGGAGATTTCACGCATGCTCGTGCCGTGGTAACCCACGGCGAGGATCTCCTCGAGCGCTGCCTGGACCACAGGCGCCAGCGACAACGGTTCGTACTCGCGCCACTGCCGGCGTGCTTGGGCCTGCCCGGCTGGGTCCGAACGAATCGCAGCGGGGGCGCCCGGCTCCACTACCGGTGTCGCGAGCGCCGCCCGACCGGCTTCGAGGATCTCCGCCGGCCTCACCCCGAGTGCGTCGGCGATGCGGTTCAGGCGATCGACGGTCAGTCCGGTCCTGTCGTTCTCGATCTGACTCAGCGTGGCCGGACTGACGTCGATGCGCTGAGCCAAGCCCCGCAGCGTCATGCCGCGCGCCATCCGTACCCGACGCAGACCTGCCCCGACCGATGCCGACCTGTCGACCGAAACCGCGCCCACCGACCACTCCCGTGTTTGGAATAGCTGAACACTGCATACACGATCCTCGACCGCCTCGGGCAGCGTATCCACTTCCACGGCTGCCCCGCAGGCATTTTCGCGAGCACATCGAAACGTTGACGTCGGCAGGTGTGACGTGCACCATAGACTTACCGAGCGTGTGCTCGCTCCCGCTGTTTACCCGATGGAGGACAACATGACCGAGGTCGACGCTCCCGCGATGCGTGAACTGCTCGGAGAGAACGCGCCGAGCAATTGGGGCAAGTGGGGACCCGACGACGAGTTGGGCGCCCTGAACTACCTCGACGCGAGCGAAGTGCTGCGCGGGGTGCGGCACGTCGAGTCCGGCGAGACCTTCACCCTGCAGATTCATATGGGACGCGCCGAGAGCCCCGGCGACCCGCTCTGGCCGGGTCGCGAAGGCATCAAGCGGCAGAACGTGCTCGACGAGAGCTCCTGGGACGGTGACGGTGCACCGGCCTTCCCCGGCGGCCTGCACTACGCCGACGACACCGCACTGGTCTTCCTTCAGGGATCGACCCAGTACGACGCGCTCGGACACGTCTGGTACGACGGCAAACTGTGGAACGGATACGACGCACGCAGCACCGTCGGAGGAATGGAGAAGGCTTCCGTCCTCCCGATCGCGGAGAAAGGGATCGTCGGCCGCGGCGTTCTCATCGATATGGCCCGGCATCGCGGCAAGTCCTATCTCGACAAGGGTGAGACATTCGACCACCGCGACCTCGAAGAAGCGGCGACCGCCCAGGGCGTGACCATCGAACCGCACGACATCCTGATCATCCGCACCGGATGGCTCAAGTACTGGTACGAGCTGAACAACCCCGAACAGTTCTACGACGGATTCTGCGAACCCGGCCTGACCTATTCCCCCGAACTCGTCGAGTGGTTCCAGGACAAGGAGATCCCGAACCTGGTGACCGACACGATCGCCAACGAGGTGACCTACGACCCGCAGAGCGGCGTCGCATTGCCGCTGCACTGTGCCCTTATGCGCAATCTCGGTGTCACTCTGACGGAGATCGCCTGGCTCGACGATCTCGCCGACGCCTGCGCCGCCGACGGTCGATGGAGCTTCCTCTACACCGCTGCGCCACTGAAGATCGTCAACGGCACCGGCGCCCCGGTGAACCCCATCGTCATCCGCTGAGGCGAACCATGAGCATCTACGACGACAAGGTGTGGTTGTCGCAGTACGACGCTGCGCAGCGGGAACCACGAACGATCGAGTTCGACAATGCCCTGGCGATGTTCCGGGCGACCGTCGAACGCAATCCGGACGCCGACGTCATCCGTTACTTCGACGGCCGAATCACCGCAGGCGAACTCGACGAACTGAGCGATGCATTCGCCGCCGGCATCCTCGACGCCGGGTTCCGTCCGGGCGAACGAGTCGCGATCTATGCACAGAACGTGCCCCAGTTCGTCATCGCTCAGGTCGGAACGTGGAAGGCCGGCGGTATCGCCGTGTCCGCCAACCCGATGTACCGCGAACGCGAACTCGAGGAGATCCTGCACGACTCCGGTGCGACGGTCCTGGTGGCGCTGCAGTCGCTGTACATCGACGTGGCAGCGAAGGCCGTCGAGTCGACCGACGTGCGCACCCTGATCACCACGTCCGAGTTGGAGTACCAGAGTGCGAACAGTGGCACCCTCGCCGGCGTCCAACGCATCGAGTGTGCGGGCACCACGGACATGGCGGAGATGCTCGCGGCCTTCCGGGGTAAGAGCGTCCCCCCTGCCGAGATCGGCCCCGACACGGTCGCTTTCCTGACGTACACCTCCGGGACCACCGGCCCGCCGAAGGGCGCGATGACCACCCACCGCAACGTGGCGTTCAACGCGCAGACCTACCGGGACTGGATCGACATCGGCCCCGACGACGTCGTCCTCGGCGTCGCGCCGCTGTTCCACATCACCGGACTCGTCGGCCACATCGCCTTGTCGCTGCTGACCGGTGCACCCCTGGTGCTGATGCACCGCATGGATCCGGCCGACACCATCGACACGATCGAGAAGCAACGCGCCACGTTCACCGTCGGATCGATCACGGTGTTCATCGCATTGATGAACGCCCCGAACGCGAGCAAGGAGGCCCTGGCGAGCCTGACCAAGATCTACTCCGGCGGAGCACCGATCCCACCGAGCACCATCGCGGCGTTCGAGGAGAGATTCGGTCACTACATCCACAACATCTACGGTCTCACCGAGACGACCTCCCCGTCGCACGCGGTGCCGCTCGGCAGGCGGGCACCGGTCGACGAGCTGACCGGAGCGACCTCCGTGGGCGTGCCGGTCTACGACACCGTCGTGCGGATCGTCGACGACAACGGCAACCACCTTCCCCCCGGTGAGGTCGGGGAGCTCGTGACCGCGGGGCCGCAGGTGGTGGCGGGTTATTGGAACAAGCCCGAGGCCACCGCGAACTCGATCCCGGACGGAGTGCTGCACACCGGCGACGTGGGCTACATGGACAGCGACGGCTGGTTCTACATCATCGACCGCAAGAAGGACCAGATCAACGCCAGTGGCTACAAGGTATGGCCTCGCGAGGTCGAGGACGTGCTCTACGAACACGACGCCGTTCGCGAAGCCGCAGTGGTCGGTGTACCCGACGAATACCGCGGAGAGACGGTCAAGGCCTTCGTCAGCCTCCGGCCCGGAACCACCGTCACGCCCGAGCAACTGATCGCATTCACGAAGAAACGGCTGGCCGCCTACAAGTGCCCACGCTTCGTCGAGATCATTCCCGACATCCCCAAGACGGCAACGGGTAAATTACTGCGCCGCCGGCTGCGGACCACAACACCTTCCTGACGGTCGTTACGGCGGAAGCGCTGTCGACCCCGCGAACCCGTGACGCGTGTCCGACCTGCAGTCGGTATTGATACCGTAGCGGGTGAGCGGACACACCTGTCGCCCCACTGAGAGGGTGCCGACCCGAACTTCTCGGGTCGGCACCCTCTCGTGTCACATCCGGGGTATGTCCGACAACAGCTCCGTCCGCCCTACCGGTCCTCGAGGAGTGGGTCGGTCCACGTCCCCGCGCCACCCACCGGTCTCGTGTCCGCTCTGCTCGATGAACTCCTTGAACTTCTTCATGTCGTTCTTGACCCGGTTGCCGAGAACACCGGGCTTGTCGGCGACATTCTCGACGAATCCCTCAGGGTCGACATCCATTTGGGCTGTCACTCGGGTCTTCTCGTCGGCGAGACGATGGAACGTGATCACTCCCGCGTGGTTGGGTCCCGAGTCCGAGGTCCACGCCACCCGCTCGTCCGGATGTTGCTCGGTGATGGTGGCATCGAACTCGCGGACCTGACCTGCGATATCGATCACCCAATGGACATGTGTGTCGTCGAGTTGCCGGATCTCTCGAACCCTCCCATGAAATGGGGAAACGATTCGAACTGCGTCCACTGGTTGTACGCGACCCGGATCGGTACATCGACGTCGACGGCTTCCGTGATTGTGCTCATGACGATTGCGTACCCCTCCCCCGGGAAGGCCACACCCGGCACGAGGTCGCACACGATGCCGGACGGCGCGTCGTCGCCGCCGCGGGGGGTGATCTTCTGGAGACGCTGCGCGGCTGCGGCTATCTGCCCCGCGTCGATGCCGACGGCGGTATCGACCTCCGCAACTGCCCCTTCCACCTCGTCGCCCGAGACCATCTGGATGTGGTGTGCGGGTTGAATCTGCACCTGATCGAGGGTTTGATCGCCGGTAGCAGCGAACCCCATGCGCATGCCGAACTGGAACCGAGACCGGACCGGTGTTGCGTGGTGATCCACAAAGCAGTCGCCGGTTCGAGAACTGCGCCGAACAGGTGACGGACGCGCCGCCTACCGTGCGGGCGGCCTCAAACCGTGCGGGCGGCCTCGTCGGTGTGCTTGCCGCGGCGATCGGTATCGATGCGCCGGCCGCGTGTTCACTCGCCGCCGATATCACCCGTCATCACTGTGACGACGACGCGACCGGGACAGCACACCACGGAGGTGCGGTAACCGGGGTCCGTCATCGGCCGGTGCCGAGCGTGCGCTGCCGGTTGGCAGCGTGGCGGAGCTGCAGGATCCGCAGGCCGCCCGCGATTCCGACGATCGCCGCTCCGGCGATCGCAGCGAACAGCAATGCCACGCCCAGCGGCAACGAGAAGTCCCACCCGAAGAGTTCGAGGGTGATGCTGTCGAGATTTTGCAGGATGAATACCAACAGCAACAGCAGAATGAGGACACCGAGTATCAGAGCGGTCCACAGGGCCCCGGTACGAGTCCCCCGGATGCCTTTGCCACGGGCAAGGTCAGGATGCAGTCCGGCGACCGCGTCCGGATCGGGTGTCGTGCCCGACGGGGGAACCGGAACGTCGCTGCGGCGCGCGGAAGGCGAGAAGTCGGAGTTCGAATCGCCTGGGCCTCTCGAGCTGGTTGTCATATCGGTCGAGTACCCCCGTCGTGCTCCGGTTATCCCGTTCCGTTCGGTCGCTCGAGGAGGGACACGGACGATGCGACTCGCAGTCGGCGGTAAGCACCACGAGGTCGACTCGTAGGCCTACACGCAGATGGCTCGACTCCGATAGAGAACTTCACTCCTCGATACGCTCGCCCCTCGCGTCTTCGACCGTTCAGAACAGGCCGATCGCTCGGACGATCAGCCCGACAGCAACCACCAGCACGACGATCACTGCAATCGCGATAGCAACGAGAGCACCGACACTGCGACGTTGCGGCGGCTCATGTTGCGGACCACCCACAGCGGTCTCGGCGGGCGGAGTATCTCCGGGCGCCACGCCTCCTCCGGGTTCGAGACCTGGAGTATTCGCGGGATCGGGGTTCTGCGGATCGAACCTGGACGCATCGGCATTCTCGTCAGCCATGCTTACGTGTACCCGAAAATCAGCGGCCGACGCCTCGATTGCCCCTATACGACGCGACAGTACTGAGGTCGTGAGTACAACCCCTGGGGCAACGATTCGGTGATCTCGAATTTCACATGTCCGCTGACCCGCGCGGATAAGCTGAAATCGGCCTAACGATGGACCGGCACGGGGCTTCGGCGCCGATAACGCCCCTGTTCCCAAGCCTTTCGATCTCGGGAGGAAGCATGACCGATTCACCGCAGGATCCCAGTAAAGAGGAAGGACGGGAAGGGCCGGCGGACGGCGGCGCAGCGGGCGTCCCGGGCGTTCACGACGGAGGTGCCGACGGCGGAGCCGACGGAGGTGCCGACGGCGGAGCCGACGGAGGTGCCGATGGCGGAGCCGACGGAGGTGCCGATGGCGGAGCCGACGGAGGAAGTTAGGTGTGAGCACCCGTCCCCCCGCGTCCAGGATTCCGGCAGCGAGGCAGACGTCGGAGTCCTGGAATCACGCCTGATCGACATCGGCCGGAAGAAGTTCGCATCGGAGATCTGGGGACACTCACCGCTGCTCACCCGCCGCACCGGCACCTTCTCCGATTTGTTCTCGGCAGACGCAGTCGACGAACTCATCTCGCGCCGAGGACTCCGCACACCCTTTCTTCGCGTCGCCAAGGACGGGGCGACGCTCGCGGACTCGTCGTTCACCTCCCCCGCCGGCGTCGGCGCTACTATCGCCGACCAACTCGACGACACCAAGCTCTGGCGCAGCCTCGCCGACGGCGCCACCCTCGTCCTGCACGCTCTGCACCGCACATGGGAGCCGATCACACAGTTCAGCGCTGATCTGAGCAGCGAACTCGGACATCCCGTCCAAGTCAACGCCTACATCACCCCACCGCAGAACCAGGGATTCGACCATCACTACGACGTTCACGACGTCTTCGTCCTGCAGATCGAGGGAAACAAGCGATGGGTTATCCATGAACCCGTCCACCCGGCTCCCCTGCGCGATCAACCCTGGACCGATCACCGCTCCGCCGTCACCCGAGCCGCGACAGGGCCGGCCTGTATCGACACCGTACTCGAGCCCGGTGATTGCCTCTATCTGCCGCGCGGCTGGATCCATGCCGCCGAAGCTCGAGGTGAGATGTCCGTTCACCTCACTGTCGGCGTTCACACGTGGACGCGTTACGCACTGGCCGAGCATCTGAGCCGAGCCGCGCTTGCCGCACTTGCCGACGATCCCGGGATGCGTCGCGCACTGCCTCTGGGTATCGATGCTCCGGACAACGAAATCGGTTCTGTTCGAGAAAGTCTCATCGACTGCATGTCCCGGGTCGACACCACTTCCCTGTTCCACCGTGTCCGGCGGGAACAGGGACGTCCGGCACCCCTGGGCCCGTTGGCCCAACTCGGTGCTGTTCACGATCTCGGCCCCGACACCGCAGTGCAGCTTCGCGGTGCGCTGCACGCACGCCTGGAAGGTTCGCATCTGGTCACGCGTGTGGGCCGGCTCGATGTGCCGGCCGGGGATCGGCCGGGAGTCACGCAACTACTCGACGGCAAGACCCACCTGGCAGAAACTCTCGGAATCGATCTGGTCGAGCGGCTGCTACGCGCAGGGATTCTCGTCCCCGCGGAACAGTGACGGTGCACTGTGGCCTCGGCCGAACGCTTCTTCTGCGCAGACAGTGCCCGGATGCGCGGTGACCCGATGGCCGGCACAGCACCTCGTGGCTTCGTCTGGGTTCTCATCGAATATCGAGGTCGGTGGCCGCTCGACGGCTTCGACGGTCTCGATCTCGAGCCTGCGACCAAGACGCTCGTGTTCTCCGCCGCGCAGACGGCACGGGCACGGATATTGCTGGTCGAGCGCCCGGGTCGCCGTCGCCGCGAAGGGCCCGACCGTTGGGCGGTGCTGCGCCGTGAGACGTCCGGTGTCGTGCGTCAGCAGTGGGGAACGTGGAGTGGTGACGAGGATCTGGCGCAGATCGCCACCGCCCTCGATACTCCCGGACGTCCGGGCGGGCCGCCCGTCCTTCTGGTCTGCACGCACGGTCACCACGATCCGTGTTGCGCCGTACGTGGGCGGCCGGTGGCACGCGCTCTCGCGAAGCACTGGCCGGAACAGGTGTGGGAATGCACCCACGTGGGCGGAGACCGGTTCGCAGCCAATGTCGTCATCGTGCCCGACGGTGTCTACTACGGCGGTCTCGATGCCGAGTCGTCCGTCGTCACGATCGAGGAGCACTTCTCCGATCGCATCCATCACCATCATTTGCGCGGATACACCGACCTGGCTCCGCTCCAGCAGGCCGCGATCGCGGCCACTCTCCGACGTTTCGGCCCGGCCGGACGTAGTGACTACACGGTCGCCGAGAGCGCCCGCCAGGGTGACCTGTGGCGGATCCGGCTCACCGGCCGTGCACCGCACCCGGAGCGCGTCGAGGTCGAGTTGCAGGTCCACCGTTCTCCACCGTGTCGATTGACCTGTCGTGGAGCGGCGGCGAGTTCGGCCCTCGTCTACGAACCCACGTCGGTCCACATCGTGTGAGAGGACGGCACGACCGAACGGTACCGCGTCAAGTCGTCACCCGAACTCTTCTTCTGCCTTCGCGAGTGCTGCGAACTCTTCCTCCGGGGAGTTTGCGACGAGACGGTGCCGAACACCGCCATGTCGAGGAGCATCGCGCCCTCACCTGTCAGCGACAGGACGAATCCGATCACGCCGGGCACGACCATCGCGAGCAGGGGTGCCTTGCGGGAATCGGTCACCGACAGGCTCTCGCCACGTCCTGCACTTCGGCACCCGTCATCGAGATCGTCGTCGAACGAGGAGGAGTTGTGCACACGGTCGAGTTCTCGAATAGTCTGTGCAGTGCCCCATGCTCCCTATGTGGGGCACAGTTCGCGCGCTTTCCCCCCCGACGCGCGGACCATGGTTCCGTCGGCGCCGTATGCCGACGGAACCTCGCAGGCCAGTGATGGTGAGTACCCCTCGTAAAGCTCGCCATCACTGGCCTGTCAGCCACTCCCGATATTCACCCGCATCGATGCCATCCGATACAAACAATACCATTCGACCGGTATTGCCGGTCCAATAGAGAATACCGCATGTACACCACATAGGGAACGCATCACCGACACATACACGCTGCACGGTCGCTCCGTCCCGGAGAACACGTCGAACCCGATCCACGTCGGGATTTCAGGAGCTTCCCTACCGCGAGGTGGGATCTGCCGGGATGGGGTCCGGCGAGGGTTCCAGTGCAGCCTCGGCCCAGATTCGGGCACTGACGTAGTGATGATCGTGCCCGATCAGATCGATGTGACGCGCGGACAGTCCTCGTTCCCGCCCTCTCCGTAGTGCTTGCTCGAAGTCGACGGAGTGGGTCGGTGGTGCGAGCAGCCCACGCGCGGCGGCAGCGTGGACGAGTTCGCGGACGGTCACCGCGGTCGGATGCGCGAGATGCCGTATGCCCCCACGTAACGCAGCCGGTAGCGGGCGCGCCGTGATCGCGGCGGCGAGCCGACCGACGTCACGGCGTGAAATCACCGATTGCCGTGCGACGCCATCGTCGACCCACGCCCCGAGAGTCGAGACGATGTGCGCCAACCCGGGCAGGAACCACCGGTCGCCGGGGCCGTGCACGAATCCGGGACGCAGTACCAGACCGCCGTGCTCGCGTACATGGTTTTCGGCAGTCAGACGACTCGCGCTCAGCGCAGTGACGGGAGCAGGGACAAGCTCCCCCTCGACGACGTTGCGATGCGGTCCGGGGCCGTAGACGCCGATCGTGCTCAGATACACGATGGGGTCGATACCGTGGCGAGCGGCCGCCGTCACCAGATTCTCGGTACCGACAGCGTTGACCTCTTCACACCGGGCTGCGTCGGAGCCCGTATAGGAGGCGGCATGCACAATCGCGTCGACACCGGCAAGCGCGTCGGTCACAGACTCCACATCGAGTAGATCTGCCGCCACGACGCGCATGGACGGTCCCGAGGACGCGGGCGGACGGCGCGCTATCGATGTGCATGTCACTCCCATGTTCAGCAGGGCGTCGAGCACCGCCCCCCCGAGAAAACCACTCGAACCCACCACTGCGACGCACAATGCGGATGTCGGCGACGAGGATGCGCGGTCCGCGATGTCGTTTCGGTCCGGTGGTACGGTTCGCCTCAGGGGAGGCAGAGGGTCGAGGTGCTCCACGACTGGCCTTTCGGTAGATCTTCGAGTAAAGGACACGGGGTGTGGCCAAACAAGCTCGGGCAGTAGAGACCCGACAGCAGATCGTGGCGGCAGCGGCCGCCACGTTCGATCGGCTGGGATTCGACGGTGCCAGCCTCGGGGCGATCGTCGACGCGAGTAGTGGGCTCACCAAAGGCGCCCTGTACTTCCACTTCAAATCGAAGGACGAACTCGCGCACGCCGTCGTGGAACAGCAACACGCCATCTCGATCGCCGCGGTCGACGCGATCGCCGCCACACAGGCCTCGGCGCTCGAGCAGATCGTGATGCTCTGCCATGAAATGGGGCGCCAGATCGTCGAGGATCCGATCGTCCGGGCCGGCATCCGGTTGACCCTCGAATTCAGCGCAGGCGCCGAACCTGACCAGCCGGGACCGTACCAGGACTGGATCGAAGCCTGCCGGCACCTCGTCGAGACCGCGATCGCCGAGGGCGACCTGCTCCCTACGATAGATCCCCCCGAGTTGGCACGGTTCGTGATCTCGGCGTTCACCGGCGTTCAGATGGTCTCGAACGTCCTCGATCGACGCATCGATCTCGAACAACGCATCGACCAGATGCTGCACTTCGTGTTCAACGGCATCCTGACCGCCGACTGCCGCCCCGACAGCGACACGATCATCCACGCCCGCTGGAGCAACACCCGCCAACCGGTCTGACACGCCGCTACCTGCCGGACTCCGGTCCCGGCGCACGACATGCGCCGGCAGCCCATTTCAGCATCGCCGTAGCCATCGCGATTCCACGCTGTTCGAGCACGACATGCGCACTCGCAGGCTCCTCCTCGACGCTCGAGACCACCATCTCCGCCGGAACGTCGAGTTCGACGAACCGGTGAAACCGCACGTTCATCGAGACCGGATCCGCCTCCGGGTTCCCGCGTTCCGCTCGTGCCGCCTGACGGGCAGCCTCGAGAACGAGCATGCCCGGCAGGTGATCGGACGGGTGGTCGAACAACACCGGATGCGACAGATCCGGCAACACCCGCCAGCGACCGGGCCGCGCCGTCGCACCCACCACCACATCCCCGACCACCGGCACCCCGATCACGGCTGGATCCACCGGTGTTCCCCCGGGGACAGACCCCAGCGCCCGCGGCCCACCGGCACCCCAACGCACGATGTCGTACTCTTCAGTAGTCAGAACCGCAGTTCGGCCTCGGCCGGACCCCACACGGCGACCGGCGATCGTGAATTCGAACGCCGCACTCAAAGCGGTGACCTGCGAGCCACGGCGTCGAATATCCGACACCACCGCGGTGACGGCGACCTCCGCGGCGCCGGCACCGATCACCAGTCGCTCCGACTCGGCGGTGATCTCGAGCGTCTGCATCACGAACCGCCGACCGAGCGAGACCCGATACCGGGTGTGCGCCAGATAGATCACGCATTGGCGCAGCGTCTCCGCGAGCAGCATCGGGTCGTAGCAACCCGCCCGGCTGCGGTAGAAACCGTGCAGACGCGGCCATTGCGCACCCAGGACGAACCGGTCCGGTCCGGGACCGCGGACGCAATCGGTGAGGAATACCTCGGACACTGCCTGGCGGTGGACATGCCTTCGCGGCACCGTCGACTCGAACGACAACACCGCGACATCATCCTCCGAACCGGACGAACCGTTCACTTCCATACCGCAAGTATCGCCTTGCGGGTGAGAGGTGATCGCGCCCGATGCCGCCCTCTTCTCTTCGACCACGCCGGCCCGGGGGTCTCCGGTGCTTCGAGATTGTTCTGCCCACCCTGAAGGACACGGTCGACCGACGCCGCACATGCACGAAGCCACGATCGGCTGCCCCGGCCGGTCGGTCGATCCACGTGGTTCACTACCTGCCGGGCAGACCGGTCTTCTCGAGAATTCTGCGCACTTCGGACTGCACGATTGCGTGGTCACGCTCGGGGTTGTCGGTATGGGCCAGGTACAACATCGCCTCTTCGACTGCGGCAACCAGCAGACGGGCGAGTACGGCCGCGCGAGTCGATGGTCCTCGTTCGCTCGTTTCGACCGGTTCCAGCATGGCCGTGATGCGGTGCAGTAGCTGTTCTTGAGCTCCTCGGATGTCGATCCACCCGAGGACTGCGGGCGCCTCGATCAGGAGCAACCGACGCACCGCCGGGTCGTGAGCGGAATCGAGAGCAGTGAGTACCCCACCGATGAGCGCCTCCCACGAAGCGTCGACCGGCTCGGTCGGCACAAGGGCTTCCGCAATCCCCCGTTGCGCGCGCTCGATCACAGCTCGGAACAATTCGTGTTTGTTCGCGAAGTGATGGTAGAGAGCTCCTCGGGTTACCCCTGCAAGGGCCACGATCTCCGCGGTCGTAGCTTTGCCGTACCCGTCCCTGAGAAACACCTCGAGCGCTGCATCCAACAACGCGGTCTGTGTCCGAGTCGCGTTCCGAACGTGTCCGGCCGCCTCTGTCGTTCTCTTCACCAACGCCCCTTGCAATTACGATTGCATGTGGAAAATTCAGGCCGATCCAGAAAATTCATGATGCTCGAGCCTCACCCGATCCCGAGAGGTGCGACAGCTCGAGAAGGTCGTGGATACACACACCAACCCTCGGTCGACGAGCTGCTACGGCGAGAAGATGTGCACAGTTCAGCGGTTCCGCCATACGGGCGGCCGTTTCTCGGTGAATGCGGCAGCACCTTCCAACGCGTCCTCGCTGGCACACACGGCGTCGGACTCCGCCGAATTTACTTTCCAGATGCGGTCTTCGAGTCCGGCTGCTTGCGCGTGCGCCATGATCTTCTTGCTCGCGCGTACCGCGACGGGTGCGTTGGCTGCGATGACATGAGCCAGACGTAATGCTTCGGGCAGTACCTCTGAGGGCGAAACCACCGAGTTGACCAGCCCCCAGCGCAGGGCCGCCTCGGCCGAAACAGGTTCGCCGGTGAAGACTGCGTGCGCGGCGATCTTCGGGGGAATCTGTCCGGGAAGACGTATGAGACCTCCGCCTCCCGCGATGAGACCACGTTTGACCTCCGGCAACCCGAGCGTGGCTTCGGAACTGAGCACGGCGAGATCACACGCCAGCACGATCTCGGTACCACCACCCACCGCCACCCCGTTGACAGCGGCGATGAGCGGCTTGGACACGTAATGCTCGACCAAGCCGGCAAAGCCCCACTCCGGATGGATTGTCGGCAGCACGGACTCGCCATCGGCGAAGGCCGCGAGATCGGCGCCGGCGCAAAATGCTCGTCCCGCTCCGGTCACGACGCCGACTCGCAGACCGGGGTCACGATCGAACTCGTCGAGAACGGCACCCAACGCGTCGGACAGAGCAGCGTCGACGGCATTGAGAACCCGGGGCCGGTTGAGGGTGATGACTCCCACAGGCCCGTCTCGATGGAGCAGTACGACGTTCTTTTCCTCGTCCTGCATTGCCGTATGCGCGTCTTCGGACGCAAGACCTCGAGCAATGTCCCGACCGACTCCCGGCCCGGAGCCGGTCGCTGAAGCGAATTTGCCGTCCGCTGTACTCATCTGATCCTGTCCCTCCATGGGCATCGAATCTCGTCACGAGATCAGGGATCACGTTCGACTGGCAACCCGACTCTTGAAGACCGGGACCGACACTCCGTCCTGACGCTGGTGGGGTCGACAATCGCTGCGCACACGGAGCGCGGCAAACCGGTAGGCATGCCGCTCCGCCCCCGATAGGGTAGATAACCAAAGCCCCGGAGCGGCCTCGGCACCCTCGGTGCATGTCCCCGGGGTTTTGGCCGTTCATCACCCGCATATACGCGCTCAGCACCAGATCCGCACCCCGTTTCCGGTACGCGTGATCCGTACACCTACCTACCGGCCCGACTCGTCCCCTACGCGAAGGAGGACCGATGAGCGACCCTGATTCGACCCGGCCCCTGCGTTCGGGAGCACGGGGCGTCGGGGATCGCACCGACCACGCTTCCTGCTACCCGCGGTATCTGCTTGGCTGGGAGTGCTGTCCCTCGGCTTCTTCTGGTTTTTCGAACTCGGCTTCATCCTCGGGATGATCGCGGCCGGCTGCGGGACGCTTGCCACCTCGCGGCCGACTGTCGCCGAGGACGAGGCCGCCTCCCTGCAGGCCCTGCTCGCAATCGTCAACGCAACTCCCCACTCTCGTACCGCGTAGACCACGCGTACGCGACTCCACACTGCGCGTTGTATCTACCGGTGATTCTGTACCGGCTTCCTATTGGTCTTCAACGTTTCGAAAGTCGAGGCGACACTCACCGACTCGCGACCGGTGAGCCACTTCCCCGAGGTTGCCTCGACCCGCTACGCCGACCGAGGCTCGCCGGGTTCGGCCGGCACTGGACCGGGTATCTCCGCAGAGGCCCACCACTGGGTTCACGAGGACTGCAAGTGCAGGAGGACATGTGCCTACCAACCTCACCGTCGCCGACCTACGAGAACTTCTCGACTCGACACTCGACAACCCCGCACTCGTTCTGGAGGAAGGTCTATTCCGCGTTGTCGGAGGCCACGACGTAACCGATCGGAATCGAGCCTTCCTCGTGGTCACGCGAGAGGAACTCCGGACACGGCTGCCGAAGGATCGGGACTACGACGAGAGCGACCTCGAGCTACAGGCGGGTGTGCTCGACTCGACCATCGCGAACCTCGGCGGGTGAGTTCCTTACGCAGCATCGAATCCGCACGGAGCGGACAGCGCGGAGCCGCCGGGGTCGTCGATGCCCGGCTTCGCAGGACGCAATTTTCACAGGCCGTTCGGCGGCCACGGTTCTACATATCGTCCTCGTCGGGTGATCGGGTTGTATCGGCTGCCGAGCCGAGCGGTCGGTGACACACTCGAACGGTGAGCGACGAACCCGTATCCGCGCCGGTCTGGAACTATCTCATGGACATGGACGGGGTTCTGGTGCACGAGGATCACTTGATTCCCGGCGCCGATACGTTCCTGACCGAACTGCGCGAGAACGGCACACCGTTCATGGTGCTCACCAACAACTCCATCCGCACGCCACGAGACCTCCGTGCCCGCCTGCTGCGTACCGGCCTCGACGTTCCCGAGAAGTCGATCTGGACCTCGGCGTTGGCGACGGCGACGTTCCTGGCCGATCAACGACCCGGCGGTAGCGCCTATGTGGTGGGCGAATCCGGATTGACGACGGCCCTGCACGACATCGGATACGTGCTGACCGACAGCGACCCCGACTACGTCGTCCTCGGGGAGACGCGCACGTACTCCTTCGAGGCGATCACCACCGCGATCCGTCTCGTCGAACGCGGCGCCCGCTTCATCGCGACCAACCCGGATCCGACCGGCCCCTCGCGGGAGGGCTCACTACCCGCCACCGGGGCGGTCGCGGCGCTGATCACCCGCGCGACGGGCCGCGAACCGTATTTCGTCGGTAAACCGAACGCCCTGATGATGCGCTCGGCCCTGCGCGCGATCGGTGCGCACTCCGCCCACACGCTGATGATCGGCGACCGAATGGACACCGACATCGTCTGCGGCCTCGAGGCCGGGCTGCAGACGCTGCTGGTTCTGACGGGTATTTCCACCCGCGAATCCGTCGAGAGATTCCCCTATCGGCCGACCCGCGTCATCGACTCGGTTGCGGATCTGGTGGGCTCCACGGAAAATCCGTTCTGATCAGCAGAACAGCCGGCAAGGACTCGATGGCGGGGCATAGTGTGCTGGAAGCAGCGAATATCGGCCCGATTCGACCGATGACGAACCGACATCCGGACGAATCACCGGAAGGGCCGAGTCGACCGGTGAAGGATGCGGGCGGATGGGCCGTGCACGAACTGTTCCTCTCGCCGCGCGTCATGTCGGCGCACACTGGCGCACCCTTTCCGAGGTTCGGGGCAGCACCGCACCGTTCTCCCCGGCCCTGACCGAATCTCTGCCACCGGCTGTGCGGCGCTGGATCGACCATGCGGTTGCCGACGGTACGCCGATGGCCGCTGCCGTACGACTGGAAATGTCCGGGCAGATCCGGCTCGGATCCTGGCGGCCGTTCACCGCCGTGCAACTTCTCGCTCCGGCGACAGGATTCATCTGGGCTGCGACCACCCGGATCGGCCCTGTTCCCGTATCGGGTTACGACCGTTTCACCGCCGGGGTCGGTGAGATGCGCTGGCGGATAGGAGGATTCATTCCGATGATGTCCGCCACCGGCCGGGATGTCAGCGACAGTGCGGCCGGCCGCCTCGCCGGAGAGAGCATCTTCGTGCCCACCGCTTTTCCCCTCGCGCGGTGGAGTGGCGACGAACTCCTCGCGTCCGCGGCCTGGACGGTGGCGGGCCGGCAGGAGACCGTACGCCTGGACATCGCCGAAGACGGGGCGCTGCGAGGGCTGCGGATGCTGCGGTGGGGCGACCCCGAAGGGCAGGGATTCGGTCGGTACCCGTTCATCGTCACCGTCGAGGCCGAGCGCCGGTTCGGTGGCATGACCATCGCCTCGCGTATCGGCGCGAGGTGGGACACGGGTACCGGTTCGGACGGCGAGTTCTTTCGTGCGGAGATCACCGGAGCCCACTTCGCTTGACCGTCCGATACACCGCATCCGGCACGTGGGCCCATCCGGCGGCGCGCTCAGCCGATGGGCCACCCGGGAAGCCGCCGCGTGTCCTGCCACTCCCGGTGCCACTGGGAGATTCGATGCCGGTTCACAACGCCGTGAATTCCGAGCAGTGTGAGCACGCATCCGACGGTTTCGAGGATGAGGAATGCCAGTGCCGCACCCAGCGCAGCGATCGCGTTCTCGGTTCCGGTGCGGGGAGCAGGCATGTAGTCGCCCTTCTCGTCGACTCGGATGCGCACCGTCTCCCCTGTCTCGCCCCGGGAATCGAGACCCACCAGGCCCGTGTGCTCGACGCCCCCCACTTCCCATCGCGCGAGAACCGGTCCGAGACGCGATGGATACTCGGCCACCGGGTCGCGCACCGCCACATCGTCCGGATCGTCATCGAGAACGATCGCCGGCACCTGCCGCTCTTCGATCGCCTGCTGATGCGATCGTTCGGTCAGCTGCGCATACGAGTCGGTACCGATGACACCGGCGACAGGCACCAACAGCAGCATGATGGCGGCCAGAAGCACCACTGCGACGGCCTCGAGGCGGTCACTGCCGCGCATGAGCGGGTTCGCGCTCCACGGCCGCAAGCGCCACCACCGAACCGCTGCCGTGTCTCCGCGGATCATCACACTCTCCGGGCATCGTGCTTCCGTCCTCAGTGTCGATCCTCCGCAACCGTCGTTGTAGAGCCGAAAGTCGCATCGCCGCTGGGCCCACCTGCAGGGATCGAGGGTTATCGGTAGCGAACCATCTCCCTGCGGGCAGTTCTCAACGCCCCGCCGGAGGCGTCTGCGGGTGGCCCCACCTGTCGGCCGTCCACACCGGTTGCAGCATGTGCCAGTCGGCGGGATGCGCGGCGATACCGGCGGCGAACCGGTCGGCCAGGGACTGAGTCGTGGCCTGTACGCTTCCTGCGGTATCGATCGGCGCGTCGACATGGAACCCCCAGCCGCCCGGAGTGAACCAGCAATGCACCGGCAGCAGCGGTGCGCCGGTGTCGATCGCCAGCCGGGCCGGGCCGACCGGCATGCAGGCCGGTTCGCCGAAGAAGGTGACCGGCACGCCCGCTCCTGTCAGATCACGCTCGCCGAGGAGGCCGACGAACCGTCCCTGACGAATTCGGACGGTCAATCGTTCGAACGGGGGAACCGTGCCACCGGTGAGCGGGAGGATCTCGAAACCCAGACGTTCACGAAACCGGACGAAGCGGCGGAACAACGATTCCGGTTGCAGCCGCTCGGCGACGACGGTCGGTGTGCCGATCCGCTGTACGATCCACACTCCCGCCAGGTCCCAGTTGCCGCTGTGCGGAAGCGCCAATACAGCTCCGCGCCCACGCGCGACGGCCTCGTGGATGTGTTCGAGTCCGGTCGCCGCGGAGTCGATGGTCTCGGCCAGCCGTACCGGGTCCATCGACGGCAACCGGAATGCCTCACACCAATACCGCGCGTAGGAACGCAGACTCGCGCGCACGAGTTCGTCGGGCACCCGATCCGGAGTAGTGGACAACACCCGGGCAAGGTTGCGTCGTAGTTGGATCGGCCCACCGTCTCGCGCCGCACGGTCCGCGGCCATCTCGAACAGGCGGTTCGCCGGCTTCTCCGGAAGCGCGCATACCGCCCGCCACCCCGCTGCATACCCGAGATCCCGGATCCGGTCCCCGGTACTCATCGAGCACCGCCGCCGCGGAAGCCGACAATGATGCCCATGACGGCCTCCCGGTCCGGACTGTGTACCTTCAGTCAACGCCCTGGGCTCACCCGCTGTCCAGACCCGTCCCCGTTCGACCGGGCCTCGCGCGACAGGATGGGAAGTCGCGACGCGAAGGGCAGAAGCACCGCGACGACGAGCGACACGACCAGTACACCGAGCGCCATGCCCGACAGCACGTCGTGCACGTAGTGCACCCCCACCGTCACCCGGGAGAACGCGAGCACCGCCGCGAGCGGCGCGACCAGCCAGATCAGGCGCGGAGCCGCAAGCACACACGCGGTCGCGAACGAGGCGGCGATGACGGAATGGTTGGACGGCCAGGACCAGTCGCCCACCTCGGGACACTCCAGTACCGTCGCGATGCCGAGCGCGCGACACGGTCGCGGCTCCGTCACCACCAGTTTGACGAGTTCGCTCGACAGGTAGGCACCCACCACTCCGAGACCGCCGGCGGCGAGGGCGCCGAAGCCCCGGCGGTCGTTCCGCCACAACCATGCCGCCAGGACACCGGTGAAGGCGACGAGGACGAGCAGCCCCTTGTCGGCGACGAGACCCGCGAGCGGTCCGAGAAACGATCCCTCGACGGTCCGGGCGACGGACAGGTACAGGCGATCGCGGATCGGCACCGTCGCTGCCGCGAGCAGAGTCAGCACGAGTGCGACCCCCACGGCAGGGATGAACATCGAGCGGACCAACCGCGGGGATACAGGAGGTGAACTCTCGGTGACGACCATGACCGAATACGCTAGCGCGCGCTCTCTCCTGTGCGCAGACCCTCAGGTAGCGGCATATGGGCGGAGCGGTCATCGGGCAGCCTTCGAGCCCTCCGTCGATGCCGATTCGAAGGAACTAGGCTCACTCCTGTGTGGCGAACCTGGATCCTGGCTGCGGCGATGGTGGTCGTTGCGTCCGTCGTTCTGCTCACCGGTGCATTCGACGTGACCTCGGTGGTGACGTCGGTATTGCTGCTCGCGATGGCGTGGGTCGTCTCTCCCCTGTTCTTCCCCCATCATGTCGACGACGCGACCGCTCGTCGCGATGCAGTGGCCCGCGGCGTTCCCGTGGTGTACTGGCGCCCGGGCTGCACCTTCTGCATCCGGTTGCGCGCCACCGTGCGTTCGCGGGCACGTCGCGCGATCTAGGTCGACATCTGGCGGGATCCCGCCGCCGCGGCGCGGGTTCGGGAAGTCAACGGCGGGAACGAGACGGTGCCTACCGTGTTCGTCGGCGATGTGTCGCATACCAATCCCGACCCACGCTGGTTCCGCGACCGGTTGGGCTGACGGATACCAGGTCCGGACATGAGCGAGGTCCCGGACCCTGTGCGGATCCGGGACCTCGAGCGGTGCAGAACGGTTAGCGGCGCACGCCGCGGCCGGTGGCGGCCTTGACGACGAACAGCAGGACGACCGCGCCGAGGAGGCAGGTCAGGAAGCTGAAAATCAGTCCGCCGCCTTCGACATCCACGCCGAAGACCTTGAGCAGGAAGCCACCGATCAAGCCGCCGATGACGCCGACAACGACGTTGAGGAGAATGCCCTGCTGGGCGTCGGTGCCCATGATCTTGCTACCGATCCAGCCGGCGAGACCACCGATGATGATCCAACCGAGGATTCCGAGTCCGAGCATGTGCAGTCCTTTCGTGAACACTGGCTAGTTCGACTCACCTCGAGTACCCAGTCGTCCCATCAGTCACACCTCTCACTTCTGAAAACTTTCGGAGTGGCACACTCGTGCGCATGACCCAGCCTCCCGTCACGATCACCGTCACCGGTCATGCCGAACGCACCGTCGCACCCAACCGGTGCACGGTGGTGCTGCGCGCGCACGCCGATGGCACGTCGCGCAAGCAGGCTGCAGAACCGGTGGCCGCGGCTGTCGCCACGATCACCGATCTCGTGACCGAATTGCGGGAGTCTTCCCCGAGCCCGGTGAAGAGGTGGACCTTCGATCGGGTACGCCACAGTCGGCGACGCCCGTTCAGCCGTGAGGGTAAGAATCGGCCCTGGGTGTACAACTCGTCGGCGTCGATCACCGTGACCTTCCACGAGTTGGACGTGGTGGGTACCTTCGTCGAGCAGGTTGCGGCGCTCGAGGTGGTCACCGTCGCCGATCTTCGTTGGTGGATCACCCGCAAGGCGCAGCAGAAGCGACTCGCGCGGGTCCGCGATCTCGCCGTGGGCGACGCACTGGTCAAGGCGAAGGCGTACACGGCCTCGTTGGGCCTCAACACGATTCGCGCTGTGGCCATCGCCGATCCGGGCATGCTCGGGTCCCAGCCCTCCCCCGTCCACACGGCGGGCGCTCCCATGATGCACACCGCGATGTTGCGGTCGGATGCGATGGGCGCGCCCGAGTCCGCCGAGCCCGAGTTGGTGTTCGAACCCGACCGCGTCACTCTCACCGCCGACGTCGAGGCACGCTTCGAAGCCCGTTGAGCGCGCCAGATGTCCGACCGATCAAGGAGTCGAACGGGGGTCAGAATACCCTGGCCGGCGGGGTGCGTCGTGGACCGCGCCTGGCCGCCGATTTCACCGTTCTCAGCAACGCTGTCATCACCGATGAGCGGCTGTCCTTCCGCGCCCGGGGCGTGCTCGTCTGGTTGCTGTCCAAACCCGACGACTGGCGCACCCGCGCCGACTCGATCGCGGCCCAGTCGCCCAGGGAAGGCCGCGACGCGATCCGAGCTGCACTGCGCGAGCTCGCCGACCTCGGCTACCTGGTGCGCGAGACGATCCAGAACGAGCTCGGCCGGTGGATCACCATCCAGACCGTCTACGAACGTCCCGTCGCCGACCCGGCACCTGAGAATCCGACCCGTGGCGGCGCGGACAGCGGCGCCCCAGGCGTTCTTGAAAGTACTGATCTACCGAGGACGGAAACCAACCGCACTCCGCGCGTCGCGAAGGAACCGCTGAGTCCGGCGATGGTCGAGCTCGCAGCGGCCTGCAGGCGAGCCGAACTCACTGCGACATTCGTCTACCTCGAACCCGATGCGGCAGCGGCAATCGAAGCACTCATCGCTACGCACGGGGTGGCAATGCTTGTCGCAGCGGCGAAATCCGTGCACAGACCGGGTAATCCGATGCGCTTGGCGCACGGATGGTTGCCCTTGTGGCGGTCGCTGCCGACACCCCGTGTCACCAACCGAAGTGCGACGACTGCGACGAGTACGGGTGGCTGCCCGACGACGAGCACGGACGGGCCGTGCGGTGCGGGTGTCGGGTCCCGGCTGCGGCCTGAGGTCCGTTGCGAGGGTATCCACACCCGCTCGCACGAAAAGCGTCCCTTGCTGTCGTGAAAAGACGTCACCTCTCGGGTCGAGATCAGAAATCGGGGAGGGAACTTCCCGGTCGGGCGCAAATCACCGGCGGACACTGTGACTAGGCTCGGCTCCGTGAGCGTACGTGCAGGAATCATCGTGACCGGAACCGAAGTGCTGACCGGGAGGATCGCCGACCAGAACGGACCGTGGTTGTCCGACCGACTCCTGAAACTCGGCGTCGACGTCGCCCACATCACGATTTGCGGCGACCGGCCCGCCGACCTGACCGCACAGCTGCGTTTCCTCACCGAGCAGGGCGTCGACCTCGTCGTCACCAGCGGGGGTCTCGGTCCCACCGCCGACGACCTCACCGTCTCCACCGTCGCCGAGTTCTGCAATCGCGAGCTTCTGCTCGACCCCGGACTCGAAGAACACATCGCGGGCGTCATCCGCAGCTTCCGACCGGACGCCCCGGATCTCGACGCGGGGCCGACGCGTATCGGGATCCGTAAGCAGGCGCACGTTCCCATCGGCGCCACTGCTCTGCCGCCCACAGGTACAGCGCCGGGTGTGGTCATCCCCGCGGTGCCCGGTGATCCGCCGGTGCCGACCATCGTGATCCTGCCCGGCCCGCCCGGTGAGCTGCAGGCGATGTGGCCTAGCGCGGTCACCTCACCCGCGGTCGCCGACGTACTGTCCCGAGCCGACGAACTGCAGCAGGAAACCGTGCGCGCCTACGGATTGCACGAGGCACAACTCGCCGAGACACTGCGCCGGGCCGAAACGGAGATCGCCGACCTCGACCGGCTCGAGATCACCACGTGCCTTCGACACGGTGAACTCGACATGGTGACCCGATTCGCCTCCGGCGACGCACACATCTATCGCCGTCTTCTCGGCGTCCTCATCGAACACCATGAACGCCAGATCTTCTCCCTCGCCGGTGCCACCATCGACGACCGGCTGATCGATGCCCTCGACGGTCGCTCGATCGGAACTGCGGAGTCGTGCACCGGCGGTCTCGTCGCTGCGCGTCTCACCGACCGACCCGGGTCGTCGGCCTACGTCATGGGTGGGGTGGTCTCGTACTCCAACGACGCGAAGTCCGATCTGATCGACGTACCGGCCGAAATGATCGTCGCGCACGGCGCGGTGAGCGAACAGGTCGCCGCAGCCATGGCCGAGGGTGCCCGACATCGGCTGAAGGTCGACGTCGCGGTCTCCACCACCGGCATCGCCGGCCCCGGCGGTGGCACCGAGGCCAAGCCGGTCGGCACGGTCTGCTTCGGCGTCGCGATCGAGGGACGGCCGACGTACACCGTCACCCGCCGCTTCCCCGGGGACCGCGAGCGCATTCGAACTCTCAGCACCACGGCGGCATTGCATCTGGTTGTCGCACAGCTCGATCAGGGTTGATCGGGTGCTCGTCGACCACCTTCCGCCCTCCCACGCCGTCCTCGACGGAGCACGGCGAGAATCCACTTCGGCTCGGAGGTCGTTGATCTCGGCGGTACAGGGACGGGACCCGGTCTCGGACCGCTTCGTCGGTGTACTGCGGGATCGAGCTACGTGAACCGTTCCGGCCGAAGCCTCGCGACCTCGATGAGGATGTTCCGTTCACATCGTGCAGAGATTCTCCGACCGTCACCGAGATCGCGCACCCCCACCATGCCGAACAAAAGAGACATCGATATCATCGACGTCGATTGTTGTCTGTCGGGGACACACGAGGAGAATCGCGCATGTCCCGGATCGATCGCAGACACCGCCGCGCCGTCGGCCTGCTCACCGCAGGTTTGCTTACTGCAGGACTGAGCGTCGCGGGTCCGGTCGGCTCCGCGTCCGCCGACCCGGTCCGCAACTGCCCTGAACGATACGTTCTCGCCGTCGACGGCACCCGCGGCTTCGAGACCCTCGACTCGATCGATCCGGAATCCCCCCTGGCGGAGATCTCCGCTCGTTACGAGGTTCCCGGCACGGTGGTCGAACACATCCGGTACCCCGCAGTGGTCGTACCGATGCCGGGCACCGGCTCGAGCGACGATTTCGACGGCATAGACGACGACGGTGCCGTCGCCTACGACAGGTCGAAGCAGATCGGGCATCAGCGACTCCGCCAGACCATCACCGTCCGACACAGCACCTGCCCCGACTCGGACCTGCTGGTTCTCGGATACTCGCAAGGCGCTTCGATCGCGGGAGACGTTCTCGCCGAGATCGCAGCCGACGGGTCCGTTCCCGCCGAACGGATCTCGGGCATTCTCTACTCCGATCCCCGCGACAACCGCGGCGTCGAGACCTTGTTCCCGGGTCCCGTCGTTCCCGGCGTGACGCTCGGCGGCGCTCGCAGCGATTTCGGCGAGATCCACGTCGAGCGAGTCTGCATCGAAGGCGACGCGATCTGTGACGGTCGCACTCCCGACGACGGCAAGGACTGGCTCCGGGAGAACGTGACCGGATATTTCCGGCTGCACACGAAGTACCCCGACTACCAGCCCTGACCGAGTCGAGCCGGAGGGTGCGCCAACGGAGTGGAGGCCTCGGGTCCGAGCCGTCGTTACCGATAGCAGTAGGAATCCGAGGAGGCGTCGCCACCCTGGAGGCGAACCTGGTGCGCCCGCAGACCCCGAAAGTCGTCGCCGTGCGGGAAGAAGCGCTCGTCGATTTCCATCCCGCCGCGAGGGTCGGTGTGCAGCAGGGCCATCCAGGCGCCGACCCCGTCCGGGTAGAACTGGTCGTCCCAGGCCCCGTACAAGGAGTTGGTGACGTAGACCCGCTTGCCGTCCCGGCTGATCTCGACCATCTGCGGACCACCGGACAGCGGCTCGTTCGGTACCGCCGGATGGGCGCGGCGGCCGACGATCCCTCCGAGTCGGACGGACCCGGTCTCCTTCGGATGGTCGGGCTCACGCACGTCGAACTGTTTCAGCTCTCCGGTGCCCCAGCACGAGACGTAGAGGAACGCGTCGTCGACCGACAGGTCGATGTCGGAGACGAGCGGCGGTACCGCACCGAACGGCTTCAACGCCGGCGGCAGTGCGTCCGGCTCCGCCGGCTCGGCCGGGATCGTGATCACCTTGTCCACTGCCCAACCGTCGTCACCGCGGTGCCAACGCCACACCGACGCGGACAGGTCCTCGGTCGAGACGACCACGCCGACGAATCCCCAGGTGGCCTCCGGGTCGTGCGACGGGCGCAGTTCGAGCGGCATCTGATACTGCGCGCCCAGATCCACTCGCTGCTGGTGCGCGCCTGTGGACAGGTCCCAGAAATGAATCGCATGGCCGTACTCGTTCGCCAGTAGCAGCGCGGGCACCAATCCGTTCTCGATCATCGACGGTGTGCCCCATTCGCTGCTGATCAGCGTGTTCTGGTTCAGATGCCACCAGGCGTCGTACGCGAAATACTGCGGCCCCCGGTCGGCTTCCCATTGCCGGAGCACGTCGAACGTGCCGTGATCGAGGATGGCGATCCCGCCTGGGCCGTCGGATCCGTCGGCACCACCCAGGCAGGTCATGAACACGCCGTCCGGCCCGCAGTGCAAGGTGTGCGGTCGAGAGTAACCCGCCTTGGCAGCGAGATCGGCAGCGTCCACAACCTTGGCCACGGTGGGTTGACGCGGGTCGGGCCCGGTGTCGAGCACATACAGGGACGACGAGCGGATGCCCGGCACGATGAGGTATCGGCGTGCCAATCCCGCCATATCGTGGCCCTCGTGCTTCAACGCGCTGCTGCAGGCGTTCCAACCGAAATGATGCAGTTCGTTGCCCAACCCGGGTACCTCGGTCCAGCCCACTACTCGGCCATAGGTGTCCGAGCCGGGATCCACGTCTATCACGCTCATGGCGTCGGGCTTGTCCGCCGCGCGATCGAACGCAGCCACGTAGGCCAATCGCTCCGGTGGGGCGGCGGCCGCGTCTGCTGCGGTCCGATAGAAGGTCGGGTCTGTGGTCGGCCGACTCATTTCCAGCCTCCTTCGTCGAGGAGACCCCACAAGACAGAATACGAGGATCGTGCGAGGGACGGAACCGTGACGAGCTCACGGCCGGACGCCGCGAACCGGCGTGCAGTGCTCCGCGCTGTGGACCGGATCGCGACGACCGGGCGGTAGAGGTGCGGTCGGGGTTCTACCCGGCGAATACTTCGGTGACCCAACGTAAAAGGGAACCCATCCTCAGGTAAGGATGGGTTCCCTCGTCGACGAGTCCCTGGAGGACGGTCGTTACTGCAATCCCCGCAGGTCTGTTATCCCTGCGCAGCGGCAGGCGCATCGACGTGCTCCACCGAGCCGGCTTCCGTGAGGGGATAGACGGGGTACTCCACACCCGAGAGGTACTGGACGGTGCGTACCACCTGGCACGAGTAGCCGAATTCGTTGTCGTACCAGACGTAGAGAATGGCGGTGTCGCCGTCGACGATCGCGGCGTTGGCGTCGATGATGCACGCCGCGCGCGACCCGATGAAGTCGCTCGACACTGCGTCGGTGGCCGAGGTGTAGTCGAGGTTGCGGCGTAGCGTCCCGGTGAGCGACTCCTGGTGCAGGTGCTCGAGCACCTCCTCCTTGGTGGTCTCACGAGTCAGCTGAAGGTGAAGAATCGCGACGGAGACATCCGGCGTAGGGACGCGGATCGAGTTGCCGGTGATCTTCGCTTTCAGATCGGGAAGTGCCTTCGCGACCGCCGAGGCGGCCCCGGTCTCGGTGAGCACCAGGTTGAACGGCGCGGAACGACCCCGGCGGTCGGCCTTGTGGTAGTTGTCCAGCAGGTTCTGGTCGTTGGTGAACGAGTGCACCGTCTCGACGTGACCACGCACCACACCGAATTCGTCGTCCATGGTCTTCAGCGGCGGAACGATGGCATTGGTGGTGCAGGACGCGCACGACACGATCTTCTCGTCCGGGTCGAGGTCGCGGTGGTTGACGCCGTGCACGATGTTCGGGAGATCACCCTTACCCGGTGCGGTGAGCACCACCTTGGCGATACCGGGGCGGAGATGCTTCGACAGCCCGTCGCGGTCGCGCCAGATTCCGGTGTTGTCGATCAGGATGGCCTTGTCGATGCCGTACTCGGTGTAGTCGACGCTTTCCGGATCGTTGCTGTAGATGAACTTGATGACATTGCCGTTGGCGACCAAGGCGTTGTTCTCGGTGTCGACCTTGATCGTGCCGTTGAACTGTCCGTGGACGGAGTCGCGACGCAGCAGAGAGGCACGCTTGGTCAGGTCGTCGTCACCTCCCTTACGGACCACCACAGCACGCAGGTTCAGCCCATTGCCCGAGCCTGCCTTCTCGATGAGCAGACGGGCGACGAGTCGGCCGATTCGCCCGAACCCGTACAGGACCACGTCCTGCGGTTTCGCGGGGCTCGTCTGCGCGCCGCCGACCAGATCCGCGAGGCTCTCAGCGACGAACTCCGGGATGGACCGTCCGGCCCCCTCGGCGTGATATGCCGTCACCAGCAGGCCGAGATCGATCTTCGACGGTTGCAGATCGAGATCGGTCAGCGCTTCGAGGAACGGGAATGTCGCCTCGACGGACAGCTCGTCGCCGCGGATCTGCCGCGCGAAACGGTGGGTCCGCAGAATGCCGATGACCGATTTGTTCACGAGGGAGCGGCTGTGGAGCAGGATTGTGACCGAGTGCCGGCGGTGCAGACCGCCGATGATCGGGATCATTGCTTCCGCAATGGCCTCCTGGGAGTTCCACTGTGACAATTCCGGGGTGCTCACTGCGCTCCTCTGCCTTTCGGGCTCGTCTGACCCGTCGCAGGCTGAGGGTGCCGCCCGGACGAGGCGCACGCCACTCGCCGGTCGGCGTTCCGGGTCGGTGGAACCGTTCGCGACCGACACCGATTACGGCGTGCGCAACGCCAAGCATAGGAAAGTGCTCCCGCGGGTCGACGACCGGCGTCGCCGAAGCCGGTTCGCCCGGATCTCTTGCTCCTCGGCCCGCCGTACCCCGTCGACCGATTCCGGCCGGAGCCAGGGTTCCCGCGCCGGCACCCGTCCCCTTGTGGTTCTTCGGACAATGGAAACGAACAGCCGACCCGGTACCACTTCGGAGGCGAACGATGAACCGGATCGAAATCATGGTCCGCCGGATCGACGGCTTCCAGCAACGACATCCGGTCCTCGCGGTGCCGTTCGCGGTGGTGCAGAAGTTCGGCAACGATCAGGCCGGCGGCAAGTCCGCCATCATCGCCTATTACGGATTGTTCGCGGTCTTCCCTGTCCTGCTGCTGTTTTCGACGATCCTCGGGTTCATCCTCGCCGGTCATCCCGGCCTCGAACAAGACATGATCAACTCCGTGCTGGCCGATTTCCCCATCCTGGGGACCCAGCTACGCAGTTCCACCCACCCGCTGCGGGGTAACGGCTGGGCTCTGGTCCTCGGTGTGCTCGGTGCCCTCTACGGGGCCCAAGGCATCGGCCAGGCCGCCCAGAACGCCATGAACACGGTATGGAACGTTCCGTTCAAGGACTGGCCCGGCTTCGTCGGCCGCCGCATCCGAGGAATGACGATCCTGGTGTTCCTCGGCCTCGGCATCCTGCTCTCGACCACCCTGATCGGGTTCGCTCCCCGCCTGGGCGCGCTGTCCGGGGCATGGACCATGGTCGCGTCGGCGGCTGTGAACTTCACCGTGTTCCTGGTCTGTTTCACCGTGCTGACCTCGGCCACCGTGCAGATCAGGGACGTGGTCGTCGGCGCAGTCATCGCCACCGTCTTCTGGGAGATCCTCCAACGCATCGGAGACTGGTTCGTCCGCTACACCATCGACCACGCCACCGACGTCTACGGCTTCTTCGCCATCGTCCTCGGACTCCTGTCCTGGTTGTATCTCGGTGCGCGGCTGACCCTGCTCGCCGCCGAGATCAACGTCGTCCTGCGTTACCGTCTCTGGCCCCGATCGATGACGCAACCGCCGTTCACCGCGCAGGACAAGTCGGCGATGGTGCTCCTGGCCAAGATGGAGGAACGCCGACCCGAGGAAACCGTCGAGGTGAGTTTCACCGACGAGGCGGACCGGCAGCCACTCGACGACACCACCCTTCCGCCCCGTCAGCACCAGCACCGGCACCGGCACCGGCACCGATGACACCCTGGCGAACCCGCCACGCACCCGGGGGGTCACCCACCTCGACCGACCCTCCGACCGGCGACCCGCATCCGCCTCACTACGCTCCAGTTCATGAGTAAGCCGACTTCGACCTACGTCGACGTGACGCTCGACCCGCGTGCCAACGTCTACTTCGACGGCAAGTGCGTCAGCCACAACTTCCATCTGGCGGATGGAACCCGCAAGTCGGCCGGCGTGATCCTGCCCGCCACCCTGAACTTCGGAACCGCCGCGCCGGAGGTCATGGAGCTGCACAGCGGCGCGTGCCGCGTCCGGCTGGCCGGCAGTGAGGAATGGGCGACCTACGGTGCCGGTGATTCGTTCTCGGTGCCGGGCGATTCTTCGTTCGACATCGAGGTCACCGAAGCCGTCAGCTACGTCTGCCACTACGGCTGACCGTACTTCGACAGACGAAACGCTCCCACCGAGTGCGGTACTCGGCGGGAGCGTCTCCATTCGTGCCGCCCAGGACCGGACGATCGCGACGAGGGAGCTCCGCTCAGCCGGTGATCTCGGCCCGATCGGGTTCGGTTCCGGTCTGTGCCTTCCGCTGCGACGAGGCGTGACCGACGAACATCGCCGACGCCACGATCCCGATGAGCAGGACCGTCGCCGGCAGGAGCATCGACTGGCTCAGCGCAGTGCTGAACTTCTCGGCGATCTGCTCCGGGAGAGCGTTTCCCATCGCGGCGCCGCTTCCCTCGCCGGCCTGCACTTCGCCCAGTCCCTGCGCGGCCATCCGCGACGAGATCAAGGCACCGATCGCGGCACTGCCCAGCACCGAACCGACCTGGCGGGTGGTGTTGTAGATGCCGGCACCGGCGCCCGCCTGATGGATGGGCAGGTTGTGGGTTGCGGTCGACGCCAGCGGTGCCCAGATGCAGGAATTGGACACGCCGGCAACGGCGGCGATGATCAGGAACAGCACGATGGGACTGTCCGGCGTCATCAGCACCGCGAAGCCGAAGACCGACGCCGAGAACACCGTGAAGCCGATGGTGGGCAGGACCCGCGGCGGCATCCTGTCGGAGAACTTGCCGATGAGCGGTGCGGTCAGGCCGGTGACGATCGCCATCGGGGCGAAGATCAGGGCTGCTCGCGTGGGGGAGAATCCGCGGACGGTCTCGAGATAGAAGTAGGCCGGGACCATCAGGGCGGTCATGGCTGCGCCCATCGACGAGATCGCGATGTTCGACATCGAGAAGTTCCGGTCGCGGAACAGGCTCAGCGGCACCAACGGTTCACCCTTGTTGCGGGCCTGATTGACCACGAACAGCACCATCACCGCGATACCCGCGACGATCATCACCCACGTCCAGACGTCCCAGTCCCGGCTGGATCCTTCCTGGATTCCGAAGACCAGCAGGAACAGACCGATACCGCTGAGGATCACACCGACGACGTCGAACTTGTGCGGTTGGGTTTCGAGGCTGGGCACCAGCCACGCCGCCGATGCGAACGCCACGACACCGATCGGGACGTTGATGTAGAAGATCCAGTTCCAGCCCTGCCAGTCCACCAGCACACCGCCGACGAGGGGGCCGAGCAGTGAGGCCAGGCCGGCGACAGCGCCCCACAGCCCCATGGCCGCACCCCGCTTGTCCGGCGCGAACGTACGAGTGATGATCGCCATCGTCTGCGGCGTCATCAGCGCCGCGCCGAGTCCCTGGACGGCGCGGGCGGCGATGAGAATTTCGATCGAGCCGGAGGTCGCGCACCACAGCGATGCCGCGGTGAACACGACCAGGCCGGCGAGATAGATGTTCTTCGGCCCGAACCGATCGCCGAGGCGACCGGTGAACAACAGGGGCACCGCGTAGGTCAGCAGGTAGGCGCTGGTCACCCAGACGACTTGATTGATGTCTGCCTGCAGGTCGGTCATGATCGCCGGGTTGGCCACCGCAACGATGGTCAGGTCCAGCAGGATCATGAAGAACCCGACCACCAGGGCCGACAGGCCCCACCACGGATTACGTTCGGTTTTCATCGATGTCGTTCCTGTCCGTACCGGCCGAGCACGACCGGCGATCCATTGGTTCGAGATGTCACGGTTCGGTCGACGCCCGCGACCGTCCCGGGTCGCCTACAGCGCTTCTCCGCAATTCGGCGAGAGTCTCGTCGGTCAACGCCGCGCTCCAGTCGCGGCCGGGATCGCGGGGCGGGTCCGGGATCCGCGCGCCTCCGGCGTCGAAGTTCTGCCACGCGAGAGAGCCGTCACGGATCTCGCCGATCAGGCGCCGCAACCATTCCGTTTCGTGAGCGGTTCTGTCGCGGAGGAAGTCGACGGCCACCCAGTACCGCCGGGGCACGTCGTTGTCGACGGCCCAGGCACGGATGGCGTCCAGTTCGACGAGATCGTCCTCGAGACGATCGATGCGTTCACCGATCAGGGCGACGACCTCGTCGGCCGGCAGATTGTGCGATTCGGCGAGGCCGAGAGGGAAAATCGGATACTCGCGAGCCGGTCGACGGATGATCTCGGCGATGCGGGCACGCACGGCCTCCGCTCCGGCCGCAGTGATGCTGTAGGTGGTGCGCTCGGGTCTGTTACCTGCGCGTTCGGTGCCCTCCTGCCGGATCAATCCGCTCTCCACCAGACGGGAGACGGTGTGGTACAGCGAGCTCGGCCGGAGCTTGATCAGGTTGTCCTCCCGGCGCTTGAGCAGAAGCTGATGCATCTCGTAGGGATGCATCGGTCGCTCCTCGAGCAGTCCGAGCACAGCGATGGCTATCGGTGTCAGGACGGCGATACGGGATTGTTCGGACACCGCTCCTGCCTCCTTCGATCGTCGGGAGGCGTTCGGGAACCGCGACTGCTGCGCCTCGAATAGTCGGTATCGAATATACGACGCGGATTATCCGACGGACAACAATGCCTCCTTCCTGGCGTTCGTCGCCGTGCCGGGCGCGCGGCAGACGTGGATCGGGGGTTCCGACCGGTGCGAGACATCGGCCGGAACCCCCGATCCGGTGACGAATACTGTTCTCGTCACGATCTGTGCAACCACACGTCGGGGATTCTTCGAATCTCCTCCCTCACATCGGGATCCGCGAGGACGAGAAGCAGCCGTGGCCGGAGCGACCGGGCCACCGAGACAACGGCCTCGATGGCGGCGAGGGCCGCGTCGGCCTGCCCGGCGGCAAGGACGACGAGGTCCTGCGCCTCGACGCCGAATCACGGCGCCGTCGCCAACCCCGCGCCTGCATCGGTCTGCGGCAACGGCAGCACCTCGGCTCCGTCGACCAGCGTCTTCCAGAGTTCCTTCCCGGTCCTCGCCGTGCTCTGCACGATCAGAGCCGCCAATCCCGCCACGTGCGGGGTGGCCATGGACGTCCCACTGATCGTGTTGTAGCGGTCCGGCATCGGCCACGACGAGTACACGTCTACACCGGGTGCGGCGATATCGACGGCGCCGCCCGGAACCACGGTGGCTCTGGCCGAGAAGGCCGCCATCTTCAGGTCGGACGCCAGTGCCGCGACCGCCATGATCGACGGCGAATTCGCGGGGCTGCCGACGAATCCGGGATCCGCCGGCCGACGCGCGTTGTTCCCCGCGGCCGCGATGATCAGCGTCCCGGCCGCCAACGCCCGCTGCCCGACGGCCTCGTAGGCCGTCACCGGCCGAGGTACGTCGGCGCCCAGCGACATCGAGATGACCTGGCACCGATTGGCCAATGCCCATTCGATCCCGGCGAGGATGGTGGAGTCGGATCCACTGCCCTGATTGCTCAGTACCTTGCCGACGAAGATCGCGGCCCGTGGTGCGACGCCGTAGCCGCGCGCGGTCGGTAGATTCCTCGGTCCGCAGGATGTGCCGACGCAGTGGGTGCCGTGCCCGTTCCCGTCCTGGACGGCCTGACCTGCGATGAACGACTTACTGGTGATCGTCCGACCTGCGAAGTCGGGATGGTTGAGATCGAATCCGGTGTCGAGCACTGCTACCCGGACAGCGGACCCGTCGAACTGTGACGTCAGTGCCCGGGTGGCCTGCAGACCCCAGGTGTGCCTGCGACCGTCCGCCAGATGTGTCTCCAGGGCGAGTGGTGCCGCCAGCGTACGGACGACGTGTTCGGGTTCCACGGCCACGATCGCCGGATCCTGACGTGCGACGTCCTCGAGCGATTCGACCTGCGACCCGTCGACGGCGGCGACAGCCACCCCGAGCCGATCGAATAGGGTCGCATCGGTGGATTCGAGTTCGTCTGCGGGTACCGCTTCCGGCCCCGTCTCGTCGCTGGACGCGATCGAGTTCACGCCGCTGATCGCCTCGAGTGCGGCCACGCGTTCCTCGTGAGTGCTGTCCTCGGTGAAAGTGATGATCTGCCGGCCCGTGGTTTCGGCTTCGACGGGGCCGTCGGCATCGTCCGTCATCATGATGCGTTCCTCTGATCCGAAGAGTGATACGAGATGCGGGAGGACCCCGCGGGATCAGTATGGGAACCGGCCGATACCGGCGCCTGCGTAGACGACTACCCCATTTCGACCGTGCTGGTCGCGTCACTGGTGCGTAGCCGTTCTCGATTTCGGTGTTCCCGACCGCGCTGAGCGATGTCGGGAACACCGAAATCGCATCCGGTCACCGCGTGTGCGACCGCTCCGGGACCGGCCGGAACCAGTCCCCCATACGCGACACGAGCGCGGGATCTCCTGCAGCCGTCACGGATCCGTCCCGGACAGCGCGCGACCAATCGCCCCGACCGCGAGCCAGTGCCAGCAGTGCCGGGATCGACGACTCGAGATACACGTAGCGAGCCGGGTCCAGCAGCGGATCGGTGAGGCATCCGTACGGTTGCGCGCCGCGCTGCACGACCAGCCAGTACCTGCGGTCGCACCGATGGTGGAGCCGGAACTCGAGCACGACCGGCCGGGCCGGACAGTGCGCGCGCTCCACCCGTCGCGCCAACCAGCCGAGCACAACGTCCGGGTCGCGTTCGACCATCGCCGGATCGTCCGGCAACCATGTCTCCGCCCAGGTGCGCAGCGCGCCGAGCGGTGCCATCAACCCGAGGCCGACGTCGGTCAGACGGTAGGCCGGGTGCGGATCTTCGCAACGGGACACCACCCCGAGCATCTCCAGCCGGCGCAGTCGGTCGGCGAGCACCGAACGCGAGATCCGGCCGGGCAGGCCGGTGGCGAGGTCGTTGAAGCCCTGCGGCCCGAGGATTCCCAACTGCCGTACGACGAGCAGACTCCACCGGTCACCGAGGTGTTCGATGGCCTTGGTGAAGGAGCAGTACCCGGCGGATCCACTCGCGTCCACCCCCCGAGTGTCCCACCGCCCGGCGGCCGGGTGCGGTTCGAAGTTCGAACTGGTCACGTCCCACTCGACGACGGATCGTGAAGACGAGGACGAGATCCGGAGGTCACGATGAACATCCAGACGCGCGTACCGGGTCACCCGACTCGCGTGCAGAACGGATACGATCGGATGGTTCGGGACGCCGGTGGTCGGAGCCGATTCGTCCCGACACGGACGGGCCGGGCACACGTCGTCGAGCACGGTGACGGGCTACCGGTCGTCCATCTGCACGGCAACAACACCTCGTCGTTGTCGCACCTGATGCTTCTCGAGCACACGACGGCGGTGCACTCGTTCCTGGTGGATCGGCCGGGTTTCGGTCTCAGCGATCCGTCGGACTTCCGCCGCACCGGGCTCCGGCGGCATGCGGTCGGATTCGTCGACGACGTGCTCGACGGGCTCGGGCTCGAGTCGGCGGTTCTCGTCGGCGCGTCGGGCGGAGGGATCTGGTCGATCTGGTACGCCCTCGATCGTCCGGAGCGGGTGCGGGGCGCGGTCACGCTCGGGTCCGTCCCGCTGCTGCCCGGTGCTCGGATTCCCGTCGATGTCCGGGTCATGGCGACCCCCGTTCTCGGGCAACTGCTCGGCCGCATCGTGAAACCGGGTCGACGGATGCTGCTGCACCTGCTGTCCTCGGTGGGCGAAGGCGAGACCATCCGGCGGTACCCCGAGCTACTCGACTCGCTCGTCGACGCGGCGCACGATCCCGTCGCGAGGGCAGCGAACGTTGCGGAGTTGCAGGCGATCCTGTCACCGTTCGGCACCCGGCGCGCCGCCAGGATCTGTCCGGATGTGCTGCGGCAGCTACACGTTCCCACGCTGATGATCTGGGGTGACCACGATCCCGTGGTCCCGGTCGAGGACGCCCGGGCCGTCGCGGCACTCGTACCGCACGCGCATCTGGAAGTGCTGGTCGCGGGACACGTGCCTCAGCTCGGCCATCCCGCACGGGTGGCGGCGCTGATCGAGGAGTTCGCCCACTCGATTCCGTGAGCAGCCCGCGGGACGCGATCAGTGCTTCAGGTGTTGCAGCCGTTCGTGTTCCGACAGTCCACCCCACACTCCGTGCGGTTCGCCGCTGAGTATCGCGTGGGTGCGGCACTCGGCCAGCACCGGGCAGTGCGCGCAGATGCGTTTCGCGACGACCTCGCGCCGCCTGCGGATGCTCGGTGGCTCGCCGTCCGGGGCGAAGAAGAAGTACTCGTCGGAGGTCCGGCAGTTGGCATGCTGCTGCCATCCGAGACGTGGCCGGACACGCTCGGTCAGCAGGGTCATCCGATCATCACCACCTCCAAGGTGCGGGGGCCGTGCACGCCCTCGACGCGTTCGAGTTCGATGTCCGACGTCGCGGACGGCCCACTGATCATCGTGATCGGCCGCTCCGGGACGAGCCGGGCCAGCGCTTCGGGCACTCCCACCTCGACATCGCTCATCGCCACCACGCACACGTGCAGGTCGGGGACCAGTGTCAGCGCGCGTCGCCCCTGGTCGGGGCTGCCGTCGAGGAAGATCGTGCCCGTCTCCGCGCAGGTCACGGCCGAGCCGGTGACGACCCCGTCGAGATCACCGAGGTCGGCTGCGGGCCTGTCGGTGGAGTCGACCACCACCTCGCCACCGAACTCCGCCAGCCACGACCGATCCAGGCCCTCCGGGACCCCGACGCGGCGCACCCCGCGATCCGTGAGGATCTTCGCCAGCACGACGGGCAGATCCTCCGGCGTGCTCTCGTGCACGTGAGCCTTGTAGTCGACCAGCCGATCGACCAGCAGCTCACGGCGCTCGGCGTCCGGCAGGGTGCGTCCGAGACGGTAGTCGCGCGGTACCTCGACCGGTGTCGGCGGTGCGAGGGTCTGCGCCGAACGGATCCGGCCGAGAATCGCGTCGCGGCTGCTCATCGCTGCTGTCCTTCCTCGCGTGCCTTCGCGAGCGCGGCACGGCCTTCATCGGATGCCCACCATTGCCGGAAGGTCTGTTTCGGCGGGGCCGGCATGTCACGGGCGTCGGTCCAACCGGCGAGCGGACCGGGCAGACTGGTGATCTTCCCCTTCTTGCCGGCGAGGACGCGGCCGAGTCCGGCGGCCTTCTGCGCGGCCGTCCAGCGCTGCGAGGACGACATGGCCAGCGAGGCGGCCTTCATCGCCGCAGCCTCGGGCCCGAAGCGGGCGTGTTCGACCTTCTGGTGGCGCAGTTCCACCAGCAACGAGGGGATGTCGATCTTGACGGGGCAGGCGTCGTAGCAGGCACCGCACAGGCTCGATGCGAACGGCAGGCTGGCGTTGGGGTCGTCGGGTCGGTCCATCCCGGCCAACTGCGGGCTGAGGACGGCGCCGATCGGGCCCGGGTAGGTCGAGCCGTAGGCGTGGCCCCCGGTGCGCTCGTAGACCGGGCACACGTTCAGGCATGCCGAGCACCGGATACAGTGCAGCGCTTCACGTCCGATCTCGTCGGCGAGCGCGGCGGTGCGGCCGTTGTCGAGCAGCACGAGATGGAACTCCTGCGGGCCGTCGCCGGGGGTGACACCGGTCCACATCGACGTGTAGGGATTCATGCGCTCCCCCGTCGACGAGCGCGGCAGCAGCTGCAGGAACACCTCGAGGTCACGGAAGGTGGGCAAGAGTTTCTCGATGCCCATGACGGTGATGAGTGTCTGCGGCAGCGTCAGGCACATGCGGCCGTTGCCCTCGGATTCGACGACGGCGAGGGTGCCGGTCTCGGCGATGCCGAAGTTCGCGCCCGACACCGCGACCGGCACGGTCATGAACTTGTGACGCAGGAACTTTCGTGCCGCGGCTGCGAGATGACGGGGGTTGTCGTCGAGGTCGGGGTCGACGTCCGGCATCTCACGCAGGAAGATCTCGCGGATCTCGGCGCGGTTGCGGTGGATGGCGGGCACCAGGATGTGCGAGGGCTTGTCGTGGCCGAGTTGGACGATGAGCTCGGCGAGGTCGGTCTCGTAGGCCGCGATCCCCCGTTCTTCGAGATGCTCGTTGAGCCCGATCTCCTGGGTGGCCATCGATTTGACCTTGATGACCTCGTCGGATCCTGTCTTCCGGATCAGCTCGGTGACGATGGCGTTGGCCTCGGCGGCGCCGGCAGCCCAGTGCACCACGCCACCACGCGCGGTCACCGCCTCCTCGAGCTGGGTGAGCAGCTCCGGGAGGCGGTTGAGCACGTCGGTCTTGATGGCGGCGCCGGCGTCGCGCAGTTGTTCCCAGTCGGGCAGTTCCCCGGTGACGTTCAGTCGCTTGGCACGGATGGTGTGGGTGGCCTTGCCGATGTTGCGCCGCAACTGCGGGTTCGCGAGTTCCTGGTGCGCTGCGTCGGGAAACTTTCTGATGCCGCGCAGATTTCCGGATCCACGCGGCGGGACGGTGGGCATACCGAGTGCGGTCACGCGGGCACTCCCTTGGGGGCGACGGCCGGTTCCACGGAGGCGAGGATCTCGGCGAGGTGGATGGTGCGGGTACCGGTGCGCAGGCGCGTGAGACCACCGCCGATGTGCATCAGGCACGACGAGTCGCCGGCGCTGCAGTATTCCGCGCCGGTGGCGGCGACATTGCTCAGCTTGTCGGCGAGCATCGCAGTGGAGGTCTCGGCGTTCTTGATCGCGAAGGTGCCCCCGAACCCGCAGCACGAATCGGCCTCGGGCAGTTCGACGAGATCGATCTCGCGCACGGCTCGCAACAACTGGAGTGGCTTCTCCCCCACCCGCAGCATCCGCAACGAATGACAGGTGGGGTGATAGGTCACCCGGTGCGGGAAATAGGCGCCGACGTCGGTGACGCCGAGGACGTCGACAAGGAATTCGGACAACTCGTACGTCTTGGCCTTGACGGTGTCGACCCGTCCGCACAACGACGCGGAACCGTAACGGGAGGCGACGATGTCGTGCTGGTGGCGAACGGATCCGACGCACGATCCGGAGGGGGCGACGACGGCGTCGATGCCGCTGTCGCCGAAGGCGTCGACGTAGTTCTCGACGAGCGGCAGCGCGTCGGGTTGGTAGCCGGTGTTGACGTGCATCTGACCGCAGCAGGTCTGGCGTTCGGGGAAGACGACGTCGTGCCCGAGCCGGGTGAGGAGCAGGGCGGTGGCCGAAACGGCCTTCGGGAACATCGTGTCGCCGAGGCACGTCGCGAACAGGGCGATTCGCATGGAGATCTCCGCATCGGGGGTGTGGTCTGACCACATTGAACCACACGTTCCGGAGATCCGCCGCACATTTTCGGACAGTGACCGCACATTCCGTCAGGGGGTCGACTGTGACGCGGACCATGGTGTACTTTCACGTGGTCTGACCACATCGGTCGAAATCACATCCGCCGCCGACAGCGGCGCAACCACAGGAGTTTCGTGTGGCAACCCGGATATCGGCGGTGACATTCACACCCGCCACTGACGCCATCGCAGGCAGCCTCACCGCATCGGCTCTCGTGGGCCTTGCGCCGCTGCTGACCTTCTTCGTCCTGCTCGCCGGCTTCAAACTCAAGGCCTGGTATTCCGGACTCGGCGCCCTCGTCGCCGCGCTCATCGTCGCGATCATCGGCTTCGACATGCCCGCGCCCCTGGCCGGCCTGTCCGCCCTGCAGGGCATCACCTTCGGACTCTTCCCGGTGATGTGGATCGTGATCACCGCGATCTGGTTCTACGAACTCACCGTCGTCAGCGGCCGGTTCGAGGATCTGCGGCGCATCTTCAACTCGATCGGCCACGGCGACATGCGGATCCAGGCGATGCTCATCGCCTTCTGCTTCGGTGGCATGCTCGAAGCACTGGCCGGATTCGGCGCACCCGTGGCGATCACCGGCGCCATGCTCGTCACCCTCGGCATGCCTGCCCTGCGAGCCGCGGTCACGGTCCTGATCGCCAACACCGCGCCGGTCGCCTTCGGCGCCATGGCCATCCCGATCACCACCGCCGGTGCCCTGACCGACATCCCCGCCACCGAGATCGCCGCCGTCGTGGGCCGTCAGACCCCGGTCCTGGCGCTCTTCGTGCCACTGTTGCTGCTCTTCCTGGTCGACGGTCGTCGCGGTGTCCGGCAGGCCTGGCCGATCGCGTTGGTCACCGGCACGACGTTCGCGCTCGCCCAGTTCTGGTGCTCGAGCCACTTCTCGTACGAACTCACCGATGTCGTCGCCTCGCTCGCCGGTCTCACCGCCGCCGTGCTGATGCTGCAGGTCTGGAAGCCGCGGACCCCCGAGGACCAGCTCTCGCGTACCCGCACCGATGTCATCGCTGTCCAGGCCGGCAAGGAGGGCCCCGGAGCCGCTCGTGCGCCGCAGCGTCCCGTCGCCGACGAGTCGCTGACCACCTCGCGCGTCGTCATGGCGCTGTTCCCGTACCTGCTGGTCATCACCGTGTTCGGCATTGCGAAGCTGTGGACCGTCGGTGTCGATCTGCCGGAGCGTCTCGCCGCCACCGACGTCGAGATCGAGTGGCCCGGCCTGTACGGCAATCTGCTCACCGGCGGGGGCGACGCATCGAGCAGCGCGGTCTACACCTTCTCGTGGCTGTCGTCGCCGGGCACACTGCTACTGCTCAGCGGCGCGATCGTCACTCTCGTCTACGCGCGGCGGGACAGCGGCGGCATGTTCCCGCTGACCGTCCGCCGAGCCGTGGCCACCTTCGGCACCACCGTCGTGCGTATGAAGCTCGCCATCGCCACGGTGGCCACCGTGCTGGGTCTGAGTTATGTGATGAATCAGTCCGGCCAGACCGTCGCGATCGGCACCTGGCTCGCCGGCACCGGTACGATCTTCGCCTTGTTCTCCCCGATCCTGGGCTGGCTCGGCACCGCCGTCACCGGCTCGGATACCTCCGCCAACGCCCTGTTCGCCCGCCTGCAGCAGGCAGCCGGGCAGACCGCCGGCATCGACCCGACCCTGCTGGTCGCGGCGAACACCTCCGGTGGTGTGGTCGGCAAGCTGATCAGCCCGCAGAACCTCACCATCGCCGCCACCGCGGTCGATCAGCCGGGCAGCGAATCGGTGTTGTTGCGCAAGGTGATCGGCTACAGCGTCGCGATGCTCGTCATCCTCTGCGTGCTGGTCTACCTGCAGTCCACACCGGTGCTGTCCTGGATGCTCCCCTGATCCGGAATCGACTAGGCTCTGAAGTCATGTCGTCGTTCGAGGGTCGTGCGTGGGAGCAGGTGCTGAACCACCTGGAGCAGATGCTGGTCTCGGGAGAACTCGGCCCGGGCCAGCATCTGCCCCCGGAGCGCACGCTCGCCGCACAACTCGGCGTCGGCAGGTCTTCGGTTCGTGAGGCACTGCGCGTGATGGAGGCCCTCGGACTGCTCAGCACCCACACCGGTTCCGGGCCGAACGCCGGCGCAATGATCGTCTCGCGACCCACCGGCGGGATGTCGATGCTCATGCGCCTGCAGGTCGCGGCGCAGAACTTCCCGGTCTCCGACATCGTCCGCACACGTCTGGTACTCGAGACGGAAGTGATGCAGACACTGGCCAACCGAACCCCGGCACCGGAACTCACCCAGGCCGAGGAACTCCTGGACGCGATGGACGCTCCGGAGTTGGCCGCACCCGAGTTCCTGGTTCTCGACGCCCAGTTCCACGTCGCGATGGCCGACGCGGCCGGCAACCTCGTCGTCGCGGCGATGATGGCCGGTCTGCGCGACTCCATCGAGAGTTACGTCCTTGCGGGCGCGCCGCACACCGACTGGCCCGCGACCTGCGTGCGGCTGCGTCACGAGCACCGCGGTCTCGTCGACGCGGTCCGCGCCGGCGACGCCACGCTCGCACGCAAGCGCATCGTCGAGCACATCCGCGGTTACTACGCTCGAAGTTTCGGCGCCGACGCGTTCTGACTCTGCTCCCGCACACCTGCACGGTCGACCCGGTCCGACGAGACAAACTGTCGGGCCGGGCTTTTCGGATGTTCGATCACTGCTCTTGCAACTGCCGGATGGCGTCGACCAGCGGCGCCAGGACGGGTTCGGTCGCGGCCTCGTCGAGCGCCTCCCGCAGGGCGGTGTTGTGGGTGGGCCGGGCCTCTTCGAGCAGGCGCCGACCGGCGTCGGTGACGTCGGTGTAGATGCCGCGACGATCGGTAGGACACAGATAGCGCGAGAGCAACCCACGATCCTCGAGCCGCGTGACCAACCGCGTCGTCGCGCTCTGACTGAGAACCACAGCATCGGCGACCTGACGCATCTGCAGGTGCCCGCCGTCCCCGTCGTGCTGACGGTTGAGCACATCCAGCAGCGAGTACTCGCGCACGCTCAACCCGTGGCCGGACTGCAGGGCGCTCTCGATCCGGTTCTCGAGCCGCCCGTGCAGGAGCGACAGCGCCGACCAACTGTTGGCCAGCGCGGTCATCGAGGGGTCCGTGGCGGTCATGGTCGGCTCCTGGGTCGGCTCGTACGAACAGGTGACGCCGACGGCATGCCGACGTTGTCGCAACGCTCACTATACCCGCGCTTGCAATTAGTCGGCGCCTGCAATTATTGTCTACGCCAGTAAAGCGCGTCTGCGTCTCTTCTCGATCGAAGGATCGTTCTCATGCCACTCGCTCTACTGGCCCTGGCCATCGGCGCCTTCGGGATCGGCACCACCGAGTTCGTGATCATGGGTTTGCTCCCCCAGGTCGGATCGGATCTCGGCGTGTCGATCCCCACGGCCGGATATCTGGTCACCGGCTACGCCCTCGGCGTCATGATCGGCGCCCCGATCATGACGGCGCTCGGCACCCGGATCTCCCGTAAGAACATGTTGATGCTGCTCATGGGCCTGTTCGTCCTGGGCAACGCCGTCTCCGCCCTCGCGCCCACCTTCGCCGTCATGCTGATCGGCCGCGTCGTCGCCTCCCTCGCCCACGGGGCCTTCTTCGGCATCGGCTCGGTCGTCGCCGCCGAACTGGTGGCACCGCAGAAAAAGGCGGCTGCCATCTCCCTGATGTTCACCGGACTGACGGTGGCCAATGTCGTCGGCGTGCCGCTGGGCACCTTCGTCGGCCACACCGCGGGCTGGCGCGCGACATTTCTGACCGTCGCCGCGCTCGGCGTCGTCGGCTTGGCCGGCGTCGCGAAGCTCGTTCCCGACGTCCCCCGACCCGCAGGCGTGCGGCTGCGCCACGAGGTCGCGGCGTTCAAGAACGTCCAGGTCGTACTGGCCATGACCATGACGGTCCTCGGCTTCGGTGGCGTGTTCGCCGCGATCACCTACATCGCACCGATCCTGACCGATGTCAGCGGTTTCGCCGAGTCCTCCGTCCCCTGGCTGATGGCCGTGTTCGGAACCGGCATGGTGGTCGGCAACCTCGTCGGCGGACATTTCGCCGACCGCAATCTCATGCCGATGCTCTACACCGCCCTGGCCGGCCTGGCCATGGTGCTGGGACTGTTCACCTTCCTGTCCTCCGACAAGACCGTGTCCGTCGCGGCGGTCTTCCTGATCGGCGCCCTCGGTTTCGCGACCGTGCCGCCCCTGCAGAAGCACGTCCTCGACCATGCGCACGGCGCCCCGACCCTGGCTTCCGCCGCCAACATCGGTGCCTTCAATCTCGGCAACGCCCTGGCCGCCTGGCTCGGCGGCACGGTGATATCCGCCGGATTCGGGTACACGGCACCCAACGCCGTCGGGGCCGTCCTGGCCGCGTCCGCTCTGGTCCCGGCGGTCCTGTCCCACCGACTACAGCGAAAGGACGACCACACCAACGCAACTCACACATCCACAGAACCCGACCTCCACAGCACAACCCGTGCTGCAGTCGACCCCGTCCGACTCTGATCCCGAACTACGCGAACACCCCCGAAGGAGCACCGACTCGTGACATCGTCCACGATCCCCACCGTCACCCTGAACAACGGCGTCGAGATCCCCCAGCTCGGCTTCGGCGTCTTCCAGATCCCCGAGGACGAGACCACCGCGGCCGTCAGCGCCGCACTCGAGACCGGCTACCGCCACATCGACACCGCCGCGATCTACGGCAACGAAGCCGGCGTCGGCCGCGCGCTGGCGGATTCCGGACTGTCCCGCGACGAGCTGTTCATCACGACGAAGGTGTGGAACTCCGATCAGGGTTACGACGCCACCCTCCGCGCCTTCGACACCAGCCTCACCGCGCTCGGCCTCGATCGTCTCGATCTCTACCTGATCCACTGGCCGACCCCGGCCCGCGATGTCTACGCCGACACCTGGCGTGCCCTCGAACGCCTCGTCGAGGAAGGACGCCTTCGCGCTGCGGGCGTGTCGAAAACCGAAATCCGCGCACTGGCGATTCTGAGGCTCGGCGGCGACGGTAATCGGACCGTCGCGGTCGAGTTTCCGCGATGGCCATCGACAGGAACAGGCCCGTTCGGCGCGAGTGATCGTCAGGGGATCAGGACGATCCGTCCGCGCAGGCCACCTTCGGCCAGCTTTACGTGGGCCGCTGCTGCCCGCTCAAGCGGGTAGGTCCCTGAGACGCGGGCCACGAGCACCCCTCGGTCCGCAAGTCGGGAGAGTTCGGCGAGCTGGACACCGTCGGCCCGCACGTCCAGAACTTCGACTCGGACACCGCGCTCCGCCTCGGGTTCCCGCCCCGGCCACAGACCGAGGTAGGAGCCGCCGTCGCGGACCGTGACGATCGCCCCATGCCCCAAACCAGCAGCGTCGAGCACCCCGTCGAAACCGGCCGCTTCCAGGGTCGCCCCGCGGGTAAGGACACGGTCGGCTCCACGGGAAAGCAGGAACGGCTCGTCGCCGGCGGAGGCGAACGCGGTGACCTTCAGTCCGTGCCGGTGTGCCAGCTCCACCGCGTGCCCACCAACCGCGCCGGCCGCGCCCGTGACGAGCAGGTGCTGCCCGGCCCGCAACGCCATCATGTCCAGCGCCTGCGCGGCGGACAGCGAGTTGAGGGGCAGCACCGCGGCATGCACGTCGTCCAGAGAGGTCGGGGCGGGGGCGACGGCTTCCGCGTCGAGCACGACGTAGTCGGCGTGGGTGCCCAGCGGCTCGCGGTGCCCCGCGGCCAGGCCGATGACGCGGTCCCCGACCTTCCGGTCGACCCCCGTACCGAGGGCCTCGATCGTGCCGGCGACATCCCAGCCCAGACCGATCCGTTCCCCTCCGCCGAACACCCCCGCGCGCATGGCAGCGTCCACAGGATTCAGCGCAGCCGCACCGACCTTGATTCGCACCTGGCCGGGGCCGGGTGCAGGCATCGAAACCTCGGTGATTTCGACCGCCTCGGGTCCACCGAAGCGGGAAACGGTTGCGGCGCGCATGAACATGGTCTTCCTTCCCTGTTCCCGCGGCGACGATATCCACCGTGCGGGCTCTGTCAGACGTCGGGCCGCGGGTACCACGGACCTGACCTGGCTTCTTACCAATGGTGTGTGACCCCATGATGGGGCAGTATCGAAGTCGATACAAAAGGCACACGCGTGTGCGGAACCGGAAGGATCACGTTCGTCATGGAACCCGAACCGAGCACCGGGCGGACCGCGGCCCTCCCCGGGCCGTGCTCCCGCTGGCCGGCGGAGCAAGGGGAGACCATCCGGCAGATCATCGATCGAGCGGGCAACAAGTGGGCGGTGCTCGTTGTCGGTTCGCTGCACGCTGGGCCCCTTCGATACACCGACTTGCTGCGCTCGATTCCCGGTGTCTCCCAGCGCATGCTCACGCACACCCTGCGCCAGTTGCGGCGTGACGGGCTCGTCACCAGAACCGCCTATCCGGAGGTGCCTCCGAGGGTGGAGTACGCGCTGACCGATCTGGGTGAGACCCTGCTCATCGCGATCACGACCCTGATCGACTGGGCTGGCACCCATCATGACGAGATCCAGGAGAACCGTGCCCGATTCGATGAGACAGAGGCCGCCGTCTGACTCTGGGCAGGCTGTTCTTCTCGAGCAACAATGAACCGTCGATTCCGTTGTCGAGTTACTCGCAGGCGTCACACTCTATGCGAAGGCCGCTAAGCAGCTACTGCTGCGCGACACCAGTAAGCACGCTGCTTGCCGCGCCCATATGCCAACCACCCAACCCACCCCTTCAATAGGAAGCCTTCACTGCTTTCGAATGCGAATCAGCGGGGAGATACGAAGTGGACCAACGCAATGGGAGTCAAGCGATCTCGGCCGTGGCCGACATCTGTGCCCTTCGTGGTCGGCTTTCATCCGCACCACCTGACTGAATCGGTTCGCATTCAACGCACCGCGGATCCTGCTGCCCCGGTATGCACTCCCGGCATCTGCGGCTGCAAATCCCACCTCATGCGTAGCTTTTCGACAAGTTCTCATATTTCGGCCTACCAGTACCCGGATCCGGCAAGGCTGCCGGCGGCATCGGTTCGCTACTCCTCGGAGCGCACGACGACGAGGAACGGTTGGTGTTCATCGGCCGGGTCGGGACGGGATTCACCACCGCGACCCGCCGCGAGCTGCGATCGCAGTTGCGTCCGCTGGAGCGGCCCACCACCCCACTGGCGGTCGCTCCGCCGGCACGGGAGACCCACGGCGCCCACTGGGTGGAGCCCATCCTCGTCGGAGAGGTCGAGTACCGGGAGTACGCGGGCGGAAGCCTCCGGCATCCGAGCTGGCGAGGACTACGCACCGACAAGACAGTGCCGGAGGTCGATCTCCCGGGCCGACACTGACCGTCCGGTTACCGTGAGGCGCATGGACGTCCGTCGCAGTGTCGCCGATGCCCGAGTGGCCCGCCTCGCCACCGCCGACGGGTCCGGCGAGCCACACCTCGTCCCCATCGTGTTCGCCCTCGACGGCGACGTGATCCACACCTGTGTCGACGACAAGCCGAAATCCACCCGGCGCCTGCGTCGACTCGCCGACATCGCCGAGAACCCACGGGTGTGCGTGCTCGTCGACCACTACAGCGACGACTGGTCGCAGCTGTGGTGGGTCCGCATCGACGGCATCGCCACGGTCCACGACGCCGACACTGCCGAGGGAACTGCGGGCATCGACGCGCTCGTCCGCAAATACCCGCAGTACCAGGCGAAACGACCACCGGGACCGGCCATCACCATCGACAGGCTGCGCTGGCGATCCTGGTCGGCGTGAGCAACTACCGGTCCAACGTGAGCATCGCCTCGGCGATCTCGTCGACCACCGCAACAGGGGACCGCGGTGCCGGCATCGTCCAGGACGAGCAACCGCGCTCTCGGGATCTCGCGTGCGATGGCTTCTCCGTTGCCGACGGGGAAGAACGGATCCCGGCGGCCGTGCACGACGAGGGTCGGGACGTCGATCTGGCGCAAGCGTTCCCGCCAGCGGGGCGTGCAATCGAGTCTGGCGAAGACCATTCCGAGCTGATTCGCGGACTGGACCGACGGCTCGTCGTTCGGTGTGCGGTCCCAGATGCGCTCGGCAACCACGCACGCGGCGTCGGGATCGTCCCCGAGGACCGCGGCGCGAACGGCCGCGAATTCCGCCACGGCCGTGCGATCGGCCCAGTCGGGCATCGGGAGCGCGAACATGCGCTTCATCGTCGCCGCGCCGTGATCGGGAAGGTCGGGATCGCACGGGCCCGGTGCGACCGGACGCGTCCCGACCAGAGTCAGTGCCCGGAACGCGGCTGGATGGTCGAGCGCAGCGACCTGGGCCACCATCCCGCCGACACCGATGCCCGCGAGATGCGCCGGCCTGCCATCGAGCGCGTCGACGAGGGCTGCCGCATCGTCGGCGAGGTCGCGCAGGGTGTAGCCGGGCGCGTCCGGGTCCTTCGTCGTCGACTCCCCGCAATCCCGCAGGTCGTACCGCACGACACGACGCCCACCCGCGGCGAGCCGTGTGCACAGTTCGTCGGGCCACGAGAGCATCGTCGTGCCGCCGACGAGCAGGACGAGTGGTGCGTCATCGTCGCCGAAGAACTCGACGCCGAGGTCGACCCCGTTGGCGCTGATGGTGGTCATGGCTCACTCGAGCTTCCGGTGTGCAAGGTCGAGTCCTCGTAACGGGTGCCGTCGAGCCGTGGTCGATGTCCCATGTTCTCGTCTCCTTCTCGATCGGGTTCGGTCTTCTCCGAATCTGCGTGAACGAAGTCCGCGACAGTGGCCACGAGTGGTGGCGTTGAAAGGACAGACCGGAGCAACTCCCCGATCTCATCGGTCCGGCCGTCCAGATCCCCTTGCCGACGAGGACCTGGTCGAGACGCAGTGGGTCGCACTGCGCCTCGCCGAACGCTCCGACGGTTCGCCAGCGCTTCCCGCACTGCTCCACGACACCACCTACGTACCGGACACTGCGGAGGTCGTCGATTCCCTGATCGCTCGGAGCCTGATCCGCGACGACCGGCTCAGCGAATCCGGACGAGAAACCGTGGCAAGGATCGAACATCGCATCGAGGAGCTGACGTCCGGTATCTGGGAGGCCGTCCATCCGGCCGACCGTGTCGCCGCCGAACGTGCGCTGAACACTGTGCTCGACCGTGCCCGAGCGGTCCTTGTGAGTCGGTAGTTGTCAGCGCATCAGTCCTGTCGATTGCCGCGAGCGAGGCACCTTCTCGACGAGTTTGCAGGACGGCCCGTCGACGTCGAGAGCCACGATCGAGATCGTCCTGGGTGTGCTGTTGTCGGTCGTCGGTGTCCGGCAATGGTTCACCTCCTCCGTTCGAGCGTCGGACCCTTCGAGGGTGTCTTCCACCTTGACACGCCCGACCTACCCGGAGGGCACATACCGGGGTGCGACAGCGGTCAGTTCACGTGTGCGCGCAGCACATCCACCACCCGGCGGACCGCCGGCGCCGGGTTGTCACGACGCCACGCGAGCGCGATCGGCAGCACCGGACTGTTCCGCAGCGGGACGTACCGAACGCCCGTCACAGTGATGTCGGTGGTCGACGCGACGACGACCGCAACCCCCACCCCGGCACCCACGAGGGCCAGCAGGCTGTAGGGGTCCGGTGCCTCCCGGGCGATCACGGGGGTGAATCCGGCGGAGTGGCACACCGTGAAGGTCATCTCCCGCACGCTCGACCCGTGGGCGGCGGGATAGACGACGAACCGCTCGCCGGTCAGATCGGCGGCGTCGAGTTCCTCCCGGGTCGCCAATCGATGATCCGCCGGCAGCGCAACCATGAGCGATTCCTGCCGCACCGTCTCGGTGGCGACGTCCCGGGGCACCGGGAGGCCGACGATCCCCATGTCGAGCAGTCCCTGCGAGACGAGATCGAGCACTTCCCCCGTATAGGTCTGCGGACGCAGATCCAGCTCGATCCCGGGACAACGCTCCTCGAGGCGCCGGGCCAGCTGTGAGATCACCGTGTAACCGCTTGCGCCGCCGAATCCGACGCTCACCACGCCGGTGACACCCGAGGCCGTCGACCGCACGACCGTCCGGGCGATCTCGATCTGGGCGGCGATGACGCGCGCGGGACCGAGCAGCGATTCACCGGCGGCGGTGAGCTGCACCGAACGGGTGGTGCGGGCGAACAGCTCGGCGCCGAGGTCGCGTTCGAGGGCGCGGATCGTCTGGCTGAGCGGCGACTGGGCGATGTGCAGTCGCTCCGCCGCGCGTCCGAAGTGCAACTCCTCGGCCACCGCCAGGAAGGCCTGCAGCTGCCGAAGTTCCATGCCGACCTCGACTTTATAAGTTGATCTACACAATCGTGCTCGATTAGGTCTTGGACTTTACACGGTTGCGCCGGTGATAGTGATCCACGACTCATTCATCCGCGGATCGACTCCGCTCGACGCCCTCGGAAGTGCAGCGTGAATACTCCTCCAGAGCACACCGCGACCCCGCCGCCACGCCCGATGCACGACACCCGGGCCGCACGCCGCGCCGGTGTGACCGCCTTCGTCGGCACCACCATCGAATGGTTCGACTTCTACATCTACGGCACGGCCTCGGCTCTCGTCCTCGGGGCACTGTTCTTCCCCGACGCCTCGCCCGCGGTCGGCACACTCGCCGCCTTCGCGACCTTCGCCGTCGGTTTCATCGCCCGGCCTCTCGGCGGGATCGTCTTCGGCCACTTCGGCGACCGCTTCGGACGGAAGAACGCGGTCATCATCACCCTCGCGCTCATGGGCGCCGGCACCGTCGGCGTGGGCCTGCTGCCCACCTACGACCAGATCGGAATCTGGGCGCCTATCCTCCTCGTCGCCCTGCGAGTGCTGCAAGGCATCGCGATGGGCGGCGAATGGGGCGGAGCAGTCCTCATCGCCACCGAGTTCGCCCCACCCGGCAAGAAGGTTCTCTACGGTGCCTTCGCCCAGCAGGGTTCGCCGGTGGGCAATCTCCTTGCCACTCTTTCCTTCCTCGGACTCACCGCGATGTCCGATGCCACCTTCGAAGACTGGGGCTGGCGCATTCCGTTCCTCGCATCCGCCGCGCTGGTGATCGTCGCCCTCTACATCCGCGTACGGATCCAGGAAACGCCGGAGATGCGCGTGGCCGCCGCTGCACAGGAAAGCACGAAACTACCGTTGGTCGAAGTCCTGCGTTCACACCCGGCGGCGCTGCTCCTCGGTGTCGGTGCCGTGGTGGCGGGCGTGGCGATCACCTACGTCAAGACGACCTTCGCCCTCGCCTGGGCCACCACCGACCTCGGGTTCACCCGATCGGACTTCCTGCTCGTGATCACCCTCGCACTGGTCGCGCAGGTGCTCGTCCAACCCTTCGGTGCGGTTCTCGCCACCAGGATCGACGCGCGACGCGCCGTGCTGTGGATGCTCGGACCCGAGCTCATCGTCCTGCCGCTGATGTTCGTGCTGATCCGCACGGGCTCGCTCACCTGGGCGATCATCGGCATGGTGCTCGCCACCGCGCCGCACGCGATGTACTACTCGGCGCTGGCCGGCATCCTCGCGCAGGTCTTCCCCACCCACGTGCGCTACACCGGCATCTCGTTGTCGTATCAGATCTCGACGGCGATCTTCGCCGGCACCGCCCCGATGGCGAGCCAGTTCCTCCTCAACCGCGCCGGCTCGATCTGGCCGGTCGTCGGACTCGGGATCGGATACGTGCTGATCTCCCTGATCTGCATGACCGCGCTGCTCAAACGCTCACCGACCAGCACCGAGCCCGACGAACCACGCCCCGCCCCCGCCCGGACGACGGCCGACGCCTCCTGACACCGAACGGACGAAAATGAACTACGCCCACACCGACCCGGCTCTGGATGCGGTACTCGACCGCTGGATCTCCGACGCCCACCGGCCGCTCACCGACCGTCTCCTCGCGCGCCTGGGTGCCGATGCCGCCGACCGTCTCGACGCGCTCGCGGCCACGGCGAACGCCCATCCGCCGGTGCTGCACCGGTACGACCCCGACGGCGAGCGCATCGACCGCATCGAGTACCACCCCGCCTATCTCGAACTGTGCCGCGCCGCCTACAGCGAATACGGTCTCTCGGCACTGTCGCACCGCCCGATCCACGGTTGGACGGACACGCCCCCGCATCTCGTCAAGTACCTCGCGTCATATCTGTTCGTGCAGGCCGAGTTCGGCCTCGCCTGCCCGGTGTCGATGACCGATGCCGCCGCGCGCACCCTGCGGATGTTCGGCGACCCCGAGGTGTTCGGCCCGTGGATCGACGGCCTGACCTCCACCGATCCGGCCACCGCTCTGACGGGGGCGATGTTCATGACCGAGACCCAGGCGGGCACCGATATCGCGAAAACCGAGACCCGCGCCGAATTCGACGGCAACGCATGGCGCTTGACCGGACGCAAGTGGTTCGCCTCCAACCCGGACGCCGATGTCGTGATCACCCTCGCCCGGTTCCCCGGCGGCGACGAGAACTCGACCCGCGGCGTCGGAATGTTCATGCTGCCCGAGCGGCTTCCCGACGGGAGCCGGAACTCGTACACGATCGACCGTCTCAAGGACAAGCTCGGCACGCGATCGATGCCCAGCGGCGAGGTCACCCTGCACGGGGCGTACGCGCTGCAGGTCGGCGACCTCGACCGTGGATTCCGGCAGATGACGGAAATGCTGAACACCTCCCGCCTGTCGAACGCGATGCGCTCGAGCGCCCTGATCCGGCGCGCCGTGCGCGACGCCGTCGCTCACACGAGGGATCGGGTGGTCTTCGGGAAGTCCCTGTTCGACCAGCCGCTCATGCGCGCCACCCTGCTGCCGCTGCTGCTCGACGCCGAGGCCGCTCTCGCGCTCGTCGCCTACAGCGGTGCGACCCTCGATCGCGCCGACCACGGTGACGCGCAGGCCCGCAGTGTCGTCCGGATCCTCACGCCCGTCGCCAAGCACTACATCTGCAAGCGCGCCCGCACCGTCACCGGTGAGGCGATGGAGATCCGGGGTGGCAGCGGCTACATCGAGGACCGGGTGTTCGCCCGCCTCGTGCGCGACTCACACCTCGGATCGATCTGGGAGGGTTCGAGCAATGTCATCGCGCTCGACGTGCTGCGGTCGATGCGCAAGAACGGCGCGCACCGGGTCCTGGCCGACGCGCAGCGCACACTGCTCCACGCGGCGCATCCGGAGTGCGCCCCGGTCGTCGCAGCACTGCGGGAACGCTGGGATGCGCTCGAGGCGCGCGGCGAAGACCTGCTCGCCGGCGACGACACGCACGCGCAAACCCGCTGCGCGACCTACACCGACGATCTCGCACGGACGGTGATGGCGACCCTGCTCGTGGACCTGGCGTCGCACCGCATCGCGCGCGGTCTCGGCCACCGGTCGTTGCTCGTCGCCCATGCCTACCTCGACGGCCTGGCCGGTGAACCGAATGCCGTCGCTCTCGACCACCTCGCCGTGATCGCCGACGGCACGGACGTCGACCCGTCCGTCGCGGCCGCCGCGGCGCCGAGCACCGCCGCCGATGCGGCACCGACTGCACTGACAGGAGCCCGCTCGTGAGCACGCATCCCACCGGCCCGGCCCCGCTCGCCGGCATCAAGGTCCTCGACCTGTCGAAAATCCTCGCCGGACCGTACGCGACCATGTCGTTCTCCGACCTCGGCGCCGATGTCACCAAGGTCGAGCACCCCCAGGGCGGCGACCCCACCCGGGTGTGGGGGCCACCCTTCGTCGGCGACGACGCCACCTACTACCTCGCGGTCAACCGCGGCAAGAAGTCGGTGACGATCGACCTCAAGTCGGAGGAGGGACAGCGGATCGTGCACCGGATGCTCGCCGACGCCGACGTCGTGGTCGAGAACTTCAAACCCGGCAGCGGTCTGCAGAAGATCTTCGATTACCGCGCTCTGTCCGAACAGCACCCGCACCTGATCGTCCTGCACATCTCGGCCTTCGGTGACGAGGGACCGCTGGCCGACCAGCCCGGCTACGACATGGTCGCTCAGGCCGCCGGCGGTCTGATGTCGCTGACCGGTGAACCCGGTGGCGCGCCGATGAAGGCCGGATACGCGATGGGCGATCTCGGTGCAGCACTGTTCGGGGTGATCGGGGTACTCGCCGCGCTGGTCGAACGCACTCGCACCGGTCGCGGCCAGTACGTCACCACCTCGCTGTTCGAATGCCAGCTGGCGATGCACGTCAACTGGGCCACGAACTATTTCGCCACGCGGGAGCGACCGCACGCTCTGGGCTCGGCGCACCCCAATCTCGCTCCCTACCAGGCATATCCGGCGAGCGACGGATACTTCGTCGTCGCGGTGGGGAACGACGGGCTGTGGGAGAAGCTGTGCGTGACGCTGGGCCGACCCGAGCTCGTGACCGATGCACGGTTCCTCCACAACCGTGATCGCATCGAGCATCGCGACGAACTCGACGAGGTCCTCACCGAGGCATTCGCCATCGGGACGGTCGAATATTGGTGCCGGGTCCTCGAGGAACATGGCGTGCCGGTATCCCCCATCCGGCATCTCGACGAGATCTACAGCGATCCGCACACCGCCGCGATCGGCATGGTCGGCACCGTCGACCATGCGTCCGGGCCTCTCGAACAGATCGCGTTCCCGGTCAATTTCGGGGGGGCACGACCGCCGCTGCGGTCGGCACCGCCGCTGCACGGAGAACACACCGACGAGATCCTCGCGGGATATCAGGAGGTCTCCGTTCCGTCCTAGCGACGAACGCCTCGAATATCGCTGACCTACGGCCGTTTCCGATCGATCGGGAACGGCCGTAGGTCTGTCCGGCCATGGACGGCGGTGGCGGCATCCCACTGCGGTGTTGCCGGGGTCACGCAGTGCGGCAGCACTTCTGAGGTCGATACGTCCGGATTTCTCCGCGATACGCGGGGGTAACGTCCGCGAAACAAGAGCCGCGCATGATCGGCATCGAGTGCACGACCGCCGACTCGCACGAAAGAACGACATATGCAGCTGACTCCCGCCGATACCGAGAAACTCCTTCTGGCCGTCGCCGGCATGGTGGCGCGCGACCGGCGGGACCGCGGCGTCCGACTGAACTACCCCGAAGCCGTTGCCCTGTTGTCCACCTGGGTGATCGAACGGGCACGCGAAGGCGCCGACGTCGCCGACCTCATGGTGAAGGGCCGCGAGGTCCTCGCCCGCGAAGAGGTCATGGACGGCGTCACCGAAATGCTGACCGACGTGCAGGTCGAGGCCACTTTCCCGGACGGACGCAAGCTCGTCACGATCCACCACCCGATTTCCTGAAAGGAGCCCGACATGGCATCCGGACCGACTTCGGGACCCGGAGCGATTCGCGTCGCCGAGGGCTCCCTCACCCTCAACGCGGACCGCTCCGACGACGAGCGCATCACCCTCGTCTTCCTCAACACCGGTGATCGTCCCATCCAGATCGGCTCACACCTCCACCTGCCGGACGCGAACGCGGCCCTCGAATTCGACCGTGAACGCGCGCAGGGCTTCCGCCTGGACATCCCGTCGGGGACGTCGCAGCGATTCGAACCCGGCAGCAGCCGCGAACTGGACGCCGTCGCCCTGCGCGGGCGACGCGTCGTACCCGGTATCCAGGTGCGGAAGCAGGAGGACTGAGAACGTGGAGATCACACGCGCCGAGTACGCGGCACTGTACGGACCGACGGTCGGCGACCGGGTACGCCTGGGCGACACCGACCTGTGGATCCAGATCGAGGAGGACCGCACCTTCGGCGGCGAGGAAGCCGTCTTCGGTGGCGGCAAGTCCATCCGCGAATCGATGGCCCAGGGGGTGACGACGCGGGCCGAAGGTGCTCCCGACACCGTCATCACGAACGTGATCGTGCTGGACTGGTGGGGCATCGTGCGCGCCGACGTCGGTATCCGCGACGGTCGCATCGTCGCCCTCGGCCGCGCCGGCAACCCGGACATCGCCGACGGCGTGCACCCGAAGTTGCAGATCGGCCCGTCCACCGACGTCATCTCCGGTGAAGGCCGCATCCTCACTGCCGGCGCGTTCGACTCGCACGTGCACCTGCTGTCGCCGTCGCAGATCGTCGAGGCACTCGCCACCGGCATCACCACGATCGCCGGCGGCGGAACCGGTCCGTCCGAAGGATCGAAGGCCACCACCGTCACGCCGGGCCCGTGGCATCTGATGCAGATGCACCGCGCGCTCGACGCGCTGCCGGTGAATGTGCTGCTGCTCGGCAAGGGCAACACCGTCTCCACCGAAGGGCTGCGCGAACAGGCCCTCGCCGGTGCCGCCGGGTACAAGGTGCACGAGGACTGGGGCTCCACACCGGCCGCGATCGATGCGGCGTTGCGCGCGGCCGACGAGCACGGACTGCAGGTCGCGCTGCATTCGGACTCACTGAACGAGGCGGGCTTCGTGGAGAGCACCTTGGCCGCGATCGGCGGCCGCTCGATCCACGCCTTCCACGTCGAAGGCGCCGGAGGTGGGCACGCCCCGGACATCCTGAGCATCGCCGGGTTGCCGCACATCATTCCCGGCTCGACGAACCCGACTCTGCCGCACACGGTGAACACCGTCGAGGAGCACCTCGACATGCTGATGGTCTGTCATCACCTCAACCCGGCCGTCCCGGAGGACCTCGCGTTCGCCGAATCCCGGATCCGGGCCACCACCATCGCGGCCGAGGACATCCTGCACGACATGGGTGCCCTGTCGATCACCTCGTCCGACGCCCAGGCGATGGGACGGATCGGTGAGGTGATCACCCGCACCTGGCAGGTCGCGCACGTGATGAGGAACCGCCGCGGGGCGCTCCACGGCGGCATGCCCGCCGACAACGAACGGGCCCGTCGCTACGTCGCGAAGTACACGATCAACCCCGCGATCGCGCACGGCATCGACCACGAACTCGGTTCTGTCGAGGATGGCAAGCTCGCCGACCTCGTGCTGTGGGACCCGAAGTTCTTCGGCATCCGGCCGTCGCTGGTCATCAAGGGCGGATCGATCGCCTGGGCCGCGCTCGGCGATCCCAACGCGTCGATCCCGACCCCGCAGCCGGTGCTTCAGCGTCCGGCGTTCGGCGATGCGCTGGCCCCCCACACGTCGGTGTCGTTCGTCTCCCCCACCGCCCTCGACGACGGCCTGGAGGAACGACTCGGGTTGCGCCGCAGGTTGTTGCCGCTGCGGCCGACCCGGCACATCGGCAAGGCCGACATGAAGCAGAACGACGCGTTGCCGCGCATCGAGATCCGCCCCGACACCTTCGACATCGACATCGACGGCGAGCGGGTCGTTCCGGCGCCGGCCACCGAACTGCCGCTCACGCAGCTGTACTCGATGTTCTGATGGTGCCCGGCACTCTCTCCCCCACCACGGTGCTGCTCCTCCTGGCGGACGGGCGCGCACCGGTCGGCGGGAACGTCAACTCGGGTGGGCTCGAACCAGCGCTCCAGGGTGGGATGTCACCGACCGAGGTGCGCCGCTTCCTCGTCGCACGGTTGCGCACCTCGGCGGCAGTCGAGGCCGGCGTCGCCGTGGTCACCCGACACGCGGTCGACTCCGATGCCGGAGCCGCCCTGTCGCTCCGGATCGACGAGATCGAGGACCACTGGGCGGCGCGCACTCCGGGCCCGGCCCAGCGCGACGCGTCCCGGTTGCTGGCCCGCGGTTATCTGCGACTGGCCCGGAACCTGTGGCCCTCCACCGTTCTCGACGACCTCGACGCCCGGACCCCGCGACCGTCGCGGGGACTGGTGGTCGGGGCCATCGCGGCGCTCGCGCGCATCCCGGCGATCGACACCGCGCGACTGGTGCTGTACGAGGAGGCGCAGGCGATCGTCGCGGCCTTCCTCAAACTGCACCCCTCCGACCCGGCCATCGGTTCGCGATGGACGCTCGAGGCCTGCGCCCATCTCGAACCGCTCATCGCCGAGCTGTCCGCTCTCACCGACCCGGCGGGCATCCCGGCGACCGGTGGTCCCCAGACCGAATTATGGGCCGAAGCCCACGCATCCGCTCCGGAAAGGCTGTTCCGTGCCTGAACACATCACCACCCGTTCGCTCCGTCTCGGCGTCGCCGGTCCCGTCGGCACGGGCAAGAGCTCGCTGATCGCGACCATCTGCCGCACCCTCGCGTCCGAGCTGCAGCTCGGCGTGATCACCAACGACATCTACACCGACGAGGACGCCCGTTTCCTCCGCTCGGCCGGCGTGCTCGATCCCGAGCGCATCCGCGCGGTGGAGACCGGTGCGTGCCCGCACACCGCGATCCGCGACGACGTGACCATGAACCTGCTCGCCGTCGAAGATCTCGAACGCGACTTCGCGCCGCTCGACGTCGTCCTGGTGGAGAGCGGCGGTGACAACCTCACCGCGACCTTCTCCCCCGCGCTCGTCGACGCGCAGATCTTCGTGCTCGATGTCGCCGGTGGTGGCGACGTCGCCCGCAAGGGTGGTCCCGGCATCAGCCGCGCCGACCTGCTCGTGGTGAACAAGACCGATCTCTCCCCCTATGTGGGTGTCGACGTGCCCCAGATGGTCGCCGACGCCGAGAAGGCCCGCGAGGGCGGACCGGTGCTGGCGCTGTCCCGGACCGACGCCGCATCGGTGCAGGCGCTCGGTGACTGGGTGCGCGAGATGCTGGCAGCCCACCGCGCCGGGTCGCACACCCCGGTCGATCCCGGTCCGATGGCTCCGCACTTCCACGCCGACGACGACCACGGCCACAGCCACAGCCACGCCGTCGCACACACGCACGACTGATCATGTCCCGCACCATGATTGGTATCGACCGCGCACCGGGCCGGGCACGCCTGACCCTGCGAGCGGGCATGCTCGTCCCCCGCACCGTCGAGGTCGGTCCTGACCGCGCGCGGGTCGCCCTCGTCGCCGCCGGCGCGTTGTTGCTCGGTGGTGACTCGGTGACCGTCGACGTCCACGTCGACGCCGGGTGCACGCTCGAACTGCAGGACATCGGTGGCACCGTCGCCTACGACGCCGACAACCGGCTGTCCCGGTGGGACGTGCGGATCACCGTCGCCGAGGGCGGCACTCTCGTCTGGGACACCTACCCGTTCGTGATCGCCACCGGCGCCCGCGTGCACCGCGACACCCGGATCGAACTCGCCTCCGACGCCGCCGCGGACATGCGGGAGACGCTAGTCCTCGGGCGCCACGGAGAAACCGGAGGTGCGATCCGCAGCCGCACCTCGGTCACCCTCGATCGTCATCCCCTCTTCGTCGAGGAGTTGTACGCCCACGGCGCGTTCCCCGAACCCGGGATCCTCGGTTCCACGCGGGTGCACGACGTCATCGCGACCTACGGGCGACGCGCCGAGGGCGACGGCGTCGTCCAGCTCGAAGGGCCCGGCAGCCTGCTGCGGTTCCTCGGGGCCGACGCCCACTCCTCGCCGCTCGAATCGACCTGGCGCTCCTGGCACTCCACACCCGTTCACCCGTCCACCCTCGAAGGGAGTCTCACCCATGCACGTCCCTGACCATTTCCTCCCCATGAGCGCCACCGCGCCCGCTGCGGCGATCGCCACCGGTGCGGTCGTCCTCGCCGCCACCGCCGGGCGGCCGCGCATCACGACCCGGGACACCCTTCTCGCCGGCACGACCGCCGCCATGATCTTCGGCGCCCAGATGGTCAACTACCCCATCGCCGGCGGCATCAGCGGCCACCTCATCGGCGGCGCTCTCGCGACCGCGCTCCTCGGGCCCCGGCTCGCCCTTCTCGCGATGACCGCCGTGGTCGGCGTGCAGGCATTGCTGTTCGGGGACGGCGGGATCAACGCCCTCGGGATGAACGTGCTGCTGATGGCGGTGCTGCCCGTCCTCGTCACCGCCGCCATCCGTACCGGCGCCGAGCGACTCGGCCTCGGGAAGCTGACGCGGACCACCGCCGCTCTCGGCGCAGGTCTGTCCGTGCCGGTGAGCGCCGCGGTTCTCGGCGCCGCATACTCGGCGACCGTCGGTACGGGCGCCGCCGCAGCGTTCATCGGCGATCTGACCGCAGTCCATCTGGCCATCGGTCTCGGTGAAGCCCTCATCACCGCCGCGGTGTCGAGCGCGGTGATGGCGTTCGCGCCCGGCGTGGCCGTGTGGGACGAGCGGTCCACCGTCACCTCGGTCGCCGTGCGACGGGGAGTCGCGGCACTCGGTGGTCTGGCCGTGACCAGCGCCTGCGCGCTGGCCCTCGTCGCGTCCGGCAGCCCCGACGGTCTCGAGCACATCGTCGGCGCCTACTCGCTGCCGGTCGGGGATGCCACCTTCGCCGGTGTTCCCGGCCTCGCCGCCTACGGCACGATCAGCGGAACCGAGTTCCTCGCGGCGCTGGCCGGGCTCGCTGCGACCGCGGTGATCGGCGCCGGCCTCGCTGCGCCGGGCCGCCGCACGCCGGTCCGTCAGGGCGCGTAGCGGTCACGGCACGCGCCTCGTCGAGCCCCTCGGTCGGGACACCTCCGATCGAGCGGCTCGATGAGTTTCGGGCCTGCCCCCGGTCGACATTCGTGAACGGATCCGTCCGACTCCGGGAGACGTCATGACCCAGCAGACCGCCCGCGCCCTTCCCCCGATCGTCGACGAGCAGACCTGGCGGTCGGCTCTCGCCGACCTGCGGCGTCGAGAGAAGGCCGCCACTCGCGAACTCGACGCCATCGCGGCACAACGTCGCCGACTGCCGATGGTCGAACTACCCGCCTACACGTTGATCGGCGTCGGCGGCCCGATCCGGCTCGTCGATGTGTTCCAGGGCCGCTCACAGCTCATCACCTATCACCACATGTGGTCCGACGGCGCCGAATGGCAGTGCGGTGGATGCACGAGCCTCACGACACAGTGGACCCGGCTCGGCATCCTCGACAACTACGACGCCCGCATGGTCATCGTCACCGACGGACCGATCGACGAAGCCCTGGCCTACAAGACGAAGGTCGGCAACACGATGGAGTGGTACTCGTCGTCGGAGAGTTCGTTCGGTGCCGACGTCGACGCACCTCCCGGTGGAGGGTTCGCGGTCATCGTGTTCCTTCGCGACGGCGACAAGGTCTACCGCACCTGGCACACCACCGGCCGCGGAACCGAACAGCTCAGCTACACCTTCGCCCTGATCGACCTTCTTCCGTGGGGTCGTCAGGAGGAATGGCAGGATTCGCCCGAGGGCTGGCCGCAGTCGCCGACCTATTCGGGGTGGCTCGATTCGCCCGACGTGGCGCGGCTCTACGGCCCGGGCACCGGCGCGCGGTGAAGGCGGGTGACATGGCGGACGCGACCCCGTCACGCGCCTGGTAGATGAGAACCGGTGTGTCACAGGAATTCAGTCGGCAAGGTAGCGCAACATCACTGCGGTGGCGAAGTGACGTGTCTCGACCAGGCGCAGATCCACGCGTTTCTCCAGGGGCGGGAACATGGGTGTGCCACCACCGAGCAGGACGGGTGAGACGAACACCTGGTACTCGTCGACGAGACCGTGGGGGATCAGCGACGCGGCGAGGTTCGCCCCACCGACCTCCATGACTCCGTCGCCTTCGGCCTTGAGTCTGCGCACCTCCTCCACCGCGTCGTCGCTGACGAGGCGACTGTTCCAGTGGACTTCGGTAAGTGTGCGGGAGAAGACGACCTTGGGCGTGGTCGTCCACAGTTCGGCGAAGTCGCGCTCGATGGGCGAGGCATCGTCGGGCAGGTGCGGCCAGTACTTCGCCATCAACTCGTACATCCGCCGGCCGTGCAGCGAGAGCTCGAGCTGACGGAACCGGTCGTTGTGGAACCGGTGCAGTTCGTCGTCGGGGTCGGTCCAGTCGATGTTGCCGTCGCGGTCGTTGATGTAGCCGTCGAGGGACACGCCGAAGTCGTAGATCAGTTTTCTCATGATCCGATAGACCGTCGGCGCGCCCCGAACTCATCGGCCCGGTGCGACTGTGCGGCGCTTACGGCTGGAGCAGCACGTCCAGACCACGCTTGAAGTCGTCGATGCGGCGACCGAGCGCGTGGTGACCGCCGTTGACGAGCTCGGACACCCGGACGATCCCCGCGGTGTCCGCGACCTCGTTGAGGTTGCGCGAGGACCAGTACCAGGCGGCGGTGGCGAAGGCGTTCTCCGGCGCAGCGAGCAGCTCGGGGTGCGCGACGAAGTCGACGCCGACGTGTTCGCTGACCTTCTCGTAGTTGTGACGGCCCGTGATCTGGATCGCGCCGCGCCCCTTGTAGCGTTCCCCGTCGCCCGGCTGGGTGTTGCCGAGGTCGGCTCGCCCCTCGTAGGCGCGGCCGGACGCGTACTCCTCGAAGGTGCGGAAGGAATCGGATTCGACGGCGAGCTGGGCGATGAACGCCGCCTGACGGACCGGGTTGTCGATGCCGCTGCGCGTCATCGCATCGTTCAGCGGTGCGATGTACTGTTCGATCTTCTCTGCCGGGATACCCGGCACGATGCGGGTCAGCTCCTCGGGTGTGACCGCCGGCGGTACAGGAGGCGGAGCGATCTCCGTCGCGACCTCCACCACCTCGGCCGACTCCGTGGAAGTGGTGTCCTCCACGGAGTCCGTCACGGTCCATCCGTCGGCGGACAGTGCGTCGAAGTCCAGCGCCCGGATCAGAGCGCGGGGCTCCTGGAATCCGGTCGGTGCGGAGGTGGCGGTGTCGGCATCGGCGGCGGACGTACCGACGCCGATGGCGGTGGTGAGAACGGCAGCCGCAGCGAAGGCGGCACGGAAACGGCGCAATGATGAAACGGACAAGGTCGTGCTCCAAAATCGGCCGAATTGTGTCCGGCCCTCAACGGGGCCGCGGGCATCGCCGGCGGGATCTGGACCACCGCACGGAGCGTCATCACGCGACCTTCAGGTCACAACCAGGTAACGTCGCAGCTAGAGAGGTTTTCAAGCGATCGTGGCCGACGCCATCTGAACCGAGGCAAGTGAGACACGCCATACTCGAAAGTCGATCATTGCGGCCCTCGCGTTCGGCCGGCCCGATAAGAACCTGCCGTAACGGCACCTGGCCGATCCCGCCCCTCGTCCACAGAGGATCGACGTGCTCTCACCGAATTCCTTGTGCATCAATACCTTCGATGACACGACCGCACGCGCCGAAGGTTCGCCCCACAGATGATCGAATCGAGGCAGCGATGGGTCGCCCCCTCGAGAACAGACCGGTTCGATTCGACCGAGAAGGTGTATACCCCCGAGCCGGGTCGTAATCATTTCGTGTCCGACGACACACCTCGATAACGCGCTGCCGCAAGCAGAGGAGTCCATCCGCGTTCACGGTGTAACGGACCCGAAGGGGAAGTACCGACCGGTATGTTGACGCAGGTCGAAGGCCCCAACCACTCGGTCGGGGCCGTCCATGATCAGCGCGCCGAAACGGGGTCGACGCGGCGCGTTGCGGTAGCGAGCCCCGGTTCATCGCGCGAACTGCACTGAGGGGTACCGACCGCCCTGTATGCCGCGCCGAGAACTTCAACGGTCGCGGTAATACGCCCGGATCGCGCGGCTCATCACCTTGATCTCGCGGGTCCGCTCGTGCCGCAATCGGGCATCGGACCGGGCCGCGATCCGCTCGTTCTCACGCCGCAGTTTGCGATGACTCTCCACTCGCCGGGCATCGAGGTCGCCGCGGTCGACGGCGGCACGCACCGCGCATCCCGGCTCGGTCTCGTGCGCACAGTCCGTGAAGCGGCAGTACTGCGCGAGCTCGTCGATCTCGGGAAAGGCGGACGCGATGCCGGCATCGGCGTCCCACATCCCGACGCCCCGCAGGCCCGGCGTGTCGATGAGGGTCACGCCGCCACCCAGAGGGAACATCTCCCGATCGGTCGTGGTGTGCCGACCCTTGCCGTCCCCCTGCCGCACCGGTGCCGTCGCCTGGATGTCGCGACCGCACAGCGCGTTGACCAGCGTCGATTTCCCGGCGCCGGACGCTCCGACGAACACGACAGTGCCGTGGAGCAGCGCGCGCAGTTCTCTCAACCCGGATCGGTCCGGCGCGCAGACCTCGACCACACTCGCTCCGGGTGCGAGCACGGCGACCTGCTCGAATACCGGTTCGGTGGCGAGGTCGACCTTCGTCAGGGCGACCACCGGCTGCGCGCCGCTGTCCCAAGCCAGCGCCAGCAGACGTTCCACGCGACCGAGGTCGAGAGTGTCGGCCGCGACCGTCACCACGACCGTGTCCACGTTGGCGGCGAGGACCTGCTCTTCCGAACGGCCCGACGCGTCGGCACGACGAATCGCGCCGGTACGCGGCAGCACCGCACAGACCGTGCCGGTCATATCGCCTTCGGTGGGCGGTTCGCGCACGATCACCCAGTCGCCGGTGCAGACGTGGTGGCCCGCTGTCCGTACCCGCAGCGGACCGGCGGAGGTCACGGCGTCACTGTGACCGCGACCGACCCGCACGATCCTGCCGGGGGATCCCTGGATGCCGTTGTCCGCGAACCGTTCCGCGATCTGCTCGGACCAGCCGTACTCGACCAGCGGATCGGTTCCGGGTGGGACATCGGGGTGCACGGTGACTCCTGGATCATGACAAGGCGCGGGTGGTCCGCTCCGACAGATCCGATGGTGAACTTCGCACCCCGGCAATGCAATCGAATTTCCGCGTGCACCCTCAACCGCGGTGGGCCGACAGCAACCAGGCCGGGAGCATCGAACGGCCCTTGTCGTCGCGTTGCCACGCGGCAGCCTCTTCGTCGCCGAGAAATGCGTGGATGAAGGCCGGCCGCACGTCGTCGACGGTCCAGAACTCGGCAACCACGTCGCGCAACTCGTCGTCCGTCACGGGATTCGGTCCCTGGCCCTCTTCGGGGAAGGCGTCCTTCGAGAAGGCAAGGACGAAGAAGGACGCACTCGGTGCAGCGGCACGGGTGACGGCGCTCAGGTAGGCGCGGCGCCGGTCCACGGGCAGCGAATGGAACAGGGTGCTGTCGACGATCGTCGCGAACCGGCCGTCGAATCCCGTGAACGACGTGATATCGGCGACCTGGAAGGTCGCGGTCGTCAGACCCCGCTCCGACGCCGCGGCTCGAGCTGCCTCGATGGCTGTGGGCGACAGATCGAGACCCACCACCGTGTACCCCTGTGCCGCCAGGTGGAGGGAGGTCTCGGCATGTCCGCAGCCTGCGTCCAGCACATCGCTGCGGAATCCGCCCTCGTCGATCGATCGGGCGATCTCGGGTTGGGGTTCGCCGATGTTCCACGGTACGGGGCCCGAAAACCCTTCGGCGACTCCCCGGTAGATGTCGTCCCACGGTGCAACCTGGCCGTCCTCGGTCATGGATCCGACGGTACGCCCGCCGCCGGATCCGCCGCACCGATTCCGAATTCGACACCGGTAACCGGTTCACTCGACCGGGTTCGTGAGGAAGGATCGACAAGCGCCACCGCTCGAGAGGGGAACTCACTCGTGACCGAAACTGCTGCCTCTGCACCCGCCGGCCCCGGCCGGGAACGTCAGGGGGTCGTGTACCGCAACGGAGCGTTGGGCCGGCGTCCGGCCGTTCCGACCTCCTTCGGCGACCTCGAACGCGCCGCGCGGCGTGCGAGTTCGAAGCGGGCCTGGGCGTATGTCGCGGGCGGTGCCGGCGAGGGACGCACGATGCGCAACAATCGGCGTGCGTTCGACCGCTGGGCGATCGTCCCGCGTATGGCCCACGGCGTCACCGAACGCGACCTGCGTACGACTGTGGCGGGCACCTCGCTCTCCTCGCCGCTGTTGCTGGCCCCGGTCGGGGCGGGAGCGTTGATGGCCGCCGACAGCGACCTGGCGATAGCGCGGGCGGCCGCCGCGACCGGCGTGCCGTTCATCTTCTCCAATCAGGGCTGCAATTCCATGGAGGACTGTGCTGGCGCGATGGGCTCTGTGTCCCGCTGGTTCCAGCTGTACTGGAGTTCCGACGAGGATCTCGTCGACAGCCTGCTGCGACGGGCCGAAGCAGCCGGCGCCGAGGCCGTCGTCGTCACCCTCGACACGACGATGCTGGGATGGCGTCCGCAGGACCTGAATCTCGGGTCGTTGCCGTTCGCGCGCGGCGAGGGCATCGCCCAGTACACCTCGGATCCTCGCTTCCTCGACATCGTCCGGCAGCGGATCGACGCCGCCCGCGAGATGGTGACGGAGCGACCCGATGTCACGTTCGGCGCGATCCGCACACTGGTGTCGATGACCCGTAACCATCCGGGCCGATTCCTCGACAACCTCCGTTCCCCCGTGCCGCGCGCCGCTGCGGAGACCTTCCTCGACATCTACTCCAATCCGGGACTGAGCTGGGGGCATCTGGCGACGTTGCGTGAGCGGACGCGCCTTCCCATCGTGCTCAAGGGAATTCTGCATCCCGACGATGCGCGTCGCGCCGCGGATCTCGGCGTCGACGCGATGGTGGTGTCGAACCACGGTGGACGCCAGGTCGACGGGTCGATCGCCTCGCTCGATGCTCTGCTCGACATCCGTGCCGCGATCGGCCGGGAGCCGACCGTGCTGCTGGACAGCGGGATTCGCAGCGGTGCCGATGTCTTCGTCGCGCTCGCGCTCGGCGCGGACGCCGTGCTGCTCGGCCGGCCCTACATGTACGGCTTGGCGATCGCGGGTCGGCGCGGTGTCGAGGAGGTGATCCGCAACGTGATCGCCGAGTTCGATCTCACCATGGCGTTGACCGGCGCCCGATCGGTCGCCGATATCGACGAGCGGTTCGTCCGGCCGAATCCCTCCTTCTGAGACAGGATCAGCCCTTGCGCGCACGCACCTTGCGGTACGGGGTCTCGTCGATGCGCGTGGTGATCTCGGCGACCATCTTGTCGTACGACTCGTTCTTGCGGGCGATGCCGATGAGCCGCTCGGTGGTGCGCGCGGCGCGGAGGTTCATCGGGCGTCCTTCGACGCCGTACATCAGGCGCGCCACTCCGGCAGGCGCGACAACATGCCGTCCTGCACCACGACGAAGGTGAACACCTTCACCGGATTGCCCCACAGGCTCGGCTTCCGGAGCGCGTGCGTCGCCTCGGCGACAGCGACAACCAGTAGCGCTGCTCGTCGACGTACGCCACGAGGTCGGTACGGGTCGCGGGCGGTCCGGAACTGCGCGACGAGTTCTGCGGCGATGCGCTGTTCCCGCCATGCCCGCGACGCGAGAGGACGGATCGGCGTACACCCTCCACGAGACGGAGCCGGGGCCGCAGTAGCCGTCGTCTTCACGCGGCGCGTTCCGGGCAGGGTGGGGGTGATTGCGGTTACGGGTAGGGCTCCTTCAGCACCGGGGGAAGTGCATATCGGGAGAATGTCATTTCCGTGTGCGAAGTTTCGCGCGCCGCCCAGGCCCTTCACCCCACACTCACCCCGGAAGATCACCTCATGTCTTCAGGTACGCCAACGCCGACCGGGCGGCGTGGTACCCACACATGCCGTGCGCCCCGGCACCCGGCGGAGTCGCCGCCGAGCACAGGTACACGCCGGAAACGCCGGTCGCGTACGGGTCCAGAGCCGGGCGGGGCCGGAGCACGAGCTGCACCGCACTGTTGGCTCCGGTGACGATGTCCCCGCCCACGTAGTTCGCGTTGTGGACCGACATCTCGGTCGTCGTCCGCACGTGCACCGCACGGATCGTGTCGCGAAAGCCCGGGGCGAACCGTTCGATCTGAGCGGTGATCAGCTCGGTCGCGTCGCCGGTGTACCCGTGCGGGACGTGCGCGTAGGCGTAGAGCGGGTTCAGGTTCCCTGCGGAGCGCGACGGGTCGGCGAGGAACTGCTGGCCGACCAGGACGTAGGGGCGATCGGGCATGGTCCCCCGGTTCACCTGACGCTCGACCGCCGCCGTCTCGGCGTACGAACCGCAGACGTGGACGGTGCCGGGGTCGCCTCGGTGAGGCCGTATCCCTCGACCATGACGAACCCGAAGCGGTCGTGGCACCGCTGCAACAGTTCCTTCGGGACCGGAGCCGCGCCGCACACCACGAACCGCAGCGACGAGGTGTCGGGCCGGACGGTGTCGGGCAGCGCGGCAAGCATCGCATAGATCGCGGGTACAGCGGAAAAGTATGTGGGGCGGAGCTTTTCCACGTGGTCGAAGAATCGGCTCGCGGAGAACGATCCGATCACACTGAGCTGTCCGTGCGAGCGCCAGACCGCCAGTGCGCTCACCATGATCGCGTTGACGTGGAACAGCGGCAGGACCAGCATGCAATGGTCGTCGGCTGTGAGACCGAAATGGTGCGCCATCGTCGACGACATGGCCTCGGCATTGTCGTGATCGAGTATCACGCCCTTCGGCCGGCCGGTGGATCCGCTGGTATAGATGACCAGGCTCGGTTCGTCACCGCGCAGGGCCACGGGTTCGGGGCCGTCGCCCTCGACGGCGAGATCGTCCACGGTGATGCTCGACCGGCCGCCGTCGGGCGCGTCGGTTCCGTTGTTGACGACGAGGACAGCACCGGAGTCCGAGATCTGATAAGCCGCTTCCGATTCCGTGAACGCCGGATTGACGGGCGTCGCGGCAGCACCGAGACGCCACGCCGCGAGCATGGCGACCAGCAGTTCGACCCGGTTCGGCAGCATGATCGCGACGACGTCGCCCGCACCGACGCCGTGTCGCGCGAACTGCGCTGCGACAGCGCGGGTTCGGTCGTCGAGCTGGGCGTAGGTGAGTTCGAGCGTGTCGTCCCGGACCGCCGTGCGAGTGCGATCCTCGGCGGGGACATTCCAGGGGAGAAAGGGAAAGTGGGAGAAGGGCATCTACAGCTCCTCGGTCCGACGAGCACGTATCGGTTGTGATGCACGACACTATGCGGCCGGCGTGATCCAAGACACGTCCCCGCGAGACCAACTTCGACGCTGCCGTTGTCGAATCTGCACAAAAATCGGGTCAACGACGGGACGTGCGCTTTTCCATGGGCATCAGCACGGGTCGTCCGAGCACGTGACAGACGTGCAGAGCCAACTCGAGATCCAACCGGTTGTCGGAGATGGGCCGTCCCCGTTCCTCCTCCGCCTTCTACAGCCGGTACTTCACGGTGTTCCGATGAAGGACGAGTTCCTCGGAGGTCTGCACATAGCTTCCGCCGGTCCGCAGGAACATCCGCGTCGTGTCCCGCAGACGCTCCGCGGCCGGGTTGTCGATCGCGAGTCGGCCCAGCGTATCGGCGACGAAACGCCTGGTCGTCGCGAGGTCGCGTGCCAGCACCGCCGTCGCGGACATGCCGTCCTCTCCGTAGTACACCGCTCGGCTGTGCGGAACGGTCGCGGTGCTCGCGACCGTTCCGCACCGCTTCGGCCTGCTCGTGGCTGCGCCGGAACCCCGCGACCCCGACCCCCGGCTTCCCGAATGTCACGCGCAACCCGGGGACGGCCTGCACAACGGTCCGGAGGCGTGGCACGTCGACGACCGTGCCACCCGCCGCCGTCGTCCACAACCAGGCCGTGCGGCGATCCACCGGGACGAGCAAAGGCGACCCTCCCCCACCGGCCGCGACCGTGAGGGTCTCCGCTGCCGCCGCGAGGGTCGGGGTCTGGTCCGCGCCCTGGGCCGGGCCTTCGATCCACGCGATCGCACCGAGGTGGGTTCCGTCGAGCCGGTAACCCGTCTTCGTCGCGAACTCCTCCGTATCGAACGCACCGCCGCTCAACACCTGTTCCACCAGCGCCGACGTCACGTTCTCGGACTGCCGGACCAGCACCCGCTGCTCTTCTTCGTGAGCGTCGAGCACGACGCGCGTCATCCAGTCCACATACTTGTGCATCCACCCGGCGAAATGGTGGAGCAGCTCGAGTTTCAGGTCGGGCGCACAATCGAGCTGCTGGATCTCCGCGAACATCTGGTTGAACAGGTCGTCGGAGCCGATGTGGTAGGCCCGGCGCAGCGCAGCCGCAGGAACGCCGTGCCGCGCGAGCCTGACCGCATACTCCGTGGCGGCGGTGATCGGCTGGATACGATCGAGCGGGATGTCGTTGCTGATCATGTGCAGGATGGTGGCGACGTTGCCCTCCACGCTCGCGCGCAGCATGTCGGTCAATTCGGACTCGCCGAGATCTTCGACGGCCGACTCGATCGCCGCGTCCATGCTCGCGACGATCTCGTCGGACCGCCGCTGCATCCGCTCGCCGACCACCACCACGAGTTCCTGCACATCGGCGGCACGCGTGTCCTTCGACGGAGTACCGCGTCCGGCGTCATCGCTCATTGCACTCGTCTACCAGAAAACTCTCGTGCACAGTGTGCGATCACCACACCACCGACGAGGTCCTACACGAACGTCAGCCCGCGGCGTCGTCCTGACATGCCGCACAGCCTCCGGCAACGAAAGCCGACAACAGCATCATGTAGCGCAGGAACAACACTTCTTCGGCACAGTGGTATCGCCCCACGGCAGTACGGTCACGGTCGGATCGACGACCGAGGGAAGGTCGGACGGCGCGGCGATCGCATACGTGTAGTAACCCGACGCGTCGAGTGCGCGATGATCTGGTCGAAGCCTGCCTGTGCGAGCTGTGCGGCGGGTCCGGTACAGGAAGTTCGGGTCGAACGGCTGCTCGCACGGTTGCCTGAGCATCGTCGCCCCGCCGAGGCGCCTGGTCACCTCGGGGCAACGGCACGCCGTCGCTGAGCGATGCGGCGTCGTCGGGCACGGACACGCGGATGATCAGAAGCCCACCGGGGTGCTCTGCCCCTCCGGAACACCGCGGATCTCGTTGCGCGCGTGGTCCGCCGGACCGGGTACTACAGTGGCATGCCACTTCTGCTGTGACGGACGGCGATTCCGCGCCGCTGATTCCGCGAACGGATTCCCGCTACCCGAATCCGGCACGATCATGTCGTCACGCAGCAAATCGACGGTGTCGAAGTTCGTGCCGTAGGTGTCGAGCGAGAAGTACCGCGCGGCCGGATAGGTGCCGGACACCTCGATCGAGTCGCCCGGGCCCAGCGCAGAAGGCCGGTTCGGCACCGTCGGCCGGGGGCACGGCGAGCGTGACGCTCCCGCACAGAAACGCAAGCGCAGCGACGATACGAGCACAGAGGACTCGGGACGAATTGCGGGACACGGGGACTCCGTTCGTCACATACACGATGAACGCGGGTCACCGCCTGTGAAGCGAATTCGGTGGACGAAATCGTCGATATCACCCTCGCCGCATCAGGTGAGAAGCGCGGCGTCGAGTACTCGGCGCGCCACCGCGGGATCGTCGACGTGGATCGAGACCCGGCTCACGAGCGCCGGACGGCGGCGGTGTTCGAAGAATGCCGGCAACAGGACGTCGACAGGTTCCGCGAGCATGAGGTCGAGATTGGTGCCGTCGGGTCCGGGCAGGAACAGCACCTCGCCATCCACGCGCGTCTCCGTCGGCCGGAAGCGGTGGCGAGGAGTGCATCGCTGCAGGTTGTCGGCGCCGATATGTGCCACGACCTGATGTCCGGCGCGCAGGACCAGGCCGTCCCGCGTCAGAAGATGCGGATTGACGACATGATCCGCGAGCCACCCGACCAGGGGAAGAAGTGAGCACACCGAGACGATCGACAACGTCCAGCGCAGCCACTCCCAGGGCACGAGTATGTGGACCACCGCGATCTCGATGACCGACGCCACGAGCCACGCGATCGGCACGCTCATCGTGCCGCGGGTGTAGCCGATCGTCGTCACCCCGGGGCCGGCATCGACTCGACGCCCTCGTATCAGCAACCACAGTGCGCGGTAGCTTCTCAGCTCCGCGCGCATCAGGGTTGCGGGCACGCGGCCGACGAGTTCGTCGAGCACCCTCGCCCATGGGGCTTCGGATCGGCGCAGAACTCGGATGCGCACTGCTCCGACGATCAGCACCAGGACCCCGAGAGGTAGCTCGAATCCGAGCCAGACCTTCAGCGCGGTCGCCGGGGCGAAGACGTCCAGCGCAGCAAGGACGGCGTTCGTGCAGGCCACTACTACGGTGAGGACAAGGGCGGCCCGGTGGACGAGCCGGACGGTGCGCTCGGTCATGACCGCGCTCCGTGCTGTTGCGGTCCCGATTGTTCGGCGACGCGCCGGACGAACCCGATCGCGACGGCCTGCTGGGCCGGGTCGGGCAGGAACTCGGCGAGAACGTCGATGTTCGATTCGAGGGCCGTCGCCGCCTCGGCCGCCCAGGAACCGAGCACCTCCACCATGATCGGGATGTCGTCGAGAAGTGCGGTCATGCCGTCGATCACGGCGGTGATCTCGTCGGCCGCGGCAGCGGAATCCTGTCCGGCGAGTCCGCCGAAACGTCGGTAGACGGCAACCATCGCGTGTCGTTGTCCGGGGTCGTCGAGCAGGGTTCGCAGTGCCTCGAGGTATTCCGGTGGGGCCTGTCCGGTGAGTGCGAGCATCTCCCAGCTGTCGCGCTCGCGCACGAACAGAGTCCGGGTACGCGGGTCGTCCTCGCCGTCGATGAGTTCGTCGAACGCATCGACGATCGGTGACGGCAGGGGCGAGAGCCGGTCGCCTGCGCGATGGCGCTCCAGGATCGCGGCGAGAGCATCACGCTTGACCTGCAGGGTCCGGATCTGGGCATCCGCCGCCTCGAGCAGCGATTCGAGGTCTGCGGTGAGATCGGACCCGGAATCGCGGTCGTCGCCGTCGATGAAGCGGCCGCCGAGGACTGTCGCCACCGAACCCAAGGGAACACCCGACTGGGCGAGCCAGCGGATGCGCAACAGGCGCACCAGGTCGGCGAACCCGTAGTCCCGATATCCGTTGGGTGCCCGTGGGGGTTCGGGCATGAGCCCGAGCCGGTGGTAGTGCCGGACGGCCCGAACGGTGGTTCCTGCGGCCTGGGCCAAGTCGCTGATCCTCATGGCTCCAGCATCGACCCTGACGCTACGTCAGGGTCAAGTCGTGGATGCGGCGCACCTCGGGCGGGAACAACCCGAGAAGGACGGCGGTTGAGTGCAGTAAGGTAGTTGACAAATCAACTACATGACCGAGAGGGGTTACCGTGCCCGCCGTAACCGTCGACAACGTTCTCGCTCTTCCCCGCGTCGAAGAGCCCACACCCGGCGCGCTCTCGCGTCCCGTCCTGTCCGTGACCACCGCCCCGCGCGGCTTCGAAGGCGAAGGCTTCCCCGTCCGCCGTGCGTTCGCGGGCATCGAGACGAAGCACCTCGATCCGTTCATCCACATGGATCAGATGGGCGAGGTGAACTACGCGCCCGGCGAACCGAAAGGCACACCCTGGCATCCGCACCGCGGATTCGAGACCGTCACCTACATGATCGACGGCGTCATGCAGCATCGCGACTCCCACGGAGGCGGCGGCACGATCGGTGGCGGCGACACCCAGTGGATGACCGCAGGCAGCGGCATCCTGCACATCGAAGCGCCACCGGAACACCTGGTGGTCAGTGGTGGGCTGTTCCACGGCGTGCAACTGTGGGTGAACCTGCCCGAGGCCGAGAAGTTCGTCGCTCCGCGGTATCAGGACATCGGTGGCGGCGAGGTCGCCTTGTTGTCCTCGGCCGACGGTGGCGCGCTCATCCGGGTGATCGCCGGAGAACTCGACGGGCACCGCGGCCCCGGTTCGACGCACACACCGATCACCCTGTTGCACATGACCGTGGCGCCGGGAGCGAGCGTCACGCTGCCGTGGAACCCGGAGTTCAACGCGCTGGCATACGTACTCGCCGGCGATGGCGCGGTCGGACCGGAAGACCGTCCGATCCGAACCGGGCAGACGGCCGTCTTCGGCAGAGGTGAGAGCCTGACCATCTCTGCTGCCGCCATGCAGGATTCGCGTACCGACGCGCTCGAGGTGTTCGTGCTCGGCGGCAAGCCGATTCGTGAACGCGTCGTCATGGCAGGTCCGTTCGTCATGAACACCCGGGCCGAGATCATCGAGGCGATGGACGACTTCCACGCGGGGCGTTTCGGGTCGATTCCTGCCGTGCGCGGCTCGGACGAGAAGGCCTAGACGTACCGGTCGCCCAGGGCCTCGCCCGCCGGAATGAAGATCCGGCGGGCAGGCAACCGGTACCGGCAACACCTCCGCTGGATCGACACCCGCCAGGGTTTCCCGTTCGCCGGGAACTTCGATCTCGCGATCCATGCGCACGCTCCGTTGACGGTGCACCTCGTCCAGATGTGGATTCCGCCGGACACCGCCGGTATCGAACCGAGTTACGAGGAACTGCCCGTCGCGGAGGAACTCGCGAGGGTAGGACCGGGCTTCACGGAGACGTTGCCCTCCGCGGCACTCGACGGACGAGACCGATCAGCAAATCGTGGCGAGCACACCTCCGCCACCTTCCCACGTGCCCATGAGGCCGGGACCGGCAAGCTCCACGACCGTCGGCAGGTGATGCACAACGATCGTGATACCCGGTGTGCCGATATGCGTCCGACTGTCGCTCTCATCGGTTGCATCGATTGTTGTGACTGCAGGGACCTCGATGCCCTCGGCACCACTTCCCCGAACGCGAACAGTTCCGGCGACCTTCCTCGGTTTGCCCCCGTCGACGTGGACATAGTGTTCGGCTTCGCTTCCGCCACTGAAGATCGTGACGAGTAATTGCCGGACGTAGACGGGATCGGTGGTCGCGTCGTAGACGAATCGGTGTCCCAGCACCGAATGTTCCGTCTCCCCGACCGATCGACCGTCGGGTAGTGGCGCCGAACGATAGGTCCAGGGCACCTGATAGACGACGCCTTGGGTGTCGCGCACGAGGTGGGTTTCGATACCGACCTCACCGGCCGGATCATCGAAACGAAACGCGCCGAGCCGGTCGACGTCGGAGTCGCCACCCCGGTAGAAGGACGTTCGTGGGAGCCAATCCCGCAGCAATCGGCTCTTGGTGGGAGACAGTTCGGCGTCGTACAGGAGAGCCATGCCGTCGACAATAGTGCCGGCGCAGAGCGAATGGCCCCCCGCACCTACGCCAGTGCCAGCGCCACGAGCGCGACCAGCGACGGCACACTCTGGCACAGCGACCCCACCACTCCGGATCCACGTGGGCGACTCATCGCCATCCGGTCCGAGACGAACAACGCGACCCCGGCCGAGAACATGAACGCACATGTATAGACGACGAGCGTGCGACCCGGGGTCTCGTGCCCGGTCCACCACACGATCACCCCTGCGATGGCTCCGGATCCGAGGAACAAATTGTAGAAGCCGACGTTGAACGCCCACATCCGTACCGGCGGAACATCCGCAGTAGGGATGCGGAACAGGTCCCGGTGAATGCTCGGGCGGCGGAACAGGATCGTCTCCCACGCGAATGCCAGCACGTGTATCGCGGCGGCGACCAGCGCCGCGAGCTGCGCGATGAGGATCATGTCGCGGCCTCCTCGGCGAACCGGATGTCATAGCGAGCGGCGATCTGCGCGAGTGTGCTCGTCAGCACTTCCTCCGGAAGATGCGCCTCGCCCAGCGCGTGGAGATCGGTGAAGAAGCCTCTCATCCCGGTACCGGGACAGACGAGGAGGAACGCCGCGTCGTCGGTGAGCACCGAGAAAGTGTTCGATGTCCCCGCCTCGATGGTGAGCGTATCGCCGGCAGCGAGTTCACAACCGTGGCCGTCGAGCAGGGCGAGAATCCGGCCGCGCAGCAGGTGGTAGGTCTTGGGCCAGGGCTCGGAGTGCAGCGGCGGTGGAGTGCCGCAGGGCGCCTCGACCAGCATGACCTCGTAAGCACCGCCGGTATGTTCACCGGACGACAGAACGGTGACGACGGCGTCCGGCACCGAAAGACGCCTACCCGTACCGGCCTGAGTGAGATGAGTGGACACACTGGCGACGCTATGGCGCCGTCAGTGGCCGAACCATCCCCGAAACCGGGGATGCTCCGGCGGTTGGGGCCGGCGCATACTGGGCTCATGCTCGAAGTGCGGGCAGAGCGGGTCCGCCGTGAGATCCTGGAGTTCGCGGGCACCGGCGCGGGTGCCACCGAACTGCACGAACGTGCCATCGAACTGGTCGATCGCATCGTGCGCAGCGACCTGACGTGCTGGGCGCTGTTCGATCCCCTGACCCTGGCGTTCGGTTCGATGACCAGTGGACGCAACCGCATTCCTTCCGAATACGAGCCACTACTCGCCGAATCGGAATGCGGTGGACACGATCCCGCGACGTTCGCAGACATCGTCCGCAGTGGACGAACGGTGGTGCGGGCCTCGGATCTACCGTCGACCGAAGTCGCCCACAGCCTCCGGCACGCTGCGGTATGGCGCCCGCTCGGACTCGACTGCGAGGTGCGTGTCGTCTTCACGGCTGACGGATTAGGTTGGGGATCAGCCGGTTTCGTCCGATCGGGTCCGGACTTCACGGATCGCGAACTGGAGTTCCTGACGATGATCGCGCCGGCGGTGGCGGTCGCGACACGGGCGGCCGCCGTCCACTCCCTGCAGGCACGCCCCGGAGCCGATCCCGGTCCGGCGGTGATCGTGACGGACCCTGTGGGCGAACCGGTCGCGTCGACCGTCGCGGCGCGGGCCTGGGAGGAACGACTCGCCGGTCCTGTGCGACCGGCATTGCTGTTGCGGGCGGCAACGTTCGGAGCACGGGCGAGTTCGACCGGGGTGTTCCGGGCGCGTGTCCGCAACGAGGGCGGAGGCTGGATCGTCGTCCGTGCGGCGCCGTTGAGCGCCGACGGCGACGAGTCCCGCACCGCGGTCACCATCGAACCCGCTGCGGCCAGTGACCTCACAGAGGTGCTGTTCGCCGCGTACGCGCTGACCGATCGCGAGTGTGAGGTGTGCACCGACGTGCTGAACGGGCTGTCCACCGCCGAGATCGCTCGGCACCGGGGCATCACGACGAACACGGTGCACGATCACTTCAAGTCCGTCTATGCGAAGACAGGATCGAGTAGCCGCGCGGAACTCGCCGCTCGGTTGGCCGGCCGGCAGATGCCACGGTCGTCGCTGTCGTCCCGGGCCGGCGCAGCGCCACGGAAATCGGTTCGGGGGGCGCGTCGGAACCCGTGAACGCCGGGGTTCGGGGTTGGATGTCCGTGTCCTCGACGTTGCCGGCACGATGCCCGGCCTCCCCGTGCGTCTGGACATCGTCGTAGAGATTCGTCGACCCGAACGACGCACCGTCCTGATGCACACGAGTGCATACAGCATGTATCAGCCGAAACATGCCGGCCCCGATCCGATCGAAGTCGCCCCATTGTTTTTTGCACCTTGTTGCACATAGGCTGCCGTCGAAGGGACCGTCCGGAGACAAGAAGGAGCCACACCATGACGCTGCCACCGATCCTGTCCGGCCCGCTGAGCGTGCCCCTGATCGCTTCCCCGATGTTCATCGCGTCGGGGCCGGAACTGGTGTCCGCCCAATGCCAGGCCGGTGTCATCGGGTCGTTCCCGGCGCTCAATGCCCGCCCCCAGTCGATGCTCGTCGACTGGTTGCACCAGATCACCGAGAGCAACGCCGACTATGCCGCACGCCACCCCGAGCAGTACGTCGCGCCGTTCGCCGTCAACCAGATCGTGCACCGCTCCAACGAGCGGCTCGAGCAGGACCTCGAAGTCATCGTCGAGCACCGGGTGCCGATCGTGATCACCTCCTTGGGGGCGCGAGAAGAGGTCAACGAGGCCGTCCATTCCTATGGAGGCATCGTTCTCCACGATGTGATCTCCAACGAATTCGCTCGTAAGGCGATCGACAAGGGTGCGGACGGAATCGTCGCCGTCGCCGCGGGAGCAGGAGGACATGCCGGCGTGCAATCACCGTTCGCCTTGCTCCAGGAGATCCGCCGGTGGTTCGACGGCCCACTGCTGCTGTCGGGATCCATCGCGCACGGCCGCTCCATCCTCGCCGCCCAGGCCGCTGGCGCCGACCTCGCGTACGCCGGCACCGCCTTTCTCGCCACCGAGGAAGCCCGCAATGCCGCCGATTACAAGAATATGATCGTCGACAGCACCGCCAAGGACATCGTCTACAGCAACCTGTTCACCGGGGTGCACGGCAACTACCTGCGGGGCAGTATCGTCGCCGCCGGCCTCGACCCCGACGACCTCCCCGAATCCGATCCGTCCGCCATGAACTTCGGCTCCGGCGGCGGCACCGACGCCAAGGCCTGGCGCGACATCTGGGGAGCCGGCCAGGGCCTCGGCGCGATCGAGTCCGTCGTCACCGTCCGCGAACTCGTCCAACGGCTCCGGGACGAGTACGAGCAGGCGTGGGGGTCCCTCGAACGACGCCGAGTCGTCATGATCGACGCCGGATAACGTGACCTAGGCTGACCCGATGTCACTCAGGTTCGCCATCCTCACCGCACTGGTCGAGCGCGACAGCACCGGACTGGAACTCGCTCGACGCTTCGACCGGTCGATCGGTTACTTCTGGCCGGCGACCCACCAGCAGATCTACCGCGAACTGGACCGGATGCGCACCGCCGACCTGATCCGCGAGGTCCCTGCGGACGGCAAACCCGGCCGAGGACAGCCCCGGCGTTTCACCATCACACCCGACGGCCGACGGCTGCTGCGCGGCTGGATCGCCGAGATCGAGGATCCGGACGTAGTTCGGTCCGGCATCTCCGTCCGTCTGCGCGCCGCCGCGGCCCTCGCCGATCCCGGCTCCGCGCGTCCGGCATTGGAACATCACCGCGCGTATCGGACGGCGATGCTCGAGCAGTATCGAGCCATCGAGCAACGCGACTTCGCCGAACTTCGGGGCGACGCGCGGCGTACCCTGCAACACCGCGTGCTGCGCCTCGGCATCGTCCTGGAGGAGACCTGGCTGGCCTGGCTGGACGAGACGCTCGATACGATCCACCGACTCGACACGGCACCGGATACTTCGGACGACCGGAGCGGAACACTGCCGTAGGCCGATCTACGGTAGGCGGTGAGCTCAGAAGTGCTGTCACCAGGGGGCCACAGGTGTCCCACGCGCGTGTCCTGCCCCGGAGTCGCCCACCGTTCGTGGCAAGGTCGACAGAATGCATCCGTACGACCAGGGGTTCGAGCCTCCGCAAGCGTGTTCGGAGTGGTGCCGGGCGCGCTCGTTCGACCTGCAGGTACTCGACGAGGGCGTCACCGTCGACCTGAAGTGGTGGAACGGCCATCTCGAGCGTGCCGGGCACGAGATCCGCCTCCGCGGCCGGAATCTCGACGGACGGATCATCGATGACGGTGACGCGATCGTCCAGCGCAACGACCTCCGTTCGGGCAGCGAACTGATCGATGCAGACCACGCCGGACTGGGTGTGCTGTTCCTGTGCGCGGCCTGGCGTAGTGCACACCCGAGACGACGCGGCGCCAGACGCTTTCCCGATGTCCGCGACGCACACGCCCCGAAGGACCGGGACAGGTTCGCCAAGATCAAGGGAGTCCTCGACTACTGCGCGAAGACCAAGTCGCTGCCCGAGACTGCTCGGCAGACCTGGTCCGGATGGCCGGATACCCCCGGGGTCGGCGTGCCGCTACTGGCGACCTATCTGTGGGCGGTCGAGGTCCGGACCGAGGCAGGGCCGGCGCAACTTCTCGATCAGCACGCGGTGTCGACGCTCATCCACGAAGGGTGGCTCGAGGATCCCTCGGTCGCCGACTTCACCTTGCGGCGCTACCACCGGTACGTCGAACTACTCGACATGTGGGCGTCGTTGATCACCACGCGTCCGGAGATGGTGGAGATGTGGCTCGTCGACCGCTGGCACGCCCGGATCTGTGAAGCCCGGGACGGGTCGCACGCGACGCCGCGCTTGTTCTGACACCGCTCGGTTGTGGACGCGAGGCCGCGCGAATCACGCCGTCGAGGTCGTCTTCCGAGTCTGATCGGCGGCAACGCCACGGCGCCGAGGAGCACACCACCTCGCGTTCGTGCCCTCGACATGCTGGTCGCGCTGCCGGGAAGGCGTCATGATGGAGGAGTGACGCCCGTGTCGCCAGGAGACTTCACGTTCCTCGCCCGGATCCGTACTGAGGATCCGGAATCGCTGTGCGCCAGTTCTGTTCACGCGATCACCCGGACGCCCTTCCGCCGCGACGGAAGGGCGCAGCGGTGACCGTACGGTACGAGGAGCAGCACCATGACATCGATCGAACCTTCCCGAGGCGGGGGTGGCGGCACGATGGCGCGGCCGAACTCGTCCGGGCTGGCAGACGTCATCGACACCATTCTCGACAAGGGTCTCGTGATCGACGCGTTCGTGCGGGTGTCCCTCGTCGGCATCGAGATCGTGACCATCGATGCCCGCATCGTGGTCGCCAGCGTGGACACCTACCTGCGGTTCGCGCAGGCCGTCGACAGGCTGGAGATCTCACAGACCCAGCCGAAGGGTGTGCCCGAGATCGTCGGTGATATCGGCGGCAAGGCCGTGGAGAGCGCCGCCGAGCACAAGACCCACAGCGCCCTGGACTCCGCTGCCGAGAAGGTGCGGGGATTTCTCGACGATGTGTCGGAGAAGCGGCAGGAAGCTCCGCGAAGCAAACGGAAGCGGCGGTAGCGGATCGACCGTCGTTTTCCGGTGGCGAACGTACGGCGAAGAGCACGGATGGGCGATACCGTCGGAACCGCAGCACGTCGACCGAGGGGTGGCAGTGGCGGATTTCGAACGGGACCGGGCGCTGATGATCCGTCTGTGGCGCATGTGGGGCTCACGCGCCGCCGACCTGTCCGACCAGCAGTGGACGACCGACACCCGACTACCCGGTTGGACGGTTCGCGACCTCTACGTGCACATCACTCCGTCCGTGATGATCGACATGCTCGCCACCCCCACAGCGGACGGTGCCGCGAAGGTCACCAGCGCGGCCGAAATGCTCCGGGTCTTCAATGCCGATCCGACCGTGGCCGAATTGCGGCACGGGCAGATGGCCGAGATGGTCCGGCAACTGGCGGTCGATGCCGATCGCGCGACCATGGCGACGCGCTTCGTATCCGAGTTTCCCGCCGCCTTCGAGCGGCTCACGGGATTGAATCGTGCCACCGTCATCCCGCATCCCTTTCTGGACTCGGTCGCGCTCGGCGCCTTCATCGACGTAGCGATCCTGGAGACCACGATCCACTGGCTCGACGTGGCCGATGCGGTCGGAGGACCACCGCCGGAGTCGATGGCACTCGAACGGACGCGCGACATCCTCGCCGCGGTACCCGATCCGCTCACGTTCGTCGAGGCAGCGTCGGGACGGTCTGATCCGGCGATCCTGCCGGTCATGCGCTGAGGGACCACACGTCGTCGCTCTATGCTCGGACGATGTTCCTTCTCTTCGGCTTCGGCACCAAGCGGCAGAACCTCGGTCAGGGGCAGAACCGGACGTGTCCGCGCTGCCACAACACCACGCAGTGGGCCCGCATGCGGGAGTTCAAGCAGTTCACGTTGTTCTTCGTACCGATTGCGCGCTGGAGCCGGCGGCAGCTGGAGCAGTGCGGGATCTGCGGTACCGCGGTGGAGATCTGAGGGCGATCGGTCGGGATCGGCGAAGGTGGACGGCCGCTCGGCCATGCCCGCGGAGCCGGCCTCGATCCGATCGGGCGATCCCGTCAGCTCGACCCGCAGTATGCGCCGCCGGAACAGAAGCTCTGCCCGCCCGGTGGAGCACCACGGCGCGTACCGCGCGGTCGGTCCCCAGCTGCTCGGTGGCATCGACGATCGCGAACCTCCTCGAATTCCGGTGGGACCGCCACGCGCGGACAGCTCGGCCCGCAATCGCGAAGTCGGCTGCACAAGAGGGATTTCGATACCGACGACAGCATGTGGCTCGTCGCGAGGAGCTCTCTCCCCAGCGACCCGGAGACGCGTGCCGACGTCGGCACCGAACGCCTCGGCGAGGCACACCGTGACCGAACCGTTATAGTCGGCGTCATGACTACAGTTCTCGGTGTCTCGGTCGGTGCCAGCGCGGTGCGCTTTGCGCGACGTGACACCGGGAGTGTCGACAGTCCGATCTTCCGCTCCCGCGCGATGCCCGCCCTACTCGACCGGCCGGCCGAGCTGGCCGCGGAGTCCATCGAAACGATGCTCGCCGAGACCGACGAGATCGAACAGGTGCGGGCCATCGGCGTCGCCTACCAGAACGAGACGCAGGCCGATTTCGTCCAGGGCGCGATGAGCAGACTGGACTTCGACAACTTCCGACTCGTGCCGGAGGTGACAGCCGCGCTCGAAATGCTCGAAACCACCGGCGATCTCGGCGATCACAACACGCTCGTCTTCTACGACCTCGGCAGCTCGGGCCTCACCGTCACGGTCGTCGACCGAGGCACCCGTATCGCATTGAGTACGGCGCGCTCGAACCGGATCAGCGGCGACCTCGTCGACCGCCTGATCTACGATCACCACGTCGAGCTGCAGCGTTTCGCCGAGCCGGCCGACATGGCGGCCCACCGGGCGCTCACCGCCCGGTGCCGCGACGCGAAGGAGCAGTTGTCGTCGAAGGACGCGGTGTGCATGCCCGGTGAGGGTGGTCTGTTGCTGCTCTCGCAGGACAGTTTCGATTCTCTCATCGACGGACCAGTGAAGGCCTCGGCCGGCCTCGCCCTCGACGTCATCCGGCGCTCGGGACGCACTCCCGACGCTGCGGTGCTCATCGGGGGCGGAGCGAACATTCCGCTGGTCACTGCCGTGATGGAGTCGTGGCTCGACATGCCGGTCATCGTGCCCCCGCAACCCGAACTCGTCGCAGCGGAAGGCGCGGCGCTCCTCGCCCGCCCGGACACCGCGAAGCCCAGCGAGACGGCGGAGTTCGCCGCGCCGACGGAGGTGACCGAGACCGCCCAGTTCGCCCCGCAGCTGATCGCGTCGCACGCGCCGACCGAGGGTTTCGCCGCAGCCCACCTCCGGCAGGAGCCCGAGGCGACCGCGCAACCGCGGAAACGGCGACGCCTCCTGCTCGCCGGTGGGGCCGTCGTCGTCGCGGCAGCGATCGGTCTGGGCGTCGAACTGCTGCAGGGATCCGGCCGCGATCCCCAACCGACCGCGACGCAACAGGAGATGCAGGTGCCACCGGCGCAGCCTGCACCGGAGCCACGTCCCACGACAACCACGGACGCCGGCACCTCGTCGGAGGCCACTCCCACGGTGGACGAGCAGTCGGCGGTTGCGGATCGGAACGAGCCCCGCACCACCTACCAGCCGCAAACGCAGACCTCCACACAGGCGCCCATCTCCACCGGGACGCAGCAGGACGCGGCGGTCGACACCTCGGTGCCGTCTCCCGAACCCGAACCTGCTCCACTCGTCCCAGGGCTCCCCCGCTTCGAGCTACCGACACTCCCGCCGCAGCTGCCGCTCCCGGAACTGCCCCGGATTCCCGGGCTCTGAGTCGTCAGCCGCAGACCACCGGGGTCCGCTCGGGATTCGCCGATCCCGGATGTGACAACAGTCGCTGCCACCACCGGGCCACACGAGGACCCGGGAACGTCCGTGCTCCACGGGACCGGGTCGTCTCCCGCTTCGTCGCGGGTTCGGGGTGAGCGGAAACCGTCGGCGCCGCATCGCGCACCACGCACTGTTTCTGCGGTGCCGAGTACCTGCCTTCGCCGTGGTCCCACTCGACCACCACCGAGCGTGCCCCGCTCCGGATGATCAGCGACCGCACCGGTCCCTCCACGAAGACCTCGCGGTCGACGTGATGTGCGTCGAGATACCCGGCACCGGGTGTAGAGGCCACGCCCAACAGGATCTCGGGTTCGGTGGACGGACGGCTCGCTTCGACCAGCAAGCGTTCTTCGTCGACTTCGCGAACAGTGACGTCACTCCGCCCCGAAACATCTCCTACCAGCAACGCGACGTATTCGGTCTCGCCCTCCTCATCGTGGATCGCCAGCAATCGGGCCTTTCGGGAGCCACAGCGCAGCGACTCGTCGAGCTCCGGAACCATCGAGCGCGCATCCTCTGCCGCGCTCAGATCGATCCGTCTCGACGTCCAGCTGAAGAACGGCTCCGACGATGTCGTTGTCATCACCAGCTCCTTCGGCCGCCGCCCGTTCGGTTCACTTCGACGACTCCATCGTCGTCACCGAACATGCAGGAGTCGCGCGTAGTGGAGTACTCGAAACAGGGCCGCATGCCGGAGCCGAAATCTCCATCCCGGAGATATCCGCACTCTGCACATCTACGATCGAGTGCATGGATCAGCGCTGGCCACTGATTCAGCGGCGGGGGGAACTGGACATCATTGTCGCGGCCCTGACGGACCCCGACCGAGGCGGTGTGGTCCTCACCGGAGATCCCGGCGTCGGCAAGACCACCCTGGCCCGCATGGCCACCGACTCGCTGGCCGCCCCGGTGCGCTGGATCGCGGGAACAGAATCCGCTCGCAGCATCCCGCTGGGTGCCTTCGCGCACCTCGTCGAAGCTCCCCCGACTCGCGACCCCGTCGCGTTCCTCGCCGCCGCCCGACAGGCATTGCTGCACGAGCACGGCTCCGGTCACGCACGCCTGGTCCTCGGTGTCGACGACGCCCACCTGCTCGATCCGCTGTCGGCCACCTTCCTCCATCAGCTTGCACTCGATCGGGCCGTCCACACCGTGGCCACGGTGCGCCACGGCGAATCCGTGCCCGACGCCGTCACATCACTGTGGAAGGACGGTCATCTCATCAGAGTGGAGCTGTCACCGTTCACCCGGCAGCAGTGCATCGACCTCGTCGAAACCGTGCTCGGCGGCCCGTTGGAGGAGCTGAGCGCCGACCTGATCTGGAAAGCGTCCGGCGGCAACGCCCTGTTCGTCCACCACCTCGTGATCGGAACCCGTGAAGCAGGCACGCTCCGCCGCGCCGGGAACGTGTGGCAGCTCCGTGGCGGCACGGCTGTCACCTCGGAGCTGGCCTCGCTCCTCGAACATCGCATCGATCACCTCACGTCGGAGGTGCTGCAGGCGCTGCAACTGCTGGCGTTCTGCGAACCGCTCGACCTCGAGATCCTCTGCGGTCTCGCCGGTGACGAGGCGGTCGAGGAAGCAGAACGACGCGGATTGATCGACGTCGTCGACGACGGCCGCAATTACCGCGTGCGCTACACCCATCCGCTCTTCGGCGAGGTGGTACGTCGCCGCGTGGGCCGGGTCGCAGGTCGCAGGATCCGCGGTCAGCTCGTCGAGGCCCTGGGCTCGCGTGTCCAACGGGGGCCGGCCGACCGGATCCGTCTGGCCGAGCTCTCCCTGGACAGCAACCGATCCGTCGGCACCGAACTGCTCGAGACCGCGGCCCACGACGCGATCGCCCTGGGCGACGCTCCACTGGCCGAACGGCTCGCCCGCGCGGCATTCGATGCCACGGGGACGTTCTCGGCGGCCGATCTGCTCGCCCGCGCCCTGGTGTGGATGGGTGGGATCAGCGAGGCCGAGTCCGTGCTCGCGTCGTTCGACCCCCGCACCCTCGACGAGAGCGAACTCGTGCGGTGGGGCACGACACGCATCTCCAATCTGTTCTGGGGAATGGGCAACGCCGCGGAGGCCCAGCAGGTGCTCGCCACCCTCCGCGAACTGGTCACCCGCCCGCACCTCCGTCCGGTGATCGACGCGATCGACTGCGGGTGTGCGGTGTACGAGGGCCGCCCACACGACGCGCTCACCCTGGCGCATCGCACCCTCGCCACCGAACCTGCACTCCCCTGGGCGATCGAGTGGGCCTTCTTCGGCGGCGGTCTGGCGCTCGCGGTGATGGGACGCGGTCACGAGGTCCCCGCGATGGCGGCGCGCTGTGCAGCGATCGCCCATCAGGTCGACGGTCTGCTGCGCTATCCCGCCGGTCTGGGTGAGGTCCTCGCGTTGCTCCTCACCGGGAATCTCGACGAGGCCGAGCGGCGGGCCGAGACCTACCGGCACAGCGCGATGCGCGGTCCCGCCGACGCCCGCGGAACCGTCACGTCGACAGGGCAGTATCTCGCCTGGGGCCTGGCGAACATCCTGCGCGGCGTCGTCGACACGACGCGAGGGAGGTTCGTCCACGCCGTGCACCGTCTCGAGCAGGCCGTCGCCGCGCTCCAGGTGGACGACCGCGCCGCCGCCGTCTCCTGGAACGTGCCGGCGTACATCGCCCTCACACAGGGCTATGCCGTACTCGGTCGTGTCAACGACGCGGACGACGCGCTGGCACAGGCCACATCGCGGAGCGGACGGCACGTCGCCGTCTTCGAACCGCAACTCCGGATCGCGGAGGCATGGCTCGCCGCGGCGCGCGGCGAGACCACGAACGCGGTCGGCCTCGCCCGAACCGCGGCGGAGACCGCGGCCCGGAACGATCAGTTCGGCATCGAGGCCGTCGCCCTGCACGCCGCCACTCGGTTCGGGGACCACACGACAGCAGAACGGCTCTCGGTTCTGGCCGAACAGTGCGACGGGCGCTTCGTCGCGGTCATCGCCGCCCATGCGTCCGCGGCCGCGGACGGCGACGGCCGGGGACTGTCCGCAGCGGCGATCGACTTCGAGGCACTCGGCGCGCTCGCCGACGCGGCCGACGCCCATGCTCGGGCCGCCCTCGCCTACCGCGATCGGGGAGACACCCGGCGGTCGATCGAGTCCGCGGCCACAGCCGCGGCGCTGGCCGTGCGATGCGACCACGCCACGTCGCCGGCACTGGACGAAGCGGCCCGCCCGCTCCCCCTGACCAGCCGGGAACGGGAGATCGCCGCCATGGTCACCGCCGGACTGTCGAACCGGCAGATCGCCGACCGTCTCGTGGTGTCCGTTCGCACCGTCGAGGGCCACATCTACCGGGCGTGCACCAAACTCGACGTGTCCGACCGCACCGAACTCGCCGAGTTGATGCGGGACACCGGCCGGCGCTAGCGCGACGACCGGCTCATCCCATCGATTTCGCGCCGTCGAGGGATTCACGGATGATGTCGGCATGACCGGCGTGCTGTGTCGTCTCCGCGACGATGTGCAGCAACGCGCGGCGCACCGACCATGTCTCCTCGATGTTCCACGGCGCCTTCGGAAGTTCATGGATCACGTCCAGCGACGGCAGTGTCCGCACCAGCTCGTCCGTCCTCGCCGCCACCTCGTCGTAGGCGCGCAGCGCTCCTTCGAGGGTCTCCCCCGGCTGCAGCTGGAAGTCCTTCTCGCGCTCGGCGAAATCTTCCTCGGTCCACTCGGTGAAATCCTTCTCGATGTAGTCGGCGCCGACCACAAGGAAATCCGCCCATCCTCTCTCGACCTCGGTGACGTGCTTGATGAGGCCACCGATCGTCAAGGCGCTCACAGTGGTTCGTTGGGACGCCTGATCGGTTGTGAGATCGCGGGCAGTGAACCGCAGGAAATGCCGCGCGTGGGCCAGGCTCGACAACACATCGCGGCGTTCCTGGTCGAGCCTCGGCGTGACGTTCTCGGTGGTGGTCTCGGTCATCGGGTGCTCCTCGTCGTCGTGGTTCGGTGAGAACTACGCTACGAGCTATTGGTGCCAGTTCCTGTCACTTATTGCTCCGAAGGTGCGGAAGAATGCGACCATGTCCGACACGAGCTCCCGCACGCTGCGACTTCTGTCGCTGCTGCAGACCCACCGCTACTGGCTCGGCGCCGACCTCGCCGAGCGGATGGGCGTCTCGCTGCGCACCCTGCGCCGCGATATCGAGCGGCTCCGCGATCTCGGCTACCCGGTGCGGTCGGATCGCGGAGTCGGCGGCGGATATCAGCTCGCGCCGGGCGCGTCGCTGCCTCCCCTGGCCCTCGACGACGACGAAGCAGTCGCGCTCGCTGTCGGTCTACTCACCGCGGCCCAGACCTCGATCACCGGGATCGCCGAGATCTCCGTACGCGCGCTCGCCAAGGTCATCCAGGTGATGCCGCCGCGACTGCGGCGCCAGGTCGAGGCACTGGACGCGGCGACGGTCTCCGCCGACACGCCGTGGGCGACACGCGCGACCGATTCGCAGCAACTGGTCACCGTCGCGCGCGCGTGCCGCGACGACGAACGCATCGTGTTCGACTACACCGCGGCCGACGGGACCGCGACGAGCCGACGCGTCGAACCTCGCCAGCTCGTGTCTCTCGGGCGACGCTGGTATCTGGTCGGGTACGACCTCGACCGCAGCGACTGGCGCAGCTTCCGGCTCGACCGGATGACCGAGGCCGCCGCCACCGGGATGCGCTTTCGCCAACGCGACCTGCCCGGCGGCAATGCCGCTGCCTTCGTCGAAGCCGGAATCCGCGGGCGCTCCCACGTGAAGGTCAGCGCCGAGCTGGCGGCCTCCGAGCACGAGGTGCGCCGACGGATCGGCCAGTGGGCCGAGGTGATCGCGATCGACGCCGACCGGTGCCGGATCGAGGTGGACGCCGACAGCCTGGACTGGGCGGTCTTCGCCGTGGGCATGTCCGGTGGCCGGTTGCTCGGCGCATCTCCCCCGGCGTTCGTCGAGCACCTCGCGGAGTGGTCGAATCGCCTGCTCGCAGGTGCCGAGAGACCGGATTCACCATCTCCCGACACGGTATGACCCCCCTCACAATCGGATCGGCATCGGAATGTCGCCGGGACGCGAGCGGTTGCGCCACCCATGGACTTGTTCACACCGGTAGCTCTCGGAGACCTCGAACTCGCGAACCGTATCGTCATGGCCCCGCTGACCCGCCTGCGTGGTGGTTCGGCCGGCGTACCCGGAGATCTGATCGTCGAGCACTACCGTCAGCGGGCGAGTGTCGGCCTGATCATCGCCGAGGGAACCTATGTGAACTTCGAATCCCAGGCCTTCGTCGGCCAGCCCGGAATCGTCACCGACGAGCAGGTCGCCGGTTGGCGCCGCGTGGCGGAGGCCGTGCACGACCGTGGCGGCCGTATCGTGGTGCAGTTGATGCACGGCGGCCGCGTCACGCATCCCGCTGTGAACGGTGGTCGACGCGTCGTCGCGCCGAGCGCCCTCGCGATCGACGGCCAGGTGCACACCGAACAGGGTAAGCAGCCCTACCCCGTGCCCCACGCACTGACCACCGACGAGATCCCTTCCGTCGTCGACGACTTCGTCGCATCGGCCCGCCGAGCGATCGACGCCGGACTCGACGGCGTCGAGGTCCACAGTGCCAACGGCTATCTGTTGCACGAATTCCTCTCTCCCGCCTCCAACGTGCGGGCCGATCAATACGGCGGTTCGGTGGAGAACCGGATCCGGCTGGTCGTCGAGGTCGTCACGGCCGTGTCGGACGCCGTCGGTGCCGGACGCGTCGGACTGCGGATCTCCCCCGAACACAACATCCAGGACGCGGTCGAGACGGACCGCGACGACGTCCACGCCGTCTACGGCGCTCTGGTCGACGCCCTGCAGCCCCTCGGTTTGGCGTATCTGTCCGTCCTGCACAAGGAGCCGACCGGAGATCTGGTGCAGGAACTGCGGAACCGATTCGGCGGCAAAGTGATCGCCAACAGCGGATTCGGTTCGCCGACGACCCGTGACGAAGCCGTGCAGCTGATCGAGGATTCGCACGCCGACGCCGTGGCGGTCGGTCGCGCGGTGCTCGCCAATCCCGACCTGGCCGAGCGGTGGCGGGACGGACAGCCGGAGAACCCGCCGCGTCCCGAACTGTTCTACGCGTCCGGAGCCGAGGGGTACACCGACTACCCGTTCCTGCAGACAGTCTGAGCGGAGAACTCACCGCTCCTCGAAATCCTTGCGCGCCGAACCGTTTCTCGCCGCCGCTGTAGCGCGGGCGAAACCCGGTTCGGCGCGTGAGGTCGTCTCGGCGTCCAGGTGCAGGTCGGGCATCATCCGTTCGAGCATCGGTCGCCACCGCTCGACGTGGTCCGGGAAGCACGTGCGCAGCACCTCGATCAGTGCCGTCGGGGCGATCGAGGCGCCGGGTGATGCGCCGAGCAGACCGGCGATGCTGCCGTCCGCGCTCGTCACGACCTCGGTACCGAAAGTCAGGACACCGATCCTGCGGCGATCGGGCTTGACCAGCTGGGCCCGCTGCCCCGCGTCGATCAACTCCCACTCGGAATCCCGCACATCAGGGCAGAATCGCTGCAGCTGCCGAAACTTCCGTGTGCGGGACGCAAGCAGTTGGCCGATGAGATAGCGCACCAGCGGCAGATTCTGTATCCCCACCCCCAGCAATGGAGCGAGGTTGTGGGGGCGCAGAGTGGTGAACAGATCGGTGAGCCGGCCGTGCTTGAGCAACCGTGTGCTGAACGTGGCGTACGGACCGAACATGAGCCATTCGCGCCCGTCGACGATCCGTTTGTCGAGATGCGGCACCGACATCGGCGGGGCGTCCACGTCGGCCTGGCTGTAGACCTTCGCTGCGTGCCGCGACACCACATCCGGATCGGCGGTGCGCAGGAACTGCGCCCCTACGGGAAAGACCGCGAAGCCTCGCACCTCCGGGATCCGGGCCTTCTGCAGCAGTTTCAGGGCATACCCACCGGCGCCGACGAACACGAACCGGGACCGGACCGAGAACCGCCCCGTCTTCGTGCGTCCCGAGACCATCCACCGCCCGTCGGCGGTGCGGCGCAGTCGTGTGACCTCGTGTCCGGTACGAATCTCGGCGCCACGACGGCGCGCGTCCGACAGCAGTCGATGTGTCAGGGCGCCGAAGTCGACGTCGGTGCCCGCCTCGTAGCGCGTAGCGGCGACCGGTTCCGATCCGGTGCGACCGGCCATCACCAGCGGCGCCCATCGGGCGATCGTGTCGGGGTCCTCGCTGTACTCCATCGCCGAGAACAACGGTGATCGCTGAAGCGTGGCGTACCGCCGGCGTAGGTAGTCCACATCACGTTCGCCGAAGACGACATCCATGTGCGGCGTCGCGTTCACGAACGTCGCAGGTGCGTCGTCCGGCTCGTCTAGGGAGTCCCAGAACTGCCGTGAAATCCGGAACTGTCGGCCGATCTCCTCGGCCCGGGTCGAATCCGTGGGATCGGGCATGTAATTCAGCTCACACAGGCCGGCATGTCCGGTCCCGGCATTGTTCCACGGGGCACTGCTTTCCATCGCGACCTCATCGAGTCGTTCCAGGACGAGAATCGACCGATCGGGTTCGAGCCGTGCCAACAGTGCACCCAATGTCGCCGACATGATGCCGGCACCGATCAGGACGGCGTCGTACTCGGGGTCGTCGTACTGTGTTCCTTCGGCAGAGTGTCTCCGACTCACCGTCATTCACCTGCTTTCGTCGTTGTCGATCATCAGCGTGCGCCCTTCCCCACTCATCCGTCCAATGAGATTCCGCGGTCAGTACCATGCAGATATGGATTGGTATGTGACGACCGAGACCGCCGCCGTGGCTCCGCTACTCGTTGCCTTCGACGCCGCGGCACGCGAAGGCCACATCACCCGGGCGGCAGATCTACTCGACGTCCCCCAGTCCTCGGTCAGCCGCCGTATCCGGGCACTCGAGAAGACACTGGGCGTGACACTGTTCCAGCAGTCCGGGCGCGGGGTCGTCTTGACGACGGCCGGACGAGAGTTGCACGAACGCATCCGACATCTGATCCGTGAACTCGACGGCGCGATCACCACCGTGCGCGAGCACGCCGATCCCGACCGCGGCGTCGTCCGCTTCGGGTTCCCACTCACCCTCGGACCGGTGAGCATCCCGTCGCTGCTGGCCGAGTTCCACCACCGCGCACCCGGAATCCGGCTCCACCTGGTCCAGGCTCACGGCGAAGCACTCGCCGCGATGGTCCGCGACGGCCGGCTCGATCTCGCCGTCATCATCCCTCCGCCGCAGGATCTACCGGTCACCGTGCTCGCCCAGCAGAAGCTGTTGCTCCACCTCCCGAGCACCCACCGACTCGCCACGCGTGCCCGGCTCGACCTGTGTGATCTCGCGGACGACCACTTCATCGCGAGCCCACCGGACTACCACATCCGAAGGGAACTCGAAACTGCGTGCACCGAGGCCGGATTCGAGCCGCACATCGCGTTCGAGATCAGCGAGTTCGACACGATCCGCGCACTGGTGGCGAAGGGCCTCGGGGTCGCACTCCTGCCTCGCTCGGAAACGCCCGTGACCGGAACCGCCACGATCCCGGTCACCGGCATCGAGAACCGCACGGTCGGATTGACCACCGGGACACGGACGCCCTCACCGGCAGCGGCGCGACTGCACGCCCATATCACCGAACACGCCGACAGATTCGATGATCGCCGGGTCGATCCATAGGGATTGCTCAGCTGTCACTCGTGCCGATGATCGCGGTCTGTAACGCCGCACCACCGTTCGAGCGCGTCGCTCAGTCCGTCCGTCGAGCCCTCCCCCACCCATGCCACATACCCGTCCGGGCGCACGAGCACAGCCGACGGCGCATCCACCCCACCGAGGACCGGCAACTCCCATGCGCCGTCGTAGCGCGCTCGCACGTGGCCGACGTGTTCGGGCAGGGTCCCGAAATCTGTTGGCGGAACATCCAATTGCAGCATCAATGGATGGGCCTGGTGCATGAGTTCGAACACGCGCACCGACTCCTCCTCCACGACGATGTCGAGATCCGGCATCCGCCGCCCCACCAGTGGATGACCTTCGCCGAGGTCGTAAGTGACGTCGAGACCGGAGATCAACGCTGCGATCGGCGATCCGGCGTCGTCGACGCGGAGCATCTCGTCGATCAGATCGCGCAGGGCCTCCTGACGCGGATCGGCTTTCTGGAACAAGGATTGCGCCATCGTGAACTTCAGCGCTCGCGCCCCGGCCGGGTGCCGTTCGGCGTGATAGGTGTCGAGCAGTTCGTCCCCCGATGTCCCTCGCACGACCCGCCCGAGTTTCCAGCCGAGATTGACGGCGTCCTGGATGCCCAGGCCGATCCCGAGTCCCCCGGTGGGCGAATGCACGTGTGCGGCGTCGCCCGCGAGCAGGATCCGGCCGGCGCGATAGGTCGTCGCCTGCCTGGTCGCGTCGGTGAATCGCGAAAGCCAGGTGGGAGCGTGCACACCGAAATCGGTACCGAACACGTGGATCAACTCTCGTCGCAGGTCGTCCAGCGTCGGCGCTGCGGCCGGGCCCAGCTCGGCCTCGGTCACCACCACCCGCGCGCGGCCCTCTCCCATCGGATACAGCCCGTGGACGCCGCGTTCATCGATCGTGGCGTCGGTGGGGAGTTCCTCGGTGACCCGCACTTCGGCGATCAGGCTGCTCCGTGTCGCATCGGGCCCTTCGAGTCCGATCCCGGCCTCGCGGCGCACGACACTGCGACCGCCGTCGGCGCCCACCACGTACCGAGCCTGCACCGACTCCCCTGATGTGAGCCGAAGGTGGACGCTCCCCTCGTCCGCATCGACGCCGACGACCTCCGAGTCCCGTCGGATCCGCACTCCGAGTTCCTCGACCCACTGCAGTAACAGCCGTTCGACGTGGTTCTGGAACAACGCCAGCGTGTACGGGTGGCGGGTGGGTAGGCGCCCCACATCGAGCCGGGTGCCCCCGAAGGTCGCGGTGTTCACCGTTCGCCCCTCGGAGAGAAAGCGCTCGGCGATCCCTCGTTGATCGAGCAGTTCGATCGTGCGGGCATGGATACCGCCACCCCGTGACCCTGCGAGTTCCTGCGATGTGCGACGTTCGAGTACGACGACGTCCGCTCCGGCCAGGCGCAACTCCCCCGCCAGCATCATTCCCGTCGGCCCGCAACCGACCACTGCTACCTCGTGCATGTCCACCCCTCTCCACGACATCGGACGGGCAGTATGAGCCCCGGGGTGGGGGTTGCGGCAAGCCCCCACCTCCGCGATACCGTGGAAACGGGACGGGACGACCAGCGTCCCGGGTCAGCCCCCGAGGATGCGTTCGATCGCGTCCAGGGTCGCCGGAATTCCGCTGCGGGCGGACTGTTCCCGTGCGGCGATCCGAGCAGGTGCCCCCGCCCCGAACTTCTCGTGGAAGAACGCCAGTCCGGCTTCGGTGAACTCCCAGGTCTCCGTCAGCTCCGTGCCTGCGTCCGCGGGCTTGATGATGTAGCTCCAGCGCACGAGGCCGGGACCGACCGACCACGCGAACTCGCGGCCCGGAGATGCGACGACGACCTCCGACCGTGTCTCCCAGGTGCGCTCGGGGGTGACGTTCCGTCCGGTGAAGAAGGACCCGACCTCGGGGCCCTGACCTTCGTCCCACCAGCATTCCGCGCAGACGGGAGACCATTCACCTGTGCGGGTGACATCGGAGACGAGGGCATACACCTCGTCGGGGGTGGCGGAAACGACGACGGAGGATTCGAAGGTCAGGGGTGTGGTCTGCATGGCTGCCATCCTGCCCTGTCGAGATCACCGCGTCGCGCCGTACTGCCCCGACCGGATCGCCGGGACGGCTACGCAGCGACGGCGCTGCCCTCCACACGCGCCGGCACGGGTTCGGCCGCGACCGAGGTGAACGGTGTCTTCACCGGACACTCGTCGTGGAGGGATTGCACGCAGAGCTTTCGCACGATGCTCGCAAGACCGAGTGTTGCTTCGAGCATGGCGAAACGGTCGCCGATACAGGTCCGTGGGCCACCCCCGAACGGCAGATACTGCCGACGCAACCGATTTCCTGGTCGCCCCGGCGCGAACCGCTCCGGATCGAACTTCTCGGGTTCGTCCCACAGTGCAGGATCACGGTGGAATGCATAGATCCCGACGACCGTGTTCGTGCCGGCCGGGATGCGGTAACCATCCACTTCCACGTCCTGCATCGCCATCCGCCCGGTCGTGGCCCCGGGCGGACACATTCTGAGCGACTCATGGATCACCTGGACGGTACAGGGCAGATGCTCGATATCGTTCGCTCGCAGGGGACGGTCCCCCAAGTCGACAGCTTCCGGCGCCACGCGCTCTTGAATTCCGGGATTGCGTCCGAGTTGCCACAAACTGTAGGTCAGAGTGGTCGCGGTGGTGTCGTGACCGGCGAAGAGAAAGGCGAACAGGTCGTCGCGAATTTCCTTGTCGGTGAATGGCTTACCGGTGGCCGGATCGGTGAGTTCGGAGATCCGATCCGCGTGAACCGCCACGTGGTTCCTGGTGAACAAGGGCTGCAATGCCCGGCGTCGGGCACCCACGGTTCGTGGGGAAGATCGAACAGGTTGTTGCCGCCCCACAACCGTTCCTGGACACAGACCGTCATCTCCTTGTCGAAAGCCCCGTCGGAGCCGCCGCGAACATCGTGGGCGTCCTGAGGCGAGGTGACGATTGCGAAGGTCGGCGCCCATCGAGCGGGACGGAGGTGGACGAGGGTGACCGGTCCACCCGGCATCAGGAACGAGGCACTGCGCAACCGCATTCTTGGTGAACTGCACGGGTGAATTCGTCTGCAGGCAACAGTTCGACCGAATGTCAGGATCGAACTTCGAACTGCAATTCGATCCGTAAAGCGCTGCTCCCGTGTCGATGTGTGCTTATACTCGCGCAATGTTGATCATCGGGATCATTCTGTTCGGGCTGCTCGTCGGCGCGGCGGCACAGATCGTCGTGGGCAGATCCGGGACCGGGATCGATTGGACGCTCGCGTGCGTTGCGGGCATCGGCGGTTCGTTCGCCGGCGGTCTGCTCATCAGCCTTCTCGCGGGTGACGGACTCGAACTGCGGCCCAGCGGGATCATCGGCTCGCTCGTCGGCGCGATCATCGTGACGGCTGCCTGGTCGGCATGGAAGGCGCGCTCGCGTCGGGCGTAGCTGTCCGAGCGACCACCGGCCCCGCGAACGAGCAGCGACTGCTCGACATCGAGCCGGGAAATCCAGTGTGCCGCCGCGACGGTCGCTCAGGGGCCCGAGCACTGATCTCGATCATTCGTCGGAAGCGTCGTCGAAGCTACGCCGCGCCTCCTCGATGTAGGGAAGATTCGTCGACGCCCATAGCAGGAGGGCGTCGATCGGTTCGCGCGCGGTCTTCCCCAGCGGGGTGATGCGGTACTCGACACCGACCGGTCGGGTATTCACCACGCGGCGTTCGACGATCCCGTTGCGCTCGAGTCTGCGCAGCGTGTTGGTCAGGGATTTCTGCGTGACCCCGGGAACGGCGCGGCGCAACTCGTTGAAGCGACGCGGCGCCTCGCACAATTCGGTGAGCACGCTCAGCGACCACCTGTCGAGGATCTGCCCCAGCAGCTCCCGGTGGGCAGCGAGGGCCAGCAGATTGTGATCAGCGGTATCCGTCATGAAACCTGGTTTCGTTGAAGTGACTTTCGGCTACCAAGTATAAATCGGATACCAATCGGATTCGATCTCAGGAGTAGCCCGTGCCCGTCACGTTGTTCAGCCCCGCAGGCATGCTGCCGAACGCGCCCTACCATCACATCGCCGTCGCCACCGGAACACGGCAGGTCCACGTCGCCGGCCAGGTCGCGCACACGCCGGACGGTTCACCGGTCCCCGCCGACCTGGCCGGCCAGGTGTCCCGGACGCTGCGCAACGTCGCCCGGGGCCTGGCCGGAGCCGACGCGAGCTTCCACGACGTCGTGCGCCTGACGTTCTACGTCACCGACTGGCACCCGGAGAAGATCGAGGCACTCATGACCGGCGTTCGGGCCGTGGCGCACGAGATCGGACTGCCCGATCCGATGCCGCCGGCGTCGCTGATCGGAGTCGCGGCGCTCTACGAACCAGCAGTGCTCGTGGAGATCGAAGCGACCGCGGTTCTCGAGGGGTGAGCGTCGTTCGTCGGTCAGGCCGCGCAGACCTCGAAGATGGGGAACCCATCGCCGCACGCCGTCGCATGGAACGCGACCCGCACCCGGGCGTCGGCGCAGTCGGGGAACGATCCTTCGATCTTCGAGTACAGCCACGGCCCGGCGTCGAGTTCGACGATCGCGAGCGTGACGGCGGTATCGTCCTGCGGGCCACCGTCGAGAGGCTCGACGACCTTCCAGGACACGATCGAACCGGTACCGGAGCAATCGGCGGACTCGAGATTCGCGCTGCCACAGGAGGAGCAGCGCACTGTGTCGGGAGCGAGCAGCGTCGTGCAACTCCCGCAGCGCAGGATGGTCATGCGGCGCTGCGTCGCGTGGGGCGCCATCGCGGTCCTTCCGTCAACGAGAATGTCCGAGCCACAGCAGCAATCCGTCGCAGCAGGGGCGAGACCCCCGACGGGCCGATGACGTGGCTCCGGTCATCGGCCCCCATTCGAAGGTAGGCCTCGGTAGGGGGCTTGCCATCGGTACGGGAGCACACAGATCAGTGTTCCATGCTGGTCTCAGCGCACAATCCGGGGTTCTTCCGCTGGGACTTTCGGGCTGCCGTGCCATGTGGGGACGAGGGCCCGAACATCGCCGTGAACTGTAGGTTTTCCCCACCGGCCGGTGACGCACCTCTCCCTGGCACCCGGTGCCGTACGCAGTCACTGTGCGCACAGCCCGAAAGAGACCCCGAACAGTGTGCACGTACCCCGGTGAAACGAACACCCATCCTCCTCAGCCTGGATGAGCAGCGAGCCCGCTGCGTCGCCGCGCTGGGTCACCCCGCTCATCGCGGCCGTCTCCCCTGCGGATCGACCGGCCCCAGACATTCGACCGGTTTGTGAGGAGTTCTCCTGTGACGACCGCACGCGACGTGCGCGCGCCATCCGCCCCCCGCGACGGCCCGGGGGCCGAAACCCCACCTGGCCTTCCGACCGCTGTCCGCCGACGCGAGTTCCACGGTGCCAGCCCCCAGGCTCGGCTGCTGCCGGCGATCGACGGGACGGGGTCCGCCCCGGTCGCACTTCCGAATTGTGGCGGATCCTGGGTGGAAGGACCACGTGCGGGTTTCGACCGGGTGATGCTCTACCTGCACGGGGGTGGCTTCCTGTGCGGAGGGATGCGCAGCCACCTGCGTCTCGTGTCGCGAATCTCCGACGCGGGACGAACGCCGGTGCTGATGGTCGACTACCGGATGCTGCCGAAGCACTCGATCGACGACGCCGTCGACGACGGGGTGGATGCCTTCCGCTTCCTTCTCGCCGCGGGGTACCGGCCGGAGCAGATCGTCGTCGCCGGGGATTCGGCCGGCGCCTATCTCGCGTTCATGGTCTCGCTGACACTGCGCGACCGGAGATTGCCGACGCCCGGGGCGATCGTCGCGTTGTCCCCGCTCACCGAGTGGGATCCCACCCGCAAGCTCGGACATTCGAACGCGGCGCGGTGCGCACTGCTGCCCGGCAAGGCGCTCGAAGCGCTGGCGGGCCTGGCCGGTCTCGGGGACGAGCGGGATCGGGTCTGTCCCGCCGATGCTGATCTGTCGGGACTTCCGCCCACACTTGTCCAGGTGGGATCGCACGAACTGTTCCTGGTGGATGCGGAGTCGATGGCCGAGCGTCTCACCGAGGCCGGCACCGCATGCGAGCTGCAGGTCTGGGACCGCCAGGTACACGTCTTCCCGATCGCTGCCGATCTGCTACCCGAAGGGATCCGGGCGATCGGCGAGATCGGACGTGTCGTTCGGGCCGTCGTCCCGGGCCGCCGGGCCGGATGACCGCCCTCACCCGGGCGGCAAGGGGCTTTCGGGATCCGGTGCGAGCACGGTGGGTCCGAGCCAGTGACACAGAGCCAACGCGTTCTCGAGATCGAGTCGATGTTCGCGCACGCTGTGACCGATCTGCTCCTCCGCCTTGCTGATCCGATAGGCGACCGAATTCCTGTGCAGGTGCAGCCGTTCGGCAGTCGCCACGAAACTTCCTCCACTGGTGAGGAATTCGCGGAGGGTGTGACGTAGCTGCGCGGCGCCGGGATCATCTGCGGCGAGCCGGCCGAGCACATCACCCACCCACGCACGCACCCAATCGAGGTTCGTGCACATCAGCGCCACCGCCCCGACCTCGTCGATCGAGACGAGCCGCGGCCCCGGCAGCTCGGACGTCAGAGCCACCTCCCGCGCCTGAGCCGCCTGCCGATGGGTGCGGACGAAACCGTCGATGCCCTCGTGAGGTGCGCCGAGCGCCACACCGACGGGTCGCTGCCACGCCGCAACGATCTCGGTCAACATGCTCGCATCGACGTGGTCGACCGCACCGAGCGGTATCCACGCCCAGGCCGTGTACTCGTCGGACTGCTCGAACAGCGCTCGACCACCGACTCCGAGGTGCTCGGTGAGCACCGTCACCGCCTGCTCGAGCCCGTTCCATTCGGTCCCGGACCGGTCGCCGCCGGCCACCTGGATGTCGTCGGTCCAGACGATCACGCCGAGATGGTGCTGCCCGAGCCGATATCCCAGGGTGCGCTCGGCGTCCCCGACCTCGATGGGACGTCCGGCCAGAATGTCCTGGATCCGGGCGGTGCGGGAGGCATTGCGGTTGAGCAACCAGGTGTCGCGTTCCGACTCGTACACTCCCAGCAGCGTCTGGGACACCCCGTCGATCCCGGCCGAGAGCCTCATGAGGATCTCCACCCCCGCCTGCGTCACCGCGCCGGCATCCTCGCTGAGTCCCGCCAGCGCCTCGAGATACCACCGCATGATGCTGTCCTGTGCAAGCCGATTGCTCCGATCCACCACCGAGACCGGGAAGCCCTGCCGGGCCAACATCCGGACCAACGCATACGATGCGGCCGGTATCTCGATCTCGTCGCGGTCGTTTCTGAGAAATCGGGTGATCGCGTCGACACCGTCCTCGGCGGTCTGCTCGAGTGCGCGACGAGTCGGGCGATCCTGGGACATCGCGTCGATCTCCGGGGAGATCCGCTCGAACATGTACCGCATGATCTCCGAGCGCCGCGTGATCGACAGATCGGCCGCCGCGTCGATCAGTGCACGCGTGTCCGGTGCCGGATCGCCCACCGCGCGGGCGCCCCGTCCGATCTCGTGAGCATTCATCGTTTCCGTTCCCGGAGCGTGCCGCCTCCGTCGAGGTGCGCTGCCTCGACGGTAACGGCTCGATGCGGGCGGCGACCGCGGATCGGCGGCGTTGATTCGGACACGATCGTGCCGACACTCACCCCGGGTGTTGTCCTGACCCGTCGGCCGCGCCGCCTAACCTGTCACGGTGAGTGAATCAGGCCGAGCGCGGTTCGACGCGATCGAGGATGCGTTGGTGCGGGACGACCGCCTGCGGTTGTTCTCGTTCGCCACGGCCGAGAAAAGAGTGGACTACCTGTGGGTTCTGCGCGCATTCGATCACGCGCGCGGCAACTATTCGGTGCTGCTGCACGCCGGGGACGTCGAAAACGTCCTGACCCGGCTGCCCGGGGCGACCAGCGACGACGTCCCCGATTCCTCCGAGATCCCGGCGCTGCTCGAGCAGTTGCACGCATGGGGTGTACTCGAACGCAGCTACGACGGCACCCGTGCGGCGACACTCGCCGAATATCGCAACCGGCACTATGTCTACCAGTTCGGGCAGGCCGGTTACCGGGTGTTCCGTGCCGTCGAGGATGTCCTGTCGTCCCGCGGTGAGGATGTGTCGCTGTCGCGCCTCGCACTCCCCGACCTGCTCGCCGACCTGAACGATCTCGCCGACGCGAACGCGGCCGGCGACGGCGAACTGGTCTACCGGAAGCTGAGTCGGCTCGACGCGACCTTGTCGGACATGGCCGAGCGCGCCGCCCGCTTCTATCTCGTCCTCGGCGACCTGGTGCGCACCACCGAGGTCACCCCGGAGACCTTCCTCGCGCACAAGGATGCGTTACTCACCCACATGCGCGAGTTCAGCACCGACCTGGCCCGCTATGCTCCGAAGCTCTCCGCGGCCCTGGACCGGGTGCAGGCCACCGGCGTGCAGAAGCTCACCGCGGAGGCGGCCCGGCACGACGAGCGGGTGTTGCTGTCGTTCGAGGAACGCGAAGCGGACTGGGCGCAACGCTGGTGGGGCATCGAACACTGGTTCGTCGGTGTAGGTGCCGAGCCGAGCGAGTCCGAACGTCTGCGCGGCGCGACGATCAACGCGATCTCGGCGGTGCTGGGACTGTTGCGCCGGCTCACCGAGCAGCGGCGCGGAGGCGTCAGCCGCGAGTCGCAGCTGCGGCATCTCGCCGGCTGGTTCGCCGCGGCACCATCCGAGGACGCCGCGCACGCGCTGTTCGGGGCGGTCTTCGACCTGGGCCGCCCCCGGCATTTCTCCGTCGCACATCCCGATGCCGACGTCGTTCCGGTCACCCGGTCGTGGTGGGAGGCGCCACCGGTCGAGATCTCCCGCACTCTGGCCGAGACCGGTCGCCGGCCCGCGGCGGGGGCGCCGGGGCGGATCCAGCGCAACGATGCCGGGGTGCGCCGGTTGCGCGAGACCCAGCTCGAGAAGCAGCGTCGCCGGGCCGAGGCGGCTCGTTCCCTCGCCGCCGGTGGGGTGCGCGAACGGAAGCTGAGCGAACCGGAAGCGGAGGTGCTGTTGAGCCTGCTCGACGCGGCGTTGTCGGCGCGAGTCCCCGTGAGGGGCCGGGTGCGCAGCGACGATGTCGCCTCCGGCACCCAGAACGGGGTCGAGCTCACACTCCGCCCGAGCGGCGAGTCCACCGTGGTGCACACCGCGCGGGGGCGCCTGTATCTGGACGGTCTGTCGGTGGAGGTGCGGTGAGGGCGCGTTCGATCCCGTCGGTCGAGTTGGATTCGTATCAGCGTGCTGCCCGGCTGGTGCTCACCCACCATCTCGTCACCGCGACCTTCCCCGACCGTGCGGCGCTGGCGACGGTGCGCCGCTGGGCCACCGAGTTGCGCGACGATCTGCTCGCCACCTTCGGATACCGGCTCGAGGTCACCGAGACCACCGCGCGGCTGTTCACCGTCGCCGATCGTCTCGACGCGGGTGCGGGCACGTCGACGCACACGGGTCGGCCGTTCGACCGTCGCCGGTACGCCTATCTCGCGTTGGCGATTGCGGCGCTCGGTCGTGGTGCCGGCCAGATCGCCCTGTCCGAACTCGCCGAGCACGTCGCCTCCGAGGCGGGTCGGGTGAACGGTGTCGAGCTCGACACCGAACGCGCCGCCGATCGCGATGCCTTCGTCGACGCCGTGACCTGGCTCGGTGTGCGCGGCGCGATCACCCTCGCCGACGGTGATGCCGGTGGGTGGGCGAGCGACCCCGAGCGCGGTGAAGCGCTCTACGATGTCGACCGTGCGGTCGTGCATGCCCTGTTCCGGCCACCGCGGGCGTTGCAGCATCTCGAATCGGTGTGCGGTCTGCTCGGCAATGCGGGTGCCCCGCATTCGGATACGGCGGAGGTTCGGCGGCGGGTGCGACGCGCAGTGGTACAGCGCCCCGTGGTCTACGCCGACGACCTCGACGAGGACGAGGCACTGCAGCTGGCGTTGCGCCGCACCACCGACGACGTGGAGTTGCTGACCGGCCTCGTCTGCGAACGTCGCGCCGAAGGCGTTGCGCTGGTGGACACTTCGGGACGACTGTCGGATCTCCGGTTCCCGAACACCGGGACGGTCGCGCAGGTCGCCCTGCTGCTGGCCGGAGAGATGTGCGACCGCGTCCTCGACCCCGACACCCCGGCCCCGCCCCGGTTGCCGGTCCCCGCGGAGACACACGACGCCCTCGTCGCCGCCGTCGATGCCGCGATCCCGAGGTCGACGGTATTCACCCCGCTCGCGGTGTCCGACACTCCGATACCGCACGAGCAGGCCGAGAACGACGACATTCGCGCACCGCTCGAGCATCCTTTGCTCGAGGATTCGTGGCTGGCAGGCACCGTCGGGCGTCTCGTCGACATCTACGGCCGGACCTTCGCCGCGCAATGGCAGGCCGACCCCGCCGGACTGACCGAAGCCGCGGTGGACATGCTCGACCGGCTGCGGCTGGTGGCCCGGGTGGCGGGCGGGGTGCTCGTCCTGCCCGCGATCGCGCGCTTCCGCGGCGTGACGGTCAGTGTGCGTGAACGGGATCCGGAGATCGACCTGTTTCCCGAGTCCACCCCGCCGACAGTCCCCGACCCCGATACGACCCCGACGGAGATCTCATGAGCAGCGCCCGATTCCGCCCCACGCGTGCCGGGATCATCAACCTGTGGGACTACCGCGACCAGGAGTTCTCGTTCGCCGACGGGCGACTGGTGCTGCGCGGACCGAACGGGTCGGGCAAGACGAAGGCCCTCGAGGTGCTGTTCCCCTTCGTGCTCGACGGCCGCATCGAACCGCGACGCCTGAACCCGTTCGCCGGCGAGGAACGCACCATGCGCTCGAACCTGCTGTACCGGGGGCAGGACAGCGCCCACTCCTATGTGTGGATGGAATTCTGCCGCGGCCGCGCCGACGACCCGGAAGCCGTCACCGTCGGCATCGGCATGCGCGCCACCCGCGGCAACGACAAGGTGACCCGCTGGCACTTCGTCGTCGACGGCCGTGTGGGCGTGGACTTCTCACTCCTCGACGACGAGGACCGCCCGCTCACCCGCAAGCAACTCGCCGACCGGATCGGAGCCGACGCGATCACCGATCGCCCCGTCGACTACCGGGGCGCGATCGACGCACGCATGTTCGGACTGGGCGCGCAACGCTACGACCAGCTGATCAACCTGATCTTGACGCTGCGCCGCCCGCAGCTCGCCAAGAACCTCGATCCGAAGGGCTTGTCGCAGGCCCTGACCGACGGACTCCGCCCCCTCGACGACGACCTCATCGTCGAGGCTGCCCGCTCGTTCTCCGCCATCGAGGAAGTCGAGCGCACACTCGAATCTCTCGCGGCCGCCGACGACGCGGCGCAGCAGTTCGTCAAGGTGTACTCGAAGTACATCCGTCAGCAGGCCCGCACCGCTGTGGACAAGGTCGCCGTTCGTCTCGGGGTGGTCGACACGGCGGTCCGGTCGCTGCGTGAGGCGTCCGAGGCCCGCACCGAGGCCGCCGCCGCACGCACCGCCTCGGAGGAACAGCTCCTGGTGGCCGAACGCGACCACGAACAAGCGCGCACCACCCTCGAGGCACTCCACCGCTCGAGCGCCTACGAAGGCAAACAGCAACTCGACGACCTCGCGTCGGCGGTGAAGAACCTCGAGCGCACCACCGCCGCGCAGGGCGAGCAGGCGAACCGCGCCCAGGCCGTGGTGGCCGACCGGCTCCGCGATCACGGCAGTGCCCGCGACGCGCTGGAGACGGCGACGGCGACGCGTCGTCGCACCGAGGACGGGCTGAGTGCGGCAGCCGAGGACGCCGGCATCACGTGGAGCGGTCTCGACGACATCGAACGGACCGAGCAGCTCAACGCGGCGATAGACGCGCTCGCCGAGGAACGCGACGCCGACGTGCGCGCCGTGCGCAGTGCACTGTCCCATCTCGACGGTGCCGCCGCGGCGCGATCACGGGCCGAAGCCGCGGCGGTGCGTGCCCGCGCGCAACGCGACACCGCGTCGGCCGCGGTGGAGACTGCCGAGACCATCGTCGAGCTGTCCCGCAGCGAGATCGCCGCCGAGCTGGGCCGGTGGTGGTCCGATCGCGCCGAGACCTTCGCGGCCGTGGGTCTGTCCACTCCGGTCTTCGAAGCGCTCGACACCGCCTTCGGAACCGTCGGTCAGGACGATGCGCCGGCTCCGGCGGCGGTGTTCGCCGAGCACACCGGCCCGGTGCTCGACGACCTGCGGTTCCGGCGTCGCGTATGCGGCTCGGAGATCGAGTCGCTCGGCACCCGCATCGCCGAACTCGAGACCGAACGCGCCGCCGTCGCGGCCGAACGCGACGACGCTCCCCCGGTATTCCTCGCTCGCACCGGCAACCGTGACGATCTTGTCGGCGCCCCGCTGTGGCAGCTCGTCCGGTTCCGCGACGACGTGTCGACACAGGACGCCGCCGGTATCGAAGCGGCATTGCAGGCCGCGAACCTGCTCGACGGGTGGATCACCGATGGCGACCTGCCGGACATCGAGTCGGAGCAATTGTTGGTGCCGTTGGCGCCCGAGCACCGGCCGAGCGGTCCCACGCTCGCGGATGTACTCGTTCCCGAGCCCGACACGGCCGTCCCCGAGGAACGGGTCGCCGCGGTGCTGTCGTCGATCGCGTGGGCCACCGACCCCGGACCGGGCGCGCGGGTGTCGGTCGATGCGCACGGCGGGTTCCGGCAAGGAGTGCAGCTCGGTCGCCACGTCAAGGAGCAGGTCGAGTTCATCGGGGCCACCGCCCGCGCCCGGCGTCGGCAGCGTCGCATCGTCGAACTCGAGACCACCATCGCCGAATGCCGCGCCGACGTGGAGTCGCTGCGCGAGCAGGATCGCGAGATCGGCGACCGGCTCACCGCACTCGACGACGCCGCGAAGTCGTTGCCGCGCACCGGATCCGTGCTCGCGGCGCTGCGCAAGGTTACCGAATGCGCCGGCGCGCTGCGGACCGCATCCGAGTCCGCGACCGCCGCCGACCGCGACCTGGACCAGGCGATCGCCGCGATCGCCACCAAGGAACAGCACCTGCGATCGACGGCCGGCCGGCACCGGGCACCGCTCACTGCGACGGAACTCGACAGTCTCGACGCGGCCGTGCGGCACTTCCGTTCGCAGGCTCAGGCCCTGCAGCGCGCCCTGCGCGAACAGGTCACCTGTGGCGATCGGCTCCGCGACACCGATCTTCGCCTCGAGGAAGCACGGGCCTCCGCCGAGAACGCGGCCGAACTCGCCGCGGAGAACGCCGAAAGACTGGCCGACGAACAGCAGAAACTCGCGACGCTGCGCGAGTCCATCGGGGCGAGCGCCGACCGCCTCGACACCCAGCTCGACGAGGCGCGGCGCAGGATCGAGATGACGAAGACCGCCGAACGGACCGCCCGCAAGGCCCACGAAGCGGCGCTCGAACGAATCGGCAAGGCCGACGCGGCCCATACGGGCGCCGAGACCGCCCTGCGCTCGGCGCTCACCGAGGCCCGGGCCGACGCCGACACACTCGCGCCGTTCGCCCGCCGCGACCTGCTGATACTGCTCGGTGTGGACACCGAACACGTCTGGCCGTCCAGCGCGGCCGCGTGGCTCGACGCCGATCAGCTCGCCTATCGGATCCGGCAGTCCCCCGACAACCCGGTCGACGTACTGCCCACCGAGGTCCTCGCACTGTTCCGCGCCCTCGACACCGCCACCGAATCGGTCACGACCTCCGAGTCCACTCGCAAGTCCACCGCCTCGGCGCTGACGTCCGCACTGCAGGAGTTCGACGCCGAACTCGCCCGGAGCCGCGACTACCGGCTGCACTGGGACGCCGCCGAGGGCGTCACCGTCGTGCAGGTACAGGATGAACAGGGCTACACGTCCGTCGCGGCCTTCGCGCAACGTATCGCCCGAGCGCGGCAGGAACAGGAGACCCTGCTCACCGACTCCGAACGGCGCATCCTCGAAGACGCGCTCCTCACCGGTCTCGCGCAGCAGATCCACGAGCGCACCGTCGACGCCCGCGACCTCATCGCCCGGATGGGTACCGAGATGCGGCAACGGCACATGTCCTCGGGCAACACCATCGGCGTGCACTGGGTGCTCGCCGACCATCTCGACGAGCCGGCCCGGGCGGTGTGCAAACTCCTCGACCGCGACGCGTCGATGCTGGCACCGGACGATCTCGCGGGGATCCGCGCGCATTTCGCCTCGCGGATCCGCGCGGAGCGGGCCGCGCACCCGGAACGGTCGTACCCGGAGATCCTCGCCGCGACGCTGGATTACCGCCGGTGGCGGGTGTTCTCGTTCAGTCTCATCGGTGCGGACGGCAGCGAGGACCGCCTCACCCCGGCCCGGCACTCGGCGTTGTCCGGTGGCGAACAGTCCGTCTCCCTGCACCTGCCGTTGTTCGCGGCGGCGCACGTGATGCTCGATTCGGCCGACCCGCACGCGCCGCGCCTGCTCGCCCTCGACGAGGCCTTCGCCGGCGTCGACGACACCGGTCGCAGCGAACTGCTCGGTCTGTCCGTGCAATTCGACCTCGATCTGTTCATGACCGGTTTCGACCTGTGGATCACCTATGCGGGCGTGCCGGGGTGCGCGCACTACGACCTGTCGCATTCGGTGGCCGAGCACACCGTCGCCACCACGCTGCTGGTGTGGTCGGGGGGCGAACTGCTCGCCGAGCACGACGGGTCCGATCTGGAGAGCGCGCTGGGATCTCCGCGGACCCGTCGGGTCGCACGCCCTGCGGAGGGGGCCTTCGAGTTCGCCTGATCATGACGACGGTCACTGCGGCGTGTTGCTGGTCGATCGGGGCTCCCCCCTTGCCTCGCGGTCCTACGATCCGGAAGATGACGAGGCTTCGGGTATCCAGACTCATCGTCGGCGCCGCGACCGTGGTCGGCCTGCTCCTGGGCGCGGGCCCTGCGGCAGCCGCACCGGCACCGGGCGCGCGGGTGACCGCGTCGCCGGACGGTTTCATGCTCGACGGTCGGGCCTGGTGGCCCACCGGGTTCAATGCCTACCAGCTCGCCACCGATTGGTCGGTGAACTGGGGATGCGGCGCCATGGTCGACCTCGACGCCTATTTCGGCGCGCTGCCGCCGAATTCGCTCACCCGATTCAATCTGTTCCAGGCGCTGGCCGTCAACCGGTTCACGGGACAACTCGACTTCGGACCGATGGATGCGGTCTTCGCGGCGGCCGAAGCGCACGATCAGATGCTGCTACCTGTCCTGGCACCTCAGGACGGTGCGTGTGAGGACGAGGTCTTCAAGGGCCGGCAGTGGTACGTCGACGGCTGGACCGAGTTCACCCCGGGCCACGAGCGGGTGGTGATGAGCTACCAAGACTGGATGCACACTGCCGTCGCCCGCTACCGGGATTCCCCCTCCCTCGCGGCGTGGGAACTCATCGGCGAGCCGGAGACGAGTTCCTGCACCGACGCCGCGTGCTATTGGTGGACCCGGTCGTGCGAGCCCGGGGCCGCCCAGGTGCTGCGCGACTTCTTCGATACAGCCGGTGCCGAACTGCGCGCTGTCGACCCCCGCACCTTGATCACGGCGGGGTACACCGGAGGCGGCCAGTGCGGAACCCAGGGCGACGAATACCGGTTCGTCAGCGCCTCACCGTATGTCGATGCCGTGCAGTACCACGACTACGGTGCCGACGGCGTGCCCTTGCCCGGCGATCAGTGGAACGGTCTCGCCCGGCGAGTCGCGCAGGCCACGGCCGTCGGAAAGCCGTTGCTCGTGGCGGAGATCGGCGAACTCGCCGGGTCCTGCGGGGCGCTCGTCGACCGCGCCGACCACATCACCACGAAGATCGAAGGTCAACGCGCCGCCGGCACTGCGGGTGCACTGCTGTGGGCGTTCGTACCCGACCCGAGGGAAGCCGACTGCACCTACGACATCGGATTCGACGACCCACTGTGGGATGTGGTCGAGGACCTCGGTTCCCTCGAGCCCTCCACCGTCCCGAACGCGCAGTTCTCTCCGTAGGAACAGTACTCACACGTCGACGGTGAAGTCGAGGTCCACATCGCAGGCGGCCTGTCCGGCGCAGATCCCCCAGCTCTCGGTCGGGATGTCGCGCGCGATCACGGTCACGTGGTCGGCGGGGATCGCGAATGCGCCGAGCCGCTCGGTGATCTCACGGTAGAGGCGCCGCTTGGCGTCCACGCTGCGTCCGGCAAAGCAGTCGACGATCACCAAGGTGTAGAGCTCGGGTGATGTCAGGAGAATTCATCTGCGGGCGGTGAGGAAACTCTTCCGCCTCTTGTCGGGCATCGCCGCCGGCGCGTCGTCGGTTCTCCGGTGGCGCCGGAGGTTACCCACGCACACCCGTCCCACGAGCGCAGGGTGGAACAGACAGCTCGGCGGATCCATCAGGCTGCTGACCCGCAGGAATCGGTCGACGACCACGGGATCGTTCTCGGCAGCGGCCAGGACACGCGCCACATACGCGTTGCCGAGTCGGGTCTGCACGCTGCGTGAACCTTCGACCTCGGGCAGCGCCAGATCCGCGCCGACCGCGAGCTGCCACGCGGCGCCGATGGGTTTCCTCGCGGCCCGGAAGAATCTGCGGGACAGGTCGTCCTCACCGCGCCGCAGGCAGTCCCGCAGCGACATCGCTTCGACGGCGGCTACCGTCATGCCCTGACCATAGACCGGATTGAAGCTGCAGATCGCATCGCCGAAGACCAGCAGTCCATCCGGGAAACGGTGCATCCGCTCATAGTGTCGCCATTGGCTGGACGGGAACTTGTGCTGTGCCAGCTCACCGAGGGGTTCGGCGGTACGGAGCGCGGCCACGACATGCTCGGGCGCGTACGCCTCCACGGCGGAGATCATGCCGTCCAGGCGCGGTGGCGGTTCACGACCAGCCATGGCGGCGACCGTGAACAGCCACGTGTCGTGCTCGTAGCCGAACAGCGCCATGCCCGCGGGGCGACCCGGCACGGCGCCGATCAACACCATCTTCTCCATCGGTGTGCCCGGCGCGAGTCGCAACAGCTGGCTGCGATACACGACGTGGACGACGACATGCTCCTCGACCGGTCGCCCGTAACCGAGTTTCTCGAGACCCGCCGGGGTGCGGGCTCCGCGCCCCATCGCGTCGACCACCAGATCCGCCGTCAGGCTCCGAACACCCTCGCGGCTGCCCACCTGTACTCCGGTGATCCGGCGGCGGTCGGGTGTCGTCGTCAGGTCGCCGACGTTGTGCCCGTCGAGGAGAGTGATGTTCGGGATGGCGCGCACGCGCCGCCGGACATGATGTTCGAGCAGCGGCCTGCTCGGCACGTAGGTGGCTCGGTGGTCGCGGAAGCGACCCGACGGCGCCAGCCGGTGGCCACCGAGGACGAAGTGCATCTCCGACAGGTCGCCGTCGGCGATCACCGGTGCGCCGTCGGCGATCAGTTCGTCGAGGATACCCGGGAACAATTCGTCCATGGACCGGGCGCCGCGGGCGAGAAGCCCGTGTCCGTGCCGCCCCTGCGGTACCCCGTGGCGGTTCTCCGCACCGGTCGGGAGGACGTCGCGTTCGACGACCGTCACCGCGCGGTACGAGTCGGCCAGTGCACGGGCCGCGAGCAGACCGCCGACGCTCGCGCCCAGAACGATTGCATGGTCACCGATCTTGTCCATCTCGTCATCTCCGTCGGCCGGTCGACTGTCGCGCACCTACGTGCCTGTACACGAAGTCTGGGGCGGCGATCGTCGACGGTCGCGAGTAGCGCACTACTCGATTCGGAATCCGGTTGCCCGGCCGCGGCGGCGCTGCTTCGATCGGAGCCATGAACGACCGCACACGTCTGACGCGCAAACCCGAACGCGGCACCGACGATCCCGCCGTCCTGCACCGCCTTCTCGACGAGGCCCGCATCGCGCACGTGGGATTCGTGCGTGACGGATCGCCCGTGGTGCTGCCGATGGCGATGGGACGCGACGGAGACCGGTTGCTGCTGCACGGTTCCACCGGCGCCGGGATGTTCCTCGCCGCCCGTGCCGGAATCGAGGTGTCCGTCGCGGTGACACACCTCGACGGACTCGTGTTCGCCCGGTCGGCCTTCGACCACAGCATGAACTACCGCAGTGCCGTGCTGTTCGGAGTGGCCACACCGGTCGTCCCGGACGAGAAGGAACGTGCGTTGAGGGTGGTGAGCGAACATCTGATGCCGGGACGCTGGGACGAGGTCCGGTCGCCGACCCCGAAGGAGCTGGCCGCCACCACCGTCCTGGAGGTGCCGCTCGCCGAGGTGAGCGTGAAGGTCCGGGCCGCCGGTCCGGGTGAGGATCGCGGGGACGGCGAGGACCACTCCGTGTGGGCGGGAGTGGTGCCCCTGCGTACCGTCGCCGACGATCCGATCCCGTCACCGATCACCGGTTCCGCGAGCGCACTACCACGTTCCGTGCGCGCACTCCTGTGATCTCGTTCGGAGTGTCCGCCGTGTCCACCCCCGATTCCGGCATCGGTGATGAAAGGATGCCCGGGTCGGGGGAACAGATCGGAGTCGCCGCGAGTGCCACCAACGTCCGTGTCCGTGAAAGCCGCACGCAAGCGGCTCGGTGAACTGGTCCGAGAGGTCAACGACGACACTGTCGCCGTCGAGATCGTCGGCAAACGTGGCACGGGCGTCCTGATCTCCCAGGACCGTTACGCGGCGCTGCAGGAGGCGACCTTCCTGCTGCGCTCCCCCGAACTGATGGACAGCCTCCGCCGCGAGATGCAGCGGGCGCTGCTCGAGGACGCCGAGCCGGCGGACGAACCGCCGCTACGATCCGCTCGCCGGCGCACGAAGAACAAGAAGAAGCGGAAGAAGCGCCATCGTTCTCGCTGAGCGCCGACCTGCCGGAGCGTCGTCGGTCCGTCGTCCACAACAGTTCGGGCCGGATCGACCCATCCCGTACGTCTGCACACCGTCACCGTCCCCGTCCCCGTCACCGTCATCGTCACCGACGACCACGGCCCGCCCGGCACCCGACTCGTCCAGGGCCGGCCGAGACGGCCGACTCCCCGAGAGCGCCTGATCGAGCAGAGGTGCGCGGGATCGGACGGTCAGGTGCCGCAGAAGGTCCGGAAGGACTCGGCGAACGAACGTGGTGCCGGCAAGGCGTATTCGGCCCACTCGGCACGCATCTCGAAGGGATGCGTCACCACGTCGAGCAGTGTCGCGAACGGCGCGAGGTCACCGGCCGTCGCGGCCTTCAGAGCTGAATCGACGTGATGATTACGGGGGATGTACAGCGGGTTCACCCGGTCCATCGCCTCGGCCCGCTCTTTCGCCCCACGGTTGTCGCTCGTCGCGGCGGCGTGCCAGCGTTCGAGCCAGGGCGCTGTGCGCTCGCGCGGCACGAGCATGTCCAGGGATGCCGGATCTCCTCGCAGTTCGTCGGCGAGGGCACGGAAGGTCGCGGTCCAGTCGGCGCCGTGCTCTTCCAGCAGGGCCAGCAGATCGTCGACCGAGACCCGGTCGAGCGCGTCCTCGGAGAGGCCGAGCTTCGCCGCCATACCGACCCGGTAATGGTGCTCGTAGCGCACGTCGAAACTGTCGAGAACCGCGGTGACGGCGCCGATCGCCGCGTCCGGGGTGGAATCGACCAATGTGAGCAGGGTTTCGGCGAGACGTGCCAGATTCCACTTCAGGACGGCAGGCTGGTTGCCGAAGGCGTAGCGCCCACTGTGGTCGATGGAACTGAACACTGCGGCCGGATCGAAGGCGTCGACGAAGGCACACGGACCGTAGTCGATGGTCTCTCCCGAGATGGTGGTGTTGTCGGTGTTCATCACGCCGTGGACGAAACCGACGAGCATCCACTGCGCGACCAACGCCGCCTGGGCCTCGACCACGGCGGCGAAGAAGCCCAGGTAGCGGTTGTCCTCGCCGGTCTCCGGCCGGTCGAGCAGGTGCGGATAGTGCCGGGCGATCGCGTGGTCGGCAAGCGAGCGCACGATCTCGCCCCGTCGCACCGCGAACTCGAAGGTCCCCACCCGCAGGTGACTGGACGCGACCCGGGCCAGCACCGCTCCGTCCTCGACACCCTCGCGGTACACCGACCGGCCGGTCGCCACCACCGACAACGAACGGGTGGTCGGGATACCGAGCGCGTGCATGGCCTCGCTCACGAGATATTCGCGCAGCATCGGCCCGACAACCGCGAAACCGTCCCCGCCCCTGGAGAACGGCGTAGGGCCCGAACCCTTGAGATGCAGGTCGGCACGTCGGCCGTCCCCGTCGACGAGTTCGCCGAGCAGCAACGCGCGACCGTCGCCGAGCAGCGGGGCGTATCCGCCGAACTGGTGACCGGCATACGCCATCGCGACAGGCTTGGCGCCGACCGGCACCGCCGAGCCTGCCAATACGGCTACCCCGTCGGCGCTGCGCAAGGCCGCCACGTCCAGGCCCAGTGACACCGCGAGCTCCTCGTTGAGCGCGAGGAGTTCGGGCTCGGGCGCCTCGGTGCCCTGCCACGGCACCGACAAGCCACTCAACTCGTCGGCGAAGGAACTACCGAGACCGGATATCGTGGTGTTCGTGCCGACGGGGAAATCCGGAATCGCAGTCATCCCTCGAGGGTAACCGTGTGACTCCGCCGCCTGTCGCGGGCGAATGGAACGCCGGTGCACCCCGGTCACCGGCGGCGCATCATTTCGCCCCGGACCGGGTATCCGCCCCCGTGCATCCCGACCCGGACGGTCCTGGCCGCCCCTCCCGGCAGATCCGGATCCGCGACGTCGCCGAGCACCTCCGCGATGTCCTGCGAGTCGGGCCGCCGGACGGTCACGACCGCGTGATCACCGGGATCAGCGACGATTCCCGGACGGTGCAGCCGGGCGATCTGTACGTAGCGTTGCCCGGGCATCACGTCCACGGCCTGGACTTCGCGGCCGAAGCCGGCTCCCGCGGTGCGGTCGCGGGGCTCAGCGACCGGCCGTCGCATCTGCTGCCGACGTTCGTCGTCGATCGGCCTCGCGACGTGGTCGGTCCGCTGGCGTCGTGGATCCTGGGTCATCCCTCCCACGACCTGCAGGTCCACGGCATCACCGGCACCAACGGCAAGACGAGCGCGACCTATCTCCTCGACACCGCGCTCTCCGCGAACGGTGTCGTGACGGGCATGATCGGCGGTGTCGTCGTCCGCGGTCCCACCGGGGTTCGGGCCGCAACCCGCACGACCCCCGAAGCCGCGGTGGTGCACCGAACCCTCGCCGAGTTCCGCGACCAGGCTGTGCAGGCGGTGACGCTCGAGGTGTCTTCGCACGGCATCAGTCAGGGCCGCATCGACGGTGTGCGGTTCCGCACCGTCGCCTTCACCAATCTCGGACCCGACCACCTCGACTTCCACCACACGATGGAGCAGTACTTCGCCGCCAAGGCGGCACTGTTCACCGCGGATCGCGCGCAGGCCGCCGTGGTGAACATCGACGACGAGTACGGCCGACGCTTGGCGGCGTCGGCCGAGGTACCGGTGTGGACGCACTCGACCCGCGATGCCCGCGCCGACATATACGCGGACACGATCCGGTGCGACCTCCACGGCACCACCTTCACCGTGCACACGCCGTCCGGACGTGCGCCGGTGCGACTGTCTCTGCTCGGACCCCACCAGGTGGCCAATGCGCTGACGGCGCTCACCTCGGTGGCCGCCGCCGACGGAGACGTCCTGCACGCCGCGGCGGGTCTGGAAACCCTCGCGGGTGTGCCCGGACGACTCGAACGCGTCGACGCCGGTGAAGGCGTTCTCGCGTTGGTGGACTACATGCACAACACGTCCGGGCAACGCGAACTGTTGCCGTTCCTCCGGTCGCTCGCTCCCGAGCGGCGGCTGGTTCTCGTCATCAGTGCGACCGGAGAACGCGACCCCGGCAAGCGATTTCCGCTCGGCCACACCGCAGCGACCTATGCCGACGTCGTGGTCGTCACCGACGACAGTCCGCTCTCCGAGGACCCGCGTGTCCTCCGGGACGCAGTCGCCGAAGGTGCCTTCGCCGCACGCAGTGCCCGCGTCGTCGTCGAACCCGACCGTCATCGTGCCTTCGAGATCGCCGTCGCTCACACCGGGCCCGGGGATGTCGTCGTCGTGGCCGGGCGGGGATGCGAGCCACGACTGGTCTCCGGGGAGACGATTCAGTTGTTCGACGACCGGGACGAACTGCGGCAGGCACTGCACCGCGCGAGGCGAAGGCCCGTCTCGCGTGTCCACCGCCCCTGAGCGACCCGCCAGGCCGGCGTGTCGCGACGAGATGCGCACCGTGCAGGGCGGTTTTCCCAAGACGAACGGAGACGGACGTCCCGGGATCTACGATCGAAAGGGGCTCGGACGGAGGAAACAGATATGGCTTTTCCTGCACTCACCCACGTCGCCGTCACCGTGTCGGATCTGGCTGCGAGCACCGCGTGGTACGCGAATCTGTTCGGCGCCTCACCCGTGCTCGACGAGGACGACGAATCGGGCACCTTCCACCATGCGGTCTTCGCGCTCGACGGTGGCACGCTGTTCGGACTGCACACCCATTCCGGTTCGCACCCGCAAGGATCTTTCGACGAACGGAACACGGGGCTCGACCATATCGCGTTCGGTTGCACGGCCGGTGAGCTGGAGAAGTGGCGCGACCGGCTCGACAGTCTCGGAATCCCGCACGGGGACATCAAGAACGCGGCGTACGGCTCCGGACTGTCGTTCCGCGACCCCGACAACATCGCGCTCGAATTCTTCGCGCCACCGAGCTGATCGCCCCTGCACGTCGGCGCCGACCCACCGCGGCTACATACTCTTCGGCGTCATCTCCGCTGCGGACGTGTCGAGAAGATCACCGGCCTCGACCGACCTCCTATCCGGGCACAGGCGCGGTCACGACGGGCGTGACGCTGACGAAAACGCCCCGCGCCTGCACAGTGCGTTCACCGTTGCACTCGATCCAACCTTCGGCGATGGTCTTGCGGCCGACGGTGTCGACGATGCGCGAATACAGATCCAGCGGCTCTCCCAGCGGTGTAGGCCGTGGGTATCGCAGCTCGAGCGACGCCGTCACGGAACGCACTCCACGCGCCTGCATCAACGTGCCCAGCATGCAGTCGAGCAGATGCGCGGCAAACCCGCCGTGCATGATGTCCGGCGGTCCCTCGTGCAGCGCGTTCGGCACAAGCCTGGCTCGTGCGTCATCTTCACCGAAGTAGATCGCCAGAGGAATACCCATGGGGTTGTGGCTGAATTGCGTCCATGGCACCTGACCGCCGGTCTCTCGGGACCGTGCCGGCCCGTCCAACGCCGGACGCAACGGGCGACTCCGCGGCCGCGCGCCGAGAACATCGGCCACTTCCGTAATCGAGGCGCTCGCAGCCCGGATGGCATCGATATCTGCTGTGGTGGTCGCCGCCGCCAACATCAGCGTGCGCGTTGCAGCAACGAGAGCCGCCGTTGCCTCGGTCAACTCCGGGGGGATGTCGGTGATTCGGGTCATCGAAGTCCTGCCTTCTTGTGTACGGGTGGATCCGGTCGTCGAGTTGCTCGGCCTGTTTCCGCAGCAGCATGGACGTTTGCGGACTCACCTGCAGGGGTGACGTCCCCGAGCGCCACGCCGCGGGTTTCGGCGGTCAGCGCAATGGCGCCGACCGAAAGCCCGGCGGTCACGACGATGATCAGGCTCAGCGGCCAACTGCCCCCACCGAGCGTGGCGAGCAGGGCGCTGGCGACCAGAGGAGTGAAGCCGGCACCGATCAGGCTTGCGCCCTGATAGCCCAACGATGCTCCCGTATACCGCACCTCCGCACCGAACATCTCCGACAGCAGCGGCACCAGCGGAGCGAACATGACATTCTGGATGACCTGCCCGATGACCAGGCCGACAACCAGCAACACCACCGAGCCCGAGTCCACCAGCATGTACAACGGAAACGCGAACAACATTGCCGCGACGGCACCGGTGAGCACGATCGGTCGGCGACCGACACGATCGGACAACGCCGATGCCAGTGGAACGACGAGCAGCGAGACCGCCGACAGCAGCACCAGCACCTGCATGACGGTGGATCGTTCGTAACCGATCCCGGTCGTGTACGAAATGATGTGCGAGGTGATCAGCGCCGTCATCGCGAACGGCGCGATACCGATGCCGCAGGCGAGCAGTACGGGCCGCGGCGCCCGGAGTACCTGCGCCAGCGGTATGCGGTCGGCGGTGGTGGCCGCCTCCTTCTTGACCGCCTGCTCGAAGACCGGGCTCTCGGCGACCTGGGAACGAATGTAGAGACCGACCACCACCAGCAGTGCGCTGAGCAGGAACGGCACGCGCCAGCCCCACGTCTCCAGGTCTTCGTCGGGTAGCAGACTGACGATCGCCACCGCGACGGTTGCCATGAGAAAGCCGATGGGCGAGCCCAGGTTCATTACGCCGGCCCACTTGCCGCGGTTGTCGGCATCAGCGTGCTCGACGACCATCAAGGCGGCGCCACCCCATTCGCCGCCGATGGCGATCCCCTGCACGAGCCGCAGGACGACAAGCAGTACCGGGGCCGCCATGCCGATGCTCGCGTAGCCGGGCAGCAACCCGATGATGAAGCTCGCGCTACCCATCAGGGCCATCGTCACGAACAGGATGTGCTTGCGGCCCACGCGGTCACCGAAGTGACCGAAGATGAGCCCGCCCAGTGGCCTCGCCACGTACCCCACGGCCAGGGTGCCGAAGGCGGCAATCGTGGATACAGCCTGGTTCTCTCCGGGAAAGAACACGTCGCCGAACACCAGCGCGGCCATCGTGCTGTACAGCAGGAAGTCGTAGTACTCCAGCACAGTTCCGAACAGGGCCGACAGTGCGACCTTCCGGATGTGCTTGTCGTCGGTGTCGTCGGTCATGCCAGGCTCTGTTCGTACTCGCGGACAGTTTTCACGAGGCCGTGGATCGCGCGGGTGCAGTCCCCCCGGGGATAATCGAACACTCGCAGCGTCTCGGCGCTGGGCTCATAGGAGATGGTGTTCCCGCGCCCCTGCATGATCGCCGCATCCGGCAAGAGGGGGTGCGGTTCGTTGCGTTCGACGATGGTGCGCCCGCCCCCAGCGGCGTCGACGAGCCGCTGGAAGAACTCGCGGTACGGCAGATTCTCGTCACCCACCAGGTACGCAGCACCGGGCGCGGCGTTGCGCAATGCTCCAGCGATCGCGTGCGCCAGCGACTCGGCAGACATGTAGTTCGTGCCGCCCGGCGGGGCGAAGTCCGGGATCTGCGGCTCGTTGCCGGCCGCCCATGAGACGAAGCGACGATACCGCTCGGCGGACGGGCCGGGCACGGCTCCGATGATCGACGGCGGGTTCAGCGTGCACGCGACGAACGAATCGTCGGCGAGTGCCCGGGTCCGCTCGTCCGCTTCCTTACGCGCCGTGACGTAGGGATTGCCGTCGGCGAATCGCTCGTCGAGTTGATGGTAATAACTGCCTACCTGCACGAAACGGCGCACACCCGCCTCCTTGGCGAGAGCGGCGAAGCGAGGCACGCCGGCGCTCTGGGCGTCGCGCCAGAAATTCTGGTCGTCGGTCTCCCGCGGCTTGTGCCGCACGTCCTGGCCTGCGGCGAACACGATGCCGTCGAACACCGACAACTGCTCCGCGGTGAAGGTGGGGACGGTGTAGTCGCCGGTCAGGACCGGGAAGTCGGCCACCGGCGACGTGCTGGGTACCGAGCCGCGCGCTGCGACGGTGACTTCGTCGCCCATCTGCCGGAGCAGAGTCGCGGTTGTGGCGCCGATCATGCCGGTGCCACCGACAACAAGGATCTTCATTACTGGGCATCCTCCGGAAAGGTGGGTGAGGTCAGGGGTTGGGGGTGATCAGGGGTTGCGGGGGCGATTGGTCCACCCGGCTCCGCGCGGCACCCAGCCGCCGGCCGCGTGAGTGCCGCCGTCGACGTGAATGGTTCCACCGGTGACGAATCGCGCCAGGTCGCTGGCCAGGAACAGGACGGCTCCGGCGACGTCCTCGGGCTGCCCGGGGCCGCCGAGTGGGGACCAGTTGGGCCACAACGGCACGTCGTCGCGCGGGACGAGGGTGGTGTACGGGACCTGCGGCGTTTCGATGAGGTCGGGCGCGACGGCGTTGACCCGGACCCCGGACGGGCCGACCTCGGCGGCCAACGACCGGGTGAATTGTGTGAGCGCCGCCTTGTATGCCGAGTACACGGACATCCCGGGAATGGCCCGGTGTGATTCGACCGTGGTCAGGTTGATGATCGACCCGCCGCCGCGCTCTATCAGCCCCGGCAGCAATGTCTGCGTCAAGCGCAGGACGTGCGCGAAATTGATCTCGTGCAGCTCGTCCCACAGCGACGCGGCGTTGTCCGTGAACGGTTGCTGCGGGTGCAGGAAGTGTCCGACGTTGTTGACGACGACGGATGGGCGATGATCGACGACTTCGGCAGGGCACGGCGAGGTGCGCACGTCCCAGTCGAGGGTCGTGACGGCACCACCGGCGGCGAGATCGAACGCGGGCGGTGGCGCCGGTGCGTTGTCTACCACGAGGACGTGCGCGCCGTGTGAGGCGAACGCGGCGGTGATCGCGGCACCGATCCCCGCCGACCCACCGGTGACGAGGGCGCGTTGCCCGGCCAGTAGTGCTGTGGGTGTAAACCGCTGTGTTCCCGTCATGCCCCGATTACAGGCCCCCCCGACGGTACAGCCCTAACCGTTCTTCCGGTGAACGGAAGAATCGGCGCTGCGCGACACGCGGACTGTTATTACTCGAAGGGCAGCACAGATCGCTCAGCGATCTTCTCTACTCGGTGCGAAGGACACAGAATGAGCTCGAGCGAACCGGGGGGACACGACCCGGGCCGACCACCGACCGGAGTCCTGCGGCGGGCGGCACGGATCCTCGATGTCTTCGCGGCCGAGGCAGGCACGTCCCCGGCGGGGTTGACCCTGACCCAGGTCGCTCTGGTCACCGGTCTCCCGCAGGCATCGGTGCACCGGACGTTGGAGCAGCTGGTGGCCCTGGATTGGCTCCGACGCGAGGGCATGAGGTATCGGCTGGGCATGCGTATGGTCGAGCTGGGCTCGGCAGCTGTCAACGACGACGCTCTCCGCCTGGCGGCCCTACCCAGTCTGCGATGGCTTCACCAGCAGACCGGCTGCATCGTCCAGCTCGGGGTTCTCGACGGTGACGACGTCGTCTACCTGGAACGGATCGGCGGTGAGTCCGTCTCCGCGATCAAGACGCGGGCAGGCAGCAGAACGCCGGCACGACAATCCACGATCGGCACGGCTCTGCTTGCACTCGCATCGTCACCGTGCGTCGTCGACCTCGAAATCATGCGTGTGCGGGAATCCCGCATCGCCTACAAGCGCGACGGCTGTCTGGAAGGGTTCGCGTGTCTGGCGGCTCCTATCGGCCCCCAGGGATACGGCCGAGCCGCCGCCGTCTCGGTGTTCGGACCGGCGCGGCGGGTCGACAACGAGCAACAGGTCCGCATACCGTTGCAAAGCGCTGCCGCCGCCATCTGGCAACGGCTCAATGCGCCGGCAACGCCCCGTACTGTGGCTGAGAAGGCACGGGCCTGACCTTCATGTCGCGACCTGATGCTCGCTCCGGCCGCAGAGTCGGAGAAGTACGACATCCCGGTTGCCGGTCCGGACAGCCGGCCGCTTCGAACACCGCGGGGCGCCTCCCCCTGAGATGTGGACACCAATTCCTTTGGCGGCGAGCGATGTAGACTATCGCTGCTCGAAATCGATCGGACAAATCCTTCGCAGGATCGGCCAGAGCCGCGCGTACGTCGGCCGACGTGATACCCGGGAGCAACCGCAGCGACTTCTCATCGACTCGCTGGCGGGGATCCACCAGTGTCGGAAGCGATGCCTGCAGCGTGCGGTTGGTGGCCGTGCCTGCCCAGGTCCACCAGCGGCCCGGTGTCGGAACCGCTTGCACGGGTCAACTCGAGAAGTTCGTCGATCGGTCCCTCATGGCAGAGCACCACACGATCGGTCTGACGCGTCAACGCCGCGTACAGCAATTCCCGAGACACTCGGTGCGCCCCCGCCGGCAGCATCACCACAACCAGACCGAATTCCGAGCCTTGCGCCTTGTGAACCGTTAGTGCCCATGCGATTTCAACGGGCGCGTCGGTCTTGGAGGATCCCACAGAGGTGGTGAAGCGGCGGCCGAGCCGGCTGGAGTATCCGACTCGCCCGTTCCAGGGCGGGTTCTTCATGGCCTTGGTCTTGATCTGTCCGATGACGACGCCGATCTCGCCGTTGGTGAGATATCCCTTCGACTCCCCTTCATCCTTGGACCGGAACCACGCGCGTGACCTGTTTCGGGTATTGACGACCGTGTCGCCCAGCATGATTCGCTCGGGGCGAGCGGTTCAGGCACGCTTCGACTCTTACCCCACATTTGTGCCTTGCGGAGTTCGAAACCGCGGTGCGTTTCCTTCAAGTGCCGATTCAACCGGACGGATCCGTACGTGCAATTGCGGAATGGCAAAAGTACCTGCCACTTCTCGATATGGGAGGCGGCATCGAAGTAGTTCACGTACGGGTCGACTGCCGCTCCGTACGATGCCGCGAACGAACGGCCGTCATCGCCCGTGCGCACACCGAGTTCGTCGCCAGGACATCATCGATCACCTGCTCCGGGGACCGTACCTCCCACGCGACCGCACGTAGAGATGGCATCTTGTCGCCGCGGCGGATTCGTTTCCGGACGTCGTCGAAACCCTCCGGAATTTCGTCACCGGCAAACCACTTGGCCAGCATCAGATCGTCGCGAACGTGCCCTTGCTGGCGGCGCCGCGCAGCACAGTCAACTCCGCCCATCCAGGCGCGACCGCCGGCCAGCGTCCGTCGTGTCCGCCGCGCGTTCGAGATCGACGAATGGTCTTCTTTCGCCGATCGGAGGAAGCTGACGCGGATCGCCCACCAGGATAAGACGGTCCGGCGGCACGAGAGCATCCATCAGCGCCGCAAGCATCGTCTCCGTGAGCATCGACGCCTCATCCACCACGACCAGGCCGTACTTTGCGCGGTTACCGGGATCACCCGTCACCCGGTACCGTCCGGTGTTCCCGTCATATCGATCGCTGCGGGCGAGGAGCTGAGCCACGGTGACAGCATCGTGGTCGGCCTTCTTCGCCAGTTGCACGCGGGCTTTGCCGGTGGGTGCAACAAGCAGCACGCCTCGGCCTGTAACCGTCGGATGATGGATCAGGGCTTTGACGATCGTCGTTTCGCCTGTACCAGCCCATTCCGATTACCCAAAGCAACGAGATCGATGTCCTCGCTGAGACGACCGCTCGGGAGGTGGGTGCGCGCGAGCGCGGTGCCCCCGATGAAATGCACGCGGTCCGCGAAGCGATTCGCGATTGCCGCGAGGAGATGTGAGATGAGGTGGTCACGCTCCACCTGTTCCGGCGAGACACCGAACTGTGTGGAGACCCAGTCTCGTTCGTCGAGGTTCACGATTGCGCTCCGGCCCAGATGTCGGCACGTCGCAATGCCGCAACGGGACGCTGTGACTTCGCCATGTCGGCGAGCCGGTCTGGATCGCTGCGGCGGTAGAGGACAGCGATCGCCGCAGGGATCTCGGCCTCTGAGTTACCGAGCAATGGTCGGCGGGCGAGATCGAGCACTGTCTGTTCGGCTGTCGTGACGAGGACACGCCCGAGCGATGTCTCCACGCGTTCGGCATCGAGAGCGTCGGGATCGCGTTGCACGAACCGGACACTGGCAGGCCGGCCGTTCAGCTCGATCGGTCTGTGCGCACGAGGGACGGCGACGACGGCATTCGCCGGCGCACGGGAAGTCGCACCGAGTAACCGCGCTGCGCTGATACCTATCAGCACCACTCGATCTGCTCGGTAGATCGTCGAGGCGATCCCCGCGGCAACGGCTTCCAGACCGGGCCGCCACGGACGCCCCACCTGGTCTTGCGGGACGACGATGTAGTAGCCATGGACCACCCGATGCAAGACGCCCTGATCGACGAGCCGCGACAGCTCGGGACGCGGGTGCGCATACACGCGGGCAGCATCCTGGGGACGGAACATGGACAGGGTGGAGCGCGCCAGCTAGACCGGCAGCGGTGTCCCACGCAACCTGCCCACATCAGTCCTTTCAGTGTGCATTTCGTAGGCTAGAACCCTTACGGAATGCACACTGCCTATGCAACCAGTAGGGAGTGGATGCACTGTACGCGAGCTGCCACGCGCACGCGTGCGGGTGCCGCTCAGGTGCGCGATGTGCCGATCTCCACCACCTGCGCCCATTCCGGTGGTCGGCTGAGGACGAAGTCGGGGTCCGATTCGTTTCGGGGAGCGATCCGGGGGAACAACCCGACCACCGTTCGGCACCGCGGACGGCTACTGGGCCAGGGGGTTTGCCCATCGGTGAGCACGACCACCACGTCGGGACGGAATCGACTGCGCAGCGCCCTCTCGAATCCGGCGCGCAGATCCGTACCGCCACCCCCGAACAGTGGAATGTCCTCGGCCTGACACAGCGGGTGCACCACCCGGGCCGCTGCGTCGCAGGACAGCACCGTGACCAGGTCGCGGCGTCCACCCACGGCCCGTGCGATGGCGGCGACCTCGAGGAGTGCACTGCCCAGGTCGGCGTCGCTGACCGAACCCGACGTGTCCACGATGATGCTGACCCGAGGCGGGTTGCGTCGCAGACTCGGCAGTATCGCGCCGGGCACGGCGGCGGAGCGACGTGCCGGCCGGAGATAGGTGTAGTTGTCGCCGGCCCCCGACGAGGATGTGGCCGAGCGGATTGCCGCGCCCAGCAGGGCTCGCCACGGTTGTGGCGGGTGCACAGCTTCCTCTGCCCACCGCCGCCACCCGTGGGGCGCGCTGCCCGGCTGTCCGATGATGCTGTGCGCCACCCGGAATCGGACTGCGTCTCGCTGCTCGTCGCTGAGCCCGTTCGCCCCCTCCGGGCCCAGTTCCCACTCACGGCGCAGTCCGTCGGCACCGCTGCCGCAGTCGAGCCACGCCACGGCGTCGGTCCACGGACCGAGGCCGAACTCGCCCAGGTACTCCTCCATGAGCCGGCCGCCGGGCACTCGCAGGGTCGACGGCAGTACGGCATCGTGAGGTGTCGGTAACCCGTCGCCGAACGCGTCGTCGTTGATCTCCGCATCGGCAGCGAGATTCATCCGTAGCCGATCAGCGCGGGAAGTCAGTCCGTGTGCGTGGGCGTAACGGTCGCTGCGGCCGTGGTGATCGCGCAGCAGATGCGACACCTCGTGGACCAGGAGCGAGGCCAGTTCCTCCACTGGTCGCTGAACGACTAAAGCAGGCGAGACGTAACAGCGCCAGTGCCCGTCCACGCCCATGGTCGGCACTCGAGGCGAGCTGACGATGTGCAGCGCGTACAGGGCGGTCGCGAGGTAGGGCCGGGCGCGAGCGGCGTACAACCGCGCGGCATAGATCTTGTCAGCGTCGAACGCTGGTGCCGCCGTCATCGTTCGGCCTGTACTGCGGCGCGGTCACGGGCGTGGTCCGCTGCTTTGGACACCGATACGATCCCGGCGAGCCGGTCGATGGCCGCAGGCAGCTCCCAATCGTCTTGCCGCAGAGTAGCCAGTGTGGTCGCAGGAACGACCACGAGGTCGGGTGGCCCGGTTTCCACTGCGGTGACCAGGATTGTCCACGCCGCGTCCCAGCGAGACTTGTCGGGCCGTCGGCGGACGGCTGCGACGACCGCGTCGAGCACGGCCTGGCGCAGATCCCCTCGATCGGGGAGATCGGCGGATGCCGGATCGGCTAGCAGCGTCTCCGGGTCCGGGAGATCCATGCGCTCGACAGCGGCCAGCAGCTCGAATCCGGGCCCGTCGCCGACACTTCCCCGGACCAGCAGGGACAGTACGTCCTTCGACGATGAGGTGGCGGTCGCGAACGCGATCAACCGCACGGTCATGTCCCAGCTCCGTGGCGAGGGCCACGCGGCACCACGGCGGGTCTGACTGCTGGGCATCTGGTGCACGAGAGCCGGGCGGGCGGCGAGGAACTCACAGACTGCACGGCGGCCGAACGTCACCGCGTCGACGAACTTCCCCGGGTCGAGGCGAGGCAGCGTCGCACGTGGCCAGGTCCCGCCGAGCCCCCGGACGACGACCTCGTGGTCGTAGGTCCAATGGAGGTGCACGAATCGGTTCGCCAACGGCGGGCTCAGCTCCCAGCCGTCCGCTGCCGAGGACGGTGGGTTGGCGGCGGCCACGATGCGGACACCGGGTGGCAGTTGCAGTGCCCCGATTCGTCTTTCGAGAACGAGACGCAGCAAAGCTGCTTGCACGGCAGGCGGTGCCGTCGACAGTTCGTCCAGGAAGAGCAGTCCCCGGCCGGCCTCGACGAGCCGGACGGCCCATTCGGGAGGGGCCATCGGGACCCCGCGTGTCGCCGGGTCGTCTCCGAGCACGGGCAGGCCCGAGAAATCCGACGGCTCGTGAATGCTCGCGATGACGCTGGTCAGCGGGAGGTCCACGGCCTCGGCGAGCTGGGTCAGGGCGGCGGTCTTGCCGATGCCCGGTTCGCCCCACAGCAGTACCGGTAGGTCCGCGGCCACCGCCAGAGTGAGGGCCTCGAGTCGGTCGTCGGAACGAGGTTCGGTGGTGACCGAGTAGAGCATCGCCGACAGTGCTGCAGCACTGCCGAGTTCATCGTGCTGCGGCCGGTCGGGAAGAAGTGCGGAAGACATGTGCATCACCTGGGTATCGAGTCGAGCGGCAGGACGTGGCCGGCCGGCCACGCTGCGGCGCAGCGGATTTCGGGAAGAAGGGGAAAGAGTCAGAGTGAACGGGTACGGCGCGACCGCCCTGTGCGCCGAGGTTGCCTTACGGGTGGCGGCTCCACCGGTGTGGAACGGAACCGGTCGTACGTGCTGCGGCGGTCCGCGGCTGCGCGGAGTTCGTCCAGCAGAGGACCGTCGCGGAGAACGGCATCGGGACCGAGCCACCCTTCGACGAGCGCCAACGCCCCGGCGGCGTCTCCGTGGTCCAGACGTTCGCGGACGCCCGGCAGACAGTCCGGACGGCGAAGCGTCTGGTCGATGACCTGCAGGCACGGCAGCGGTGTGCCGCCCAGTTGGGCGAGCAGTTCCTCGCGCCGAATCTCGGCGGGATCATGGTCGAGTGCGGTCAGGGCACCGTCGACCAGTCCGATCCGGTGCTGTTCACCACGGCAGTCGACACGGTTGATCCGATTCTCCGGCCTCGATTCCGAGGTTGAGGTCGGCGGCCTCCAACCCGGATCCAGAGCGGCGGCGACCAGCGGATGCAGCCGATCGGCGGTGATCGCTCCCGACCGGATCAGCTCCAGATCGGGCAATACCCAGGTCGCGGCATCGGGCAGCACCGGCAACGCGGCGAGTCGTCCGCGCGGGTAGTCGTCCACGAGGCGTACCGCGGCGGGATCGACTCCACCCGACTCCATCACCACGTCGTACCGGCCCCCACACCGCACCCGCACGGGACCGTCGCCCTGCCCGTCCGCGCGGAGCAGAATGCGAGATTCTGCCGCCCAGCGGTCGACGGCGCACCCCTTCGGTATCGCCTCCCCCAGACCAGGATCGAGCGCGGAGTTCGGCAATTTCCCTGTCCCGCAGCGTACTCGTAGCTCGTTGGACCTGCGGGCGTCCCACAGATGCCGATGAAGGTCCAATCGGAAACGCCCGTTGGGACGGGGATGCGGATGGTTCGCGGCATCCGGGCCGTCCCACAGTGTCAGGACGACCCTCTGCCCCGCGTCCGCCCAGGCCGGCGTGGTCCGGGCCACCAACTGCACCGAACCGATTCCACCACACGGCTTTCGGTGCCCATCAGGGCCGTATCGGGCCAGTGCGATGGTCAGCCCCGGGCGCAGCAGTCCGTCGGGCGCCACGCGCGGTAGGTGCCAGCGCAGCAGGTCCGGGGCCAGGTGACGCAGATCGTCCAAAACCTGTGATGCGACGTCGAAGCCGTGCGTGTGGCGCAGTACGCGTAGGTCGATGTCGACATCGAATCCCGCTGCAGCGCAGGCGCCACGCCAGTCGCCGGCGAGACGTAGGTCGGTTGCGGCTTCGATCATGGACGGCGGTACGGCGAACTCACGCACGCGCAGCCAGAAGGACAGTCGGGAGTCGAACCCGTTCACGGTCGGAGTGTGCATCAGCACTCACCGTGTGTGAACTGGGCCCCCAATCTTTGATCAGAGAAGGTTGCCATCGGCGCAATCGTAGCGTGTCGCGGCAATCGCGGCCAGGGCGCGTGTCTACTCGGACCAGGACGACGTCCGCCACTCGGCGGCACGGGCGTCCGATGGACGTGGTCGAACGTGGTCATCGGTGCCGACAAACGCCCCCGCACCTGCCGAACCCGACGGGGACGACATTCGCGTGTGGGTGCTCCGAGATAAGCCGAGTGGCTGAAACGTACGGGGCGGCTGTGTGCGACACCGACGTCGGAATCGCACACAACCTCCCCATCGAGCGGACCCGAGACGGTGTGCGCTCGCGCTTCACCCGTGCGTGTCAGCGCAGGTTCACACCGAGCAGCGCGTCGACCGCGTCGGCGAACAGACCCGGCGCCGATGCGTCGTCTCCCCCGCGTTCGACGGCGAACGTCGCCCACCCGTCCAGGGCGTCGAGGGCCTTGGGGGTGTCGAGATCGTCGGCGAGGTGCTGCCGCAGACGCGCGATCACATCGTCGGCCGACGCTGCCGACGACAACCCCGCTGCCTGCCGCCACAAGACCAGTCGCGCCTGCGCGGTCTCGAGAACCTCGGCCGTCCACGGCCGGTCGACGCGGTAGTGGCCCGACAGCAGGCCAAGGCGGATCGCGGCCGGGTCGACACCTTCCCCGCGCAGCTTGGAGACGAACACCAGGTTGCCGCGAGACTTGGACATCTTCTCGCCGTCGAGGCCGATCATGCCGGTGTGCACATAGTGCCGGGCGAACCGCCGGTCGCCGGTGACGGCTTCGGCATGCGCGGCGGAGTACTCGTGGTGCGGGAAGATCAGGTCGCTGCCGCCGCCCTGCACGTCGAAACCGGAGCCGATGCGGTTGAGAGCGATGGCCGCGCATTCGATGTGCCAACCGGGACGTCCGTCGCCGAAGGGCGACGGCCACGCCGGTTCGCCGGGACGCTGCGCGCGCCACAGCAGGGCGTCGAGCGGGTCGCGCTTGCCGGGACGTTCCGGGTCGCCGCCGCGCTCGGCGAAGAACCGCATCATCGTGTCGTGGTCGTAGCCGGACTCGTAGCCGAACTGCTCGGTGGCATCGGTCCGGAAATAGACGTCGGGGTACTCGGCGTCGTCGACGATGTACGCCGCACCGGAGGCGACGAGCTTCTCGACGAGCTCCACGACCTCGTTCACCGACTCCACGGCACCGATGTAATCGCGCGGAGGCAGCACCCGCAGGGCTTCCATGTCCTCGCGGAACAGCGCGGTCTCGCGCATGCCGAGGACGACCCAGTCCTCACCGTCGCGCTCGGCGCGTTCGAACAGCGGGTCGTCGACATCGGTGACGTTCTGCACGTAGTGGACGTCGTGGCCGGCGTCGCGCCAGATGCGGTTGACCAGATCGAAGGTCAGGTAGGTGGCGGCGTGGCCGAGGTGCGTGGCGTCGTAGGGGGTGATACCACACACGTACATCGTCGCGGTGTCACCCGGGGTGACCGGACGCACCGCTCGGTCCGCGGTGTCGAACAACCGCAGCGGAGGCCCCTGGCCGGGGACGGACGGGATCGCGACGTCGGACCAAGATTGCATGACCACGAGCCTAATGGAGTCGGAGAAGTGCTCCGCGCGGGCACCCGGGGCGGGACGGGCGAAGCGCGGATGCCTCAGAACGCCGGCCAGGGAATGCGCCGGTCGCCGCGCGGATGCGGCATCACAGGATGCTCGAGCAGCCGGGTGATCCGGCGCTGCAATGCGCGGACCTCGACGCCGGTGATGTGCTCGCGCAGCTCCTCGGCGAACCCGCCGTCGAACCGGCGCAGCAACTTGTCGAGATCGGCGAGCAGGACCGGATCGACCGTCTCGCCGCTCCACCCCCACAGCACGGTGCGCAGCTTGTCGTCCTGGTGCAGGCAGATGCCGTGATCGACGCCGTAGACGTGTCCGTCGAGACCTTCGAGGACGTGCCCACCTTTGCGGTCGGCGTTGTTGAGGACGACGTCGAGCACCGCCATGCGCTGCAGGCGCGGATCGTCGGCGTGGACGAGCACCACCTCGGCGCCGTCCAGATCACGGGCACGCAGGATCGGCAGCCACCCCTGTGCGACCGCGCCCGCCGGGCACAGATCCACCAAGTCCAGTCGTTCCGTGGCGCCTTGCACCGAGTCGACCGTGTCGATCCAGCGCTGCACCATGCCGGGTCCGTACGACCCGTCGCGCAGCACCGTGAGCGGAACGACGTCCCAGCCGAGCGCCTCGGAGATCAGGTACGAGGCGACCTCGCGTCCGGCGAGGGTGCCGTCGGGGAAGTCCCACAGTGGCCGCTCGCCCCGGACGGGCTTGTAGACGCACCGCACGACGGTGTCGCCGTGCCGCGCGTCGCACACGAGGGTGGCGTTGCTCGCGTGCACGATCTGTCCGACGACGGTGAGGTCGCCGTCGGTCAGCACGGTCCGGGTGTCCGGCGTCGTCACGTGGTCAGCTTTCTTCCTCGCCGAACCACGAGGCCGGATCGAATCCGGGGGTGCGCAGATAGCCGTTGGTGCGGATGCAGATGTGCCCGTCGGCGCCGATCGGCTCGCCACACAGCGGGCACGGAGTGCGACCGGCCGAGACGACGAGTTCGGAGCGGGCCGCGAACTCGCGGGCCTGGACCGGGGTGAGGAACACCCGCACGGCGTCGGGGCCTTCCTCGGTGTCGTCGAGCACCACCGATTCGTCGAGTTCGGTGTCGGTGACCGCGAGCAGTTCGACCACCACCGAGCCGGCATCGGCGTCCCAGCCCAGACCCATCGTGCCGACGCGGAACTCCGCCTCGATCGGTGTCACCAGCGGGCTGACGTCGACCTCGGGGTAGTCGGGGATCACGGTGCCGAACCGGCGCTGCACCTCTTCGAGGAGCAGGCCCATCCGGTCGGCCAGGATCTGCACCTGCTGCTTTTCCAGCAGCACGCTCACGACACGGGACTCGTGCACGGCCTGCAGGTAGAACACCCGGTCGCCCGGTTCACCGACGGTGCCGGCGATGAACCGATCGGGGGTTCGAAACACGTGTATCGCGCGGGCCATCACACCTCCTCGAGTCCCCACACTCTGCCATGACGGTCACTGCCATTATCCGCGCGCCGTCTCCTGCCGGTGCCCTCGAGGCGGGTCGCCGGGTTCCTCCACCGCACCGGGGACCTCCCCGCCGGGCACGGACTTCGGTTCGGACGGGCCGGCGAGCCCGGACAGGTCCGAACCGGTGTCGTTCACGCGCAGCACGAACGGCCGGGTGTCGGTGTAGCGGACGATGCTGATCGACGCCGGTTCGGCGACGATTCGCTGGAACGCATCGAGGTGGGTCGCGAGCGCGTCGGCGAGGATCGACTTGATCACGTCGCCGTGACTGCAGGCGATCCACACGACGTCCTTGCCGTGCGTCTCGCGCAGACGCCGGTCGTGTTCGCGGATCGCGGCGACCGCACGGGACTGCACCTGCGCAAGCCCTTCGCCGCCGGGGAAGACCACCGCGGACGCGTGCTGCTGCACGACCGCCCACAACGGTTCCTTCACCAGTTCTTTCAGCTCGCGTCCGGTCCACTGCCCGTAGTCGACCTCGGCGAGCCGCTCGTCGACGACCGGTTCGAGTCCGCGATCGGTCGCGAGCGGCTGCACCGTCTGCCGACAGCGCAGCAAGGGCGATCGCACGATCTCGGTGATCTCGAGCCCGGCGAAGCGGGTGACGAGATTCTTCGCCTGCACGTGGCCGACCTCGTCGAGTTCGACACCGGGCGATCGACCTGCCAACACGTGCGAGGTGTTCGCGGTCGAACGTCCGTGCCGCAGCAGGATGACCGTCATGCGCCCAGCCTAGAGGTACGGCCTGCCGGCAGTCTGTCAGGTGGCGGAGACCACGCCCGTGGCGAGCAGCGCCAGCACGACCGCACCGAGGATCACCCGGTAGCCGACGAACCAGTACATCGAGTGGTTGACGACGAAGCGCAGCAGCCACGCGATCGCCGCGTAGCCGACCGCGAAGGCGATCACGGTCGCGACGAGCAACTGCGCCCCCGAGGCATTGAGCCCCTCCCCGGCCGGTTCGAAGGCGTCCGGCAGGCTGAACAGACCGGAGGCGACGACGGCGGGGATGGCGAGCAGGAACGAGTATCGGGCGGCAGCCTCGCGGGTGAGCCCGAGGAACAGACCGGCGGAGATGGTGCCGCCGGAGCGGGACACGCCGGGGATCAGGGCCAGCGCCTGCGCCGAACCCATGATCAGCCCGTCCTTGAGGGTGAGCTGACTCACGTCGCGCCGCTGTTTGCCGAAGTACTCGGCAGCTGCGATGACGATCGAAAACACGATGAGCATGGTGGCGACGAGCCACAGATTGCGGGCGACGGTGCGGATGTCGTCCTTGAACAGCACGCCGAGGATGCCGATCGGGATGGTGCCGAGGATGACGTACCAGCCCATCTTGTAATCGTGGTCGGAGCGGTGCTCCTTGTGGAACAGGCCGCGGAACCAGGCCCGCAGGATCCGCCAGATGTCCCCGGCGAAGAACACCAGAACGGCGGCCTCGGTGCCCAACTGGGTGACCGCCGTGAAGGACGCGCCCGCATCCTCACCGAAGAAGATCTCCGAGACGATCCGCAGGTGGCCGGACGAGGAGATCGGCAGGAACTCCGTGAGCCCCTGCACGATGCCGAGCACGATCGTCTGCAGCCAGGTCATCGATTCGCCGATCATGCGGCGACTCCCGGCACGGAGGCTGCGGCGGGGGCGGGTCGACGGTCTCGGATCCAGGGAGCAATTCTCACTCGGCGAAGGGTACGTGGTGACCGATCGGTCGGCGCGCCGGACGCTGTACGGCGGGTCGCGCGCATTAGGGTGCAATACCGGGGTCGTGGCCGAGCGCGGCGACGTCCCGTCGTGTCGGGAGGAAACGCGGACGGTTATGGAATACAGGACAGTCGGTGCGAGCGGCCTGCGGGTTTCACGGCTCGGCCTGGGCACCTTGACGTGGGGTCGCGGAACGGACGGCGACGAGGCCGCGGCGCAGCTGTCGGCCTTCGTCGATGTGGGAGGCACGCTCGTCGACACCTCCCCCGCCTACGGAGACGGGGTCGCGCAGCGGATCCTCGCCGAACTGCTCGACGACGTGGTGCCCCGCGACCAGCTGGTGCTCTCGGGCAGCTCCGGCATCGACACCACCACCCTCGGCTCCGGCCGGGTGGACTGCTCCCGTTCGGGGCTGCTCAACCAGCTCGACGCGACGCTGCGCGAACTCGGCACCGACCACCTCGACGTGTGGCAGGTCGCGACGTGGGATCCGCACACCCCCGTCGACGAGGTGATGGACGCCCTCGAGTTCGCGGTGACCAGCGGGCGCGTGCGCTACGTCGGGGTGCGCGGTTATCTCGGCTGGCAGCTCGCGACCGCGGCGGCCGCGGCGCGGCGCCCGGCTCCGCTGATCAGCACGCAGGTCGAGTACTCCCTGCTCGCCCGCGGTGTCGAGGAGGAGCTGATCCCGGCGGCCGCACATCACGGAGTGGGTGTCTTCGCAGCGGTCCCGCTCGCCGGTGGTGTGCTCACCGGTAAGTACCGGTCGGGTGTGCCGGCGGATTCGCGGGGCGCCGACGATGTGCACACCGAGGAAGTGCGCCGTTATCTCACCGAATCCGCGGTGCGGGTGGTCGACGCGGTGGCCACGGCCGCCGACGGCCTCGGCACGTCGCCACTGGCGGTGGCCCTGGCCTGGGTGCGCGATCGACCGCATGTGGCGTCGACGCTCGTGGGCGCACGGGATCTCGCGCAACTGACCGGAGTGCTGGTCGCGGAGGAGTTGGCCTTGCCACCGGCGATCGCCGCGGCGCTCGACGACGTGAGCGCGTGATCCCGGCAACACCGATCACACCTCGCTCCTTTCCCGAAGGTGGGCACGACGAACACGCCGTGGTGGTCGTGCTGCCCCCGCCGTCCGAGCCGCGACCTGCCTGCCTCGGCGCAGAGCTGAGCAGCAGGTCACATCCGGCCCGGCGGGCGGCGTCCTGATTTCTTTCCCGCGACCGGCATCAGGAACACTGAGGGTCGGTGCGCCGGTCGCCGGGAGGCGTCCGGCAGGTGCGGATCGAATCCGAGGACGAGGAGCAGCAACGATGGGCAGAGCGGGCATCCGGGCGGTCACGATGGTGGGTGCGATCGCGCTGGTCGCGCTGGCGGGTTGCTCGTCGGAGAGCACCCCGGACGTACTGCAGACCATCGAACCCGCCACGCCGGCGGCCGCGCCCGAGGTCGGCCCATCCCCCGCCGGCGATGTCCGCCCCCTCGACCTGCAGGTCGACGCCCTGATCGTCGAACCGTCCACCGGTACCTTCGCCGCGCTCGTCGACGACGGAGCACGGGTGGCGCTGTTCGACGACGCCGAGTCCGAACCGCGTCTGGTGGACCTGCCGTCGTCCGCGGCGACCGTCGTGGCCGGACCCGACGGCAGTGTGCTCGCTCCCGCATCCGGTGCCGTGCTGCGTATCGACGCTGCCGCGGGCACGCTCACCGAGGTTCCGGTCGACGGCACCGCATCGTCGGCGGCCGTGCTGTCCGACGGTCGCTGGGCCGTCGGGACCGACGACGGCCGCGTGCTGGTCGTCGACCCCGGCTCCGGTGAGGTAAGCACCACGGTCGGTGGCCTCGCCTCCGTCGACGCCCTCGCCGTCACCGGGGACGCTGTCGCGGCGCTCGACCGCCGGCAGACCTCGCTCACCGAACTCGACCTGGCCGACGCCCATCTCGGTCCCGCGCTGCGCTCCGGTGAGGGAGCGACGCAGCTGACCACCGACCCGTTCGGGCGCGTGATGGTCACCGACACCACCGGGGACGAGCTGCTCGTCTACACCCTCGACGCGATCGTCCTGCGGCAGCGCTATCCCGTCGGTCCCGCCCCGTACGCTGTGACCTACGACGAAACACGGGATCTGGTCTGGGTGACTCTGACCGGCAGCAACGAGGTCGTGGGCTACGATCTTTCGACCGGGATCCCGCGAGAACGCCACCGCTTCGCAACGGTGCGGCAACCGAACTCGATCGCCGTCGATCCGGTCGACGCGGCTCTGGTGATCGCATCGGCGACCGGTGACGGTCTGCAACGGATCCCGATCGAAGGACAGTGATGGCGAACGAGCGACTCGGCCGGTTCACCCGGTTACCTGTCGGCTGGGACACCAGCAACGACGAATACGAGTACGTGCCGCTGAAACTTCCCCGGGACGTCTCCCGGGTGAGTGCGTCGATGCGGCTGGCGATCTCCGCGGAATTCCACGGCTGGGAACTCACCCGGGTGCGCCTGTACCCGGACGGAAGCCGCCGCGTGCTGCTCCGGCGCCGCAAGACGCTCCATCACGTCCCCGAACCCACCGTCCGCTGATCATCACCCCGGGCCTCGCCCGGGCCTGCAGGGAGTTGTCCGTGTACCGCTTGCTTCTTCGGCTCATGTTCCTGTTGTCGCCGGAACGAGCCCACCATCTCGCCTTCCTGGCGATGCGCTGGGCGACCAGGTTCGAGCCGGTGCGGACCGTGGTGTCGAAGATCCTCGTCGTCGACGACCCGGTGCTGCGCAATTCGGTGTTCGGCGTCGAGTTCCCCAACCCGGTGGGCCTGGCCGCGGGCTTCGACAAGGACGCCACCGGTGTGGACGTCTGGGGTCCGCTCGGCTTCGGGTTCGCCGAGGTCGGCACCGTGACCGCGCAGGCGCAGCCGGGTAATCCGCAGCCGCGCCTGTTCCGCCTGCCCGAGGATCGGGCGATCGTGAACCGGATGGGGTTCAACAACCACGGGGCCGGTGAGGCCGCCAACCGGCTGCGGCAGCGCCGCCGCACCGTGCCGATCGGCGCGAACATCGGCAAGACCAAAGTGGTGCCCGCCGAGCAGGCGGCGCAGGACTACACCGACAGCGCACGGCTCCTCGGTCCTCTCGCGGACTTCGTGGTCGTCAACGTCTCGTCGCCGAACACCCCGGGTCTGCGCGATCTGCAGGCCGTCGAGTCGCTGCGCCCGATCCTCGCCGCGGTCCTCGACACCGTGACGGTGCCGGTGCTCGTCAAGATCGCCCCGGATCTGTCGGACGAGGATGTCGATGCGGTGGCCGACCTGGCGCTCGAACTCGGCCTGGCCGGCATCGTCGCCACCAACACCACCATCCGCCGCGACGGATTGAACACCCCACAGAGCCGGATCGAGGAGATCGGCGCGGGTGGTCTGTCGGGTGCGCCGGTGGCCGAGCGATCGCTCGAGGTGCTGCGCCGGCTGCGCTCACGGGTCGGCGACCGGTTCACGCTGATCTCGGTCGGCGGCATCGAGACGCCCGAGCAGGCCTTCGAGCGCATCCTGGCAGGTGCGTCCCTGGTCCAGGGCTACACCGGGTTCATCTACGGCGGCCCGTTCTGGGCGCGCCGCATCAACAAGGGCATCGCCCGCAAACTGCGCGCGCACGGTTACCGGTCCATCGCCGACGCGGTGGGCGCCGCAGCACGAGTCTGATCGGCACACGGATCGGGGGCCCGGGACGCCAGTGGTCCCGAGCCCGCGATCCGTTGTGTCAGCGCACCTCGTAGGTGCCGGTCAACAGACCGCGGGCGATGGCGTGCCCGAAGACGTTGAAGCCGAGGAAGGCCGGGCTCGAGTCGGGCGTGACGCCGTCGAGCATCTCGACGTCGAGTGCGTGCACCGCGACGATGTAGCGGTGGTGGCCGTGACCGGCCGGTGGAGCGGCGCCGATGAAGCCGTGGGCTCCGCCGTCGTGGCGCAGCGTCACGGCCTGCTCCGGAAGAGCGTCCGAGTCGGCGCTACCGGCACCCGTCGGCAACTCCGTGACGGAAGCCGGGATGTTCGCGACGGCCCAGTGCCAGAAACCGGAGCCCGTCGGGGCATCCGGGTCGAACACCGTGACGACGAAGCTCTTCGTCTCGGCGGGGAAACCCGACCAGGACAGCTGTGGGGAGACGTCGCCGCCCCCGGGGATTCCGAACGCACCGCTGGCCTGCGGGAGTTTCCATTCCTCGCCCTCGGCGAAGTCCGCGCTGGTCACCTCGAAGGTGGGCAACTCGGGCAGGAACGTGTACGGATCGTAATCGAAAGCCATTCCGGTCCTTTCGTGACGGTGTCGAGTGTTCTAGGCGTGCAGGAGGAAGTGTTCCATGACACGGGTGCCGAAGCGCAGCGCGTCGACGGGGACACGCTCGTCGACGCCGTGGAACAGGGCCGCGAAGTCCAGGTCGGGCGGCAACTGCAGCGGCGCGAACCCGAAGCAACGGATCCCGAGCCTGGCGAACGCTTTGGCGTCGGTGCCGGCCGAGAGCATGTACGGCACGGTCCGGCCGATCGGATCGTGCGCGAGGATCGCGGCGTTCATCGCGTCCACGAGCTCGCCGTCGAAGGTGGTCTCGTACGGCTCGAGTCCGGTGATCCACTCGCGGGTGACGTTCGGGCCGATCAGCTCGTCGACGGTGCGTTCGAACTCGGCGAGCCGGCCCGGCAGGATGCGGCAGTCGACGACGGCGTGCGCGGTGCGCGGGATGACGTTGGCCTTGTAGCCGGCGTCGAGCATGGTGGGGTTCGCGGTGTCGCGCAGGGTCGCGCCCACGATGCGGGCGATCGAGCCGAGCTTGGCGAGTGCCCCCTCGAGATCGGGTGAGGCCGGATCGAAGTCCAGCCCGGTCTCCTCACTCACGACGGAGAGGAACTCGGCTACGGAATCGTTCACCACGAGCGGGAAGGTGTGGGAACCGAGCCGGGCCACGGCGCGGGAGAGCACGGTGACGGCATTGTCCTCGTGCAGGAACGAGCCGTGCCCGGCGACACCGGTCGCGGTCAGGCGCATCCAGCGCATGCCCTTCTCCGCGGTCTCGACCATGTACAGGCGCCGTTCGGTGCCGTCGGGACGTGGCACGGTCAGGGAGAACCCACCGACCTCCCCCACAGCCTCGGTGACGCCCTCGAACAGGTCGGGCCGGTGCTCCACCAGCCATTGCGAACCGAACTTGCCCCCGGCCTCCTCGTCGGCGACGAACGCGAACACCAGATCACGCGGGGGCACGATGTTCTCGACCTTGAAGTAGCGGGCGACGGCGATCATCATGCCGACCATGTCCTTCATGTCGACCGCTCCGCGTCCCCACACGTAGCCGTTCTCGACGGCACCGGAGAACGGGTGCACGCTCCAGTCCGCGGCCTCGGCAGGCACCACATCGAGATGGCCGTGGAGCATCAGCGCTCCGCGACTCGGGTCTTGGCCCGCCAGCCGGGCGAAGACATTGCCGCGGCCCGGCGCGCCGGATTCGACGTAGGTCGTCTCGTAGCCGACCTCCTCGAGCACGGAGGCCACCCATTCGGCGCACTCGCGTTCGCCCCGGGTCGTGGTGGGTTCACCGGTGTTAGAGGTGTCGAACCGGATGAGGCGGGAGACGAGGTCGACGACCTCCTCCTCTGCTCTGGACGGTTGGTGGGCGCTCGTGTCAATGGCCATGGCCGTATGTCTACCACCGCCCGTCCACCCCCACGACAGTTCGGATCAGTGCAGGTGGAGGCGGCGATTTGGGACCGTCGGCGCGGTGGGTTACTCTTTCACAGCGCCCACGACGAGCGGGCGCGAGCATCAGGTCCGAGTGGCG
>NZ_SDMJ01000003.1:0-515888 GCF_004153645.1 Rhodococcus sp. Q1 | reverse complement strand
GAATGGCAGACGCGCTAGCTTGAGGTGCTAGTGTCCTATTAACGGACGTGGGGGTTCAAGTCCCCCCTCGGACACTCTGAGTCGAGACAGACGACGAAGGCCCCGAACATCATGTTCGGGGCCTTCGTCGTTGTCGGAGACACGATCGAACCGGCGGCAACCGCTACCACTTTCGTTATCCGCCGCAGCAATTGCCGGGGCGGATGACGAACAAGCGAGCGGATACCTGTGAGGCCCGGCCCGTCGAGTACCGCGAGAGCGTCTGAAGTGCCGTTTTGGGGATCGGACGCCCCATGCGCTACTGTTTCCTCAGCGCCCGCGGGAGCGGGTTCTACCGACATGCCCCGCGTGGGCGTCGGTCCGAGTGGCGGAATGGCAGACGCGCTAGCTTGAGGTGCTAGTGTCCTATTAACGGACGTGGGGGTTCAAGTCCCCCCTCGGACACTCCGAAACCCGAAGGCCCCGAACCGAAATCGGTTCGGGGCCTTCGGCTCGTCCGGGCAGACCGCTCAGTCCCGGCGGCCTTTGCGGAAGTAGCGGATCGGTCCGAAGAAGTTCACCGCGATCGTCAGCGCCCAACGCAGCTTGCTGCCGTTGACCTTCTCGGCCGGCCGAGTCGCCAGATCGGCCCAGGCCGCCACGGCGAGCGACAACTGCACCGCCGCGAGCAGGAGCACGAGCACCTGCTGGAAGCGGCCGAGTTCCGCGAACTTCTTCTTGGACAGGAGCGAGTTCGGACTCATCTTTCCTCCGGTACCTCCGTAGGGAATGCGGACACGATCATCCTGCCCGATACGATCGGGCCCACAGCAGCACACGGAAAAAGGCAGATGAACCTCCACAGCGACACCACGGCCGAACCAGAGACAGACGGCTTCGCCCGCATCGACCCCGACGACCTGGCCACCTGCCTGCGGGTGCTCGATCAAGCGGCCGCTCTTGCCGCCGAGCATCCCGATGCGATCACCGTGCAGCGGGCCGTGGGACACATGTTCAAGAAGTTCAAGCGGCGGCGCCGCAACGAGGTCCGTAAACAGCGCGCCGACGCCGACCGTCAGGTGCTGTCCGCAACCGCCACGGCCTCTCCCACCCGCATCGACGACGAGACCGCCGGCCTGCCGCTGGCCTCGGCGAGCCGCGGCACGAGCGCGGGCACGCTGCTGCGACCGCGGCCCTGCTACGTCTGCAAGGACAAGTACACCCGGGTGGACTCCTTCTACCACCAACTGTGCCCGACCTGCGCGGAGGAGAACCACGCGAAGCGGGACGCCCGCACCGATCTGCGGGGCCGGCGCGCCCTGCTCACCGGCGGACGGGCCAAGATCGGCATGTACATCGCGCTGCGGTTGCTCCGCGACGGCGCACACACCACCGTCACCACGAGGTTCCCCAACGACGCCATCCGCCGCTTCAGCGCGATGGAGGGCAGCGGCGACTGGCTGCACCGGCTACGCATCGTCGGCATCGACCTGCGTGATCCCGCCCAGGTGGTCGCCCTCGCCGACGACCTCGCCGCGCAGGGCCCGCTGGACATCCTCATCAACAACGCGGCGCAGACGGTGCGCCGCTCCCCCGGCGCCTATTCGGCACTGGCCCAGGCGGAGGCCGATCCGTTGCCCGCCGGCCCACGCCCCGAGGTCCTGACCTTCGGCAAGCCGTCGGATGCCCACCCGGCCGCACTGGCCGGATCGCTGCCCGTCGACCTGTCGGCGCACTCGCTGACCTCGCTGGCGTTGGTGGCCGGTTCGGCGACACCCGAGCGAGTCGCGGCCGGAGTCGCCGTCGACGCCGGCGGGTTGCTGCCGGATCTCGTGCACACCAACAGCTGGGTGCAGACCGTCGGCGAGGTCGAGCCGCTCGAACTGCTCGAGGTCCAGCTGTGCAACTCGGTGGCGCCGTTCATCCTGGTCAACCGTTTGCGTCCTGCGCTTGCCGCGTCGTCGGCCCGCCGTAAGTACATCGTGAACGTCTCCGCGATGGAAGGGCAGTTCGGCGGTCGCCGTTACAAGGGCGCCGGGCATCCGCACACCAACATGGCCAAGGCGGCGCTGAACATGCTCACCCGTACCAGCGCCGAGGAGATGCTCACCGACGGCATCCTCATGACCGCCGTCGACACCGGGTGGATCACCGACGAGCGGCCGCACCACACCAAGATGCGCCTCGCCGAGGAGGGCTTCCACGCCCCGCTCGACCTCGTGGACGGCGCGGCGCGCGTGTACGACCCGATCGTGCAGGGCGAGGCCGGTACGGATCTGTACGGATGTTTCCTCAAGGACTTCCGCCCGGCGCCCTGGTGATCCGGGGAGATCGGCGCGACACGACCGGGGCGGTGGAGACCGGTTCCACACCGACCCTCGTCGCCCGGATGCCGCGTCGCGGCGATAATGGAGGACGTCGCCCGGTGCCCGCACGAGGAGAGTCATGACTGTCGCCGTCGTTCACGCCGATACCCCCGAAGGCCGGATCGCTCTCGAGGCCGCGGTGCGGGAGGCCGCCGACCGGCAGCAGTCGCTGGTGGTGCTCCATCCGCTCGACGAACCCGACGAGGTGGAGGACGTGCGGGCACAGGTGAGCGAGGTGGCGGGAGCCGACGGCTGGGAACTGCTCTCGGCCGTCCACGACGGTGATCCCGTCGGCACGACCGTCGAGTTGCTCGCGCGCAGCGGCGCGGAGCGGGTGGTCATCGGCAGCCGCGGGCGCACCGCGACCGGCAAGTTCCTCGTCGAGCGGGCGGTGCAGCGTCTGATCACCGAGTCGTCGGTGCCGGTGCTCGTCATCAAGGCGGGCTGACGCCCATCCGACTCACCGCACTGCGGGCTCTGTCCGTTCCACGGCCGAGCGTTCTACTCTGGACACATGGCGTTCCGGGTGGTCGCCGACCTCACGGCCTTCGTGCATCTGATGTTCGTGCTCTACGTCGTGTTCGGTGGTTTCCTCGCGTGGCGGTGGCGCCGCACCATCGTCGCGCATGTCGTCGCCGTGGCATGGGGAGCCGCCTCGGTGGCCGTAGGGTTCGACTGTCCGTTGACGGCAATGGAGAACTGGGCGCGCCGCAACGCCGGCCGGGAGGGTCTGCCGCCGAGCGGATTCATCGATCACTACCTGACCGGCGTGATCTACCCGGAATCCGCACTCGGGGCCGTCCGTGCCCTCGCCGCGGCCGCTGTGGTGGTGTCGTGGGTGGTGCTGTGGCACCGGATTCGTGTGACGAAGGTCGCCCCCGTGACTTACTCCTGAGTAGGGTGGGGGCATGACTGTCTCCCGGGATCTCGACATCGTCGTCTACGGCGCCACCGGCTTCGTCGGGCGCCTCACCGCCGCCTATCTCGCCGAGAATCTCCCCACCGGCGTCGCCGTCGGACTCGCAGGGCGCTCACGCACCAAACTCGAGAAGCTCGCCGCCGACCTCGGAACAGACTGGCGCCTGATCGAGGCGAACGCCGACGACCCTGCCTCACTGACGGCGCTCGCCGAATCCACGCGCGTGGTGATCACCACCGTCGGCCCCTATGCCGCGTACGGACTGCCGCTCGTGCAGGCGTGCGCCGAGGCGGGCACCGACTATGTCGACCTCACCGGCGAGGTCCTCTTCCACCGCGAGAGCATCGACCGGTTCGACGACGTGGCCCGGCGCACCGGTGCCCGCATCGTCCACTCGTGCGGTTTCGACTCCGTGCCGTCCGATCTCGGCGTCCATGCTCTCTACCGCGCCGCGGAGGCCGACGGCAACCTGCCCCTCACCGACACCACCTTCGTGCTCGGCTCCTTGCGCGGCGGGGTGAGCGGTGGAACCATCGATTCGCTCCGCAGGCAGCTCGATGCGGTCCGCAAGGATTCCACCGCCCGGAAGATCGCCGCGCGACCGTATTCTCTGTCCCCCGACCTGTCGAAGGAGCCCGATCTCGGTCGCCAGAACGATTTTGCATTCGTCGACGGCAGATCCGTCGCCCCCGGCGTCTCGGGCCGGCTGGCCCCGTTCTTCATGGCCTCCTACAACACCCGAATCGTGCGCCGCAGCAACGCGCTGCGCGACTGGGCCTACGGACGCCGGTTCCGGTACCGGGAGACCATGAGCGTCGGCTCCTCGCCGCTGTCCCCCGTCCTCGCCGGGCTCGTCGGACTCGGTACAGGCGCTCTCGCCGCCGGCCTGTCGTTCGCACCCACGCGGTTCGTCCTCGACAAGATCCTGCCCGCCCCCGGGGAGGGGCCGTCGGAGAAGACACGGGAGAACGGCTACTTCACCGTCGATCTGTATGCCTCGACCGAGTCGGGCGCCCGATACACCGCCCGCTTCGCAGCGCAGGGCGACCCGGGTTACAAGGCCACGGCCGTGATGCTCGCCGAGTCCGCTCTGTCGCTCGCGCTCGGCGGTGAGGCACTGCACGCCGGAGGCGGCGTCCTGACTCCTGCGGTGGCGTTCGGTGACGTACTGACCGAACGCCTTCGCGCGGCCGGCTTCGAGATCACCGCCCGTCGCCTCGGCTGACATCGCGCCGCGGGCCCGGACCGGACGCGCCGGGCCCGCCGAGTGCGATTCCGTCGCGAGTACGGGCTATGCTCGACCGCACCGAACGATCCGCGCGCAACGAGACCTGAGGACGAGAACATGGAAGCGACGAGTACCGAGGTGGCTCCGGCCGCTCGTCTCGCGCTCATGTCGTTCTGGCCCACCCGCCGCGGCGCCTGCTTCGATTGTCTGTGTTGCACCCCGGAGTGTCGCTGAGCGCTCTGCCGCTCGTCCATCTTCTCGGGTTCTTCCAGCTTTCGGAGCAGACATATGTTCAATTTGCTCATTTTCACGCTCGTCGGTGTGGGCGCACAGCTCGTCGACGGCGCTCTCGGCATGGCCTTCGGCGTCACCGCGACGACCCTGCTGCTGTTCAGCGGTGTCGGTCCGGCACACGCGAGCGCCGCAGTGCACCTCGCCGAGGTGGGCACCACGCTCGTATCGGGCGCATCGCACTGGCGTTTCCGCAACATCGACTGGAAGGTCGTGTTGCGGCTCGGCGTTCCCGGAGCCATCGGGGCCTTCCTCGGCGCGACGGTCCTGTCGGGACTGTCGACCGAGGCCGCCGAACCGGTGACCGCCGGCATTCTGCTGGCCATCGGTGTGTACGTCGCGCTGCGCTTCTCGGTGCGGCCCCCGGCGGTCGCGCATGCCCGTACCTCTCCGCACACCGCGAAGTTCTTGTCGCCGCTGGGTTTCTTCGGCGGGTTCATCGACGCGAGCGGCGGTGGCGGATGGGGACCGATCACCACCAGCACCCTGCTCTCCCGCGGCAAGACGGCACCGCGCACCGTGATCGGATCGGTGAGCGCGTCGGAGTTCCTCGTCGCGGTCGCGGCGAGCCTGGGTTTCCTGTTCGGGCTCGGCCACGACTCGCTCGGCAATCTCGTGATCGTCGCCGGCCTCGCTCTCGGCGGTGCCCTCGCGGCGCCGATCGCGGCCTGGCTGGTCAGTCGTGTCCCCGCAACTCTGCTCGGTACCGGCGTCGGCGGGGTCATCGTGCTGACCAACGCGCACAAGCTCGCCGGGACGTTCGGGCTCTCCGGCGCGGCACTGGCCGCGCTCTACCTCTTCATCGTCGCCACGTGGCTCACGCTGCTGATCGTGTCGTGGAAGCGTTCGCGCCTCACTCCCGCGGAGAAGAGCGGATCGCTCGAACCGTTGACGCAACCGACCCCGGTGACCTTGCTCGAAGACACCGACCGGGCCCCCTTCGCGGGCGGTCGTCCGGAGCTTCGAAACATACCCGGGCACAACGACACTCGCTTGAATTCCACCCCGTCACCATGGTCTCCCGACGAGGCATGACAACCGCTATCATGCCCGCGTGCGACAAAAGCGAATACATAAGAGTGCCTTCGTCTTCTTCACTGCCGGTGTGGCTCTGACGGCCTGCTCCTCCGAGGATTCCACGGTCGACATCCGCAATGCAGCCGATATCGGTTCTCCGACGTCCGCCGCCGCCGAATCGCCGTATCTGGTGAAGATCACACAGAACTACCCGAGTTGCGAGGCCATCGGCGCACCCCTCGAGCGCTACATCGACGGGCTGACCCCCGCCCCCGGCGGCATCGTGAGCACCCGACGGGTGAACTGTGTATGGGAGGCCGAAGCCGGTGAACCGCCCTCCGGGCTCCGTTCCGTCGCGGTCGTCGTCGAACCCGAGACCGTCACCCCCGCCACCGCCGCGAAGACCGGCCTCGTGGTGCTTCCCGACACTGCCATCGAGGCGGCCGGGGGATTCGCGCACAGCATGCCGATCAACCTGGCCGGCACCGCCTTCACCGCGACCGGCGTCGAACTTCCGCAGGCGTCGGTGTCGATCACCGTCGGCGGCCGCGACGCCGCGTCGGTCCTCGATCCGGCGGGCGGCGTGGCGGTCGCCAAACAGCTTCTCGGGCTGTAGCACCCGGTGTCGCGGCCGTCGATCGCCCCTGTGGAACCAAGATCACATACAGCTCGTACGGACGCTACGATGCGCCGTGTGAATCCCACCCGTTACGCGGTCGCATCCGCGACCCTCGCCGGCGCCCTGCTCCTCGGCGCCTGCTCCTCCGGAGACGACGCCTCGTCCGACACCGCATCGGACACCACAGCCTCGGATACTGCAACCACCGACACCGCGCCCTTCGACGCCGACACCGTCGGCGAACCGACCGGACTCCGCAGCGACATCCTCGCCCGCTTCGGTTCGTGCGACGATGTCGCGCCCGCCGTGGCCACGTACATCGAAGGTCTGACCCTGCGTTCGTCGAGCGGTGTGGACGAGTACAGCGTCTACTGCTCGTGGGAGACCCCGGACAGCGCGACGAGCCTCGACGAGATCCGGTCGGTGGAGATCGTCCTGGCTCCGGGCTCGGGCACCGTCCCGTCGGCGAGCGACCTCGAAACCGGCGGTCTCGAACTGATTCCCGACGCCGACATCGAGGCCGCCGGGGGCATCGCCTACACCATGGGACAGGCCGTCTCCGTCGCCGCCGTCTCGGTCACGCAGATCCAGCTCCCCGAGGTGGAGGTGTCGATCACGGGCGGTCAGTGGGGCGACCATCCATCGCTCGACGCCCCGACATCCGTGACCGTCGCCAAGGAACTGCTCGACCTGTAGGCCCGTCCGCGCCGATCGTGCGCAATGAGCACACCGCGCACGATCAGGACCTGGACCGCGATGTACGTGAGCCGGGAGACGAGATGAGCCGCCGCGACGATCGCGAACGCACCGAGGACGGCGACGCGATCACGCGGCGGCTCATGCGGTCAGGAGCCCTCGCCCGAAGTTCCGGGGTCGTCCACCCCGTCGAACGCATCGAGCAACCGCCGGGCGGCGAGCGCGGCGGTGAGCGATCCGTCGCGCACCCCGGACTCGACATCCTTGCGGATCGCCCGCACGCGCGGCGACGTCTCGAGGCGACGCAACAGCTGGTCGTGCACCATCGTCCACGTCCAGTCCACCTGCTGCCGACGACGGTTCTCGTCGAACATGCCCGCCTCGGTGAGCACCTTCTTGTGGTCGAGCACCGTGTTCCAGAAGGTGTCCAGACCGTTGCCGGTCATGCCGCTCATGGTGATCACCGGCGGCTTCCAGATCGCGTCGTGCGGATGCACCATCCGCATCGCGCCGGCGAGTTCGCGGGCGGCGACCCGCGCGTCGCGTTCGAACTCTCCGTCGGCCTTGTTGACGGCGACGAGATCGGCGAGTTCGAGCACGCCCTTCTTGATGCCCTGCAGCTGGTCGCCGGTACGGGCCAAGGTCAGGAAGCAGAACGTGTCGACCATGTTCGCCACGGTGACCTCGGATTGCCCGACACCGACGGTCTCGACGAGGATCACGTCGAATCCGGCGGCCTCGAGCAGCACCATCGTCTCGCGGGTGGCCTTCGCGACCCCACCGAGGGTGCCGGCCGACGGCGACGGCCGGATGTAGGCGTCCCGCTGCACCGCGAGACGCGCCATTCGCGTCTTGTCGCCGAGAATCGATCCGCCCGTGCGAGTCGACGACGGGTCGACGGCCAGCACCGCGACGCGATGGCCCTGCTCGAGCAGATACATGCCCAGCGCGTCGATGAAGGTCGACTTGCCGACCCCGGGCACACCCGTGATCCCGACACGAATTGCGTTGCCCGCCTGCGGGAGCAGGCGCAACAGCAGCTGCTGCGCCTGCTCCCGATGGTCGTCGCGGTTCGATTCGATCAACGTGATCGCCCGGGCGAGGCCGGCCCGCTCGTTGGCGAGCACGGCCCCGGCCAGGGCGTCGACGTCGACCTGACGTCGGCGGGTCTGCGCGGCGCCGACCGAGGTGTCGCTCATGCCGACGTCAGCCTCCGAGGTGGTGGCCGAGCTGCGCGGCGAGCTTGGTCAGCAGACCGCTCGCCGCATCGGCGATCACCGTGCCGGGCGGGAAGATCGCCGCCGCACCCGCCGCGTAGAGCTCGTCGAAGTCACCCGGCGGGATGACACCACCGACGACGACCATGATGTCCTCGCGGCCCACCTCGGCCAGTGCCTGCTTGAGAGCAGGGACCAGCGTGAGGTGACCCGCGGCCAACGACGACACGCCGATGACGTGCACGTCGTTGTCGGCCGCCTGCTGGGCGACCTCTTCGGGGGTCTGGAACAGCGGTCCCACGTCGACGTCGAATCCGAGGTCGGCGAAGGCCGTGGCGATCACCTTCTGGCCGCGGTCGTGACCGTCCTGGCCCATCTTCGCGACGAGGATGCGCGGGCGGCGGCCCTCCTCCTCGGCGAACTTCTCGACCAGCTCGGTCGCGGCGGTGATGTTGGTGGCCTTGCCGGCCTCGTCGCGGTACACGCCGCTGATCGTACGGATCTCGGCCTGGTGGCGGCCGAAGACCTTCTCCAGGGCATCGGAGATCTCACCGACCGTGGCCTTCGCGCGCGCCGCGTCGATGGCCAGCGCGAGCAGGTTGTTCTCGAGACCCTGGCTGTGCGCACCGGCGGCGCGGGTGAGCGCCTCGAGTGCGGCGCGGGTGGCGTCCTCGTCGCGATCGGCGCGCAGCTGCTCGAGCTTGGCGAGCTGCTCCGCCCGTACACGCGAGTTCTCGACCTTGAGGACCTCGATCTCGTGATCTTCGGTCACCTGGTACTTGTTGACGCCGATCACCGGCTGGCGACCCGAGTCGATGCGCGCCTGGGTGCGGGCGGCCGCCTCCTCGATGCGCAGCTTCGGGATACCCTCCGAAATCGCCTGTGCCATACCGCCGGCGGCCTCGACCTCAGCGATATGAGCACGCGCCTTGTTGGCGAGTTCGTGGGTGAGCCATTCGACGTAGTGCGAGCCACCCCACGGATCGATCGGCCGCGTGGTGCCCGACTCCTGCTGCAGCAGCAGCTGGGTGTTACGGGCGATCCGTGCCGAGAAGTCGGTGGGCAGTGCCAGCGCCTCGTCGAGGGCGTTGGTATGCAGCGACTGGGTGTGGCCCTGGGTCGCAGCCATCGCCTCGACGCACGTGCGCGCGACGTTGTTGAAGACGTCCTGCGCGGTGAGCGACCAGCCGGAGGTCTGCGAGTGGGTACGCAGCGACTTCGACTTCGGGTTCTTCGCACCGAACTTCTCGACGAGCTCGCTCCACAGCAGCCGGCCCGCACGCAGCTTCGCGACCTCCATGAAGAAGTTCATGCCGATCGCCCAGAAGAACGACAGGCGCGGCGCGAACTTGTCGACATCCATACCCGCGTCGAGTCCGGCGCGGATGTACTCCATGCCGTCCGCGAGGGTGTAGGCGAGCTCGAGGTCGGCCGTCGCCCCGGCTTCCTGGATGTGGTAGCCGGAGATCGAGATCGAGTTGAAGCGCGGCATCTTCGTCGATGTGTACGCGAAGATGTCGGAGATGATCCGCATCGACGGCTTCGGCGGATAGATGTACGTGTTGCGGACCATGAACTCCTTCAGAATGTCGTTCTGAATGGTTCCGGCCAACTGCTCGGGCTTGACGCCCTGTTCCTCGGCCGCCACGACGTACAGCGCCAGGATCGGCAGCACCGCGCCGTTCATGGTCATCGACACCGACACCTGCGACAGATCGATGCCGTCGAACAGCTGACGCATGTCGAGGATCGAGTCGATCGCGACACCGGCCATACCGACGTCACCCTGCACACGCGGGTGATCGGAGTCGTAGCCGCGGTGCGTGGCCAGGTCGAAGGCCACCGACAGACCCTTCTGACCGGCGGCGAGGTTGCGCCGGTAGAAGGCGTTGGACTCGGCGGCGGTGGAGAAGCCGGCGTACTGACGGATGGTCCACGGCTGGTTCACATACATCGTCGGGTACGGCCCACGCACGAACGGCGCCAGACCCGGGTAGCTGCCGAGCGGGTACCCCTCGGCGACGACTGCGTCGCGGTCGGCCTTGGTGTAGACCGGCTTGACGTCGATGCCCTCGGGCGTCGACCACACGACGTCCTCGGTGCTGTAGTTGTTCGCCTCGGCGACGGACTCGACGAGCGCGGCGGCCTGCTCCGCGGTGGGAGCGGCGGGTGCCGGCGCGACCGGGTCCGTCAACGGGACGTCGGCGAAGCTGCCGATTTCGTGTTCGATGCTCACTTACGCTCCCAGAGTGTTCAGCAGGTCGGTGAGGGCGGCGACCGCGTCGATGCGCGCGGTGAGGAAGCCGTCCGGACGATCGTCGCCCTGTGCATCCCCCACGGCCTTCTCCGGTCCGGCCAACAGCACGGTCGTGATACCCGCCGCACGCAGCGCGGCGGTGGCCGTGCCGGCCTGCTCGCCGTAGCGGGCGTCGGTGCCGCACAGCACGGCGACGGACGTTCCGGCATCGCTCACCAGCGACGACAGATCGGCATCGAGATCCAGTGGACCGGGATTGACCGCTTCGACGCCACCGGCGGCGAGCAGGTTCGCCGCGAAGGTCGCCCGCACGTTGTGTTCGGCGATCGGTCCGAGCGGGGCGAGCAGCACCCGCGGCCGGACCCCGTGCGAAGCCAGGTAGGTGTCGGAGCGGTCGCGCAGCGCCTCGAACGGCGCGGCGTAACGCGCAGCGGACGCGCCGGCCTCGGCGACACCGACCGGCAGCGGCTTCTCGGCCAGGTTCGGGAACTCGTTGACACCGGTCACCGAGAACGTGCGGTGCGCGATGTCGGACTCGCGGCGGGCACGCGTCTGCGCGATACGCTCGGCGATCAGACCAGCATCGAGAGCGGCGCGGTATCCACCGGCCGCCTCGATCTCCTGGAAGAAGCCCCATGCCTTCTCCGCGATCTGCGCGGTCAGTTCCTCGACGTACCAGGAACCGGCGGCGGGATCGAGAACGCGACCGAGGTTGGATTCCTCGAGCAGCAGCAGCTGGGTGTTGCGGGCGATCCGGGCGGAGAACGCCTCGGACACCTCGAGCACACCGGCCGGCAGTGCGGAGTCGAACGGCAGGACCGTGACGGCGTCGGCGCCACCGACACCCGCGCCGAAGGCGGCGAGGGTGGTGCGCAGCATGTTCACCCACGGATCGCGCTGGGCCATCATCGCCGCGGAGGTCACGGCGTGCTGCGGGGCGTTGCCGGCCTCGGGGGCACCGGCGACCTGGGCGACGCGCGCCCACACCTGACGACCCGCGCGGAACTTGGCGATGGTCTGGAACTGGTCGTCGGTCGCGGCGAGGCGGAACTCGAGCTGTCCGAGCGCGGTGGCGACCGGGATCCCGGCACCGACGAGCTCGCGCACGTAGTCGAGTCCGGCGGCGATCGCGGCACCGATTTCCTCGGAGTCGGACGAACCGGCGTTGTGGAAGGCCGTGCCGTCCACGGTGAGGGCGCGCACCGACTCGGTACGATCGGCGGCGGCCCGGGCCAGCTCGATGGCCTCGGCCAGGGTGACATCGGGACGCTCGGAGAACGCGCTGGTGAGCGGCGCCGCACCGAGGGAGACGCGCACGGCGGCGCGATCCTCGATGTCGGTGCGGTTGTCGAGCACGCCGTAGACGGCCGTGCTCGCCGCGACCGCGTCGGCTCCCGCATCGAGACGGAGCGGCGCGAGATCGAGAAGTACACCGTTCAGTGCGGTGTCGAGTGCGTCGACGGGGACGGCGCCGGCGCCGACTCCGAGCCACACCGAGCTGACCCCGTTGTTCAGGGCGTCGAGAATGCGCTCGTTGACCGAGGCCGCATCGGCGCCGGTGAACCGGACATCGACAAGCCATCCGCTGTTGACGTCGCGGGTGGACGAGCCGCCGCGGACGAACGGGAACTCGCCGGGCAGGGGTGCTTCGTCGCGTTCGTCGCGGACGCCGTACAGGGGCGCGACGGTGATGTCGTCGTAGGTCGTGGTCGCGAGCAGACGCTGCGGCTCGGGGCCGAGTTCGGCCGGGTCGACGCGTCGGGACTTGGCCAACACCCCCGCCACCGCGTCCTGCCACTGCGCATATGCGCGCGCGGCATCCTCGGCTTCTGCAGCTAATGACACGGGCGATTCCTCCTACTGCGGGTTTGCAGGCTTTGTACGGACGGCGTTGTCGGCCGGAGGTGGGCAACCTCGAAAAGGGTAGGTTGCCGTCGGTGTGATGCTATCCCTACACACCGTGCGGTCGTTGTGGGGATCACCACAGTTTTCCTAGCGCTCGATAATGACGTCCTCGAATGAAACGGTATCGTGCGCACTTCCCGGCTCTGCTCCGGGGGAAGCGGACGCGGCGCCCGGTAGTGTGGGCGTCCGTGACGAGGCTTGCCGCAGACCGCAGAGTGCTCGGTATCCTGGGCCTGGTGGCGGCACTCGTCGTTGCAGCTCTCGTGGTGCCACATCCGTCGATCGCCCAGATCCGGCAGTGGTCCGAATCGGTGCACGGCCCCGCCCTGGTCCTGACGTTCTTCGCTGTCCACGCGCTCGTGACGATCGCCCCGGTGCCGCGCACGGTGTTCACCCTCAGTGCCGGCGTGCTGTTCGGCAGCACTGTCGGCATCGGCGTGACGGTCGCCGCCTCCACGGTCAGCGCCGTCCTCGCGTTCGTGCTCGTGCGGGCACTCGGGCGGAAGGCCGTGGAATCGCGTCTCACGCACCCGGCGGCGAAAGCGATCGACCTGCGGCTGGCACGCCGCGGATGGCTTGCGGTCGGCTCGCTACGGCTGATCGCCGCCGCCCCGTTCTTCGTCGTGAACTGTTGTTGCGCCGTCTCGGCGGTCCGCCTCGTGCCCTACACGCTCGCCACGGTCGTGGGCATCCTGCCGGGCACTGTAGCGGTCGTGCTCCTCGGCGACGCTCTCACCGGGCAGACCGATCCGCGGCTGATGGTGATCACGGGCGTATGCATCGCGCTCGGTGTGGCGGGATTGCTCCTCGAAGCGCGCCTACCCGTACCGGCGGGCTCCGCGCTCGATGCCGCCGGTACGGCAGCACCCACCACGAGGTCAAGCATGGAGGCTTGATTTTCAGAGGTCAAGGCTCCACGATTGACCAATGTTCGTGCTCACCGTCGATCAGCGCGGAAGCCGGCGAGACGTGGATCGGGTCGAGGACCTGCTCATGGCCCTCGACGACCTGCCGTTGGTCCGCCGGTTCGATCGCACCGCAGGCGACGAGGTCCAGGCCGTCGCCGATGATCCCGCCCTCGTCGTCGATCTCGTCCTCGAGCTGCTCCGCCGGGAACACTGGAGCATCGGGGTGGGGATCGGCGCGGTGGAGACCCCCCTGCCCGAACAGACCCGAGCGGGTCGCGGGCGCGCGTTCGAACACGCCCGCACCGCGGTCGAACGGGCCAAGAACGCCCCTGGGCAGGTCGCGGCCGAGGGCGACGACACCGCGGCCACCGCAGATGTCGATGCCGCGCTCACCCTGCTCGCCACCGTCGTCCTGCGCCGGTCCGAACAGGGGCATCAGGCGATCGTCCTGGCCCGAGAGGGCCTGTCGCAGGCACGGATAGCCGAACACCTCGGCATCAGCAAGCAAGCGGTATCCCAGCGCCTCGCCACCGCCGGATGGCAGGCCGAACTGGCCGGGCGCGAACTCGTGCGCCGACTCCTGGAAAGGGCCGACCGTTGACCGTCCTCTCACTGATGTGCCTGGCCGTCGCCGCCCTCGCACCCGCGCTCGCCCTGCGGCCGAGCCTGCCGGTGTGGCCGACCGCGTCGCTGAGCATTGCGGGTCTCGCCGGTTCCGCACTCGCCGCCACCGCGACCACACCGGTTCAGGGCGTCGCACTCGCGGCAACACTCGTTCTCACGGCGACGGCTGCGATCACCGGAGGTGGGCCCGCCGTCCTCGTCGCGTTCCGGATCGCTCGCCGGCAACCCGACGCCGGTCCCGCTCCCACTCCTCCCCCGGGTCCGCTGCGCGGCGGCCGCGTCATCGGAGTTCTCGAACGTGGGGCCGTCACCGCCTCGATCCTCGCCGGGTGGCCGGAGGGGATCGCCGTCGTCATGGCCGTCAAAGGCCTCGCCCGCTATCCCGAACTGCGCGAGCCGAACGCTTCGGAACAGTTCATCATCGGCACGTCCACGTCGGTGCTGTGGGCGGTCGCGGTGTGCGGCGTCGGTCAGGCACTGATCACCTGACCGTCGACTCTTCGCGTCAGATCTTCTGCAGCGCACTTCCCTTGTGCATCGCGACGTGATCCGTCTTGTCGCTCCGGATCTCGTACTGCGGCTCGTCTTCACTGCACCGCCGCATGCGTCCTTTGAATTCCACGTCTTTCGTGTGCTTGTCGATGATCACACCTTCGACATATCCGGCTTCCGAATTCCATCGGACGTGGTCACCGACGGAGAAGTGGGTCGTCATGTCTTCGTCCTCCCGATCGGCCGGTTCCTGTGACCGATGGATAGCCGCCGCCCACCGGTCCTACACGGCAGTCCGGTCAGACCGGACGGTGTTCTGCGGGATCCGTCGCTCCCTCTGCGACGGCGCGGAACCGTTCCAGGTCGTCCGGATGGAATTCCGGCCGGGCGACGACCGCGTCGACGAGCATGCGCAACTGGTGTTGCAATGCCGGCACGTACTCGGTGCGTCCCTGCTCCGAGACGGAGTCGACGAGCATGCGCAGCACCCGGGCGAGCGCTGTGGCGACGTGCAACTGCGCCGAACCGGCTTGTCGGATCTGCTCGAAGGCATGCTCGATGTACTCCTCGGGAGACAGGATCCACGGACGTAACAGAATCCGACCCTCCGCACCCGCGATCGCCGGCGCCGGATTGTCGGTGACCAGTAATGTGCGCAGGAGACTTCCGAGCCGCAGCACCACTTCGGTCGCGGTCGTCGGATCGTTGATCGCCTGGCTCAGCGCGCGCAGCGCGATGTCGACGAGTTGCCGCAGCGCGAAGTCCACGTCCTGCTGCATGGTACGTACATTCGAAATCTCCACGGCCGCCTCGAGTCGCCGTAGCGTCACAGCCCGCTCCGGCGTCGGATGGATCCGGAGAAGAGGTTCCCCTCGGTGGATGTACGCGCCGGGTCGTGTCTCCATTCGTACAACGGCCCTCGGTGGGACCACGGCGAGAACGAGCTCGGCCGGCGCCTGGGTCACCCAGCCCTCACGCGGGGCGTACACCGTCGCGCCTTCCGAGAAATCCGATTCCGGCACCCGCTCCGCGTGGAGCTCACGGTTCGCGCTGCGACCCGTGTGCGAGATGACATTCTCGGCTTCCGACGCGATGCTGCGCACGACCTCACCGACCTGCAGACCGTGAGCCAGCCGATTCAGATAGGCGATGATGAGAACCACGGTCGACACTGCGAGGGCCACCGCGAGAGTGGTCGACAGTGTCGGGGCCGGCGCCGCCTCGTCCGCGCCGATGTGGCGCAGCGTCAGTACGCAGTAGACGAACGTCGCGACCAGCATTCCGATGACCGTCTGGCTGACGCGGTCCCGGATGAAGGAGCGCATCACCCGCGGCGAGAACTGACTGCTGGCCAGCTGCAGGCTCACGACGGTCAACGAGAAGACGACACCGGCGGTGGTGATCGTGGCGCCCGCCACGGTGCTCAGCAGCCAGATCGCCGCATTGCTGTTCATCTTCATGCCCCAGGGGAAGGGGTCGACGCTCCGATCGATGTAGCCGCTCACCTCCGCCAGCACGGCTCCGGCGACGACGATGAGGGCGGGCAGAGCGAACAGACTCTCCCGAAATCGATACACCCCCGCAGCGATCCGTAGCTGCATCCACGATCTCGGCAGAGTGCTCATGCCCACCAAGCCAACCACCGAGTGCCGGTACTGCGGGTACTCGCATCGAACGTCCCTGCGGATCGGTCGTTGCCGATCCATGAGATACTCGACGGACAACTGAACAGCCACCGAACCGCGGCGGGAGAGTCCCGCACACAGCGGGCGCCGAAGGAGCAACCTCCCCGGGAATCTCTCAGGCCCCCAGACCGCCACGGCGAGGCTCCTCTGGAAAGCAACTCTTCCGGGTTCACCGAAGGTGTAAGCGGATCACGTCCGCGAAAGCTCTCAGGTCCGATGACAGAGCGGGGAACGACATCACCCGCTGGTGCTCTCTTCGAGCACCCTGGACCCGAGGAAGACGTGTGACCGTTTCCCTGGGCGCGCCGCCGCGCGCCGGTACTTCGCTGTCCGCGCCGCCGCGCGCTGTCGATTCGCTGTCCGAGCCGAGTGGCCCTGTTCTCCCTCCCTCCCCCACTCCGACGTCGCCGCCGCGTGCGAACCGGCGGCTCGGAATCGCCGCGATCGTGTTGTCCGCGACGGCGATGGGTGCCGCCGGCCTGTTCGGCCGCAAGGCCACACCCGACGGCGCGGTTCTCGGCGAGGCACTCACCCTCGGACGGATGGCGGTGGGGGCGATCGGCATGCTCGTCCTGATCGCGTTGTCCCGACGACTCGGGCAGGTGCGCCGAACCCGTTTGTCCTGGCCGGTCGTGGGAGGAGGCGTCTTCCTCGGACTGTCCCTCGCGACCTATCTGTCCGCCACGGTGTTGACCGACCTGTCCCGGGCCGTGGTGCTCCACTATCTCGGTCCCGTCGTCGCGACAATCCTCGCGCGGGTGTTCCTGAAGGAAGGGATCGGTCGCCTCGACGCGCTGTCGATCGGGACCGCGTTCGCCGGGATGCTCCTTGCCGCCGGTCTGGTGGGCGGTGATCCTTCCGGGGGCGAGCACGAGACGCTGGGCACGGTGCTGGGCGTGGCCTCGGGTCTCTTCTACGGTGCGGCTCTGCTGTGCTACCGCTGTCGCACCGACATGCCGTCCGACGTCCGGTCCCTGTGGAACTTCGTATTCGGTGCCGTCGCAACGGGCGCGATGGTCGTGGTGACCCGACCCGACATGTCGGGGATGACCGTGACGCAGTGGCTCTGGGCCGCCGGGTTCTTCGTCGTCTGCGGTCTGTTCGCCCTCGGCCTGCTCGTGGTCGCGGGGAAGCATCTTCGTGCTGCGGAGCTGTCCGGACTGTCCTACCTCGAAGTCGTGGTCGCACTGATGATCGGCATGGCGGCGTTCGGAGAGTCCGTGACGGTGCTCGCCGCGGGAGGCGCCGGGCTGATCCTGGTGGCCATGGCGCTACCGATGCTCGGACGCCGATAACGAGTGGGAGGGTGCGCCACTCGGCGCACCCTCCCACTCGGATCCGTTGGGCTACTGCTGTTGTCGCGGCGGTTCGGCCGCCTCTTCGGCCGCGTCGTTCGCCATCCAGCGTTGCGCCGGTGGCGGGGTGGGCAGAGCCGATCGGCCTCCGCCTGCGCCCTGCGCATCCTCTGTTGCGAGACCTGTCCGGACCGCAGGATCGACCGGCTTGCGCGCGACCGCCTCGGCTTCGGCGACAGCCTGGGCCACCTCCGGGTCGCGCTTGGTCGCGAACCAGTCCTCGACCTCGGCACTGTCGTCCTCGGGCCGCTGCAGCGCCTCTTCGACGGGACTCGGCTCGAACCGGAAGACACCGTCCTCACCGGGCGCGCCGAGGGTTCGCGCGAACCCTTCGAGCGCCTTACCGAAGTCGCTCGGCACCACCCACATCTTGTTGGCGTCGCCCTGCGCCATCTGCGGCAGCGTCTGCAGGTACTGGTAGGCGAGCAGTTCCGGAGTGGGCTTGCCGGCCTTGATCGCTGCGAACACCTTCTCGATGGACTTCGCCTCGCCCTGGGCCTCGAGATAGCGGGCCGCGCGATCACCCTGGGCGCGCAGAATCCGCGATTGCCGGTCGGCCTCGGCTTCGAGGATCGCGGCCTGTTTGGCGCCTTCGGCGGAGAGGATGCGCGATTGTTTGTCGCCCTCGGCGGTCTTGATCGCCGATTCGCGGTTGCCCTCGGCCGTGAGGATCATGGCACGCTTCTCACGATCGGCCTTCATCTGCTTCTCCATCGATTCCTGGATCGACGGCGGCGGATCGATGCTCTTGAGTTCGACTCGGGCCACCCTCAGTCCCCACCGTCCGGTGGCCTCGTCGAGCACACCCCGCAGCTGGCCGTTGATCGAATCGCGGGAGGTGAGGGTCTCTTCGAGGGTCATTCCGCCGACGACGTTGCGCAAGGTGGTGACGGTGAGCTGCTCGACGGCGGCGATGTAGTTGCTGATCTCGTAGACGGCGGCCTGCGGGTTCGTGACCTGGAAGTACACGACCGTATCGATGCTCAGCGTGAGGTTGTCCTGGGTGATGACCGGCTGCGGCGGGAACGAGACGACACGTTCGCGCAGATCGACCTTCGCCCGGATGCGATCGACGAAGGGCACCAGGAAGGTGAGCTGACCCGATGCCGTCCTGTAGTACCGGCCGAGACGCTCGATGACCGCGGCCTCCGCTTGAGGTACCAGCGATACCGATTTCGCCACGACCACCACGACCAGTGCCACCACCACGGCGAGCACGATCAATGCTTCCATCCTCAGACACCCCTCCATACGACGGCTGTCGCGCCGTTTATCTGCATCACTGTCACTGTCGTACCCGGCTCGTACACCTCGGTGGCATCCAGTGGTCGGGCGGTCCACACGTCGCCGTCGATCTTCACGCGCCCGGAATGCTCCCCTACCTGCTCCAGGACGAGGGCATGCTTTCCGGGGAGAGCGTCGATACCGGTCGGCAGAGCGGGCGGCAGGGAGTACCTCCGCCTCAGCATCGGCCGGACGCCGAGCAGCAGCACCACCGATGTCACCGCGAAGATCATCGCGTCGATCCAGACCGGAAGATCAGTCGCCGCGGAGACACCTCCGGTGACGAGCGCAGCGGCGCCGAGCATCAGCAGCGCGAAATCGCCCGTGAGCGCTTCGCCGGCCGCCAACGCCGCTCCGGCGATCAACCAAATCAATGCGGCCACGGTCACCATCGAACCACAAATCGGACATCCCGGCAGATGCCCTGGTGGAACAGCTGCCGCACGCGTCGTTCCTCCATGCTCCGTGACGCACGAGCGATTCCGGGGGTGGAATTCTTTATTTCTTCGACTTCCGTCCTGTCCGGATTACATCACCGAGTCATCACGTAACCGCTCGTGTACCGGTCCGAGGTGCGCCGGTCCTCAGCCCTCGTCGGGTTCGGTGACGAAGTCCACGAGACGCTCCACCGCGCCGATGAGATGTGATTCGAGGTCCCGGAACGAGTTCACGGCGCCGTACACTCGTTTCCACCCCTCCTGCGGTGTGCCCCAGCCGAGTTCACGGCACACCCCGGTCTTCCAATCCTCGCCGCGCGGGATGGTGGGCCAGGCGTCGATGCCCACGGCCTTCGGCTGCACCGCCTGCCACACGTCGATGTAGGGATGGCCGGTGACCATGACGTGCGGACCGAGGTTCGCGGTGAGGCGCTCCTCCTTGGACCCGGTGACCAGGTGGTCGGCGAGGACACCGACACGCCGGCCCGGTCCGGGCTCGAACTCGGCGAGGCGGGCACCGAGATTGTCGAGGCCCTCGAGCTGCTCGACGACCACTCCCTCGACCCGCAGATCGTGTCCCCACACCCGTTCGACGAGGGCGGCGTCGTGCACGCCCTCCACCCAGATCCGGCTGCCCCGCGCCACGCGTGCCCGCGCACCGTCGACACGGGTCGATCCCGAGGCCGACCGGGTCGACCGCGCCGCGGGACGGGCCTTCGGCCGGACGAGGGTGACGGGCGTTCCGTCGACGAGGAACGCCGCGGGCCGCATCGCGAACAGCCGGGTACGTCCCTGCGCGTCCTCGAGTCGCACGAAATTGCCGTCGTAGGTCTTCTCGATGCCTACGATCGCACCGCACCAACCGGATGCGGCGTCCTCGACGACGACACCGCGATCCGCTGCGAGTTCGGGAACGGCCTTCTTCTTCGTGCGGGCGTGACCGGCGTAGATGTCGCCGCCGTATATGTCGCGTGGGCTCACGCCGGTCGACCCTAGGACATCGCGCGGGGTGGCTCGCGCCGCCACGCCGACCACCGCCCGGGCCGCCGTATGCTTTCGGGGTGAGTTCTCCGAGCCTGACGCTGACCGTGTGGGCGGGGTCGTGGCTGTCCGGTCACACCTCCCCCGACGACGTGATCGACGCATTGCACGAATGGGCGCCGATGCATCTCGTGGGTGCCCACGATGCGGCGGCGGCCTCCGCAGCCGGCCTCCCCGACCGGGGGGTCGCCGACGGTGCCGCCCTGCTCCTCACCCTGATCCGCCGCGTCGACACCGCTGCCGGCGCGGGACTGCGTCTCGTCCTTCCCGCCCCGGGCGCCGTACACGCCCTGCCCGCCGGCACCGCGTTCGCATCGGCGGCACTCGCGGCAGGCGAAGGCGTCGTCGTGGGAGCGCCCGGTACCCCGGGACTGGGTCTGGTGCCCGTGATCGAGGGTCCGGACGTCCTGCGGTGGAATGTCTTCACCCTGCCCGCCGTCCTCGAGATCGCACTCGACGGTGGTCTGGGTGCGGCCGAGTACGCGATGAGGGAGGCGGTACGCGATGCCGCCTCCGCGCTGAGCGGTATCCCGACGGTCGGCACCGACGGTCGCCGTACCGACCCGCGAGCGGAGATCGCCGAGGAGGTCGCCGAACTCGCCCGGCACCGGTATCCCCCCTCACTGCCCGCACGTGCCGTGCGCATCCTCGACACCGCCGACCAGGTGGCGGCGATCCTCACCGTGGCGGGCCGCGGTGGGGGTCTGCGTGCCGGTTCGGTCTCGGGCACCGCCGGTCGCGAAGGCGCGCTGCAGCCGCTGTGGGCCGCGGTGCGCGAGGCCCGTGTCGGCGCGGTCGCGGCTGCTCTGCGGGCCGAGCATCATCGTTGACCGTTCCCGGGCCGCGCGGTGACCGATCGGTGAACGGCGCCCTCCCCCGTCGGTGACGCCGGGATGAACGGTGAGCACCCGCAGCCCGATCGGCCCGGAGCGTCGTTAACCTGACGATCCTGAGCTCGCCGGAGTCCGCCGGCGTGGGGACGAACAGGACAGTTCTCGATATGTCGCATCCTTCCGACCGATCCTGGCGTTCGAGCGCCACCCTCGCCCGTCTGCGCTCCGGACTCGCAACGCTCGGACCCGGCGAACAGCGCGTCGTGCGCACCGTGTTGACCGAGCCCGCCGCGGTGGTGGAGTTGTCCACCGCCGAGCTGGCGGCAGCATCGGGCACCTCCCCGGCGACCGTCGTACGCGCCTGCCAGAGTCTCGGTTTCCGCGGTTTCCACCATCTTCGTCTCGAACTGGCCCGGGCGGCACCGGATCCCGAGCACCCTCCTGCTACTCCTCTGGATTCGGCGTTCTCAGCCGCGACGGAAGCACTCACCGCGACCCGCGCAACCGTCGACGAGGCCGGTTTTGCACAGGTCGTCGACCTCGTCGTGAGAGCCCGTCGAATCCTGTTGGTAGGAAACGGTTTCTCGTCGCCGCCGATCCAGGACGCGGCCCTGCGCCTCACCACGGCCGGTCGCAGTGTCGAGGCTCCGGTCGACATTCTCGGTCAGCAGTTCTCGGCCCGGCTCCTGACCGCCGACGACCTGTGTCTCGCGGTCAGCTATTCGGGCGCGAACACACACACTCTCCGGGCATGTACCGCCGCACACGAGCGCGGTGCCACGATCGTGTCGGTGACGAGCTACCCCGGCACACCACTGACACGCATCTCGGATCATGTGCTGATCGCCGGTGCAGGTGCCCACGAGAACGAAGCGGACTCGTTCTCGGCACGCGTGTCGCAGAGCACGATCCTGTACGCGCTGCAACGAGCCGTGCTCGCCCACCCGGAGCATCCGGAGGTTCACACCGGCGCCCACGACGTGGTGGCGGCAGCGCTGACCGACACACTTCCCGATTGTTAACCCGTTCGACAACGCCCGTTCCGGACGAAGGGGCCGAACGTTCGATCCAACCGCCCACGATATGCCTTGCCGGAACGGTGTTCCGGAGGCAGTGGAACGGTGAGAGAGGCAAATCGTGGAGTCCATCGAGGTCGACGGTGTGTTCAATGTGCGCTCGGTGTCGGGGCCGTACCTGGCCCCCAGCCGACTGTTCCGTTCCGCCACGCTCGACCACCTGACGGACGAAGGGCGGAAGGTGCTCGAGCAGATCGGGATCCGAACGGTCATCGATCTGCGGGACAACCGCGAGCGACCGGGGAGCACGGCCACCGCATCGTGGAACGTCCTGCACCATCCGCTCTACGATCCGGCGACCGGCCCACCCCGAAGCGGTGAGATCACCGCGATCTACCGCACCCTGCTCGACGAGCGCGGCACCGCTCTCACCGACGCCGTCCGGACCCTCGCGTACTCTCCCGCCCCGGCGCTCGTGCACTGCACCGCAGGCAAGGACCGCACCGGACTCGTCGTCGCAGTGGCGGCGGCCGCGGTCGGAGTACCCGACTCGGCGATCCTCGACGACTACTCGTGCTCGGGGCCTCGGCTGCGACCGTACCGCGAGAATGCGGTGCGGATTCTGCTCTCCGATCTGACGCTCGACCCGGCACAGTACGCGGAATCCGTGGAACTGCACCTGGATTCCCCGGCCCCGGCCCTGCAGTCGGCACTCGACCACATTCGTCGGCGACACGGGTCGGTGACGGGATATCTCGATGCCCACGGCTTCACCGCGGACGATCTCGCTGCTCTGCGAACCCGCCTGCTCGGCGAACCGGAACTGACGGTGTTGCACCTGAGCGACGTCCATGCACGCGGTACCGAGGACCCCTCAGGGCGCGGTACCGAAGAATTCTTCTTCGGTGTCGACGGCGTGGGACGTCTCCGTGCGGTGATCGAGGGAGCCTCGACGTCGCGTCTACGGCCGGACATCGTGGTCGTCACAGGTGATCTCGCACATCGGCGGGCGGTCTCCACCTATCCGCGACTCGCTGCGGTCTTCGACGAGATCCGCACGCGTCTGCAGTGCCCGGTGCTCACGGTGCCGGGCAACCACGACGACCCGGTCGCCTTCGCGTCGGTGTTCGGCACGAATCCTGAGGAACACCTTCGAGGGTTCCGGGTGCTCGGTGTCGACACGAGTCCGGGGTCGCTCTCATCGGACGAGCTCGAGCGGTTGTCGCACGAACTCGCGACTCCGGCTCCGTACGGGACGGTGGTCGTGATGCATCATCCGCCGGTTCCGTCGCCTGCCGCCACGTTGACGGGCCGTGAACTCGCCCGCGCCGACGAATTCGCCGCGGTACTGCGTGGTTCCGATGTCACCGCGATCCTCGCCGGCCATTTCCATCACCCGATGGCCGGTGTGTTCGCGGGGGTCCCCGTCTGGGTCGGCGGCTCTCTGGCCTACCTGCAGGACATCGGAACGCCGGGGGACTCCCTCGTCGCCTTCGACGACCCTGCCTACTCGCTCGTGCAGTGTTCCCGTTCCGGTGTCCGTGCCCTACCCGTGGCACTGCGCACCCCTGAGGTGCTGTTCCGGTCGAGCCCTACGCTCACCGTCGCCTCCTGATCCTCATCTCCCTCCCCGTCGTCCCATCACAGGAGCACAAGTGACATCCCTTCCCCGTCTCGTGTCGGTTGCCGCGCTCGGCACGGTCGCCGCATTCGCCCTCGCGGCCTGCTCGGAGCCGGCCGCCTCCGATTCGGAGCAGACCGGTTCGTCCACCGGCGACGCGCAGACCATCACGGTCTACACCTCCGAACCACAGGCCAAGATCGACGAGATCGCCGCAGCATTCACCGATGAGACAGGTATCGGTGTCGAGATCTTCCGGGCCGGCACCGGTGACCTGACGGCTCGGATCGAGGCCGAACGCACCACCGGTGAGATCGGCGCGGACGTGCTGCTCGCCGCCGACGCCCCGACCTTCGAAGGCTACAAATCCGAAGGGCTCCTGCAGCAGTACACACCCACCGAGTCGAACGCGCTGAATCCCGATGTCGTCGACCCGGAGGGCTATTACGTCGGCACACGGATCATCCCGACCGTCATCGCCTACAACACGACGGCCATCGAGACGCCCCCGACCTCGTGGAAGGAGCTCACCGATCCGGGCTATCTCGGACGCATCACCCTGCCGAACCCGAACGTCTCGGGTGCTGCGGCGTTCAACACCGCCGTCTGGCTCGACACCTCCGAGCTCGGCGAGCAGTGGCTCGCCGGTCTTGCCGCGAACGAGCCCGTCGTCGCCGAGAGCAACGGCCCGGTCGGCCAGGCGGTCGCGGCCGGGACGCAACCGGTCGGCATCGTCGTCGACTATCTCGTCCGCGAACTCGCCGCGAAGGGATCTCCGATCGCGGTGTCCTATCCCACCGACGGTGTCCCGTACATCACCCAGCCCGCCGGCATCTTCACCGACTCCGACCGGACCGAAGCCGCCCAGAAGTTCGTCGATTTCCTCGTGAGCAGGAAGGGGCAGGAAATCGCGGTCTCACAGCAGTATCTTCCGGTGCGGGACGACGTGGGCACACCTGCCGGTGCTCCCGCCCTGTCCGAACTCACGCTGCTGACACCGGACCTCCAGACGATCACGGACACCCAGGACGAGGCTGTCCGGAAGTTCGATGACCTCGTCGGCTGACCTCCGCACTCGGCCCGCCGCCCGCATGCCCTCCGGGCGGCGGGCCGATCCCGTCCTCGGTGTGCGGGTCGCGGTGTGGGTGTTCGTCGCCGCCGCGATCATCGCCCCACTCGCGACCGTGGTGGCGCTCGGCGCGAACGGGCGGCACATCGGGCAACTCCTCGACGACGATATCGCCGGGGCCGCGATCAACAGCGTCGTCTCGGCGGGATGCTCGGCGTTGTTCGCCGTCGTCCTGGCCACCGCGATGGCGTTGTTCCTCGACCGTACCGATCTACCCGGCCGAGGCTCCCTCCGCCTGATCCTGCTGTCGCCCCTGTTGATTCCGCCGTTCGTCGGTGCCATCGCCTGGACGGGGCTGCTCGGCCCCAGCGGAATGGTCAACCGCTTCTGGACCGACCACGTCGGAGGCCCGCTCTGGAACATCTACGGGGGCGACGGGGTGGTGTTCCTCCTGACGGTGCACTCCTATCCGATGGCATATCTCATCATTTCGACCGCGCTACGCAGGATCCCCGGAGACCTCGAGCAGGTGGCGCGCATCGGCGGAGCCTCGCCCTGGCAGGCGATGCGCACCGTGACGATCCCCCTGCTGCGACCGGCACTTCTCGCCGCGTTCACCCTCACTGCGGTGGGCAACCTCGCCGACTTCGGCATTCCGGCCCTCGTCGGGCTGCCCGAGCGATACACGACCCTGTCGACGATGGTCTACCGGTACATCCAGTCGGGGACGGTCGATCGTCCCCTCGAGGTGGTGTCCACCATCGGCGTCGCCCTGCTGGCGCTCGCAGTGCTCGCCGTGGTGACGGACCGCGGATTGTCCCGCCGGCACCGGCAACTCGACGGAGCCGTCACCGCACGACGACAGATCCGGCTCGGGCGTGCGCGCGTCCCGGCCGGTGTCGCCGCGTGGGTCGTCGGCCTCGGCCTGACCGTCCTGCCGGTCCTGGCTCTCGCGACGCAGGCGCTGCTACCGGCGCCGGGCGTTCCGCTGACCTGGGACAACTTGACCCTGGACAGCATGGTTGCGGCCGTGACCGCGCCGGGAACCTCGGTCGGAGTGAAGAATTCGCTGATTCTGGCCGTCGGTGCAGGCGTCGTGTGCGCGGTGGCCGGCCTGGCGATCGGCGTGCTCACCACGCGCACCCGATCCCGCGACAATGCGGGGCTCGACCTGACGGTGATGCTCCCGCAGGCGGTGCCCGGCCTCGTCATCGCGGTCGGATGGCTCATTCTGGGCCGGTACACCGGATTGTTCGACACGCGGTGGGTGATCCTCTGCGCCTATGTGACGGCTTTCCTCGCAGTCGTCGTCCAGGCCGTACGCGCCCCGCTGTCGACCACGTCCGAGTCCCTGGAAGAGGTGGCCCGCACATCCGGCGCGTCGCGGCTTCGAGCGCTGCGGGACGTGCCGTGGGCGATGACCGTACCGGCCGCCGTGACCGGAGGCGTGCTGGTCGCCGTGACCGCGGTACGTGAACTGACGATGTCGGTGCTGCTCGTCGCGCCGGGCACCCAGACGCTGGGTGTGTCGATCTTCAATCTGCAGCAGGCCGGCGACTACAACGCCGCATCGGCGTTGTCCCTGCTCGTCGCGCTCGTGGGAATCGCCGGCCTCGGTGCGGTCACGGCTTCCCGTGCGGCTCGCTGAACTACTCACAGATCGGATAATTTTTCATGTCCGCGATCACCCTGACCGGTGTCGACCTGCGCTTCCCCGACGGCACCGCAGGACTGTCCGGCATCGACCTCGACGTTCGGGACGGCGAATTCGTAGCCCTCGTCGGTCCGTCCGGATCGGGGAAGACGACCCTGCTCCGCACGGTGGCCGGCTTTCTCGACCCCACCGAGGGCACGATCCGGCTCGGTGAAGACGTCGTTGCCGACGGCACTCGGAGTGTCCCCCCGGAGAAGCGCCGTCTGGGCATGGTGTTCCAGAACCACGCCATCTGGCCGCACCGGAATGTGGGCCGCAATGTCGCGTATCCGCTGGAGATCGCGAAGCTCCCGCGTGCCCACCGCGCGTCGCGGGTCGCCGAGGTGCTCGAGCTGGTGGGGCTTCCGGGTCTGGAGAAGCGGGATCCGGCGACCCTGTCCGGCGGGCAGCGACAACGGGTGGCGCTCGCGCGCGCACTTGCCGGCCGGCCCCGCGCTCTGTTGCTCGACGAGGCGTTGTCCGCCCTCGACGAGCCGCTCCGCGACCGGTTGCGTCTCGAATTGCGCACCCTCACCCGCTCCCAGCAACTCACGGTCGTCCACGTGACACACGATCGTGCCGAGGCGCTGGCGCTCGCCGACCGCGTCGTGGTGCTCGACCACGGCCGGATCCTGCAGATCGGCACACCCGAGGATCTCGTGCTCCGCCCGCGGTCCGCCTTCGTCGCCTCGTTCTTGTCGGATGCGAATCTGCTGACCGGAAGCGTGTCGGCGGACGGCTTCGTCAGCGACGACGGTGCCGTCCGGCTGCGACCGGATGCGATTCCGGACGATGCCTCCGGGCCGGGCACTCTCGCAGTTCTTCCCGGCGACATCACGTTGACGGCACCACAGGACGCGCCGAGGCAGGGCATCGTGATGTCGTCGCTGTTCGGACGCGATGCCAGCGACGTCGTCGTCTCGTGCCGCGGTATCGAATTTCGTTGTGCCGTCGCAGGGTTACGTCCGGCGGTCGGAGACCGCGTGGGAGTGTCCGTCCACCGCGCGCTGTTCTATTCGTCGACCGGCAGGGTGACGACCGACGAGGACGCGAACGTGTTGTCCGGGGCGGGTCGATGAACACCACCCGACTGGCTCTCGTACGGCACGGGCGTACCGACTGGAATCGGCGCGGCCTGCTGCAGGGCAGCACCGACGTCCCACTCGACGAGGTCGGCCGGGAGCAGGCACGGGGCGCCGCGCGCCTACTCGACCTCCTCGACCCCACCGGCTGGGACACCGTTGTGTCCTCGCCGCTGTCACGCGCGTACGACACCGGCCGAATCGTGGCCGCCCATCTGTGCATCGGGATGTCCGGAACGATTCCGGATCTGGCCGAACGTACCTACGGCGATGCCGAGGGCTCGACCCGGGAGGACGCCGAGGCGCGCTGGCCCGGCGGGAATTTCCCCGGACTCGAACCCCTGGGGGCAGTCGCCACGAGAGGCGTACGCGCACTCGACGTCGCTGCCGCGATGCACCCCGGCTGCCGGATCGTGGTCGTCTCGCACGGCGCACTGATCCGCGCTGTACTCGACCGGTTGTCACCGGAACCCGCGCCGCGCATCGTCAACGGCGCCGTGAGCGAACTCGAATGGTCCGGCCGGTGGGTGGTGCGATCGGTCAACCGCACCGCGCCACCGGACCCGCACGCCTGCGCGGGGCGGGTCAGCTCCGCTGCGCGGTGACCAGCAGGTATTCCCAGTCCATCGCTCCGCCACCGAGATCGTGACGCTGGGCGAGTTCGAGGAGCTCACGATCGAGGGACGTGACCCGCTCCTGATCGTCGGCGATGTTGCGGTACACCGCGATCGTGGGACCGTATGCGGCCTTGAAGAAGTCCCGGAAGTCCGCACCGGTCGCGAAGCACTCGACACGGAGATTCTCGGTGCGTGCCTGCAGGTCGGTGACGCGATCGCCGATCAGTTCTCGTACGTGCACCTCGTCGCCCCACAGCGGTGGCGGTTGCGCGCCCGGAGGAGGCGGCGGCGCATACGGTTTCATCGTCGCGAACATCTGTCCGATGAAGCCACCCGGTGTCCAGCTCAGCAGGCCGATTCGGCCACCCGGCCGTGTCACCCGGAGCAGCTGGTCGGCGGCGGCTCGGTGGTAGGGCGCGAACATCACTCCGACGCAGGAGATCACGGCGTCGAAGCTCGCATCGTCGAACGGGAGCGCTTCGGCGTCCGCCTCCTGCCAGTCGAGATCCGCACCGGCCGCCTCGGCGTCACGCCGACCGACCTCGAACAGTTCCGGTGTCAGGTCGGTGGCGACGACCGTCGCTCCGGTGAGCGCGGCCGGAATCGAGGCGTTGCCGGACCCCGCGGCGATGTCCAGGACGCGGTCGTCCGGACCGATTCCGGTTGCGGACACGAGTGCGGGTCCGAGTTCGGCGATGACCTGTGTCGCCACCGCCGGATAGTCGCCGAGTGCCCACATCGCCCGGTGCTTGGCCTTGAGGACGCGATCGGCGTCGTGTGTCGTGGAGATGTCGGTCATCAGAGGATTCCTCCTGTCGAGGGACCCGGCTTCGGCACCGTCGGGCGGCGGCCCCGGGTCACAGATCGACTGTAGGAAGGCCGGGACGGTGTCCTCCAGTACACAATCTGTACCGCATCGCCGTCCGTTCGTGCTGGTCGCGGCGGTCCGACCGGCCTACTATCCGATCATGGGCCCGCCCTACCAGCAGTTCTGTCCCGTCGCCAAGGCGATGGAACTGTTCGACGAGAGGTGGACGCTGCTCGTGGTGCGCGAACTCGTGCTCGGCAGCGAACGGTTCAACGACCTCCGACGGGGCCTGCCCCGCATGTCACCGACGCTGTTGTCGAAGCGGTTGCACGGGCTCGCGGCGGCGGGCATCGTGCAGCGCCTCGAGGACGGAACCGACGTCCGGTACGTGCTCACACCCGCAGGACGCGACCTCGAGACCGTCGTCGACGCGCTCGGCGCCTGGGGGACGCGCTGGACCGGCAGGCTCGGCGACGCCGATCTCGATCCGAGGCTGCTGATGTGGGACATGCACCGGCACGTCGACCGTGCCGCCGTGCCGGGATCACGGACGGTCGTCGAGTTCGTCTTCCCAGCGGTCACCCACGCGGCGCGCCGGTGGTGGCTCGTCATCGGTCCCCACGAGGTCGACGTATGCGACGAGAACCCGGGATTCGAGGTCTCGGTCCGGGTGACGGCCGGGTTGCGGGAGCTGACCGAGATCCGGCGCGGCGAAGCCACCTGGTCGGACGCCGTGCGTTCGGGCACCGTCGTCGTCGACGGGCCGAGCGTCCTGCGTCGGTCTCTGCCGCGCTGGTTCCGCTTTCCCCTCGCCGTACCGGCCGGACAACCCGCCGGATGAGGCGGTGCGACAGATCAGTCCAGATCAGTCGGCGGGCCGGGCCGGGCGTTTCGGCGGCTCGCAGCACCCGACGGCGCACAGGCTCCCGTTGCACCCGGCTCCGAGCAGCGGTTCGGTGCCGCAGCGGCGGGCGGTGACCCCGTCGCGCCGTTCGTCGACGAGTTCGCGGACGAGTCGAGCGAAGCGCGGGTCGGTTCCGGCCGTGGCCGCGCGCGAGAAGCCCATGCCCAGCTCGGCGGCGCGGTCGCGGGCTTCGGTGTCGAGATCCCACACGACCTCGAGGTGGTCGGAGACGAATCCGACCGGCACGACCACGACCGCAGTCACGCCGCGTTCGTGCAGGGCCTCGATATGGTCGACGATGTCGGGTTCGAGCCACGGCACCCGCGGCGGACCCGACCGCGACTGCCACACCAGGTCGTAGTCGTCCTCGCCGAGCGCCTCGGCCACCAGCCGCGCGGCCTCGGCGACCTGGCGACTGTAGAGATGTCCGCCTTCCTCCGGCGGACCACCCGTCGCGTCGAAGGAACTCGGGACGGAGTGGGCCGTGAAGACCACGCGTGCGGAGTCGCGCACCTCATCCGCGAGTTCGACGCGCGCTGCGCGCACCGCATCGGTGACGGCGTCGACGAACAGCGGGTGATCGTAGAAGTGCCGCAGCTTCGTCAGCTGCGGAGCGTTCTCGACGGCGTCCCGAGCCCGCGCGATGTCCTCGTGGTACTGCCGGCATCCCGAGTAACCGCCCCAGGCGGACGTCGCGAACACCAGCGCGTTGCGGATCCCGTCGTCGCGCATCCGGGTGACGGTGTCCTCGACCATGGGATGCCAGTTGCGGTTGCCGAAGTAGATCGGCAGTTCGATGCCGTGCGCGTCGAATTCGACGCGCACGGCATCGATGATCGCCCGGTTGAGGGCATTGATCGGCGAGACACCCCCGAAATGCAGGTAATGCTGCGCGACCTCGTCGAGCCGTTCCGGGGGGATACCTCGTCCGCGGGTGACGTTCTCGAGAAACGGCCGCACGTCGTCGGGACCTTCCGGTCCGCCGAACGACAACAGCATCAGCGCGTCGTACGCCTCGGGGGTGTTCGTCATCGAAATGCCTTCCGTGGTGCGGTCAGCCGCCGAAGCCGACCTGGGAGTGGAACCCGCCGTCGACGTAGACGATGGAACCCGTCGTCCCGGGTAGCCAGTCGGACAGCACCGCACACACGGTCTTCGCCACAGGCGTCGGATCATCGACGTCCCAGCCGATCGGGGACGCGGCCGACCAACCCTCGTTGAGCCGGTTCATCTCGGCGCCCGGACCGGTCGCGTCGCCGGCGATGGCCTTCGCGGCGAGCGTCTTGATCGGGCCGGCGGCGACGAGATTGGACCGGATACCGCGCGGGCCGACCTCCTTGGCCACGTAACGGTTCACCGACTCGAGCGTCGCCTTGGAGACACCCATCCAGTTGTAGAACGGCACGGCCCGGGACGGATCGAAATCCATTCCCACGATCGAACCGCCCTCGTTCATCACGGGAAGGACGGCCTTGGCGAGCGCACCGTACGAGTAGGCCGACACCTCGAGTGCCACCGCGACGTCCGTCCACGGCGCGTCGAGGAAGGGGCTGCCCAGGCACGATCGGGGCGCGAAACCGATGGAATGGACGACACCGTCGATTCCTTCCGGTGCGAGTTCGCGGATCTTGTCGGCGAGACCGTCGAGATCCTCCTGGTTCTGCACGTCGAGGCTGATCGCCGGCGGCACAGGCTGCGGGAGACGCTGCGCGATCCGGTCGATCAACCGGAGACGTTCGAAACCGGTGATGATCACCTTCGCGCCCTGTTCCTGCGCGACCTTCGCGGTGTGGAAGGCGATGGAGGCATCGGTGATGATGCCGGTGACGAGAATGGTCTTGCCCTCGAGCAGTCCGCCCATGAGTGTGTCGGTCCTCCAGTGAGATTCGGATGTGGTCGGTGCGACCGCGGTATGGTCCGCCGGACCGTCAGTGGCCCATGCCCATGCCGCCGTCGACCGGGATCACGGCGCCGGAGACGTAGGCGGAGTCGTCGGAAGCGAGGAAGCTGACGACGGCTGCAACATCCTCGGGCCTGCCCAGGCGCTGCAGCGGGATGAACTTCTTCGCGGTCTCACGCAGGTCGTCGGACAGATCAGCGGTCATGTCCGTCTCGATGAAACCGGGGGCGACGACATTGGCCGTGATCGAGCGCGAACCGAGTTCGCGAGTGACGGAGCGGGCGAGACCGATGACACCGGCCTTCGAGGATGCGTAGTTGATCTGACCGGCCTGGCCCGCGAGACCGACCACCGAGCCGAGGAAGATCATGCGGCCCCAGCGGCCACGCAGCATCGCGCGGTTCGCGCGCTTGGCACATCGGAAGGCGCCGGTGAGGTTCGCGTCGATGACCGAGGTGAACTGGTCCTCGGTCATGCGCATCAGCAGGGTGTCGTCGGTGATGCCGGCGTTCGCCACGAGCACCTCGACAGGACCCTGATGATCCTCGACCTCTGCGAACGCGGCATCGACCGAATCGGCGTCGGTGACATCGCACCGCACACCGAACAGGCCGTCGGGCGCACCCGAACCGCGATGGGTGACGGCGACCTTGTGGCCGTCCGCCTGCAGCCGACGGGCGACGGCGAGGCCGATCCCGCGGTTTCCACCCGTGACGAGCACGGATCGAGGGGTGGCACCCGCACGCGTGGACGCTGCGGCACTTTCTGCGTCAGTCATGCGTTCCAACCTATCTGGTGGCCGGTCCAGGACGGAAAACGCTCCGTGAAGGCGCACAATGCGGATCAGGGCAGCCGCTGGCGCAGCACCATCGCCGCGCCGAGTCCCGCGATCACCGAGAGCGCTCCGAGCATGAGCCAGGGACGGCTCGCGTCGCCGCGGGTCGTCTCGAAGCCGATCTGCTCCTCGAGCGTGTCGTAGGCATCTTCGAGTTCCTCGAGGCTCGCCGCGGTGAAGAAGCTGCCGCCCGAGAGATTGGCGATCTCCTTGAGCGACGGATCGTCGACGGGCACGGGGATCCGATCGTCCTCGATGGTGACGGTTCCCGTCTGCGTGCCGAACGAGATCGTCGAGACCGGGATGCCCTTCTCCGCGGCCTGTCGTGCCGCGGTGAACCCGCCGCGCGGATCGTCGGGACTCTCGGGCACGGTCTGCTTGCCGTCGGACAGGAGCACGATCCGCGCGGGTGGCGCCTGGTCGCTGCCGCCGAGTACCGCGGCGAGCGTGTCGATCGACTGCATCGCCGTGAAGATCGCCTCGCCGGTCGCGGTGCGTTCGCTCAGCTGCAGGTTGTCGATCGCGGACTTGGTCGCCTCGCGGTTGGTGGTCGGTGAGACCAGAACCGAGGCGGTACCCGAGAACGCGACGAGACCGAGGTTGATGCCGGGCGTCAGGTCGTCGGCGAACTGCTTGGCGGCTTCCTGCGCCGCCGCCAGGCGGGTGGGCGCGACATCGGTGGCCTCCATCGACAGCGACACGTCGATGACGAGCACGACCGTGGCCCGGTTGCGCGGTACCCGCTGCTCGGCGGTGGGACCGGCGAGCGCCACCGTGAGGAAGACCAGGCCCACGAGCAGCAGGGCGACCGGAATGTGCCGGGCGCGTCCGGGACGGGCGGGAGCGACCTTCTCGAGCAGTTCGAGATTCGTGAAGCGCAGCGTGTTCGCCTGGCGCCGACGCTGGACCAGCACGTACGCGCCCCCGAGGGCAGCGACGACGAGCAGCAGCAGCAACCACCACGGTGAGGTGAATCCGGACAGGCTCATCGTCCCCCCTGCCGTGCGGGTACGCCGTAGCTGTGCCGACGCGCCGCGACGAACCGCACGACATCGCCGATCCAGTCGCGGTCGGTGTGCAGGGTCAGGACGGGCGCACCACAGCTGCGCAGCGCCTGGTGCACGGCCGCCCGATGCTCGGCGGCCGCCTGCGCGTAGTCGGCCCGCAGTTCCGGAGTGGTCGTGAACTCGCGGGTGCGGCCCGTCTCCGGGTCGTGGAGGACCACATCGCCCAGATCGGGCAGTTCGAGGTCGCGGCGGTCGAGGATTTCCACGGCGAGGAGTTCGTGACGGCCGGACAGTGCCCGCAGGGACCTCTCCCAGTCGAGCGGACCGAGGAAGTCGCTCACCACGACGGCGAGCCCCCGGCGGCGCTGAGGGCGTCGCAGCGCCTCGACGACGCCTCGGAGATCACCACGGGTCCCGTCCGGCGGATGCGGGGTGGTCGCGACCGTCCGCAACAGCGACTGGGCATGCAGCCGTCCGCCACGCGCGGGGACGCGGACCGTCTCGCTGCCGGTGGAGACCACCGCCCCGATCCGGTTTCCGCCGCCGGTGGTCAGGTGCGCCAGCGCGGCCACCGCCGCGACCACCAGATCGCGCTTCTCGCACAGACCGGTACCGAAGTCCAGGCTGGCCGACAGGTCGATCGCGAGCCACGTCTCGAGTTCGCGATCGGCGACGGTCTGACGCACATGCGGATGCGTGGTGCGCGCGGTGACCGACCAGTCCATCTGCCGCACGTCGTCGCCCGGCTGGTACTCCCGGGCGTCGCCCGGTTCGGAACCCGGCCCCGGGATCAGACCGAGGTGATCGCCGTGCAGGACACCGTCGAGACGGCGCCGCACGGTCAGCTCGAGGGTGCGGAGCGCGGCGGTGAGCGCGGGATCGCGCAGTTCACCGGATCTGAACCGCGGTGGAGACCCGTCGTGAGGACGTGTGCTCACCGCGCGCCCGCACCTCCCTGCGGACCGGGCGCACCGACGGGTGTCTGCGGGCCGGCCGCGGACCGCGGATCGACGGGAGCCGGTGTCGCCGACGGCACGGGTGCGTTCGCCTGCGGCGCGACCTGCGGAAGGCCGACCGTCTGCAGGATTCGGGTGATGATCTGATCCGCGGAGACATCGTCCGCGAGCGCGTCGTAGGACAGCACCAGGCGGTGACGGAGCACATCGGGGATGACGTCGACGATGTCCTGCGGCACCACGTAGTCGCGGCCCCGCACGAGTGCGAGGGCACGTGCCGAGGAGATGATGCCCAGCGTCGCTCGGGGCGATGCGCCGTAGGCGATCCAGCCCTGCACGTCGTGCAGCCCGAGTTCGGTGGGCTGCCGCGTCGCGAAGATGACACGCACGACGTAGTCGACCAGCGCGTGGTGGACGAAGACACGTCCGGCGATCTTCTGCAGGCGCAGGAGCTGCTCGTTGTCGAGCACCTGCTTCGGCTCCGGAGCGGCGACGCCCATCCGGTAGACGATCTCGCGCTCCTCCTCCACCGTCGGATAGTCGACGAGGACCTTGAACAGGAAGCGGTCGCGCTGCGCTTCCGGCAGCGGATAGACACCCTCGTTCTCGATGGGGTTCTGGGTTGCCATCACGAGGAACGGCTCAGGCATCGGGAAGGTCTTCCCGCCGATGGTGACGTGCCGTTCGGCCATCACCTCGAGCAGAGCCGACTGCACCTTCGCCGGCGCGCGGTTGATCTCGTCGGCGAGCACGAAGTTCGCGACGACAGGGCCGAGTTCGGTGTCGAACTCCTCGCGTCCCTGACGGTAGATGCGAGTACCGACGAGGTCGGTCGGCACGAGGTCCGGAGTGAACTGCACCCGGGAGAAGGACCCGCCGACGACCTTCGCGAAAGTTTCGACGGCCAGCGTCTTCGCCACGCCCGGCACACCTTCGAGCAGCACGTGGCCGCGGGCGAGAACACCGACGAGCATCCGCTCCACCAGCAGGTCCTGGCCCACGATCACGCGTTTGACCTCGTAGACGGCCCGTTCGAGGAGACGGACGTCGTCGGCCGGGTCGTACGCCCTCGCAGGGGCGTCGCCGCCGGGCTCACGGGTATTCACACCGGACGCCCGCGGTGCCGGTGCGATGTTCACGCCGGTCGTCTTCGGCGCCGGCGCAGCACCCGCCGCAGCCTGGTTGTTCTTCCGTCCGTCGTTGCCACCCTGGTTGCCCGGCGTTGCCGAACCGGACGTTCCACCCTCGCGTGAGGTCACCGACAATCCACCGCTTTCGCCTACGTCGCTCCGTTGGAAACACCTGCTGCACCACTATTGCAGGTGCCGGCTCGGTGTGTCGTCACCCCTGCACCGACCGGGAGACGCACCCGGGATCGACCGGATGGGCGCCTGTCCTCGGCGGCACGAGGGCCGCGGCAAACCTCGCCCTCACGACACCATGCGCACCACGTACGGTGTCATGTCGCCCCAGCGTACCGGCGAGATCTTCACGTACGACCCCGACTGCGGCGCCTCGAGCATCTGTCCGTCACCGAGGTACAGCGCGACGTGCTGACTGGCGTTGGGTCCGTAGAAGATCATGTCGCCCCGTCTCATCTGCGACGACGGGATCTGTGAACCTGCCGTGTACTGGTAGCCGGTGTAGTGCGGTAGCGAGACGCCGATGCCCGCGAACGCATAGATCATCAGTCCGGAACAGTCGAAGCCGACCTTGGCGTAGTCGCCGTGGACATCGGCGACACCGCCGTCGCGGATACCGCGGGTCGGTCCGTTCTCGTTCCCGCCGCCCCAGGCGTAGGGCACGCCGATCTGGGACATCGCGCGGTCGATGACGACCTCCACCGCGGCAGGACCGGTGACGCTCGGACGGGACGGGGCGCGAGGCGGCGAATCAGATGTGGAAGGACGGGAGCCCGTTCCGCCGGTGCCGGATCCCGGGCTCTCCACGACGGGGTCGCCCGGATCCGGGTTGTCCCAGTCGATCCCACCGTCGTCGCTACCGGCGCCGTCGTCCACGTCGGGAACGGTGCCGCCGTCCGTGTCGTCCGGGACGGTCCCACCGTCCGTGTCGTCCGGGACGGTGCCACCACCCGTATCGTCCGGGACGGTCCCGCCGTCGGGGTCGTCGTCCGTGTAGTCCGGGACGGTCCCACCCTCGGTGTAGTCCGGCAAATCCGTACCCGTACCGGTGCCGCCGTCCTGGGGTGCCCCGGACTCGGTGGTGACGTCTTCCGGCAACGCGACGTCGCCGTCGGTCGCCGCGGGTGACTCCTCGACCAGGGTGTGGGGGCGGCGGCCGTTGGCGAGTTCCGCCGCACGTGCCCGGGCTGCGGCGTCGGCCGCGACACGCTCGGCCGCCCCCGCAGCCGCGACCCGCGCCGCCTCGGCCGCCGCCGCAGCAGCAGCTTCCTCGGCTGCACGGCGACGATCCCAGTCGAGATACTGCGCGCGTTGCCCCTCGAGTCCGGCGACGTTCACACGGGCCGTGTCGAGCTCGCTCTGGGCGCCCGCACGTTCCTGCTCGATGCGCGACTTCTCGGCGGCCTGCCGGCCGAGTTCGGCACGCGCGACCGCGATCGCGGCCTCCGCGTCGGCCTTGCGTTGTTCGGCCGCGTCCGCAGCCGCGTCGGCTTCGAGCTTGGCCGCCCGCGCCCGCGAGTGGGAGTTGGCCTCCGTGGCCCGGGCGCGCTGGAGCGCGTCGAGCACGGCGGTACGCCCGGCGGAGAGCACCCGCATCACCTGGGCACGGTCGAGCAGGTCGTCGGGACCGTCGACGTCGAGGAAGGCCGCGAGGGACACCGAATTGGCGCCGCGTGTGTAGCTGTCGCGGACGAACGCGTCGAAGTTCTGCTGCGCGGCGGCGATCCGATCGGCGGCGTCGTCGAGTGCACGACGGGAATCCGCGACCACCCGTTCGGCGAGATCTGCCGCATCGCGCGCGTTCTGCAGGTCGACAAGGGCCCGGTTGACATCCTCGCGTCGGATCGCGACCTGCGCGTCGAGCTCGGCGAGTTGCTGATCGGCGTCGGCGATCCGGACGATCAGTTGCCCGACCCGATCGATATTGGCCGCCACGGCCGCTCCTGCGCGATCGATCTCCGCGTCGGACGGGTTCGGCGGCGGGGGCGGCGCGGCAGAGGCTGTCGTGGAGACGGTGAGGAGTACGGCTGTGACCAGTCCTAAACCGGCGAGCAGCGTGCCGGTGCGCGCCCGCGGGGTACGGCGGGGCGTCGGACTGTCGGGCCGAGGGCCTGCAGTGAGCGCCCGGCCGGCACCGTCCGGCCCCGACCGTCGCGGAATCCCCCCGTGGATACCGAACCGTCTCACTTGCGTCTCCCTCGATCGCACCTGGTGGCCAAGGCATCCGGCCGGACGACCCGAGGAAGGCAGACAGCATCGGTCAGCCGTGGGTACCCCATGGCTCACACGCTGCAGTCGTACACCGGCTGTGGACAGCGTTCCCACGAACCGGGTTGTGACACACCTTCCCCAAGAGCGTCATGAGAACCGTACGACACCACAGGGGTATGTCGCATGACAGTCACGAAGATCGTTCGAAGAACACCGTGAGGACACCGAACGGCATCATCTACCGGATCTCGGCGGAATCGTCGGACGGGCGGCCCGGACAACCCCGCGGTGGTGACGGGAAAGAGACGTCAGGAGGCGTCGGGCGATGACATTCCGTTACCTCCGGCAACGGTCTGGTCACCATCCGTCCGGCGCCGCTTCGCCAGGAAGGTCGCACCGGCCGCAAGAGCGACGACGGCGACGATCAGCAATGTCATCAGTGTCCAGGGGGGCGACGGCTCGAGCACCGAATCGACGAAGTTGCGCGTGGACACCACCGGATCGCCGGTGTATGTGCGGTCCTGGGCCGCCTCGAGGGTGACCCGGTCGAGATCCGCGCTGAACGTCCCGACCCAGCCGGGGCTGAGGACCAACACGGTCCCGCCGTCCTCGGCCCCCACCTCCGTCGCGAGGTCGCGAAGCTGCGAATCCATACGCGGGTCCCGGTCGAGTACGACCACACTCAGGTCGATCCCGTTCTCGTGCGCGCGCTGCACCTCTGCGACGAGATCGTCGACGTACTGCGACGGTGCCGCAACCTGATCGTCGGCAAGATCGGCGAGCACTTTGTCGACGGAGACCCCGGCAGGCAGATCCGTGAGCGCAGGGCCCGGTATACGAAGCAGTGGCGCAGACATCTCTCTCCGGTGGTACTGAACAAAGTCCGGGCGACCGGCGGTCCGGCCGCTCGGAAACGACACGAAGCGCCACACCCGTGCGGCAGTGCAGAACACTACGCGATCGCGCGACGGCGGCTCGCAGCACTCGTCGCGAACAGGACCGATACCCGTGACGCCCCGCGACGGCACGACAAACCCCGGCTTCGGTTCAATACAGGACAAGCGTACTGTTAGAATCGAGTGCGAGACGCCACGACATTCTGCATCCGGGCCACGGGCCGTGGGTGGAAGTCGTGTGCCTCGCTTCAGCCGTCGACACAGCCCCGTCGGCGGCCAGCCGAAACGACGAGTGGAGCTGACGTGAGCACCAGTAGTGATTCGTTCGGCGCCAAGGGTTCGCTGCAGGTCGGAGACAACTCGTACGAGATCTTCCGCCTGTCGGCCGTCCCCGGCACCGAGAAACTTCCTTACTCTTTGAAGGTCCTGGCCGAGAACCTGCTGCGCACCGAGGACGGTGCCAACATCACGGCCGATCACATCCGGGCCATCGCCGACTGGGATCCCTCCGCCGACCCGAGCATCGAGATCCAGTTCACGCCTGCCCGCGTGATCATGCAGGACTTCACGGGCGTCCCCTGTGTCGTCGACCTCGCGACCATGCGTGAGGCCGTCACCACCCTGGGCGGCGACCCGAACAAGGTCAACCCCCTCTCCCCCGCCGACATGGTCATCGACCACTCGGTGATCCTCGACTACTTCGGTCGCGCCGACGCCCTCGAGCGCAACGTCGACCTCGAGTACGAGCGCAACGGCGAGCGCTACCAGTTCCTCCGCTGGGGCCAGGGCGCCTTCGACGACTTCCGCGTCGTCCCGCCGGGCATGGGCATCGTGCACCAGGTCAACATCGAGTACCTCGCCCCGACCGTCATGGTCCGCAACGGGCAGGCCTACCCCGACACCTGCGTCGGCACCGACTCGCACACCACGATGGTCAACGGTCTCGGCGTGCTCGGCTGGGGCGTCGGCGGCATCGAGGCCGAGGCCGCCATGCTCGGCCAGCCGGTCTCCATGCTGATCCCGCGCGTGGTCGGCTTCAAGCTCACCGGTGAGATCCGGCCCGGCGTGACCGCCACCGACGTCGTGCTCACCGTCACCGACATGCTCCGTAAGCACGGTGTCGTCGGCAAGTTCGTCGAGTTCTACGGCGCCGGCGTGGCCGAGGTCCCCCTCGCCAACCGCGCGACCCTCGGCAACATGAGCCCCGAGTTCGGTTCCACCGCAGCGATCTTCCCGATCGACGGCGAGACCATCAACTACCTGCGCCTGACCGGCCGCAGCGACGAGCAGCTCGCTCTCGTCGAGGCGTACGCCAAGGAACAGGGCCTGTGGCACGATCCGAGCCGCGAGCCCGAGTTCTCCGAGTACCTCGAGCTCGACCTGTCGACGGTCGTCCCGTCGATCGCCGGCCCGAAGCGCCCGCAGGACCGCATCCTGCTGTCCGAGTCGAAGGTCGCCTTCCGCAAGGACATCCACAACTACGTGGAGGAGAACCTCCCGGCCGAGCACAGCAAGCTCGACGAGGCCGTCGAAGAGTCCTTCCCGGCGTCCGACCCGGCCGTGCTGTCCTTCGCTGACGACGGTGCCGTCGACGTCCACTCGGCTGCCAACGGGGCCCACGGCCGTCCGTCGAAGCCGGTCGAGGTCGTCTCGGAGGAGCGCGGCGAGTTCGTCCTCGACCACGGCGCGGTCGTGGTTGCGGGCATCACCTCCTGCACCAACACCTCCAACCCGTCGGTCATGCTCGGTGCCGCACTGCTCGCCCGCAACGCGGTCGAGAAGGGCCTGTCCACCAAGCCGTGGGTCAAGACCAACATGGCTCCGGGTTCGCAGGTCGTCAACGACTACTACGAGAAGGCCGGTCTGTGGCCGTATCTCGAGAAGCTCGGCTTCTACCTCGGCGGTTTCGGTTGCACCACGTGCATCGGTAACACCGGCCCGCTGCCCGAGGAGATCTCGAAGGCCGTCAACGACAACGACCTCTCGGTCACCGCGGTGCTCTCCGGCAACCGCAACTTCGAGGGTCGCATCTCCCCCGACGTGAAGATGAACTACCTGGCCTCGCCGCCGCTGGTCATCGCGTACGCGCTCGCGGGCACGATGGACTTCGACTTCGAGACCGACGCCCTGGGCAAGGACACCGACGGCAACGACGTCCTCCTGAAGGACATCTGGCCCTCCGCCCAGGAGATCGACGACACCATCAAGTCGGCGATCAGCCAGGACATGTTCCGCAAGTCCTACGCCGACGTCTTCAAGGGCGACGAGCGCTGGCAGAACCTCGAGACCCCCGAGGGTGACACCTTCGCGTGGGACGAGAACTCGACGTACGTTCGCAAGGCTCCGTACTTCGACGGCATGACGATGGATCCGGATGCGGTCTCCGACATCAAGGGTGCGCGTGTGCTCGCGCTGCTCGGCGATTCGGTGACCACCGACCACATCAGCCCGGCCGGGCCCATCAAGCCGGGTACCCCGGCCGCGCAGTACCTCGACGCCCACGGTGTCGAGCGCAAGGACTACAACTCGCTCGGTTCGCGTCGCGGCAACCACGAGGTGATGGTCCGCGGTACCTTCGCGAACATCCGTCTGCAGAATCAGCTGCTCGACGGTGTCTCCGGTGGTTACACCCGCGACTTCACCCAGGACGGTGCTCCGCAGGCGTTCATCTACGACGCCTCGCAGAACTACCAGGAGGCCGGAATCCCGCTGGTCGTCCTCGGTGGCAAGGAGTACGGTTCGGGTTCCTCGCGTGACTGGGCCGCCAAGGGCACCCGCCTGCTCGGCGTCAAGGCCGTCATCACCGAGTCGTTCGAGCGCATCCACCGCTCGAACCTCATCGGCATGGGCGTCATCCCGCTGCAGTTCCCGGCGGGCGAGTCGGCCAAGTCCCTGGGCCTGACCGGCACCGAGGTCTTCGACATCGAGGGCATCGAGAAGCTCAACGAGGGCGTCACGCCGAAGACCGTCAAGGTCACGGCGACCAAGGAGGACGGCGAGAAGGTCACCTTCGACGCCGTGGTCCGCATCGACACCCCGGGCGAAGCGGATTACTACCGCAACGGCGGCATCCTGCAGTACGTGCTGCGGAACATGATCCGCGGCTAGAGAGCACTGCACGTGACCCGATCGGTCACACCTGTGTGAAGCGGCGGGCCCGGGACGAGACTCGTCTCGGGCCCGCCGTCTCCTCGAGCGGAAAGGAAGTGGCGCGTGCCCAAGGTCAGTGAGGACCATCTCGCCGCGCGGCGCAGGCAGATCCTCGACGGTGCCCGTCGCTGTTTCGCCGAATACGGTTACGAAGGCGCGACCGTGCGACTGCTCGAAGATGCCACGGGCCTGTCCCGCGGTGCGATCTTCCACCATTTCAAGGACAAGGACGGCCTGTTCCTCGCGCTCGCGCAGGAGGACGCACGGCGCATGGCGGACGTCGCCGCCAACGAGGGTCTCGTGCAGGTCATGCGCGACATGCTGTCCACGCCCGACCAGTTCGACTGGCTGGGAACCCGACTCGAGATCACCCGCCGCCTGCGTACCGATCCCGAGTTCGCGAAGGCATGGACGCAGCATTCCGCGGAACTGACCGAGGCCACCGTGGGTCGTCTCGAACGACAGCGCGAAGCGGGCAGGCTCCGCGACGATGTGCCGACCGAAGTTCTCCTCGGATATCTCGACCTCGTCCTCGACGGTCTCGTCGCCCGCCTCGCCTCAGGGCACGCCGAACAGGATCTCGTCGCGGTCCTCGATCTCGTCGAGGAATCGGTGCGCCGACGCGACTGACGCGCGGTGTCGCCTGCTCAGCCCGTCTCGTCGCCCGCTGCCGCCCTGCGGCGGTTCGGCCCGCCACGGCCCCGCAGCCGTACCTGCGACTCCACGAGAACGTTGTGGACGAAACCGTAGGATCGACCGGTTTCCTGCGCGAGCGTCCGAATGCTCGCACCCTCCTCATAGCGGCGCTTCAGATCCTCCTGCAAGCGGTCCCGCGATTCCCCCGTAACCCGGGCTCCCTTCGCGTAGGTCGTCTCTCCACCACCGGAATTTCGCGCCATCGGATCCTCCCTGCGCCCTCGCCAAAGGTCCCTTTCCCAGGCTAGAGGACCGCCCGGGTGCGCGGACGCAGATCGGACCAGCGAAGCCGATCAGGCGAGCTGGATGAGTTCGAGGTATTCCTGGGACCAGTGGTCCTCGGTTCCGTCGGGAAGCAGGATCACCCGTTCGGGATCGAGCGCCTCGGCCGCGCCCGGATCGTGGGTGACCAGCACGACGGCACCCTCGTAGCTGCGCAGAGCGTCGAGCACCTGCTCACGTGAGACCGGATCGAGGTTGTTGGTCGGCTCGTCGAGAAGCAGCACGTTCGCCGCCGACGACACGAGCCCCGCGAGCGCCAGCCGGGTCTTCTCACCGCCGGAGAGCGTTCCCGCGGGCTGCTCGAGCTGGGGGCCGGTGAACATGAACGCGCCGAGCAGTCCCCGCAGGTCCTGTTCGCCGGCGTCCGGCGCGGCGTGCCGGATGTTCTCCCATACCGACGCCGAGTCGTCGATGGTGTCGTGTTCCTGGGCGAAGTACCCGATCTTCAGACCGTGGCCCGGGACGAGCTCGCCGAGATCGGGGGTTTCCACTCCGGCGAGAAGACGCAACAGGGTGGTCTTACCGGCGCCGTTGAGGCCGAGGATGACCACGCGGCTGCCGCGGTCGATCGCGAGGTCGACACCGGTGAAGATCTCGAGCGAACCGTAGACCTTGGTCAGTTCCTTCGCCATCAGCGGGGTCTTGCCGCATGCAGCAGGCGTCGGGAACCGGATCTTCGCGACCTTGTCGGCCACCCGCACGTCGTCGAGGTCGTCGAGAAGTTTCTCGGCGCGCTTCGCCATGTTCTGGGCGGCCGTGGCCTTGGTGGCCTTGGCTCCGAGCTTGGCGGCCTGCTTCTGCAACGCGGACGCCTTCTTCTCTGCGTTCGCACGCTCGCGGCGACGACGCTGCTCGTCGGTGGCACGTGCGTCGAGGTACTTCTTCCAGCCCATGTTGTAGATGTCGGCCTCGCCACGCACCGCGTCGAGGAACCAGACCTTGTTCACCACGTCGGCGAGCAGGTCGACGTCGTGGCTGATGACGATGAGCCCGCCGTCGTGGTTCTGCAGGAAGCCACGGAGCCAGGTGATCGAGTCGGCGTCGAGGTGGTTGGTCGGTTCGTCGAGCAGCAGCGTGGTGTCGGACTTTCCGCCGGACCCGTCCGAGGCCGCGAACAGGATGCGGGCGAGTTCGACACGGCGGCGCTGACCACCCGACAGCGTGTGCAGGGGCTGGCCGAGGACGCGGTCGGGCAGACCGAGACTGTGGCAGATGGTCGCGGCCTCGGATTCGGCGACGTATCCACCGAGGGTCGCGAAGCGTTCCTCGAGTGACCCGTACTTGCGCACGGCGCGGTCGCGGATCTTCTCGTCCACGGCCTCTGCCATGAGCGCCTGCTGCTTCTCCATGCTGCGCATGATCTCGTCGAGGCCTCGCGCCGAGAGCACCCGGTCCTTGGCGAGGACGTCGAGATTGCCCTCCTTGGGGTCCTGGGGCAGGTACCCGATGTCGCCGGAGCGGATCACGGTGCCGGCGTAGGGCTCGCCTTCACCCGCGAGGATTCGCAGGGTCGTGGTCTTGCCGGCGCCGTTGCGTCCCACGAGGCCGATCCGGTCCCCGGCCTGCACCCGCAGCCCCGAGCCGGGGGCGGTGAGCAGCGTCCGCACGCCGGCGCGGACTTCGAGGTCGGTAGCGGTGATCACGCACGGGCTCCTAGGAAGAAAGACGGTGGATGGGTGCCATGGTGGCAAACAGCCGGGCACACGAACCACTCATTTTACCGTGGCGCGGCCCCACCCTCACGGTGAGATTCGCTACCCTCCCGCGGCGCACCCCTGCCCCCACCGGCGGGCGACCTAGGCTGGCGCCCGTGACGCACCGTCCCCCTACCGACCTCGTCGTGGCCGGGCTCGGCCCCGCCGGCCGGGCACTGGCGTTCCGCGCGGCCGCGGCCGGGTTGTCCGTGACGGCCGTCGACGTGCGCCCGCAGCGTCGGTGGACCGCGACCTACGCGGCGTGGGCCGACGAGCTGCCGGCCTGGTTACCTGCGGAGACGGTGGCGTCGCACATCGGCAGACCCGCCGTGTGGACGACCGGGCCCCGCCTCCTCGATCGCGTCTACCGGGTGCTGGATACGGCGCGGCTGCAGGACGTGCTCGACCTCGGCGCAGTCGCGGTGGTCCGGGGTCGCGTACGCGACGTCGGATCGGAGGGTGTCGTCCTCGAGGACGGGCGCCGAGTGTGTGCGCGCTACGTCGTCGACGCCCGCGGGGTTCCTGCCGATCCGCAGCGCGCCCAGCAGACGGCATTCGGCGTGATCGTGGACGACGCGACCGCGGCACCCGCCCTCGACGGGCACGACGCCTGGTTCATGGACTGGCGTCGCGACAACGGGACCGCTCCGGACGATGTCCCGTCCTTCCTCTACGCGGTGCCGGTCGGTGACGGCCGCACGATCCTCGAGGAGACCTGTCTCGTCGGGCGCCCGGCACTCGACCTCGGCGAACTCGAACGACGCCTCCGTGTCCGGCTCGCGGCACGAGGGGTGTGCACGACCGGCGACGAACGGGTCGAACGGGTGCGCTTCGCGGTGGAGGGCACACCGACGTCGCCCGGGGTGATCGGTTTCGGTGCCCGCGGCGGTCTCATGCATCCGGCCACGGGATACGCGGTGGCCACGGCGCTGTCCACCGCGGATGCGGTGGTGGACGCGATGCGCCGCGGCGACGACCCGCAGCATGTCCTGTGGTCTGCCCGCGCCCGTTCGGTGGCGGCGATGCGGCAGATGGGATTGCGGGTCCTGCTGCGACTCGACGCGCACGGTGCGATCGAGTTCTTCGACGCGTTCTTCGACCTGCCGGTCGCGCAGCAACGGGCGTATCTGTCGGGTCGTGACGATGCGTCGGGTGTGGCGAGCGCGATGTGGCGGCTGTTCCGGGTGCTACCCCGGCCCCGGCGCATGACGATCCTGCGGTCGCTCCGCTGATCTCCCGGCTACGACGGTGTGGCGAATGTCTCGACGAGCCGCCCGGTGAGTTTCGCAGCTTTCCAGCGTTCTCCCGGGGTGTCGATCATGATGGACACATGCGGTCGATCTGGAAAGGCTCACTCGCGTTCGGCCTCGTCAACGTGCCGGTGAAGGTGTACTCGGCCACCGAGTCACACGACATCACCTTCCACCAGGTGCATGCGAAGGACGGCGGGCGGATCAAGTACCAGCGCGTATGTACCGAGTGCGGTGAGGTTGTTCCCTACCAGGAGATCGACAAGGCCTACGACTCCGAGGACGGCGAGCGGGTCGTGCTCACCGACGAGGACTTCGAGAAGCTTCCCGCGGCGGAGAAGCACGAGATCCCGGTCCTGCAGTTCGTGCCCACCGAACAGATCGATCCGATCCTGTTCGAGAAGTCCTACTATCTCGAGCCCGATTCGTCGTCGCCGAAGGCCTACGGCCTGCTCGCCGCGACCCTCGAGCAGAGCGACCGGACGGCGCTGGTGCACTTCACGCTTCGTCAGCGCACGCGACTGGCGGCGCTGCGCACCCGCGACGGGTTGCTCATCCTGCAGACCCTGCTGTGGCCCGACGAGGTACGCGCGGCCGAGTTCGAGTCGCTCGACGACATCGAGAAGCCGAAACAACGCGAACTCGCGATGGCCGAGACCCTCGTCGAATCGATGTCCGACGATTTCGATCCCACCGAGTTCACCGACGAATACCAGGTGGAGCTGCGCACGCTGATCGACGAGGCCCTCGCGCGCGGTGGCGAGAAGGTCTTCCAGGTCGCCGAACCCGACACCGACGAGGAGGACGCCGAGGTGCTCGACCTCGTCGCTGCCCTGCAGCGCAGCGTCGACGCGGCGGGTAAGAAGGTTCCGTCCGGTTCGTCCTCGGACGGGAAGAAGTCCTCGAAGGACGACGAAGACGACGAGGGCGCGAAGAAGAAGGCTCCCGCGAAGAAGACCGCATCGAAGAGCACGGCGAAGAAGAGTCCCGCGAAGAAGAGCACCGCGAAGAAGACCGCGTCCACGAGTACGGCGGCCAGGAAGAGTCCTGCGAAGAAGACAGCTGCCAAGAAGACCTCCGGCGAACGCAAAGGCGCCTGACCCCCGACGAGAAGTCGGAGATCAGGCGCCGAGGCTCGGAGCCGGAGGCAGCCGGATCAGACGGTGAACCCGAGTGCGCGCAGCTGCTCGCGTCCGTCGTCGGTGATCTTGTCGGGACCCCACGGCGGCATCCACACCCAATTGATACGCAGTTCGTCGCACAGACCGCTGCGCACGAGTGCGCCCTTGGCCTGATCCTCGATGACATCGGTGAGAGGGCACGCCGCCGACGTGAGGGTCATGTCGACGGTCACGATCTCGTCGGCCTCGGAGATCCCGTAGACGAGACCGAGATCGACGACATTGATGCCGAGTTCGGGGTCGACGACGTCGCGCAGCGCTTCCTCGAGTTCGTCGAGGCGGCCCGGATCCAGCGGGGGGGCCGTGGCCGCGACGAGCGTCGAGGTCTCGTCCGCGCCGGCGTCGGCCGTCGGATCCTCGTCGGTGTTCACGGTGCCGGGTGCGGGTTCGGTCATCGGTTCTGTCCTTCGCTCGAAAGGGTGTGCGCGCCGTCCGTCAGGGTGTCGGAGGCGGCGTCCACGGTCTGCGCGACCGCGTCCTTGAAAGCCATCCAGCCCAGCAACGCGCACTTCACGCGCGCCGGGTACTTCGCCACGCCGGCGAACGCGATGCCGTCGCCGATCAACTCCTCGTCGCCGTCGACGGTGCCGCGACTGCTCACCATCTCGACGAACCCGTCGACCATCTTCAGCGCATCGCCCAGCGGAGCACCGATCACCTGGTCGGTGAGCACGGACGTCGACGCCTGGCTGATCGAGCACCCCTGGCCGTCGTAGGAGACGTCGGCAACGGTGTCGCCGTCGAGATGCACACGCAGCGTCACCTCGTCGCCGCAGGTCGGGTTGACGTGATGTACTTCGGCGCCGAACGGTTCGCGCAGCCCGCGGTGATGCGGGTGCTTGTAGTGATCCAGGATCACTTCCTGGTACATCTGCTCCATCCGCATCGGATCACGCCTCCCCGAAGAATTTCTGGGCGCGCCGGATCGCCGCGCCGAGTGCCTGCACCTCGTCCGGCGTGTTGTACACGGCGAACGACGCGCGGGCGGTCGCGGCCACCCCGAAGCGGCGGTGCAACGGCCAGGCACAGTGATGCCCGACCCGGATCTCGACGCCCTCGTCATCGAGGATCTGGCCGAGATCATGGGCGTGGATTCCGTCCACGACGAACGACACGGCCCCACCGCGCTGGTCGGCGGTGGTCGGACCGATGATGCGCACGCCCTCGATGCCGGCGAGTTCGGCGAGCGCCGCAGTGGTGAGTTCGTGCTCGTGCGCGGCCACCGCGTCCATGCCGATCTCCTGCAGATAACGCACGGCGGCACCGAGCCCCACGGCCTGCGAGGACATCGGGGAACCGGCTTCGAACCGCTGCGGCGGTGCGGCGAAGGTCGTCGCCTCCATGGTGACCGTCTCGATCATCGAGCCACCGGTGATGAACGGCGGCACGTCGGCGAGCAGGTCGCGTCGTCCGTAGAGGACACCCACACCCGAGGGACCGAACATCTTGTGGCCGGAGAAGGCGGCGAAGTCGACTCCGAGCGCGTGGAAGTCGACGGCCATGTGCGGCACCGACTGGCACGCGTCGAGCACGACGATCGCGCCGACCTCCTTCGCGCGCCGCACGATCTCCTCGACGGGGGCGACCGCGCCGGTGACGTTCGACTGGTGCGTGAACGCCACGACCTTCACGGACTCGGTCAGCGTCAGCGAGTCGAGGTCGATGCGGCCGTCGTCGGTGACGCCGTACCAGCGCAGGGTGGCACCCGTGCGCCGCGCGAGTTCCTGCCACGGAACGAGGTTCGCGTGGTGCTCGAGCTCGGTGACGACGATCTCGTCACCCGGTCCGAGCCGGTGCGGGAACCGGTCGTCGGCGAAGGCGTAGGCGACGAGGTTGAGCGACTCGGTGGCATTCTTGGTGAACACCACCTCGTCGACGTCGACCCCGACGAAGGCGGCGATGACAGCGCGGGCGTCCTCGTACGAGTCGGTCGCCTCCTCCGACAACGCATGCGCACCGCGGTGCACGGCCGCGTTCCGCGTCGCGAGGAACTCACGCTCGGCGTCCAGCACCTGCACCGGACGCTGGGAGGTGGCCCCCGAGTCGAGGTAGACCAGGGGTTTGCCGTCGCGCACCGTGCGCGCGAGGATCGGGAAATCCGCCCTGATCCGGGCGATGTCCAAGGTCCGCACCGGCACCGTCATCCGATCACGCTCCTTGCGTTGCTGCCTGGGTGAAACGAACGTAGCCGTTGGTCTCGAGCTCGTCGGCGAGCTCGGGGCCACCGGACTCGACGACGCGGCCACCCACGAAGACGTGCACGAACTGCGGCTTGATGTAGCGCAGGATACGGGTGTAGTGGGTGATGAGCAGAACGCCGCCGTTCTCGTTCTCCTGGTAGCGGTTCACGCCCTCGGAGACGACGCGCAACGCGTCCACGTCGAGGCCCGAGTCGGTCTCGTCGAGGATGGCGATCTTCGGCTTCAGCAGACCGAGCTGCAGGATCTCGTGGCGCTTCTTCTCGCCACCGGAGAAACCCTCGTTGACACTGCGCTCGCCGAAGGCCGGATCGATGTCCAACTCGGACATCGCCTGCTTGACCTCCTTGACCCAGTGGCGCAGCTTGGGAGCCTCGCCGCGCACGGCGGTCGCGGCGGTGCGGAGGAAGTTCGACATCGACACGCCGGGCACCTCGACCGGGTACTGCATCGCGAGGAACAGGCCGGCGCGGGCGCGCTCGTCGACACTCATCTCGAGCACGTCCTCACCGTTGAGGGTGATGCTGCCCGAGGTGATCTCGTACTTGGGGTGGCCGGCGATCGCGTACGACAGGGTGGACTTGCCGGAGCCGTTGGGGCCCATGATGGCGTGCGTCTCACCCGAGCGGACCGTGAGATCGACGCCCTTGAGAATGTCGATGGGTTCGGCGTTCTCGTCGGTCTGAGCGACACGGACGTGCAGGTCCTTGATCTCGAGGACGTTCGAAGGTGTGGACATCGAAATGCGTTTCCTTAGTGGAGAGGTATCGGGAGTACGGGGAGACGGCCGTCAGGCGCCGACGGCGGCGAGTTCCGCCTCGATGGCGGCCTCGAGCCGTTCGCGGACCTCGGCGACCGTGATGCGCTCGAGCAGCTCGTGGAAGAATCCGCGGACGACGAGGCGACGCGCTTCCTCTTCGGGGATACCGCGAGCACGCAGGTAGAACAGCTGCTCGTCGTCGAAGCGGCCGGTCGCCGACGCGTGACCGGCACCGACGATCTCACCGGTCTCGATCTCGAGGTTCGGCACCGAGTCGGCGCGCGCTCCGTCGGTGAGCACCAGGTTGCGGTTGAGCTCGAAGGTGTCGGTGCCCTCGGCCTCGGCGCGGATGAGCACGTCGCCGATCCACACGGTGCGCGCGTCGGGCTTGCCGGAGGCCGGATCGCCCTGCAGCGCACCCTTGTACACGACGTTCGACTTGCAGTTCGGCTGCGAGTGGTCGACGAGCAGGCGCTGTTCGAAGTGCTGACCGGCGTCGGCGAAGTACAGGCCGAGCAGTTCGGCGTCGCCGCCGGGACCGTCGTACTTGGTGGTCGCCGACACGCGCACAAGATCGCCGCCGAGCGCCACCGTGAAGTGACGGAGCACGGCATCGCGGCCGAGGCGGGCGTGGTGCGCGGCGACGTGCACGGCGTCGTCGGCCCAGTCCTGCACCGCGACGACCTTCAATTGCGCGCTGTCGCCGAGCACGAACTCGATGTTCTCGGCGTAGGTGCCGCTACCGCGCTGGTCGATGACGAGCGTGAGGTTGGCGAACTCCTCGAGCCGGATCTGCACGTGACCGTAGGCGACGGCTCCCTCGCCTGGTCCCGTGATCGTCACGGTGACGGGGTCGGCGACCTCGACCTCGCGGCCGACGGTGAGGACGGTCGCGGTCTCGAACGCCGAGTAGGCCTGCGCTGCGATCCGGTCGAACGGCACACCGGCCTGTCCGAGCCGCGCGTCGTCGCGCGCGACGGTCTCGACCTGCACGCCGTCGACCGGGGTGACCTCGACGGTCGCGGTGCCGGTCGCGGTGGCGGTGCCGTCGTGCAGACCGCGCAGGCGGCGCAGCGGGGTGAACCGCCAGACCTCGTCGCGTCCCGAGGGAACCTCGAAGGCGTTCACATCGAACGACGTGAAGACCTCGCCCTTGTTGACTGCCGGCTTGCCGGCGTTGTCGATCGCCGGGGCACGGTTCTCCCCGCGCACGGCTTCCTGCACTCCGGTAGCCGGAGCGTTCTTCGCTTCCGCAGTCATTTAGCCGACTGCCCCTTCCATCTGCAGTTCGATCAGGCGGTTGAGTTCGAGGGCGTACTCCATCGGCAGTTCCTTGGCGATGGGCTCGACGAACCCGCGCACCACCATGGCCATGGCCTCGTCCTCGTCGAGTCCGCGGCTCATGAGGTAGAACAGCTGGTCGTCGCTCACCTTCGAGACGGTCGCCTCGTGACCCATCGTGACGTCGTCCTCACGGATATCGACGTACGGGTAGGTGTCGGAGCGGCTGATCTGGTCGACGAGCAGCGCGTCGCACTTGACCGTCGACTTCGAGCCGTGGGCTCCCTTGTTGACCTGCACGAGGCCGCGGTAGGAGGCACGTCCACCGCCGCGCGCCACCGACTTCGACACGATGGTCGAGGAGGTGTGCGGAGCCAGGTGCAGCATCTTCGCGCCGGTGTCCTGGTGCTGACCCTCGCCGGCGAAGGCCACGGAGAGCACCTCACCGCGAGCGTGCTCGCCCATCATCCACACGGCCGGGTACTTCATCGTCACCTTGGAACCGATGTTGCCGTCGATCCATTCCATCGAGCCCCCGGCCTCGACCTTGGTGCGCTTGGTCACCAGGTTGTAGACGTTGTTCGACCAGTTCTGGATCGTCGTGTAGCGGCAGTGACCGCCCTTCTTGACGATGATCTCGACCACTGCGGAGTGCAGCGAGTCGGACTTGTAGATCGGCGCGGTGCAGCCCTCGACGTAGTGCACCGAGGCGCCCTCGTCGACGATGATCAGGGTCCGCTCGAACTGGCCCATGTTCTCCGTGTTGATGCGGAAGTAGGCCTGCAGCGGGATGTCGACGTGTACACCCGGCGGAACGTAGATGAACGAGCCTCCCGACCACACCGCGGTGTTCAGGGCGGAGAACTTGTTGTCGCCGGCCGGGATGACCGTGCCGAAGTACTCCTTGAACAGCTCGGGATGCTCACGCAGACCCGAGTCGGTGTCGAGGAAGATCACGCCCTGGCTCTCGAGGTCCTCGCGGATCTGGTGGTAGACCACCTCGGACTCGTACTGGGCGGCGACACCGGCGATCAGGCGCTGCTTCTCCGCCTCCGGGATGCCCAGCCGGTCGTAGGTGTTCTTGATGTCCTCGGGGAGCTCGTCCCAGCTCGCGGCCTGCTTCTCCGTCGAGCGCACGAAGTACTTGATGTTGTCGAAGTCGATCCCGTCGAGGTTCGAACCCCACACCGGCATCGGCTTCTTGTCGAAGGTGCGCAGCGCCTTGAGACGGATGTCGAGCATCCACTCGGGTTCGTTCTTCTTCGACGAGATGTCCCGCACGACTTCTTCGGACAGGCCGCGCTGCGCCGTGGCACCGGCGGTGTCGGGGTCCGCCCAGCCGTATTCGTAGTGTCCGAGAGAATCGATCGTCTCTTCCTGCGTCAGCGGCGCGGCGCCGGACGTCTGATCCGATGCGACGGTCATGCGAGCTCCTTCCGGAGTCTGGTGGGGTCGGCGGGGGCTGTACGCCGACGGTCAACAACTGGATGTTTCGAGGCCGAACAACGGCGGGCGGGGCGGCTCACCGTGACGGCGGCTCCCGCTGAGGTTTGTCCTGACGGGGCAGGACCGGCACGTGTGTGGTGCAGAACGCGTCGCCGTTCGCGATCGTGGCGAGCCGCTGGACGTGCGTGCCGAGGATCTTCACGAATGCGTCCTGCTCCGCTTCGCACAGCTCCGGGAACTGTTCGGCGACGTGCGAGACGGGGCAATGATGCTGACAGATCTGGACACCCGCGCCGACCTTGCGCGTGGACGCGGCAAATCCGGACGAGGTGAATGCCTCGGCGATCTCTTCCGCGAGTTCTTCGACGTCCGGTTCCTCGTCGGGATCGGCGGCGGCGATGTTGCCGAGGATGGAATCGACGCGCCGACGAGCGAAATCCTCGATGGCGGCCTCGCCACCGAGTTCGCGGAGGTGACGCATCGCGGCGGTGGCGAGATCGTCGTAGGAGTGGCCGAGCCGGGCGCGCCCGACGGCGGTGAGCTGGAAGCGACGTGCCGGCCGGCCGCGACCGCGGCCCTGCCTGCGCGGAGGTGCGGCGGCCTGCGCCTCGCCGGACTCGATGAGCGCGTCGAGATGGCGTCGCACACCGGCGGCACTCAGGCCGAGACGGTCGCCGATCTCCGGCGCGGTGATCGGGCCTTCTTCGAGCAGCAGCTGCACGACCGCGGCGCGCGTCTGCCCCTCCGGGATCTCGCGACCGGTCGACGGAGGATTCCTGCGTACGTCCTCGACGCGCGACGCCGCCGCGACAGGTACGTGACCTGCGCGTTCTGCGGCATCGGTGGTGTCGGACGGGTATTTCACAACACCAGTGTGACGGAATTCGGAAGCACGGTCCACCAAGGGTGCCCTTTGTTACACCCTCATCCCGGAGTCCGCGGAAACCACATCCACCCTCCCGTTACGCTTCTGACGTGCAGTCGACTCCTTCCCTGTCAGCCCCGCGCACGACTCCTCCGTCGTCGGGCCGATCGGGAGTCCGCGAACACCTGCACACGTGGGTCCGACGCGCCCTGGGGCTCGAGGCCCCCGGTCCCCATGCCGACGTCTCCGTCGTATTGCACGGCGACGAGGCCGAAGGGCGCGGACTCGACGCGACGGAGAACACGTATCTGCACCGTATCCGGCTGCTCGGCGCCACCGGTGCCGTGCTCATGGCGGTCGGCGCGCTCGGCGCCGGGGCGCAGCCGGTCCTGCAGAACCCTGTGCAGGGAGTACGAGCTCTCGGGCTGGCGGCGCGCATGCCGAGCGCCGCGCTCACCACGACCATGATCGGTACGGCGCTGGTGATCCTCGCCTGGCTGCTGCTCGGACGATTCGCCATCGGCCGGAGCGCGCCGGCCGGTCCCGTGCGCCGACTGTCCCGGTCGCAACTCGACCGCACCCTGCTGTTGTGGATTCTCCCGCTCGTCGTGGCACCACCGATGTTCAGCAAGGACGTGTACTCCTATCTCGCGCAGAGCGAGATCGCGGCACGCGGACTCGATCCCTACGCGATCGGACCGGCGGGAGCGCTGGGCGTCGACCACGTCCTGACCCGGACGGTGCCGAACATCTGGCGCGACACCTCGGCCCCCTACGGTCCGGCCTTCCTGTGGCTCGGCGAGAAGATCACCTACGTCACAGGCGAGAACATCGTGGCCGGCATATTCGTCCACCGACTGCTCGCGCTCGCCGGTGTGGCCCTGATCGTATGGGCGTTGCCTCGGCTGGCCCGCCGGTGCGGGGTGGCGTCGGTGAGCGCGTTGTGGCTCGGCGCAGCCAACCCGCTGTTGCTGTTCCACCTGGTCGCGGGCATCCACAACGAAGCCCTGATGCTCGGCCTCATGCTCGCCGGCGTCGAACTCTCGTTGCGGGCGGTCCACCCGGCCGACGAGTCCGTGTCGCGTCTGCGTCTCGCGGGATGGCTCGCTGCCGGCACGGCACTGATCGCCCTGTCGTCGATGATCAAGGTGCCCTCGCTGCTCGCGCTGGGATTCGTCGGCATGGCCCTGGCCCGCAAGTGGGGTGCCACCTTCCGCGCCGTGATCCTCGCCGCAGTGATCCTCGGTGTCGGGACCGGCGTCGTGATCGTGGCCGTGAGCTGGGGCAGCGGTCTGGGCTTCGGCTGGACGAAGACCCTCGGGACCGCCACCGAGGTCCGCAGCTGGATGTCGATCCCGACCCTCCTGGGCATGGGCACGGGTCTCGGGGGCGTGCTGCTCGGCCTGGGCGACCACACGACGGCCGTGCTGTCCATCACGCGCCCCATCGCCGCACTGGTGGCGGCCTTCATCACGGTGCGCATGCTGCTCGCGGTGCTGACAGGCCGGATCCATCCCGTGGGTGCGCTGGGCGTGTCGCTGGGCGCGATCGTGCTTCTCTTCCCGGTGGTACAACCCTGGTATCTGCTGTGGGCGGTGATCCCGCTCGCCGCCTGGGCGACGCGCCCGGTGTTCCGGATCCCCACCATCGCGTTCTCGTCCGTGGTCGGCATGATCCTCATGCCCAACGGCAGCGAGTACCAACCGTTCATCATCGTCCAGGCGTCGATAGCGACCATCGTCGTGGTCGGTCTGATCATCGTCGCGACACGCTCCCGACTGCCGTGGCGACTGCAGGAGCGCACACCACCGCGTCCGGCGGAAACAGCGGACGCCTAGGCTGGAACCCTGTGATCCCGAGTTCTCCCGCCGGTGCGGTACCGGCCGTGCGCCTGGACGGCGTCGTCAAGACCTACGGGGGCGTCACCGCCGTGAACGGTCTCGACCTGACCGTCGAACGCGCCCAGGTGCTCGCCCTTCTCGGTCCGAACGGCGCCGGTAAGACCACCACCGTGGAAATGTGCGAGGGGTTCGTCACTCCCGACGCCGGTATCGTCCGCGTCCTGGGTCTCGACCCCGTCGCCGATTCCGACGCTCTCCGCCCCAGGATCGGGGTGATGCTGCAGGGCGGAGGCGCCTATCCGGGTTCACGGGCCGGCGAGATGCTCGACCTGGTCGCGGCGTACTCGGCCGACCCCCTCGATCCGGACTGGCTGCTCCGGCGCCTCGGGCTCACGGACGCCCGCCGCACCCCCTACCGCCGACTGTCGGGCGGACAACAGCAACGTCTCGCGCTCGCGTGCGCGCTGGTCGGGCGCCCCGAACTGGTGTTCCTCGACGAACCGACGGCCGGCCTCGACGCTCAGGCCCGGCTGCTCGTCTGGGAGTTGATCGACGCCCTGCGCCGCGACGGCGTGAGCGTGCTGCTCACCACTCACCTCATGGACGAGGCCGAGGAACTCGCCGACGAGATCGTCATCATCGATCACGGCCGGGTGGTCGCTGCGGGCACGCCCGACGAGGTCACCCGCGACGGCGCCGAGGGCCAGCTGTGGCTGACCGCGCCTGCCGGCCTCGACCTGAGCGCACTGCAGTCGACCCTTGCCGGCACTCATCGGGTCCGTGAGGACAATCCCGGGCGGTATCTCGTGGAGGGCACGATCGAACCGTCGGTCGTGGCGGCGGCAGCGACCTGGTGCGCGAGCCTGGGAGCACTGGCAACCGAGATCCGGGTGGATCAGCGCAGCCTCGAGGACGTCTTCCTCGAATTGACCGGTCGGGAGTTGAGAGGGTGAGCGTGACCCACGATCGTCTGGCGAACAACCGGTTCGCGGAGGGGACGTTCACCCCGCGACCGCAGCCGAACTCGCCGTCGAAGATGCTCGCGGCGCAGACAGTCATGGAACTGAAGTTGTTGCTGCGCAACGGCGAGCAACTCTTGCTGACCATGTTCATCCCGATCACCCTGTTGATCGGGCTGTCCCTGCTGCCGATCGGCGATCTCGGCGACTCGCGGGTCGATCGCGTGCTGCCTGCGGTGATGATGGTGGCGGTGATGTCGACGGCGTTCACCGGGCAGGCGATCGCCGTGGGCTTCGACCGGCGCTACGGCGCCCTCAAGCGGATCGGCGCGACAGCGCTTCCCAAGTGGGGAATCATCGCCGGGAAGAGCGCGGCCGTGGGGATAGTCGTCGCCCTGCAGTCCGTGCTGCTCGGAACGATAGGACTGGCGCTGGGTTGGCGACCCTCCCCCGTCGATCTGCTCATCGGGGCGGTCGTCATCGCCCTCGGCACGGTGATGTTCGCGACACTGGGTCTGCTCCTCGGCGGAACGCTCCGTGCCGAGATCGTGCTCGCCCTCGCGAACATCGTGTGGTTCGTACTGCTCGGGATCGGCAGCATCGTGGTGCTCGGCGACGTGATCCCGGAAGCGGTGGCCCACCTGCTGCGGATCGTCCCGTCCGGGGCGCTGACCCTTGCGCTCGAGAGCGCCACGACGGGTGTGTTCGACTGGCTGTCGATCGTCGCGCTCGTGGTGTGGACGGTGATCGGCGGCACCGCCGCGGCGAGATGCTTCCGGTTCACCTGAGCGCCGGGATACCCGATCCGGCGCAACCCAACTACAGCGTGTAGTGGTTCACGCCGTACCATCGAATCGTGTTGTATCGCGGCTACCTGAGCCTTGTCGACCGTCTTCCCCTGCCCTCGTTGCGGACGCAGAAGATCATCGCGTTCCTCACGATTCTCACCCAGGGTGGCATCGCCGTGACCGGCTCGGTCGTCCGCGTCACCGCCTCCGGACTGGGTTGCCCCACCTGGCCGCAGTGCTTCCCCGGCTCGTTGGTCCCGGTGGGTGTGTCGAGCGGGGTGAACACGCTTCACCAGATCGTCGAATTCGGCAACCGGCTGCTGACCTTCGTGGTCGTGGCCGTCGCCGCCGCGATCGTGCTGGCCGTCACCCGGGCCCGTCGCCGCAAGGAGGTCATCGCCTGGGCATGGGTGATGCCCGCGGGCACCGTGCTGCAGGCGATCATCGGCGGGATCACCGTGCTGGCCGGGCTCGCCTGGTGGACGGTCGCGATCCACCTGCTCGCGTCGATGCTCATGGTGTGGCTGGCAACGGTGCTCTACGCGAAGGTGAGCGAGCCGGACGACGGCACGGTGGTGCAGGTGCTGCCCCCGCCGCTGCGATGGCTCACCGCACTGTCGGGAGTCGCGCTCGGTGTGGTCCTCGTGCTCGGCACGATGGTCACCGGCGCCGGTCCGCACGCCGGCGACAAGAGCGTCGAGAATCCCGTCCCGCGCCTCGCGCTCGACATCACCAATCTCGTCCATCTGCACGCCGAGGCGCTCGTCGGCTATCTCGCGCTGCTGATCGGCCTGACCTTCGCCGTCTACGCGGTCCACGCCCCGCGAGCCGTCACGCTCCGTCTGAAGGTCGTGCTCGCCCTGGTGGTCGCGCAGGCCGGCATCGGCCTCGTGCAGTTCTGGACGGACGTGCCCGCCGTGCTGGTCGTCTGCCACGTCGCCGGGGCCGGACTGTGCACGGCGGCCACCGCCGCGGTCTGGGCCGCCGGACGGACACGCACGACGATCCCGGATCGCGAGCCCGTTCCGGTCTGACCGGCAGCCGGCGCGGCCCCCTTCCCGAATTCGGGAAGGGGGCCGCGATCGTCGTACGGGTGTCGGGTCCGTCAGCGCTCGTTGCGGGCCTTCGGGAACTTGGTCTGACGCGCCACCCAGCCGGCCATCCTCGCCCAGTGCCCCTTCTGCGGGTTCGCGATGCTGGTGACCTCACGGTCCCACTCCGAGACCGTGACGTCAGGGATTTCCTCGACGATGGCGCGCGCCGTCGGCAGATCCTTCGCGACACGGTCGCCGAGGGTGCCGTCGGCGGCGACCACGGTGATCCGGACGCCCGACAGACCGATGGGCTGCAGCACGGCCTTGCCGGAACCTCCGTGCGCCGCGACGAAGCTGCGGATGGACGAGACGATGTCGGCCGGTGCGGCCACGACCTGGGTTTCCACGCTCATGTCTGCAGAATACTGTGAGCCGCATGCATGCGATCGAAGTGGCACAGCACGGTGGTCCCGACGTCCTCGTCTCCGTCGAAAGACCCGACCCCGAGCCCGGCCTCGGAGAACTGCTCGTCCGCACCGACGCGATCGGCGTGAACTTCATCGACACCTACTTCCGCACGGGTCTCTATCCCACCGACCTGCCCTACATCCCCGGCTCGGAGGGCACCGGCACGGTCGTGGCGGTGGGCGAGGGCGTCCGCGACACGGCGGTGGGTGACCGCGTGTCGTGGTGCGCGGCGCCCGCTTCCTATGCCGAACTCGTCCGGGTCCCCGAGAACATCGCGGTCCCGGTCCCGGAGTCCGTACCGGCCGACCAGGCCGCCTCCGTCCTGCTCCAGGGCATGACAGCGCACTACCTCCTGAACTCCGTCTACGCGGCGCAGCCCGGCGAGACGGTGCTCGTCCACGCCGGTGCAGGCGGTGTGGGGCTGATCCTGACTCAGCTCGCCGTCGCGAAGGGTGTGCGGGTGATCACCACCGTGTCGTCCGACGAGAAGGAAGCCCTGTCACGGGAGGCCGGCGCCACGGAGGTACTGCACTACGGCGACGACCTCGCCGGGCACGTGCGCGACCTCACGGGCGGCGAGGGGGTGGCCGCGGCGTACGACGGTGTCGGTGCCGCGACCTTCGAGTCGTCGCTGGCGTCGGTCCGCGTGCGCGGCACGGTCGCCCTGTTCGGTGCTGCGAGCGGACCCGTCCCTCCCTTCGACCTGCAGCGCCTCAACCCGGCGGGATCACTGTTCGTCACCCGCCCGACCCTGGCGCACTACACCCGAGACCGCGACGAGCTGTTGTGGCGTGCGGGCGACGTCCTCGCGGCGCTCGCCGACGGGTCGCTGAAGCTCCGTGTCGGTGCGCGCTACCCCCTGGCGGAGGCCGCCCGTGCCCACATCGATCTCGAGGGACGCCGGACCACCGGCTCGATCGTCCTGATCCCGTGATCGACCGAGCCCACACGACGACGCCCCGGCCGTTCGGCCGGGGCGTCGTCGTGGAGCAGTCGTCGTGTGAGTGACGATCAGAAGTAGGAGCCGATCGTGGGCAGTGCGAGTACGGAATCGATCGCCAGACCGAGACATACCACCGCGAGGTAGTTGTTGGACTGCAGGAACAGTTTGAGCGGCTTGACCGACGCTCCGCCGCGCACGCTGTTGTACAGCTGGTGGGCGACGAGCAGGAACCAGGCGCCCGCGAGCAGCGCGACCGCCGCGTAGATCACCCCGGCGGCCGGGACGATCACCAGCGTCGCGATCACCGTCGCCCAGGTGTACATCAGAATCTGCTTGGTGACGTGCTGTTCGGTGGCGATCACCGGCAGCATCGGCACGCCCGCGGCCTTGTAGTCCTCCTTGTAGCGCATCGCGAGCGCCCAGGTGTGCGGCGGCGTCCAGAAGAAGATGACCAGGAACAGCACGACCGGTTCCCAGCTCAGCGAACCGGTCACGGCAGCCCAGCCGACCATCACGGGCATACACCCGGCCGCCCCGCCCCAGACCACGTTCTGCCAGGTCCGGCGCTTGAGCACCATCGTGTACACGAGCACGTAGAACGCGATGGTCGCCACGACCAGGACGCCGGCCAGCAGGTTGGCCCGCCACCACAACCACACGAACGACGCGACACCGAGCACCATGCCGAAGACGAAGGCGTTGCGCGTCGGCACCGTCTGCCGGGCCAGCGGACGCAACGCCGTGCGTTTCATCACCTTGTCGATGTCGGCGTCGACGACACAATTGAGCGAGTTGGCGCTCGCGGCGCCCATCCAGCCGCCGAACAATGTGCTCAGGATGAGCACGATGTCGACGTTCCCGCGATCGGCGAACAGCATCGCGGGAATGGTCGCGACCAGCAGAAGTTCGATCACGCGCGGCTTCGTCAACGCGATGTAGGCGAGGACGGTGCCGGAGATCCGGCCCCACGCGGTGTCGGAGCGCGGGGCGCTCGGCGCTTCGGGGGCGCCGAAGCCGTGTCCTCCCGGCCGTCGCCCTGCCCGCACACTGTCTCCTTGTCCCACGCGGATCCGCACCTTCGTTTCGCCCGTTCACGGTCGCCCGGTTCCGGACGCTCCTCTACTACGAACGATGGTAGACCGGACCGTTGCCCGGACCGAATCGACCCGTTCGGAGCAGCGCACTAGTCTGAAGTAGCGCGCGGGCCGACTTCCACCCGCCGGGACCCCGTACACCCATGTCAGGAGACTTCACGCTCGTGTCGATCACAGACGAGATCCGCACCCTCACCCAGCCTGCGCATCCTGCCGACTGGACCGACCTGGACACCAAGGCGGTCGACACCGCGCGCGTGCTCGCCGCCGACGCCGTGCAGAAGGTCGGAAACGGGCATCCCGGTACCGCGATGAGCCTCGCTCCTCTCGCGTACACCCTCTACCAGCGTGTGATGCGTCACGATCCGACCGACCACGAGTGGGTCGGCCGCGACCGCTTCGTACTCTCGTGCGGACATTCGAGCCTGACGCTGTACGTCCAGCTGTACCTGTCCGGCTACGGTCTCGAACTCGCCGACCTCGAGGCACTGCGCACGTGGGGTTCGCTCACCCCGGGCCACCCCGAGTACGGGCACACCGCCGGGGTCGAGATGACCACCGGCCCGCTCGGCCAGGGTCTCGCGTCCGCGGTCGGCATGGCGATGGCTGCCCGCCGCGAGCGCGGCCTGTTCGATCCCGAGGCGCCCGCAGGCAAGAGCCCGTTCGACCACTACGTCTACGTGATCGCCTCCGACGGCGACATCGAGGAGGGCGTGACCTCCGAGGCGTCGTCGCTCGCCGGTGTCCAGCAGCTCGGCAACCTGATCGTCTTCTACGACGACAACAAGATCTCCATCGAGCACGACACCGCGATCGCTCTCGGTGAGGACGTCGCCAAGCGCTACGAGGCGTACGGCTGGCACGTACAGACCGTCGAGGGCGGCGAGAACGTCACCGCACTGCTCGAGGCCGTCGAGGCCGCGAAGGCCGTCACCGACCGTCCGTCCTTCATCTCCGTCCGCACGATCATCGGCTACCCGGCCCCGACGAAGATGAACAGCGGCGACGCGCACGGTGCCGCGCTCGGCGCCGACGAGGTCGCCGAGATCAAGAAGATCCTCGGCTTCGACCCCGAGAAGAACTTCGACGTCGATCCGGCGGTGATCGAGCACACCCGGCAGGTCGTGACGCGTGGCGCCGAGGCGCGCGCGGCGTGGCAGGCCGACTTCGACGCGTGGGCCACCCGCGAGCCGCAACGCAAGGAGCTGTTCGACCGCCTGTACGCCGGTGAGTTCCCGGAGGGCTGGGTCGACGCCCTGCCGACCTACGAGCCCACCGAGAGCGGTCCCGCGACCCGCTCGGCGTCCGGCAAGGCCCTCGCCGCGCTCGGACCGGTGCTGCCCGAGCTGTGGGGCGGCTCCGCCGACCTCGCCGGCAGCAACAACACCACGATCCCCGGTTCCGACTCCTTCGGCCCCGAGGCGATCTCCACGAAGGACTGGAACGCGCAGCCCTACGGACGCACCCTGCACTTCGGTGTGCGCGAGCACGCCATGGGTTCGATCCTCAACGGCATCGCCCTGCACGGCCCGACCCGCCCCTACGGCGGCACCTTCCTCGTCTTCTCCGACTACATGCGACCTGCGGTGCGTCTCGCGGCCCTCATGCAGACCCCGTCGATCTACGTGTGGACGCACGATTCGATCGGTCTCGGTGAGGACGGCCCGACCCACCAGCCGATCGAGCACCTCGCGGCGCTGCGAGCGATCCCGAACCTCGCGGTGATCCGCCCGGCCGACGCCAACGAGACGTCGTTCGCGTGGAAGGCCGCGTTGGAGAACCGCACGGGCCCGACCGCGCTCGCGCTGACCCGCCAGAACGTCCCCGTGCTCGAGGGCACGCGGGAGAAGGCCGCCGAGGGTGTCGCCCGCGGCGCCTACGTCCTGGCCGAGGCGTCCTCGGGGACCCCGGAGGTCGTGATCCTCGCGACCGGATCCGAGGTCCAGCTCGCCGTCGCCGCCCGCGAGACCCTCGAGGCCGACGGTGTGGCCACCCGCGTCGTCTCCGTGCCGGTGCTCGACCGCTTCCTCGAGCAGGACCAGGCCTACCGCGACGAGGTCCTGCCCCCGTCGGTGCGCGCCCGCGTGTCCGTCGAGGCCGGGCTCGCCATGCCGTGGTACCGCCTGATCGGCGACGCCGGTGAGCCGGTCTCGCTCGAGCACTACGGCGCTTCCGCCGACTACAAGACCCTGTACCGCGAGTTCGGCATCACCGCCGAGGCCGTCGTCGACGCTGCGCGCCGCTCGCTGACCCGAGTGAAGGGATGATCCGATGACCCAGCAGACCTCCACGCAGAACGCTGCGCTGGCCGAACTGTCCGCCCAGGGTGTGTCGGTGTGGCTGGACGACCTGTCGCGCGACCTCATCGACTCCGGCAAGCTCGCCGAGCTCGTCGCCACCCGCAGCGTCGTCGGTGTGACGACCAATCCGTCGATCTTCCAGGCCGCCCTGTCGAAGGGCCACGCCTACGACGCGCAGATCCGCGACCTCGCCGGAGCCGGCGCCGACGCCACCGAGGCGATCCGCACGGTCACCACCGACGACGTCCGTTCGGCCTGCGACGTCCTCGCACCGGTGTTCGAGGCGACCGGCGGTCTCGACGGACGGGTGTCGATCGAGGTCGACCCGCGTCTGGCGCACAAGACGGACGACACCGTCCAGCAGGCCCTCGACCTGTGGCGCGTCGTCGACCGCCCGAACCTGTTCATCAAGATCCCCGCGACGGTGGCGGGCCTGCCGGCCATCGCCCGGGTGATCGGTGAGGGTGTCAGCGTCAACGTCACCCTGATCTTCTCGGTCGAGCGCTACGAGCGGGTCATCGAGGCCTACCTCGACGGTCTCACCGCGGCGAAGGCCGCCGGGCACGACCTGTCGGCGATCCGCTCGGTGGCGTCGTTCTTCGTCTCGCGTGTCGATACCGAGATCGACCCGCGCCTCGAGGAGATCGGCACCGATCAGGCGCTGGCTCTGCGCGGCAAGGCCGGCTTGGCCAACGCGCGACTCGCGTACGCCGCCTACCAGCGGGCGTTCGAAGGCGGAACGCGCTTCGAGCAGCTCGCCGAGGCCGGTGCCGTTCCCCAGCGTGCGCTGTGGGCGTCGACGGGTGTGAAGAACCCCGACTACCCCGACACGCTCTACGTCACCGAGCTGGTCGCGCCGAATACCGTCAACACGATGCCGGAGAAGACCCTCGAGGCCGTCGCCGACCACGGCGAGGTCACGGGCGACACCGTGACACGCAACGTCGCCGCTTCCCAGCAGGTGTTCGACGCGCTGACCTCGGTCGGCGTGGATCTTCCCGACGTCTTCCGCAAGCTCGAGGACGAGGGCGTGGAGAAGTTCGTCGTGTCCTGGAAGGACCTGCTCGCGGCAACGACGGAACAGCTCGCGGCTCACGCGCCGGGCGCGGAGGGCTGAACGTGCCCGAATCCGGTGCGGCGGAGTGGGTGAATCCGCTCCGGGACAACAGAGATCGCAGACTGCCCCGTATCGCCGGCCCGTGCGCGCTGGTGATCTTCGGTGTGACCGGCGATCTCGCCCGGCGCAAGTTGATGCCCGCCGTCTACGATCTCGCCAACCGCGGTCTCCTGCCGCCCGGATTCGCGCTCGTCGGTTTCGCCCGGAGGGATTGGGCCGACGAGGATTTCGGTCAGGTGGTCCACGACGCGGTGCGTGAACATTCGCGTACCCCCTTCCGCGAGGAGGTCTGGCAGCGCCTCGCGGAAGGGATCCGCTTCGTGCAGGGCACCTTCGACGACGACGCGGCATTCGCGGAACTCGCGACGACCCTCGAGAAGCTCGACCGCGAACGGGGTACGGGCGGCAACCACGCGTTCTACCTGTCGGTCCCGCCGGACGCCTTCCCCGTGGTGTGCGGGCAGCTGTCGCGTTCGGGTCTGGCCGCGCAACGCAACGGCTCGTGGAGCCGCGTCGTGATCGAGAAGCCCTTCGGGCACGACCTCGAGAGCGCACGCGAACTCAATTCGGTTGTCGGTGAGGTGTTCTCCGAGGAATCCGTCTTCCGCATCGATCACTATCTCGGCAAGGAGACGGTTCAGAACATCCTCGCGTTGCGTTTCGCGAACCAGATGTTCGAGCCGGTGTGGAACGCACACTACGTCGACCACGTGCAGATCACGATGGCCGAGGACATCGGCCTCGGTGGTCGCGCCGGCTACTACGACGGCATCGGAGCAGCCCGCGACGTCATCCAGAATCACCTGCTTCAGCTGCTCGCCTTCACCGCGATGGAGGAGCCGGTGAGCTTCGCGGCGTCGGAGCTGCACGCGGAGAAGATCAAGGTGCTGTCGGCGACCCGGCCGGCCGAGCCGTTCGAGGAGACCACCGCGCGCGGCCAGTACGCATCCGGGTGGCAGGGCGGCGAGAAGGTCGTCGGTCTGCTCGAGGAGAAGGGCTTCGCGGCGGATTCGACCACCGAGACGTACGCGGCCATCACCCTCGAGGTCGACACCCGCCGCTGGGCGGGTGTGCCCTTCTACTTGCGCACCGGCAAGCGCCTCGGCCGCCGCGTCACCGAGATCGCAGTGGTCTTCAAGCGGGCCCCGCACCTGCCGTTCGACAAGACCATGACCGAGGAGCTCGGTCAGAACGCGCTGGTGATCCGCGTACAACCCGACGAAGGCATCACGATGCGCTTCGGGTCGAAGGTGCCCGGCTCCGAGATGGAAGTCCGGGACGTGAACATGGACTTCAGCTACGGCCAGGCGTTCACGGTCTCCTCCCCCGAGGCCTACGAGCGACTGATCCTGGATGTGCTCCTCGGCGTCCCGTCGTTGTTCCCGGTGGACGAGGAAGTCGAATTGTCCTGGAAGATCCTCGATCCGGTGCTCGAGCACTGGGCGGCGAACGGACGACCGGAACCCTACGAGTCCGGTACGTGGGGTCCGCATTCGGCCGACGAGATGCTCCGTCGTACGGGCCGGGAATGGAGGCGTCCGTGAGGCTGCAGTTGCGTAACACCTCCGCCAACGCCATCAGCCGCAAGCTGGTGGAGTTGCGACGGTCGAGCGGAATGGTCACGCAGGGACGTGTTCTCACGTTCATCGTGTGCGCCGGCGACGCCCGTGGCCTCGACGCCGCGATCACCGCGGCCACCGAGGCGTCGAAGGAACATCCCTGCCGCGTCATCGTCGTCGGTCGTGGTCGCCAGGACGGCCCGTCGAGGCTCGACGCGGAGATCCGGGTCGCCGGTGAGGCGGGCGCGTCCGAGGCGTTGATCCTCGCCCTGCACGGCGAACTCGGTGAGCACCAGGAATCGGTTGTGGTGCCGTTCCTGCTGCCGGACACCCCCGTCGTCGCGTGGTGGCCCAACCAGGCCCCTGCGGTACCGGCCGAGGATCCGGTGGGACGTCTCGCCGTCCGCCGCATCACCGACGTGACCAACTCCGACGACCCGCAGGCCGATCTCGCCACCCGTTTGTCCGGTTATCGGCCGGGCGACACGGATCTGGCCTGGGCACGGATCACCTACTGGCGGGCACTGCTGGTCTCGGCGCTCGACCAGCCACCGCACGAGCCGGTGCTCTCGGCCCGTGTCTCGGGGCTGCGAACCGAGCCCGCCGTCGATCTGCTCGCAGGCTGGCTCGCGAGCCGTCTCGACTGTCCCGTCGAGCGAACGATCGGCGAACTGAGGGTGGAATTGCGCACGACCTCGCAGACGATCGCTCTGGAGCGACCGCAGGAAGGCCGCGTGGCAACCCTCGAACGTACCCACAAACCCGATTCGCTGATCAGCCTGGCGCGCCGGAACTCGGCCGAATGCCTCGCCGAGGAACTGCGCCGACTCGATCCCGACGAAGTCTACGAAGCCGCGTTGTCGGCCCTGCCGAAGGTGGAATATGTCTGACCTCGCCCGGAACCCGTCCGAGATCCTGCGTTTCGCCGATGCCGACGAGGTCGCGAGCGCGGCGGCGTCCGCCTTCGTCGACGCGGTCGTCGCCGCGCAGCGCGAGCGGGTGCAGGCCCATGTCGTGCTCACCGGCGGCGGCACCGGTATCGCGATGCTCGAGCATGTGCGCCGCGCCCAGGGCGGTATCGACTGGTCGGCAGTGAACGTCTACTTCGGCGACGAGCGTTTCCTCCCGCCCGGCGATCCGGATCGCAACGAGGTGCAGGCCCGGCACGCTCTGCTCGACCACGTGCCGATCGACCCGACCCGCATCCACGCCATGCCGGCGCTCGGCGAGGACGGGTGCAGCACGCCGCAGGACTCGGCGCAACGGTACTCCGAGCTCCTGGCCGCACACTCCCCCGACGGCACCGTGCCGGTGTTCGACGTGCACCTGCTCGGGATGGGCGGTGAGGGACACATCAATTCGCTGTTCCCCCATACCGATGCGGTGCGCGAGTCCGAGCGTTTCGTGGTGGGTGTCGACGATTCACCGAAGCCGCCGCCGGCACGGGTGACGTTGACGCTGCCCGCCGTACAACGGGCGCGCCAGGTGTGGCTGCTGGTCACCGGCTCCGCCAAGGCCGAGGCCGTCGCGGCGGCCGGGGCCGGTGCCGCACCGGAGGATTTCCCCTCGGCGGGCGCCCGTGGCACCGAACGCACCGTGTGGTTCCTCGATCCGGAGGCCGCCGCGCAACTTCCGGCCTCATGATCGAGCCGAGTACTGCCGAGATCGCTGCCTGCGTCGTGAGGCCGCGATCGGCGACTCGGCGCTCACGCGCCGGCACCATCGAAGTCGGGGTCGTCGGCCTCGTCCGTCTCCGTGCGACGATCCCCTGCGGAGTGGCCACCGCTGCGGTCGTCGAGACCGCTTCGCACACAACGCATCCGAATCGACGATCGCGGACCTGCCGTCGACCGTAGTGCTCGTAGTGGTGATCGGCCCGGGACACATCGCACCGTTCGTGGGTCCATGCCGGTGAACTCCTCCCGTCGTGGACCGTTGTCGTCACGGCCCTCTGTCTCGTTCGACGCGCCGGGACGCCCGACGGTTCCATTCGGAACGAAATCGACGGTTCCGATTCGGGAGCGAGCGGTCAGATACCCCGTTCGATCACCGCGGCGGTGACGCGGTCGTCGATCGACGACACGGGGTTCTCACGTGCCACCCAGGGATCGCCACCGAAGTACTTCGCGAAGATCTTCTCGGCTGTGCGGGTGGCGAGCGCCTGCGTCGTCAACGTCGGGTTCGGACCTCCCAGACTGTTGGCGAGCGCCGAATTGTCGGCGACGAACAGCCTTTTCACCCACCGCGCTTCGGCGTCGGCATCGAGCACCGAATCCCGGTCGCTCACCCCCATCCTCATGCTCGACTGCGAGTGCAGGATCAGCGGCGGCCAATCGCAGCGATGCACCCTCTTCGCACCCGCCGCCCTCATCAACTCGACGGCCTTGCGGGTCGCGTAGTCACGATTGCGGCGGGTACGAGCCGAGCGCCGACGATGCTGCACGGTCACCCGCGGCGCCGGACCTCCTTCGTCCGGATACAGGATCGGTGAGAGCGTCACGCGGTTGTCAGGTTCGACGTCGTCGTCCGAGATGACGAGCGCCGCGAGGACGCGGTCGGCGTCCGCCATCGTGTCGAGCAGGTCGCGTCCGACGAGCCGCCCCATACTGTCGGCCCCCGCGGAATCGACGACACCGCCGGCACGTCCGTACCCGTGGATGCCGGAGTCGCTGAAGTTCAGCGCATACGCGATCAACGCCGGGGGCAGACCGACCTGCTCGATCCCGCCGTAGCCGGGCAGATCGACGCGAGCGTTGGAACCCGGTCCGCGCGTCTGTCCGGTGTACTCGTCGAAGACGCCGAAGACCGCGTCCATGTGGTGGTCGGTGAGACCGCGGCCGACCCAACCGTTCGGATTCGGCAGCGTCGAGTTCAGCCACAATCGCGGGCTCTCGATGCACCCGGCCGCCAGCACCACCACCGGGGCGGTCGCCTCGTGCTCCTCCCCCGCTGTCGTGAACCGCACGCCGCGTGCCACGGTCTCCCCGTTCACCTCGTCGACGAGAATCTCGGAGACCACCGCATCGGCGATCAGAGTGACGGCACGCCCCGGGGATGACCACGCGTCTGCGGTGAGCATCATCGGGACGTACGAGTTGTCGGTGGACCGTTTGGCCTTGAGATTCCGCGGCGCCCCCAGCGGCAGGAAACAACCCTGATAACAGTGCCCGCACATCGTGCAACCCCGCGCTTCGGGATGGTGCAGACGCGCGCGGTCGCGGGTGCGGCCGGCGGTGCCACCGGGTTGGAGGATCGCGTTCTGCTGGGCGCGGTGGGCTGCCCCGGTGGTGTCGAGCGAGGTCTGGTGCGGCAGACCCATGGCGGCTGCGCCCCGCAGGAACAATTGCTCCTTGGCACCCATCGGTGCGGTCTGCACGGGCAACGTGGCCTCCACCCACTCGTAGTAGGGACGCAGATCGTCGTAGCCGAAGGGGAACAGGTGCGCCGTGTCGTACATGTCGCGGTCGGCGCCGTCGTATCCGGAGAACGCGCCGGGTGCCGCCCGCGGTGAGTTACCGAAGAAGTGGAGCGTGGTGCCCCCCACGCCGGACACCTGCCACACGAACGAGTTCTGAGGCAGATCACGCAGCCACGGCGTGCCCGAGCGGTCTCCCGGCCCGTGGCGGAACAGCCCGGTGATCGGATTGTTGATGTCGTCCTCGAAGTGGGTCCACTCGTTCTCCGGGTCGGCGAAGCGAGGTCCTGCCTCGAGAACGAGCACGTCGAGGCCGCGCGCTGCGAGCTCCTTGGCCACGACGGGTCCGCCGCCACCGGCCCCGATGACGATGACGTCGGTCATCTGTCCCCCACCTCGTCGATTCCGCCGTAGTAGCCCAGGAACTCGTCCCACCCGTCGCTCGGCCCGGCATAGCGGCTCAGCTCCCAGCCGACCGGGCGTCCCGTGATCTGCCGGCGCGCGCGGTCGTAAGCGGAGACCTCCGCGAAGGCCGCGAAGGCCGCCAGGGTGGGGATGGCATTGACCACGAACTTCAGCACCAGACCTTCGAAACGCGGGTCGGTGTCGAGCCATTCCAAGACCTGCGCTTTCGCGGCGTGACTCAGGTTCGCGAAGGGCGCCGCGAACGGCCCACTCACCGAACGCGGGTCGGCGGTGACACCGAAGGTGTTGAGCAGCACCGCGATCGCCGCGGCGCCGGGCAGGTTGCCCGCCTCGGGGCCGAGCAGCGGCATCGGCGACGCCTGGTCCAAAGTTCGCTCGAGGGATTCCGCCGTGCCGACGGTGACGCCACCGGGCCTGTCGGTCCACACGCCCTGCTGGTGCGAGTACAGGTCGTTGCCGGGTACGACGAACGCGAGCACTCCGTTGATCGTGTCGCGCACCGGAGGCGTCTCGCTCGGCGGACTCGCGGCCGACTCCCGCGCGAACACCCCTGCGGTGCCGACCAGGGCCGCCATGGTCGTGGCCATTCCGGCGAGAAAACGCCGCCTGTTCCAGTACCCCTGTTGCGCGTCGTCCACGTCGCCCCCTCGTCGCTTCCGGCGTGCAGCGTACGAGATGTCACGGAACGGGTGCGGTATTTCGCCCGAATCGCCCGTCGGTCGTACGGACCGGCGGAGCCATCAACGGAAATCGGGTAGCTCGCTACCCGTGTCGTCCGCGCCCGAAGCGCGGAGGATTCGAACACGGTCGATCGGTGCAACGGGGTGAGAATCATGTTGCAGAAGAGGGAAGACAGCCGGTTCGCGACGATCTGGAAGCGGCACCGCAGCCAGGGAGACAGCCCGGCCGCACCTCCCGAGTTCACGCTGCGCAATGCGACGCCTTCCCGGCTTCGCATCACCCGCGCGGACGGCCGAACACTCGTGTTCTCACCACTCGAACGCCGCGTGCTCACCGAAACCGAAGAACAGTGGCTTTGGCAAGGTCTGATACGTCGCGGACTCGTGTCCCCTGTTCGACCCTCGGTCGAGAAACGTCTCGACGGCGCCAAACCGCGTTCCCGCCGTCAACTGCACACGGTCACGCTGTGGTGCATGCTCGCGATCAGCGTGGCAGTGCCCGTCCTGGCGTTCCGGGCCGGGCTGGTGAGGATCACCGAGGCACCCATCGTCGCCGTCGTGTTCGTGGCAGTGGCAACCATGTTGCCGGGTCTGTTGTTCTTCCTGTTCGACCGTCAACGTTTGAGCACGCTGCGCGACCGCTTCGAATGGCAGATCTTCCGGCTGGACCCGAATGTCCGCACGCTGGCAGACGTGCAGTCGAAGTACGGCAGCCAGATGGACGAGGTCTTCTACGCTGCAGACGAACAGACCACGACGGTGAACGCCACTCAGCGACTGTGGCCCATCCTCGTCTCCACTGTCACCATCGCGTTGGGCTGGACCATGGCCCTGCATTCCCCCACCGCGCCCGACACAACCCTTTTCGCTGCGCTCGCCGACCCTCTTGCGTTCGCGTTCCTGGGCGCATACTTCTTCTCCCTGAACACCTGTCTGCGCCGCTATTCCCGGAACGACCTACGACCGAAGGCATACAGCGCGATCACCGTGCGAGTGATCACCGTCGCCATCCTGGCCTGCCTGCTACAGGCCGTCGTCGAATCACCGGAGTCATGGATCTACGACGCCACGGTGCTGCCGTTGGCGTTCCTGATCGGCGTGCTTCCTGAAACAGGGATGGTGCTGCTCCGCCAGACTCTGCGACACCGCCTTCTCCCCAAGGATCGCCGTGCCCTCGAAGAGCAACTACCACTGACCGACATCGAAGGACTCGACCTCTACGACCAGGCACGTTTGATCGACGAGGGCGTACCCAACATCGAGGCTCTCGCGCACCACGATCTCGTGGACCTGTTGCTCGAAACGCGAATCCCGGTCGGGCGTCTCGTCGACTGGGTAGACCAGGCGATCCTGCGCCTACACATCGTCGAGTCTCCGAAGACGGACGATCCCGGCGACCTCGAGGGCACGGAAGTGCTGTCCGATTTGCACGCGTTGGGAATCCGCAGCGCCACCGATCTCCTGGCGGCCAAACGGAGATGCGCCTACCGCAACGCTCTGGTCGACGCGATTGCCCGCCGTGGCGATTCCCCGGACACCGCCGAGTGCCGTCTGGAACTACTGACCGGCGCGTTGTGCGACGACGAGTGGATCAGCTACATACAAGCCTGGCGTGCTCGAACCTTGATGCCTGATCGGCACATCGAACTCGACGATCGAGGTGAGCCGGTATCGGATGAGACGACCGCTCCCCACCACGACCTCGATGCTTGCGAATGTGGCAGCCACCCCGCGGGCCGTGAATGCTCGAACCCGATGTAGGACGGGTCTGACCCGATACAGGAAGACGCATGGACCCCACGCGCACAACGCCACCTCGCCCTCCCGAACCGCGCCGCCGGAGACAGGCGGAGCGGTTGCGACCCACGACACGACATCCGTCACCTCTGTCGACACCACAGTCGTGGTGGGCGCGGATCAGCCTTCGCGGCGGTCGGATCTTCGGGTGGCACGGCTGGCCCAAGGTGGCGTCACTTGCCACCACGGTCGCTGCGGTCGGTGCGCTCTGGTTCTCCGGCCAGTCGTTACGCGCCAACGAGAACCAGTACCAACTCTCCGAACAGGGACTCCTCACCGAGCGTTTCAGCAGAGCCGTCGAGCAGCTGGGCTCGTCGGCGCTCGACGTCCGCTTGGGCGCGGTCTATTCCCTCGAACGCCTGTCCCGCGACTCCGTTCGCGATCATCCGACGATCTTCGAGGTCCTGGGTGCTTTCGTCCGAACCCATTCCCCCGTCACGCCAGGGTGCGCCGAATCGCCGGATCCCCTCGCCGAGCCTCGCCCCTCGGTCGATGTGCAAGCGGCTCTCACGGCCATCGGGCGACGGAATGCTGATCACGATGGACCCAACGCGATCGATCTGTCGGCATCCTGTCTTGCCGGCGCCTCTCTGACCGATGCAGATCTCTACGATGCCGATCTGGCCGAGACCGTGCTGGCCTACGCCGATCTCCGAGGAACCGACCTCACGGCTGCTCACCTGACCGACGTCGACCTCTACGGTGCCGACCTCACAGGCGCAACGTTGATCGGCACCGAGCTTCGCGAGGCCGACCTGACCGGCATCGTGTACGACGCCAGCACCACCTGGACCGACGGAACTGCACCGCCCCCGCCTGCTGTCCCCCGTTGAGTCGGGTACTACGCCTGTAGGTACTCGGTCCTATTCGGTCCGGAGGAGATCGAGTAACGCACTACTCGTGCTGATGCCTGCCGACGGCGCACACTGGGAATATCGATTCGGTGGACACGGAAGCGTCCACCCGTTCGAGGAGAAGTAATGCGAATGCAGAAGACGGAGCGACGAGTATCGCATCGGTGATCCCGCCTTCCGGCGGTCCGATCCCCGTGCGCCCTCACTTCGTGTCGCATTCGGTTCCGGCCCTGCCCTCGACTCCGTCGAACGCCGACTTCGTCCAAGGACCCCGTCATGTCCTCGCACCGAGCTGCGGTTCCGCAGCTCTCGTCACCGACATCCGTCGACCCACCACCCACCCATCACGACATCCTCGCGGTGCTGCTCCCCCTGCTCGCAGCGCTGTTCGCCGCATTGCTCTCGGGCACCGTCGCGATCCCCGCACTACCTGCCGTCACAGCAGAACTCGGTGGCGGCTCCGTCGGCCTGACCTGGATCATCACGGTCGCTCTCCTCGCCAACGCGACCACCACCCCGGTTTGGGGATCGATATCCGACCGCTACGACACGCGTCTTCTCGTCCAGGCGGCGCTGTTGACATTGACGGCGGGGTCGGTGATCTCGGCCTGCGCTCCGGCTCTGTCCGTTCTCCTCGCCGGTCGCGTGGTGCACGGGGTCGGTCTCGGCGGCGTCGTGGCCGTGACCGTGGCGGTGCTCGGCGCTCTCATCCCGCCGCGGGAACAGGGCCGTTATGCCGGGTACGGCGCCGTGGTCATGGCGGTGTCGATGGCGGGCGGTCCGCTCCTCGGCGGCGCACTCGTCGACACTCCTCTCGGTTGGCGGGCCTGTTTCCTCGTGCCCGCGGTACCGGCCGGCGTGGCGCTGGTCGCACTGCGACGCAGGCTGAAGTCGCGGCCGCGCAGCTCGTCGGATGCGCGGGTCGATTGGGCCGGCGCGGTACTGCTCACAGCCGGGGTGACGCTGGTGCTCGTGTGGGTCAGCTCCGGCGGCGGGAGCCGGTTGTCGTGGCCGCAGGTCGGATACTTCGTCGTCGGCGGTGTCCTGCTCGTCGCTGCGCTCGCCGTCGAACGCCGCACTCCCGTCCCTGTGGTGCCGGTGGATCTGCTCGGGCAGCGCACCGTCGCGTGCGCTCTGATCACGTCCGTGTCGTCCGGGTTCGCGTTCTACGCAACGCTGTCCTTCCTCAGCGAGTACTTTCAGGCGGTGCGCCACCACACGGCCACTGCCACAGGGATCCTGCTGACTCCCTTGGTGTTCGGACTCGCGTCCTCCTCCTACACCTCGGGTCGTCTCATCGCTCGCTCCGGCAGGTGGAAGGCACTGCTCGTGGCCGGGTCCGTGCTCCAGGTCGCCGGATGCGCGATGCTCGCGTGCGCCGACGGCAACACCGCTCCGTGGTGGATCGAGCTCGCAGTCCTGCTGCTCGGTCTGGGGATCGGGGTCCTGCTGCAGAACCTCGTGACGCTGGTCCAGAACGCCGTCGCCCCGGAGCGTTTCGGTGCGGCCGGTGCGGCGGTCTTCTTCTTCCGCCTCATCGGAGCGGCCGTGGGTCTGCCCCTCCTCGCCGCGACGGTCCCGCCCCACGGCGAGGGCACCGACCGGGTCTTCCTCCTGCTGTCGGTGCTGTCCGTCGTCGGACTCGTCGCGGTCGCCCTGCTGCCGAACCAACGGCTGCGCACCTCCTTGGCCACAGCGGAGGAACCATCGCGGTGAAACGGCTCGCGCCGACAGCCGGATACAGGACAATTTCGGTGAGGCGAGCGCCCATGAGAGGAGCCGTGATGAGCACGCCGAGGACGATCACAGGCGAAGTGAACCCGGAGCGTGATTGCCCGAGCGACTCGTCGCTGGTGCGGCTGAGCTACCACCGCAACTTCCCGCTCCCGATCGGCGAGGTCTGGGCGGCACTCACCGACTCCGAGAAGCTGGGTCGCTGGTACGGCACATACACCGGCGACCCGGCCACGGGCCGTGTGCGGTTGACGATGACCGACGACCACGACTCGGCCACCACATACGTGGACATCCTTCGGTGTTCTCCCCCGGACGGATTCGCCGTCGACGTGGACGGGTGGCAACTCGAGGTTGCGCTGCACCAGGTCGGAAAGGTCACCACCCTCGAGTTCACGCACCGTCACGTTCCGCGCTCGGAAGCCGGAGAGATCGGGCCGGGCTGGCAGTACTACCTCGACCGTCTCGACGCAGCACTGGCCGGCACCCGCCCACCGTCATGGGACGACTATCTCGACCTGGTCGACGAATACCGCTGACCGGCACGGACGCGTCCGATGCAGAAACGCCGTCCGACGCGTCGGACGGATTCGAGTAGTGCACTACCCGTGAGACGTCCTGTCAGGGCTCCTAGCGTCGGGTCTACCAGCCGGACGCATTCAGGGAGTCCTACTATGCCGCAGCCCGGAACAGACACACAGCAGACCGAAACAACGACGAAGAAAGGATCGAAGAACATCGTCCTGTGCTTCGACGGCACCGGGAACGAAATTCGCGCCACGGGGAACACCAACGTCGTCCGATTGTTCCGAGCACTCGAGAACACCACGGGCGAACAGATCGTCTACTACGACCCGGGGGTCGGCACATTCTCGTCGGCCGGCGCGTCGACACGCGTCGGGCAGAAGATCTCGCGCACGCTCGGGCTCGCATTCGGCGTCGGAATCAAGACGAATCTCGCGGAGGCCTACGCCTTCCTGATGAACCAGTGGGAGCCGGGAGATCGAATCTATCTCTTCGGGTTCAGCCGAGGTGCGTACACGGCCCGGGCGTTTGCGGGCATGTTGCACGTCATCGGCATTCCACGACCTGCGGCAGAAAACCTCGTCCAGTATGCGATCGCCAGGTATGCGCCCCGGGGCGAGTGGACAGAGGAGAACGAGAAAGCCGCCCAGGAATTCTCCGCCACCGTGTGCCGTGCGCCGAACGGCTCGTTCTCCGTTCCTGTGCACTACCTCGGCATCTGGGACACTGTCAGCGCCCCCGGCCTGTTCCGGCGAGACCTTCACTTCGTGAAGACCGAGGACCTCCCGAATGTGGAAGCAGGTCGGCATGCCGTCTCGATCGACGAATATCGCAGGCCGTACAAGGCGGACTTGGTGACGAACGCGGCAATCCAAGAAGCCTGGTTCACCGGCGTCCATTCCGACGTGGGTGGCGGATTCAAGGACGACAGACTCGCCAACATCTCGCTTCTGTGGGTGCTCGACGGGGCACGTGAGCACGGGGTACTGCTGCGTCGGAAAGCGGAGTTGCGTGGACTTCCCCAGCGGGACAAAGAGTACGCAAAGGCGAAGCCGAATCGTATGGGCCGGATCTGGATCCTTGCCGGTCGCACACGGCGCCCGATCCCACCCGACGCGAACTTCCACGCGAGCGTGCTGTTCCGGTGGGACGACTTCCGAGACGGCCCGGACGATCCGGCATGCATCGACGACGGCTGGTGCGACCCGGAACCTCCGGACGATCCCGTGCCGCTCGCTCTCTCGGAATCACGCGGCGACCCGGAGTTGCCCGAATCGTAAGCTCCAGCGCCCGCAATCCTCTACTCACCCGGTGGGTTCGCCGACCTCACGAGTCTCGATCGAAGGTGTCGCCGCTCGGGTTCGGTACCGGCGAGCTCGAGCGCGCGCCGATACGCCTCGGCCGCTTCACCTTTCCGACCGACCCGGCTCAGCAACTCGGCCCGCGCCACCGCGTACGGCCCGTAGTCGCGCAGACTCGGCTCCTCCGCGAGACCGTCGAGGAGTTCGAGTCCGGCCGCGGGCCCGTCGCGCATCGCAACCCCCACGGCGCGGTTCAGTGCGACGACCGGCGACGGGCTCAGTGCGGTCAGCACGTCGTAGAGCGCGACGATCTGCGGCCAGTCGGTGCTGTCGACGTCGTTCGCTTCGTCGTGCAGTGCGGCGATGGCGGCCTGCACTCCGTACGGGCCGGGTGGTCCCCCGGTGAGTGCGGCGACCACCAGCGAACTGCCCTCCTCGATCATCGAGCGGTCCCAGCGGGTGCGGTCCTGTACGTCGAGCAGCATCATCGCGCCCGACGGGTCGGTGCGTGCGTCCCGGCGTGCATGGACGAGCAGCATGAGCGCGAGCAGCCCGCTCACCTCCCGTTCCGTCGGCATCAGGCGGTGCAGGATGCGCGCGAGGCGGATCGCTTCCTCGGCGAGGTCGAGGCGTTGCAGATGTTCGCCGCTGCTCGCGACATAACCCTCGGTGAAGATCGAGTAGAGCGCCGCAAGCACCGCCGGTAGTCGCTCCGGCAGTTCGTCGGGGCCCGGCACCCGGAACAGAATGCGAGCACCGCGGATCTTCTTCTTGGCCCGCACGATCCGTTGCGCCATCGTCGGCGGCGGAAGGAGGAAGGCGCGGGCCACCTCGTTCGTCGTGAGTCCGCCGAGGCAGCGCAGGATCAGCGCGACGCGGTCGTCGGCGGCGAGGGCGGGGTGGGCGCAGGTGAAGAACAGTTCGAGGCGGTCGTCCGGCAGCTCACCGGTCTCGGGTGGTTCGTTCGACGTGCGACGTTCGGTGTCGATGGCGAGTTCGGCGAGGCGTGTCGCATACACGCGGTCGCGGCGTACCCGGTCCAGCGCTCGGCGCCTCGCCGTGGTGAGCAGCCAGGCACCCGGACGCTCGGGCACCCCGTCGGCCGGCCAGCGTACGAGCGCCGTTTCCAGCGCGTCCGATGCGACCTCCTCCGCGAGGTCGAGATCGCCGAACCGATGGACGAGCGCGGCGAGGAGCCGGCCGTGTTCCTCCCGGAACACCGCCTCGACGGTCGCGGCCGGTTCCTCCATCGCTCAGTCCCCGAAGTCCGCGATCGGCCGCACCACGACCGTGCCGCCGTCCCTCGAACCGGGGCAGCGGGCCGCCCAGTCGAGTGCCTCGTCCAGACTGCCGACGTCGATGACGTCGCATCCGCCGAGCACCTCGCGGCTCTCGCCGAACGGTCCGTCTGTCACCGTGCGTCGCCCGTTCGCGTCGACCTGCACGGACGTCGCGGTGACGAGATCCTGCAAAGCGTGCCCGGACACGAGGACTCCCGCGTCGCGCATCGCCTTCTCGTAGTTCTGCCAGTCCTCGACGGTGCAGGTGGGCTCGTCGGTCGTGGATGCGTAGATCAGCAGCATGTACTTCATGGCGGTCGCTCCCGTCTGTGTGGTGTTCGTCCTACACCATCACGACGAACGGGCACCTGCCGTATCGACAACCCGACGAGAAATTTTTCTAGCCGCTGTTGCGCAACGCCGTGGCGAGACCGTTCATCGTGATCTGGATGCCGCGCCGGACCCGGTCGGTGTCCTCGCCGGCGCGGAACCGGCGCAGCAACTCGACCTGCAGATGGTTGAGCGGTTCGAGGTACGGGAACCGGTTGTGCAGCGACCGCTCGAGGGCAGGATTGTCCGCGACGAGCGAGTCGTACCCCGTGATCTGCTCGTAGGCGACGACGGTGCGGGCGTGCTCGTCGACGATGCTGCCGAACACCCGCTCACGCAGTTCGGTGTCGTCGACGAGTTCGGAGTACCGGGCGGCCAGGCCGAGATCGGACTTGGCGAGCACCTGCGCCATGTTCGACAACACCGAACGGAAGAAGGGCCAGCGTCGGTAGAGATCCTGCAGAGTTGCCAATCGGTCCGGATCGCCGGATACCCAGTCGTGCACGGCCGTTCCGGTGCCGTACCAGCCGGGGAGCATCACACGGCTCTGCGTCCAGGAGAGCACCCACGGGATGGCCCGCAGGTCGCTGATCGCCTTCGTCTGCTTGCGGGAGGCAGGACGGCTGCCGATGTTGAGCGCCCCGATCTCCGAGACCGGTGTCGCCGTGGTGAAGTACTCGACGAAGCCCGGCGTCTCGTGGACCAGGCGGCTGTATGCGGCGCGGGCCAGGTCGGCGAGTTCGTCGAGGATCCGGTAGGCCTCCGGTGCGTCCTTTCCGAGGCCTTCGACGTCGAGCAGGCTCGATTCCAGTGTCGCCGAGACGAGCGCTTCGAGATTGCGGCGGGCGAGCACCGGTTCGCGGTACTTCGCGGCGATGACCTCACCCTGCTCGGTGAGGCGCAACGATCCCTGAACCGCTCCTGGCGGCTGGGCGAGGATGGCGTCGTAGCTCGGTCCGCCACCGCGGCCGACGGTACCGCCGCGACCGTGGAACAGACGCAGCCGGATCCCGGCGGTGCGAGCCGCGTCGACGAGGTCGAGTTCCGCGCGGTAGAGCGCCCAGTTGGCGGCGAGATAGCCGCCGTCCTTGTTGGAGTCGGAGTACCCGAGCATGATCTCCTGCAGGCCGTCGTGCCCGTCGACGAGGCTGCGGAACTCGGGCACGGCGAGGGCCGCGGTCAGCGTGGCAGCGCCGCCGCGCAGGTCGTCGATCGTCTCGAAGAGCGGGATGACCTGCACCGTGCTGCGCGGATAGCCGCGGTCGAGGTCGAGCAGGCCGACCTCCTTGAGCAGTACCTCGACCTCGAGCAGGTCGGACACCGAGGTGCACATGCTGATGATGTAGTGCTCGATGGCGGCCGGTCCGATGCGGCGGACCACTTCGGCGGCGGCACGCAGGATGCCGAGTTCTTTCGCGGTCTCGTCCGACAGGTGCGCATCGGCGGCGGTGAGCGGGCGGCGAATCCGCAGTTCCGCGGTGAGGAGCGCGACCTTCTGGTCTTCCGGCAGATCGCGATAGCGGTCGGTGACCCCCGCCCAGGAGAGCAGTTCGGCGACGACGTTCTCGTGTACCTCGGAGTTCTGCCGCAGGTCGAGCGGTGCGAGGTGGAACCCGAAGACCTCGACGGCGCTGCGCAGGTGGGCGAGCCGGTCGTCGGCGATCACCGCGGCACCACCCGCACGCAAGGATGCGTCGACGATGTTCAGGTCGGTGTGCAGGCGGGCCGGGTGAGGATACGGTTCGCACGGGATGCGCACCGTGTGGGGCAGGTCGACGCCGGGCAGCAACCGTTCCGCGGTCGCGGTGAGGCGAGCGCGGATGCCGTGCACGGCACGCCGGTAAGGCTCGTCACTGTGCGCGGGATCCTCGTCGCCCGAGTCGTCGGCGAGTTTCTTCAGGGCACCGCTGATGGTCGCGGTGCGTTCGGACATCGACAGTTCGCGTTCGAGCGCCGCGAGTTCGGTGAGGTGATGACGCAGCGCGGTCTCGCAGGCACGATTCGCGGCGGTGGTGACGACTTCCCCGTCGACGTTGGGGTTGCCGTCGCGGTCGCCACCGATCCAGGTGCCGGGCCGCACCAGCGGCTCGGTGAGCACCGCGGCGTCGGGCCAGCGTCGCCGGAGTTCGCGGCGCACTTCGGCGTTGAGAGCGGGCACGACGTCGAACAGCGCGAGGTCGTAATAGCGCAGACCGTTGTCGACCTCGTCGCTGATCCGCAGCCGCGCAAGCCTGATGAGCGCGGTGTCCCAGAGGGTGAGGATGTGCCGGTAGAGCGCACGGTCGATCTCCTCGAGCGCGGCGGGGTCGTCGGTCTTCTCCCGGCGCCGCATGAGGTCGGTGACGGCGGTCTGCACGTCGAAGACCGTGCGCCGCCGGGTCTCGGTGGGATGAGCGGTGATGACAGGAGCGACGAGGGCGGAGGACAGCGCGTCGGTCACGGTGCCGACGTCCAGGCTCGGGCCGGCCGCGTCGAGCTTGGCGTAGGTGGCGGCGAGACTGCTGTCCTGCGGCGGGTCGCCTGCCCGCACGTGCAGGGCGCGGCGTCGTTCGCGGTGCAGATCCTCGGCGAGATTGGCGAGCAGACCGAAATGACTGAACGCGCGGGCGACGGGAAGCAGGTCGTCGGTGGCGACGCCGGCGAAGCGGTCGGCGAGTGCGGTGCGGTCGATCTCGGAGCGCCGGATCCGGAAGCTCTCCACCCGGGCCGATTCGACCAGGTCGAAGGTGTCGGCTCCCGCCTGCTCGCGGATGACGTTGCCGAGGATGCCGCCGAGCAGGCGGATGTCCTCGCGGAGAGGTTCTGTCGCAGATGTAGGCACAGCGTCCGTCATACGGCCAGTATGTGTGCCTCGTGGCCGGTGCGCGACCGCGCACGCGGCCGTGCGCCCGGTCGGATCAGCTGAACTTGATCTGCAGTCCGATGCCGAGGATCGCGATCACCCAGATGATGCCGGTGAAGACGGTGAGACGGTCGAGGTTCTTCTCCGCCACCGTCGAGCCGGAGAGATTGGACTGGACTCCGCCACCGAACAGGCTGGACAGACCACCGCCCTTACCGCGGTGCAGCAGCACCAGCAGGATGAGCAGCAGGCTCGTGACGATCAGGAGGATGTCCAGGAACAGTTCCATGTCGGTGTTCGATGTCCTTCGGATGGTGGGCGACGTCGGCGTCAGCTTACCCGCTCGTCGTGGGACGACGGCGTGGGTGTGCCGGTGAGGGTCGCTGCGAGCACGATGCCGGGCGGGAAATCTGCGTACAGAGGCGAAAAGCGGTGGAGTGCAGGATCTCGACGAGATCGTGCACTCCACCGCGATGTTCGTCGCTCAGAGCAGCGGACCGCCTGCGGCGATCGCCGACAGCTGAGCGAACTCGTCGGCCTTGAGGGAAGCGCCTCCCACGAGACCACCGTCGACATCGGACTGAGCGATGAGCTCGCCGACGTTCTTGGCGTTGACCGACCCGCCGTACAGGACGCGGACCGACGCCGCGACCTCGGACGAGGCCAGCTCGGCAAGGGTGGTGCGCACCGCGGCGCACACCTCCTGGGCGTCGGCCGCCGAGGCGACCTTGCCCGTGCCGATGGCCCAGACCGGCTCGTACGCGACGACGATCTTCGCGATCTCGTCGGCGGACAGACCGGCGAGCGAGTTCTTCAACTGCTCGACGTTGTATTCGACGTGGTTGCCCGCTTCGCGGACGTCGAGACCTTCGCCGATGCAGACGATCGGCGTGAGGCCGTGCCGAAGCGCGGCCTTGGCCTTGTCGCGGACGATCTCGTCGGTCTCACCGTGCAGGGTGCGACGCTCCGAGTGCCCGACCACCACGTAGGTGCAGCCGAGCTTGGCGAGCATCGCGCCGGAGATCTCTCCGGTGTAGGCGCCGGAGTCGTGGACCGACAGATCCTGCGCCCCGTAGGTGATGCCGAGCTTGTCGCCCTCGACGAGCGTCTGCACCGAGCGGATGTCGGTGAACGGCGGGATGACCGTCACGTCGACCTTCTCGAGGTACTTCTCGGGAAGGGTGAACGCGATCTTCTGCACCAGAGCGATGGCCTCGAGGTGGTTGAGGTTCATCTTCCAGTTGCCCGCGATGAGCGGTGTCCGTGCCATTCCCGTCAGCCCTCCAGAACCGAGATGCCGGGCAGTTCCTTGCCCTCGAGGTATTCGAGGGAGGCGCCGCCACCGGTGGAGATGTGCGAGAAACGGTCCTCACCGAGTCCGAGCGACCGCACGGCCGCAGCGGAGTCGCCGCCGCCGACGACGCTGAACGCGCCCTTTCCGGTGGCTTCGATGATCGCCTCCGCGACACCCTTCGTGCCTGCCGCGAAGTTCTCGAACTCGAACACGCCCATCGGGCCGTTCCAGAACACCGTCTTCGCGGAGCCGAGGAGCGAGGCGAAGCGCTGCACGGATTCCGGTCCGATGTCGAGGCCCATCCATCCGTCCGGGATGGAGTCGGCCGCGACGGTCTGCGACTGTGCGTCGGCCGCGAACTTGTCGGCCACCACAACGTCCTGCGGGATGTGGATGACGTCGCCGAACCGCTCGAGCAGCTGCTTGCAGGTGTCGATCATCGACTCCTCGAGCAGCGACGTGCCGACCGGACAACCCTGCGCGGCAAGGAAGGTGAAGCACATGCCGCCACCGATGACGAGCGTGTCGACCTTGGGCGCAAGTGCCTCGATGACCCCGAGCTTGTCGGAGACCTTCGAGCCGCCGAGCACCACGGCATAGGGCCGCTCGGTGTCGGTGGTGAGCTTGGCGAGCACCTCGACCTCGGCCGCGACGAGACCGCCCGCGTAATGCGGAAGCAGCGTCGCGACGTCGTAGACCGACGCCTGCTTGCGGTGCACGACACCGAAGCCGTCGGAGACGAACGCGCCGTCGTCGCCGACGAGCTCGACGAGTTCGCGGGCGAAGGCGAGCCGCTCGGCGTCGTCCTTGCTGGTCTCGCGAGCGTCGAACCGGACGTTCTCGAGGAGGAGGATGTCGCCGTCGGTCAGGCCTTCGGAGCGTGCGAGCGCGTCCTGCCCGACGACGTCGCCGGCGAGCTGGACATTGCGCCCGAGAACCTCACCGAGCTTCGCCGCGACGGGAGCGAGTGAGTACTTCGGATCCGGCTCGCCCTCGGGGCGACCGAGGTGCGCGGTCACGACGACCTTGGCCCCGGCCTCCGCCAGCGTGCGGATGGTGGGTGCGGACGCGAGGATGCGGCCGGCGTCGGTGATCGTCTCGCCGTCGAGCGGGACGTTGAGGTCGGAGCGCACGAGCACGCCACGGCCCTCGACACCGGCGTCGAGCAGATCCTTCAGGGTCTGAACTGCCACTGTTCGGATGTCCTGTTCTGCGAGTGTCAGAGGGACTTGCCGACGAGACCGATGAGGTCTGCCAGACGGTTCGAGTAGCCCCACTCGTTGTCGTACCAGGAGACCACCTTGACCTGCTCGTCGATGACCTTGGTCAGCGGCGCGTCGAAGATCGACGAGTGCGGGTCGGTGACGATGTCCGAGGACACGATCGGGTCGGTGTTGTACTTCAGGATGCCCTTCAGCGGGCCCTCGGCAGCGGCCTTCAGCGCGGCATTGACCTCGTCGGCGGTGGCCTTCTTGGTGAGGGTCGCGGTGAGGTCGGTGACCGAGCCGGTCGGGACCGGGACGCGCAGCGCGTAGCCGTCGAGCTTGCCGAGCAGTTCGGGGAGCACCAGGCCGATGGCCTTGGCGGCGCCGGTGCCCGTGGGCACGATGTTCAGGGCGGCGGCGCGGGCGCGACGCAGATCCTTGTGCGGTGCGTCCTGGAGGTTCTGATCCTGGGTGTACGCGTGGATCGTGGTCATCAGACCCTTCTCGATGCCGAACTCGTCGTTCAGCACCTTGGCGAGGGGGCCGAGGCAGTTCGTGGTGCACGAGGCGTTCGAGATGATGTTCTGCGTGCCGTCGTACTTGTCGTGGTTGACGCCCATGACGATGGTGATGTCCTCGTCGGTGGCGGGCGCCGAGATGATGACCTTCTTGGCACCGGCGTCGAGGTGACCCTTCGCCTTGGCAGCGTTGGTGAAGATGCCGGTGGATTCGACGACCACATCGACACCCAGGTCGCCCCAGGGCAGCGCGGAGGGGCCTTCCTTGATCTCGAGAGCCTTGATCTTCTGCTCGCCGACGATGATGTAGTCGCCCTCGACACGCACGTCCTTGTCGAGGCGACCCAGGATCGAGTCGTACTTCAGGAGCGTCGCGAGAGTGTCGTTGTCGGTGAGATCGTTGACGGCGACGATCTCGATGTCGGTGGTGCCGAGCGCCTTCTGCGCCTCGACCGCACGGAAGAAGTTACGCCCGATGCGTCCGAATCCGTTCACGCCTACGCGGACAGTCACAGTGAAGCTCCTTTGCCCTGAAATTTCGATGATTGTGCTGGTGTGACCCCTACCCTAGTGGGCTGTGGTCGTGCGGTGGGAGCCGCCCTGTCGTGGCGCGAACTCCGTTCCCAGCGTGCCCCGCTACGCCTCGTCCAGCAACTCAGCGGTGACGGCCGACTCCGTGTCGGGGATACCGAGTTCCTTCGCCCGTCGATCCGCCATAGACAGCAGGCGGCGGATCCTCCCTGCCACGGCGTCCTTGGTCATCGGCGGGTCCGCGAGCTGTCCGAGTTCCTCGAGGGACGCCTGGCGGTGCTGCACGCGCAGCGATCCGGCGGCGGCGAGGTGGTCGGGCACGTCCTCTCCCAGGATCGCCAACGCCCGTTCGACCCGCGCCGCGGCTGCCACTGCGGCGCGTGCGGACCGGCGCAGATTGGCGTCGTCGAAATTGGCGAGGCGGTTCGCGGTCGCGCGCACTTCCCGGCGCATGCGGCGTTCCTCCCAGACCAGGCGGGTGTCCTGGGCGCCCATGTGGGTGAGCAGCGCGCCGATGGCCTCGCCGTCTCGGATCACGACGCGGTCGGCGCCGCGCACCTCGCGCGCCTTGGCGGTGACGCCGAGCCTGCGGGCCGCACCGACGAGCGCGAGGGCGGCCTCCGGGCCGGGACAGCTGACCTCGAGGGCCGAGGACCTGCCCGGTTCGGTGAGCGAGCCGTGCGCGAGGAACGCCCCCCGCCAGGCCGCGGCGGAGTCGGCGACGCTGCCGCCGACCACCTGCGCCGGCAGGCCGCGTACGGGTCGTCCCCGGCCGTCGAGCAGACCGGTGCGGCGGGCCAGCGCCTCACCGTCCTTGGCGACCCGGACGACGTACCGGGAGCTCTTGCGCAGTCCGCCCGCGCCGAGCACCTGGATCTCGGCGGGATAGCTGTAGAGCTCGAAGATCTCGCGGCGGAGACGGCGGGCGATCGAACCGAGGTCCACTTCGGCCTCGACGACCACCCGTCCGGCGACGATGTGCAATCCCCCGGCGAAGCGCAGGAGGGCGGACACCTCGGCCTTGCGGTTGCTGATCCTGGTGACCGACAACCTGCTCAGCTCGTCCTTGACCTCCGCTGTCATTGCCACGAGACGCTCTCCCTCCCGTCCCCGCGTGCGGCACGGTTTCCACGGCGCGAGGACAGACATGTTTCCAGTGCCCCTGCCAACTTGGCGGGGTCGTGTCGATGCGTACCGGTCTCCGCGACGTCGACGAACGAGACGTCCGCGCCGAATCGGGCCGCGGACCGGCTCAGGTGCTCGCGCTCGCGTCCTTCCGGTACCGAGGCAGCATCCACGACGACGTGGTCGACACGGAAATCGGGTGCGTGCTGGGCGAGAACGTGCAGGTGACGCTCGGCGGAGAATCCGGCGGTCTCCCCCGGCTCCGCCGCGAGGTTGAGCACGAGTACCTTGAGCGCCTTCGTGTGGACCAGCGCCTCGTGCAGGTCCGGGACGAGCACGTGCGGGATGACGCTCGAGAACCACGATCCGGGGCCGAGCACCACGAGGTCGGCCTCGCAGACCGCGTCGAGCGCGGACGGGCAGGCCGGCGGATCGGCGGGGATCAGGCGGACCCTGCGCACCTTGCCGGGGGTGGTCGCCACCGCGACCTGCCCACGGATGCACCGGCTCACCCGCGGGTCGGATTCGAGTCCCGACACGTCGGCCTCGATGTCGAGCGGGATCGGCGACATGGGCAGGACACGGCCGCGCACGTCGAGGACGCGGGCGAGCATGTCGAGCGCGGTGACGGTGTCGCCGGCCACCTCGGCGAGCCCGGCGAGGATCAGGTTGCCGACGGAATGCCCGGCGAGCGCACCCGTCCCCCCGAAACGGTGCTGCACGGTCTCGGTCCACACCCGGACCTCGTCGTCCGGACCGGCGAGCGCGGCGAGGGCCATGCGCAGATCACCGGGTGGGACGACGCCGAGTTCGGCGCGCAACCGCCCGGAGGATCCGCCGTCGTCGGCGACGGTCACCACGGCGGTGACCCGCTCGGTGAGACGCCGTACGGCGCTGAGGGTCGCGTACAGGCCGTGTCCGCCACCGAGAGCCGTGATCGCAGGTCCGGATATCGCCTCGTCGGAGTTCGAAACCGCGTCGGGGTTCGGAGCCTCGTCGGAGTTCACTCGCGCCCCAGATCCCGGTGCACCACGTTCACCGTGAGATCCGGTGCCTGCTCGAGGCGTGCGGCGAGGGCCTCTGCCATCGCCACGCTCCGGTGTTTCCCTCCCGTGCAGCCCACTGCGATCGTCATGTAGCGCTTCCCCTCCCGGCGGTAACCGGCCGTCGTCAGATCGAGCAGCCGGTGATAGGTGGCGAGATAGTCCTCGGCACCGTCGCGGGACAGTACATAGTCGCGCACCGCGGGCTCCTGCCCGGTATGCGGTCGCAGTTCGGCGATCCAGTGGGGGTTCGGCAGGAACCGCACGTCGCACACGACGTCGGAGTCCATGGGCAGGCCGTACTTGAAGCCGAACGACTCCACGGTCACCCGGATGGTGTCGGACGCGGCGTCGCCGAAGGCCGCTTCGATCTTGCGGCGCAGATCGGGCCCCGACAGGGCGGACGTGTCGATCACGAGGTCGGCGGCGGCCTTGACGGGAGCGAGTTGCTCGCGTTCGACGGCGATACCGTCGGTGAGCGTGCGGTCGGCCGTGTCGGATTGCAGCGGATGACTGCGGCGCACCTGTTCGAACCGCCGGACGAGCACCGAGTCGGCTGCTTCGAGGAACAGCACACGGGTGTTGACCGGACGGGCCGCGAGGTCGGTGACGACACGTTCGAGGTCGCCGGTGAACAGCCGGCTGCGCACATCCATCACCACGGCGAGACGTTGCAGAGGAGGCTCGGCCTGCACCGCGAGATCGATCATGGACAGCATCAGCTGGGGCGGAAGGTTCTCCGCCACGTACCACCCGAGGTCCTCGAGTGCGGTCGCCGCGGTACTCAGCCCTGCCCCGGACAGGCCGGTGACGACGATGACCTCGGCCTGTGCCGGCCTCTCACCGTCGACTCCCGACTCCGAACCGTCCGCCGTTCCCGGGATCCGACCCACTTCGGTCACTGTTCCGACTCCGCTCGTACACCCGACACGCCGACGGAGCCATCATCGCCTACCGGCGTGTCGCCCGCATCCGCGACCGCCGGCGCGTCGGTACCGTCCTGCCGTGGTGCGGCCGGTGGCGACGTGTCGTCCCGCAGCGCTTCGAGCACGGCACGCGCGGTGGCCTGTCCGATGCCGGGTACCGCGGTGATCTCCTCGACGCTCGCCTCCCGCAACCGTGCAACGGACCCGAAATGGGTGACCAGGGCCTTGCGCCGGGTGTCGCCGAGGCCACGAACCCCGTCGAGGGCGGATGCCGTCATCCGCTTGGACCGCTTGCTCCGGTGGTAGCCGATGGCGAAACGGTGCGCTTCGTCGCGGATGCGCTGCAGCAGGAACAGCGACTCGCTGGTGCGCGGAAGGATCACCGGATCCTCCTCTCCCGGCACCCACACCTCTTCGAGACGCTTCGCGAGTCCGACGACGGCGACATCGGTGATGCCGAGTTCGTCGAGGACCTCCGCCGCGGCCGCGACCTGCGGTGCACCACCGTCGACGACGAACAGGTTCGGCGGATAGGCGAACCGCCGGGGGCGGCCCGTCGCCGGGTCCAGTGCTGCCTCGGGCGCGAGATCCCCGCCGTTGCCGTCGTCGGACGCAGGTTCGGCCGCATCCGTCTGTCGCGCCACGTCGCGGTTGTGACGGAGGAAGCGTCGACGCGTCACCTCCGCGATCGAGGCGACGTCGTCGCTGCGCCCGTCTCCGGCCGCCTCCTTGATCGCGTAGTGCCGGTAGTCGGACTTGCGCGGCAACCCGTCCTCGAACACCACCAGTGAGGCGACGACATCGGTGCCTTGCACGTGGCTGATGTCGACACATTCGATGCGCAGCGGCGCCGAGTCGAGGTCGAGGGCGTCCTGGATGCCCTGCAAGGCCGCCGAGCGAGCATTGAAGTCGCCGGCGCGCCGCAGCTTGTGCTGGGCGAGGGCTTCCTTGGCGTTGCGCTCGACCGTGTCGGCCAGGGCCTTCTTGTCGCCGCGCTGCGGGATGCGCAGACGCACGGGACCACCCCGCAGGCGCCCGAGCCAGCGGCTCATCTCGTCCGGATCCGGCGGCAGAGCGGGGACGAGCACCTCGCGCGGCACGGCACTGGTCGCGTCGGTGTCGCCGCTGTCGAGCGCGGCCTCCTCACCGTAGAACTGGGTGAGGAACTGCTCGACGAGCAGGGAGAGCTCTTCGGCGTCGTCCGTTCCCTCGACAGCCTCGACGCCCTCGACGTCGCGGTCCTCGGGACGATCGAGCACGTCACCGGACTTCTCGACGACCCAGCCACGCTGACCGCGCACGCGCCCGCCACGCACGTGAAAGACCTGCACGGCCACCTCGAGGTCGTCGCCTGCGAAGGCCACGAGGTCGGCGTCGGTGCCGTCGCCGAGCACGACCGCCTGCTTCTCGAGGGCCTTGCGCAGCGCACCGAGGTCGTCGCGCAGGCGGGCGGCGGTCTCGAAGTCGAGTTCCTCCGCCGCGGCCTGCATCCGCTTCTCGACGTCGCGTACCAGTTTGTCGGTGCGTCCGGCGAGGAAGTCGCAGAAGTCCTCGACGATGCGACGGTGCTCCTCGGCGGACACGCGCCCGACGCAGGGCGCGGAGCACTTGTCGATGTAGCCGAGCAGGCACGGACGGCCGATCTGCGCGTGCCGCTTGAAGACCCCGGCCGAGCACGTGCGCGACGGGAACACCCGCAACAGCAGATCGAGGGTCTCGCGGATCGCCCAGGCGTGCGAGTAGGGGCCGAAATAGCGCACGCCCTTACGGCGCGGCCCGCGGTAGACGAACAGCCGGGGATATTCCTCGTTCAACGTGACCGCGAGCATCGGATAGGTCTTGTCGTCGCGGTAGCGGACGTTGAAGCGCGGGTCGAACTCCTTGATCCAGTTGTACTCGAGCTGGAGTGCCTCCACCTCGGTGCGCACCACCGTCCACTCGACCCGGCCCGCGGTGGTCACCATCTGACGGGTGCGCGGATGCAACGAGGCGATGTCGGCGAAGTACGAGTTCAGACGGGAGCGAAGGTTCTTCGCCTTGCCGACGTAGACGACCCGGCCGTGCGGATCGCGGAACTTGTAGACCCCCGGCTCCGTGGGAACGGAGCCGGGGGCGGGGCGATATGTCGAGGGGTCGGGCACAGGTCCAGGCTAGTCGTCGCCCCTGACGGCTCCCCCGTCGTCGTCGCGCCTGACGGCTCCGCCGGTGTAATAGGACTCGAGTTCGCGGAAACGCTCGAGTGCGTTCACGGCGAGTTCCCCGTCGCGCGCCTGGATGGCGACGACGGGCACGTACTCGTCGAACGGCAGTTCGAGGCGCGCCCAGGGCGCCCCGTGGTCGAAGAACAACCCACGCACGTCGGTCCACGGGATGTGTCGTTCGGCCACGACGTTGCGGACGGATACTCCCTCCGCCCCGGCACGCAACCGCGGCCGGGTGAACAAGAGGACGCCCCCGGTGAGCATGATGCCGATGGCGAGGATCGCGATCTGGTCGACGAACCGCAGGTTCACCCCGGTGTCGCCGCCCCCGCGGAGTACCAGCGCCGCGAAGATGTGCGCGGCAAGGACGACGACGGCCGCCACGACGACCCAGCGCCGCATCTTCTGCGGGCGTACTTCCAGATCCCGGCCGGTCTCTTCGCGGGTCAACGCGCCACCTTCCGCAGCCGCTGCAGCGTCACGGCGGTGTCGAGCGCGGCCGCACAGGCCTGTCCGCCCTTGTCCTCCGCGGAGCCGGGCAGACCGGCGCGGTCGCGGGCCTGCTGTTCGGTGTCGGTGGTGAGAACACCGTTGCCCACGGGGGTGCCCTCGTCGAGCGCGATCCGGGTCAGGCCGTAGGTCACGGCGTCGCACACGTACTCGAAGTGCGGTGTGCCGCCGCGGATCACCACGCCGAGCGCGACGACCGCGTCGTGGGTGCGCGCCAACTGCTGCGCGACGACGGGGAGCTCGATGGCTCCCGCAACGCGCTCGAGCGTGACGTCGGTGACGCCTGCCTGCTCGGCGACCCGTTGGGCGCCGGCGATGAGCGCGTCGGAGATCTCGGTGTGCCAGCGACCGGCGACGATCGCGAGGCTCAGGCCCGCGGCGTCGGCGAGCTGCAGGTCGGGCAGGCCCTCGCCGCTCATCAGGCGTCTCCCTCGTCGAACTCGTCGAGACCGATCAGGTCGTGGCCCATGCGATCGCGCTTGGTGCGCAGGTACGAGATGTTCTCGCGGTTCGCGCGCAGCGGCATCGGGACACGTTCGGTGATCTGCAGGCCGTAGCCGTCGAGACCGACACGCTTGGCCGGGTTGTTGGTCAGCAACCGCATCGACGAGATGCCGAGATCGACGAGGATCTGCGCACCGATGCCGTAATCGCGAGCGTCGGCGGGCAGGCCGAGCTGGAGGTTGGCGTCGACGGTGTCGGAGCCGGAGTCCTGCAGCTGGTAGGCCTGCAGCTTGTGCATCAGGCCGATGCCGCGCCCCTCGTGGCCGCGCATGTAGAGGACGACGCCACGGCCTTCCTCGGCGACCATCTCGAGGGCGGCGTCGAGCTGCGGACCGCAGTCGCAGCGCAGCGACCCGAAGACGTCGCCGGTGAGGCATTCGGAGTGCACGCGTACGAGCACGTCGGAGCCGTCGCCGTCCGGACCGGCGATGTCGCCGCGGACGAGCGCGACGTGTTCGACCTCGTCGTAGATGCTCTGGTAGCCGACGGCCGTGAAATCGCCGTACCGGGTGGGGATGCGGGCCTCCGCGACACGCACGACGTGCTTCTCGTGCTTACGGCGCCACGCGATGAGATCGGCGATCGAGATCAGGGCGAGCTCATGTTCGTCGGCGAAGACCCGCAGCTCGGCGGTGCGGGCCATCTCGCCTTCGTCCTTCTGCGAGACGATCTCGCAGATGACGCCGGCCGGTCGCAGGTCGGCCATGCGGGCGAGGTCGACGGCCGCCTCGGTGTGGCCGGGCCGGCGCAGGACGCCGCCCTCCTTGGCCCGCAGCGGCACCACGTGGCCGGGACGTGTGAAGTCCTGGGCGGTGGTGTTCGGGTCGGCGAGCAGTCGCATGGTGGCGGCGCGGTCGGACGCGGAGATGCCCGTGCCGATGCCTTCCTTCGCGTCGACGGTGACCGTGTAGGCGGTGCCGTGCTTGTCCTGGTTGACGCTGTACATGGGAGGAAGCCCGAGACGGTCGCAGTCCTCCCCGTCCAGGGGCACGCACAGGTACCCGGACGTGTAGCGGACCATGAACGCCACGAGTTCGGGCGTCGCCTTCTCTGCGGCGAAGATGAGGTCGCCCTCGTTTTCACGGTCCTCGTCGTCGACCACGACGACCGCCTTACCGGCGGCGATATCGGCGACCGCGCGCTCGATGGTGTCGAACCTCGTCACTTCCCTGGACTCCAACTCTCGTATCCGGACGACTCGTGCTCCGCGTCCATTGTCGATCTCCACACTACGACGCCTCAACGCGCGTTCTGCAGGCGCTCCACGTACTTGGCGATCACGTCGACCTCGAGGTTGACCAGGGTGCCCGGTTCGGCGGTGCCGAGGGTGGTCAGCGACAGGGTGGTGGGGATGAGCGAGATCTCGAACCACTCGCCACCCGGTTCCCCACCGAGATCCGAGACCGTCAGCGAGACACCGTCGACGGTGATCGAGCCCTTTTCGACGACGTAGCGGGAGATCTCGGCCGGGAGGGAGATGCGCACGACCGTCCAGTTCTCCGAGGGCGTGCGGGAGACGACGGCGCCCGTGGCGTCGACGTGGCCCTGCACCAGGTGACCGCCGAGCCGGCTGTTCAGAGCTGCGGCACGTTCGAGGTTGACGGAGCTGCCGAGCGTGAGCTGCCCGAGCGACGAACGGTCGAGCGTCTCCTGCATCACATCGGCGGTGAAGGAGTCTCCGTCGAGGACGTCGACGACCGTCAGGCACACCCCGTTGACCGCGATCGAATCGCCGTGCTTGGCGTCGGAGGTGACCAACGGTCCGCGCACGGTGAAGCGTGCCGCGTCGGCGAGGCTCTCCTTCGCCACGATCTCACCGAGTTCCTCGACGATGCCCGTGAACATGTTCCGCTCCTTAGCTCCCGATCCGTGACCGGGTCCGATTCAGTTGTCCCGGTCCGGGACGAGGGTCAACAGAATGTCCGAGCCGACCGTCTCGACGCGTTCCCGGCGGAACCGTAGCGCGTCCGCGATCGTGCCCACGCCTGCGTCCTCGACGGCGGCCTCGCCGGCTCCGAGCACGACGGGCGCCAGGTACGCCTGGACGCGGTCGACGCACCCCGCCGCGAGGAACGCACCTGCGAGTCGGGGTCCGCCCTCGACCAGCACGTCGGGCCGGTCGTCGAGCGCGGCGAGTACCGCACCGAGGTCATGGGTGCGTAGCACCAGCGTCGGTGCAGAGTCGTCGAGAACCCGTGCGGAGGTTGGGATCTCACGCATACCGACGACCACCCGCAGGGGCTGGTGGGGTGCGAGTTCCCCGTCGGGCAGGCGGGCGGTGAGCCAGGGATCGTCGGCGAGCACGGTGCCGGTGCCGACGATGATGGCGTCGAGCCGACTGCGCTGGTCGTGCACTCGTGCCCGCGATTCGGGGCCGGAGATCCACTTGCTCGTGCCATCGGCGGCCGCGCTGCGGCCGTCCATCGACGCGGCGTACTTCCACGTCACGTGCGGCCGGCCGGTACGTTGCCGATGCAGCCATGCCCGCAGCGGTCCGCGGGTGACGGCTTCGGCACCGAGACCGGGATGCACGGTGACGCCCGCGGCGCGGAGGGTGTCGGCTCCCCCGCCGGCGACGGGATTCGGGTCGGCGACCGAGTAGTAGACCGTGGCGATCCCCGCATCGACGAGAGCCTGCGCGCACGGTCCGGTGCGGCCGGTGTGATTGCACGGCTCGAGAGTGACCACCGCGGTACCGCCCCGGGCACGCTCCCCCGCTGTCACGAGTGCTCGCACCTCGGCGTGCGGGCCGCCGGGCGGTGCGGTGGCACCGATACCCGCCACCGCGCCGTCCGCGTCGAGGATCACCGCACCGACCGGCGGGTTGGGGCTGGTCGTGCCCCGCACGGCCTCGGAGGCGTCGAGCGCGAACTGGAGGGCTTCGGCGATCTCGGGCGCGGTCACGGCGCGAGCGTCAGGTGCGGGGACGAAGCCCCGGCCTGCGCCCGCAACTTGCGGACCGCCTCGCCGGGATCGGCGGCACCGTAGACCGCAGACCCGGCGACGAAGCAGTCCACACCCGCTTCGGCGGCGGCTTCGATGGTGTCGGCGTTGATGCCTCCGTCGATCTCCACGAGCAGGCGGAGCTCGCCCGAATCGACGAGACGACGGACCTGACGGGCCTTGTCGAGGACGTCTGGAATGAAGGATTGACCACCGAAGCCCGGTTCGACGCTCATCACGAGCAGCGTGTCGAATTCCTTCAGGATCTCGAGATAGGGCTCGATGGGGGTACCGGGCTTGACCGACAACCCGGCCTTGCCGCCGGCTGCGCGGATGTCGCGGGCCACTGCGACCGGATCGTCGGTGGCCTCGGCGTGGAAGGTGACGTTGTGCGCACCCGCTTCGGCGTAGGGCGGCGCCCACCGGCCGGGATTCTCGATCATCAGGTGGCAGTCGAGCGGGATGTCGGTCGCCTTCAGCAGCGACTCGACGACCGGGAGACCGAGCGTGAGGTTCGGAACGAAATGAGCGTCCATGACGTCGACGTGGAGCCAGTCGGCACCGGCGACGGCCTGCGCCTCGTCGGCGAGACGAGCGAAATCCGCGGACAGGATGGACGGAGCGATCATCGGGTGGGCCACAACCGACGAGTCTAGTCGGCGCTCTCCACCGGGTCGGACCTGCATCGGACCACACAGCCCGTAGCCGCACACCCCGGGAATGCCCGCACCCGGGATCCGCGCGCGTCCACCGTGAACGGCGGTGCTCGGACCGCGCGAGGTCAGACCGCGCGAGCGAGGGCGTCGAAGCGGTCGATGTCCTCGCGGCGGCAGACCTGACTACCCGCGGTGAGGAGAGCGGCCGTACCGCAGGCGATCCCGAGTGCCAGTGCGTCGCGCAGCGACCGTTCCTGCAGCAGCCCCACGACGAGACCTGCGACCATGCTGTCACCGGCTCCGACGGCACTGCGCACTTTGGCCGCCAGAGCCGGTACCCGCACGGCCTCGTCGGCGGTCACCATGATCGCGCCGTCCGCGCCGAGCGAGACGACGACGATCTCCGTGACACCGGCGGTGACGAGCGCCCGTGCGGCCGCGATCTGCTCGTCGCCGGTGTCCAGCTCCCGCCCGGTCCACTCGCACAGCTCGTCCAGGCTCGGTTTGACGAGGAAGACCCCCGAATCGATGCTGGTCAGCGCATCACCCGACGAGTCGAGGACGAAGCGGGCGCCGGCTTCCCGGGCAGCCGCGGCGATGCGGCGCACGAAGGTTCCGGGGACTCCGGGCGGGAAGCTGCCACTCGCCACCACGTACTTCGCACCTTCGGCGACCTTCTCGAGCGTCGCCAGACAACGCTCCTGCTCCTCACTCGTCAGCTCGGGGCCGGGCGTGACGAAGCGATATTCCTGACCGCTCCTGCGGTCGATCGCCGTGAAGCACTCGCGGGTGGACCCCGCGATGGGGACGATGTGCTCCTCGACGCCGTCGTCGTCGAGCAGACCGCTCATCTGCTCGCCCCGCGCACCGCCGGCCGGATAGACGGCGGCGGCCGAGGCACCGAGCACGCGCGCGACCTTCGCGACGTTCACTCCGCCTCCACCGGCGTCGTAGAACGGCTCGTCACAGCGGAGCTTGCGGGTGGGCACCACCGCGTCCGTGAAGGTCGTGACGTCGAGCGCCGGGTTCATGGTCAAGGTGACGATCTCGGGCATGACCGAACCCTATTCGGACCGGCGGGCCGGCGCGCGGGGCTTCCGCCCGACCGGTCCGGGAGCGCGACTCCCCTCGGTCAGTGCTCGGGTCTACGCAGCGCCGCCATGAACATGGCGTCGGTGCCGTGCCGGTGCGGCCACAGCTGGACTCCCGGCCCCTCCCCGATCCCCGGCACGCCGGGGACGAGTTCGCGTGTGTCGAGTTGCTCGACGCCGTGGCGGCGCACCGCGTCGGACACGACGGCGACCGTCTCGGACACGTGCGGTGAGCACGTGGAGTAGAGCACCACGCCGCCGGGACGCAACAGCCCGATCGCCGACGCGAGCAGTTCCTTCTGCAGCCGCACGAGTTCGGCGACGTCGCCCGGTTGCCTCCGCCATCGCGCCTCGGGACGCCGCCGCAGAGCACCGAGACCCGTGCAGGGAGCGTCGACGAGGATGCGGTCGTATCCCGGTTCGAGGCCCGGGTCGCGGCCGTCGGCGACATGCACGGTTACCGGCAGGTCGCGGGCGGTCTTGCGGACCAGTTCGGCACGGTGCTCGACCGGTTCGACGGCGTCGACGGCGAATCCGTCGATCGCCGCGATGGCGCCGAGCAGCGCCGCTTTTCCGCCCGGTCCCGCGCACAGGTCGAGCCAGCGGCCCCGATCCTCTCCCTCGAGAGGCGCGAGGGTGAGGGCGCGGGCGACGAGCTGGCTTCCCTCGTCCTGGACGGCGGCCATTCCTTCCCTGACCGGTTCGAGTCGGCCGGGATCGCCGTGGTCGAGATGCACCGCGTACGGCGACCACGGACCGATCTCACCGCCGGTGACGAGTGCGAGTTCTTCGGCGGTGATGACACCGGGCCGGGCGACCAGATGGACGATCGGGCGCGCGTCGTCGGCGGCGAGGACGTCGGCGAGCTCGGAGGCGTCCGCGCCGAGCGCGTGGGCGAACGCCTGCGCGATCCACAGGGGGTGGGCGTACCGGAACGCCAAGTGCCCCACCGGGTCCCGTTCCCGGTCGGGGGCGAGCAGTGCGACCCACTCGTCCTCGGACCGCTCCCCCACACGACGCAACACGGCGTTGACGAATCCGGCTCGGCCGGAACCGAATTCCGCTCGCACCAGGTCGACGCTCGTGGCGACGGCGGCATGCGGCGCGACGCGTGTGCGCAGCAGCTGGTAGGCGCCCAGCCGCAACACGTCGAGCAGCGCGCCGTCGATCTCGTCGACGGGACGGTTGGCAGCGTCGGCGATCACCGCGTCCAGCAGACCCCGTGCGCGGGCCGCGCCGTAGGTGAGTTCGGTGGCCAGGGCGGCGTCGCGCGCATCGAGGTGCCGCTCGCGCAGCAACGACGGCAGAACGAGATTCGCGTACGCGTCGCGTTCGCGCACCGCGCGCAGCACGTCCCGCGCGGCGACGCGGGCGGGGTCGGAGTGCGGCTTCGGCGGGCGGCGGGTGCGCTCGGACGCCGGGGTGCGACCCGGCTTCCCTCCGCTGTTGCGACCACCGCGCCCGGCGGGCGTGCGTCCCCCCGGATCGCGCTTGCCCCGCGGGGGCCTACCGGACTCGCTCATCGCGCACGCACCTTCGGGTCGAGACGGGCGCCGCGCGCCCAGTCCGTGGCTGCCATCGCCTTCTTTCCGGGCGGCTGTACCGTCCCGAGTCGCACCGCCGCGGTAGCGGTACCGACGAGCACACCGTCCTTGCGGATCTCGAGCTCACCGGGTTCGAGGGACTCGTCGGTCACCGTCACAGGTCCGATCTTCACTCGCAGGTCGCCGATCATCGTCCACGCGCCCGGAGCCGGGGTGACCGCGCGGATCCCACGGTCGACGACGTGCGCGGGCAGGGTCCACTGCACCTGGGCCGCCTCGACGGTGACCTTCGGAGCGTGGGAGATACCGTCGGCCGGCTGGGGAGCGGGCGTGAGGATGCCGTCCTCGAGTCCGTCGAGGGTGGACTCGAGCAGCGTGGCTCCCGCTTCGGCGAGTCGGCCGAGCAGGTCTCCGGCGGTGTCGGTGGGACGGACCGTCTCCGTGACGACGCCGTAGACCGGCCCGGTGTCGAGTCCGGCTTCGAGGCGGAAGGTGCTTGCACCGGTGATCTCGTCGCCGGCGGCGATCGCCGCCTGCACCGGTGCTGCGCCACGCCAGGCGGGCAGCAACGAGAAGTGCAGGTTCACCCATCCGTGAGCAGGGATGTCCAGGACCTGCTGCGGGATCAGGGCGCCGTAGGCGACCACGGGGCAGCAGTCGGGTGCGAGCTCGGTCAGCCGAGCGACGAACTCGGGGTCGTGCGGCGTGCGCGGAGTGAGCACCTCGATGCCGTGCTCGTCGGCGAGCTGCCCCACGGCCGATCGCACGACCTTCCGGCCGCGACCGGCGGTCGTGTCGGGGCGGGTGACCACCGCGACGACCTCGTGGCGCGACGACTCGATGAGGCGGAGCAACGACGGGACGGCGGGTTCCGGTGTTCCCGCGAAGACCACGCGCATGTCAGAGCACCACCGGGGAGGACGTGGGGTGCGCTGCGTGTGGACTGTGCGGGGATGTCACGGATGCTGCTCCAGTTCTCGACGGCGATGACCTCCCACAGTCTAGGGAGTCGGTGCCGTGCGACCCGCATCACCGCGCCGTGCGGGCTCTCGTCACGGTCAGGTGTTGGACTGGAGGATCAGTTCGGGGATGCCGGTACCGAGCGCGACGGGGTCGCATTCACCGAGCGCGTACCGATCGGGATCGAGCACGTGCCGGGCGAGCTGCAGCGAGAACGAGTCGTAGACCATGTTGAAGTGACCGGTCAGATCCTGCGGGCACAGCTCCTGGATGACGTAGTTGGTCGCGCCTCCCCCGCGCAGTGCGACGTTGCCGGCCGGCTGGATGACCTCGTCGACCTCGGTGCCGATGGTCGTGTACCGCACGCCGGCAACGGTGTCGGTGGGCGTGTTGAGTTCGGCGAGCAGTTCCGATCCCTCGAGTTGCTGCACGAGCGCGACGGAGAATTCGCCCTCGACGATGTCTGTCGCTCCGGGCAGCGTGGCGACGGCCGCACCGATTCCGTAGAAGGTGCCCCCGTAGGTGGGTGACGCCATTCCGACCCACCGGTCGACGACCTCGGCGCCACCGAGTTCGTTGATGTAGTACCGGGCGACGGTGGCTCCCTGCGAATAGCCGACGACGTCCACCTCCTCCGCACCGGTGGCGTCCTGTACCTCGGTGACGAAGTCGCCGAACTGTGCTGCGGAGACCCGGATGTCACCCGTGCCGTAGTCGTCGGCGCCGTCGGCGAGACCGTAGTTCAGTGCAAACACACACCAGCCCGATGCGGCAAGCAGCGGTGAGAGCGCGGCGAAGTCGGAGTACGCGTCGGAATCGGTGCCGTGCGCGAGCACCACCGGGCGGGGGTGCTCCTCGGACGGCACACACGAGAAGTCGTTACTGCCCGCCGGCGCGGTGTCAGGATTGTTCTCGGCATACTCGGCTGCTTCGGCGTGGCCGGTGGCCACCGGTCCCGCCGGGACCGGCACGCTGCTGACGGAACCCTCACCGAGACCGAGGATCGGCCCGTCACCGGGCGAGATCGGCTGCGCCGCCGCTGTACCGGCAGTGAGCATCGCGGCGACGCACAGGCCGACGACACCGCCGACATTCCGCCCGGCTCTCATTCGTCCGTCCTCTCCTTCTGCACGCCTTCCCGGCACCTACGAAAGAGATCGGTCACAATCACCAGCTTCGCTACTGTGACGAATGGTATCTCCCGCACGGTGTGTCGCTGTCGTTTCTGCGTACGACAGGAGCCTGATGGACCTTGCGCTCGATCCACGGCGGTTCCACACTGAGAACAGCCTCCGCCGACGGAACTGTACGGTGCGAACACGGTGTCCTCACCGTCCTCGCACATCTCGACCTGCACTTCGCATGTGCCGTTGCTCACCGATCCACCGGAGACGTCATGATCACCGATCCCGACGGACCCGCCGATACCCGAATCATGGGAATCGTGCACTCGGCCCTGCGCCGCGACCTCCTTCGTATCGAGGTGGCCACCGCCACGAAGACCTGGCAGGAGACCCATCGCATGGCTCTCGCCGACCACGTGCTGTGGATGATGGACTTCCTGCACCACCACCACGAGTCCGAGGACAAGGGGCTCTATCCGCTCGTGCTGCGATGCAACTCCGAAGCCGGCCCACTCGTGGACAGGATGAACACCGACCACCGCACGATCGAACCGGCGATCTCGGCCGTCGAGGCCGCCGCCCTCGACCTCCGCTCCGACCGTCCGGGTTCCGGAGAGGCGCTCGGGGCCGCTCTGTCCCGGCTGTCCGAGGTTCTGCTCCCCCACCTCGAACTCGAGGAACGGGAGATGATGCCGCTGGTCTCGAAGAGCATCACCGATGCGCAGTGGCGGGCGTGGGACGACGAATTCAACATCGGGCCGAAGGGAATGCAGCAACTCGGCAAGGAGGGGAACTGGCTCATCGACGGCCTCGACGCGTCGTCGCGAGATCACGTCGTGCATCTCGTGCCGCCGGTGCCGCGCTTCATCCTGCTGCACATCCTCGGCATACGACACCGCCACGAGTTCGCAGCGCTGTGGAAGGGTTCCGAAGCCGCATCCATTCCTTCGCAACCGATTCCGAAAGCGGCGTAAGGCGCGAGGCGAGGATCCGGAGAGATCCTCCCGTGGCCGGATCAACCGATACGCGGCGGATCCACCTGGACCCGCAGTGGCCCGTCCGCGCGACGTGCCGTGCGGGTGGCCTGCGCGTCGCGCAGGGACCGACCGAGTGCGCGACCGCGCTCCCGTGCGACCCGCACGATCATCCGGTGCACGTCCTCCGGTTCGGGCCCGTCGGATCCGAACGGCAGTCGCTGTCCCGGCGGTAGCGGTACGGGTCCGAGTACTTCGGCTCCCTCGGGCAGGTGTGTGGCCCCGAGCAGTTCGGCGACCGCCGCCGACGACCCGTCGATCGCGGCCATGTGGACCGCGGGAGGGAATCCGACCTCGGCTCGTTCGGAGACCTCGGATCGGGCATGTCCCACTGGATCCCAGCGCACGAGTGCCTGCACGGTGGGGATCCCGGAATCCGCGACGACCACGACCTGTCCCCCCTCGGCGAACGAGCGCACGAGGGCCGACGCCGTGAGCCAGCGCCGCAGCGTCTCCTCGGCGGCACGCAGATCGGCTCTACCGAGCAACGCCCACCCGTCGAGGAGCAGCGCCGCCCCGTAACCGCCCTCGGCGACCGGTTCGGCTCCCACGGTCGCGACGACGAGCGCCGCCGAACCGGGCACCGCGTGTTTGACCTCGTTTCCGCCGGAGGTCACGACGGGCACACCGGGAAAGGCGCGTCCCAGTTCCTCTGCGGTGCGAGCCGCCCCGACGACCACAGCCCGCAACGAACGTGCACCGCACGCGTGGCACCGGTGCCGCGCGTCGGCGACACCGCACCACCGGCACGCCGGGATCGCGGCTCCGTCGGGCCCGGCCGCGGTGGGCAGCGCGAGCGGACCGTTGCAGTGCCGGCACCGAGCGGGTGCCCGGCACTTGCCGCACGCCAACGCGGGCACGTAACCGCGCCGTGGTACCTGCACGAGGACCGGGCGCTCCGACGCGAGAGCGGACCGCGCGGCGGCGAACGCGATGGCCGGCAGTCTTGCGGCACGCGCGGCCGGGTCCCGCGCGAGTGCCTGGTCGCTGTCGGCGAGGGCTGTGACCTTGGGAGCGCACGCCCTCACGACGTCACGGGGCGCCACGAGGTCGTGCGCCCATCCGGCGTCGACGAGTGCCTGGGTCTCCGCGGTGCGCGCGTGCCCGGCGATCACGATCGCGGCACCGACCGCGTGGGCGCGCAGGGCGGCCACTTCGCGGGCGTGCGGATACGGCGACCGCGGCTCACAGTGCAGGTCGTCGCCGTCGTCCCACACCACGAGAAGCCCGAGATCGGGTGTCGGCGCGAACACCGCGGCACGGGTCCCGACGACGATCCGCGCGGAGCCTCTCAATGCCGCGAGCCAACGCCGATAGCGTTCGGCCGGCCCAAGACCGGCGGCGAGGCCGACGACGTGATCGGCCCCGGCGACATCGGCGCACGCCGACACGAGGCGGTCGAGGTCGCGCTGGTCGGGGACGACGAGCACGGCCGCCTTTCCCGAGGCCAGGGTCAGCGCGGCGAGTTCGGCGAGCCGACGGGGCCAGTCCTCACCGGGCAGCGCCTGCCACGCCGCGCGCGGGGCACGGCCGCCACCGAGCGCTTCGAGGAAGTTCTCGCCGTGCCGGTACCGGCCCCATGCCCCGTGATCGATCTCCGGGGCAGGCGGAATTTCCGGTGTGCGCGGCGCCTCGGCCTCGACGCGTGCGTGTCGCGGAGGTACCGCCAGACGCAGCACGTCGGCCCGGGTCCCGGCGTAACGGGTCGCGACTTCCTCCGCCAGAGCGGCGATCTCGGGTGTGAGGACCTGCTCGGACGAGACCACCCGGTCGAGGCGGCCCAGCTTGCCGGTGTGATCGCTCGACGCGGCGCGCGCGAGCAGGAAACCGTCGACGAGGCGTCCGGCGAAGCGGACGCGGACGCGGACGCCCGGACGGGCGTCCGCGTCCAGCTCGCACGGGATCAGGTAGTCGAACTCCCGGTCGAGGTGCGGAACCGGCAGCAGCGGGAGAACCCGCGCGACCGGATCGACCTCGGCGGCGTCGAAATCGGCAGCCACCCGGGCCCGATCGGAATCTACAGACCGGCGGCCGCGCGCAGCTTGTCGGCGCGGTCGGTGTTCTCCCACGGCAGGTCGATGTCGGTACGGCCGAAGTGACCGTACGCAGCGGTCTGCGCGTAGATCGGGCGCAGCAGGTCGAGGTCGCGAATGATCGCGCCCGGACGCAGGTCGAAGACCTCGCCGATCGCCTGCTGGATGCGGGCCGGGTCGGTCTTCTCGGTGCCGAAGGTCTCGACGAACAGACCGACCGGAGCGGCCTTGCCGATCGCATAGGCGACCTGCACCTCGATGCGCTCGGCGAGGCCGGCGGCGACGGCGGTCTTGGCGACCCAGCGCATCGCGTAGGCGGCCGAACGGTCGACCTTCGACGGATCCTTGCCGGAGAACGCGCCACCACCGTGACGGGCCATACCGCCGTAGGTGTCGACGATGATCTTGCGGCCGGTCAGGCCGGCATCACCCATGGGGCCACCGAGGACGAACGATCCGGACGGGTTGACCAGCAGACGCACGTCGGCGGTGTCGAGATCGGCCAGATTCGGGTCGGCGAGCACCGCGTCCACGACGTGGGTGCGCAGATCCGGCGTGAGCAGGTTGTTCAGGTCGATGTCGGCGGCGTGCTGCGTCGAGATGACGATCGTGTCGAGGCGGACGGGCTTGTCGCCGTCGTACTCGATGGTGACCTGGGTCTTGCCGTCGGGGCGCAGGTACGGCAGGACCGCGGACTTACGGACCTCCGTGAGGCGCCGGGACAGGCGGTGGGCGAGGGAGATCGGCAGCGGCATCAGCTCGGGCGTATCGGAGCACGCGTATCCGAACATCAGTCCCTGGTCGCCGGCGCCCTGCAGCGCGACCTCGTCGTCGGTGAGCACACCGCTGCGCGCTTCGAGGGCGACGTCGACGCCACCGGCGATCTCCGGGGACTGGGCGCCGATGGCGATGTTGACGCCGCAGGAGTTGCCGTCGAAGCCCTTCGACGACGAGTCGTAGCCGATCTCGAGCACGCAATCGCGCACGATCTTGGGGATGTCGGCGTATGCGGAGGTGGTGACCTCACCCACCACGTGCACCTGCCCCGTGGTCACGAGAGTTTCCACCGCTACCCGGGCACGAGGATCCTCGGTGAGGAGCGCGTCGAGAACCGAGTCGCTGATCGCGTCACAGATCTTGTCCGGATGTCCTTCCGTCACGGACTCACTGGTGAAAAGACGACCGCCGGTCTTGGCCACGAAACTCCCTCTCGACTATGCGCCAGGCGCTGGACGGACAAACCGTGTGGAGCGTGCGCTCCTCGAACGGGCCGCAACGACCCGATCGCAGTGCCGACGCTACTGCTCCGCAGGCGTCGACGCGAGTATTGAAATCACCCGATTCTGCTGCGTTCCGCCAGCAGAGGTCCGAGCGCGTCGAGTACGCGGCTGGCCATGAGGGCCTTCGATCCGTGAGCGAGGGCGGTTTCCGAACCGTCCGCGGACAGCAACCAGCCGTTGTTGTCGTCGACCTCGAACGCCTTGCCTTCTCCGACGGCGTTGACGACGAGAAGATCGCATCCCTTGCGGGCGAGCTTCTCCCGGGCGTAGGTGAGCACGTCACCGTGCTCGTCGCCGGTCTCCGCCGCGAACCCGACGATGACCGTCTCCGCGGAGAGGCCCCCTTCGGTGCGTGCCCGGACGAGCCCGGCGAGGATGTCGTCGTTCTTCGTCAGCGCGATGGAGTCGGGTTCGCCCTTCCCCTTCTTGATCTTGCTGATCGCGAAGGTGGACGGCCGGAAATCGGCCACGGCCGCGGACATGATCACAGCGTCGGCGCCGGAGGCGTGCTTGGCGACGGCGTCCTGCATCTGCGCGGCCGTCTGCACCCGGACGACGTCGACCGCGGCCGGGTCGTCGAGACCTGCGACACTGCCGGCGACGAGGGTCACGTCGGCGCCGCGTTGCGCGGCGAGACGTGCGAGTGCGTAGCCCTGCTTGCCGGACGACCGGTTGCCGAGGAAGCGCACCGGATCGAGGGGCTCGCGGGTGCCACCGGCGGACACGACGACGCGGCGTCCGGCCAGGTCGCGAGGCAGCGCGTCGGCGCGTTCGAGCAGCAACGCGGCCAGAGTGAAGATCTCGTCGGGTTCGGGCATCCGCCCGGCTCCGGTGTCCTTGCCGGTGAGCCGGCCGGACGCGGGTTCCACGACCACCGCCCCGCGGCGGCGCAGGGTCGCGACGTTGTCGACGGTGGCGGGATGCTCCCACATCTCGGTGTGCATCGCGGGCACGAACATCACCGGGCACCGCGCGGTGAGCAAGGTCGCCGTGAGCAGGTCGTCGGCGCGACCTGCGACCGCCCGGGCCATCAGGTCGGCGGTCGCCGGAGCGATGACGACGAGGTCGGCCTCCTGACCGAGCCGCACGTGCGGAACCTGCGGCACGTCGGCGAATACACCGGTCTCGACGGGGTTGCCGGACAACGCCTCGAAGGTGGCGCGGCCGACGAATTCGAGGGCGGACTCCGTCGGGACGACCCGCACGTGGTGGCCGCTCTCGGTGAACGCGCGGATCAGTGCGCAGGACTTGTAGGCGGCGATGCCGCCGGCGACACCGACGACGATGCGGCGGCGCTGCACGGATCCGGCCTCGCCGCTCGAAGCGGGGTTGTTCACTCGCCTTCGGTGTGCTCGAGCAGATCCGAGTGGATCTCGCGCATGGCGATCGACAGCGGCTTCTCCTGCAGGCCCGGCTCCACGAGGGGGCCGACGTACTCGAGGATGCCGTCGCCGAGCTGGTTGTAGTAATCGTTGATCTGGCGTGCCCGCTTGGCGGCGTAGATCACCAGCGCGTACTTCGAGGAGGCGCGCTCGAGCAGCTCGTCGATAGGCGGGTTGGTGATACCCGAGGGGGTGTCGTAGACCGGGAGGGCGTTGCCCTCGAGGTCGGTCGCGGCTGCCTGGATGCTGCTCACTCGGTGTTCTCCTGAGATGTCGCTGAATAAGGGGGCACCGAAACCGGCGGCCGGACGCGCACGAGGCGCGGACGGTCAGTCGGCTCCGGGTCCGACCAACAAGGATACCAATTCATCGCAGGCCCGGTCGACGTCGTCGTTGACGATCACGACATCGAACTCGTCCTGCGCGGCCAGTTCGCTGCGGGCGGTATCGAGCCTGCGAGCGACGACCTCGTCGGTTTCGGTGCCTCGGCCGGTGAGGCGCTCGACGAGCACCTCCCAACTGGGCGGGGCGAGAAAGGCCAGTACTGCGTCCGGCATCGCGGCGCGGACGGCCCGTGCTCCCGCGAGGTCGACCTCCACGAGCACCGGATGTCCCTCGGCGAGTGCGTCGCGCACCGGCTCGGCCGGCGTGCCCGAACGCTGCAGACCGCCGTGGATGTCGGCCCATTCGAGCAGTTCACCGGCGTCGATCATCCGGTCGAACTCGGCGCGGCCGACGAAGTGGTAATCCACCCCGTCCACCTCGCCCGGTCGCGGGTCCCGGGTGGTGGCCGAGACACTGAAGTGCAGATCCGGGATCCGGCTCCGCAGCAGGCGTACGACGGTCGACTTACCCACCGCGGAGGGCCCGGCCAGTACCACCAGCCGGCCCCTCCGCGTTGCGGGCACGCTGTCCGTCACGGTTCGTGCGTCAGCTACCACGTGCTCAGGCGTCGAAATCGAACCTGGCGAGCAGGGCTTTGCGCTGACGGTCGCCGAGGCCGCGCAGACGGCGGGTCGGGGCGATCTCCAGCTCGGTCATGATCTCCTGCGCCTTGACCTTGCCGACCTTCGGCAGGGCCTCGAGCAGAGCCGACACCTTCATCTTGCCGAGGATCTCGTCGTTCTCGGCGTCCTTGAGCACCTGCTTGAGGTCGGTGCCGCCGCGCTTGAGGCGCTCCTTGAGCTCAGCCCGGGCACGACGGGCAGCAGCCGCCTTCTCCAGAGCAGCGGCGCGCTGCTCATCGGTCAGCTGGGGAAGGGCCACGGTTCCTCCGTCTCATCGTTGGCTTTCGAGTCTTCACCGCTGCAACCAGCGGCGATAGCGACCGTACTCACGACCACCGACGAATGCGAACCCACCCCCCGGCGTTCCGCTCGAAAATCCGTGCGGTAGTGCACGCCGATTCCGCAGCGGATTCCGCGCCCTCCGGTGCGCGTCCGCGCATCGCCGCGACCTGCCCAAATGGGGGAAAACTGCAGGTGAGTGGGTATCCGGGGCGCCGGAGAGGTCCGCAGCGCGCCGAGCGGCTCACGGGATCGGCGACCGGACGTTCGGGCACTTCGGCGGCCCGAGAAATTTTTCTTCCCATTCCGCGTGTCGCGCCGCTCCGAGCGCAGGTCAGAGTGCATACCAGCGGTATGTACGACTCGCGCCCGGACCGCGCGTGGCGATCCGGGCACGAGAGTCGAACGTCTCAGTCCGTCAGGAAGGCGAAGCCGTCCAACGTGCGGGCGACGGCGGCCCGCAGCCCCGCGACGGACGGACCTGCCCGCAGCACGTCCCGTGAGACGTTGGGCACGACGGCCCGCAGGTGGTCGCCCACGAGTCGGCGCACGTCGTCGGCGGTGCCGCCCTGGGCGCCCACTCCGGGCATCAGGATGGGCCCGTGGAGGGCGGACAGGTCGGGCGCCTCGGTGAGGGTCGCTCCGACCACCACACCCACGGATCCGAGCTCTGCCGCTCCGCCGCTCGCGTCGGCGCAGTTGCGGGCGGCGCACTCGTCCACCACGACCTGCGCCACGGTGCGCCCGTCGGCGACCCGGGCCCGCTGGACCTGCGCACCTTCGGGATTGGAGGTGGCCGCGAGCACGAATACCCCGCGGCCCGTCCCGGCCGCCAGATCCAGCGCAGGGGCGAGCGAACCGAAGCCCAGATACGGGGAGACGGTCACGGCGTCCGAACGCAGCGGCGAGCCGTCCGACAGCCAGGTCCGGGCGTAGGCGTCCATCGTGGAACCGATGTCGCCGCGCTTTGCATCGGCGAGCACGAGCACGCCCGTCTCCCCCAGCCCGGCGATGGTGCGTTCGAGCACCGCGAGGCCGGCGGAGCCGTATGCCTCGAAGAACGCCACCTGGGGCTTGACGACCGCGACGGTATCGTCGAACGCCTCGACGCACAGTTCGCTGAACCGGGCCAGACCGTCCACGTCGTCGCCGAGACCCCATGCGGCGAGGAGCCCCGGGTGCGGATCGATGCCCACACACAGCGGCCCGCGGCGCCCGAGGGCGTCCGCGAGTCGCTGCCCGAAGGGCGTCACGCCCGTTCGGCGGGTGCGCCGCGCAGTCGCGCGTGCATCCGCTGGATCGAGCTGACGCCGATCTCACCGCGCAGTGCCGCCTCGATGCCCTGCACCGCGGCGGAGGCACCCTGCACCGTGGTGACGCACGGGATGTTCGCGGCGACCGCCGCGCTGCGGATCTCGTAGCCGTCCACGCGCGGACCGGCATTGCCCCAGGGGGTGTTGATGACCATGTCGACGTCGCCGGCGCGGATGCGATCGACGATGTCGAGCGCGCCCTCGGGCTTGTCCTCGCCCGAGACCTTGTAGACCTGCTCGCAGGGAACACCGTTGCGGCGCAGCACTTCTGCCGTGCCGACGGTGGCCATGATGTGGAAGCCCAGATCGGCGAGGTGCTTGACCGGGAAGATCATCGACCGCTTGTCCTTGTTCGCGAGCGAGACGAAGACCGTGCCCGAGGTGGGCAGGGAGCCGTAGGCCGCGGTCTGGCTCTTCGCGAACGCGGTACCGAAGTCGTCGTCGAGGCCCATGACCTCACCGGTGGACTTCATCTCCGGGCTGAGCAGGGTGTCGATGCCCGTGCCGTCGGCACGCCGGAACCGGTTGAACGGCAGCACCGCTTCCTTCACCGCGACCGGCGCGTCGAGCGGGACGTCGCTGCCGTCGCCCTCCGCCGGGAGGATGCCCGCGGCGCGCAGATCCGCGATGGACTCGCCGAGCATCACCCGAGCACAGGCCTTGGCGAGCTGCACCGCCGTGGCCTTGGAGACGAACGGCACCGTGCGCGAGGCGCGAGGGTTCGCCTCGAGGACGTACAGGATGTCGTCCTTGAGCGCGTACTGGACGTTGAGCAGGCCCTTGACGCCGATGCCCTTCGCGAGCGCCGCCGTCGAACGGCGCACGTTCTCGATGTCGGCACGGCCGAGCGTGATCGGCGGCAGCGCGCAGGCCGAGTCACCGGAGTGGATCCCGGCCTCCTCGATGTGCTCCATGATCCCGCCGATGTACACGTCGGTGCCGTCGCACAACGCGTCGACGTCGATCTCGACCGCATCGTCGAGGAAACGGTCGACGAGCACCGGGCGGTCGTCGGAGATCTCGGTCGCATTGGAGATGTACGTCTCGAGTGCCTTCTCGTCGTACACGATCTCCATACCGCGACCGCCGAGGACGTAGGACGGGCGCACCAGCACCGGGTAGCCGATGCCCGCGGCGATCTCGCGCGCACCCTCGAAGGTGGTGGCGGTGCCGTACTTCGCGGCCGGCAGCTCGGCCTCGTCGAGCACGCGACCGAACTCGCCGCGATCCTCCGCGAGGTCGATCGCCTCGGGCGAGGTACCGACGATCGGCACGCCTGCGGCCTTCAGGCGGCGCGCCAGGCCGAGCGGGGTCTGACCGCCGAGCTGGACGATGACGCCGGCGACCGTGCCGGACTCGCACTCGGCGCGGTAGACCTCGAGGACGTCCTCGAAGGTCAGCGGCTCGAAGTACAGGCGATCGGCGGTGTCGTAGTCGGTCGAGACCGTCTCGGGGTTGCAGTTGACCATCACGGTCTCGTAACCGGCCTCCGACAGCGTCAGCGCGGCGTGGACGCACGAGTAGTCGAACTCGATGCCCTGTCCGATGCGGTTCGGGCCGGAACCGAGGATGAGCACCTTGGGCTTGTCGCGCTGCTCGACGACCTCGGTCTCGGCCGCGGGGTCGAGCTCGTAGGTCGAGTAGTGGTACGGCGTCTTCGCCTCGAACTCGGCCGCGCAGGTGTCCACGGTCTTGTAGACCGGGTGGACGCCCAGCTCCTGACGGAGGGCACGGACATCGTCCTCGGAGGCGAACTGCGCCGGGCGCAGCGCCGCGATCTGCCGGTCGGAGAAACCGTGGTGCTTCGCGTAGCGCAGCTCGGTGGCACCGAACTGCTCGGCCGTGCGGACGTCCTCGCCCAGCTCGACGATGTACGCGAACTGCTCGAGGAACCACGGGTCGATCTTCGTGGCGTCGAAGAGCTGCTCGACGGTCGCGCCGAGCTCGAGCGCCCGGGCGATCCGGTAGAACCGGCCGTCCGTGGGAGTGCGGATCTCTTCGAGGATCTCCTCGAGCGTGCCCTCGACCTCGGGGCCGGTCCAGAAACCGGCGGACTTGGTCTCGAGCGAGCGCAGCACCTTGCCGAAGGCCTCGGTGAAGTTGCGGCCGATCGACATGGCCTCACCGACCGACTTCATGGTGGTGGTGAGAGTGCCGTCGGCACCGGGGAACTTCTCGAACGCGAACCGCGGGGCCTTGACCACGACGTAGTCGAGGCTCGGTTCGAAGCAGGCCGGCGTTTCCTTGGTGATGTCGTTGACGATCTCGTCGAGGGTGTAGCCGATGGCGAGCTTGGCGGCCATCTTCGCGATCGGGTAGCCGGTGGCCTTCGACGCGAGCGCCGACGACCGCGACACGCGCGGGTTCATCTCGATGACGACGAGCCGGCCGTCGCGCGGATCCATCGCGAACTGGATGTTGCAGCCGCCGGTGTCGACACCGACCTCGCGCAGGATGGCGATCGAGAGGTCGCGCATCTGCTGGTACTCGCGGTCGGTGAGCGTCATCGCGGGGGCGACGGTCACCGAGTCGCCGGTGTGCACACCGACCGGGTCGACGTTCTCGATCGAGCAGACGATGACGACGTTGTCGGCACCGTCGCGCATGAGTTCGAGCTCGTATTCCTTCCAGCCGAGGATGGATTCCTCGATGAGCACGTTCGCGGTGGGCGAGGCCGCGAGGCCACCGCCGGCGATGCGCTCGAGGTCGGCGTCGTCGTAGGCCATGCCGGAGCCGAGGCCGCCCATGGTGAAGGACGGCCGCACCACGACGGGGAAGCCGAGTTCGGCGACGGTCGCACGGACCTCGTCCATCGTGTAGCAGACGGCCGAGCGAGCGGATTCGCCGCCGCACTTGGTGACGATGTCCTTGAACTTCTGCCGGTCCTCGCCGCGCTGGATGGCGTCGAAGTCGGCGCCGATGAGTTCGACGCCGTACTTGTCGAGGATGCCGCGCTCGGACAGCGCGACGGCGGTGTTGAGTGCGGTCTGGCCGCCGAGGGTCGCGAGCACCGCGTCGATGGGCGTGCCGTTGGCCTGTTCGGTCGCGATGACCTTCTCGACGTAGTCGGCGGTGATCGGCTCGATGTAGGTCGCATCGGCGAACTCGGGGTCGGTCATGATCGTGGCCGGGTTCGAGTTCACGAGGGAGACCCGAAGGCCCTCCTCGCGGAGCACCCGGCACGCCTGGGTGCCCGAGTAGTCGAACTCGCAAGCCTGCCCGATGACGATCGGGCCGGACCCGATGACCAGGACGTGGGAGAGATCGGTACGGCGTGGCATTTAGTTCTTCTCTCCCTCGAGCAGGCGGGTGAAACGATCGAACAGGTCGACGGCGTCGTGGGGACCGGCCGCCGCCTCGGGGTGGTACTGCACGGAGAACGCCGAACCGTCGAGCAGTCGGACGCCCTCGACGACACCGTCGTTGGCGCAGGTGTGGGTGACCTTCGCGCGCCCGAACGGGGTGTCGAACTCCTGGCCGGCCTCACCTTCGAGCGCGAAGCCGTGGTTCTGGGAGGTGATCGCGATCTGCCCGGTCTCGTGGTCGATGACCGGGATGTTCAGGCCGCGGTGGCCGAACTTCATCTTGTAGGTGTTCAGGCCGAGCGCGCGACCGAGGATCTGGTTGCCGAAGCAGATACCGAACAACGGCAGCCCCTGGCCGAGGATCTCCTTCGTCAGGTGCACCACGTCGCCGACCGCCGCGGGATCACCGGGACCGTTGGACAGGAACACGCCGTCGGCCTTCAGGTCGAGGATGTCGTGCAGGGTCGTGGTGGCGGGGAGCACGTGCACGCGGATCCCGCGCGCAGCCAGCAGTCGCGGGGTGTTGCTCTTGATCCCCAGGTCGAGGGCCGCGACGTCGAAGCGCGCCTCACCCTCGGGTTCGACGACGTAGCCGCTGGTGGTCGTGACCTCACGTGCGAGATTCGCGCCGAGCATCGGAGGCTGCGCCTTGACGCGGTCGAGGAGGGCGTCGATGTCGAGGTCGTCGCCGTTCCAGGCGAGTGCGTCGCCCGAGAAGATTCCCGCGCGCATCGAGCCGAGGGTGCGCAGGTGCCGTACCAGCGCGCGGGTGTCGATGCCCGCGATCCCGACGACCTTCTGCCGTTCGAGTTCGTCCTGCAGGGAACCGGTGGCGCGCCAGCTCGAGGTGGTGCGCGACGGGTCGCGCACCACGTAGCCGGCCACCCAGATCTTCGAGTCGGCCGCGTTGCCGTCGGGGCCGACCGATTCGTTGTCCTCGTCGTTCCAGCCGGTGTTGCCGATCTGCGGTGCGGTGGCAACCACGATCTGGCGGTGGTAGCTCGGATCGGTGAGGGTTTCCTGGTAGCCGGTCATTGCCGTGGTGAACACGGCCTCGCCGAGCGTCTGGCCGACCGCGCCGAAAGTGGTGCCGCGGAAGGCACGTCCGTCCTCGAGGACCAGCACCGCGGTGCCGCCGCCGAATGTTCTGCCGCTCATGCGTTGTCTCCGTTCTTATCGACCGCACCAGAGCCGGCCGCGCGGGCTGAGATCTCGCGTGTCGTGATCGTCGTGTTGTTCGTCGTGATCGTCATCGTCGTTGTGATCGTCACCGTCTCAAGATCTTTCGTCGTTCCCGTTCGTCCAGAGCGGGTAGATCGACTTGTCGTCGCCGCGGAAGCCCGTGTCGATCTCGGTCCCCGAGGGCAGCTCCCAGCGGATGACCAGCACCCCGTCCTTGGACATGACCTTGCCTGCCAGCCCGCGCTCGGTGCGGATCGCGCGGATCGAATCCTGCGGGATCCAGATCGGGGATGCACCGTCGCGTTCGAGCAGGACACCGGATCGGTAGCGCGACAGTTCCGCGTTCGCGCGGTGTCCGAGGTCGCCGACCGCGACGCGGTCCTGCCAGCTCGGCGCGAGGGTGCTGCCGACGTACAGGCCCGTGCTCGGCTCGACGAGCCGCTCCCCCAGCTCCGCGGGCACGGTCGGCAATTCGCCGACGGCGTCCTGCTGCCGGCGGGCGCGTCCCTTCCAGCCCTTCCACATCAGCAGGACGAGCACGACCCACAGCGCGAGGAAACCGACGGTGAGAAAAAGGCGATCCATGCCGGTTCCTACCTTTCGCCCGTGCGTGGGAACACCTCACCGTCGCGGGCGGTGATCCGCCCGCGCAACACGGTGGTGGTGACCCGGCCCGGCAGGGTCATGTCTTCGTACGGCGTGTTGTGGGAGATGCTCGCGAGGTCGGGGCCGTGCACCGTCCACTCGGTGTCCGGGTCGACGAGCACGACGTTCGCGGGCTCGCCCACGTCGAGCGGCCGGCCCTGGTCGTCGAGGCCCACGATCTGCGCGGGACGCTCGCTCATCACCTTCGCGACGCCGCGCCAGTCCAGCAGCCCGGGCCGGACCATCGTCTCGATCACGACGGACAACGCCGTCTCCAGTCCGAGCATTCCCGGACGTGCCTGCGAGAACTCGCAGCACTTGTCCTGTTCGGCGTGCGGGGCGTGGTCGGTGGCCACACAGTCGATGGTCCCGTCGGCCAGTCCGCGTCGCAGTGCCTCGACGTCGCTCCGCTCCCGCAGGGGCGGGTTGACCCGGTTGATGCCGTCGTAGCTCTCGAGACGCGAGTCGTCGAGGAGCAGGTGGTGCGGCGTGACCTCGGCGCTGATCGCGATGCCCTGCGAGCGTGCCCAGCGGACGAGCTCGACCGTCCCGGCCGTGGAAGCGTGGCAGATGTGCACGCGCGCCCCGGCGTCGCGGGCGAGCAGCGCGTCGCGGGCGACGATGGACTCCTCGGCGGCGCGCGGCCAGCCGGCCAGGCCGAGCCGCGCCGCGGTCGGTCCCTCGTGGGCGACGGCACCGACGGTCAGACGCGGTTCCTCGGCGTGCTGGGCGATGAGCACCCCGAGCGAGGCGGAGTATTCGAGCGCGCGACGCATGAGCAGCGGATCGTAGACGCACTTGCCGTCGTCGGAGAACATCCGCACTCCGCCGACACCGGCGGCCATCGTGCCCATCTCGGCGAGCTGCTTGCCCTCGAGCCCGACGGTGACGGCACCGACGGGGTGGACGTCGACGAGCCCGACCTCGCGGCCGCGGCGCCACACGTGATCGGTGACGACCACCGAGTCGGCGACCGGATCGGTATTGGCCATGGCGAAGACCGCGGTGTACCCGCCGCGCGCCGCGGCGGCCGAGCCGGAGTCGACGGTCTCGGTGTCCTCCCGGCCGGGCTCGCGCAGATGCGTATGCAGGTCGACGAAGCCCGGGAGCATGATCTGCCCCGTGCCGTCGACGATCTCCGCGTCGTCGCCGACCTCGAGGTCGGTTCCGACGGCGAGGATCTGCTCGTCGCCGAGCAGCACGTCGACCGGATCGCCCTCGCCGTAGAGGCGGACGTTGCGGATGAGCACCTGCGGCGTCACCTGTGTGTCTCCTGTTCCTGTATCTCCCGGGCGGGAAGTGTGGGTCACGACAGGTTCCCTTCCGTCCCCACGAGCAGGCGGAAGAGCACCGCCATCCGCACGTGGACACCGTTGCTCACCTGTTGCAGCACCGCGCTCTGCGGGGCGTCTGCGACCGGGAAACCGATCTCCATGCCCCGGAGCATCGGGCCCGGATGCAGGATCACGGCATGGTCCGGCAGCAGCGCCGCGCGCGTGGCGTTGAGCCCGTACCGGATCGAGTACTCGCGCGCGGACGGGAAGAACCCGCCGTTCATCCGCTCGGCCTGCACCCGCAGCATCATCACCGCGTCGAGGGTGGGGAGTTCCGCCTCGAGCGAATCGGCGACCGTCACCGGCCAGGTCTCCACGCCCACCGGAAGCAGGGTGCGGGGCGCGACGAGAACGACCTCGGCGCCGAGCATGCTCAGCAGCAGCGCATTCGACCGGGCCACCCGGCTGTGCAGTACGTCGCCGACGATGCCGATGCGGCGGCCTTCGATCGATCCGAGGCGCTGACGCAGGGTGAGCGCATCGAGCAGCGCCTGTGTGGGATGTTCGTGGGTGCCGTCGCCGGCGTTGACCACGGCCGGACCGGACCCGGATTCGTCGGTCCACTGCGCGATCCGGTGTGCGGCACCGGAAGCGGAGTGGCGGACCACGAGGGCGTCGGCGCCGGCGGCGTGCAGGGTCAGCGCGGTGTCGCGCAGCGATTCGCCCTTCTTCACCGACGAACTCGACGCCGAGACGTTGATGACGTCGGCACTCATCCACTTGCCGGCGACCTCGAAGGACACACGGGTGCGGGTGGAGTTCTCGTAGAAGACGGTCATGATGGTGCGGCCGCGCAGCGTGGGAAGCTTACGCACCTCACGCCCGAGCAGTGCCTGCTCGAACCGCTCGGCTTCGTCGAGAAGCCCCGTCGCGGAGTCCTTCGTCAGATCCGCGATGGTGAGCAGGTGTTTCACTGAGCCTTGCCTCCGGAGATCTCGACGGCGTCGCGCCCGTCGTGTTCGGTGAGCAGTACGCGGACATCCTCGGTGCGTGCGGTGGGCACGTTCTTCCCGACGTAATCGGCCCGCAGCGGAAGTTCGCGATGGCCGCGGTCGACGAGCACCGCGAGCTGGACGGCGCGGGGGCGACCGAGATCGCGCAGGGCATCGAGCGCGGCACGGACGGAGCGTCCCGAGAACAGGACGTCGTCGACGAGCACGACGAGGGTGTTGTCGACCCCACCCTCGGGCACCGAGGTGCGCTCGAGCGGTCGATGCGGCTTCGTGCGGAGGTCGTCGCGATAGAGCGTGATGTCGAGCGAACCCACCGGGACCCGGACACCGGCGAATTCCTCGATGCGCTCGGCGAGTCGCTGAGCGAGAGTGATCCCGCGGGTGGGGATTCCGAGGAGCACGACACGCGGCGCGTCGTCGGGAGTGTCGAGCGCGGTCTTCTCGATGATCTGATGTGCGATCCGGGCGATCGTCCGATGGACGTCGGCGGCGGAGAGCAGCTCGCGGGCCGGCACGGCGGTACCGGACGACGCAGCAGGAGTGGAGGAAGACTCGGTGGGGGTAGAAGCTGTGGACCCGTCCTCGGACACGGCCATGCAGCGACCTCCTTCTCCGCCTCACTGGACGGATCGTTAAAGGATGCCTGACGGTTGTCGAGCCTATCAGCGTCGACGTCCGCCTCGGCACGGATGGTGGGTGAAGCGCAACACAGACCTCCCGGACGCCGGAGTGGGCCCGGCAGGAACATTCCCGCCGGGCCCACTCACGGTGCCTCGTGTCGTCGCTCGCCCCGACAGGGTGACGAACTCAGGACTCGTCCGACTCCCGGTCCTGCGACGCCTGCGCCGGCCGGGCGAGGGTGGCAGCGGCAGCTGCGCGCACCTGGTCGGCGACGGCGACGATCTGCCCGAGTACTCCGTTGACGAAGGCGGGCGAGTCGTCCGTGGACAGCTGCTTGGCCAGCTCGACCGCTTCGTCGACCGCCACCACGGGCGGCACGTCGGTCGCGTGGAAGAGTTCCCAGACCGCGATGCGCAGGATCGCGCGGTCGACGGCGGGAAGCCGGTCCAGGGTCCATTCGTGCAGGTGGTCGGCGATCACCCGATCGGTCTCGTCGAGGTTCTCGGCGACACCGCGGATGATGGTCTGCGCGTATGCCGGCACCGGTGCGACCTGGTCGTCGTCGATCGCGAGTTCGACGCGATCGGCGGCGAGGTCGACGGGATGCACGTCGCGGGCCTCCGCCTCGAAGAGCAGATCCACGGCGCGCTTGCGGGCCTTGTGGCGGGCCCCGAGCTTCTTCTGGTTACCGGACACTCAGGAATTCACTCGCCCGAGGTAGTTGCCGTCGCGGGAATCGACCTTGAGCTTGTCGCCGGTGTTGATGAACAGCGGGACCTGGATCTCGGCGCCGGTCTCGAGAGTCGCGGGCTTGGTGCCGCCGGTGGAGCGGTCGCCCTGCAGGCCGGGATCGGTGTGCTGGACGACGAGCTCGACCGTGACCGGGAGCTCCACGAACAGCGGGACGTCCTCGTGCGTCGCGACCTGGACGGGCATGTTCTCGAGCAGGAAGTCGGCGCTGGTACCGAGCAGCTCGGGCGAGATGGTGATCTGGTCGTAGGTCTCGCCGTCCATGAAGACGTAGTCGGTGCCGTCGTTGTAGAGGTAGGTCATGTCGCGGCGATCGACGGTGGCGGTCTCGACCTTGACACCGGCATTCCAGGTCTTGTCGACGGTCTTGCCCGACGTCACATTCTTGAGCTTCGTACGCACGAAGGCAGGGCCCTTGCCCGGCTTGACGTGCTGGAACTCGATGATCTGCCAGAGCTGTCCGTCGATTTTCAGAACGAGGCCGTTCTTGAAGTCACTGGTATCAGCCACTTGGTTCGTGTCTCCTAGGGTCGAGGAACCGCCCTCAAACGACGGTCAATGTCTTGTCGGTGAGCGTGAGCAACTCCGGAGTATGCTCCCGCACCACGAGCGTGTCTTCGATCCGCACGCCTCCGCGCCCCGAGAAGTACACACCCGGCTCGACGGTCACCGCCGCACCGGCGACAAGTGTACCGGTCGCCGCCGCACCGATCCCGGGCGCTTCGTGGATCTCGAGCCCGACTCCGTGGCCGAGCCCGTGCAGGAACAGCTCGCCGTAGCCGGCCTCGGCGATCACCGTGCGCGCGGCGGCGTCCACCGCGGAGCATTCGGCACCGGGTGCGAGCGCCTCGCGACCGGCCTGCTGTGCACGCAGGACCAGCTCGTACAGGTCGCGCTGCCAGTCCGCCGCCCGGCCGAGCACGTAGGTGCGCGTCATGTCGGAGTGGTAACCCCCGATTCGGGCACCGAAGTCGAGTTTGACGAAGTCGCCCTCCACGAGGACCGCGGAGGTGGGCCGGTGGTGGGGTACGGCGGAGTTCGCGCCTGCGGCGACGATCGTCTCGAAGGAGATCCCGTCGGCGCCGTGCCCGAACATGCGCCATTCGAGGTCGCGCGCCACCTCCTTCTCGGTACGCCCCGGGCGCAGCCCGCCCGCCGCGAGGAGATCCGCCAATGCGCGGTCGGCCGCGCCGCACGCGTCGCGCAGCAGGCCGATCTCGTGTTCGTCCTTGACGGCGCGCAGCTGCTCGACGAGTCCCGGAGTGGGGACGAAGCGGACGGGGACGTCGAGCTCGTCCCACCGGGCCCTCTCGTCGACAGTGACCAAGTGGCTCTCGAATCCCCAACGCGCAGCGTCGGTTCCGAACTCGGTGATGAGCCGGGCCGCCGACGACCGGGCGATCACGGCGCGCAGATCGGGGACCTGCTCCTCCACCTGCGTGACGTAGCGGCCGTCGGTGCAGACGACGGTGCGGGTCTCGTCCGCATCGTCCACCGTGGAGACGATCAGCGCCGCGTTGGAACCCGTGAAACCCGTGAGATATCGGATATCGGTCAGACCGGTCACCAGCAGCGCGTCGAGATCGCGGTCGGCGAGCAGCGCACGCAGCGCTCGGCGACGGGAAGCGTGGTCGGCAGACATATCGCTCAACCTACCGCGACGGCAGCTGTGGGACGGGACACACTGTCGGCTTCGCCACCCGTTACGCTGAGGTACATGAAACCCTGGTTGCTTCGCGGACTCGGGCTCGCCCTCGTCCACGTGGTCGTGCGCGTCCTGCTCGGTGCCGCTCTCATCCAGTGGCCGTTGCAGGGATCGGTCCTGCGCTGGCTGGGCTTCGCCGTGGTGGTGATCGCCGCGTTCGTCTGGGCCGGTCTCGACGGCATCCGCGACCACCGCGCGCATCCCGACCCCGACGAGGGCGACGACCTGACGATGCGCTGGCTCGCCGCCGGCGCGGTCACCGCCATCGTCGGCGGAGTCCTCACGTGGCTCGTCGATACGGTCACCCCGGTGCCGGTGGGCGTGACGTCCCTGTTCTTCGAGATCACCTCCGGTGCCGCGTTCACCGTGCTGCTGGTGTTCCTGCCGGCGATGGCCGCGGTCACCTCGGGCAGGTTCTTCGCGCGCCGGAGCGAGCGCAAGGCCGCGCGTGACGACGACTGGTCGGTCCATCGGGAGCACCACGCGCCCGCAGGTGTGGGAGCGGCGGCGCCCGCGGGTTCGGCGCAGGCCGACCCTGCCTGGCGCACCGACGACTCCCCCACCGAGGTGTTCCCGAGGGTCGATCCGAAGCAGTAGGCCCCTCGGCAGGCGGCAGGTGCTCAGTTTTCCGGGTGGTGACGGTCGGTACCTACAGCCGACCTCGAGGAGCTTCCCATGACCGACACCACCGAGATGCTCGACCTGACTCCCGCCACCCGCCGCATGGAGCGCATCCTGGCGGGCATCGACGACGCGCAGCTGACAGGACCGACGCCGTGTTCCGACACTTCCGTCGGGGTGCTCGTCGACCATGTGCTCGGACTGTCGCTCGCGTTCACGGCGGCAGCGCGCAAGGACCACGGACCGTACACCGACACCCCACCGCAGCTCACGAGCGAACTACAGCCGGACTGGCGTCGCCTCGTACCCGATCGGCTCGCCGACCTCGGCCGGGCGTGGAAAGAGCCCACAGCCTGGGAGGGCACGACCCGCGCGGGCGGACTCGACCTTCCGGCGGCGGTCGCCGGACTCGTCGCCCTCGACGAACTCGTCGTCCACGGCTGGGATCTCGCGGTCGCCACGGGACAGCCGTACACCTGCGAGTCCGACGAGATCGCAGCGTGCACCGCCTTCGCGGAGAGCATCACCGAGGCGGAACGCGTCGGCGACGGGGGTGGTCTGTTCGGTCCTGCCGTCCGGGTGGGCGACGACGCGTCGCCACTGGACCGCCTGATCGGACTCACCGGGCGCGACCCGTCGTGGAGACCACCCTCGTCGACGAGGTGACTGCTAGAGCAGCACGGTTCCCGCGTCGGCCTTGCCCTGTCGCGCGACCTCGGAGTAGGCCGCCGCGAGCAGGGTGGGATCGGGTCCTTCGAGCCTGCCGGGCTTCGCGAGTCCGTCGAGGACGACGAAGCGCAGCATGCCGACACGGTTCTTCTTGTCGGTCTGCATACCCTCGAGCAGATCGCCGAAGGCGTCGGGATCGTAGGTCGTGGGCAGGCCGACGGATTCGAGGATCGCGCGGTGCCGGTCGGCGGTGGCGTCGTCGAGGCGCCCGGCGAGCCGGCCCAGTTCGGCTGCGAACACCAGGCCCACCGACACGGCGGCGCCGTGACGCCAGCGGTACCGCTCGCGACGCTCGATGGCATGCCCGAGGGTGTGGCCGTAGTTGAGGATCTCGCGCAGGCTCGACTCCTTGAGGTCGGCCGCGACCACCTTCGCCTTGACCTCGACCGAACGCCGGATCAGCTCGGGCAGCACCGTCCCGGCGGGATCGAGCGCGGCCTCGGGGTTCTCCTCGATCAGGTCGAGGATGACCGGATCGGCGATGAAGCCGGTCTTGACGACCTCGGCCAGACCGGCCACGATCTCGTTGCGCGGCACCGTCTCGAGGGTGGCGAGATCGACGAACACCGCGGACGGTTCGTGGAACGATCCGACGAGGTTCTTCCCCGCCTCGGTGTTGATGCCGGTCTTGCCGCCCACCGCGGCATCGACCATCGCCAGCAGGGTGGTGGGGATGTGGTAGACGCGCACACCGCGCATCCACGTCGCGGCGACGAATCCGGCCAGGTCGGTGGCGGCGCCGCCGCCGAGGCTGACGACGGCGTCCGAGCGGGTCAGCCCGATGCGGCCGAGAACCTCCCAGCAGAAGCCGGCGACGGCGAGTTCCTTGCCGTCCTCGGCGTCGGGAATCTCGATGCGGTGCGCGTCGATGCCGGTCTCGGCCAGCGCCTCCCGCACGGCCTCCGCCGTCGCGGTGAGCGTCGGCTGGTGGAAGATCGCGACGGTCCGCGTGCCGGACAGTTCTTCGACGACGTCGCCGAGCAGTCCCCGGCCGATGATCACCGGATAGGGCTGGGCGGTCTCGACGTCGATGCGTACCGGTTCGGTCACGGTGTGGGGCTCCGATCCTCGCTGATGGTCTGGCTGGTAGCGGTGTCCGCTGCTTCGAGTTTGGCAAGCACCTGCTGGACGACCCGCCCGGGGCTGCGGCCGTCGGTGCGCACCCGGATGGTCGCCGCCTGCCGGTACAACGGACGGCGACGACGCATGAGGTCGCGGTACTTCTGGGCCGGGTCGCCGCCGGCCAGCAACGGCCGGGTTCCGGCGGCTCCGACCGCGCCGGTGCGGCGCAGTCCCTCCGACACGCTGATCTCGAGGTAGACGACGGTCTGACCGGCGAGTCGCGCACGGGTGCGTTCCGACAGGATCGCACCCCCACCGAGGGACACCACCCCGTCGTGGGTGTCGAGGGCCCGCGCGACCACCTCTTCCTCGATCTCCCGGAAGGCGGGTTCGCCGTCCTGCGAGAAGATCTCGGGGATCGTCCGGCCGGTCACGCGCTCGATCTCGGCGTCGGTGTCGAGCAGCGGCAGGTCGAGTGCGTTCGCGACCCGACGGCCGATCGTCGACTTGCCCGCTCCCGGCGGGCCGATGAGTACCAGGCGAGGCGACATGGGATCACCGCGGCGGCCGCGCCGCGATGCCCTTCAGGTAGTGGTCGATGTTGCTCACGGTCTCGGCGAGCGAGTCGCCGCCGAACTTCTCGAGGGCGGCCTGCGCGACGACGAGTGCGACCATCGCCTCGGCGACGACACCCGCCGCGGGCACCGCGCACACGTCGGAGCGCTGGTGGATCGCGACGGCCTCGTCGCCCGTGGTCATGTCGACCGTCGACAGGGCGCGCGGCACCGTGGAGATCGGCTTCATCGCCGCGCGCACCCTCAGGGCCTCGCCGTTGGTCATGCCGCCTTCGAGGCCACCGGCACGGTTGCTCGAACGGAGCACACCGTCGGGACCGGGCTTCATCTCGTCGTGGGCGGCACTGCCGCGTCGGCGCGCGGTCTCGAAGCCGTCGCCGACCTCCACACCCTTGATGGCCTGGATCCCCATGAGGGCGGCGGCCAGTCGCGCGTCGAGACGGTCGGCGCCGCTGACGAACGAGCCGAGGCCCACGGGCAGCCCGTGCACCACGACCTCGACGATTCCGCCGAGGGTGTCGCCGTCGCGCTTCGCAGCCTCGATCTCGGCGATCATGGACTCTTCGGCGGCCTTGTCGTAGGCGCGCACGGGGCTCGCGTCGATCGCGGCGAGATCATCGGCGCCGGGTTCGGGGCCGACATAGGGATCGGACGCGCCGATGGAGATGACGTGCGAGACGACCTCGGCCCCGAATGCCTGGCGCAGGAAGTTCCGGGCGACGGTGCCGGCCGCCACGCGTGCTGCGGTCTCCCGGGCGCTGGCGCGCTCGAGGACGGGACGGGCGTCGTCGAAGCCGTACTTGAGCATGCCCGCGAAGTCGGCGTGGCCGGGCCGGGGGCGGGACAGCGGCGCGTTGCGCGCCTGTCCTGCGAGCAGTTCGGGATCGACCGGGTCGGAGGCCATGATGGTCTCCCACTTGGGCCACTCGGTGTTGCCGATCTCGATCGCGATGGGGCCGCCCAGGGTGCGTCCGTGCCGGACACCGCCGATCACAGTGACCTTGTCGGCCTCGAACTTCATGCGTGCGCCGCGGCCGTAGCCCAGTCGCCGGCGCGCGAGTTGCTCCGAGATGTCGTTCGACGTCACCTCGACTCCGGCGACCATCCCCTCGAGCATCGCGACGAGGGCGGGACCATGGGATTCTCCAGCAGTTATCCAGCGCAGCACAGGTCCATCCTTCCATGTTCGCCCGCCGCCTCGACATACCGCCCCTGGTCAACCCGGCACGATCGACGCCAGTGCCGCGGCGGCACACATCGACGGTCCGTGTGGAAGCGCACGCGGAACGGCCCTCGCTCCCCCGCGACCGGCCGCCCGGAACCGCAGAAACAGGGCCGCACCTGCGGTGAGGACGGGTGGGAGCAGGGCACCGAGCAGCACCGCCGAGGGCCCGGCAAGTCCGGTGACCGCGCCGAGCCCGAGGGCGAGTTTGACGTCGCCCGCGCCCAGTGACCGCGGCACCGTCAGATGGGTGATGAGCAACGGCGCCGCGAGCAGGAGGGCGCCGGCGAAGGCGGCCCGCCCCTGTCCCGTCGCGGCGGCGACGCCGAGGATCGCTCCTGCTCCCCCGAGGGTCAGCACGTTCGGCAGACGCCGCACGAGCAGATCCACCGTGCTCAGACACACGCACCACCATCCGAACACCATCACTCCGATCGTCGTGGCGCCGGCGGTTGCAGCGACCACGACGAGTGCGACTCCCACGCAGGCCAGCTCGCACAGTCCCGGTGGCGGTCGACGTCGGGCCAGCAACCCCGCCGAAACCCGCACGATCACTCCCGCGCCCAGCCCGAGAACCGCCGTCGCGAGCACGCCTGTCGCCTCCCCTGTCATGCCCCGGAGCGTGCACCCCACGCCCACCCGGCAGCGGGCTCGCGCGGGGTCCGGCCCGGCTTCTGTGGATACGACAGGGTCCTGTGGACAAAGCCGCACGGGACGGCGATCGTCCTGCAAGGATTGCCGCAGTCTGTCGGATCCGGTCGGAAGGTTCTGGTCGAATGGAGATTTCGTCGCTGCTCGAACACGTGGGCACGGTCATCGACGTCGTCGGAGTAGGCGTCATGGTGATCGGCGCGCTGGCGGCGACCTGGCTCGCGGCGACCGCGCGGCGACGCACCCCGGAGGCGGAGATCTACGAACCGTACCGGCGCAATCTCGGCCGATCGATCCTGCTCGGCCTCGAATTCCTGGTCGCCGCCGACATCATCAAGACCGTCGCCGTCACACCCACCTTCACGTCGGTGGGCGTGCTGGCGGTCATCGTGCTCATCCGCACCTTCCTGAGCTGGTCGCTGCAACTGGAGATCGACGGCCGGTGGCCGTGGCAGCGTTCGGTGCCCGAGACCGAGAGCGCGCCCGGCACGACGTCTGTCAGCTGAGCTCGTCGCGCCGCCGCAGCAGATGGGCACGTTCGACCGCGTTCTCCGTCCGCGCGGCGGCGATGCCGTACGCGACGCTCGCCTCGGTGGTCCTTCCGAGGCGTCTCAGCAGATCGGCCCGCGCCGCGTGGAAGACGTGATAGCGATCGAGATCGAGGCGGTCGACGATGTCGAGTGCCGCAGCGGGACCGTCCACTTCGGCGAGTGCGACGGCCCGGTGCAACGCGACGACCGGCGTGGGGCCCGAGGCCATCAGCAGGTCGTAGAGCGCGACGATCTGCGCCCAGTCGGTGTCGTCGATCGTGGCCGCGTCGGCGTGCACGGCCGCGATGGCGGCCTGGATCTGACAGGGCCCAGGCCTGTTCCAGCGCAGGGTGCGTCGCACGAGCGCCTGCCCCTCGTCGATCAGGGTTCGGTCCCACAGCGATCGGTCCTGGTCGGCGAGCAGCACGAGCCCGCCGTCGGGTCCCGTCCGCGCCGCGCGTCGGGACTCGCCGAGGAGCATCAGGGCGAGCAGTCCCGTGGTCTCGGGATCGTCCGGGACGAGCCGGACCAGCAGTCGGCCCAGGCGCACGGCCTCCGCGCACAGGTCGGCGTCGGCGAGTTCGGGCCCACCACTTGCGGTGTGGCCTTCCGTGTACACGAGATAGAGCACGGATCGGACGGCGTCGAGACGCTCGGGTAGATCGTCGGGGGACGGTATGCGGAACGGGATACGCGCGTCGCGGATCTTTCGCTTGGCGCGCGAGATCCGTTGTCCCATGGTCGGTTCCGGAACCAAGAAAGCGCGGGCGATCTGCGCCGTGGTCAACCCGCAGAGCAGGCGCAGCGTCAGGGCGACACGTGACTCCGGCGCGAGCGCCGGATGGCAGCAGGTGAAGATCAGCCGGAGCCGGTCGTCGGGAATCTCGGGAGAGGCGACCGCCTCGGGGTCGAGTGCCGCGCCGGACGCCGGGTGGAGCAGATCCGCCTCGGCGTGCTTGACCGAACGTGCCGTCTCCCGTCGTGCCCTGTCGATCGCCCGGCGACGGGCGGTGGTGATGATCCATCCGGCCGGACTCGGCGGGATCCCCTCCGTCGGCCACCGCTCGGCGGCAGTCGAGAAGGCATCCTGTACCGCGTCTTCGGCGACATCGATGTCGCCGAAGACGCGGTACAGGACGGCGACCGCCCGACCGTACTCCTCGCGGAAGACGCGTTCGATGTCTGCGGTGGACGGATCGGTCATCGCTGTATGCGCGTCATCCGGCGCAGGAACCGAAGGCCAGCGGCCGTACCTCGACGGGCAGCGTGGTGGCCTCCGCGAGACCGCGTGCCCACCTCAGCGCCTCGTCCAGGTCGGGCACGTCGAGGATGTCGAAGCCACCGAGGTGCTCCTTGCCCTCGATGTACGGACCGTCGGTCGTCACCACGCGCCCCTCGTCGGTACGCACGACCGTGGCGGTGTCCGGTGGGTGCAACCCACCGGAGAACACCCAGATGCCCGCCTCCCGGATCTCGTTCTGCCAGGCCTCGACCTTCTTCATGATCGGTTCGAGGAACTCCGGAGACGGCGGCTCACCGTCCGGTTGGTAGATGCTCAGCAGGTACTGCGCCATGTCGGGGTCCTTCCCTCCACGGCCGGCGGATCCGGCCTCTCATCCTCCATACGAACGGTAAGGCGCGGATTCGACACCTGGCACGGAAAAGACCGTCGGTCCGACCCGCCGCCCTCGCACATGGTCGGTATCGGACCCCTCGTCCGCATCCATGGATGAAGACGGTGCGGATCGCCACGACCCCGGGGCCGCGCGGGTCCTCAGGCCGGATGCGGAGAATTCATGTCCAGCCCGACGGCGCGGGCCATCGCCGCGCGCGGGGCGGGTAGTCCGGTGAACTGTTCGACCTGCCCGAAGGCCTGGTTCAGGAGCATGTGCAGACCGCTGACGACGCAGCCCCCACGTGCCTCGGCTGCCTTCGCCAGGGGCGTGGGCCAGGGATCGTAGATCGCGTCGAGGATGCAGGGCGCGTGCGCGAGCGTCTCCGCGTACGGTGCCGCCGCGGGCGCGGGCACGGTGCTCACGAGCGCACCCGCCTCGGCGCAGACCCGGGCGAGTTCCGGCGCATCGAACGAGAGCCATCGGGCCTCGATGTCGTCCCCGAGGCAGTCGAACGTCGCGCGGGCCTTCTCCTCGGAACGCGCGACGACGATCACCGAACGCACACCGAGGTCGGTGAGCCCGACCAGCGCCGGTCGCGCGGTGCCACCCGACCCGACGACGACCGCCGCCGCATCGGACAGATCGCCGACCCCGGCCGACCGCAATGCCCCCGACACACCGTCGACGTCGGTGCAGTCGGCCCGCCACCCGTTCTCGATACGGACGAGGGTGTTCGCCGAACCGATCGTCACAGCCCGCTCGGTGCGTTCGGTGGCGAATTCGAGTGCCGCGAACTTGCCGGGCATCGTGACGGACAGGCCGACCCATTCCTCACCGAGTGAGGACACGAGTCCCGGCAGCTGCTCGCCGGTGCATTCGACGCGTTCGTAGGTCCACTCGGCCAGCCCGAGTGCCCGGTACGCCGCGAGATGCAGCAGGGGCGACTTCGAGTGCGCGATGGGTTTCCCGAGGACCGCCGCCCTCCGGACACCCGACCTCGGATCAGCGGCCACTGTCGAGGATCCCGCTCGCGAGTGCCAGTTCGGTGTTCTGCAGGTGCTCCTCGTAGGAGTTCGCGAAGAGCGTGGTGCCCTTGTCGTCGATCGTCACGAAGTAGATCCATTCCCCCGGTTCCGGGTTCTCCATCGCCTGCAACGCGCCGATACTCGGCGAGGAGATGGGCGTCGCCGGCAGACCGACCTTCGCGTAGGTGTTCCAGGGGGTCACCCGGCCGCGATCGGCGTCGGTGGTCGCGAGTTCGGTCTCGTCGAGTTCGTAGTTGACCGTCGAGTCGAACTGGAGCATCTGATCGATCTCGAGCCTGTTGAGGATCACGCGGGCGACCTTCGCGAAATCCTGTGGCAGTGCCTCGCGTTCGACCAGCGACGCGGAGATGAGCATCTCGTAGGGGGTCAGGCCCACCCGCGCGGCCGCATCGGTGATCCCGGTGGAGTCGTAGCTCGTAGCACTCTCCGAGACCAGGCGGGCAAGGATCTCGACGGGTTCGGCAGTGGGATCGAAATCCCAGCTGCCTGCGGCGATGAGGCCCTCGAGCTGTCGTCGCCTGTCGGGCACGTTCGCCACCGCATCGCGCGCCCATTCGGGAACGCCGAGGGCCTGCAGATCCGGAGTGGATCCGGCCGCGTCGAGTTCCTCGTAGGTGATGCAGTTCTCGGCGGCGGCGTCGCCGTGGCAGCTCGCCTCGGCGATGAGTGTGTAGATGCCCTTGCGAACGGCGCCCGTGTTGACGTCGCGGATGTCGTGCAGCTGACGTCCCTCGGAAATGACGAGCGCCCCCACCCGGCTGGCCGGGTCGACGAGCGCCGCGACGGCGTCGACGGCGGGAATGTTGGTGGGCACCTGATAGAAGCCGGGATGCAGGGAGTTCATCCCCGAGTTCTGCACGGCCGCTTCGTAGAAAGCGGCGGAACTCGCCACGACGCCCTTGTCGACGAATTCGCTGCCGATCTCCCCGGCGGTGTCGCCCGGGGCGACCTGGACGACGACGGCGGGACCGGCGGGTCCGGTGAAGTCGGGTGGGAGGTCGGGGCCGAGGAGCCGATCGTAGGCGAGGTAACCGCCACCTGCTACGACGAGCAGGAGAATCGCCGCGGCGAGCGCCCCGACGACCCGTCCACGTCTCTTGCGCTTGCGCGCCTTCGGATCGCGGCGCGCGGGATGATCCGAACCGCCGACCGCGGCAGGCACCGCGCGCTGTTCGGCGGTGTCGTCGTCGGCGTCGTCCGCATCGTCGTCGACGTAGTCGGCATAGTCGTCGCGCCGATCGGTGTCCCGGTAATCGTCGCGTGCGGCGTAGGAGTAGCCGCCCGGATACTCGTCGTCGAGGTGTCCGCCGTCGTCGTAACCCCGCTCGCCGTAACCCTGCTCGCCGTAACCCTGCCCGCCGTAACCCTGCCCGCCGTAGTCCTGCCCGCCGTAGTCCTGGTCCGCATAATCGTCGTCGACGTATCCCTGTTCGGGGCGACCGGCCGTGGCATGCGGGTGGTACCCCGGGGTGCCTGACGGTGGACCGTCGACCGTGCCCGGCGGTGGGCCGTCGAACGCCCCCGGACCGAAGTTCAGGACCGTGGTCTCGTGGTCGTCCGGACCAGGACGACCGGCGCTCGGCGCCCCGCCGGAGTGGCCTTCACCGTACGGATCGCCGGCGTGGGGATCGTGCCCGTACGCATCGCGCGCGTAGGGGTCGGGTGCGTACGGGTCGTCGTACCTGTAACCCCGGTCGGACCGCTGCGGGTCAGCGGGTCCGGTGCGATCGACCGGAGGTTGCGTGTACCCACCGGCGTAGGGATCTGCGAACAGATCCTCCCGCCCGTTCTCCGAATGGTCGTCGTGTCGTCCGTGCCGGCTCACCGGCTGCCCCCCGCGTCACGCCCCGACTCGTTCACTACCGAACTCCGCTCGTCCAACCAACCCTGCAAGATGGCCACGGCGGCAGCCTGGTCGATGACCGGCCGCGCGCCTCGCGCACTCACCCCGCTCTCGCGGAGGGCGCGCGCCGCAGTGACCGTCGTGAAACGTTCGTCGGCCAGGCGCACGGGAACGTCGGGTAGGGCACGGCGAAGTCGACGCGCGAAGTCGCTCGCCAGTTTCGCAGCCTTGCCGGGCTCACCGCGCAGTGTCTGCGGCAGCCCGACGATAACCTCAACAGCCTCGTATTCCCTAACGATCTCGATGATGCGCCGGATATCGGGTGCGTCGGGTCCGCGTTCCTTGGACCGCGGCACCGTCTCGACCGGGGTGGCGAGGATGCCGTCGGGGTCGCTGGAGGCGACCCCGATCCGGACGCTGCCGACGTCGACTGCGATGCGGCGACCACGGCCGGGATCGTCCGCTCCGGGGCGATCGGGGCGCGGCGGTTCGGCCACGCTCAGCCGGCCAGCTCGCTCAGGCGGGCACGGAAGGCATCGAGTGCGGCCGGGATACCGGCCGGATCCGACCCTGCGCCCTGAGCCATGTCGGGCTTGCCGCCACCGCGACCACCGATCGCGGGGCCGAAGCTCGCGACGAGGTCGCCTGCCTTGATGCCCTTCTCCTGCGCAGCCTTGGTGGTGGCCACGACGAAGGGCACCTTGTCGCCGGCGTTGCCGAGCAGCAGCACCACGGCGGGCTCGGTGCCGAGCCGCCCACGGACGTCGGATGCGAGTGTGCGCAGGTCGTTGCCGGCGACACCCTCCGGAGCGGCCTCGGCCACGACGAGTACGTCGCCGACGCGCTGCGCCTTGCCCGCATACGTTCCGGCTGCAGCGGCGACGTTCGCGGCACGGGTCTTCTCGAGTTCCTTCTCCGCGGCCTTGAGCCGGTCGAGCAGGGCCTCGACGCGTCCGGGCACCTCCTCGGAGGGGACCTTGAGGGTGGAGGACAGGCCCGCGAGGAGCGCGCGTTCCTTCGCCAGATGACGGTAGGAATCGAGACCGACGTATGCCTCCACTCGGCGGATACCGGAGCCGACGGACTGCTCGCCGAGGAGGGTCACGGTGCCGACGTGCGAGGAGTGCTGCACGTGTGTGCCACCGCACAGCTCCATCGAGAACGGACCACCGATCTCGACGACGCGGACCTCGTCGCCGTAGTTCTCGCCGAACAGGGCCATCGCGCCCATCTTCTTGGCCTTGTCGAGGTCGGTGACGAACGTGTTGACCGGGTAGTTCGCCGCGACGGCCTCGTTGGTGACGCCTTCGATGTCCTGCTTCTGCTGCTCGGACAGCGCGCCGGGCCACGAGAAGTCGAACCGCAGGTAGCCGGGCTTGTTGAGCGAGCCGGCCTGCACGGCGTTGGGGCCGAGCACCTCGCGCAGCGCGGCGTGGACCAGGTGGGTGCCGGAGTGGCCCTGGGTGGCGCCCTTGCGCCACTCGGGATCGACCTGCACGAGGACGGCGTCGCCTTCGACGACCTGGCCCTCGAGCACGGTGACCTTGTGTGTCCACAGCTGCTTGGCGATCTTCTGGACGTCGTCGACCTTGATCCTCAGACCCGGGCCGGTGATGCTGCCGATGTCGGCGATCTGACCGCCGGACTCCGCGTAGAGGGGGCTGCGGTCGAGGATCAGCTCGACCTGCTGGCCCGCGCTTGCGGCGTGCAGCCGCTCGCCGCCGGTGATGACGGCGAGCACGTGCGCCTCGCTCACCAGTTCGCTGAAGCCGGTGAACTCGGTTGGGCCGCGGTCGAGGAGCTCCTTGTAGACCGTCAGGTCGGCGTGGGCGTGCTTGCGAGCGCGGGCATCGTCCTTGGCGCGCTGCCGCTGCTCGGCCATGAGCGAGCGGAAACCTTCCTCGTCGACGGTGAGGCCGGCCTCGGACGCCATCTCGAGGGTGAGGTCGATCGGGAAGCCGTAGGTGTCGTGGAGGGTGAACGCCTCGGTGCCGCCGAGCACGTTCCTGCCCTGCGACTTCACGGTCTCGACGGCGCCTTCGAAGAGCTTGCTGCCGGTGCCCAGGGTCTTGAGGAAGGCGGTCTCCTCGCCCACCGCGACGGTCTCGACGCGGGAGAAATCGGTGGCGAGCTCGGGATAGGACGGGGCCATGGTGTCGCGCACGACCGCCATGAACTCGCGCATCGTGGGCTTGTCGGCGCCGAGCAGGCGCGCCGAGCGCACGATGCGGCGGAGCAGGCGGCGCAGCACGTAGCCGCGGCCGTCGTTGCCGGGGTTGACGCCGTCGACGATGAGCATCGCGGCGGTGCGGGCGTGGTCGGCGATGACGCGGAAACGCACGTCGTCGTCGTGTGTCGCACCGTAGACGGCGCCGGTGAGTTCGGTGGCCTTTTCGATCACCGGACGCAGCAGGTCGGTCTCGTAGACGTTCTCGACGCCCTGGAGCAGGAAAGCGACGCGCTCGACCCCCATACCGGTGTCGATGTTCTTCTTCGGCAGCGGGCCGAGGATCGGGTAGTCGTCCTTGGCGCCGCCCTCACCGCGCTCGTTCTGCATGAACACGAGATTCCAGATCTCGATGTAGCGGTCCTCGTCGGCTTCGGGACCACCTTCGACGCCGTAGTCGGGTCCGCGGTCGTAGAAGATCTCGGAGCACGGACCGCACGGGCCGGGGATGCCCATCGACCAGTAGTTGTCCTTCATGCCGCGGCGCTGGATGCGCTCGTCGGGCACACCGACCTTGTCGCGCCAGATGGAGTACGCCTCGTCGTCGTCGAGATAGACCGTCGCCCACAACTTCTCGGGATCGATGCCGTAACCGCCGTGCTCGACGGAACCGGTGAGCAGCGACCACGCGAAGGTGATGGCCTCTTCCTTGAAGTAGTCGCCGAACGAGAAGTTGCCGGCCATCTGGAAGAAGGTGTTGTGGCGGGTGGTCTTGCCGACCTCCTCGATGTCGAGGGTGCGAACACACTTCTGCACGGATGTGGCGCGCGTGTACGGCGGGGTCTGCTGACCGAGGAAGTAGGGCACGAACGGGACCATGCCGGCGTTGACGAACAGCAGGTTGGGATCGGCGAGGATCAGCGACGCGCTCGGCACCTCGGTGTGTCCCGCCTTCACGAAGTGATCGAGAAAGCGCCTGCGGATCTCGTGGGTCTGCACGTCGATGGTCCTTTTGTGGTCTGGCGATGGTGTGAACTGCCCGGGGCGGGCTGCCGATCGTGCCGATCGGCCGCTCTTCAGCTTATCGCGCCGCCGAAAGTGGTTTCTGTACGGCAGCGCCGTGCATGGCTTCCGTACGGTGGCGCCGTCCGGGGTCCTCGGTACACGGTCACCGCTCACCGCGCACGATGCGGCGCAGCTTGGGCAGGCGGGCCGACAGCTCCCGTTCCACGCCGCGGCCGGTCGGCTCGTAGTAGTCGACGCCGACCAGCTCGTCCGGGGCGTACTGCTGCGCGAGCACGCCGTCCGGGTGCGCGTGCGGGAACTTGTAGCCGATCGCGTTGCCGAGCTTCTGCGCGCCCTGGTAGTGACCGTCGCGCAGATGCGTGGGTACCGGCCCCGCCTTGCCCGCTTTGACGTCGGCGATGGCGGCGCCGAGGGCGGCGGTGACCGAACCCGATTTGGGGGCGGTGGCGATGTGGATCGTCGCCTGGGCGAGCGCGAGCTGGGCTTCGGGCATCCCGACCTGCTGGACGACCTGCGCTGCGGCGACCGCCGTCTGGAGGGCGGTGGGGTCGGCCATGCCCACCTCCTCGCTGGCCTGGATCATCAGACGACGGGCGATGAAGCGCGGGTCCTCCCCCGCGACGATCATCCGTGCCAGATAGTGCAGGGCCGCATCGACGTCGGAGCCGCGCAGCGACTTGATGAAGGCACTCGCGACGTCGAAATGCTGATCGCCGTCGCGGTCGTAGCGGACGGCGGCCTCGTCGATGCTCGACTCCACCGTCGCGAGGTCGATGACGGCCGCGTCGCCACCGGTGACGGCGAGCGCGGTGTCGGCGGAAGCTTCGAGCGCCGTCAGGGCACGGCGGGCGTCGCCCCCGGCGAGCCGGACGAGGTGGTCGAGGGCGTCGTCGTCGATCTCGACCGCACCCGCGAGTCCACGGGCGTCGGTGCGCGCACGTTCGAGCAGTGCCCGGATGTCGTCGGGCCCGAGCGGCTGCAGTTGCAGTACCAGCGACCGGGACAGCAACGGGGCGACCACCGAGAACGACGGGTTCTCGGTCGTCGCCGCGACCAGCAGCACGATGCGGTTCTCGACGGCGGCCAGCAGTGCGTCCTGCTGGGTCTTCGAGAAGCGGTGGACCTCGTCGATGAACAGCACCGTCTGCTCACCGTGGGTGAGCCGCCGGCGCGCCAGATCGATGACGGCGCGCACGTCCTTGACGCCCGCCGACAGTGCGGACAGCGCTTCGAACCGGCGTTCCGTGGCCCCCGAGATCAGCGACGCCAGGGTCGTCTTCCCGGTGCCGGGCGGACCGTAGAGCACCACCGAGGCGGCGCCCGATCCCTCGACGAGTCGCCGCAGCGGCGCCCCGGGTTCGAGCAGATGCTGTTGCCCGACCACCTCGTCGAGAGTCGCGGGCCGCATGCGCGCGGCGAGCGGTGCGTTCGCGCCACCGGGTGCGATCGAGGTCCGGCGGACCTGCGGTTCGATGTCGGGTTCCGGTTCGCGTGGCGCCTCGAACAGGGCGTCCGGTTCGGCAGACGGGTCGTTCGCCCCGAAAAGATCACTCACGCATCCGACGCTACAAGCTCGCGCCGACGCCCGGTCGACGACGGTCTGTGCCGTTCGCGTGACGGATGTCCGATTGTGTGGTCGGATCGTGGTCGTGGCCACGACACCGTTCGCCGATCATGTGTCCCGCCGCGCCGTGCTCCGGTCGTCGGTCCTCGCCGCCGGTGTTGCGGCCTTCGCGACGACCTCGCAGCCGGCGCACGCCTCCCCGGCGGTCTTCGCGCACGGTGTGGCATCGGGAGATCCGCTGCCCGACGCGGTGATCCTGTGGACGCGGGTGACCCCGTCACCGGAGGCGACACCCGGTTCGGGTGCGGGGCCCGACGTCTCCGTGAGCTGGGAACTGGCCCGCAGCAGTACCTTCGATGCGGTCGTCTCGAGCGGCGCGGTGACGGCGAGTGCGGTCTCCGACCACACCGTCAAGGTCGACGTCCGCGGACTCGCACCCGGTTCCACCTACTTCTATCGTTTCCGTGCCGCCGGAGCCGTCTCACCGACCGGCAGGACGCTCACGGCACCTGCTCACGACGCCGCAGTCGAACGTCTCCGGTTCGGGGTGGTGTCGTGCTCGGATTGGGAAGGCGGGTTCTTCTCCTCCTACCGCCATCTCGCCGCGCGCGACGATCTCGACGCCGTGGTGCACCTCGGCGACTATCTGTACGAGTACGCGGCCGGGAAATTTCCCGTCGCCGGCGGCCGGGCCGTCCGCGCTCACCTGCCGGCGCACGAGATCGTGAGCCTGGCCGACTACCGGATACGGCACGCGCAGTACAAGACCGACCCGAACCTGCAGGCGCTGCACGCAAAGGTGCCGTGGATCGTGGTGTGGGACGACCACGAATCGGCCAACGACGCGTGGGCAGGCGGGGCGGAGAACCACGATCCGCTCGTCGAGGGCGACTGGGCGGCCCGCAGAGCGGCATCCGTGCAGGCCTACGACGAGTGGATGCCGGTCCGCACGAATGCCGGACGTCTCTACCGCCGTCTGCGCTTCGGGCGGCTCGCCGAACTGTCCATGCTGGACCTGCGGAGTTATCGATCCCAACAGGTTCGTGGCATCGGACGGCAGGTCGACGATCCGGCGCGCACGATGACCGGACGGGACCAGATGGAGTGGCTCACCGCGGGTCTGACCACCTCCCCTACCCGGTGGCAGCTGATCGGCAATTCGGTGATGTTCTCGCCGATCCTGCTGCCACCCCTCGATCCACGGACCACCGGGGCGCTGACCGCGCTCATCGGAGCGCCGGCCGGAGGCGTGCCCTTCAACACCGATCAGTGGGACGGTTACACGGCCGACCGCCGGCGGCTGCTCGACACGATCACGGCGGCGGGTCTGCGGAACGTCGTCTTCCTCACGGGCGACATCCACACCTCGTGGGCGATGGACGTCCCCGTCGACGCCGCCGACTATCCGGGGGCGGGCACCGTCGCCACGGAGTTCGTGGTTCCCTCGGTGACCTCGGCGAACATCGACGAGCTGCTCGGTGTGCCGCCGAGGAGCACGTCGCCTGCGCTGGAGGCGACGGCGACCGCGACCAATCGGCACGTGCGCTTCGTCGAACTCGATTCGCACGGCTACGGGGTACTCGACGTGGCCCCCGATGCGACACAGATGGAGTGGTTCTTCATCGGCGACCGCACGGATCCGAACACCCCTGCACGCCGTGTCGCGGGATACCGGGTGGCAGACGGCGCGACGAGGATCGAACCCGCCGCTCCCCTCGTGTAGCCGGCGAGCGGCGCCTGCCGGAGCGACCGCTCTAACCGGCGGCGCGGTCCTCGAGGTGGGCGAGCACGTCGCGGGCGTGTGCAGCGACATCGTCGTGGCCTGTCGCGGTGGCGAACTCGGCGAGCAGCGACCAGCGGGCGCGGAGCGCCGGAATGCGCGGCACCGACAGTCCGTGTTCGCGGACCGATGCGATGCGTGCGTGGTCCTCGGGCAGGAACAGGTGCGTGCTCAGCCAGATGCACGCGAGCAGGGCATCGAGCAACCGCTCCTCGAGCACCTCGTCGTAGGCCAGCTGCGGCCACATGGCGACGACCTCGGCGCGCCATGCGTCGGCCATCGCGCGGATGCGGTCGACGGAGAGCGGCACCGAGCACAGGCACAGCGGGAAGGAGCTGAGTGCGTACGCGATGTCGAGGGTCGCATCGCGGAAGCCGCCCCACTCGTAGTCGAGGAACTGCACGCCGTCGTCACCGACGACGATGTTGTCGGGGCACAGGTCCGACGGGCTGAAAGCCCGGAAACGTCCGCCGGTGAACAGCTTGGAGGCACGCTCGGCGCGCTCGCGCACCGACTCGGGCACGGCCAGCCCGAAATCCGCCTCGAGGAGTTCGGGGACGCCCCGTACCGCGTCGAGGGCCTGCTGGGACACCGCGTCGGCGACCCGCGCGACGTCGGCGCGACGAAGCAGGGCCGCGAAGTCCTCCTCGCGCCCGACGGTCGCGGCGTGCATGCGCCCGAGCGCCTGCGCCAGGGCCATCAAGGTGTTCCCGGCGGCCTCGGAGCTGTTGCGCAGCACCTCGGCGAGAGTGGTCGCGTCGCCGAGGTCGCTGAGCACGAGCAGACGGGCGTCGAAATCGTAGGCGAGCAGTTCGGCGCCCGGACGGTGATCCTTCGCCAGGGCCGTCGTGAACTGGTAGGAGACCGCCTCCCGGAGGAAGGCGATCTGCTCGTCGGTCTCGGAACCGCGGAAGTCGACGTGGCCGGTGCCGCGGGAGGGCGGCACCTGCTTGAGGACGAGGGTGCGTGGAAGCGAGAACGGATTGGCGGCCACTCGTACCCGAACGACCACCGAGCGGCCGCTGCCCCCGAGATCCACGGGATCGGTGAGGGTCACCGTGGCGCCGGTACGGCGGGTGAGCAGCGCTTCGGCGGCGTGTACCACCTCGGACACGGGGTCTGCCAATGTTGCGGTCATCACGGCCCAATCTACAGGTTCTCGGTCACGACGAGGTCGTCCACAAGGCTCGGATCGAGCGGGACCTTCTTCGCCCGCGACCGTTCCACCACGTCGCTTTCGTCTGCTTGCGAGGAAGAACTCGCTGTTCACCGATGTGTCCCGTTCCGCTCCCGTCCGCCGCGGCTCTCCACGCGTCCATCACGATAGGGACACGTCACCACTATTCCGGTGAAACGTGTGTCACCTTCTGAAATCCACGGGCGGTGCCGCGGTCCACCGCGGCCTTCACGACACCGAAGATCAGACCCTGGAGAGCGGCCGCGACGAGCACGTCCCTGGTGCGCTGCGACAGATCCTGAGGTTCGGGCCGTTCGTCACTGCCGCCGACCTTCTTCCACACCTGATTGAAGACTGCGCCGGCGAGAAGGCCGCCTCCCACACTGGCTGCGAGAGCGAGCGGCTTGTAGAAGATCACACGTGCGTCGGCCATCGATACCTCCTCGTACCGGCGCCCCCGTTGGCGCCGGACCGACGGAGTACCCCGACAGGATCCTCACAAACCCCATCGAACCCACGAACCTCACCACACGACCTCCGTCGGAGGCCTCGGACACGACGGCGCGGTACCGCCGCCCGGAGGCGGACGGCACCGCGCCGAGGAAGATGCGAGTGATCAGGACCTGTCGGCGTCCTCGGTCTCAGGCTCCGGCACGAAGTCGATGCCCGACTCCTTGCGCTGCGCCGGCGTGATGGGCCCGGGAGCGTCGGTCAGCGGATCGACACCGCCTCCGGACTTGGGGAACGCGATGACCTCACGGATCGAGTCGACCCCGGCGAGCAGCGCGGTGATGCGGTCCCAGCCGAAGGCGATACCGCCGTGCGGCGGCGCACCGTACTTGAATGCCTCGAGCAGGAAGCCGAACTTCTCGTTCGCCTCCTCCTCCGGGATGCCCATGACCTTGAACACCCGCTCCTGGATGTCGGGGCGGTGGATACGGATCGAGCCGCCACCGATCTCGTTGCCGTTGCAGACGATGTCGTAGGCGTAGGCCAGCGCCGACCCCGGATCGGTGTCGAAGGTGTCGAGGTACTCGGGCTTGGGCGAGGTGAACGCGTGGTGCACCGCGGTCCACGCCGAGTGACCGAGGGCCACGTCCCCACTGGCGGTCGCGTCGGCCGCGGGCTCGAACAGCGGGGCGTCGACGACCCACACGAACGCCCACGCGTTCGGATCGATCAGATCGAGCTTGCGGGCGATCTCGCCGCGCGCGGCACCGAGCAGCGCCCGCATCGGCTTGGTGGGGCCGGCGGCGAAGAAGATGCAGTCGCCGGGGTCGGCGCCCACGTGCGCGGCGAGCCCGGCACGTTCGGCGTCGGTGAGGTTCTTGGCGACCGGGCCGCTCAGCGTGCCGTCCTCGCCGACGAGCACGTATGCGAGGCCCTTGGCGCCGCGCTGCTTGGCCCATTCCTGCCAGGCGTCGAGCTGACGACGCGGCTGGCTCGCGCCGCCGGGCATGACGACAGCACCGACGTACTCGGCCTGGAAGACACGGAAGGTGGTGTCCTTGAAGAATTCCTTGCACTCGACGAGTTCGATACCGAAACGCAGATCCGGCTTGTCGGTGCCGAAACGGCGCATGGCTTCGGCGTAGGTCATGCGCGGGATCGGGGTCTCGAGTTCGTAGCCCACCAGACGCCACAGTGCGTGCAGCACCTCCTCGGCGAGGAGGATCACGTCGTCCTGGCTCACGAACGCCATCTCGATGTCGAGCTGGGTGAACTCGGGCTGACGGTCGGCGCGGAAGTCTTCGTCGCGGTAGCAGCGCGCGATCTGGTAGTAGCGCTCGATACCACCGACCATGAGCAACTGCTTGAACAGCTGCGGGGACTGCGGCAGGGCATAGAAGTTGCCGGGCTGCAGGCGTGCGGGCACCAGGAAGTCGCGGGCGCCTTCCGGTGTCGAGCGGGTGAGGGTCGGGGTTTCGACCTCGACGAACTCGTGGTGGGCGAGCACGGCGCGGGCCGCAGCGTTGACCTTGCTGCGCAACCGGATGGTCTTGCCGGGCTTCTCGCGGCGCAGATCCAGGTAGCGGTACTTCAGGCGGGCTTCCTCACCGGCCTGGTCGTCGAGCTGGAACGGCAGCGGGGCCGACTCGTTGAGGACGACGAGTTCGGAGGCGTCGACCTCGATCGCGCCGGTCGGGATCTCGAAGTTCTGGTTGCCCTCGGGGCGGACCTCCACCTTGCCGGTGATCCGGACGCAGTACTCCGCGCGGAGCCGGTGCGCCTGCTCGAGGACCCCGGCACTACGGAAGACCACCTGCGAGACACCCGACGCGTCGCGCAGGTCGATGAAGATGACCCCGCCGTGATCGCGTCGCCGGGCAACCCATCCGGTGAGGGTGACAGTCTGCTCGGCGTGCTCGGCTCGCAACGAGCCGGCGAGATGGGTGCGCAGCACGGAATTCCTTTCGAAACGATCAGCGACGGGTTCGTCGGCTGTAATCCTACGAAAGACACGATCGGCCTGAGCGCACCCGTACCGAATAGTTCGTGCCAAGCTTGTCCGGGTCCGACGAACACGGGAGAAAGCGGCGGCGATGACGTTCAGAGAAGGTGCACGCATGGATGCGGGCCGTGTCCGTACCGGCGGTGGTGGGCGCGGTGGGAAGCTCGCTCTCGGTGGCGGGGCCGGTGGCCTGATCGTCATCATCCTGGCATTGCTGTTCGGCGGAGATCCGTCCTCGCTGCTGGGATCGGGGGTGCCCGACACGTCCGGCGATCCGCAGGCGGAGAGCGCACTCGAGGAGTGCGAGGTCGGTGGTGCCACCGCCAACGAGAACGTCGACTGCCGGGTGCTCTACACCGTCGGGTCGCTGGACTCGGTGTGGGAGCAGCAGTTCGCGAGCCAGACCGGTGTGGCCTACGTGCAGCCGGAGGTCGAGATCTTCACGTCGGCCACGTCGACGGGCTGCGGTAACGCCACCAGCGACATCGGGCCGTTCTACTGCCCGGCGGATCGGACCGCGTACTTCGACACCAGCTTCTTCGACGAACTCGAGACCCGGTTCGGCGCCAGCGGCGGTCCGCTCGCGCAGGAATACGTCGTCGCGCACGAGTTCGGCCACCATCTGCAGAACCAGCTCGGCGATCTCGGACGTGCGCAGGCCGATCCGCGCGGTCCCGAATCCGGCGCCGTCCGTACCGAGCTGCAGGCCGACTGCTACGCCGGAGTATGGGCCTATCACGCCGACAAGCTGCCCGAGCCGACCACCGGCGAACCTTTCCTCGTGCCCCTGACCGACACCGATATCCGCGACGCACTCTCCGCCGCATCCGCCGTCGGCGACGACCGGATCCAGCGGGCCGCCACCGGTCGGGTGAACCCGGAGGGCTGGACGCACGGTTCGTCCGAGCAGCGCCAGGCCTGGTTCCTGGCGGGATACCGCACCGGCCGGGTCGACGCGTGCGACACCTACTCGGCGCGCGATCTCGACAACCCCCCGGCGCTGCGCTGACTCCGCGGATCGCGTGCGGCACCTCGTGTACCGACGAACCTCTACGTCACGCGTCCGTGGCTGCGATACGCCCTCACGCGACCGTGACGGTCATGTTCGCGCTGTCGGCGATCAGGTCGGCGTGCTTGCGCATGCGCAGGGAGATGGGCCAGGTACCGGCGCGGCGTGCCGTGAAGCTGAAGACCCGTTCACCGGCCCCTCCCGGCAGCGGATTCTTCGACGGCAGGAATCGGATGTCGCGCAGGACGAGTCCTTCTCCGATCCTCGACGTCGACCAGCAGTAGTCCCGGGAGGTGTTCTCGGGAAGGTGCAGTTCGATCGTGTCCCCGACACCGACCGTGACGTCCTTCGGCCCAGTGGCGATGTGCTTCATGACCTCAGAATAGCGCTCGGATGTGATCCGCCTCACCCACTCGGCCGTGGTGACCGCACAGCCCGCGCGATGCCAATGTGTGATGGGACACAAAATGGGGCATTCGGTGCCCATGCACGAGGAACGAGCCGGAATCACACGCAGCGACGCGGTGATGGGAGGACGCCTTCTCGCTCTCGCCCACGAGAACGGTTACAGCGAACTGACCGAAGAGGTCGCGGCACTGGTGTCGAGCGCCGGTTCGGACTCACCGTCCCGGATCACTCCCCCGCTGTACGGCGGCGTACTGAGGTGGACGGTCTCGACGATCGCCGACGTCGTGGTCGACAAGATCGGCCCGCAGGTGCGCGGCGACGAGTCCTTCGAACTGACCATCCGGACCGAGAGCGGCCGTCACGTCCGGCCGGAGGAACTTCCGCAGCCGGAGAGCACCGTGATGAAGGCCGTCGTCGATGCACTCGCCGGCGACTCCGTCGCGGCCCGCAGCGACCTCGACGAGGTGGTCTTCGCGATGGACTGGGCATCGCAGATGGAAGCCTTGGTCGAAGCGGTGCTCTGGCTCGACCGGCTTCTCGACACACCGGTACCGGACGGGAACGACGCACCCTGGTGATCCTCACCCGCAGAAGGGCATGAGCGACGACCGATGCCCTCGTTCACTCCCCTGACCCCCGAAGCCCTCGCGATCTCCGTCGCCGACCGTGCCGAGTCGCTCACCGGAACCGTGTGCGTCGCCGTGAGTGCGCCCGACGCGGCAGACCCGGTGGAACTCGCGCGCCGAATCGCGACGGAACTGCGAACACGGGGCCGTGCCGCCGACGTCGTGGCACTCCACGACTTCGTCCGGCCCGCGTCCCTCCGGCTCGAGCACGGGCGGACCGATCCGTACAGCTACCGGCACGACTGGTTCGACTACGCAGCACTCGATCGGGAGGTGGTGCGAGCATTGCACGAACAGCACCGATGGCTTCCTCGTCTGTGGGACGAGGACACCGACCGCTCGGCACGCGAACTCCCGCGGCCGGCGGCGCACGACCAGATTCTCGTCGTCGCCGGTCCGATGCTCCTCGGCCGCGGGCTCGACTTCGATGTCACCGTTTCCCTGACGATGTCGCGTGGGGCGCTCGAAAGACGCACGCGCGCCGGGGATCACTGGACGATCACCGCGTTGCTCGAGCACGGCGAGACGGATGCGGACGTGCTGGTGCGCTACGACCATCCCACCCGCCCGGCCGCACGGACGAGATCCGCCTGACCGGTCCTCTCGTCGCGGGCTCATCTCTCCGATCGCGGCTTCGCCAGGACCCGGTGGACGGCCGAGGTCACGGCGTCGGGCGCCACCGTACCGAAGACCGCCATGGATTTGGCGAGGAGGGAACCGGGCACCACGTTCCGCTTGCCGCGCATCAGCGCGGCATAGCCGTCCCGGGCCACACGGGCAGGATCGTCCTTGGGGGACTTCCCCAGCAGGGTGTCGAGCATCCCGGCACGCGCGAAGAAATGGGTGTCGGTGGCCCCGGGCAGCATCGACGTGAGCGTGAGCCCGCTGCCGTCCAGCTCCTTCCGGACACCGTCGGCGAAGGACTGCACGAAGGCCTTGGACGCGTTGTACACGGCCTGGTAGGGGCCGGGCATCGTCGATACGACCGACGATGTGATCAGCATGCGGCCCGATCCCGCCCGCAGCATGTCGTTCAGCAGCAGGTGCGCCAGATGCACCGTCGAGCGCACGTTGACGTCGACGATCGAGAGCACGTCCTCGAGCTCTGCGTCGACGAATGCGCCGCCGGCCCCGACACCGGCGTTGAGCGCGGCGGCGGCCGGGATGCGACCCTCGGCTGTCGCGGCCTCGTGGACCGCCCGGACGCCGTCCGGCGTCCGCAGGTCGGCGTGGACCGCAACCACGTCCACCCCGGTCTTCTCCAGGTCGGCGGCGACCGAGTCCAGCGCGTCCGATCTCGCTGCCAGGACGAGGTCGTAGCCGTCGGCCGCGAACAGGGCGGCCAACTCCCGGCCTATCCCTCGCGAGGCTCCGGTCACCAGAGCACGGGGTCGAGCATCGTTCATCTCTCCTCCTCGGCACGTATGGAGCGCGGGTACCCACACCCGGCCGGACCGACACGGCAGGCCCGGGATCCGCGAGCCGTTTGGGTCGGGCGCGTCCCCGGGTATGCGGCAGGCATCCTGCGCCCGCCCCACCCGGGCAGTCCACACGGAATCTGGAGTTCACTTGCAGCACAAGATGTATCGATCCTCGCCCGAACGAGCGTCGGACGAGGCACGCGAGGAACTCTGTGCCGCCACGCAGAATGTCTTCGGCTGGAGCGCTCTGCGCCCCGAGCAACTGGACGCCATGGTGCCGCTGCTCGACGGACGCGACGTCCTCGCCGTCATGGCCACCGGCTCCGGGAAATCCGCGATCTATCAAGTGCCCTCGTTGCTGCTACCGGGGGTGACCGTGGTCGTCTCGCCTCTGATCGCGCTGCAGAACGATCAGATCGCCGGTCTCGACCACTCGGAGGCGCCCGACGCGGTCGCCATCAATTCGCGCCAGCCCGAGTCCGAGAACGAGGCGAACTGGCGTGCCGTGCTCGAACACGATGCCGACTACGTATTCCTCGCTCCGGAACAACTCGTCAAGGACGAGGTTCTGGACCGTCTGCGCGACGTGCAGGTCTCGCTCCTCGTCGTCGACGAGGCGCACTGCGTCTCGATGTGGGGTCACGACTTCAGACCGGAATACCTGCGCCTGGGAGACGTGGTCGAGACGCTCGGTCGCCCACCCCTCGTGGCTCTCACCGCCACGGCCTCACCGCCGGTCCGCGAAGACATCGTCGCGGCGCTGGGTATGCGGGATCCGCTCGTCGTCGCCGGCGGCTTCGATCGGCCGAATCTCGACATCGAGGTGCGCAGGCACACCGACGACGGAGAGAAGCGGCGCGCCGTCGTCGAGGCCGTGGCATCGATGCCGGGCCCGGGGATCGTCTACGCCGCGACCCGCAAGGACACCGAGCGGTACGCCGATGCCCTGCGTGAACGTGGGATCGAGGCGTGTCCCTATCACGCCGGAATGCGCGCCGGGGAGCGCGAGGACGTCCACCTCGGCTTTCTCGACGGTCGCTGCGAGGTCGTGGTGGCGACCTCCGCTTTCGGCATGGGCATCGACAAGCCCGACGTGCGTTTCGTCGTTCACGCCTCGATACCCGACTCGGTCGATTCCTACTACCAGCAGATCGGGCGCGCGGGGCGGGACGGGGAACCGGCCACCGTCCTGATGTTCTACCGGCCCGAGGATCTCTCGCTCGCGACCTTCTTCACCACCCATCATCCCGACGAGGAGTTGATCGCCCGGGTGTTCTCGGCGGTTCGCGCCGGATCCCCGATGCGGCTCGGACAGTTGCGTGCCGAGCTGGACGTGCGGGGGCGCAGGTTGTCGAACGCCGTGAACCTGCTCGAACGGTGCGGAGCTCTCGTGTCCGGCCGGCGAGGACTCTCCGTCGCCGACGTCTCGCGCCGGACGGCGGTCGAGCGCGCACGGGAGACGGCGGCGGCAGGTGAGCGCCTGGATCGCTCCCGCGTCGACATGATGCGTGGCTACGCCGAGACCCGCGGGTGCCGACGCCGATTCCTCCTCGGATACTTCGGCGAGTCACTCCCCGCGCCGTGCGGCCGGTGCGACACCTGCCGGGACGGCGCCGCCGACGAGGCCGGGACGGTCTCGGCGCTTCCGTCCCCCGGCGGATACTCCTCCGTGCTCGCCCCGAACACGCGCGTCGTACACGCCGAGTGGGGACCGGGAGTGGTCATGACGGGCGAGCACGATCGTGTCACCGTCCTGTTCGACGACGAGGGTTACCGGACGTTGTCGCTCGAGGCGGTCGCCGAATCGGGTGTGCTCACGGTCGACGGCGAGGACGCCCCCTCGGAACCCGCGCCTGTCCACACGGAAGAACCCGTAGCGTGAGCCACGGGTTCTTCGGATCCCGTCACCGGGACGGGCCGGGCACGGGTCAGGGGCGAACCGTACCCGGAGTGGTCCGCGTCCGTGTCAGGAGCACACCGAGAGCGATCATGCCCACCCCCAGAACGAAGTGCAGCCAGTCGTCCGCCGAGTTCACGGGCACGAAGTTGGCGCTGCTGTCCTTGTCGATGATCAGGCCGTAGATCCAGAGCACCAGGTAGATCGCGCCACCGATGATCAGGAAACTGCGAGCGGTGGCCGCGGCGCGGGCCGCGGCGAGTCCCAGGACACCGAACAACAGGTGCACGATGTTGTGCAGGATGGACACCTGGAAGATCCCCAGGAGCAGAGCCTCGGAGTGGTGGCCTGCACCCGAGAGTTGGCCGTAGTCCGTCGTGACCCCCGGGATGAACCCGAGGATGCCGACCAGGAGGAACACCGCGCCCACTACGAGCGCGGCCGTCTGCACCGGGGTTGCCGTCATCGAGCCCCGGGTGGGTCGTGGGGATGGGGATGTCATGATTCGCGTCCTCTCACCGAACGTCCGTTTGCGCTGAGTGGTCCGAATTGCTCCCCCCGGGTAGCCCTGCCGGATCGAACCCAAACGTCGGTTTTCGCGCACCGCACCACGGGCGACAACCGGAATCCCGGGCGCCCCGCCTTTCGGCCCCTCCCGCCCTGTCACCACCCCGGCCACGACGAAGGCCCGCGGGCGTACCCGCGGGCCTTCGAATCGGCGAGGCTCAGGCCTGGCTGCTGCCGAACGCATCGCCGGCGGCGTCAGCGGAACCGGTGAAGAAGTTCAGCGCGTCGAACAGGTCGGACAGGTTACCGAAGAGGTCGACAAGGAACTCGAGTGCAGGCACGGGCTTCTCCCATCAATGGAACGACATCGAAGTTGTGACGACTCGCGTCGACACGCGATCCAATTGTTACCTGCATTCGACAGCTGCGCAGCGCGAAGAATTGTAATCCGGAACACAAATCGGCCCTAGCAGGGGAAATATCGAAAACTCGGTGAAAATCCGCCTGATATGTCGTATTCCTCGGGGAGTTTCCGGGCCGGACAATACGGTCTATTCGGGGGAAGATCCACATATTACAAGATCGCCTTGTGACCATATCTCCACCCGGCGGGGGGAACTTCCGCCGGTGCCCGTTCGTCCTATCCTGTGAGTACACCTGCCCGTCCGACCCCGAGGGAGTCATGAAACGCCCCAAGCGAAAACCTCGAAGACCCGTCCCGCCCAGACGTGACGATCTCTTCGTCACCCGAGCCCGGTCCCTTCAGTGCTGACCGCCCTCGGAATCGCGGCCGGCATTCTTGTCGTTCTCGCCATCACTGCTCTGACCGGCTACTTCGTCGCGCAGGAATTCGCGTACATGGCCGTCGACCGCTCCCGCCTGAAGGCCCGCGCCGAAGGCGGTGACACGGCTGCGGCCCGCGCACTGACGGTCACCCGCCGCACTTCCTTCATGCTCTCGGGCGCTCAGCTCGGCATCACCGTCACCGGTCTGCTCGTGGGCTATGTCGCGGAACCGTTGATCGGTAGCGGCCTCGGTGAGTTGCTCGGCGGTGTGGGCATCCCCACCGCCGTGGGTGTCGCGGTCGGCACCGTGCTGGCGGTGCTCTTCTCGACGGTGGTCCAGATGGTCTTCGGAGAGTTGGTGCCGAAGAACCTGGCCATCGCTCGCCCCGAGCCGGTCGCCCGCCGACTCGCCCTGTCGACGAGTGCGTATCTCGCCGTCTTCGGTTGGTTGATCAAACTGTTCGACGCGTCGTCGAACCTCCTGCTGCGAGCCCTGCGCATCGAACCGGTGCACGACGTCGAGCACTCCGCCACTCCGCGCGACCTCGAACACATCGTGGCCGCGTCCCGGGAGACCGGCGAGCTGCCTCCGGAATTGTCCACCCTGCTCGACCGGATCCTCGAGTTCCCTACGCGCACAGCCGAGCACGCAATGATCCCGCGTTCGCGGGTCGACGTCGTCGAGCTGGACGAGCCGGTTACCACGATCCTCGACAAGATGAGCGACGGTCACACCCGCTACCCCGTGGTGGGTACCTCGTCCGACGATCTGCGCGGTGTCGTGCACCTCCACGATCTTCTCGGACTCGACACTCCGACGGGCACGGCCGCGACGGTCTGCCGGCCGCCGGTGATCGTGCCGGCGACGCTGGCTCTTCCGGAAGTTCTCACCGAGCTGACCCGGGCCGAGGACGAGATGGCCCTGGTGATCGACGAGTACGGCGGTTTCGCCGGCGTCGTCACCCTGGAGGACATCGCGGAGGAATTGGTCGGCGAGATCGCCGACGAGCACGATCCCGCGGTCGCCGTCGAGGTCATCCGTCCCGAGGGCGACGGCTGGCTCGTCCGAGGCGACGCGCACATCGACGAGGTGGCCCGCACCCTCGACCACGATCTGCCCGAGGGTGACTACGAGACACTCGCGGGTCTGGTCATCACCGAGTTCGGCGGCCTTCCCGAGGTGGGTGACACCGTCCGGATCACGCTCGATCCCGATCCGGCCGAACTCGTGCACGAGGAGGGTCCGACCCACCGGACCCTCGTGGCCGAGGTACGCGACATCGACAAACACGTGCCGTCCTCGGTGCACGTGACCGTTCTGACGGACGAGGTGACCGGCGATGAGTAACCCTGTGGTCGTCGCGGCGGTGACGATCGGCCTGATCGCCGCCAGCGCGTTCTTCGTCGCGGTCGAGTTCGCGCTCATCGCGGCGCGGCGACACCGCCTGGAGGACGCGGCGGCGTCGAGCCGCTCGGCACGGGCCGCTCTGCGCAGTGCCTCCGAGTTGTCGGTGCTGCTCGCAGGATCCCAGCTCGGCATCACGGTATGCACGCTCGCGCTCGGCGCGACGACGAAACCTGCCGTGCACCACTGGCTCACCCCGTTGTTCGAGAACTGGGGCGCACCGCTGTGGCTCGCGGACGTGGCCGGTTTCGTCCTCGCCCTGATCATCGTGACGTTCCTCCACCTCGTCGTCGGTGAGATGGCGCCGAAGTCGTGGGCGATCGCCCATCCGGAGAAGTCCGCCACGATGCTGGCATTGCCGATGCGCGCGTTCATGTGGGTGACCCGGCCGTTGATCGTCCGGTTGAACCACATGGCGAACTGGTGTCTGCGGAAGATCGGCGTGGACCCGGTGGACCAGGTCGCCGAAGGGCAGGATCCCGATGCGCTGCGGCACCTGGTCGAGCACTCGGCCACGGTCGGCACGCTCGACGAGCGCTATCACGGACACCTCAGCAGCGCGCTGGAACTCGAGACGCTGACACTCGGCGACATCGTCACGCCGCAAGCACAGCCGAGCAGCGTGAAGCCCACCTCGACCGGCGCCGAGATCCGCGAGACGGCCCATCGCACAGGGCATCTTCGACTGCTCGTGCGGGCCAACGGCCACGTGGACGGCGTGGTGCACGTGCGCGACAGCCTCCAGGCCGCTCCCGGAACCACCGCGGCCGAACTGATGCGCCCGGCGCTGACGATCGACGCGGTGACGCCTGTCTACGAGGCGCTGACGACGATGCGGGAAACCAGGAACCATCTGGTCACCGTTACCGAGAACGGCCGGATCGTCGGATTGATCACCCTGTCGGACGTGCTGGCCCGGCTGCTGCCGATGAGCGGCGCCACGAGCTGACACACCGATACGTCAGGCCCGTTCCGGATCCACGGAGCGGGCCTGACGTCGCTTCCCGTCCCGACCGGCACCGTTCAGGAGTGCCCGAGTGCGGCGTGCATCTCCCAGACGAGGATCTCCGCGCCGGTCGCGGTGGTGAGCTGCCGGCCACCGCCGCCGGCAATCCGCACGGCGTCTCCTTCCGCGAGATGTCCGGCCCCTTCGAGCGCGGCTTCCCCTCGCGCGACGAACACGTGCAGGAACGGCGCGTCCGGGAGCGTCACGGGCCGGTCCGGACGCATCCGCGCGACATGCATGGCCGCGTACCTGTTGCGGATGCGGATCGCGGAATGGTCGGCGTAGGCATCCATTCCCGATGCGACCGGAACCAGACCACCGGAGAGCAGTTCGTCGTCGATCTCGAGCTGTTCGTATCCGGGCTCGATGCCCGCTTCGTCCGGCAGCACCCACATCTGCACGAAACGCACCGGCTCGTCGTGCTCGGCGGCGTGGGAGCCGGTGGCACCGGCACAGCGCCACGAGTCGTTCTTCTCGGAGTGGAGGATCCCGGAACCCGCACTCATACGCTGCGCGAGACCCGGGTAGATCACCCCGGAGTGCCCCGTCGAATCCTGGTGCACGAGCGATCCGCGGAGCACCCATGTGACGATCTCCATGTCGCGGTGCGGATGGGTGTCGAAACCGGCTCCGGGACGGACGATGTCGTCGTTGTTGACCATGAGTACGCCGAAATGCGTGTTCTCCGGGTCGTAGTGGTGACCGAACGAGAAGGAATGTCGCGAATCGAGCCAGTCGATCTTCGTGCGGAGGCGGTCGTCCGCGCGGCGGACGTCGAGTATCGGTGTGGTGCTCATGCGGGGTCCTGTGTCGGGCAGTTCGGATCTGCGGTGGACGGATTGCGGCGGGGGCGGATACGCGCCTGGGGCAGGGGTGGCGCCGGGAGACGCTCGATCCGGCCGGTGTAGCCGGAGACGCTGCCGAAGCGATCGGACCCGCGCTCCCAGGCGTCCCGGTAGGCGACGATCTCGTCGTGGTCGCGCCCGACGAAGTTCCACCACATCACGATCTCCTCGCCGAAGGGTGTTCCGCCGAGGAGGACGATACGTGCGGGTTCGTCGGTGGTGTTGGTCAGTTCGAGGGCCGTAACACCGGTTCCGGTGTAGCCGAGCGCGGCACGCGTGAGCACGGTACCGAACAGCGCGACCGTACCGGTGTCGACGAGCACGCCGTGCTCGAACGACGGGTCGACGTCGAGGGTGATGCTCGTCGCAGGATCGAGGACGATCTCGGCCCCGAGCAGCGGCGTGAACGTCGTCACGGGCGACTGCCGGCCCGCGAGCGAACCGAGGAAGACCTTCACTGCGGCGCCGCGTACCCGGACGACCGGCGGCACATGGTGCTGGAAGTCGCGGGGCGCATCGCGATGCGCGTCGGGCAGGGCCAGCCACAACTGCACGCCGTGCAGCGTGACGGTCGCGGATGTGGAGACCTCGGAGTGGCAGATCCCGTGGCCTCCGGTCATGAGGTTCAACTCCCCCGGCCGGACCATCGCGTGCACGCCGTGACTGTCGCGGTGTTCGATCTCCCCGGTGAACAGCCACGACACCGTCTGCAGTCCGGTGTGGGGGTGCGGTGCGACGTCCATGCCACCGGTGCGGGAGACGTCGTCGGGGCCGTAGTGGTCGACGAAGCACCACGCACCGATGAGCGAGCGCTGCCGTTGCGGAAGGGTACGGCGGACGGGCATCGCCCGCGGACCGCCGAGCGGGACGTCGCGCGAGGTGATGATCTCCACGCGGGGGCGGTGTGCGTCCCGGATCGGAAGATCCTCCGTCCGGCAGTGGATCTCCTCGGGGCGGGTGTCGGTATTGCTCATGCCGCTCGACTCCTCTCGGTGGTCGCGTCGGTCGACCTTTCCAGTGTGTCACATTTGATTGCGTAGTCAACTAACTGGGGTAGACTGGATTTCATGGGAGAAACGATGTGGCTGAACGACGACGAACAGCGACTGTGGCGTGCCTATCTGGATGCGACCCGCCTGCTGTTCCAGAATCTCGACAAGCAGTTGCTGCGGGATTCCGACATCTCCTTCACCGACTTCGAGATCCTCGTCCTGCTCTCCGAGGCGCCCGACCGCAGGATGCGCATGCGCGACATCGCGGATGCCAGCACCACGACCCGCAGCGGGATCACCCGGGCGGTCTCCCGCATGGAGAACGCGGGATGGGTGCGGCGCGTGGAGTGCGAATCCGATCGACGCGGGGCCTGGGCGGAACTCACGGAGGCCGGCTACGCGCGACTCGCCGCAGCGGGCCCGGGCCACGTCGACGCGGTCCGCGAGAACATGTTCGACCTGCTCTCCCCCGACGACATCGCCTCCATGACCGAGACCTTCACCCGCATGCGTGATCGCATGATCGACGGTAAGCGGTCGGCCGCCACCTCCTAGCGGGTCCGCCCCTGCCGTCGGGACCACGACGCCTGCACGCTCGCCGATTCGGTGAACGTCGGTACGGCCGCCGAAGGTGGGTCACGACCGATCCCCGAAGCATCGCGCGTCGCGTCCGAGAAGTTCCGGCTCGCCTACGGCACAAGGTGCGATCGAAGGTCGCGCACCCGGTCTGCAACGAATTCATCGCCGATGCCGTGGGTTCATCCACAGGCCGGCCAGGACCCGGTGGCTCCCCCGGTTCTCTCGAGTTAGAGTGCTCGCCACACTGATCTTCGAGGGGGGTTCGATGAGCGGTCTGTTTCCCGGTGCCGGAATCCGGGTGGTGCCCGACGGAGTTCGAGCGTTCGGGACGACGAATCTTCGTGCGGCCGAGCACGTCGCGCAGGCAGGGGCGTTCGATCTGCAGGCCAACATCTCCGCGCTGAGTCCGGCCATGGGACTCATCGGAAGCGAGTTCCTCGCGGTGTTCGCAGCAGCGCAGTCCGAGCACACCCGTGCCGTCACACAACTGTCGTGGGCATACGCGTCCAACGGCATCGCGGCACACGAAGCCGCCGCCGGCTACGAAACCGCCGACACCGGAACGGCTTCGGCCCTCTCCGACGCCGCGGGAGGACTGTGATGCAGGGATCGGTCGCAGACGCCGCAGCAGCACCCGTCACCTCACCGACCGTTCTCGACGCACTTCGCGCGTCACCGATCGGACCGGTCCTCGACGCCCCGATTCCCGTACCACCGCAACCCGTGCTCCCCGAGCCGGGTCTGCCCGTCCTCGACGCGAACACGATCGTCGAACTGCTCGAATCGATTCCGGTGCCGGTGCTGCCCGATCTCGAGGTGATCGTGCGGCCGCTCACCGAACTCGGCTCGATGTTCGGCACCGGCATCCTCGACTCGCTCGATCCCACGGCGATCCTGCATCAGGGTTCGCGCCTGCTCGAGACCGCGACCACTCTCGGGCGCAGTGCGCTGCACGCGCTTCCGGAGTCGTGGGAGGGTGCGACGGCCGACGAGGCCACCGGTCACGGCGTCCGGGCTCAGCAGTCCGCGCTCGAACTGGCCGACCGCGGCGACCGGATCGGCGACGTCACCCGCGCCGCCACGGCGAGCGTCGAACGCGGCAACGTCGAATTGACCGGCATCGCACAGTCGTTCGTGGCCACAGCGGTCGCGGCCGCCCCCGCTCTGGTGACACCGCCGGGTCAGGCCGCTCTGCTGGCGTCGGCCGCACAACACCTTCAGGCGGCACTGGCCGTCGTCGCGCGTACGCGAGGCGAACTGGCGGTCCACACCGCCGCGATGACCCCGTTGACCGCCCCTGTTCCGGTGCCCGCGCCGGTCGCGGTGGCGGGGGTGCACGAGATGCGCACGATCGCCACGGCCGCAACCGATGTCGCGTCGAGTGCCGCTGCACCGTTCACCGCGGCCGCCGCTCACACCCCGACCGCTCCCACCGCCTACGCATCGACCGTGCCCACCGCGCACACGGCGGTCCCCACCGTCGGTGCGGCCGTCGCAGGCTCGGCCGGAACGGTGTCGGCGGGAGTCTTCGCCGGTCACGGCAGCGCGGGGACCGCGTTCGGGACTGCGGGTGTGCCCGCCGCCACTCCGCTCCCGACGGGCGCGGGTGCGGGTGCGGGCGGAGGGTCGCCGGCGACGACCGGTACGACGCCGGGGGGCCGCACGCCTTCCACCGGCGGGATGGTCCCCGCGACGTCGGGCCGCGGGTCCGAGGACGAGGAGCACCGCTCCCCTGCCCGTCTCCTGAGTGCCGCCTCCGTGAGCACCGAGGTGGTCGGCGAGTTGCCGTTGGTCGTTCCTGCCGTGATCGGTTCGCACGACGACCGGTGAGCCCAGGCCGTCAGTCGACCAGGGAAGCCACCTCGTGGTCGGTCAGCGTCGTCTGCGGCACGCGCCCGGCGCCGCGCGCGAGTTCGATAGCCCGGTAGAGCGGGCGTTCGCCGAGCGCGGCGTCGCGGGCCTCGGCCCGCAACTGTTCGACGAGCACCGACGAGACCGCCGCTGCCGGTGCAATCTCGCTGGTGGCCAGCGCATTCGCCAGCTTCCGCAGAGCGAGCACCTCGAGTTCGCGACCTCCGCCGTTGGCGTACAGCGCCAACGGAACCGACACGAGATTGTGCTCACCGTCGTTGACGCGCAGGACCGCCTGCGAGACGCCGCCCACCCGCACGAGCAGTTCGACGCCGGCGAGCCGCGCCAGATCGACACTGCGCGACCGGAATGCCCCCGAAAGGGTGATGACGGTGCCGCGCAGCAGCAGGTGCCGACGCGTGGCCAGGAACGCCCCGAGAGCCGGTGGCACCGCGAGGACGGCACCGACGAGCAAGGCCACCCAGCCGGGCGCGACGATCCAGACGAGGACGCCGAGGACGACGCCGACGGCGAGCGCGAGCAACGCGATCCTGCGTGCCCGCGGCCGCAGCAGTCGGGCCGGGATCAGATCGAGCGGGACGGCGCCACCGTCCCGGTCGTCATGCGCCGGCAACGACCTCACCCACACGGGCGACGACGTCCGTGAGAGCAACGCTGTGCTGTTCGCCGTTGCGCAGGTCCTTCACGACGATCTCGCCCGCCTCGAGTTCGCGGTCGCCGAGGACGAGCGCGACGACGGCACCGGACTTGTCGGCAGCCTTCATCGCGCCCTTCAGACCACGTCCGCCGTAGGCCAGGTCGACACGGAGGCCTGCTGCGCGCAGCTTGTGCGCGATGGGCACGAGCGCAGCCTTGGCGGCATCCCCCATGGGCACGCCGTACACCTCGCATCGTGCGGGGCTGCCGGCCGACTTGCCCTCCGCGGCGAGCGCGAGAACCGTGCGGTCGACGCCGATCCCGAAACCGATACCCGAGAGCGGCTGGCCACCCAGTTGCTCCATGAGTCCGTCGTAGCGACCGCCGCCACCGATACCGGACTGGGCTCCGAGTCCGTCGTGGACGAACTCGAAGGTGGTCTTCGTGTAGTAGTCGAGGCCGCGCACCATGCGCGGGTTCACGACGTACGGGACGCCGATCGCGTCGAGGTGCGCGAGCACCTCGTCGAAGTGCGCACGCGCGGTGTCCGAGAGGTGGTCGAGCATCAGCGGTGCGTCGGCCGTCATCTCGCGGACCTCGGGACGCTTGTCGTCGAGCACGCGCAGCGGGTTGATCTCGGCGCGGCGGCGGGTCTCCTCGTCGAGTGGGAGCCCGAACAGGAACTGCTGCAACTTCTCCCGGTACTGCGGGCGGCAGGTGTCGTCGCCGAGCGAGGTGATCTCGAGGCGGAAGCCGTCGAGGCCGAGCGACCGGAACCCGGCGTCGGCGATCGCGATGACCTCGGCGTCGAGCGCAGGATCGTCGATGCCGATCGCCTCGACACCGACCTGCTGCAGCTGACGGTAGCGACCGGCCTGGGGGCGCTCGTAGCGGAAGAACGGTCCGGAATACGACAGCTTCACGGGGAGCTGACCTCGATCGAGGCCGTGCTCGATCACCGCGCGCATCACGCCCGCGGTGCCCTCGGGACGGAGCGTGACCGAGCGCTCACCGCGATCGGCGAAGGTGTACATCTCTTTCGTGACGACGTCGGTGGATTCGCCGACGCCCCGAGCGAACAGGCCGGTGTCCTCGAAGATGGGCAGTTCGATGTGCCCGTACCCCGCCAAGCGTGCGGCACGGGTCAGACCGTCCCGTACCGCCACGAACTCCGCCGACTGCGGGGGAACGTAATCGGGCACACCCTTCGGCGCCGAAAACGTGGAGGCCTTGCTCACTGGTACTGCCTTCTCTCGGAATTCTCTCGGTTGGTCACCGACGGATCGCGGTGTTCGTGTGTCAGCGGGATTCTGCCAGGCCGGTGAGGAAGGGATTCGAGACCCGCTCCTGCCCGATCGTGCTCGACCCGCCGTGACCGGGAAGGATGTTGGTGCCGTCGTCGAGCACGAGCAATTTGCGGGCGATCGAGTCGAGCAGTTGCGCGTGGTCGCCGCCCGGCAGGTCGGTACGGCCGATCGACCCCTGGAACAGGGTGTCGCCGGTGAGCGCGACGTTCAGGGCAGCCCCGTCCGGGGTGGTGGTGCGCGTGCGCAGGACGACCGAGCCGCGGGTGTGTCCGGGCGTGTGGTCGACGACGAACTCGATTCCGGCGTGTTCGATCTCGTCTCCGTCGCCGAACTCCACGACCTGCTGCGGTTCGACGAACTCGACGCCGTCGAGGAAGGGGGCGAGGCTCGACCCCATGCCCTGCAGCGGATCGGTGAGCATCGCCCGGTCGTCGGGGTGGATGTAGACGGGGATTCCGTACCGGTCGGCGATCGGCTGCGCCGACCACATGTGGTCGAGGTGACCGTGCGTGAGCAGCACCGCCCGGGGCGTGAGATCGGATCCCGTGAGGAACTCCACGAGCGGCTCGGCGGCGTCCTGGCCGGGATCGACGACGACGCACTCCTTCGCGTTGTCCTGCGCGAGGATGTAGCAGTTGGTCTGGAACATCCCGGCAGGGAATCCGGTCACGAGCACGAGCATCGCTCCTACGGGTGGAAGCCTTCGAGGTCTCCTACAGACTATGCGTTGCGCCCTGTCCGCGGGTTCCCGGTCCCGGGTGGCAGACTCGAATCGGCTTCGAAGTCGGTTGGACCACATCGATCGTTCACGGGAGGACTACTGCAGTGCCGAGCAACGCACAACGGCGCCAGGCCGCGAAACGCAAACTCGAACGGCAACTCGAGCGACGAGCCGAACGCGAGCGCAAGCGGCGCCGCGCGACGATCGCGCTGTCCGCGCTCGGGGTGATCATGGTCGTCGGCGCAGGTGTTGCACTGTGGGCGGTGAACCGGGGTGACGACACGGCCACGGAGGCAGCGTCGAACGACACCTCCGGTTCCGAGTACGCGGCACTGCCCGAGGGCCGGTCGGAGCCGTTGCCCGAGACGGTGAACTGCTCGTACCCCGCCGACGGTCGCGAGCCGTCGAAGCCCGCGCAGCCCCCGCGCACCGAGGGCATCCGCACCACCGGCGAGGGCAACACGGACGTCAGTGTCAGCGTGGAGACGAATCAGGGCAACATCGGCCTGATCCTGCACAACGACGACTCGCCGTGCACCGTCAACAGTTTCCTGTCGCTGGCGTCGCAGAACTACTTCGACGACACGACCTGCCACCGTCTGACCACCTCGCCGTCCCTGCAGGTCCTGCAGTGCGGCGACCCGTCCGGGAGCGGTTCCGGCGGACCGGGTTACCAGTTCGCCAACGAGTTCCCCACCGATCAGTTCGCCGCCGACGATCCCGCCGCGCAGGAACCGATGACCTATCCGCGCGGCACCCTCGCGATGGCGAACACCGGACAGCCCGAGACCAACGGCAGCCAGTTCTTCCTGGTGTACGGCGACTCGGTGCTGCCCCCTCAGTACACCGTGTTCGGCACGATCGACGAGACCGGTCTTGCGACCCTCGACACGATCGCCGCAGCCGGTGTAGCGGGTGGGGCTGCCGACGGTACCCCCGCACTGGAGACGACCCTCACGTCGGTCAGGATGGACTGATGATCCGATTGCGCACCACCCTCGCCGCCGGCCTCGGGCTCGCACTCCTCCTCACGGGGTGCTCCGACGATTCGTCCACCGATACCGCCGCGAGCTCGTCGGCACCGGCGTCCGCCGCCGACCGGCAGTCCCCCGCCTACACGGGCGAACTACCGGAGCGACCCAGCGGCACCGACTCCGTCTCGTGCACCTACGACGCCTCGGGTGACGCCGCACGCGACGTGACCGCCCCCGCCGCGGACGACGTCTCCGCCACCGGCGCTGCTGCCGCGCAGATCACCACCAGCGTCGGCGTCATCGGCGTCGAACTCGACCGGGCCGCGGCCCCCTGCACGGTCAACAGCTTCGTGTCCCTCGCGGAGCAGGGCTATTTCGACGACACGCCCTGCCACCGGCTGGTGACCTCCCCCGGGCTGCAGGTGCTGCAGTGCGGCGACCCGACGGGCACCGGAACGGGCGGGCCGGGTTACGGGTTCGACACCGAGTACCCGGAGAACGTGTACGCGCCCGGCGACACCCAGCTGCGGCAACCGGTGATCTACCCGCGCGGCACGGTCGCGATGGCGAACACCGGTCGTCCCGGCAGCAACGGCAGCCAGTTCTTCCTGGTGTACGAGGATTCGCAGCTTCCCCCCACCTACACGGTGTTCGGGACGGTCGACGAGGCCGGACTCGCCGTGATCGAGGAGGTCGCGGCGGAGGGTGACGACGGCTCGATGGCGGCCGGCGGCGGTGCGCCCAACCGCGCGGTGCAGATCGAGTCGGTGACCGTCGGGTCCTGACACCCCCGTTCACACGGAACGCACGGACGTCCCGTCCCGGAGATTCCGGGGCGGGACGTCGTCGTCCGGCGCCAGACCGAGACGGATTCGGTCAGGCTGCCGAGGTCACCCGGTACACGTCGTAGACGCCTTCGACATTGCGGACGACGTTCAGCACGTGTCCGAGATGTTTCGGGTCGCCCATCTCGAAGGTGAACCGGCTCACCGCGACCCGGTCGCCCGTGGTCGTCACGGAGGCCGACAGGATGTTGACCTTCTCGTCGGCGAGTGCCTTCGTCACGTCGGACAGCAGACGGTGCCGGTCGAGAGCTTCGATCTGGATCGCGACGAGGAACACCGACGACGGCGAGGGCGCCCACTGCACCTCGATGATCCGCTCCGACTGCTCCCGCAGCGACCCGGCGTTCGTGCAGTCGGTGCGGTGCACGCTCACCGCACCGGTCCGGGTCACGAAGCCCATGATCTCGTCGCCGGGAACGGGCGTGCAGCACTTCGCGAGCTTCGAGACCGTGCCCGGTGCGCCCGGCACGAGGACACCGGAATCACCGCTGTTCCGCGAGCGGGTCGGGATGGTCGACGGTGTGGACCGCTCGGCCAGTTCCTCCTCGACGCCACCGACGCCACCGAGCAGCGCGACCAGCCGTTGCACGACGTGGTGCGCCGAGACGTGGTGCTCTCCGACCGCGGTGTACAGCGCCGAGACGTCGGCGTAGCGCAGTTCCTTCGCGACCGCGACCATCAGATCGGCGTTCATCAGGCGCTGTAGCGGCAGACCGACGCGGCGCACTTCCTTCGCGATGGCGTCCTTGCCGGATTCGAGGGCTTCCTCGCGGCGTTCCTTGGCGAACCACTGCCGGATCTTCGCCTTGGCGCGGGGCGAGACGACGAACGACTGCCAGTCGCGGCTCGGGCCGGCATTGGGATCCTTGGAGGTGAACACCTCCACGACCTCACCGTTCTCGAGCTTGCGTTCGAGTGCCACGAGCCGGCCGTTGACCCGAGCGCCGATGCAGCGGTGTCCGACCTCGGTGTGCACGGCGTACGCGAAGTCCACGGGCGTCGAGCCCGACGGAAGGGTGATCACATCGCCCTTGGGAGTGAAGACGAAGATCTCCTTGACGGCCAGGTCGTAGCGGAGGGACTCGAGGAATTCGCCCGGGTCCGCCGCCTCACGCTGCCAGTCGAGGAGCTGCCGCATCCAGGCCATGTCGTCGAGCTCGGCGACATCACCGGAGTGGCGTCCCTTCGTCTCCTTGTACCGCCAGTGCGCGGCGATACCGAATTCGGCGGTGCGGTGCATCTCGTGCGTGCGGATCTGCACCTCGAGCGGCTTGCCCTCGGGACCGATGACGGTGGTGTGCAACGACTGGTAGACGCCGTAGCGGGGCTGTGCGATGTAGTCCTTGAACCGCCCCGCCATGGGCTGCCACAGCGAGTGCACGACCCCGACGGCCGCATAGCAGTCGCGGATCTCGTTGCACAGGATCCGCACGCCGACCAGGTCGTGGATGTCGTCGAAGTCGCGGCCCTTGACGATCATCTTCTGATAGATCGACCAATAGTGCTTGGGCCGGCCCTCGACGACCGCGTCGATCCGGGATGCCGAGAGCGTCCGGCCGATCTCCTCGCGGACGGTGGCCAGGTAGGTGTCGCGCGACGGCGCGCGGGTCGCGACGAGGCGGACGATCTCCTCGTACTTCTTCGGGTGGAGGATCGCGAACGCCAGATCCTCGAGTTCCCACTTGACCGTCGCCATCCCGAGACGATGGGCCAGCGGGGCGATCACCTCGAGGGTTTCGCGTGCCTTGCGGGCCTGCTTCTCGGGAGGCAGGAAGCGCATGGTCCGCATGTTGTGCAGACGGTCCGCGACCTTGATGACGAGCACCCGGGGGTCGCGCGCCATCGCGATGATCATCTTGCGGATGGTCTCACCCTCGGCGGCCGAACCGAGCACGACCTTGTCGAGTTTGGTGACGCCGTCGACGAGATGCGCCACCTCCTCGCCGAACTCGGCGGTGAGCTGCTCGAGCGTGTAGCCGGTGTCCTCGACGGTGTCGTGGAGCAGCGCCGCGACGAGGGTCGTGGTGTCCATACCGAGTTCGGCCAGGATCGTCGCGACCGCCAGCGGATGGGTGATGTAGGGATCACCGGACTTGCGCTTCTGGGTGGCGTGCCGTTCCTCGGCCACATCGTAGGCCCGCTGCAGCTGCGAGAGGTCGGCCTTCGGGTACAGCTCCCGATGGATGGTGACCAGCGGCTCGAGGACGGGCTTGAGGCTGGTGCCGCGCTGCCCGGTGATGCGCCGGGCCAGGCGGGCGCGCACCCGCCTCGAGGCAGAGGTGGACGCCGCGGTGGGCGTCGGATTCTGACCGGAATTCTGGGACCGATCGAGATTCTGGGTCATCCCTCCACCTCCCGTCGCAGGCTGCGAACCCGGTTCGTCACCGATGCGCATGTCCGGACCGTACGGGCCCGGCGGGTTCACCGGCACCTGTGGCAACTCTAACTCTCAGATCCGCACGAGCGACGTCAGTGGGTACTTCTGCAGTCGTGCCCGGCCACCGAGAGCTTCGATCTCGGTGACGACGGCGATACCGACGACCTCCGCGCCGACACGCTCGAGCAGTTCGACGGTCGCGGACAGGGTTCCACCGGTCGCGAGGACATCGTCCACCACGAGCACCTTCCGGCCCCGCAGAGCGAGCCAGTCGCCCGGGATCTCGATCGCTGCCGTGCCGTATTCGAGACGGTATTCGCAGGTCTGCACGGGCGGCGGGAGCTTGCCGGCCTTCCGGACGGCGAGAACCCCCACACCGAGGGTCCGGGCGATGCCACCCCCGAGGAGGAAACCACGCGCATCGATCCCGGCGACCAGTTCGGCGTCGGGTGCCACGGACGACAGGGCCTCGATGATCGCCGAGAAGGACGGACCGTCGGCGAAGACCGGCGTCAGGTCGGCGAACCGGACACCCGTGGACGGAAAGTCGTCGACCCATCGGGTGTGTCCGGCGACGGCTGCGGCAGCTTCCTCGACGAGCTGCGGTTCGCCGATCCGTTGAGCGTTCATCCTCTGAGTATCCACCGATCCATGTTCCAGCCCGCACCCGCGGTCGTCGGGTTCGGTACCCCGGCGTGAATTCCCGCGGCGAACCCGATCGTGCGGGGCTGCGCGAACAGCGGCAGGGTGGGAACATCGCCCCACAGGATGCGTTCGGCCTCGGTCGCGAGCCCGGCGACGGCGGCGTTGTCGCGGGCGACGAGCAGCCCGTCGAGCAGTTCGTCGACGCGCCCGATCGAGTAACCACCCACGTTGCTGCCGGCACCGGAGTGCAGCGCATCGCGCGCGTCCTCCATGTCCGCGGTGCCCCCGGCCCCCGCCGCGGTGGCGGTACCCACGAGGATCGCGTCGACCTCCCCGGCCGTCAGCTGCGACGGCGCGAACGTGTCGGAGCCGGCGTCGACGATGTCGATGCCCGCCTCGCGGCAGGACTCGCCGATCAACTCGAGAGTGCGCGCGCGCCGGTCGTCCGGCCCGAGATATCCGATACGGACCTGCATCCGGTCCTGACCGGAGGCCTCGCGTTCCGAACGGGCGGCGTCGATGTCCACCTCGGCGTAACGTTCGGCCGACGGCGCGGTCTGCGGGTACAACGGCGAATCGGGCGCCAGGAGCCTCGACGTGATCGGGCCCGTGACGCCGTCCGACTCGTCGGAGGCGCCCAGCTCGTCGAACAACTGCGTCCGCGGCACGCACAGGGCGACGGCGCGACGCGCCGCCGGGTTCTGGAACACCCCGCTCGTGGCGAACACCAGCTGCTCGAGATTGCGCGAGACGACCGTGGAGACCTCGGCGCCGTCGCCGAGATTGCTGTGGCCGATAGATCCCTCGGCGGCATCGACGACGTGGATGCGGCCGTCCTCCGCCGCCGCGGACGCGTCGGTCCCGCGCGGCCATACGACGATGCGATCGGTGCCCGGGGCGTTCCCCCACCACCGTTCGTTCGCGACGAGCGTCAGACCGTCCTCGGCCGTGTACGACTCGATACGGTACGGACCCGCCGACGGGAAGAGGGCCGGGTCGATCTCACCCGGGGTGAGAGACCAGCCGGTGTTCCAGAACTCCGCGATGCGCCGGACGGCGTCGGTGTCGTTCGTCGTGATCGCCCCGACCAGATCGGCCACGCCCGACCGGCCCGCCGCCACGTGCGCCGGCATCAGCTCGGTGGCCGAGAACAGCGACCTCCAGTTCGTGTCCTCGCGGCCGGGCCGGAAGACGACGGTGGCCTCCTTCGAACCGGGCCGACAGTCGACCCGGTCGATGTCGGCGTAGCCCCCGCGATGGGCGGCGTCGAAGAGCGGGACCTGTTTCCCGGCTTCGTCCGGTGCGGTGAACCGGCCGCTCGACGCCGCCCAGGCGAGGACGAGGTCGTCGCAGGACATGGGCACGCCGTCGGAGTAGACCGCGTCCGGGGACAACCGGTACTGCACGGTCAGACCTTCGCCCGGCACGACCGAGGCCGTTCCGATGTCGGTGTCCGCGATCACCCGGCCGGACGGGCCGACGTAACCGAATCCGGGCAGCACCCGGGCGAACGCCTGGCGCGCGCCGGAGGCGGCACCGTCGACGGTGTTCGCGTTGTAGGTCGTCACCGTGTTGTCGATCGCGTACCCGATCGAGTGCAGCGGTTCCTCCTCCGTGGCGCACGCCACGGTGGAGAACGCGAGCGTCGAGGCCACCGCTGCACACGCGAGGAGCGTGCCGCGGCGCCTCGGCGACCGCCTCGTCGTCGGGTCGTTCCGCTCGGTCACCGCCATGTCACGACCTTCTCTTGGCGCGCTTTCCGGTAGGTCGCGCTCCGGGGGCGGGGCCGCGACGGATCGTCGCCCGGTCGGGCAGGGCATCGGAGGCAGGGGCCGGCGGAACGATCCGGGGATCGCGCGTGCCTGCGGCCTGCGCACCGGCCGTCGTTCCGGCCTTCGCCGCGCGGGCGGCGGCCTCCTCCCGCTTGGCGAGCACCTTGCGGGTGTGCTTCGCGACCGGACCACGCCATTCCTCGAGGGTAACCAGCAACGGGGTCGCGAAGAAGATCGAGGAGAAGGTGCCGACGACGATGCCGACCAGCTGGACGAGCGCGAGGTCCTTGAGCGTGCCCACACCGAGGAGCCACACCGCGACCACCATGAGCGCGAGCACCGGAAGCACCGAGATGACGGTGGTGTTGATCGAGCGCATGAGCGTCTGGTTGACGGCGAGGTTGGCCTGCTCCGCGTAGGTGCGGCGGTGCAGGTGCAGGATGCCTCGGGTGTTCTCCTCGACCTTGTCGAAGACGACGACCGTGTCGTACAGCGAGAAGCCGAGGATCGTGAGCAGACCGATGACGGTCGCCGGGGTGACCTCGAAGCCGACGAGCGAATACACCCCCGCCGTGACGACGATGTCGAAGAACAGCGCCGCGATCGCCGCCATCGCCATGTTCCGCTGGTATCGGACGGTGATGTAGATGCTCACGATGACGAGGAAGACCACCAGCGCGAGAAGCGCCTTGTTCGTGATCTGGCTTCCCCACGTCTCGCTGACGTCCGCGACGCTGATCGAGTTGCGGGACGGCTCTCCGTCCGGACCGGCCGGCTGGAACTCCTCGAACAACGCGGTCTGCAGTTGCGCGACCTGCTCCACGTCGAGGGTCTCCGACCGGATCTGCACCGTCGCGCCGTCGCCGGCGCCGACGGTCTGCACCGCTTCGGGTTCGAAGCCGATGGTGTCGCTGAAGACGGTTTCGACGTCATCGACGGAGACGCCCGCCACGACCGGCATCTGGATGCGGGTGCCACCCTCGAAGTCGATTCCCCAGCTGAATCCGCGCAGCAGCATGCTGAGCAGGGCGATGAGCACGATCACCGCGGTGACGATGTACCACCGCTTGCGGCGGCCGACGATCTCGAAGGCACCCGTGCCGGTGTACAGACGGGACAGCAGGCTGTGCTGCGGTGCGGCCGTCGTCGTGGTCGTGTCGGTCATCGTCACGCCTCCTTCGCAGCGGTCGCGGCAACGAGGCGACGCTCGTCGGCCACCTGCTGGATTGCGCCCAGACCGTTCACGCTCGGCTTGGACCAGAACTTCGACTTCGAGGCCAGGAACACCAGCGGCCAGGTCACGAGGAACACCACGACGACGTCGAGGATCGTGGTGAGACCGAGAGTGAACGCGAAGCCGCGGACCTGGCCGACGGCCAGGACGTAGAGCACGGCGGCAGCGATGAAGCTGACCGCGTTACCGGAGAGGATCGTGCGGCGGGCTCGTGCCCAGCCTCGTGGCACCGCGGAACGGAAGCTCCGCCCCTCCCGGATCTCGTCCTTGATCCGTTCGAAGAACACGACGAACGAGTCGGCGGTCATGCCGATACCGATGATCAGACCGGCGACTCCGGCGAGGTCGAGTGTGAACCCGATGTATCTGCCGAGCAGCACCATGACCGCGTAGACCGCCAGACCCGCGAGAACGAGCGACAGCGCGGTGAGCAGTCCGAGCATCCGGTAGTACGCGAGGCAGAACAGGAGCACCAGGGCCAGACCCACCGCACCGGCGATCAGACCGGCCTCGAGCGATGCCAGACCCAGTGTGGCGGAGACGGTCTCGGCTTCGGATGCCACGAACGACAACGGCAACGAGCCGTACTTGAGGGTGTTCGCGAGCTCTGCGGCCTGCGTATTCGTGAACTGGCCGGTGATCGAGGTGGCGCTGCCGGCAGGGGTGGCGCCCTGGATCACGGGGGCGCTGACGACCTTGGAGTCGAGCACGAAGGCGGCCTGCTGACCGATGTTCGCGGCGGTGAACTGCGCCCACGTGTTGCTGCCCTCGCTGTCGAAGGTCAGGCTGACCTCGTAGCGCGACTGCTGCTGATTGAAACCGGAGGTCGCGTCCTCGATCTGCTGGCCGTCGATGATGCTCGGGCCGAGCAGGTAGATCGCGGTGCCGTCGGTCGAGCAGGCGACGAGAGGGAGCGCCGGGTCGTCGTTGCCGGCGAGCGGGTCGGCCGCGGAGCAGTCGAGGGCGAGGGCCGCCGCCTGCTGGACCGCGGGGTCCTCGCTCTGACGGGCGGCCTTGGCCGCGGCGATGTCGGCGGCTGCCTGTTCCTGCGGAGTGAGCGAGCCGTCGTTCGGCTGAGCAGGAGCGGGCGTCCCGCCCTCCGGTGCAGGAGCGGGCGTCCCGCCCTCCGGTGCAGGAGCGGGCGTCCCGGGTGCATCGGTGGGCTCGGCCGGAGCGTCGCCCGGTGCCGGGGTATCGGTCGGCGCGGTGGGATCCTGCGCCGGGAACGGGCGTCCCTGCGGTTCGGGCGCCTCGGCCGGCGGCGCCTGGTCGGCGGGAGCCGGCTCTGCCGGTGCGGGTTCGGCAGGCAGGCCGCCGCCGGGTGCACCGGCACCGGGCTGCTGGGCGAGATCCTCGGCCGTCATGTTCGCGTCGATCGGTCCCCCGATCACCGGCCTGATGTACAGACGGGCGGTCTGTCCCAGAGTCCTGGCCTGGGCACTGTCCTCACCCGGAACGGTGATCACGAGGTTGTCGCCCTCGACGATCACTTCCGAACCCGAGACACCGAGGCCGTTGACGCGGGTCTCGATGATCTGCTGGGCCTGGCGGAGGCTGTCCGGACTCGGGCTGCTCCCGTCGGGGGTTCGCGCGGTAAGGGTGACGCGGGTGCCCCCCTGCAGGTCGATGCCCAGCTTCGGGGTGGGCGACTTGTCCCCGGTGAAGAAGACCAGTGCATACAACGCGGCGAGAATCACCCCGAACAGGGCGAGAGCGCGCACGGGATGCACCGATCCATTGGAAGGTGCCACGGTCTGTCGGTCTCCTCGATGAGAGTGAGTGGTGGTCGGATGCAGTCGCGCGGCGCTCGGCCTCGACACCGGGAGTCCGGTGCCGACACCGTGGGGCGCGGAGCTGCCGTCAGTACTCGGTGGGACGTCCCTCCGGCGGATTCGTATCGTCGTCCTTGCGGAACAGGTCCGGATCCTGCGCGGTCGCAGTCTCGACGCGCTCCCGGACGACCAGGCGCGACCAGGTTGTCACGACGCCCGGCGCGATCTCGAGATCGACGGTGTCGTCGGCGAGCGCTGCCACCGTGGCGTGCAGCCCCGCGGTGGTCATGACGCGGTCGCCGATGCGCAGGGAATCCTGCAACGCCGACACCTTCTGCATCTCCTTCTTCTGACGCCGCACGCCCAGAAAGGTCGGGACGAGCAGTGCCAGGATCAGGAGAGGGAAGAGCAGTTCCATCGTTGAAGTCAGTCCTCGGTCGTTGTCGGCGGGTGGTGACGCAGGCGACACCAGCGTGTCGTGGTGGCGCGGGCGGCTCCACGACGTCGGGATCGGCCTCCACAGACCGACGCAGTAGACCAGTGTGCCATTCCCCGGCCGAGCGTCCTACCGCCGTACGTCCGGATCGTCCGGGTCGGACGTATCGGCGCCACCTTCGAGGACGGTGCCGGAGCCGTCCTCGAACAGGTCGAGCCGGGGTTCACGCGCGCGCACCTCGATGCCACCGGTGGCGGCTTCCGGCGGCGGGGTGAGCCCGAGTTGCAGCCAGGCGGCCTGCGTGGCCACGCGTCCGCGCGGGGTGCGGGCCACCATCCCGGCACGGACCAGGAACGGTTCGCACACCTCCTCGACCGTGGCGGGTTCCTCCCCCACGGCCACGGCGAGCGTGGACACCCCGACCGGGCCGCCACCGAAACTGCGTACGAGAGCACCGAGCACGGCACGGTCGAGACGGTCGAGACCGATCGGGTCGACGTCGTACACCTCGAGTGCGGCCTGAGCGACGGCCCGGGTCACGACACCGTCGGCCCGCACGTCGGCGTAGTCGCGGACGCGCCGCAGCAACCGGTTCGCGATGCGCGGAGTGCCCCGCGAGCGGCCGGCGATCTCCGAGGCAGCGTCGTCGCGCAGATCGATCCCGAGGATCGAGGCGGACCGGTGCAGGATCCGCTGCAGCTCGGGGGGCTCGTAGAAGTCCATGTGCGCGGTGAAACCGAACCGATCGCGCAGGGGGCCGGTGAGGGCACCGGAACGGGTGGTCGCGCCGACGAGGGTGAAGGGAGCGACCTCGAGGGGGATGGACGTCGCGCCCGGCCCCTTCCCCACCACGACATCGACGCGGAAGTCCTCCATCGCGAGATACAGCATCTCCTCGGCGGGACGCGCGATGCGATGGATCTCGTCGATGAACAGCACGTCGCCCTCGGCGAGATTCGACAACATCGCGGCGAGATCGCCGGCGCGTTCGAGCGCGGGACCGGAGGTGAGTCGTAGCGACGTGCCGAGTTCGGTGGCGATGATCATCGCCATCGACGTCTTGCCGAGACCGGGTGGTCCCGACAGGAGGATGTGATCCGGAGTGCCGCCGCGGAGCTTGGCGCCGCGCAGTACGAGCTGAAGCTGCTCGCGGACCCTCGGCTGCCCGATGAAGTCGTCGAGACTGGTCGGGCGCAGACTCGTCTCGATGTCGCTGTCGGAGGGCAGATGCTCGGCCGTCACCGGCGACCGCTCGCGGTCGGAGGCGGCCGCGTCGAACTCGCGGTACTCGTCGGTCACCGCGACCTACCCAGCAGCTTCAGTGCCGACCGCAGTGCCGTGGAGACGTCGGCGCCCGGGTCCTCGGTGAGCACCTTGTCGGCGGCCGGCTCCGCTTGTCGCGGAGTGAAACCGAGCCCGACCAGGGCCTCGACGATCTGATCGCGCAGCGGCGAGGCACCGGCCGCGACCGACGCCGATCCGGCCGCACCGAAGGCCGCGACCTTGTCGCGCAGTTCGACGATCATGCGCTCGGCACCGCGCTTGCCGATCCCCGGTACCCGCGTCAGCGCCGCGGTGTTGCCGTCGGCCAGGGCCGCACGCAGGGCGTCGGGTTCGAGCACGGCCAGGGTGGCCATGGCGAGCCGGGGGCCGACCCCGCTGACCGTCTGCAACAGGCCGAACAACTCGCGCGCCTCCGAGTCGACGAAGCCGTACAGCGTCATCGAGTCCTCGCGGACGATCATCGCGGTGGCGAGTCTGGCCTGCTCTCCGCGCCGGAGCCCGGCGAGGGTCGCGGGTGTGGTGTTGATCCGATAGCCGATCCCTCCCGCCTCGATCACCACATGATCGAGGGCTATGTCGAGTACCTCGCCGTGCACCGAGGCGATCACCGGCTACCTGCCTTCCGTGCGGCCGACTGTTCGCGCAGCCGCTCCTCGTAGCGTTTCTTCTGCTGGGCGGCCGCAGCTTCGGCGGCCGCGAGCCTGGCGAGCAGCGGAGCTCGCCAACAGTGTGCGACGGCCAACGCGAGCGCATCGGCGGCATCGGCGGGTTTCGGCGCGGAATCGAGCTTGAGGATGCGGGTGATCATCGTGGTCACCTGCTTCTTGTCGGCCGTGCCGCTGCCGGTGACCGCGGCCTTCACCTCGCTCGGCGTGTGGAACATGACCGGGATCGCACGCCGCGCCGCGGCCAGGGCGACGACGCCACCGGCCTGCGCGGTGCCCATCGCGCTACGCACGTTGTGCTGGGAGAACACGCGCTCGATCGCGACGACGTCGGGTTTGTAGCGGTCCATCCATTCCTCGACCGAGTCGAACACCTCGAGCAGCCGGTGCTGCAGGTCGAGGTCGGGCGAGGTGCGGATGACACCCACGGCGACGGGGATGACGTCGCGTCCGCGTCCGGTGTCGACCATTCCGAGCCCGCAGCGGGTCAGACCGGGGTCGACACCCATCACGCGCACCCGACTCACCTCTCGACACCCGACTACGGCCGGTTCCGACACCTCTCGACGGATCCCGACCCGCTCCGCACGATTGCGAACGCCTGTTCGAGAGCATAGCGGCCGGGGTCGGGTGCCGGGAGACCGACACGCGACCCCGGCCGCTGTGACAAGGACGACGCGAGCGTCGCTCGGGGACGACTACGACGCGAGCGTCGCTCAGGCGTCGAGTTCTGCGAGCACGTCGTCGGAGATGTCGACGTTGGTGTAGACGTTCTGCACGTCGTCGCAGTCCTCGAGCGCGTCGACCAGTTTCATGACCTTGCGCGCGCCCTCGGCGTCGACGGGCACCTCGACCGAGGCCCGGAAATCCGGATCGGCGGAGTCGTAGTCGATGCCGGCGTCGACGAGAGCCGTACGCACGGCGATCAGGTCGCTCGCCTCGGAGACGATCTCGAACGAGTCGCCGAGATCGTTGATCTCCTCGGCGCCGGCTTCGAGGACGACCTCGAGGATCTCGTCCTCGCTCCGGTCGTTCTTCTCGAGCACCACCACGCCCTTGCGGGTGAACAGGTAGGCGACCGAGCCCGGATCGGCCATGTTGCCGCCGTTGCGGGTCATCGCCGTCCGGACCTCGCCGGCGGCGCGGTTGCGGTTGTCGGTCAGGCACTCGATGAGCAGCGCGACACCGTTGGGACCGTAACCCTCGTAGGTGATGGTCTGCCAGTCGGCGCCGCCGGCTTCCTCACCGCCGCCGCGCTTGCGCGCACGCTCGATGTTGTCGTTCGGGACCGAGCTCTTCTTCGCCTTCTGGATGGCGTCGAACAGGGTCGGGTTACCCGCCGGGTCGCCACCGCCGGTCCGGGCCGCCACCTCGATGTTCTTGATGAGCTTCGCGAACATCTTGCCGCGCTTGGCGTCGATGACCGCCTTCTTGTGCTTGGTGGTGGCCCATTTGGAGTGGCCGCTCATTCGCTTCGAGCCCCTTCCGGCGAAGTGTGGTCGGCGTCAACCGACAGGTCGGAGAGTCGATTCTACGCGCTCCCGTTGTGGGATACCGCCCGGCCGCCGGGTCGCCGAGCGCACGGTCTCCACGAACAGCCGGTGCACACGATGGTCACCGGTGATCTCGGGGTGGAAGGACGTCGCGATCACAGCGCCCTGCCGCACTGCGACCACCCGTCCCGCCGCCGGCCCGTCCGGCACCGTGGCGAGGACCTCGACGCCGGAACCGACCTCTTCCACCCAGGGTGCGCGGATGAACACCGCGCGCACCGGACCGTCGTCGAGGCCCGTCACGGGCAGGTCGGTCTCGAACGAATCCACCTGGCGGCCGAACGCGTTGCGGCGCACCACGATGTCGAGTGCGTCCAGATGCTCGGCATCGTCGGTGGTGTCGAGCACCCGGGACGCGAGCAGGATCATGCCGGCACACGAACCGTAGGCGGGCAGCCCGGCCTCCAGCCGGGTCCGCAGCGGTTCGAGCAGGTCGAACACACGCAGCAGACGGCTGACGGTGGTGGATTCGCCTCCCGGAAGGACGATGCCGTCGACCTCGTCGAGTTCGCGTTCGCGACGCACCGCGATCGTCCGCGCGCCTGCCGCCTCGAGAGCGCTGCGATGTTCGCGGACGTCGCCCTGCAATGCCAGGACGCCGATCGTGGGGGAAGTAGTGGTCACTGTTGCCTGCCTGTCCGTTCGGGGTCGCCGGTGTGCAGCGTCGGAGCGCCGGGCCCGCGACGGGCCCGAAAGGCGCCCGGTCGGGACTTCCCGTTCAGGAATCGCGCAGGTACCGCGTGAGTCCTTCCTGCACCACCGCCGCGACCATATTGCCGTTGCGATCGAAGATCCGCCCCTGGGTCAGCGCCCGGCCCAGTCCGGCGGAGGGTGACGTCTGGTCGTAGAGCAGCCAGTCGTCGGCGCGGAACGGCCGCAGGAACCACATCGCGTGGTCCAGGGACGCACCCTGCGTCCGTTCGTCGTCGTGGCCGACACTCGCCGAGCCGAGCAACGTCATGTCGCTCATGTACGCGAGGGTGCACACGTGGAAGACCGGGTCGTCGGGAAGGATCTCGCGGGACTTGAACCACAACTGCTGCTGCGCGGCCATCCTGCTCGACGAATCCATCCGGTCGCGGGGAACGAACCGGAAGTCCCACTCGGCCCATTCCTTCTTGGCCCACAGCAGGGTGGCGTCGTCGATCACGGTCTCCGGATCGGGCAGTTCCTCGGGATCCGGCACCCGAGGCATCGTGTCCTGGTGCTCGATCCCCTCGTCGCGCACGTGGAACGACGCCGACATGGTGAAGATCGCCTTGCCGTCCTGGACGGCCGTCACGCGCCGGGTGCAGAAGGAGCGGCCGTCGCGGATCCGGTCGACGAGGTAGACGATCTGCATCGTGGGATTGCCGGGGCGCAGGAAGTAACCGTGCAGCGAGTGCACCAGATGGTCGGGTTCGACGGTGCGCACCGCCGACACCAGCGCCTGCGCGGCGACCTGACCACCGAACGTCCGCGGCAGCAGCGTCTCCGTCGCTATCCCCCGGAAGATGTCGTTCTCGATCTGTTCGAGCGCCAGGATCTGCTCGATCTTCGCCATGCGATCTCCTTCTGTGCACCGTTCGCAAGAAGGCTAGCTGCACGGACGTGCGCCGAACGCCGGGTCCCCGGGAAGTCGTGCGGCAACCGGGATCGCCTTCGAGTACCGAATGTGACACCCTCGGGAGAACAGAGGGGGTGCAATGCAACACGTCACCGATGTGGTGCGCCGCAACAGCGCGACGATCACCGGGAACCGGTCGGGTCCGGTCGTCGTCCTCGCGCACGGTTTCGGCTGCGACCAGCATCTGTGGCGCCTGGTGACCCCACGTCTCGAATCCGACTTCACCGTGGTGCGGTTCGACCACGTCGGTTCCGGGCGTTCCGATGCGACGGCCTGGGACCCCCGGCGCTATTCGCGGATGGAGACCTACGCGGAGGACGTCGTCGACCTGTGCCGGGGCCTGGACCTCGGTCCGGTGGTCTTCGTCGGTCACTCGGTGAGCGCCTCGATCGGCGTCCTCGCCGCCGCTGCAGCCCCGGACGTCTTCGCCGGACTCGTGCTCCTCGCACCGTCCCCGTGTTTCATCGACGATCCGGTCACCGGTTACCGCGGCGGGTTCAGCGCGGCCGACATCGACGAACTGCTCGAATCCCTCGAGGCGAACTATCTCGGCTGGACCGACACGATGGCCCCGGTCATCATGGGCAATCCCGGCCGGCCGGAGCTCGGTGACGAGCTCGCCGAGATCTTCTGCCGCACCGACCCTGCGGTGGCGCGGGTCTTCGCCCGGGTGACCTTCCTGTCCGACAACCGCGCCGAGCTGGCGGCGGTGTCGGTGCCCACTCTCGTCGCACAGTGCGCCCACGATACGATCGCGCCGCGTGAGGTCGGCGTGTTCGTTCACGAGCAGATCCCGGGGAGCGAACTCGTGACCCTGGACGCGACCGGCCACTGCCCACAGCTCAGCGCACCGGAAGAGACCGCCGCCGCGATCGCGGCGTTCGCACGCAGATCGGGGTGACGGCGACGCCCGATCGGATCTTCGATCCCGGCCTGCGCCACGGCGACATGCTCTACGAGAACGCGCCGTGCGGATTCCTCACGACCCTCCCCGACGGCCGCATCACCGACGTCAACCGCACGCTGACGGACTGGCTCGGATACCCGAGCGACGACCTGGTCGGCAAGCGGTACTTCTCCGACCTGCTCAGCGTGGGCGGTCGCATCTACCACGAGACCCACTACGCTCCGCTCCTGCTCGTGCAGGGGCATATCAACGGGATCGCTCTCGAGCTCGTCCGGGCCGACCGGACCCGGCTGCCCGTCCTGGCCGCGTCCGTCGTGGAGTCCGACGCCGAGGGCAGGCCGGCACTGATCCGCACCATGCTCTTCGACGCCCGCGAACGCCGGGCCTACGAGTCGGAACTGCTGCGGGCGCGCCGGGAGGCCGAACTCGAACGCGAACGGCTCCGCACGGTCAACACCACTCTCCAGGCCACTCTCCTCCCCCCGAGCCTGCCCGAGGTACCGGGTCTCGAGGTCGACGCGTACTACCACATCGCGTCTCCCGACGAGGTCGGCGGCGACTTCTACGACCTGTTCCCCGCGCGCGCCGGAACGTGGGGACTGTTCCTCGGCGACGTGTGCGGAAAGGGCGCCCGCGCAGCGGCGGTGACGTCGATCGTCCGGTACACCTTGCGTGCCGCGGCGGTCTACGAGACGGACCCCTCGGCGGCGCTCAGGACGCTCAACACGACTCTGCTCGACGAACGCGACCGCAGCGCGCGAGCACCCTTCTGCACACTCGCCTTCGGCACGGTCGCGCCCGACCCGGCGTCGGGAAGGATCGACATCCGCCTCGCCTCGGGTGGGCATCCGCCGCCGATCCTCGTGCGCGCGGACGGCAGCGTCGGTTACCTGCCGACGGTCGGCGGACAGCTGATCGGGATGCTGCCCGCCCCGCGACTCGTCGAGCACGCCTTCGCGTTGCGCCCCGGCGACACGCTGCTGTTGTACACCGATGGCGTGAGCGAGGCACTCGTCTCCGGTGAGACCCGTGAGCGTTTCGGGGAGGAACGGCTGCTCGATCACGTTCGCGCGTCGAAGCCGGCGACCGCCGCAGAGGCCGTCGGGGCTGTGTGCGAGGTGCTCGGGACCCTCGGGGAGGGCGTGCAGGACGACGTCGCCCGGCTCGCCCTGCACGCACCCCGATGAGGCGATCACCAGCCGCGTTCGGCGAGCCGGTGGGGTTGCGGGATCTCGTCGACGTTGATGCCCACCATCGCCTCACCGAGACCACGTGAGATCTTCGCGAGCACGTCCGGATCGTCGTGGAAGGTGGTGGCCTTGACGATCGCGGCCGCACGCTGGGCGGGGTTGCCCGACTTGAAGATTCCGGATCCGACGAACACGCCCTCGGCGCCGAGCTGCATCATTATCGCCGCGTCGGCGGGGGTGGCGATTCCACCGGCCGTGAAGAGGGTGACGGGCAGTTTGCCCGCCCGCGCGACCTCCACGACGAGATCGTAGGGCGCCTGGAGTTCCTTGGCGGCGACGTAGAGCTCGTCCTCGGGAAGCGAGGTCAGACGACGGATCTCCTGGCGGATCCGGCGCATGTGGGTCGTGGCGTTCGACACGTCGCCGGTACCGGCCTCGCCCTTGGAACGGATCATCGCCGCGCCCTCGTTGATACGGCGCAGTGCTTCACCGAGATTCGTGGCACCACACACGAACGGCACCGTGAACGCGAACTTGTCGATGTGGTTCTCGTAGTCGGCGGGGGTGAGCACCTCCGACTCGTCGATGTAGTCGACACCGAGGGCCTGCAGGATCTGGGCCTCGACGAAGTGGCCGATGCGGGCCTTGGCCATGACGGGGATCGAGACGGCCTCGATGATGCCGTCGATCATGTCGGGGTCGCTCATGCGCGACACGCCGCCCTGCGCGCGGATGTCGGCGGGCACGCGTTCGAGCGCCATGACCGCCACCGCGCCGGCGTCCTCGGCGATCTTCGCCTGCTCGGGGGTGACCACGTCCATGATCACCCCACCCTTGAGCATCTCGGCCATGCCTCGCTTGACGCGGGCGGTGCCGGTGACGGGGGCGGTATCGGGGCTGGTCACGATGGGAATTCCTCCTCGGTGGACGGATCGACGAATCCTGCCGGCGCACAAGCGACCGGGCAGCGGTCCCCAGCTTAGGGCTGTATCAGAGCCCACCCCATAGCCAGTTGCAAACAACTGGACTGCATTGTGTCGGTCCATCCCTTCACCGAACGTCGGGAGGTTCGACCACGCCGCCCCGAACTGTCGTCCGGATCAGCGCCGATTCTCGTAGCGAGTGGCGCGCGGCCCGGGGGTCGAGACCCGCACGTTCTCGCCGGAACCGTCCAGTTCCGCACACTGGCCCGCACGTGTACACCCTCGGCATGACCGAAATGCTCCTGGCGACGTCAGTGGATCGCGCGGATCTCCGGTTGGCGTCGCCGCGCCGCGATCTGCCGCGCCTCGTCGAGCAGCTCGGGCAGATCCTGCGGGTAGACCGCGTTTCCGGACCGCACGAGCGCCTGCAGGTCCTCGTCGTCGAACCAGCGATGCTCGAGGCGCATGCGCCGCTCGAGATCGGTGAAACCGTCGTCGGCGGGTTCGAACGACGGCACCCGCACCGCGAAGAACAACTCCTCCGAATGCAGGACCTCCCCGTTGAACGGGAACACCGCCACACGCCGCCACATCGGCCCGCACAGGTGGTCGCGATCGACGTGGAGGCCGGTCTCCTCGGCGATCTCCCGGAGCGCGGCCGTCGCCAGGTCCTCGCCACCCTCGACCGCGCCGCCGACCGTGAACCAGAAGTGCCGCTCGGGCGCCGCCGGGTCGTGTCCGCGCAGGAGCAGGACCCGGCCGTCCTCGTCGAGCAGCACGACCCTGGCCGATGTGCGTGCCCGATCCGGAATCGGAGTGGTGCGGTCGGCAGGTACGGGCGCGGCGGCGGGAGCGGTCGCGACCGCACCCGCGCGCTCGGCGATCTCGAAGTAGGTGGGTAGCGGCGCGGTACCGCCGAGATGCAGCCAGCGGACCGGCCGACGGCGACGCAGCGCCAAGGTGTCGCGCACCGCGTCGTTGTGGAAGCGACGGGCGATGAGGACCCGCGCCTCCGCGTCCGCGAGTTCGGCTACGAGCTGGGGCCGCAACCGGCCGGTCTCGAGCCGTGCCAGGGCCGCCGACAACGCGTTCTCGGCTTCCTCGCGCCGAGTACGGTCGGCCCGCTCGGCGGTGTCGGCGAGCAGTGCGAGGGCGCGTCCCTCCGGCACCGGGATCGACGCCGCGATGCTCCGCACGACCACCGCGCGCCGGGCCAGGGCCGCGTCCAGAGCCTGCCAGGACAGGTCCGAGCGCACGTGGAGGCGGTCGAGGCGGTTGGCGGTGGAATAAGCCCATACACCGATCGCTACGACGACAGCGGCCACCAGCGACAGGATCAGGATCGTCACCGCGCTGAAGGTCACGACCGGACCTCCCGGACCGGACCGGCCCCGACGGTGACGGTCTCGTAGACCCGCAGGATCTGGTCCGCGACCACCGGCCAGTCGTAGGCCTCGACCACTGTGGATCCGAAGTCGACCAGTGCCTGCCGGCGGTCGTCGTCGTCGAGGACCTCGAGGATGCCGCGTGCGAGCGCGTCGGCGTCGCCGACCGGGACGAGGACACCCGCCTGCCCGTCGCGCAGCACCCGGCGGAAGGCGTCGAGCTGGGAGGCGACGACGGCCGTCCCCGCGGCCATGGCCTCGACGAGCACGATACCGAAACTCTCACCACCGAGGTTCGGCGCGCAGTACACGTCGGCGCTGCGCATCGCGGACGCCTTGTCGTCGTCGTCGACCTGCCCGAGGAGGCGCAGGTGCCGGAAGTAGCGTCCGGCTTCCTTCCGCAAGCGGTCCTCGTCGCCCCGGCCGACCACGAGAATCTCGATATCGGGGTGACGCGCGACGAGAGCGGGCAGCGCGCCGAGCAGAACCTCCATGCCCTTGCGGGATTCGTCGTACCGGCCGAGGAACAGCACGGTGCGGCCCGCTCGCGGGTAGCCGGGCAGCAGCGGGGCGTGCCGGAAGAACGGCACGTCGACGCCGTTGGGGATCTCGACCGCGTCGGCACCGAGGGAAGTGACCTGCCACCGCCTGGCCAGCTCGGAGACCGCGATCCGGCCGCTGATCTTCTCGAGATAGGGCTGCAGAACACCCTGGAAGGTGCTGAGCACCAGCGATTTCGTCGTGGATGTGTGGAAGGTCGCCACGATCGGTCCCTCGGCCACCTTGAGCGCGAGCATCGACAGGCTCGGCGCGTTCGGTTCGTGGATGTGGAGGACGTCGAAGTCGTTGTCGTTGATCCAGCGGCGGACCCGCGCGTAGGAGACCGGCCCGAAGCTCAGTCGCGCGACCGACCCGTTGTAGGGAATGGCGACGGCGCGGCCCGCGGAGACGACGAAGTCGGGCAGGGCCGTCGTCTCGGACGCGGGTGCCAGCACGCTCACCTCGTGCCCGCGGCCGATGAGGACCTCGGCGAGATCCACGACATGTGCCTGTACTCCGCCCGGAACGTCGAAGGAGTACGGGCAGACCATCCCGATCCTCACCTACGCCTCCATTCGGGCGCGGCGGGCCTCCGACAGATCGTCGAGCCACAACGGTTGCAGCATGTGCCAGTCCTCGGGATGTGCGGCGATGTTCGTGGCGAACCGGTCGGCGAGGATCTGCGTGGCCGCGTCGAGCCCGACGCTCACGTCGATCTCCGGATCCACGCGGAACCCCCAGCCGTCCTCGGTGAACCAGCAGTGCACCGGTAACAGAGCTGCGCCGGTGTCGATGGCAAGTTTCGCCGGTCCGGCGGGCATCCGGGTCGGTTCGCCGAAGAAGGTGACCGGGACTCCCTTGCGGGCGAGGTCGCGTTCTCCGAGCAGACACACGATCCGGTTGTCACGCAGCCGCGCAGCCAGCTCCCCGAAGGGCGGTGTCTCGCCGCCGCTCGACGGGAAGATCTCGAACCCGAGCCCCTCGCGGTACTCGAGGAAGCGCCGGTAGAGGGATTCCGGCTGCAAGCGTTCCGCGACCGTCGTCAATCCCCCGAAGTAGCGGACGCACCACACCCCGGCGAGGTCCCAGTTCCCGCTGTGCGGCAGGGCGAGGATCACACCGCGACCGGCGCCCAGCGCCGCCTCGATGTGCTCGCGGCCCTCGATGGACGCATCGATCGACGCCGCCGTCGCGTCGAGATCCATCGACGGCAAGCGGAACGCCTCACGCCAGTAGCGAGCGTAGGACCGCACCGAACTGCGGATCAGCTCGTCGGGCACCTCGTGCGGTTGCACCCCGAGCACCCGCCCGAGATTGCGTCGTAATTGCTGCGGTCCGCCGCCGCGGCGTGCCGCGACGTCGGCGCCGGCGTCGAACAACCGTCGCGCGACGCCGTCGGGCAGTGCCCGGACCAGCCGCCAGCCGCCCGCGTACGCCAGATCGGATGCGTTCTCGGCGAAGCTCACTGCGTTCCCCCGTCGTCCCGGGGAGCGGTGTCACTGCTCCCGGCCGGCGTGAGGGGGAGCAGTTCGCGCGCCCCTTCGGAGTTGCGGACGGCGAGCACCCGCTGGAAGACCGTGATCACCGATCCGACGACGAGCAGCCACATCGCGATGTGGATCGCCCAGTCGAGGCCGAGTCCGGTGAGGCCCGCTCCCACGAGCACGATCACGAGCCGGTCGGGACGCTCGATCAGGCCGCCGTCGGCGGACAGTCCGCTCGCCTCCGCGCGTGCCTTCGCATACGAGATGACCTGCGAGGTCACCAGACAGAGCAGGGTGGCGACGAACAGCGGACGGCTCTGCTCGTGGTAGACCGCCCACCACGCGAGACCGGCGAAGATCGCGCCGTCGGCGATCCGGTCGCAGGTCGCGTCGAGGACCGCGCCGAACCGGGTTCCACCACCGCGGGCCCGCGCCATCGCGCCGTCGAGCATGTCGAACATCACGAACAGCCAGATGACCATCGCGCCCCAGAAGAGGTACCCCATGGGGAACAGGGTCACGGCGGCGGCGACCGTGGCGACGGTGCCGACCAGGGTGACCGCATCCGGAGTCAGGCCGGTGCGGATCAAGGCCTTACCGAGCGGCGCGGTGACCTTCGACACCGACGCACGCCCGAAGAAGCTCAGCATCCCGCGACCCCTGTCTTCCCGTCCGACCGTTGTGTCCGGAATCCGATCCTGCCACGAGTCGAGCCGAAGATGCGCGGGTGGCTCGCTGCAGATCTGCAGGCGACACCGGGGGTGCGCTGCGATCTCGCCGGCTCGGGACGCGCCCTCACTCGTCCCATGCCGAGGCGAGCAGCGCACGGGTGTCGCGCAGCAGCTGCACCATCACCTTCGACCCGCCGAGGACCGTGATGAAGTTGGCGTCGCCACCCCAGCGCGGCACGACGTGCAGGTGCAGATGTTCGGCCAGCGAACCTCCTGCCGCGGCACCGAGGTTCAGGCCCACGTTGAAGCCGTGCGGACGCGACACCCGCTTGATGACCCGAAGCGCACGCTGGGCGAACTGCATGAGCTCGGCGCTCTCGTCGGGCGTCAGATCCTCGAGATTGGCGACCCGGCGGTACGGCACGACCATCAGGTGCCCCGGGTTGTACGGGTACAGGTTGAGCACCGCGTACACCGTTTCGCCGCGAGCGACGACGAGACCTTCCTCGTCGGACATCTTCGGGATGTCGGTGAAGGGTTCGTACGGCTCGTCGCGACCTCGCGGGGACTCGGTGATGTACGACATCCGGTGCGGCGACCACAGGCGCTGCAGGTGGTCGGACTCCCCCACACCGCGATCGACCATCGACGCGGGACTGTCGTCGGTCGCGGGGATGTCGGCCGGCCCCGGAGTGCGATCGCCCGTCACGACGTACTGCCTTCCCCACCGGAACCGACGAGCTCGGCGGTGGGCGAGGCGTTCTCGCGGCGGCGGACCCATTCGGTCACGATCCGCACGGCCTCGTCGACCGGCACGCCGTTGACCTGCGTGCCGTCGCGGAAACGGAAGCTGACCGCGCCCGCCGCGACGTCGCGCTCACCGGCGAGCAGCATGAACGGCACCTTCTGCGTGGTGTGGGTGCGGATCTTCTTCTGCATACGGTCGTCGGAGACGTCGACCTCGGCCCGGATCCCCTGAGCCTTCAGCTTGCCCACGACGTCGAACAAGTGGTCCTCGAAGTCCGCGGCCACAGGAATGCCCACGACCTGGACGGGCGAGAGCCACGCCGGGAAGGCACCGGCGTAGTGCTCGGTGAGCACGCCGAAGAACCTCTCGATCGACCCGAAGAGCGCCCGGTGGATCATGACGGGCCGGTGTTTCGCCCCGTCGGTGCCGGTGTACTCGAGCTCGAATCGCTCCGGCAGATTGAAGTCGAGCTGGATCGTCGACATCTGCCAGCTGCGACCCAAGGCGTCCTTGACCTGCACCGAGATCTTCGGACCGTAGAAGGCCGCACCGCCCGGATCCGGGACGAGGTGCAGACCCGAGGCCTCGGCGACCTCACGCAGGGTGTCGGTCGCGACGTCCCACAGCTCGTCGCTGCCGACGAACTTCTTGGGATTCTTCGTCGACAGTTCGAGGTAGTAGTCGTCGAGCCCGTAGTCCTTCAGCAGGTCGAGGATGAACTTCAGGACGCTGGTGAGCTCGTCGCGCATCTGCTCCGGGGTGCAGAAGATGTGCGCGTCGTCCTGCGTCATGCCGCGCACACGGGTGAGTCCGTGGATCACACCGGACTTCTCGTAGCGGTAGACGGATCCGAACTCGAACATGCGAAGCGGCAGCTCGCGGTACGAGCGGCCTCGCGACCGGAAGATCAGGTCGTGCATCGGGCAGTTCATCGGCTTGAGGTAGTAGTCCTGACCCGGCTTGCGAACCGTGCCGTCCTCGTTGAGCTCCTCGTCGATGTGCATCGCCGGGAACATGCCGTCGCGGTACCAGTCGAGGTGACCGGAGACCTCGTAGAGGTGGCCCTTGGTGATGTGCGGCGAGTACACGAACTCGTAGCCGGCCTCGACGTGGCGCTGACGCGAGTAGTTCTCCATCTCCTGGCGGATGATGCCGCCCTTCGGATGGAAGACCGGCAGTCCCGAGCCGAGCTCGTCGGGAAACGAGAACAGGTCGAGTTCGGTGCCGAGCTTGCGGTGGTCGCGGCGCTCGGCCTCGGCGAGGAGTTCGAGGTGCTCGTCGAGCGCCTCGGTGGACTCCCAGGCCGTGCCGTAGATGCGCTGCAGGCCGGCGTTGTCCTGGTCGCCGCGCCAGTACGCCGCGGAACTGCGCGTGAGCTTGAACGCCGGGATGAACTTGGTGGTGGGCACGTGCGGGCCGCGGCACAGGTCCTTCCAGACGAGCTCACCCGTGCGGGGGTTGAGGTTGTCGTAGATGGTCAGTTCCTTGCCGCCGACCTCCATCACCTCGGGGTCGTCGATGCCCGACTTGTCGTCGATGAGTTCGAGTTTGAAGGGTTCGTCCTTCAATTCCTCGCGGGCGTCCTCGAGGCTGTCGACGACGCGACGCGAGAAGCGCTGGGCATCCTTGACGATCTTCTTCATCCGCTTCTCGAGCTTCGCGAGGTCTTCCGGCGTGAAGGGACGCTCGACCTGGAAGTCGTAGTAGAAGCCGTCGCGGATGGGCGGGCCGATGCCGAGCTTCGCCTCCGGGAACTCCTGCTGCACGGCCTGTGCGAGCACGTGGGCGGCGGAGTGGCGGATGACGCTGCGGCCGTCCTCCGTGTCGGCGCCGACGGCCTCGACCTCGACGTCCGATTCCGGCGTCCACGAAAGATCGTGCAGCGTGCCTTCGGAGTCGCGGACGACCACGATCGTCTCGGGTCCCTTGGTGGGCAGACCCGCGTCACGGACCGCCGCGCCCGCAGTGGTCCCCGCGGGCACCCGGACGATCGTGGCTGGTTTCGCGGATGCGGGCGTGGTCACTGTGACGGACTCCTCGGCTCGATGCCTGATACGTGGTCGTCGCCGGGCGCGTGCTGCGGTCGACGATCGCGAGCACACGGCAACTTCATCATGCTATCGACATCCGCCCGGGCAGCGAACACAGGGAGCCGAGCGGAGAAACTCAGAGGTGGTTGAGACCCGTCAACACCCGTTCGAGCAGTTCGACGTTCGGTCCCACCTTGTCGGCCGTGCGGTGCACGGTGATCTCGCCGGTCGCGGCGAGATCACCGACCAGCACCCGGGCGACACCGAGCGGAATCCGGGCCAGTGCCGCGATCTCCATGATCGATCGGGGTTGGGCGCACAACGTCAGGATGAGGCGATGCTCGTCCATCGCCGGACCGGACTCACTGCCCATCGCGGAGGGGACGGCCGACACGAGCGCTTCGAGAGGCAATTCGACCTCGGCTCGGGTGCGTCCCCCGCTCCGCACGAACGGGCGCACGAACGACGACGTCTCTGGCTGGTTCATGTCCTCGATTCCCACACTGGTCCCGGTGCCCGCAATCCGGTCGGCCGACCGCGCTGCGTGGATCTGCTGCGCCCCCTCGACCGATCGCGTTGCGGGCCGGTTCACCTCGGTCGCCGCGACCTCGTCGACGACGAGGTCCGGCTCGTGGTGATTCCGTACCGGCACGGCGTGATCCGCCGGCCGCCGACGTCGACGGGACCGACCGGATCCGAATCTCGCACCGGTCGCCCCCACGACCGGCCATTCGCTGTCCGCAACGCTCATCCGGACGTGTCCTCCTCGACGACCACGATCCTGCCATCACTACGCACACTTCGGCCACAAGCACCACAGCTGTGCCCCCACGCCACCTGTGGACGAGGCCCACGCGGACCGTTGGGTTCGAAGGAATATGCGCGCGGGGGCAGCCGGCCGACCGGGCGCCACGCACGCGCTCCACGATGTCATCCGGGTACGAAAAAAGGCACCCTGGTAAGGGTGCCTTTCGTCACTGTCGATCTCTGTGGTCCCGGCTGGGATCGAACCAGCGACCTCCCCGGTGTGAACGGGACGCTCTTCCACTGAGCCACGGGACCGGGCCGCTTCGCAGCGGCTCGAACGAGATGGAACACTAACACGCTCCCGTCATGAAGACGAATCGCCTGGTCGCGGCATTTCCGACCGCAGCCTCACGCGCGTGCACGCGAGCGGGATGTCGGCCCTCGGACACCGGAGGGGGTCGGACGGACCGTCCCCGGTCCGAGACACCGAGAGGGCGCGACAGCCGGCCCCCGGAGCCCCAGCGACGCCCGCCGAAGGGGTCATCGGCCGGTCACCTTCGCGAAATCTGCCGGTTTTCTGCCGTTGACCTGCGGATTTGTGCGTTTCGTAGATGCTCGGCTACTGTTTTGAACCGCACCACGGAGAGCACGACGCCGAGCGGTGCGAATGCGGATGTAGCGCAGCTGGTAGCGCATCACCTTGCCAAGGTGAGGGTCGCGGGTTCGAATCCCGTCATCCGCTCGAGAGGTTGGACTCGACCTTTTACGGTGGAGTGGCCGAGTGGTGAGGCAACGGCCTGCAAAGCCGTGCACACGGGTTCGATTCCCGTCTCCACCTCGCGCGATTAGCTCAGCGGGAGAGCGCTTCCCTGACACGGAAGAGGTCACTGGTTCAATCCCAGTATCGCGCACCAGGTTCGACCAGCACGTGGGTCGATCCGGTTCACCGAAAGAACGTGCACATGCGGATGTAGCGCAGCTGGTAGCGCATCACCTTGCCAAGGTGAGGGTCGCGGGTTCGAATCCCGTCATCCGCTCCACTCCGGCGATCACGATGCCGGCGCGATTAGCTCAGCGGGAGAGCGCTTCCCTGACACGGAAGAGGTCACTGGTTCAATCCCAGTATCGCGCACAGAAGATGAAGGCCCCCTTCGAATTTCGAAGGGGGCCTTCATCCGTTCGGGCCGGGATCCGGACCGGCGGCGGGCCGGAGCGCGGGTGATCCGGTGCGGAGGCACTCCCCGCACCGGACGGGGCGCGTCATGCGCCGAGCTTGTTGATCCCCGCGACCATCGCTCGCAGCGACGACTCGTTGCCGGTCTCACCCGTGCCCATCACCCATGTCGTGTGCTCGCCGGAACGGCACAGCAGGAAGGTCGCGGACATCTCGCCGAGGTCGTACCGATGGAACGACAGGATCTCGATGTTCAGCCCGAGGTCGTACAGCATCGCAGTCATCGCGGCGATCGGTCCGCAGGTCGTGGCGGATGCGGTGTGGATCGTATCGCCGATCGCGATGGTCGCCTCGAATGCGCTGCGACCCGCCCCCAGGGCGGTTGCCGACCAGCCACCGAGCCTGACGGGGCCGGGCCGGCCGCCGTAAGCGGATTCGAACTCCGCCCAGGTCATGCCGGTGGTTTCCTCGCGCAATCCCCGAGGAAGTGCACGCCCGTATCGGGCGAGGAACGGATCGGTGGCGCCCGTGGCGCCGAAAGGGAACATCGGAGCAGATCCGGAGGAAGAGGTGAAGGCGTTCATCGTTCGTAGTGGTCTTCCACGAGAAGGAAGGACCGACGCGTAGCTCAACGACCCGCAGCGAGGGGTCGGTCCGAATCAGACCCCGCTACGGCGGTGAACTACGAGTACGCGCTTCATAGCCGCGACGGTACAACGCACCGACATTTCGTGCAAGTCGCACGCACGAACTCGTGTGACGCAACCGTGACCGCCCTGGCTGGAACCTGAGGGATCCCTCATGTAGCGTGGATGGTGCCATCCCCCCGATGGTGTCGAACCCCAGCCATGACCCCCCATCCAAGGCTGGGGTTCAGCCATATCCGGGCCCTTCTCCGCATCGCATCGGTCCTGCGGGGCGTGTGCCGAATCGTGTCGTCCGGGTGCTTCACTGGTGTGCATGTCCATGCCACCACTCGAAGAAGCGGTCTCCGTCGACGAGGCGGGAATCTGGGATGCCGAAGCGATCGCCCAGGTTGCAGCGGCCACCTTCCCGCTCGCCTGCCCTCCGGATGCCGCCGAGGACGACATCGCCGAGTTCATCGAGCGAACCCTCAGTGCGGAAAAGTTCGCCGAGTACCTGTCGTCTCCCGAACGCATCGTCCTCGAGGCGCGCGCGGGCGGTGAGATCGTCGGTTATCTGATGGCAGTGGACGCCGCCCCCGAGGATCCCGCGATCGACGCCGTGATCACGGCGCGGCCGGCGATCGAGATCAGCAAGCTGTATGTGATGCCGGGTCATCACGGCGCCGGCGTGTCCACGGCGCTCATGGAGGCGATCGTCGCGCGAGCTCGTGCGCTCGGGCGGGCCGGACTGTGGCTCGGAGTCAATCAGGAGAACACGCGCGCCCGTCGCTTCTACGAGAAACAGGGATTCGTGGCGGTGGGCACGCGCACGTTCGTGGTGGGCGCACGGACACACGACGATTTCGTCATGCAGCGCGCCCTGTGACGGGCGAGGGACCCCGGCGAGCGGGTGCGCGCCGGGTTCCCGATCAGCCCGCGGCGACCTCGAAGCGGGACAGTGCCAGCAGACGGGACGTCGCGCGCAGGTACTTCTTGCGGTAACCACCGGCGAGCATCTCGGGCGTGAAGATCTCGTCGAGCTTGGCTCCGGAGACCGTCACCGGGATGCTCGCGTCGTACATCCGGTCGGCGAGGACCACCAGACGCAGAGCCACCGACTGGTCCTTCGCGGGGTGGACGCCTTCGAGGAAGACCGCGGGGACACCCTCGACGAGTTTGCCGTAGCGGGAGGGATGCAGGGTGCTCAGGTGCGCGCACAGTTCGTCGAAATCGTCGAGCGTGGCACCCGGAATCGTGTCGGCGCGCTCCACCAGCTCGGCCGAATCGACCGGGTCGGGCGCGGGCGGCAGGTCGCGGTGACGGTAATCGGGACCGTCGACGCGGAGCGTCTCGAAGATGGACGCGAGCTTCTTGATCTCGCGAAGGAAGTCCTGGGCCGCGAACCGGCCCTCGCCGAGCTGGCCGGGCAGCGTGTTGGAGGTCGCGACGATCGAGACCCCGCGGGCCGACAGTTCGGTCAGCAGACGGGAGACGAGCATGGTGTCGCCCGGATCGTCGAGCTCGAACTCGTCGATGCACAGCACGCTGTGGTTCGACAGTTCTTCGACGGCCTTGTTGAACCCGAGGGCACCGACCACGTGGGTGAGTTCGACGAAGGTGCCGAAGGCCTTGGGTGCGGGTGCGCTGTGGAAGATCGAGGCGAGCAGGTGGGTCTTGCCCACGCCGAAGCCGCCGTCGAGATAGAGACCGGCACCCTGCGGCTGGGAGCGGCGACCGAACAGTCCCCGCTTGCCGCCGCGGATCTTCCCGATCTTGCCGACGAACTCCGCGGCGGTCGTCACCGCGGCCGCCTGGCTCGGTTCGTTGGGATCCGGAATGTACGACTCGAAGCTCACCTCGTCGAACATCGCGGGGGGCACCATCTGCGCCACCAACTGGTCTGCAGGCACCACCGGATTGCGATCGACGAGACGTTCGTGCATCAGCCCAGGGTACGACCGCATCATGCTCGAATCCTCACCCGAATCCGGAATGCGACCTACTTCACACGGCGTTCACCCCGCCGTCACGCTGCGGGAGGATACTTCCGGTCGGGCCGTCCACCACCGGTTGCACGCCGTCGTGGCCGAACCTGGCAGGCTGTGCGCATGCGCAGATCGGGAGTGATCGCCGCGATGTGGATCACGGTTGCCGTGGTGTCGACCGCGTGCGGAGCAGGCCCGTCGATACGTCCCGACGTCGCCGTCGTACGGGACGATCCCGGTGTCGCCGTGGATCGGCCCTCGCAGGACGAGGCCACGGTGCCCGAACTTCCGGTGCCGTCGGCCGAACCGGCCTGGCGGGACTGCACCGGAGAGACCCTGTCCGCCTTCGATGCACCCCCGGGTCCTGCGGGTCTCGTCCTCGAGTGCGCGGAGGTCGTCGCACCGATCGATGTGGCCGGAACCGTGACGGGCACCTTCCCCTTGGCCGTCATGCGTGCGCGACTGGCGGACACTCCCACCGACGCCGCTCCCCTGGTGCTCACGACCGGCGCCGACACGGCGTCGACACGCGCACTCACCGGCATGGCGACCGGTCCGATGTCCGGTGCACTGGCGATGCGTCCGATCGTCGCGGTGGATCGTCGCGGAATCGGCAGCTCGCTCGCGATCGACTGCATCTTTCCCGCTGATCGCCGCGGTCTCGGCGACCTCGGCCAATTCGGCCGCACCGGCGATGCACCCGATCGGGTCGCCGACCTCGGCCGTCAGGCGACCGTCTCGTGCACCGACTATCTGCAGCCTCAGCAACTGATGTTCGGCGCCTCGCACGCCGCCGACGACATCGAGCGTCTCCGCCAGGCGTGGGGGGTGGACCGGATCGGTCTGCTCGGAGTAGGGAACGGTGCGACCGTCGCACTCGCCTACGCTGCGGCGTATCCCGGTGCGGTCGGCCGGCTCGTCCTCGACTCCCCCGCCGCGGCCACCGCGGACGCGGAGCTCATGGCCGAGTCGCAGGCCCGTGGCGCGGAGGCCGCCGTCGACGCCTTCGCCCGTCGGTGCGCCGCCCTCGACTGCGCGCTCGGAGACGATCCCCGCGCGGCGATCGAGGAACTGCACGAGCAGGCGGCCGCGGGCGAGCTCGCGCCGGTCTCGGCCAACTCCTTCCTCACCGCCCTGACGGGGGTCCTCGGCACTCCACGCGCCGATCTGCAGGCCCGCGTCCGCGAAGTCGCGGACGTCCTCGCAGCGGCGCGGGGCGGTGACGTCATGCCGCTCATCGAGCTGGTCGGTGCGGCCGAGGCAGCGCTCTCGACGGACGGCCAGTTCGTCGCGCGGTGCAGCGACGGACAGCGGTGGCCGACCCCGACCCACGCGGGCGATCTCGCGAAGAGCTGGTCCACGCTGTACCCGCTGTACGGAGCGGACCTCGCGACGGGCCTGACGGCGTGCGCGGCCTGGCCGAGCCTGCCGGCGCCCCCGCTTCCTGCCGCGCTCGACGTGCCCGTGCTCGTCTCCTCGGGCGCCGCCGACCCGATCGTGGGTAACGCCGGGGTGGAATCGGTGACCGGTGTACTCACCGCGGGTGGCATCGCCTGGGCGTCACTGTCGTGGCAGGGCGCCGGCTACTCGGCGGTCCTGCACTCGGGATGCGTGCAGGCGCGGGTGGAGACCTATCTGTCCGACGGAGAACTTCCACCCAACGGGAGCCTGTGCCCCGCGTGACATCGCGGGGCACCGGCCAGGGCGTGTGCGCAGGCCCGCATTCGCTCGGGGTACCGTGCCGTAGTGTTCCTCAGAAGTCTCGAACCCCGTACCGCACGCACGACCGCCGAGGTGGTCAAGGCTGTGGTGTGGCCCCTCGCCGTCCTGACGGTTCTGCACCGGGTCGTGATCAAAGCGGTCAACGGGTTTCGAACGGACGACTTCACCCCGGTCTACAACGCGGCGCTGGCCTTCCTCAACCGCCGGCCCGTGTACACCGCCGAGTTCCAGTGGGTCGACCCCCACTATCTCTACCCACCTTCCGGGACCCTGTTGATCGCACCGATCGCGGTGATCGACCCGGAACGGTCGCGGTGGCTGTTCATCCTGGCCAATGCGATCGCGATCCTCATCGCGCTGTACCTGCTGCTGCGCATGTTCGGTCTGCGACTCGATTCGCCGATCGCGCCGGTGCTGGTCTTCGCCGCGTTCGCGTCCGAGACCGTGACCAACACACTCGTCTTCACGAACATCAACGGTCTCGTCCTCCTCGGCGAGATCGCGTTCTTGACGCTGCTGCTCAAACGGCGTGACCTGGGGGCCGGAGCGGCGCTCGGCCTGACCTTCGCCGTCAAACCGATCCTGGCGCCCCTGCTGTTATTGCCGCTCGTCCGCGGGCAGTGGAAGGTCTTCGTCACCGCTGCCGCCGTCCCGATCGCGTTGACGATCATCGCCTGGCCCCTGTCGGTCGACGCCTGGCAGTTCGTCGAGCACACCGTGCCCTATCTGCTCGAGTCCCGCGACTACTTCAACAGCGCGATCGTCGGCAACGGCATGTACTACGGGCTTCCGGGGTGGCTGATCCTCGGTCTGCGGGCGGTGCTCGCGGTGATGGTGGCGGTCTCGGTGTGGCTGCTCTACCGCTACTGCCGCCACGACGAGGTGTTCTTCGTGTGCACCGCCGGCGGTGTGCTGCTCGCGGCGTCGTTCCTGCTCGGGTCGCTCGGGCAGATGTACTACTCGATGATGCTGTTCCCGCTGCTGATGACGGTGCTGCTGCCGAACTCCGTGATGCGGAACTGGCCCGCCTGGCTCGCCGTCTACGGCTTCCTGAGCTACGACTCGTGGCTGTCGAACCGGTGGGTGGAGGCCGGACGGGCAGCGGAGTACATGAAAACCACCTTCGGGTGGTCGCTGCTGCTCATCGTGGTGTTCGCCGTCCTGGTCGACCGGTACCTCGCGGCGAAGCGCGAAGGACGCCTGGCGGACGGCATCGAACCGTCGCACCTGCTCCAGGAGAAGCAACCGGCCCGCACGTGATCCGTCCGTTCCGGTGCAGACGTGACGGGCGCCCCGGCCGCGGTTAGCGTGGAGATCATGACGTCTGCTCCTCGATCCGAACCCGCACCCAAGGTCGTCCACAGCGACGAGGAATGGCGCGCGAAACTCACTCCCGCCGAATTCGCCGTGCTACGGCAGGCCGGCACCGAACGTCCCTTCGTCGGCGAGTACACCGACACCGACACCGAGGGCCTCTACGAATGCCGGGCGTGCGGTGCCGAACTGTTCCGCAGCACCGAGAAGTTCCACTCGCACTGCGGGTGGCCGTCGTTCTTCGATCCCACCGACTCCGACGCCGTGATCCTGCGCGAGGACGACTCGCTGGGGATGCGGCGTGTCGAGGTGATGTGCGCGACGTGCCACAGCCATCTCGGGCACGTCTTCGAGGGCGAGGGCTACCCGACGCCCACCGACAAGCGGTACTGCATCAACTCGATCTCCCTGCGCCTGGTTCCGTCGGAGTGATCCCGGCCGCGGCCAGCGCGGTCCACAGCGCGTCGTGCCGCTCGGCGGTCGGTGACGGTTCGACGAGTTCGAACGCACATCCGATCGACCGTGCGGCCCCGTCCGCCTTTTCGCTGTCGCCGATCATCAGCGTGCGCCGCGGATCGACGCCCAGCGCGTCGACGGCGTAACGGAAGATCTCCGGTTCGGGTTTGACGGCGCCCACCTCGAAGGACAACGCGAACACCGACACGAGGTCGTCGATGCCGAGCCGCGCGAAGGCGGGCCGCAGGTCGAACGCGATGTTGCTCACCACGCCGACGGCGATCCCGTCACCGGCGAGCGCCTCGATCACGGGGACCGTGTCGGGATAGACCGTCCAGCAACCGGGGTCGGTCACCTTCCGGTACAGCGCCTGTGCCTGTTCGGGATCGGCGACTCCCGACTTCCTCAGCACCGTCAGATAGGCCTCGCGGTGCCAACGGGGTTCGCGGTCGCGATTGGTCCAGGCGTGGTGCTCGTCGGCGTCCATCTCGACGGGCTGGCCGGTGGGCGCGGTCAACCGCCGCATGAGTTCGGCCTGCCGGTGCACGTCGAAGGGTTCACCCGCGTCGTCGGTGACGTCGGCGAGCCAGCTCTCGTCCTCCTCGAGCCGGAACAACGTGCCGGAGAAGTCGAACAGGACGGCGTCGAAAGGTGTCGTGGCCATGCAGTCGAGGCTAGAGCCCGCACCGCCCGTCGGTCGGGCAACCGCCCCGTCCCGTGCCGGCCGCTCCGCTCGCGCTCGTCCGTCAGGTGGGCGAGAATCTGTCCATGGCCGCGACTCGCACGAGTGCCGGAAGCAGTACGAAACTGTCCGTCGTCGGTGCCGGCAGCGTCGGTACCGCAGTGGCCTACGCATGCCTGCTGCGGGGGTCGGCCGACGCGATCGCATTGTTCGACACGAATCCCGCGAAGGTGCGCGCCGAGGTCCTCGACCTGAACCACGGCACCCAGTTCGCGCCGTCGTGCCGGATCGAGGGCGGCGACGACGTCGCGGTCACCGCCGGTTCGGATCTGATCGTCGTCACGGCGGGCGCCAAGCAGCATCCCGGCCAGTCGCGCCTCGAGCTCGCCGCTGCGAACGTCGCGCTGGCACGGGATCTGACGCCCCGCCTGCTGTCCGCCTCCCCCGATGCGGTGATCGTGTTCGTCAGCAATCCCGTCGACATCGTGACCCGTGCCGCGGTCGCGGCGACCGGAATCGCGGACGGTCGGATCTTCGGATCGGGAACGGTGCTCGATTCCGGTCGGCTGCGGTACCTGCTCGCGCACCGCGCCGATGTGGCCGTCGAGAACGTCCACGCGTTCGTCGTCGGGGAGCACGGCGACTCGGAGGTCGCTCTGTGGTCCGGTGCGACGATCGGCGGCGTGCCGGTAGACTCCTTCACCGTCGACGGACGACCGGTCTTCGGTGCCGCCACCCGCGCCGAACTCTTCGACGAGGTGGTACGCAGCGCCTACGAGATCATCCGCGGCAAGGGTGCCACGAATCTCGCGATCGGCCTGTCGAGTGCCCGCATCGTGGAGGCGGTCCTGCGCAACCAGCGCCGGGTGCTGGCGGTCTCGACGCTGCAGACCGGCCTGCACGGCTTGCAGGACGTCTGCCTGTCGCTCCCCACCATCGTCGACGCGCGCGGCGCGCACACCGTGCTCGAGGTGCCGCTGTCGCCGGAGGAGAAATCGGGGCTGGCCGCTTCCGCGGCCACCCTGCACGACGTACAGTCGTCCCTCGGCCTGTGACGGCCCTGTACCGGAGAACTCAGCGCTGCCGGACGACCGGCGGGTCGTAGGCCCGGATGGGCGGCAGCTCACCGTCGAACCGCTCGACGTCGACGAGCACGTGCTGCCCCGTGCATCCGTGGGACAGCGACGACGTCCCGACGTCGGGGGTGAGCACGTTCGCATTCCCGTGCACGCACATCGACCCCGGATCGGACGGGTCCAGCGGGTCGTACCACGCACCCGTCGCGAGCTGGACGACGCTCGGGAGCAGTCCGTCGTCCACGACGACCCCCGCGAGGCAGGATCCGCGATCGTTGATCACGCGGACGATGTCTCCGGATTCCAGACCTCGCGCGGCGGCGTCGTCGGGATGCATCCGGATCGGTTCACGGCCGCGGATCTTCGACGCCTGGCTCACGGACCCGTGGTCGAGTTGGCCGTGCAGGCGCGTGGCCGGCTGGTTGGCGATCAGGTGCAGCGGGAACCGTTCGGCCCGAGGGGAACCGAGCCATTCGTCCGGCTCGTACCAGGTGGGGTGACCGGCGCAGTCGTCGTACCCGAACGAGTCGATGTCGGCGGAGAAGATCTCGAGACGTCCGCTGGGGGTTCGCAGCGGATGTCCGTCGGGATCGGAGCGGAAGTCCTCGAACAGGGTCAGATCGTCCTCGGTCCGCATCCGGACCGGTCCGCCGTACCAGAAGTCCTCGAAGGGCGGTGGATCCTCGACCCGCCGGTCGTCGGCGAGGACGAAACCGCGCCACTGCTCGTAGAGGTGTTCGAGCCACTGCCGGGAAGTCCGGCCCTCGGTGAACGTCTCGCCGAAACCGAGCCGGTGGGCCAGAGCGGTGAAGGTGTCGTAGTCGTCGCGGGCGTCGGCGAAGCGCGGTACGGCGGCCTGCATCGCGACGAGCAGCGGATCGTTGCGTGTGCACGTGAGGTCGTCGCGTTCGAGCGCCGTGGTCGACGGCACGACGATGTCGGCGTGCTTGGCCATCGCCGTCCAGTACGGGTCGTGGACGACGATCGTGTCCGGTCGCCGCAGCGCGCGACGGAGCCGCCCGATGTCCTGGTGGTGATGGAAGGGATTGCCGCCCGCCCAGTACACGAGCCGGATGTCGGGGAAGGTCGGACGTTGCCCGTCGTAGTCGAACTGTTCCCCCGGCCGCAACAGCAGGTCGGAGATCGCGGCGACGGGGATGAAGTCCGCGACGTCGTTGTTGCCCTGGAAGAGGGTGGGCAACGGATACGGGACGGGCGCGAGACCGGGTTCGTTCATCGAGCCGTAGCCGTGACCGAAACCGCCGCCGGGAACCCCGAGTCGACCGAGCATCGCGGCGAGGGTCACGCCCGCCCAGGGAGCCTGCTCGCCGTGCCGGACACGTTGCAGCGACCAGGTCACGGACACCAGGGTGCGACCGCGGGCCATGCGCCGCGCGAGGTCGACGAAGGTTCCGGCGGGCAGCCCCGAGAGCGTGGCCGCCCACTCCGGGGTCTTGGGAACGCCGTCGGTGCGGCCGAGCAGATACTCCTCGAACCGGTCGTAGCCGGTGCAGTAGCGGTCGAGGAACTCGCGGTCGGCGAGACCTTCGGTGGCCAGGACGTACGCGAGGGCGAGCATGATCGCGACGTCGGTGCCCGGCCGGGGAGCGAGCCACTCGTGCTCGCCGTGCATGTCGCTGCGGATCGGGCTGAACGAGACGATCCGGCCGCCGCGGGCCCGCATCCGGTCGAGGGCGTCGCGGGTGGGGTGGTCGCTCGTGCCGCCGTCGTTGACAGCGGTGTTCTTGAGCGGGATGCCGCCGAAGCACACCATCAGATCGGTCTCGCGGGCGATGACCTCCCAGGAGGTGGAGCGCGCGAACAGTTTCCAGTGGGTGCCCAGCACGCGTGGCATGATCACGCCGGTCGCGCCGAGCGAGTAGGAGTGCACCGAGCGGGTGTAGCCACCGAACATCTTGAGGAAGCGGTGCACCTGGCTCTGCGCGTGGTGGAACCGGCCGGGCGCCGACCAGCCGTAGGAGCCGCCGAAGATCGCCCGGTTGCCGTGCCGGTCCTTCACGCGCTGCAGTTCGCCCGCGAGGATCTCGGTGAGTTCGTCCCACGAGACCGCGACGTACTCGTCGTCGCCGCGTCGCGTGCTCGGTCCCGGGCCGTTCTCGAGCCAGCCGCGGCGGACGGCCGGTCCGGCGATGCGAGCACGGTGCCGCACCGATCCGGGGATGTTCCCCAGGATCGGTGAGGGGTCGCGGTCCCCGGCGTAGGGCTGCACGGCGACGACCTCGCCGTCGCGTGCCTGCGCCGAGAACATCCCCCAGTGCGCCATCTGGGAGAACAGCCGAGCGTCTCCCTCCGGTGGCACCGCGCTCGTCGGGGTCACGTCAGGGCAGCGACGCGACCAGCGCTGCGACGTCGACCCGCGGCCCGGTGAAGAAGGGGGTCTCCTCCCGGACGTGCAGGCGCGCGTCGGTGGCACGCAGGTCGCGCATGAGATCGACGATGCGGTCGAGCTTCGGAGCCTCGAAGGCGAGGATCCACTCGTAGTCGCCGAGCGCGAAGGCCGGGACGGTGTTGGCACGCACGTCGGGGTAGCCGCGAGCCGCCATACCGTGGTCGGCGAGCATCTTCCGGCGCTGCTCGTCGGGCAGCAGGTACCACTCGTAGGACCGCACGAAGGGGTACACGCAGACGTAGTCGCCCGGCTCCTCCCCCGCGATGAAGGCGGGCAGGTGGCTCTTGTTGAACTCCGCGGGCCGGTGCAGCGCGGTGTTGGACCAGACCGGGGTGCTCGCCCGGCCCAGGAGCGTGGTGCGCCGGAAGTCGGCGTACAGCTTCTGCAGGTCCTCGATGTGCTCGGCGTGGCTCCAGATCATGAAGTCGGCGTCGGCGCGGGTGCCGGCCACGTCGTAGATGCCGCGCACGATCACGTCGGTGTCGTCGAGGCGGGCGAAGAACGCCTTCGCGTCCTCGATCGCGGCGGTGCGGTCGTCGCCGAGAACACCGGGCCGGACCTGGAAGACCGACCACATGGTGTAGCGGAGGGTGGAATTGAGTTTGTCGTAGTCGAGACGTGCCATGACGTTCATCCTTCCATTCGTGCAGCCAGGCGTGCGGCCGCGGCCGTGCCTGATGCGACACATGCGGGTACGCCCACTCCGTGCAGCATCGCGCCTGCGACCTCGAGTCCGTCGATCCCGGCGATCTCGGCCTCGAGGGCGGCGACGATCTCGCCGTGGTGTTCGCGGTACTGCGGCAGCCCGCCGTGCCATCGCTGCACGATGGCGGCCACCGGTTCGGTGTCGACTCCGGTCACGGTGGCGAGATCCGCGCGGGCGAGTGCGATCAGCTCGGCCTCCGAGGCGTCGACGAGCGCGTCGTCGCCGAACCGTCCGAACGACGCGCGGGCGAGTGCGACGGGTCGTTCCGCAAGGTGCGGCCACTTCCGGCTCGACAGCGTGAACGCCTTCGCCGACAGCTCCTCCCCCGTCGCGACGAGGATCCCGGAGTTCTGCGGCAGGCCGGTGTCGTGCGGGAACGCGAGCGCGACCACCACCGACGAGGCGAGTGGGATCTGCGCGGCGCACTGCGCGGCAGATCTCACGCTGTCGGCGAGCAGCCGGGCGGCGTCCGGCGCGGGCACGGCGAGTATCACTCCGTCGACCTCACCGAGCGGCTCGATCGACCACCGGTCGCCGTCCCGCTTCAGCCCGGAGGCCGCGGTGCCGTAGAGGAATTCCGCGTCGGCCTCGCGCACGAGGGCCTCGAGCAGGACTCCGTAGCCCTCGCGCAGCGTCCCGAAGACCGGAGCGTCCGACGGCGGGGGCAGGGCGCGGGAAACGGCATCGCTCAGGCTCGTCGCACCGGCGTCGAGGGCGGCGGCGAGCGTCGGGACGGTGGCCCGGACACCGGCGGTGTCGGACAGCCCCGAGTACACCCCGCCGAGCAGCGGGTCGACGCTGCGCCGCACCACCTGCTCCCCGAAGCGTGAACGGACGAGTTCGGCGACGGAGACATCGGAGCTGCGGTTCCACTCCAGCGGCACGGTGGGCTCGGCGGCGATACGGGCCAGGGTCTCGTCGTCGACGAGTCCCTCGACGGACTGCGCGGACGCCGGGATACCCATCAGCGTGCCCGTGGGCAGCGGATGCAACCGTGCGCCGGCGTACAGGAGCGGTCGCGCGCCCGAGGGGTGGACGATGTGGTCGCTCAGCCCCAGTTCCTCGGCGAGTGCGAGCACTTCGGGACGGCGTGCGATGAACGCCTCGGCCCCGACGTCGACCGGGTCTCCGGCGAACGGCACGGTGCGGAGCTTGCCGCCGAGCCGCGACGATCGTTCGAGCACGACGATCCGCGCGGCGGCGCCGAGCGAACGACGCAGCCGGTATGCGGCGACGAGACCGCTGATCCCACCGCCGACGACCGCGACCGTCGGCGGGGTCACAGCGAATGCACCAGCTCGACCACTCGGGTGATGACGTCGGGATCGGTGTCGGGCAGGACCCCGTGACCGAGGTTGAAGATGTGGCCGGTGGCGCCGGCGGCCAGCGCACGATCGGCTTCGGCGGCGATGCGGCGCACCTCGCGTTCGACGACCTCCGGGCCGGCGAACAGGATGGCGGGGTCGAGGTTGCCCTGCAAGGCCTTGCCGGCGCCGACGCGCGTCGCGGCGACGTCGAGCGGGATGCGCCAGTCGACGCCGACGACGTCCGCACCGGCCTCACCCATGGCGCCGAGGAGCTCGCCGGTACCGACGCCGAAGTGGATGCGCGGTACTCCCGCATCGGCGATCTCGGCGAAGACACGCTCGGAGTGCGGCAGGACGTACTCGCGGTAGTCGGCGAGCGACAGGGCGCCCGCCCACGAGTCGAAGAGCTGGACGGCGTCGACACCGGCGCCGATCTGCGCGCGCAGGAAGCCGATGGCGACATCGGTGAGCTTGCCGAGGAGCGCGTGCCAGGTCTTCGGGTCGGCGTGCATGAGCGCCTTGGTGTGCTCGTGGTTGCGGCTGGGTCCGCCCTCGACGAGGTAGGACGCCAAGGTGAAGGGCGCCCCCGCGAAGCCGATGAGCGGGGTGTCGCCGAGCTCGCGGGTCAGCAGCCCGACGGCGCGGGCGACCGCTCCGACCTCCTCGGCCTCGAGGGACGGCAGCGCGGCGACATCGGCGGCGGTGCGGACGGGGGTCGCGACGACCGGGCCCGTCCCGGCGACGATGTCGAGGTCGATACCTGCCGCCTTGAGCGGGACGACGATGTCGGAGAACAGGATGGCGGCGTCGACCTTGTGGCGCCGCACCGGCTGCATCGTGATCTCGCAGACGAGCTCGGGGTCGAAGCACGATTCGAGCATGCCGACGCCGGCGCGGATCTCCCGGTATTCGGGGAGGGAGCGGCCGGCCTGGCGCATGAACCACACGGGCCGGTGGACGGGCCGCTCACCGCGTGCGGCCGCCAGCAGGGGCGCATGCGGCAGGATCCTCCGCGCGGGGTACTCCGCGGGCACCGCAGAGCCGACGTTCGTGTTCTCCAAGCCGGTCATCGATCCTCGTTCTTCGGGCACTGCGCGCAGTCGCGCAGGGCAGCGTCTGTCGGGTCCCGGACCGAGACGTGTGGTGCGGACCCGTTGCCCCATGCTGCCACGACCGCGCCGCCCACCGGAATCGGCGCGCCTCCCGCGTGCGGTGCGTCACCGGCACTAACGTCCGCTCGGTGACCACCTCGCCCGCCGAGCCGGCCCGCTTCCGTTCCGCAGTCGATGCGATGAACGCGGCTACCGTGCGCCCGGAGATCGAGGTCGGGCCGATCCGACCACCGCAACGGCTCGCTCCCTACAGCTATGCACTGGGCGCCGAGGTCCTGCACGACGAGACGGAGAGGGTGCCCGAGCAGTCGGAGGGCGACGCGTTCGGCCGCCTCATCCTGCTCTACGACCCCGACGGCGACGAGGCGTGGCACGGGACCACCCGGCTCGTCTCGTACATCCAGGCCGACGTCGACGAGAGCCTGGCGGCCGACTCGCTGTTGCCGGAGGTCGCGTGGAGCTGGCTCGTCGATGCACTGGCCGCGCACGGCGAACCCCTCACGGCCCTGGGCGGCACGGTGACCTCGACGACCTCCGTGCGGTTCGGCGACATCGCGGGCCCGGGCCGCGCACACCAGCTGGAACTGCGCGCCTCGTGGACTCCGCAGTCGGACGTGCTGGCCCCGCACGTCGAGGCCTTCTGCGACGTCCTCGCCTATGCCGCCGGTCTGCCTCCCGCGGGGGTCGCACGACTGCAGCGGTGAAAACCGACGCAATCCGACCAGATTTCTAGAACCTGTTCTACCCTGGTTCCATGCAGCGTCTCAGCGGACTCGACGCGGGTTTCCTCTACCTCGAGACTCCCAGCCAGCTCCTCCACATCTGCGGGCTGATCGTGCTGGATCCGACCACTGTCCCGGGTCGCCACGACTATCCGAGCCTCCGCAACGAACTCGGGGCACGACTCGCCGCCGTGCCCCAGTTCCGGATGAAACTGGCCGACAGCAAGTTCAACCTCGACCATCCGGTCTGGGTCGACGACCACGATTTCGACCTCGACCGGCACGTCCACCACGTCGGCGTGCCCGCCCCGGGAAGCCGGGTCGAACTCGCCGAACTGTGCGGCCACATCGCCTCGCAGCCCCTGGATCGCTCCCGGCCCCTGTGGGAGATGTGGTTCGTCGACGGGCTCGACGACGGCCGGGTCGCCGTCGTCGTGAAGATGCACCACGCCGGAGTGGACGGGGTGTCCGGCGCCGCCCTCGTCTCACAGTTGTGCAGCCTCGACCCGGCCGATCCCCGGCCGGAACCGGTCAAGCGGGGCGCCGGCGACGCGAACGATCTCGCCATCGCCCTCGCCGGCGCCCTCAACGTCGCCCGGCGACCCCTCCATTTGCTGCGGATCCTGCCGGCCGCCGTGACGTCGGTGACCTCGTGGATCGCCCGCGCACGACGCGGCGACGCGATGCCGGCGCCGTTCACGGCTCCGCGCACACCGTTCAACTCCACCATCACCGGACGCCGCAACGTCGGCTTCGCCGAGCTGGACCTCGACGATGTGAAACTGGTGAAGAACATCTTCGGCGTCACCGTCAACGACGTGGTGATGGCCGTGTGCGCCGGCGCGCTGCGCCGATATCTGGAGCGTCGTGGGGAACTTCCCGATTCCCCGCTCATCGGGATGATCCCGGTCTCGGTCCACGGCAGGTCGGATCGGCCGGGACGCAACCAGGTCTCGGCGATGTTCGCCGACCTCCACACCCACATCGCGGATCCGGCCGAGCGCCTGCGTGCCCTTGCGGAAGCGAATGCGGTGGCCAAGGACCACAACGCCGATCTCGGTGTGAACCTGCTGCAGGACTGGTCGCAGTTCCTCGACGCGGCGGTGTTCGCGCCCGCGATGCGCGCCTATGCCGGACTCCGCCTCGCCGACCGGCATCCGGTGATCCACAACCTCGTGGTCTCCAACGTGCCCGGACCGCCCGTCCCGCTGTACTTCATGGGTGCGCGTATGACGGCCATGTACCCCTTCGGACCGATCTTCCACGGGGCGGCACTCAACGTGACGGTGCTCTCCCTCGACGGCAGGCTCGACATCGGCCTGATCTCGTGCCCCGATCTCGTTCCCGACCTGTGGGAGCTCGTCGACGACTTCTCCCCCGCCCTCGACGACCTGATCCTCGCGGCCGGCGCGGAGGGCGACGAGGCCGTGCCGCAGGAGGGGTGAGCGAGGTCCGGCGAGCCCGCGCGGTCCCGCCGATCGCACGATCCGGACACGAACGGAATTGCGCACGGGAGGGACACGGCTAGAGTCACGCCCATGCCGGCACAGAACGACGAGGACGGGCAGAACAGCGCGAGCGTGACGACGGTGCCGCTCCTCGAACCCCGTGACGGCGTCCCCGAGGTCGTCACCACGGCGCGCGGGGTCGCCGACGCGGCAGCGATGCTCGCGCAGGGACACGGCCCGCTGGCCGTCGACGCCGAACGCGCGTCGGGCTACCGCTACTCCGCGCGCGCCTATCTCGTACAGTTGCGCCGCGAGGGCGCCGGCACGGTGCTGCTCGATCCCATCCCGACGCGGGACGATCTCGCGCCCCTGGCCGAGGTGATCAACGACCTCGAATGGGTGCTGCACTCCGCCGACCAGGACCTCCCCGGCCTTGCCGAACTCGGTCTCCGGCCGGCGACGTTGTACGACACCGAACTCGCCGGTCGCCTCGCCGGTTTTCCTCGCGTCGGTCTCGCTGCGATCGTGGCCGAGACCCTCGGCCTGGAACTGCGCAAGGGTCACGGTGCCGCGGACTGGTCGACCCGGCCGTTGCCGGAGTCGTGGCTCAACTACGCCGCGCTCGACGTCGAACCGCTCGTCGAGCTCCGCGAGGCGATGGCGCGTGAACTCGAGCGGCAGAACAAGACCGAGTGGGCCGCCCAGGAATTCGAGCACATCCGCCTCGCCGGGCCTCCGGCGCCGAAGCCCGACCGGTGGCGACGTACGTCGAAGATCCACGCGATCAAGGACCGGCGCCGCCTCGCGATCGTCCGCGAACTGTGGACCACGCGCGACGAGATCGCTGCCCGTCGTGACATCGCCCCCGGGCGCATCCTGCCCGACTCCGCGATCATCGCCGCCGCGGAGGCGAGCCCCGCTACCGTCGAACAGCTGCAGGCACTTCCGGTCTTCGGTGGACCCCGTCAGCGTCGTTCCTCGCGTGCCTGGTTGAACGCGATCGAGCGGGCCCGGGCGCTGCCCGAGGACCGGCTCCCACCCCTCACGCCGCCGCTGACCGGGCCTCCCCCGGCCGGTCGCTGGTCGCGCCACCACCCGGCGGAGGCGGAGCGTCTCGCCGTGGCGCGCGGCGAACTCACCGCTCTGAGCGAGGAGGTCGCCGTTCCGGTCGAGAATCTGGTGAGCCCGGAACTCGTGCGGCGCCTGTGCTGGGACTGGGACGTCGCGGCCGGGGACGACGTCGAGGAGTACATCGGCGGTCGTTTCGCCGAGGGCGGGGCACGGCCGTGGCAATGCGAGTTGACCGTGCCGCGACTGGCGAAGGCGCTCACTGCGGAGAAGTGATCTCCGGGGATCGCCCGAGCGAGGTGCGGACCGGGGACGAGTTCTCGCCGGAAACGTCGAGTCGGCAGTTCGGCGCGGCGTAATGTTCCCCTGAAGAAAACACAGTGTGTCCAGCCCTTTTCGTGCCCTCGCGGCCTGTCCCATCCAGGAGTTCCACGGTGACCCAACCATCGACCGCACACGCCGCGAAAGTCATCGCCGTGACCGTCGCAGCGGCCGTAGGCGGTTTCCTGTTCGGCTTCGACAGTTCGGTCGTCAACGGCGCCGTCGACTCCATTCAGGAGAACTTCGCGCTCAGCTCCTTCGTGACCGGCTTCGCCGTCGCCATCGCCCTGCTCGGTTGTGCCGTCGGTGCGTGGTTCGCCGGACGCCTCGCCGACAGCTGGGGCCGCAAACGCGTGATGCTCCTCGGCTCGGTCCTGTTCGTGATCTCCTCGATCGGATCCGGCCTGGCCTTCAGCGTTCCCGACCTGATGTTGTGGCGCATACTCGGCGGCCTCGGTATCGGTATCGCCTCGGTCATCGCGCCGACCTACATCTCCGAGATCGCGCCTGCGCGCTACCGCGGTGCCCTCGCGTCGCTGCAGCAGCTCGCCATCACCCTCGGCATCTTCGCGGCTCTTCTGTCGGATGCGATCCTGCAGAACGCCGCCGGTGGCGCGTCGAACGAGTTGTGGTGGAATCTCGAGGCCTGGCGGTGGATGTTCCTCGTCGGTGTGGCCCCCGCAGTCCTCTACGGTGTACTGGCGCTGACCATTCCGGAGTCGCCCCGGTATCTCGTGGGCAAGGACATGGACGAAGAGGCCGCGGCCGTGCTGGCGAGCGTCACCGGCGAGCTTCGGCCCGACGAACGTGTCCGCGAGATCCGTCTCACGCTGCGCCGGGAATCGAAGGCCTCCTTCGGCGACATCCGCGGCCCGGTCTTCGGTCTGCAGCCGCTGGTGTGGGTCGGCATCACGATGGCGGTGTTCCAGCAGTTCGTCGGTATCAATGCGATCTTCTACTACTCGACGACGCTGTGGAAGTCCGTGGGCTTCTCGGAGAACCAGTCGTTCACGACGTCGGTGATCACGGCCGTGATCAACGTGCTCATGACGTTCGTCGCGATCCTGTTCGTCGACAAGATCGGTCGCCGCCCGTTGCTGATGACCGGCTCCATCGGCATGTTCGTCAGCCTCCTGCTGGCAGCGATCGCCTTCTCGCAGGCGGTCGGCAGCGGTGAGGATGTCGAACTGCCGGCACCGTGGGGTGCACTCGCGCTCGTCGGAGCGAACGCCTTCGTGATCTTCTTCGCCGCCACCTGGGGTCCGATCATGTGGGTGATGCTCGGCGAGATGTTCCCGAACCGCATGCGCGCGGTGGCCCTCGGCATCAGCACCGCGGCCAACTGGATCGCGAACTTCACGGTCACGCTCGCATTCCCGCCACTCACCTCCGCGGTCGGACTGTGGTTCCTGTACGGGCTGTTCGCGTTCTTCGCCCTGCTGTCGTTCTTCTTCGTCAAGGCGAAGATCCCTGAGACCAAGGGCATGGAACTCGAGGAGATGCAGAGCTAGTCGACATGCGTGAGGGGCGGTATCCGGACCACCGGATACCGCCCCTCACGCGTATGCCCTCGTGTCGGCCGGCTCAGCCCGCTTCGCGGTCGGACTGTTCGACCGCCGAGGGGCGCGACCGCTCCTCGGGTTCGCTGTCGAGGCCGGCGACCCAGCCGGTGACCTGGCGTGCCACGTCCTGGGCCGTCAGACCGAGTTCGGCGTGGATCTCGTTGCGGGAGGCGTGATCGAGGAACCTCTGCGGCACCCCGACATCGCGCGTGGGAACGTCGACATCGTTGCGGCGCAGGGCAGCGGAGACCGCCGAGCCGACACCACCGTGCAGACCGCTGTCCTCGACCGTGACGACGATCCGGAAACCGCGCGCGAGGTCGACCACCGCGTCGGGCACGGGAAACACCCACCGGGGATCGACGACCGCGGCATCGATCCCCTGCCGGGAGAGACGATCGGCGACGTCGAGCGCGAGACCCGCGAACGCTCCGACCGCGACGATCAGTGCGTCGCCGCGCCGCGCCGGCGGCATCCGCAGCACGTCGACCGTGCCGTCGATCCGTTCGACCGCGGGAATGTCTTCTCCCACCGAACCTTTGGGGAATCGGAGGACGGTCGGTCCGTCCGAGACGCCGAGCGCCTCGCCCAGTTCCTCGCGCAGCGTCGCCCCGTCGCGCGGAGCGGCGACCCGGATACCCGGCACGATGCCCAGCAGGGACAGATCCCACATGCCGTTGTGGCTGGCACCGTCCGAGCCCGTCACGCCCGCGCGGTCGAGGACCACGGTGACCGGCTGCCGGAGCAGCGCGACATCCATGAGCAACTGGTCGAAGGCCCGGTTCAGGAAGGTCGAGTACACCGCGACGACGGGGTGCATCCCGCCGAGCGCCAGACCCGCCGCCGACGTCAGCGCGTGCTGTTCGGCGATGCCCACGTCGAAAGTACGTTCGGGGAACCGTTCGCCGAACTTGGCGAGGCCGGTCGGTCCGGGCATCGCGGCGGTGATCGCCACGACATCCTCTCGCTGCTCCCCCAGCGCGATGAGCTCGTCGGAGAAGACCGACGTCCAGTCGGGTGCGGAAGCCGCCTTCGCGCGGCCCGTGCGCGGATCCATGACGCCCGTGGCGTGCATCTGATCGGCGAGGTGATTCTCGGCGGGCGCGTACCCGGCGCCCTTGCGGGTCACGGCGTGGACGAGGACCGGACCGCCGTACGCCTTCGCGCGACGCAAGGCGGATTCCATCGCCTGCTCGTCGTGCCCGTCGACCGGACCGAGGTACTTGATCCCCAGGTCGGTGAAGAGCACCTGCGGGCTGACCGCGTCCTTCACGCCGGACTTCATGCCGTGCAGCACGGAGTAGGCCGCCGAGCCGATCCACGGAATTCGCTTGACGATGCGCCTGCTGTTGTCGAGCACCTTCTCGTAGCCCGGCTTGAGGCGCAGCGCCGCGAGATGGTCGGCGAGACCGCCGATGGTGGGTGCGTAGGACCGGCCGTTGTCGTTGACCACGATCACCATCGAGCGGTCCTGCCCGGCGGCGATGTTGTTGAGCGCTTCCCAGCACATGCCGCCGGTCAGCGCACCGTCGCCCACGACCGCGACGACGGTCCGATCGGACTGCCCGGACAGCGAATAGGCCTTGGCGAGCCCGTCGGCATAGGACAGCGCAGCCGACGCGTGCGACGACTCGATCCAGTCGTGTTCGCTCTCCGCGCGGCACGGGTAGCCGGACAACCCGCCCTTCTGCCGGAGGCTGTCGAACGCGTCGCGACGACCGGTGAGAATCTTGTGTACGTAGGCCTGGTGACCGGTGTCGAAGAGGATCGGGTCGCGCGGCGAATCGAACACCCGGTGCAGAGCGATGGTCAGCTCCACGACGCCGAGATTGGGCCCGAGGTGACCGCCGGTCGCCGCGACCTTCTCGACCAGGAATTCCCGGATCTCCCCTGCGAGCTCGGTGAGCTCCACAGGGGAGAGTCGACGTAGATCGTCGGGCGACTGGATGCGGGACAGAACACCCAACTGGAACAGCTCCCTCCGGCTCGTGCCTCGCGCTCGTCGCGCGAGTGATTCCCTCAGTCTACGGAGCACGGGAACGGAGCGTCTCCCGCCACCGCCTCGGTTCCGCGTGATCTGCTGGTCACCGGCGGGCGGATCGCCCGGTCGTGATCGAGGTCACCCTTGCGGGGAGATGTCGGCGCGATCGGCCGGCGACTTCTCCTCCACGAGATCGATGGTGGTGCGCAACGCCCGGTTCGGGATCAGCACCACTGCTACCAGAGTAACGACTGCGAACGCCGCCGCCACGAGGAAGAGAGTCGCCGTCGCATCGCCGTAGGCAGCGCGGATGACCTCCGCCACCGGCGCAGGCAGCCGGGAGAAGTCGAGACTTCCGCCGGAACCGCCACCGGAGGTGTCCACACCGAGCTTCGCGAGGCCGTCGGCGGAGAGCGTCGCGACACGGGAGGCGAGGATCGAACCGAGCACCGACACGCCGATCGCGCCACCGAAGGTGCGGAAGAAGGCCACGGAGCTGCTCGCGGCGCCGATGTTGCGAACGCTGACGGTGTTCTGCACGGCGAGGACGAGGTTCTGCATCAGCATGCCCGTGCCCAGACCCACGATCGCGATGTACACGCTGATCAGCGTCAGCGACGTGAGGTGATCGACCGTGCCGAGCAGGCCGAAACCGACCATCTGCAGGAGCGCACCGCCGATGAGGAATCCCTTCCACTTGCCGAAGCGCGTGATGAGCTGACCCGAGAGCATCGACGAGACGAGCGTGCCGGCAACCATCGGGATGGTGAGCAGACCGGCGACCGTCGGGCTGTAGGCACGCGAGGTCTGGAAGTACTGGCCGAGGAAGGTGGTGGCACCGAACAGGCCGATACCGACTGCCACGGACGCGATGATGGCGAGAGCGGTGGTGCGTTCGGTGACGATCTTGAGCGGGATGATCGGATCGGCGACCTTCGACTCGACGATGAGCGTCGCGGCGAGCAGGACGAGGCCGGCTCCGACGTACAGGGCGGACTCGACCGAGAACCACTCGTAGTAGCCGGCCTTTCCGGCGAAGGAGACCCAGATGAGCAGGACGCTCACGGCGGCGGTGATGAGCGTGGCGCCGAACCAGTCGATGCTCACGTTCTCCTTGCGGACGGTCGTGACGTGCAGCGTGCGCTGCAGCAGGACCAGCGCGACCATGGCGATCGGCACACAGACGTAGAAGCACCAGCGCCAGCCGAGGAGGTCGACGATGACGCCACCGAGCACGGGACCGCCCGACATGGCGACGGCCATGACGGCGCCCATGTAGCCGGAGTACCGACCGCGTTCACGGGGCGGGATGATGCTGCCGATGATCGCGACGACCAGAGCCGTCAGACCGCCCATGCCGATGCCCTGGATCACGCGGGCGGCGAGCAGGACCGGCACGTTGTGTGCGAGGCCTGCCAGCACCGATCCGACGACGAAGACCAGGATCCCGAGCTGGACGAGCAGTTTCTTGTTGAACAGGTCGGCGAACTTGCCCCAGATGGGGGTCGACGCGGCGTTGGCGAGCAGCGCCGTGGTGATGACCCAGGCGTACTGGGTCTGGGTGCCGTTCAGGTCGGCGATGATCGTCGGCAGGGCGGTCGAGACGATGGTGCTGCTCAGCAGCGCGGTGAAGAGAGCGGCAAGGAGGCCCGACAGCACGACGAGGATCTCGCGGTGCGTCATCTGCTCCTCGGCTGCGGGAGCAGCCGGGTGCGCTCCCGATCCGGAGACTGTGGTCATGGATTGGTCCTTCGTGTATCGATAACGAGCGGCGCCAGGGATGAGGTGAGGCGCTCGAGCGTCGTGATGGCGCCCGCGATCTCGTCCTCGTGCCAGTCCGCGAGTTCTGCGGAGAGACGTTCGGTCCGGCGTTTCTTCACGAGTTCGAGGATCTCGATTCCCGCGACCGAACAACTCACCCGGTGAGCGCGGCGGTCGTCGGGATCGGGATGTCGATCCACGAGGCCACGCTCGACGAGTTCGGCGATCTGTCTGCTCAACGACGACTGGCTGACGCACATTTCGACGGCGAGCTCGCTGGGACGGCACTCCCCCATCCGTGCGAGCACGAACAGCACCGCGACGAGTGCGGAGGGAAGCACGTCGGTGTCGTGGTGGACGAGTGCACCGCGCAGCGTGCGACCGAAGAGGAAGATGGCGTCGGCGAGTTCGTGGGTTTGGGCCTTGTCCGACACAGCGAACCTCCGTCGGGTGGATCAGTTGATTACGTCATGCAACTGTACATATTAGTTGCATACTACAAGCAATCTCTTACCGACATCACACCACCACTCCGACGTGTTTCCCGTCACACCACATCTCCGGGAGGGTGACGGGAAACACGCTCAACGGGTGAACAGACCGATGCACTCCACATGATGAGTAGACGGGAACGCCGCGAAGGCCCGGACGTCCGCCAACTCGAACCCGTGATCGCGATACAGCCCCACATCACGGCCGAACGAGGCGGGATCGCACCCCACGTGGACGATCCGGCGCGGACCCGCCTCGGCCACGGCCGCCACCACGTCCCTGCCGGCTCCCGCCCGCGGTGGGTCGAGCACGACCACCTCGGGTGCCGGTAGCTCGGGGATCATCCGCTCCACCCGACCGTGACGGAAGGACACCTGCCCGAGATCGGCGAGTGCCTCCATCCCGTCGTCGACGGCGGTCTTCGACGACTCGACCGACACCACATGCCCGGACGGACCCACCTGCTCGGCGAGCACCGCGGCGAACACCCCCACCCCGCCGTAGAGATCCCACGCCGTCGCACCCGCGGAGGCCTGCGCCCATTCACCCACCACCGTCGAATAGGTGGTCGCGGCACCGCGGTGGGCCTGCCAGAAGCCGGTCGGCACCAGCCGCCACTCTCGCCCACCGACCCGCTCGAGCACACGACCCGAACCCTCGATCACCTTCTCCGGACGGGGTGCGTTCGCCGCCGCCCGCCGCGACGCCGCGCCGCGCCGACCCTGCCGCCGCGCACCACCCGCGACGGCGGGCGGCGCGATCTCCACCACGTGCCGACCACCGTCCGCGTCGAGCACCACCTGCAACTCGGCTCCCGGTTGCCACACCCGGTCGGCGAGACCGACATAGGCGTGCGGATCGATCTGCGGACAGGCCAGCTCGGGCACGACCTCGTTGCTGCGATAGCGCCGGTATCCCGGATTCCCGACCACGTCCACCGCGAGCCGCACCCGGGTTCGCCACAAGGTCCCGTTCGAGGCACCGCCCGGCACCTCCTCGACCGTCACCTCGCGGTCCACACCGCCCAGCCGGCGCAGCTGTTCGACCACCACGGCGCCCGTGAAACGACGTTGCGCCGCGACGGTCATGTGCGACAGATCGCAACAGCCCGCTCCCCCCGGACCGGAGATCGGACAGACCCGCTCGACGCGATCCTCGGACGCCTCGAGTACGTCCTCCACGTCGGCGAAACAGAACGACCCGCCCCGATCCTCGGTGACGCGAGCGAAGACCCGCTCCCCCGGCAGTCCGTGCCGCACGAAGACGACCCGACCCTCGAACCGCGCGACACACGCACCGCCGTGGGCGGGATTCCCGAGGATCACCTCGATCCGCCGGCCGGACCAATCCGTACGCGGGTGTGCCTGACGATTCACCGGGGTTCCTCCTCGTTGTCGAACTGTCGTTCCTGTCCGTCCGGGACGGCCCGCCCCATCGCGCCCGCCTCCGCGGACGAGCGCAGCTGCCACGGCACACTCGTCACCATCACCCCCGGCTGGAAGAGGAGCCTGCTCTTGAGCCTCAACGCACTCTGGTTGTGGAGAAGCTGCTCCCACCAGTGGCCCACCACGTACTCGGGGATGAACACGGTCACCACGTCCCGGGGAGAATCGCGCCGAACCCGCCGCACGTAGTCGAGGACGGGCCGCGTGATCTCCCGGTAGGGCGACTCGACGACCTTCAGCGGAACCGTCAGATCGCTCTTCTCCCATTCGACGACGAGACGCCGGGTGCTCTCGTCGTCGACGTTGACGGTGATCGCCTCGAGCGTGTCCGGGCGGGTCGCCCGCGCATAGGCGAGCGCACGCATGGTGGGCATGTGCAAGGTCGAGACCAGCACGATGGAATGCGTGCGGCTGGGCAGCACTCCGTCCCAGTCCACGCTCTCGAGTTCCGCGGCGACCGTGTCGTAGTGACGCCGGATCGCCTTCATCAGCACGAACGCGACCACCATGGTCACCACCGCGATCCATGCCCCGGCCGCGAACTTGCCGGTCAGCACGACCAGCAGCACCAGCGTGGTGGACACGCACCCGACCCCGTTGATCAACCGCGACCGCGTCATGCGACCCCGGGCGGCGGGATCCGACTCGGTGCGCAGCTCCCGGGTCCAGTGACGCACCATGCCGGCCTGTCCCAGGCTGAACGCGACGAACACCCCCACGATGTACAGCTGGATGAGCCGGGTGACCTCGGCTTCGAAGACCCACACGAAGACGACGGCGATACCGGCAAGGAAGAGGATGCCGTTGCTGAACGCGAGGCGGTCACCACGCGTGTGGAACTGGCGCGGCAGGTAGCGGTTCTGCGCGAGAACCGAGCCGAGCACGGGGAATCCGTTGAACGCGGTGTTGGCGGCGAGCACGAGGATCACGGCGGTGACGATCGTGATCAGGACGAACGCAGCCGGTATCCCGTCGAAGACGGTATGGGCCAGCTGGGCGAGCAGCGTCTTCTGCTCGTAGCCCTCGGGCGCACCCCGCAGTTGGGTCTCGGGGTGCTCGGCCACCACGACCCCGAGTCGTCGGGCGAGGAAGACCACCCCGAGGAACAGCGTGACGGCGATGGCTCCGAGCACCAGCAACGTCGTCGCGGCGTTGCGTGCCTTCGGCTTCCGGAAGGACGGCACACCCGTGCTGATCGCCTCGACGCCCGTCAGCGCGGCGCACCCCGACGAGAATGCGCGCGCGACCAGGAGGACGAATGCGAGCGCCGTCAGGTCGGTCTGCTCGGCGACGAGTTCGAGATCGGCCGACTCGGCGCGCAACTCGTCGCCCAGGACGAAGATCCGGAACAGGCCGGCCCCGAGCATCACCAGCATGCAGCCCACGAAGGTATAGGTGAGAACGGCGAAGGCGCGTCCGGCCCGCCGGAGACCGCGCAGGTTCACCGCGGTCAGCAACACGATCGCGAGGATGACGAAGAGAACCTTGTGCCGGGCCACGAACGGGACCGCCGATCCGACCGTCGCCGCCGCGGACGACAGCGACACCGCGACCGTCAGCACGTAGTCGACGAGCAGCGCGCTGCCCACGGTCAGTCCGGCCGTGGGGCCGAGATTCTTCGTGGCCACCTCGTAGTCGCCGCCGCCCGATGGGTAGGCGCGCACCGTCTGGCGGTAACCGGCGATCACGATCACGAGCACGAAGGCGACCGCGAGACCGATCCACGGAGAGAACGCGTAGGCCGACAGTCCCGCAACGGAGAGGACGAGGAAGATCTCCTCGGGCGCGTAGGCGACCGACGAGAGGGCATCGGAGGCGAACACCGGCAGCGCGGTGCGTTTGGGCAGCAACTCGTGCCCGAGAGTGTCGCTGCGGAACGGCCGACCCAGCACGAGCCGCTTCGCCGCGGTGGAAAGCTTGGACACGCGCAAAGCCTATGCGGTTCGGGTCCGGAAGTACCCCTCGGCCGGGTCACGACTGCTCGGGGATCGTCACGCGGTACCGTTCGGTTCGGCGGTCCGATGCGGTCCGTCTCGGAAGGATCGACCGGAACGGAGTCCACGGTGTACGTGGTGGTGATGGGGTGTGGTCGGGTCGGCTCGGCGGTGGCCACCGCTCTCGTCCGGCTCGGTCACGAGGTCGCGGTCATCGACCGCGACGAGAGTGCGTTCGGGCGACTGGGCGACGACTTCCCCGGACACACGGTGCTCGGTATGGGCTTCGACCGGCACGTGCTGATCTCCGCCGGTATCGAACGCGCCGATGCCTTCGCGGCGGTCTCCTCCGGCGACAATTCGAACATCATCTCGACACGGGTGGCCCGCGAGACCTTCGGTGTCGAACGTGTCGTCGCGAGGATCTACGACGCCAAGCGGGCCGCGGCGTACGAGCGGCTGGGCATCCCCACGGTGGCGACCGTGCCGTGGACCACCGATCGCTTGCTCCACGCGCTGACGCACGACAGCGAGACCGCCCGCTGGCGCGATCCCACCGGATCCGTCGCCATCGCCGAGGTGAACCTGCACGAGGGATGGGTCGGACGACGCGTCACCGACCTCGAGGAGGCCACGGGATCGCGCGTGGCGTTCCTGATCCGGTTCGGCACCGGGCTGCTGCCCGACCGCAGGACGGTGCTGCAGGCCGACGACTCCGTCTACATCGCGGCCGTGTCGGGTTCCGTCTCGGAGGCGATCACCCACGCCGAGAACCCGCCGGTCGACGAGAACTGACCCACCCACCCGAGAGGAAGCTCACATGAAGGTGGCGATCGCCGGTGCCGGCGCGGTGGGACGCTCGATAGCGCGTGAACTGCTGCGCAACGCCCACGAGGTGATGCTCATCGAACGCAAGCTCGAGCATGTCGAACCGGACGCCGTTCCGGAGGCGGCCTGGGTCCACGCCGACGCCTGCGAACTCAGCTCGCTCGAATCCACCGGACTCGAACGGTACGACGTGGTGATCGCGGCAACGGGCGACGACAAGGCCAACCTGGTCCTCAGCCTGCTCGCGACCACCGAGTTCGGTGTCCCGCGGGTGGTGGCCCGCGTCAACGATCCGCGCAACGAGTGGCTGTTCGACGAATCGTGGGGTGTCGACGTCGCGGTGTCCACGCCGCGCATGCTCGCCGCGCTGGTCGAGGAGGCCGTCACGGTCGGCGATCTGGTGCGGTTGATGACGCTCCGCAAAGGCGCGAACCTGGTGGAGGTCACCCTGCGGGACACCACCGCCCTGGCCGGGAAGCCGGTTCGGAAACTGGAACTGCCCCGCGACACGGCGCTCGTGGCGATCCTGCGCGGCGGACGCGTGATCGTCCCGCAGCCGGACGATCCGCTCGAAGGCGGGGACGAACTGCTGTTCGTCACGGCAGAGGACGTCGAGGACGATCTCCGGCAGGCGGTGAACCGCTAGTCGCGCGAACCGTGCCGGTCGCGGAGACGGTGCCGGCCGTCGAGTCCGTGCCGGTCCTCGGGGCCCGGCTCGTCGTGGGAACCCGACGCCTCGTGGGACCCCCCGGCCGAAGCGTCCTCGATGGTCTCGGCCGGCGGGGGTTCGACGACCCGGTCCGCGCGCCGGACCGCCCAGAGGGTGACCAGCAGCGCCAGCGCGGTCAGCGGCCAGCCCATTCCGATCCGTGCGACCGCGAGCCACCCGGTGCGGTCCTCGTCGTAGAGCTGGTTCTGCACGAGATAGCGACCGAGGAAGACCAGGGTCCATGCGAGGGTGGCGACGTCGTAGGCGCGCACCGCGGTGGGATGTGACCGCCACTGCGAGCCCTGGCCGTTGAGCATCCCCCAGATCACGCCGACCAGCGGCCTACGGACGAGCACGGACAACAGGAAGGCGCCCCCGTAGACCAGGCTCGCGTAGATCCCGAACAGGAAGTATCCCTTCGCGTCGCCGGTGCGATGAGCGATGAAGGCGCACAAGGCGACTCCGAAGAAGCCGGAGATCGCGGGCTGGATCGGCGTGCGCTGGATCAGGCGCCACACGAGCACCGCCAGTGCCACACCCAACGCGGTCCAGATGGCCGCCGTGAGCCCCCACACGCTGTTGACCGGCACGAACACCAGCACCGGCAGCGTCGAATAGATCAACCCGCTGATCCCGCCGAGTTGTTCGAGCATCGTCTGCTGGTTGGTGTCGCTCACTCCTACGAGGGTGCCACATCGGGCACAGCGGTACGACCCCGCGTATCGACGGGGAACCACTCCGCGTACGCAGGGGCCGGCAGTCCCCGGCGCGCCGGTCAGGCCGGTTCGCGCAGCTCGTAGTACGGGTTGTAGATCACCTTGCGTCCGTCGCGTTCTCCCACGCGACCGCGGACCGTCAACGTACGCCCGGGTTCGATCCCGGGGATGCGCCGACGGCCGATCCATACGAGCTGGATCGAATCGGTCCCGTCGAAGAACTCCGCCTCGACGACGGCAGCAGCGGCACGCGAACACGACTCGACACTGCGGAGGCGTCCGTACATGGTCACTTCCTGACCGCGGGCGCATTCGACGATGGGTAGGGCGCCCGTGGAGTGCGACGATTCGGCCATCTCCTCGGCATCGAGTTCTTCGATGTCCTCGGTGAGCCGCCGTGTGAGCCGACGCAGGTAGCCGGCCGGGGAAGCCATAACACGCTCCTGTACGGAAGGGGCACGGATCGCGTGCCACCGGACTCTTCTTCGATCGCCACTGTAGACGCATTCTGGCCGGATACAAGTTGCACGGTGCACACCGTCGTGCAGGCACCGTCGACCTGCTGTGCAGGCACTGTCGGCACGACCGTGTGCGCAGGTGAGCGCCGTTGCCGGGGACCGATGGTGCAGGATCGTCCGCATGTCCCGCAGCGAATCCCCGGCCTCCCCGGACACCGGCCCGTCCCGGCCGGTCACCCGCACCGCGGTCGTGCTTCCCGGCACGGGTTCGGACGCATGCTTCGCCGAGAAGGCGTTCGGCCCCGAACTCCGGCGCCGCGGCATCACGCCGATCGCCGTCGACCCGGACCCTCGCGGTGTGGTGGCGAGCTACGTCGCGGCGCTCGACGATGCCGCCGAGAACGGGCCGCTCCTCGTCGGTGGTGTGTCGATCGGTGCGGCTGTTGCGTTGAGATGGGCGTTCGACAATCCCGACCGGGCCGTCGGCATCCTCGCCGCCCTACCGGCGTGGACCGGCGATCCACTGGAGTCCCCTGCCGCTGGGAGCGCGCGGTGGACGGCGTCCGAGCTACGCGCTCACGGACTCGAGGCGGTCACCGCGACGATGACCGCCTCGAGTCCGTCCTGGCTCGCGCGGGAGCTGACCCGCTCGTGGAGCGCCCAATGGCCCGACCTCCCGTCCGCGCTGGACGAAGCCGCGTGCTACCGAGCGCTCGACGTCGACGAACTCCGGGCCGTGGGTACGCCGGTCGGCATCGCCGCCGCGGTGGACGATGCGGTCCATCCGCTGGAGGTGGGGCGCCGATGGGCGCGGGAGATCCCTCGCGCGCAACTCGCGACGGTGACACTCGAGCAGATCGGGGACGATCCCTCCGTGCTCGGGAGACTGTGCCTCACCGCGCTCGACAGGATCGTCCCCGCCCCGAATCGATGATCGGGATATCGGCCTAGAAGCCGAGTTGCTGCATCGCCGAACCGGATTCGCCCCGGCGCGGCGGAGGGGTCTGCTGAGTGGGCGGGGTCTGCTGGGGAGGCGGAGTCTGCTGGGGAGGCGGAGTCTGCTGGGGAGGTGGGGTCTGCCGGGTGGGCTGCGTCGGCGAGGTCGTCCGCGGAGCGGGTTGTGCCGGAGCAGATCCCTGCCGGGGCGCGACCTGCTGCTGCGCCGCCTGCTGCTGTTGTTGTTGCGCTGCGACGAGCTGACGGGTGAGCGCCTCGGGGAGCACGATCGGCAACGGCGTACGGACCGGATGGGGGTCGGCTCCTCGCCGGACGACCGTTCCGGAGATCACCGAGCGTGCGATCCCGACGAGTTCGGAGTCGGCTCCCGCATTCCCGGCGGGCGCCGCCACGACACAGCGGATCATCCAGCGGAAACCGTCGACACCGATGAACCGCAGATCGGCGTTCGCGGCCCTGCCGTGAAGTTCACGACCCCACGGGCCCGACTCGATGCTGACCTCCGCATTGTCGTTGCGCAGGGTCTCCGCGAGTTCGGCAGCGACCTCGCGCCACTGTCCCGGCGACTTCGGCGCGGCGTACGCGGAGACGGTGATGCGCCCGAACTGGGTCACCAGGTGGACGTTCTGAGGCGTCCCGTTCGGTGCCATCTCGACCTGGATCTGGCCGCCGGCCGGCAGCGGTACGAGCACGGATCCGAGATCCAGACGGGAGGCGGCCACCGTCTCCTCGTCGACCTCGTCGATGTCGTACGGGCCGGAATCGGCCGCACTGCCGGTGGCGTATTCGTCGGAAGGCTCGTCGTAGGCACCGAGGTCGTCGCCGGGTGCAGCGGCGTCGCTCGTCTCGACGCTCGACCCGCGGTCCTTGCGGCGTCGTCCGAACATGTCAGGAACCCTCCTTCACGAGGCCGGCGTGCCCGCCGCTCGATCCGTATCCGCCGCTGCCCCGCGCCGTGTCGTCGAGTTCGTCCACTTCGACGAAGTCGACGAGTTCGACGCGCTGGACGAGCAACTGCGCGATGCGGTCGCCTCGGCGGAGTTCGACGGCGCGCTCGGTGTCGTGGTTGATCAGGCACACCTTGATCTCCCCACGGTAGCCCGCGTCGACCGTGCCGGGTGTGTTGACGACGGACAGTCCGAACTTGGCGGCGAGGCCGGAACGCGGGTGGATCAATCCGACCGTTCCCACGGGCAGTGCCACGGCGATACCGGTACCGACGAGCGCTCGCTCCCCCGGACCGAGGGTCACGTCGGCCGAGGTGCACAAGTCCACGCCGGCGTCACCGGGGTGGGCGCGAGTGGGCACGGGGAGCTCCGGATCGAGCCGGCGCAGCGGTATCGGGGGAAGATCGGTCACGTGGACCGAGACTACTCGCGTGCCGGGCTGCTCCACCGAGGCGACTATCCTTACGGTGTGTCCCGATCCTCGCGCACCTCAGCGACAACACCTCCGACGGCCGACGCCCCGACCTTCTCCGAGCGGATGTGGGTGCCGTGGTGGTGGTGGCCGATCGGGCTCGGTGTGGCCGCTCTGCTCGCGGCGGAACTGCACATGGGCGCGCCCGGGATGTATGCGTGGCTGCCCTACGTCCTTCTGCTTCCCATGCCGATCTGGGTCCTCACCTGGCTCTCACGCAGCAGGGTCGAGGTGGTGGGCGGCGAGCTCGTCGTCGGTCGCGCACATCTACCCCTCGATGTGATCTCGCGGGGGGTGGTGGTTCCGCCGTCGGCCAAGAGCGCCGCGATGGGACGCCAGCTCGATCCGGCGGCGTTCGTCCAGCACCGCCCCTGGGTGCGGACCATGGCGCTCGTGGTGCTCGACGACCCGGAGGATCCGACGCCGTACTGGCTGGTCAGCACGCGGCGGCCGGCCGAACTGCTCGCGGCACTGGGGTGCGACGAGTCGGGTCGCCGGTAGAGGCACGAAAGCCGGGGCACAGAAAGAGAGCCCGGACGCAGAGTGCAGCGGGAGCCGCCACAGCGCCGGGGCATGTGCGAGAGAGACGCGGGTGACCACGGCGCACCGTCGTCACCCGGTCTCGTATCGCACACCTATGTCCTCACGCCGCGCAATCCCGGCAGATCATGACTCCGTTCTCCTCGCTCGCGAGTCTGCTCCGGTGGTGCACCAGGAAACAGCTCGAACAGGTGAACTCGTCGGCCTGCTTCGGAACGACCCGCACCGACAGTTCTTCTCCGGACAGGTCCGCCCCGGGCAGCTCGAAGGACTCGGCGGTGTCCGATTCGTCGACGTCCACCACTGCGGACTGGGCCTCGTTACGCCGGGCCTTCAATTCCTCGAGTGAATCCTCCGACACATCGTCGCTGTCGGTCCGCCGGGGTGCGTCGTAGTCAGTCGCCATTTCCTCTTACCTTCTAGTACTCGTACCGGTAGCCGGCCGGGACACGGACGGTGCTCCCGGCCAAGGCAACGCACGACCGTCCGTTGGAGTTCCCGACGGGTATGTCACCGGGGTGACATACCCGAATTCACTCTGTTTCCACGCCGAACCGTTCGTTCTTGGACGGTTCGGCCGCCGAACAATAGCCGACCTTGCGCACGAATATGCAACCGATGCGCGAAAACGCGGGAAATTGTCCGGCAATCGTCATCAACAACACAACGACTCGTGACATTTCCTCGGGTCGGCGGTTCCGCCCACGCAGTCCCCGCCCTCTACAGTGAGTGCGACGATCCCGGCAGAAGACGAGAGGCAGGGCCGCGTGGTTTCCCTGATCACCGAAGGAAGCGCAACCGATCGCCGCGGCCGCCCGTTCCGCCGGCGCCGGGTGGTCCCGGCTGCCGTGGCCGGCGCCGTCCTCGCCGCAGCCACCATCGTCGTGTGGACCTCGGCGATCAGTTCGTCGGAACCCGTCACGACCACCGTGGCGTGCAACGCTCCCCCGACCGAGGCGGCCGATCCCGAAGGCCCGCAACCCGCTCCGCTCGGCGAGGTCGTGGACCGGTCGACGCTGCTCGAGGTCGAACCCGCTCCCCTGGCGGCAACCCGGGTGCGCGTGTTCAACGCCAACGGAGAACGCGGTCAGGCGACGCATGTGGCCGCGCAACTGAGCGATTACGGTTTCTCGAGTCCGCCCGACGTACAGGCCGGCAACGATCCGGTCTATGTCGACCAGAACCTGCAGTGCCAGGGGCAGATCCGGTTCGGTGAAGCCGGTCGCGCAGCTGCGTCATCGGTGTGGTTGCTCGCTCCGTGCGCCGAGTTGGTGCAGGACACACGTGAGGACGACACGGTGGACCTCGCGCTCGGCACCTACTTCCGCGAGGTCTCTCCCGGGGCTGATGCGGAGGAGGTTCTGCGGGCGCTGCGCGAGGTTCCGGCGGGCGAACAGACGGCTCCCCTCGATCTCGATCTGCTCACGGCCGCCCGCACTGCGCGATGCTGAAACTATTTTCAGAGACCGTGCATGCTGTTTTTCGTCACCGTCGCAGTAAAACGTGACCGACGACAATTTCCGATGTGACAAAACGGTCAATTCGGAATTGCGTGGAACGCTCCGATTTCGGTGAGGAGAGTTTCGAAATCGGCGGCGAGTCCCGGCGCGACCGCCACGGTGAGTTCGCCGTCGTCCCCGGTGCCTGTCGGGACACGCACCACCGCACCGGCTTCCGCGGCGACCAGAGCCCCCGCCGCCCAGTCCCACGGGCCGAGCCCATGTTCGTAGTGGGCATCGACCCGCCCCGCCGCGACCATGCACAGGTCGAGCGCAGCCGCTCCGACACGCCGGATGTCGCGCACCCTGGGCAACAGTGCCGCCACCAACTCCCCCTGACGCGCACGCCGTTGCGGGGAATACGAGAAGCCCGTCGCCACGAGCGCCATCCGCGGATCGGTCACCGGATTGCAGCGCAACCGGACCCGTGTGCCACCCGTATCCAGATACGCCCCGAGACCCTCCGCCGCGAAGAACGTCTCCCCGGAGGCGATGTCGACGACAGCTCCGGCCACCGAACGTCCGTCGACCTGCGCGGCCACCGAGACCGCCGACGCCGGGAGTCCGTACACGAAGTTCACGGTGCCGTCGATGGGATCGACCACCCACACCACCCCGCTCGCGGTCGTCGCCCTCGCACCGTCGCCACTGGTCTCCTCTCCCAGGAAGGCGTCCTCGGGCCGCAGTTCGGCGAGTCTGCGCCGGATGAGCTCCTCGCTTTCGGTGTCGGCGGCGGTGACGGGATCGGTCGCCGTCGACTTCGTCCCGACACGGGCGGCCTCCCCCGATCCCGGAGGGCCGAACAGCTCGGCTCTGCGTACACGAACATAGGCTGCGGCCTCACGCGCGGCGGTCACGGCGACGTCCCTCAACGCGGACGACTCGGATTCGGAGAGCGTTCTCTGTACATGCACGAACCGATCCGAACACAGCGCCGAAGGTTTCGCCACCGAGCGCCGCACCGGGCGGCACCGGGCATTATCGTTGCCACACGAGCGGAGCAGCCGGCCCCACCCAGCGAGAGGAAGTACACGATGGCACAGGACGTCCCCACGGACCGATCGAATCCGGGCAACCACGGATTCGGTGTCGACATCGGGGGAAGTGGCGTCAAGGGTGCCGTGGTGGACCTCGATACCGGCCGCCTGGTCGGCGACCGGATCAAGCTCCTCACTCCGCAACCGTCCACCCCGGAGGCCGTGGCGAAGACGGTGGCACAGATCGTCGAGCAGGCGGGCTGGTCCGGTCCCGTCGGCGTGACCCTGCCGAGCGTGGTCACCGGAGGTGTCGCCCGGACCGCCGCCAACATCGACAAGTCGTGGATCGGCACCGACGCCCGTTCTCTCTTCTCCCACGCGCTCGACGGCCGGGACGTCTCGGTGCTCAACGACGCGGATGCCGCCGGCATCGCGGAGGACCGCTTCGGTGCCGCCAAGGACACCGACGGTGTGGTGATCCTCCTGACCTTCGGAACCGGGATCGGCTCGGCCGTCCTGCACAACGGTGTCCTGCTGCCCAACACCGAGTTCGGGCACATGGAGGTCGACGGCAAGGAGGCCGAGCACCGCGCCGCCTCCTCCGTCAAGGAACGCGGCGACCTGTCGTACAAGCAGTGGGCCAAGGAGGTCTCCCGCGTCCTCACACGTTTCGAGGATCTGCTCTGGCCCGATCTGTTCATCGCCGGTGGTGGGATCAGCCGCAAGCACGAGAAGTGGATCCCGTTCCTGACCAACCGCACGCCGGTGGTCCCTGCCGAACTGCGCAACGCGGCGGGAATCGTCGGGGCTGCTCATGCTGCGAAAACAGGTGTCACTCCCTGAGTCCGGCGCATCGACCGCCCGGAGGATCGTTACAATGGTCCCCAGCAGGCCGGAACCGGCCCTCATCCCGACAGACCTCTCCGCCGGAACACCTCTGGCGCGACGCCGCACTACCTCGTCACGAAAGGGCGTACGTGGCAGCCACCGACATCCACACCGCTGATTCCGCCAACGAATCGGCACCCGTTGCGGACGCTTCCAGCGTCGCAGGCGCTGCGGACTCCCCGGAGGGCACCGCACCCGGTGCGACACCGCCGGCGAAGAAGACCGCTGCAAAGAAGGCTCCCGCGAAGAAGGCAGCCGCCAAGAAGGCTCCCGCGAAGAAGGCAGCCGCCAAGAAGACCACCGCGAAGAAGGCAGCCGCCAAGAAGACCACCAAGGCTGCGGGTGAAGAGGACTTCGACGGCGCCGAGGAAGCAGATCTCGCCGACCTCGAGGTCTCGGAGGGTGATCTCGCCGGCGCCGAGGATGTCGTGGTCGACGACGACGAGCCCAGCGAGAAGGACAAGGCCTCGGGCGACTTCGTCTGGGACGAAGAGGAGTCCGAAGCGCTGCGCCAGGCACGCAAGGATGCCGAGCTCACCGCGTCGGCAGACTCCGTGCGCGCCTACCTCAAGCAGATCGGCAAGGTCGCCCTCCTCAACGCCGAGGAAGAGGTCGAACTGGCCAAGCGCATCGAGGCCGGCCTCTACGCGACCCACATGCTGCAGCAGCTGGCGGAGAAGGGCGAGAAGCTGCCCGTCGCCCAGCGCCGCGACCTGAACTGGATCTGCCGCGACGGCAACCGCGCCAAGAACCACCTGCTCGAGGCGAACCTCCGCCTCGTCGTGTCGCTGGCGAAGCGTTACACCGGCCGTGGCATGGCGTTCCTGGACCTCATCCAGGAAGGCAACCTCGGTCTGATCCGTGCGGTCGAGAAGTTCGACTACACCAAGGGTTACAAGTTCTCCACCTACGCGACGTGGTGGATCCGTCAGGCCATCACCCGCGCCATGGCCGACCAGGCCCGCACCATCCGTATCCCTGTGCACATGGTCGAGGTCATCAACAAGCTCGGCCGTATCCAGCGCGAGTTGCTCCAGGACCTGGGCCGCGAGCCCACACCCGAAGAGCTTGCCAAGGAAATGGACATCACGCCGGAGAAGGTGCTGGAGATCCAGCAGTACGCGCGTGAGCCCATCTCCCTCGACCAGACGATCGGCGACGAGGGCGACAGCCAGCTCGGCGACTTCATCGAGGACTCGGAGGCGGTCGTCGCCGTCGACGCGGTGTCCTTCACACTGCTGCAGGATCAGCTGCAATCGGTGCTCGAGACCCTGTCCGAGCGCGAAGCGGGCGTCGTGCGTCTGCGCTTCGGTCTCACCGACGGCCAGCCGCGCACCCTCGACGAGATCGGTCAGGTCTACGGCGTGACGCGCGAGCGCATCCGCCAGATCGAGTCGAAGACCATGTCGAAGCTGCGCCATCCCTCGCGGTCGCAGGTGCTGCGCGACTATCTCGACTGACATCCGTCACAGCAACGAGGGCCACCCGATCGGGTGGCCCTCGTTCGCCGTTCCGGACCACCGCTGCTAGAGAAGCTCCGGTTCGTCCCCGGGAAGACGCTGCCGGCCGTCGCGTCCCGGGAGTCGTGCGGAGGCGAACCGCATCACGGGTTCGACGACTCGTGCGGCGACCGGACCGAGGACCGCGGTGATCATCACGTATGCGGAGGCGATCGCCGCGAGACGACTGTCGACGTGCCCCGAGGCGACAGCCAGTCCGGCGATCACGATGGAGAACTCGCCCCGAGCGATGAGTGCCGCACCGGCGCGGGCCCGGCCCATCACGGCGATGTGGTGTTGCGCCGCCGCGATCCATCCGGTGGCGAGCTTCGTCAGTGTGGTCAGCACGGCCAGCAGGATCGCCCAACCGAGCACCGGCGGTATCTCCGTCGGGTCTGTGTTCAGTCCGAAGAAGACGAAGAAGATGGCGGCGAACAGATCACGGAGCGGTTCGAGGACACGTACCGCGTTGTGTGCCGTGGAACCGGAGATGGCGATACCCAGCAGGAAGGCGCCGACGGCCGCAGACACCTGGAGGGCGGACGCGATGCCCGCCACCAGCAGCGCCGCGCCGAGCAGCTTGAGTAACAACGTTTCCCTGTCGGGACTGTCGAGCACGACCGAGATGTAGCGTCCGTATCGCACCACCAGTACCAGCACCACGGTGACGAGACCGAGCGAGATCGCGACGGCTTCGAGGCCGCCGAGCAGACTCACGCCGCCGAGGATCGCGGTGAGGATCGGGAGGTACACGGCCATCGTGAGGTCTTCGAAGACGAGAATCGACAGGACCACCGGCGTCTCGCGGTTGCCGAGGCGCCCGAGATCGGCGAGGACCTTCGCCACGATCCCCGACGAGGAGATGTAGGTCACGCCTGCGAGCGCAAGTGCGCCGACAGGGCCGAGACCCAGGATCAACGCGACCGCGGCCCCGGGTGCCGCGTTCAGGGCGAGATCGAGCAGACCCGCCATCCGGGAGCGTCGCAATCCACTGATCAGCTCGTTCGCGGTGTACTCGAGCCCGAGCAGCAACAACAGCAGTACCACGCCGATCTCGCTGGCGATGTGACTGAACGCGCCGATGTCGCCGAGCTGGATGAGTCCACCGTTGCCGAAGCACAGGCCGCCGACCAGATAGAACGGGATCGGCGACATGCCGATCCGCGCCGCCAGCCGCCCGAGGACACCGAGCCCGAAGAACACCGCACCCAGTTCGATGAGTGCGAGTGTCGTAGTGTCCATACCGCCGGATCAGCCGTTGCGCAGGATCCTGGCGGCAGCGTCGAGGCCGTCCGCCGTACCGACCGCCACCAGGATGTCCCCGCCCGTGAGGACGAAGTCCGGTGCCGGAGAAGGCATGACCTGGCCCGCACGCATCACGGCCACGACCGACACGCCGGTGCGGGTGCGCAGCGCGGTATCGCCCAGCGCCGCTCCGTCGAACCGGGAATCCTCGTGGACGTGGAGCTGGCGGGTGACGATTCCGGGCATGTCCCGGTGGTCCTCACTCAACTGGGCGACGAGCTGGGGGGCACCGAGCAGGTTGCTGAGCGTCGCCGCCTCCTCGACGGTGAGGGGGAGGGAGGCGGCACACGCATCGGGGTCGCCGGCCTTCGAGATGATGAGGTCGCTGTGACCGTCCCGATGGGTGATCACCCCGATGCGGCGCCCGGACGCCAGTTCGAAGTCCTTGCGTACACCGATCCCGGGGAGCGGAGTCACGTCGACGATCATGCCGAAAGACTAGTCCTCCGGACCGACGGCGTCCGCTCCCCCGGCCCCGAGGGGCGCGAATCGGCCGTCCGGTCCGGGGAGGAACGGCGTGACCTCCACCACGGCGTCCACGGGCAACGGCCCGTACAGGTGCGGGAACCGCATCGACTCGGGGTCCTCCGGTACGCCGGGTTCGAAACGGAGAGGGTCGTCGAGCCGTGTCGGGTCGACGTGCAGCAGCACCAGATCCTCGCGTCCGGAGTACAGCCGGTCGGCGGGAAGATGCACCTGCTGCGGCGTGGACAGGTGGACGAAACCCTGGGAGGCGAGGGATGCCGGAACGACGGCCCCGAGAGGTCCGGCGCGGTCCCAGTCGTCTCGGGAGATGATGTGCAGGAGGGTCTCGGTCATGTCGTCATTGTGCGTCGGAAAGCCGATCCGAGGCGTCCGCAGCGTCCCGCCCTCTGCGCTGTGAGCGAACACCTGCACGGAAAACCGGCATGTCGCAGCGTTTTCGCTGCTCGATGCGTGAAACGCGCCACGATTGGGCACCCAAGGGAACAACACGTGAACACAAATCGTCTGTCAGAGTAGATCCACCGCGCCGGCCGGTGCGGCGGACCAGACCCCGGCACCCGATATGAGCGGTGGCCAGTTTGGAGGAGTCATGCCCGGTACGTTGACCAGCCCGAAGTTGACCGCTGCAGATCGCTGCGATCGGTGCAATGCTGCCGCTCGTGTCCGCGCCGTCCTTCCCACCGGCGGAGAACTGTTGTTCTGCGGGCACCACGCCAACGAGCACACCGACCGTCTCCGTGAACTCGGAGCGACGATCGTGAGCGAGTCCGACGCCACCGTGTGAATCCGCCGTCCGGAACCGACGTTCTGTCACACGAACGAACCGTCGGTTCCGAGACCCGACCGAATGAACGGGCGACCACCTCGAGGTGGTCGCCCGTTCTCGTCGCCGGGGGCTCGGTGTGCGGCTCACCAGCTCCGCAGGATGGCGATGCGGTCGCGCAGCTGCTCGGCGGTCGCCATCGCCGTCGGCGGACCACCGCACTGGCGACGCAACTCACCGTGGATCACCCCGTGTGGCTTCCTGGTCCGATGGTGCACGACCGCGACGAGGGAATTGAGTTCGCGGCGCAGCTGCGCCAGGGTGTCTGCGGTCTCGACGCGCTCGGTGACCTGGGGCGGCGGGGTGGGCGCAGGCTCGGCCTTCGGCTTGTTCAGCTGCTGTTCCTGACGCTGACGCAGCAGCGCCCGCATCTGGTCGGCGTCCAGCAGACCCGGAAGCCCCAGATAGTCGGCTTCCTCGTCGGAACCGGCGAATGTGGCGGTGCCGAACGAGGATCCGTCGTAGATGACCTGGTCGAGTTCGGCGTCCGCACCGAGCGAATGGAAGGCCTTCTCGTCCTCGCCGGGCTCGTCCTTACGCCGGTTCGCGTCGGCGAGCAGCTCGTCGTCGAAGCCTTCCTTGACCCGGTGCGGCTTGCCGAGCACGTGGTCGCGTTGCGCCTCGAGCTGGCTGGCGAGTTCGAGCAGCACCGGCACGGACGGCAGGAAGACGCTGGCGGTCTCCCCCGTGCGCCGCGACCGCACGAAGCGGCCGATAGCCTGCGCGAAGAACAACGGGGTCGAGGCGCTGGTCGCGTACACGCCGACCGCGAGTCGCGGAACGTCGACGCCTTCGGACACCATGCGCACGGCGACCATCCACCGCTGGTTGCCCTCGCTGAACTGTGAGATCCGCTCGGACGCCGTGGGGTCGTCCGAGAGCACGACGGTGGGCATCTCGCCGGTCACCGCCTCGAGGATCCTCGCGTAGGCCCGGGCCGTGGTCTGGTCGGTCGCGATCACGAGGCCGCCGGCGTCCGGCATCCCGCCGGCACGCAGCTGCTGCAGACGGGTGTTCGCCGCGCCCAGCACCGCAGGAATCCAGTCGCCCTCGGGATCGAGGGCGGTCCGCCATGCCCGGGCCGTCTGCTCGGCGCTGAGTGGCTCACCCAGACGGGCCGTGAACTCCTCCCCCGCGCTCGTGCGCCAGCGTGCCTCACCCGAGTACGCGAGGAACACGACGGGCCGCACGACGCCGTCTGCGAGAGCGTCGGCATAGCCGTAGGCATGGTCCGCCTTGGACTGCAGCAGACCGTCTCCGTTCGGCTCGTAGGTCACGAACGGGATCGCGCTGTCGTCGCTGCGGAAGGGCGTACCGGTCAGCGCCAGACGGCGGGTCGCGTCGCCGAACGCCTCGAGGATGCCCTCACCCCAGCTCTTCGCGTCGCCGCCGTGGTGGATCTCGTCGAGGATCACGAAGGTGCGGCGCGCCTCCGTGCGTACGCGGTGCTTGAACGGGTGCGAGGCGATCTGCGCGTAGGTGACCACGACGCCCTGGTAGTCGCTCGACGTCTGCCCGGTCGAATTCGTGAAGTTCGAGTCCAGGGCGATGCCGATCCGGGCCGCCGCGCCCGCCCACTGGTGCTTGAGGTGCTCGGTGGGGGCGACGACGGTGATCTGGTCGACCGTCCGGTCGCGCAGCAGCTCCGACGCCACCCGCAGGGCGAAGGTCGTCTTACCGGCGCCGGGGGTGGCGACCGCGAGGAAGTCGCGCGGTTTCGTCGCGAGGTACTTGGTGAGGGCGCGGCGCTGCCAGGCGCGCAGCTGGGCCACAGGGGCGGAGGTCGTAGCTTGTCCGACGGTTTCGGTGCTCACCGGTTTCTCGTGCTCCTTGTCCGCTTCGCTCGGGCCGGTCCCACCGCACTCGTCCGGGTCCCGACCGTCATGCAGCCTATCGTCTCGGACGTCGCGGACCCGCCGAAGCCGCGGCGTCGGCGGGTCCGACGAGGGCTGCGTGGCAGAATTCGATGCACCCTCACCTGCCTGAGCGCGCACGCGAGCGTGTCATCAGGAATTCTGGAAGTAGATGAACGACACACCACGACCCCACGCACAGGCACCCCGCGGCCGCATACGGCACGCGGTGGGTAAAGGGTGGGAGGTGGTCACACACACCATGTCCTCGGCATGGGACCATTCGATCTTCAGCAAGGCCGCGACCGCGGCCTTCTGGCAGACCCTGTCGCTGCCACCGCTGGTGCTCGGTCTGCTCGGCAGCCTGGGGTACGTGGGCGGCTGGTTCGGTCCGGACACGGTCGAGATCATCACGTCCAAGACCGTCACCTTCCTCCGCTCGGTCTTCAGCGACAGCGTGGTCGACCAGATCATCGAACCCACCGTCGCGGACGTCCTCGGCCGCGGACGCGCCGACCTGATGTCGCTCGGCTTCGTGCTGTCGCTGTGGGCCGGCTCGTCGGCGATCTCGACGTTCGTGGACTCGATCGTCGAAGCGCACCATCAGCAGGACCACCGCCATCCGGTGTGGCAGCGGATCTTCGGTCTGCTGCTCTACGTCGTCTTCCTGATCCTCGCGGTCTTCACGCTGCCGCTCGTCGCGCTCGGACCCACGCTGATCGGCCGGCTGCTTCCCGATGCGTGGTTCGATCTGGGTTCGCAGATCATCGACACCTTCTACTTCCCCGCCGTGGGTCTGCTGCTGCTGATCGGCCTGACGACCCTGTACAAGGTGGCGCTGCCCAAGTCGCTGCCGTGGCACCGACTGCTCGGCGGGGCGGTGCTGGCGGGCGTGTTCTTCCTCACGTCCAGCGTGATCCTGCGGTGGTATCTGACGTGGATCGCCGCTACGGGCTACACCTACGGGGCGCTCGCCGCTCCGATCGCCTTTCTGCTGTTCACGTTCTTCCTGGGTTTCGCGGTGGTCCTCGGAGCCGAGTTCAACGCCACGGTGCAGCAGTTCTGGCCCGCACGCGCCACGCGTCTGGAGCAGTGGCGGGTATGGCTGGCGGAGCAGGCGGCGCGCGAGCCGTCGCCGGACAGTGGGCCCGTGACGAACCTCACCCGCCGACTGACGGGCACCACGACGATCCGGCTGTCCGACCTGATCCGGCCCGGGGAACGCGAACCCGAGTCGTGGCCGATCGACGGGAGACCTGCCGAGTCGGGGCCGGCATCCCACGACGACCCCGCCGGCCACGACGACAAGGCATCCCACGACGACAAGGCCGGGGGATCCGAAGTTCCCCCGGCCGAGACCGATCTTCCGCCGGCAGCGAGGCTCTCGCCAGGATCACCCGACGCCACGGTGGACGACGAGCCGTTCCACCCGGTGCCTCAGTCGCCCTTGCGCAAACCGTCGTAGACTTTCTTGCATTCGGGGCACACCGGCGAGCCGGGCTTCGGCGACCGGGTCACCGGAAAGACCTCACCGCACAGCGCAACCACGTGGGTACCCATGACCGCACTCTCGGCGATCTTGTTCTTCTTCACGTAATGGAAGAACTTGGGGGTGTCGTCGTCGGTCGTCTCGTCGGTGGTGGTATCCGGCCGTTCCTTGATATCCGTGCTCACGTGTCCATGATGCCGCACGGAGAGGCCGGATGCGTATGTGCGTGCGACGGTTCGTCGTGGGAAGGTGGAAGACATGGCGAGAACTCACGGTTTCGGCGGATCCCCCGAGAACGGATCGCCCGACAACCCGGTTCTGATCACAGCGGCGGAGACGTCGCTCGAGGATCAGCACCGAGCACGGGTTCGCAAGTACCTCACGATCATGTCGTTCCGCATACCGGCACTGCTCCTGGCGGCGATCGCGTACGGCATCTGGGAGAATCCCTGGATTTCGATGGCGATCATCGGGGTGTCGATTCCGTTGCCGTGGATCGCGGTTCTCATCGCCAACGACCGGCCGCCGCGCCGGAAGGACGAACCGAGTCGCTGGGACGGTCGCTTCGAGGACGCTCCGGCGATCGAGGCGTCGACCCACCGCGTGATCGACGGCTGACGGAGAGAGCGAGCGGGGAGCTTGCGAGAATGTCGTGGTGGACCGCGACCTTCTCCTGTCTCTCTGCCCGGCTCTTCGCACCGCATTGATCCGGTGCCGCTACGACCTCGACACCGTGCGGGATCTGCTCGGCCCCGAGGCGCACGCGGCACTCGGGCGCAGCGAACCCGTCCCCGCCCGGCGCGTCGCGCGGAGCGCCGGTGATCTCGGCGTGCTCGTCCGGCTGTTCCTCCTCCAGGACACCTGCGCCGAGACGGAGGTGGCGCACGCTCTCGAACCGGTGACGCCGGAGCAGGCCGTACGAGCGGGCCTGCTCGAACGCGACGGCGACGGCCTGCGCGCCGCGCTCGATCTGAGACCCCTCGACGCCGGTACCGGAAGTCGCTGGGTGTTGTCGGATCTCGACGGTTCGATCCGTCCCGTCCCCACCCGTCCCGATCACGTTCTCGGCGTCGGGCAGGCCTCTCTGTCGTTGTTGCAGGCGACCCCCAGCGATCGGGTCGGCACGGTGCTCGACCTGGGTACCGGCTGCGGAGTGCAGGCGATCCGGGCCGCGGACCACGCGGAGAAGGTCACCGCGACCGACATCAATCCCCGGTGCCTGGCCCTGGCCGCCGCGAGCGCGGCGCTCAACGGGATCGACCTCGATCTTCTCGAGGGCTCCTGGTTCGATCCGGTCGCCGGCCGCACCTTCGATCGGATCGTCGCGAATCCGCCGTTCGTGGTGAGCGCGGGACGTGTCGAGCACAGCTACCGCGACTCCGGTCTCGACCTCGACGGTGCGAGCAGGCTCATGATCTCGCAGGCGGCCGAGCACCTGAATCCCGGCGGGACCGCCGCGATGCTCGCCTCGTGGGTGCACGTCGAGGGTGAGGACTGGCGGACCCGGGTCGCGTCGTGGTTGCCGTCGCAGGGCGTGGACGCCTGGATCGTGCAGCGCGACGTCGCCGATCCCGCCCTGTACGTCGGCACGTGGCTGAGGGACGGTGACGCCGACCAGCGCGAGCCGGAGGTCGCGGTGCGTGCCGAGCAGTGGCTCGACCACTTCGCCGAGCACGGTGTCGAAGGAGTCGGGTTCGGATTCGTCTACCTGCGTCGCACCGATCTGCCGTCCGACGTGATGGCCGAGGATCTGCGGCACGCCTTCACCGATGCCCTGGGCGACGAGGCGATCGACTACTTCCGCCGCCTCGACTGGCTGCGTACGCACGAGGTTCCGGACGCCCGGTTCGTGGTACGCCCCGACACGGCGCTCGAGCGGGTGCACCTGCCCGGTGCGGAGGGCTGGGAACAGGTGGTCGCGCGGGTGCACCGCGGCGGAGGTCCGGCCTGGCAGCACGAGGTGGACGATCTCGCTGCCGCCCTGCTCGGAGGGATGCGCGCCGACGGCCTGCCCCTCGGGGATCTCGTGTCGCTGCTCGCGGCCGCGCACGGTGAGGACGAGGACGATCTGCTCACCCGGGCGGTGGGTCTCGTGCACGGGCTCGTGCGTCACGGGCTGATCGAGCCCGCCTGACGCTCGCCGGGGTGCGTCTGAGGTTCCACCCTTCGGTTCTCTCAGCAACTTCTCAGGAGCTCACCGGGTTAGTGCAGGTCAGCGCGGTGGTATTCGAAGACCGACGGGAACTCCACGGCTTCGCCGCTCGTTGAACCCTATGAGACACCACCGATGAGGAGGCACGTCATGGCACGCCCCGAAACCACCGCTCGCTTCGATTCCGACCTCGACGGTCAGAGCCCCGCCGCCGATCTCGTTCGCGTCTACCTGAACGGCATCGGACGGACCGCTCTGCTCACCGCAGCCGACGAGGTGGAACTGGCAAAGCGGATCGAGGCCGGCCTGTATGCCAAGCACCTGCTCGAGACGAAGAAGCGCCTGTCCGCCGCGAAGAAGCGCGACCTCGCGGTCATCGTCCGTGAAGGACAGGCCGCCCGCAGCCACCTGCTCGAGGCCAACCTGCGTCTCGTCGTCTCGCTGGCGAAGCGCTACACCGGACGCGGAATGCCCCTGCTGGACCTCATCCAGGAGGGCAACCTCGGCCTGATCCGTGCGATGGAGAAGTTCGACTACGCGAAGGGCTTCAAGTTCTCGACCTACGCGACGTGGTGGATCCGTCAGGCCATCACCCGCGGCATGGCCGACCAGAGCCGCACGATCCGGCTCCCCGTCCACCTGGTCGAACAGGTCAACAAGCTCGCCCGCATCAAGCGCGAACTGCATCAGCAGCTCGGCCGCGAGGCGACCGACGAGGAACTTGCCGACGAGTCCGGCATCCCCGTCGAGAAGATCGCCGATCTGCTCGATCACAGCCGCGACCCGGTGAGCCTCGACATGCCCGTCGGCAACGACGAGGAGGCCCCGCTGGGCGACTTCATCGAGGACGCCGAGGCGACATCCGCCGAGACCGCCGTCATCGCCGGCCTCCTGCACAGCGACGTCCGCAGCGTCCTCGCGACGCTCGACGAGCGCGAACAGCAGGTCATCCGCTTGCGCTACGGCCTCGACGACGGTCAGCCGCGCACCCTCGATCAGATCGGCAAGCTCTTCGGGCTCTCCCGTGAGCGTGTCCGCCAGATCGAGCGCGAGGTGATGTCCAAGCTCCGCGAGGGAGATCGCGCCGAGCGCCTTCGCGCCTACGCCAGCTGACCGGGCGCGTCAGCGGTATCCGATCCCCGAGAACCGGGCTGGGTTCTCGGGGATCGTTGCTGTCCGGGATCGTGTCCGACGAGTCGTCCCGTCCGGCTGCCGTTCAGCGCAGCCGGCGCGGTCCGAGGTCGAGCGGATGCGGTTCGGGCCCGATCCGTACGTGCGCGTCGGTGAGCTCGGCCCCCACCACCGAGGCGAGCACCGGCTCGCACACCAGCTCGCGCACCTCGGGGAGGTCGTCGGCGAGTGCCGAGATCCGCTGGACGAAGTCGACCAGCGCCGGCTTGTTCACCGGTGCCGCGTTCCGGTAACCCGAGAGCAGCGGGGCGGCCTTCGGCGCATCGATCAACTCGACCGCCTCGTCCTCCGTGAGAGGAAGCACACGATAGGCGCGGTCGCCGAGCAGGTCGGAGATCACACCGGCGAGACCGAAGGAGATCAGCGAACCGAAGGACGGGTCGTCCTGCACACGGATCGCGCAGCCGATGCCCTTGTGTGCCATACGCTGCACGTGCATCAACGGCTCCCCCGACACTGCGGCCAGGTCGCAGTACGCGATCCGCACCGAGTCGGCGTCCACGAGATCGAGCCGGACACCGCTCAGGTCCGGCCGGTGCCGCCACTGCGCGCCGGTGGCCTTGACCGCCACCGGGAATCCGATCTCCTCCGCCGCCGCCACCGCCTCGTCCTCGGTGGTCACCGCACGGAAGTCCGCGACCTCCACGCCGTAGCAGGACAGCAGCAGGGCCGCTTCGGTGTCCGACAGGTACCGGCCTTCGGGGGTCGTCCCGAGCCAGCCGTCCACGAGCGCACGGGCGCGTTCGGGATCGATTCCGGCCGGCCGCACGACCTGCGAGGGCGGCCGGCTCCGCCACTTCGCATACCGCCACGCCCGTCCCAGCGCCAGCGCAGCCCGTTCCGGACCGGGATAGGACGGCACGGATCCACGGGTCGGACTGCCGTCCGGTCCGCGCACGGCCAGAACGTCGGGGATGCCCTCGGTTGCCAGGAAGGTGGTCACCACGGGCTTCTCCGACCCGGCCACGGCGTCGCGCAGGGCCTGGGCGTAGGGCTGGACGTCGACGGCGACCGGCGGGACGAAGACCGCGATCACCGAGTCGACGTCGGATGATTCGAGTGCCCGCGCGACCGCCTCGGCGAACTCCTCCGGTGACGCCTGCGCGCCGAGATCCACCGCGTCCGGGGCCTGCAGTCCCTGTCCGCGTGCGGCATCGACGGCGAGCACTCCGAGAGCGGTGGAGTTGCCCACCACCGCGACCCGCGGTCCTGCCGGCAACGGCTGATAGCCGAACAGCAGTGCCGAGTCGAAGAGCTGGCCGATCGACTCGACCTGCACCACGCCCGCCTGCTCGAACAGGTAGCGCACGATGGTGTCGTCCATCTCGCCGGTCCGCGCGGCGAGTGCGGGCGGAACCGCGTGCCGGCCGCTCTTGACCGCGACGATCGGTTTGCTGCGCGCCACCCGGCGGGCGATGCGCGAGAACTTGCGTGGATTCCCGAAACTCTCGAGGTAGAGCAGCACCACCTCGGTCGCGGGATCGGTGTCCCAGTACTGCAGCAGGTCGTTGCCCGACAGGTCGGCGCGGTTGCCCGCCGAGACGAAGGACGACAGTCCGACCCCGGTCTTGGCCGCCTCGTCCAGAATCGCGATGCCGAGCGCACCGGACTGGCAGAAGAAGCCCACGTTGCCGGCGGCCGGGAGCACGGGAGCGAGAGTCGCGTTGAGGCGGATCGCCGGGTCGTTGTTGGCCACCCCGAGTGCGTTCGGGCCGATGAGCCGCATGCCGTGCGACCGTGCGGCGAGGGCGAGGCGGCGCTCGGCGTCGCGGCCCTCCGGTCCGGTCTCACCGAAACCCGACGACACGACGAGCAGCGCCTTGACGCCCTTCGCGAGACAGTCGTCGAGCACCGAGTCGATGGATTCGGCCGGCACGGCGGCGATGGCGAGGTCGATCTCGTCCGGGATGTCGCGGACGGTGGGATACGCGCGGACACCCCGGACCGACCGGTTCTCGGCGTTGACCGGGTAGACCGGTCCGGTGAATCCGCTGCGCAGCATGTTCACCAGCACGGCGTTGCCCACCTTGCGGCTGTCGGTGGAGGCGCCGATGACAGCGACGCTGGCGGGGCTCAGGATGTTGCGCACGCTGCGCGCCTCGGCGGCGCGTTCGCGGGCGTTGCGCACCGACACGAGTGCCTCGGTGGGGTCGATCGCGAACTCGAGGCGGACCACTCCCCCTTCGAAACTGCGGCTGACCTGGTAGCCGGCCTCCCGGAAGACGGTGATCATGTGCCGGTTCTCGGCGAGGACCTCGGCGACGAAGGTGTGCAGTCCGTTCTCGGCGGCCGCGCCGGCGAGATGTTCGAGCAGGATCGGGCCGAGGCCGCGTCCCTGGTGGGCGTCGGCGACGGTGAAGGCCACCTCCGCGGAAAGTCCGTCGCCTTCGTTCGACAGTCCTTCGTATCGGCCGACGGCGATGATCTCGTCGCCGAGCACCGCGACGAACGCCACTCGGGAGCGGTGGTCGACGACCGTGAAGTTGAACAGGTCCTTCTTCGAGATGGTCGGGTACGGACCGAAATACCGCAGATAGCGGGTGCGTTCGGAGAGTTTGCTGTGGAAGGCGACGATCCCCTCGGCGTCCTCGGGGACGATCGGCCGCAGGTGCACGACGCCGCCGTCCGAGGCCAGCACGTCGGCGACCCAGTGCCGCGGATAGGCGCGTGCCCGGGCGAGGGCGCGTTCGCGAGCCGGGTCGGTCTCTCTCGCCGTCGCGGCAGCCTTCGCGGGATCGGTGCTCGATCCCGCCGCGGGATTCTGCTGATCAGTCACGCGGATCCTCCGGGTCCAGGCCGAGCAGCGGGAACGCCGCCCGTCTCGTGGCGATGATCGCGGAATCGACGCGGGTCAGCGCACGGTCCAGAGATGCGATGCCCGTTTCCGGGGTACCTCCGGGACCGTCCCACGGCATATACGAGACGTCGGAGTCCTCCCCCATGCCGGTGGGCAGTTCGACGCCGGGAGCGAGAGCGCCGACGCGGTCGCTCCAGTCCGCCGGGATCGGCGTGCTCGGGTCGATCTCGCGGTCCAGCGCCGCCGCGATCAGGTGCGTCCATGCGCGAGGAACCACCCGCACGAGGCCGTACCCGCCACCGCCGACGGCGAGCCAGCGGCCTTCGCAGTAGCGATCGGCGAGATCCCGCATCGCGAGATACGACGCGCGTTGACCGTCGACGGTGAGCGAGAGGTCGGCGAGCGGATCCTCGCGGTGGCTGTCGGCTCCGCACTGACTGATGAGGATCTGCGGGCGGAACGCCGCGACAGCACCCGGCACGACGGCGTGGAAGGCGCGCAACCACAACGCGTCCACGGTGCCCGGCAGGACGGGAAGGTTGATCGCGGTGCCCTCGGCCGGGCCTGCGCCGACCTCGCTGGACCATCCGGTGTTGGGCCACAGGGTCGCGGGATGCTGGTGCAGCGAGATGGTGAGGACCCGGGGGTCGCCGAGGAATGCGTGCTGCACGCCGTCACCGTGGTGGGCGTCGACGTCGATGTAGGCGATGCGGTCGTAGCCGTGGTCGAGCAACCACGAGATCGCGATAGCGGCATCGTTGTAGACGCAGAATCCGGCGGCCCAGTCGGCCATCGCATGGTGCATGCCGCCGCCGATGCTCACCGCGCGCCGGGCCCGGCCGCTCGCGATCTCGCGCGCGGCCGCCAGCGTGCCTCCGGCGAGGGTCGCGCTGGCCTCGTGCATGCGGGGGAAGATCGGGTTGTCCTCGGTTCCGAGACCGTGCGGGGCGTCGGCCGGAGGTGCCGCTCCCTCCGGGGCGGAACCCGCGCGCTTGACTGCGTCGACGTAGGACGCGGTGTGGATGCGCAACAGATCGGTGTCGTCCGCAGGGGACGGACGGACCGTCTCGACGCCTTCGAGGAGACCGAGACTGCGGGACAGCGCCATCGTGAGATCGAGACGCGTGGGGTTCATCGGATGCGTCGGACCCCACCGGTAGTCGAGGTAGTCGGGGCTCCACACCACTATCCGATCGCCGCTCAGCTGTGTCGTACCGCCCGCCGCGGTGGAGCTCGTGGTCATGGACACAGACGCTACTGCGCCGCCCACGGACATGCGAGCCTCGGAGCGCGCCCCCACCGTCCTGTTCGCACGGTTAGAATCGGCCCGGACGAAGGGGTGTGAGAGTGAAGGACCTGGTCGATACAACGGAGATGTATCTCCGGACCATCTACGACTTGGAAGAGGAAGGCGTGGTGCCGCTGCGCGCGCGCATCGCCGAACGCCTCGAGCAGAGCGGACCGACGGTCAGCCAGACCGTGGCCCGCATGGAACGCGACGGTCTGCTCCGTGTCGCCGGCGACCGGCACCTGCAGCTCACCGAGAAGGGCCGCGATCTCGCGGTGTCCGTGATGCGCAAGCACCGGCTCGCGGAACGGCTTCTCGTGGACGTGATCGGTCTCGACTGGGAGAACGTGCATGCCGAGGCGTGCCGTTGGGAGCACGTGATGAGCGAGGAGGTCGAACGCCGCCTCGTCGAGGTGCTCAACAACCCGACCACCTCGCCCTACGGCAACCCGATCCCGGGGCTGGCGCAGCTGGGTCTCGACCGTACGGCGGCCCTCGACGAGAAGCTGGTGCGGCTGACGGAGATCCCCCACGGCAAGCCGACCGCCGTCGTGGTGCGGCGGCTCGCCGAGTACGTCCAGTCCGATCCGGAGGTCATCGCCCGGCTGCGTGAGGCCGGTGTCGTCCCGGACGCGCGGGTTACAGTCGAGACGCGACCGGGCTCGGTGTCCATCACCGTGGCCGGTCACGACAGCTTCGAGCTTTCCGACGAGATGGCCCATGCCGTGCAGGTGAAGCAGGTCTGACACAGACCCCTTTTCGCATGTCCGGTACGGGCATGCGAAAAGGGGATGTACAGCGTGAGACTTCTGGTGACCGGCGGCGCCGGCTATGTGGGCAGCGTGTGCACGACCGTGCTGCTCGAACAGGGCCACGACGTCGTGGTCGTCGACGATCTGTCCACCGGGAATGCCGAAGCGGTACCGGCGGGCGCCGAGTTCGTCGAGGGCGACATCGCGGCCGTCGCCGACGATCTGCTCTCCGGACCCGGTCCCCGCTTCGACGGCGTCCTCCACTTCGGAGCGCAATCACTGGTCGGCGAGTCGGTGGAGTGCCCCGAGAAGTACTGGCAGGGCAACGTGGTGACCACCCTCGCCCTGCTCGAGGCCATCCGCCGCTCGGGTACGCCGCGACTGGTCTTCTCCTCGACCGCCGCGACCTACGGCGAGCCCGAGAGCGTGCCGATCACCGAGGACGCGCCCACCCGTCCCACCAACCCGTACGGGGCGTCGAAGCTCGCCATCGATCACGCGATCTCGTCCTACGCGCACGCGCACGGTCTCGCCGCGACGAGCCTGCGGTACTTCAACGTCGCCGGCGCCTACGGCGGCGCCGGCGAGAACCGGGTCGTCGAGACGCATCTGATTCCGCTGGTGCTGCAGGTCGCTCTCGGTGTGCGCGATCGCATCTCCGTGTTCGGCACCGACTGGCCGACCAAGGACGGCACCGCGGTGCGCGACTACATCCACGTCAAGGATCTCGCCGACGCCCACGTGCTGGCATTGACGAAGTCCGAACCCGGCCGGCACGGCATCTACAACCTCGGCAGCGGAGAAGGTTTCACCGTCCGCGAGGTCGTCTCGGCCTGCGAGCGGGTCACGGGACTTCCGATCGCAGCGGTCGACGCACCGCGACGCGCCGGTGATCCGGCCGTTCTCATCGCCTCCAGCAGCCGCGCGATGTCAGAACTCGGGTGGAACCCTCAGCACACCGATCTCGACGAGATCGTCTCCGACGCGTGGGAGTTCACCCGGTCCCTCGGCGACCGACTGCACGCCGTTCGGCGCGGCTGAGCGCTGCGCGGTGTGAACTGCGTGCGCGATAGCCGTCAGGACGACTCGTCGTCGCGCGGCAGCCCGAGTCCCAATCTCATGGCGATCTCGTGGCCTGTCTCGGCGAGGCCGCGGATCGCATCGGGCCGCAGCCCCGCCTGCAACGCCTGGTCCAGCAGATCCGAAAGCCTGTGGCGGGGGTCGGATTCGAGGGCAGCGGTGAGCGCGACCCCGGCGAGCGGCCCGTCGCCGCGCACGTAGGCACCGAAGCCGACGAGTGCCGCGGCGTCCGCCCGTTCGGGATCCGGCAGTGCGCGTGCGAGTTCGCTCCACAGCCGCTCCGCCGCGCGTGCGAGCGGACCGGTCGCGAGCCCCATCGCGGCGTCCCGCACCGTGCGATTCGCGAGCAGCACCGCAAGTTCTGCGACATCCGACGCACTCGGATCCGTTCCGGCGGCGTACGCCTCGACGTGCGCGAGCACGGCCTGCAGTTCGACGCGGTCGGCACGTTCGCCGCCACCTTCGCGGGCACAACGCTCGTACTCGCGGTCGCGGGTCTCGACGACCTCGTCGATGCAGCGCGCAACTTCCTGCCGCACCGCCGGCGGGTACGGGGCGAGCAGCGCTTCGAGTTCGGTGCGGGAGCCCCGGATCGGGCTGCCCTCGAACACCCGCGCGGCCGCGACCACCGAGGATCCGGGGTCGGCCACAGTGCCGACGATGTCCTGGCCGGGCACGAACCAGGTTGCCCCGCCGGATATCTCGGGTAGCGCGTACACACCTGCCAGATCGATTCCGACGGCGTCGAGGTGATCCGCGAAATCGTCGACGAGCCGGCACACCTCGGCGACGGCCGGGTCGTGCCGGTCGGTGAGCTCGTCGTCCACGAGGACTGCGACCACGGATTCTGCACCCTCACGGGCACAGACGGCGCAGAAACGCCGGAACGCCGCGCGCATGAGTTCGGGAACGGGTTCCCCGGCCCCGGGCAGGACGAGGTCGTGTCGCATCACGGCACCGATGGTCGCGACCTTCCCGTTCGGGCGGGTCGGGGCGTCCCCGGTCGGGGTCAGGCACATCACGACGATCGAGCGGGCCGGCGGGAATCCCATCAGCGCGGGCAGGGCCGCGATCACGTCACCGACGTCGGTGAGCCGGAGGGGATGCGAGGACGAGGGCGTGGAAGTTGTCATGCTCGGACCGTGGCCTACGGGTCCGAGCGGAGAGCCGCCCACGAGGGCGATCCGCGGCCTGCTGGGGATGAAGCGGCCGGCTGTGGACAACTTCCGCGGCCGACGGGGGTCTCCGGCGTCCACCGGCCGATCCCGTCGCCGTGCGCTGCTAGGGTGCGGGGCCGGCCGTCAGGGCCGGGCAGCGAAGTCGACGGCGTCCCGGAACACACGGTCGAGACTCGCGGTGTCGGACCGGGCCGAGTCGAACGACATGTAGGTGACCGTTACGCGCACATCCCCGAGCTGGGCGATGCGCGTGGCCATCGACTGCGTCATGCCGCCCGATCCCCTGCCGGAATCGACCGTGCGGCTCAGGGCCAGGGTCTCGGCGCCGTCGACGGGCGCGGCGGGATCGTCGTCCAGGACGGTCGCGACGGTCGAGGTGACTCCCCGCACGGTCGCGTCCACCCGTGAGCACTCGGTCAGATGGGTCCGGTACTCGCTCAGGGAGGGGGCGGACCGGGCGACCTCGACGCTGATCGTCGCGCGACTCGCGTTGTCGGTACCCACCACCATGGCTGTGGTGTCCGGACCGTAATCCTGGGTGGGTGGCAGACATCCGCCCGGATCGACCTTCGAACCGGGCTGGATCCCGGTCAGGTCCGGTGCCGCCTGTGCCACCGCTTCCGGCGGAAGGACCACCGCGAGGTACGGCGCGGGGAATCGTTCCGGTGGCAGCACCAGCTCGCCCGGGGCGCGGACGGTCCCCGGCGCGGGTGCGGGTGCCGTCCCTGTCAGGGCTGCCGGTTCCGGACCGGGATCGCCGGCGACGGTCTCGGAACAGGCCGGTACGAACACCAGGCACGCGGCCAGCATCACGGTCCGGGCGACCGCTGCGCGGCGCCTCGGACGAACTTCGCGTCGGGTCACCCGAACCTCCCTCGGTCGTCGACGTCGGGCAGGGTGTGCGCCCCGGAATCGGTCGTCGTGGCGTCAATTAGACTCGAACACCACCATGCCACGTCGGGTGACCCCGGCGGAGAGCCGAGACGAAGTGTGATCGGAGTGGTTCGCAGATGGACGAGCAGTCCCGCATGTACGAGCTGGAGTTCCCGGCTCCGCAGCTCACGTCATCGGACGGTGAGGGGCCGGTGCTCGTGCACGGCCTCGAAGGGTTCGCCGATGCCGGACACGCGGTGCGTCTGGCGACCACCCACCTGCGCGAGAACCTGGAGACCGAACTCGTCGCGTCGTTCGCCGTCGACGAACTGATCGACTACCGGTCGCGGCGCCCGCTCATGACCTTCAAGGCCGATCACTTCTCCGACTACGCGGAACCCGAGCTGAACCTGTACGCGCTCATCGACGAAGCAGGCACCCCGTTCCTGCTGCTGGCGGGTGCCGAACCCGACCTGAGGTGGGAACGCTTCATCACTGCGGTCCGGTTGCTCGCGGAGCAGTTCGGGGTGCGGCGGACCATCGGGCTCAACGCGATCCCGATGGCGATCCCCCACACGCGGCCGCTGGCGGTCACCGCGCATTCGACGAACAAGGATCTCATCGCCGGGCACCACCGCTGGTCGGGCGAACTGCAGGTGCCCGCCGGGGTGTCGTCCCTGCTCGAATACCGGATGGGTCAGCACGGGCACGAGTCCGTGGGGTTCTCGGTACACGTGCCGCATTACCTGGCGCAGACGGACTATCCCGCGGCTGCCGAGACGCTGCTGACGAATGTCGCCGAGGTCGGGGGTCTCGAACTGCCGGTGCAAGCGCTCGGTGAGGCCGCCGCGCGGGTGCGCGAGCAGATCGACGAGCACATCGAGGACAACGCCGAGGTCCTCGGGGTGGTGCACGCGCTCGAGCGGCAGTACGACAGCTATGTGGCCGCACAGGAGCAGCAGACCTCTCCCCTGCCGACCGACGAGAGTCTGCCGACGGGTGAGGAGATCGGAGCGGAGTTCGAGCGGTTCCTCGCCGAATACGATCGGCGCGGCGCCGATGCCGGTGACGATCTCCCCGATCTGCGTGACGTGGAGGGCGACGGCGGGGCGGATGAGCCCGATTCGGACGACGGAGACGATTCCGCGACGCGTTGACCCCACGACGGGTCCGCCGGATGTTTCATGATCGTCACAATCGTCGTTGTCGACGTCACATACAGGCGGTACGCTTCGGCGACATGCCACAGTGGTAGTTGTGTCCGGTATCGGCGACAGCCCGGACAACCCGGCTACCACCACGCGATCACCGACGTCGCAGGAGACGCTCATGGTTCCACCGCGCGCCCGGACACTTCGCCCGGTTCCGGACAACGAACCCCGCATGGTGTTCCGCACGATCCACGGTTACCGACGCGCGTTCCGCATGGCCGGAGGCGGTCCTGCCCTGTTGCTCGTGCACGGTATCGGTGACGACTCGTCGACCTGGCAGGACGTCATTCCACACCTGGCGGAGAAGTACACCGTGATCGCCCCCGATCTGCTCGGGCACGGCCGCTCCGACAAGCCGCGCGCCGACTACTCGGTGGCCGCCTACGCGAACGGCATGCGCGACCTGCTGTCGGTCCTGGGGATCGAGTCCGTCACGGTGATCGGCCACTCCCTCGGTGGTGGGGTGGCGATGCAGTTCGCCTACCAGTTCCCCCACATGGTCGACCGCCTGGTGCTCGTCGCGTCGGGCGGTGTCACCAAGGATGTTCATCCCGCCCTGCGCCTGATCTCGGTGCCGATCGTCAGCGAAGCGCTGAGGGTCCTGCGACTGCCGGGGGCGATGCCGATCCTGCGGGCGGCCGGCGCCGTGCTGAACCGGGTCAATGCGTCGCCGCTGCGGCCGGGCGCGATGCTGCACGACACCTCGGATCTGGTGCGTGTACTGGGGAACCTTCCGGATCCCACGGCCTCCGAGGCGTATCTGCGCACGCTGCGTGCCGTGGTCGACTGGCGCGGTCAGGTGGTCACGATGCTCGACCGCTGCTACCTGACGGAGAACCTTCCCGTCCAGCTCATCTGGGGCGACCACGACGGCGTCATCCCGATCGCCCACGCCTATCTCGCCCATTCGGCCATGCCCGGCTCCCGTCTCGAGATCTTCCGGGGCGCCGGTCATTTCCCGTTCCGCGACGATCCGCTCCGCTTCCTGCGGGTGGTCGAGAGCTTCATGGAGAGCACCTCCCCCCTCGAGTTCGATCTGGACCGCTGGCGCAGGCTGCTCGTGTCGGGCGTGAGCGAATCGCAGATCACCGGTGGCCCGGAGACCCGGATGGCGGTGCTGGGCGCGATGGGTTCGGACGAGCGCAGCGCCACGTGACCGGCCCCGCACGGCCCACGCAGGCGAGTCCCGCGCTTCCGACTAGCCTGGAGAAGTGCTGCTTCCGGATCTGATACCCGACCCCGTCGACGACGACGCGTTGTTCGACGCGTTCACCACCTGGACGACCGATCGGGGCATCACACTCTATCCGGCGCAGGAGGAAGCGCTCATGGAACTGGTCGCCGGATCCAACGTCATCCTCGCCACGCCGACCGGCTCCGGGAAGTCGATGGTCGCGCTCGGTGCGCATTTCTTCGCCATGGCGACGGGCAAGCGCACCTTCTACACCGCCCCGATCAAGGCCCTCGTGAGCGAGAAGTTCTTCGCCCTGTGCGACGTCTTCGGTGCCGACAAGGTCGGCATGATGACCGGCGACGCGTCGGTGAACTCCGGAGCCCCGATCATCTGCGCGACGGCCGAGATCGTTGCGAATCTCGCGCTGCGCGAAGGACCGGATTCCGACATCGGCCAGGTCGTGATGGACGAGTTCCACTTCTACTCCGAACCCGATCGCGGCTGGGCATGGCAGGTTCCGCTCATCGAGTTGCCGCACGCGCAGTTCCTGCTCATGTCGGCGACGCTCGGCGACGTGACGTTCCTGCAGAAGGATCTGACCCGGCGCACCGGACGGCCCACGGTCGAGGTCTCGGGCTCCGAACGTCCGGTGCCGTTGACGTTCTCGTATTCGCAGGCGCCCATCGGTGAGGCCATCGAGGAACTCGTGACGACGCATCAGGCGCCCGTCTACGTCGTGCACTTCACCCAGGCCGCAGCTCTCGAGCGCGCCCAGGCACTGACCAGCGTGAACATGTGCACCAAGGCCGAGAAGGAGGCGATCGCCGCGGCACTGGGCGACTTCCGGTTCTCGACCGGTTTCGGCAAGACCCTCTCGCGTCTCGTCCGGCACGGCATCGGCGTTCACCACGCGGGCATGCTGCCGAAGTACCGGCGCCTGATCGAGAAGCTCGCACAGGACGGGCTGCTCAAGGTCATCTGCGGCACCGACACGCTCGGCGTCGGCATCAACGTGCCGATCCGCACCGTGCTGCTCACCGGCCTGACGAAGTTCGACGGCACCCGCACCCGGCAGCTCAAGGCACGCGAGTTCCACCAGATCGCCGGCCGCGCCGGTCGCGCCGGATACGACACGATGGGCACGGTCGTCGTGCAGGCACCCGAGCACGAGATCGAGAACGTGCGGGCGCTCGCGAAGGCCGGGGACGATCCGAAGAAGCGACGGAAGGTGCAGCGCAAGAAGGCGCCCGAAGGGTTCGTCTCGTGGGGTGAGGGCACTTTCGACAAGCTGATCGCGGCGTCGCCCGAGCCCCTGCAGTCGCGGTTCTCGGTGAGCAACTCGCTGCTCCTCAACGTCATTGCGCGACCGGGCAACTGCTTCGACGCGATGCGTCATCTGCTCGAGGACAACCACGAACCGCGTCCGGCGCAGCGCAAGCACATCCTCAAGGCGATCTCGCTGTACCGGGGGTTGCTGCAGGCCGGTGTCGTCCAGCAGCTCGACCAGCCGGACGAGTTCGGGCGCAGGGCCCGGCTCACCGTCGATCTGCAACGCGACTTCGCGCTCAACCAGCCGCTGTCGCCGTTCGCCCTGGCAGCCATCGAACTGCTCGACGTCGACTCCCCCACCTACGCCCTCGACGTGGTGTCGGTGATCGAATCGACGCTCGACGATCCGCGTCAGATCCTCATGGCGCAACAGCACGCCGCTCGGGGTGAAGCGGTCGGGCAGATGAAGGCCGACGGCATCGAATACGACGAGCGCATGGAACTGCTCGAGGAGATCACCTGGCCCAAGCCGCTGGTGGAGCTGCTCGAGCCGGCCTTCGAGACCTACCGGGGCGGACATCCCTGGGTCGCGGAGTTCCCACTGTCCCCGAAGTCGGTGGTGCGCGACATGATCGAGCGCAGCATGACCTTCACCGAACTGGTCTCGCACTACGGTCTGGCCCGCTCCGAGGGGCTGGTCCTGCGCTATCTCGCCGACGCCTACCGCGCCCTGCGGCAGACGGTGCCCGACTCCGCGCGGACGGAAGACCTCGAGGACATCATCGAATGGCTCGGCGAACTCATCCGCCAGGTCGACTCGTCGCTGCTCGACGAGTGGGAATCGCTCACCCATCCCGGCGTGGAAGGCGACGAGCAACAGATCGCGTTCGGTGCCGACTCGCCTCGCCCGTTGTCGGCGAACACCCGCGCGTTCAAGGTCATGGTCCGCAACGCGATGTTCAAGCGGGTCGAGCTGGCGTCGCGCCGGCGTTGGTACGATCTCGCGGCGCTCGGCGACGGTCTCGAAGCCGAGGACTGGGAGGATCTGCTCGAGCTGTATTTCGAGGAGTACGACGAGATCGGCACCGGTCCCGACGCCCGCGGGCCGTTGCTGTTCACCGTGGAGATGGGCCCCGAGCTGTGGCGGGTGCGCCAGACCCTGCACGATCCGCAGGGTGATCACGGCTGGGCGCTGATCGGCGAGGTGAATCTCACCGAGTCCGATGCCGCCGGTGAAGTGGTGTTCGACGAGTTCGAGATCGTCGAGGGCTGATTCGCCGCCGGGTGCCCGTCCGGGGAGCGGTAGCCTGACTCGGTGAGCGAACCGACCGTGGAACCCTTCCGCTTGGCCTACGTCCCGGGTGTCACCCCCGCGAAGTGGGTGCGGGTGTGGAGCGAGCGGATGCCGGACGTACCGATCGAGCTGGTCCCCGTCGAGCCGACGGCCGGCGCGGATCCGCTGCGCGAGGACGTCGCCGACATTGCGTTGCTGCGCCTGCCGCTGCAGCGGGACGGCCTGTCGGTCATCCCGCTCTACACCGAGGTTTCCGTCGTGGTGGTCCCCAAGGAGCACGTGTTCGCGGCGGTCGACGAGGTGTCGGTGGCCGACCTCGCCGAGGAGACGGTGCTGCATCCGCTCGACGACGTCCTGGACTGGGCGGCGCTGCCCGGCGAGGAGGCCTTCGAGCGGCCCGCGACGACCGAGGACGCGATCTCCCATGTCGCCTCCGAGGTGGGTGTGCTGGTGACACCCCAGTCGCTCGCCCGCCTGCACCACCGGCGCGACCTCACCTATCGCCCGGTCGTCGACGCACCGGCATCGCAGGTGGGACTCGTCTGGATCACCGACCGGACGACCGACCTCGTCGACGAGTTCGTGGGGATCGTCCGGGGACGCACGGCCAACAGTTCCCGGGGCCGCCGCAGCGATTCCGAGACGGAGTCCGGGTCCGGCGGCACCTCACGTCGCGGCGAACGCACGGGCTCGACCCCGAAGCGGCGCGCACCGGAGCCCACGACGTCCCGCCGGGCGGGAGCGTCCGCGCGGAAGCGCCCCGGGAAACCCCGGCGCGGGCGCCGTTAGCGGCACGCCGATCGCGGCCTGTCAGGGGACGGGGCGGCAGACCGACGGGACGCACCCGCGGATGGTCTCGGCGAGGATGCGGTAGTCCACTCCGCGCGGTGACGACGAGCGGAACACGAGACCGATCCGCCGTCCGGGTGCCGGGTCGGCGAAGTGCGCGACCTCGAGATCTCCCCGGGCGGTTTCGACGGCAACTGCGGAGGCCGGAACGAGGGTGATGCCCAATCGTCCTGCGACGCAGCGCACTACGGTGGACAGGGAGGTCGCACGGGTGTCACCGAGCGCAGGTCGCGCGTCGACGGACCGGCACAGGTCGAGTGTCTGGTCGCGCAGGCAGTGGCCTTCGTCGAGCAGCAACAGTTGCGCGTCGTCGAGTGCGGAGACGGACAGGTCGGTGCGTCCGGCGAGTTCGTGTCCGGTCGGCAGGACGAGGACGAAATCTTCGTCGTAGAGCGGAACTTCGATCACCCCCGAGACGTCGGCGGGCAGGGCGAGGACGGCCACATCGAGGGTTCCGGCGCGCAATGCGTCGAGGAGCCGCGCGGTCTGGTCCTCGACGACCTGCAACGACAGGGTCGGCATCGCTGCGTCGAGTGCAGGCAGGATCTCGGGCAGCACGTACGGCGCGACGGTGGGGATCAATCCCACGCGCAGCGGACCCGAGAGCCCGTCGGACACTCCCGCCGCCGCGTCGACGAAGCCGTCGGCGGCGTCGAGCACCATCTCGGCGTAGGGAAGCAGACGTGCCCCCGCCGGCGTCACGAGCACACGGCGGGTGCTGCGCTCGATGAGCTGGACGCCGAGGCCGTTCTCGAGAGCTGCCAGACCTTGGGAGAGGGTGGGTTGGCTGACCTCGAGTCGCGCCGCGGCCGTGCCGAAGTGCCGGTAGGTGGCCACCGCCACGAAGGCACGCAGCTGCGACAGGGTGGGCTGGTAACTCTGATCGGTCACGCCTATCAGTGTAGAGCGACCTATCGTGTTTACCTTTTGCAACTGTCGGAACTCACTGCGTCGACGTGGCGCCCGCAGCCCTGCCCGCCGCCAGGTCGGCCTCGCCGAGCACGACCTCGATCTCGCCACCGAACTCCACACCCGGAGCGAGCGGCAGCCGATCCCCGCTCCAGAACCGGCCGGGGTCGTACCAGTTGCTCCCCCGATGCCGTTGCTGCAGCAGACCCATCTCCTCCAGCGTCAACCCGACCACCTCGGCGCAGTACGCGCTCTCGAGCCCGCCCGACGGGACGGATGCCCTGCGTCGACGCGGGAGCCGGCCGGAGAACCAGCGCCCGGTGAGTTTCGTCGTCGACGGGAACGGTGTGCCGTCGAGCCGCGCGACGGTGCGCAGCAACTGGTCCTCCTGATCCGGCGTGACGGCCACCGAGATCTGCCGCAACCAGCCGCGCTGGCCGTAACGCGCACCCCATACCTGCACCGCGCCGCGGAGGTCGTGCAACTGCACGCCCCGCTGATGCCGCCCCGTCCACATGTCCGGGAGGCTGCGCCCGAGTTCGGCATGCCACATCAACGGCGGCAGATCGTCGAGCGCGACCGTCATCCCCACATGGTTCACGGGCGCATTGGTCAGCGTCTGGATCGCGCGGTCCGCCGGTGTGGCGCCACGGAAGATCCACAGGTCGCCCGTGCGGGTCGCCGCCACGGCCTCGTCGAGCGTGAGACGCGAACGCGCACCGGCGGGCCGGGCTGCCGACGAAGTGTCCATGCCGCCAGCCTGCCATGCCCGGCGGCCGCTAGGGTCGTCCGCATGGCGCTGCGCGGTGGCAAGTGGTGGAAGCTCGTCGGACTCGCCGGACTGGTGGGTGTGGCGGCGACGGGCGCCGTCGCCGCCCGCAACGAGCGACAGCGGCGGAACTACAGCCCCGACGAGGTGCGCTCGGTGCTGCACGAGCGCTACGCGCGATCGCTCGCCGCCCGCGACGGCAGCACCGAACTCCCCCTCGCCGAGGTTCCCCTCGGGCCGAAGGACCGGGTCAGCCGAGTGCTGCGGCGATTCCGTCGGCGAGATCGGCGATCTGCTCGTCGGTCATGACGAACGACGGCGAGATCTGCATCGCGCCCTGACCGGCGGCGCGTCCCGAGATCCCGTGCCGGCGCAGCGTCGTGACGAAGCCGAGCGCCTCGGCCGGGTCGGCGAGCTGCACGGCCGCCACCGCGCCGACACCGCTGCGCACCTCGGCCACCCGCGGATGCTCCGCCAGCGGTGCGAGCTTCTCGTGCAGTGTCCGCTCGATCCGCGCCGCTTCGGCGAGCAGATCCTCGCGCTCGATGATGTCGAGATTGGCGAGGGCGGCAGCCGCGGCAGCGGCGTGTCCGCCGTAGGTGTACCCGTGGCGCCACCACACGCCGCCGGCGAAGAACGGTTCGGCGACCCGCGGAGCGACGAACAACGCTCCCATCGGCAGATAGCCGGAGGTGAGCCCCTTGGCGGTGGTGATCATGTCGGGACTCAGGTCGAATCGCGACGACGCGAACCACGAACCGCCGATCCGCCCGAAGCCGGTGACCACTTCGTCGACGACGAACAGGATGTCGTGGTCGCGGCAGATGTCGCGGACCTCGGCGAGATAACCGTCCGGCGGCAGGTACACCCCGCCCGCACCGATGACGGGTTCGCAGAAGAAGGCCGCGATCGAATCGGCGCCGACCGAATCGACGAGCTCGAGCAGCGCCTTGGCGTCGTCCCACGCGACCTGCGCTGTGTCCTCCCACAGGCGCCCGTAGCCCTCGCCGTTGACCGGGATACCGGCGAGCGAGGTGCCACCGACGTGCATGCCGTGGTACGCCTTCTCGCGCGAGACCAGCAGCCGCTTGCCTGGCTTGCCGACCTCCTGCCAGTACCGGCGCGCGAGTTTGGCCGCCGAGTCGACCGAGTCGGATCCACCGGAGGTGAAGAAGATCTTGCTGCCCGGGACCGGGGCGATCGCCGCGAGCCGCTCGGCGAGTTCGACGGCGGGCTCGGACGTCAGATCGCCGAAATTCGAGTAGTGGGCGAGCTCGGCGACCTGTGCGGCGATCGCGTCTCCGATTTCGGTGCGGCCGTGACCGACGTTGGTGAACCACAGTCCGGCGGTGGCATCGAGATAGCGGGTTCCGGCGTCGTCCCAGATGTACGCACCTTCCCCGCGCGTGACGACGAATGCGCCGTCCCGTTCGATCGCGCCCATATCGGCGAATCCGTGCCACAACGCACCCACGACCCACTCCCCTCTACGACGATCACGACACAGGTCATCGTATGCGGAGGAAACAACCCTGGCGCCCGGGACCCGCACCCGTCACGCTGATGGCGTGACCGAGTTCCGCTTCTCCGTCAACATCTTCGAGATCGGGTCGCCCCCTGTGTTCGCTCGCCGGTGCCGCGCCGTCGAGGACGCCGACTACGACGCGGTGTACGCGGCCGACCATCTCGGTGTCCCTGCCCCGTTCCCCGTCCTGGTCGCCGCCGCCGCGGCCACCGAACGTCTGCGGGTCGGGACGCTGGTGCTCAACGCCGGGTTCTGGAATCCGGCACTGCTCGCCCGCGAGATCGCGACCACCGATGCGCTCACCGGCGGCCGGCTCGAGGTCGGCCTGGGTGCGGGACACATGAAATGGGAATTCGAGGCCACCGGGATCGACTGGGAACGGTTCGACGAACGCGCCGACCGCCTCGAGACCACCGTGCTGGAGCTGCAGCGATCGTTCGTCGAACCCGGTTTCGCCGAGCAGGCCGCGCTGCGCGAGGCGTTCGGTCTCCCGGTGCTCCGGCCGGTGCAGCGTCGCGGATTCGGCGGGCACGGCCCGCCCCTGATCATCGGGGGCACCGGGGACCGGGTCCTCCGGATCGCCGCGGCCCACGCCGACATCGTGAGTGTCGCGGGCGCCGTCCAGCTACCGGGGCGGCCACCGGGAACGTTCCGGATCGGCACCGCGGCGGAAGCGGACGACCGTGTCGCGTTCGCGCGAGGACGGGCAGGAGGCCGGGCCGGCGACATCGAATGGCACACCCTGCTCCAGGCGGTCGTGGAGACGGACGACCGGACGGGCACCGCCGTTGCCCTCGCCGAACAGTGGGAAGGGACCGTCGAGGCCGACGACCTTTTCGACTCGCCGTTCGTGCTGTTCGGCTCGGTCGACGAGATGGCCGAGCAGATCCTGCGCAGCCGGGAACGCTTCGGGTTCACCCATTTCACGGTCCACGCGCCGTACCGGGAGATCTTCGCCCGGGTGCTCGGCCGGGTGCGTGCCCTCTCGGGTTGAGGGCCGGGACCTCCCGGACCGGCCCCGAGCGGGTCGTTTCGCTAGGCTGTGTGATCAGCATGTCCATCTCTCCCGCCCCGAATCGTCGCGAACTGCGCGCCGCCCTGTCCGAGGTCTCCCTCCGCGACGAGAACCGGCTTCGTCGCCGGCTCGACCGGGCCCGGGACGGCGAGGCGTTGACCAAGATCGCCGCCGAGATCGACAACGCCCGTACCCGGCTCGCCTCCCGCGCGGCTTCGGTCCCGGCGATCCGTTACCCCGAGGACCTGCCCGTCTCGCAGCGCAAGGACGACATCGCCGCCGCGATCCGCGACCACCAGGTCGTCGTGGTCGCCGGCGAGACCGGATCGGGTAAGACGACACAGATCCCGAAGATCTGCCTCGAACTCGGGCGCGGTGTGCGCGGTCTGATCGGCCATACCCAGCCACGCCGGATCGCCGCGCGCGCGGTCGCCGAGCGACTTGCCGAGGAACTCGACACCGAACTCGGCGACACCGTCGGCTACACCGTCCGGTTCAACGATCAGGTCACCGACTCGACACTCGTCAAGCTCATGACCGACGGCATCCTGCTCGCCGAGATCCAGCGCGACCGGCTGTTGCGGCAGTACGACACCCTCATCATCGACGAGGCGCACGAGCGCAGCCTCAACATCGATTTTCTGCTCGGCTACCTCGCACAGCTGCTTCCGCGTCGCCCCGACCTGAAGGTGATCATCACCTCGGCGACGATCGACCCCGAACGTTTCGCGCAGCACTTCGCCGGCTCGAACGGCACGCCTGCCCCCATCGTCGAAGTCTCCGGGCGCACCTACCCCGTCGAGGTGCGCTATCGCCCACTGACCGTCGAGGTGGGTGAGACACTCGTCGACCGCGATCCCGTCGACGCGGTGTGCGAGGCCGTCGAGGAACTCCAGCGTGAGGGCGACGGCGACATCCTGGTCTTCCTCTCCGGCGAGCGCGAGATCCGCGACACCGCCGACGCCCTGCGCGACCGCACACTCCGCAACACCGAGATCCTGCCGCTCTACGGACGCCTGTCGGCGGCCGAACAGCACCGGGTCTTCACGCCGCACGCGGGCCGCCGGGTCGTGTTGTCCACCAACGTCGCCGAGACGTCCCTGACCGTCCCGGGCATCCGCTACGTCGTCGACCCCGGCACCGCCCGTATCTCGCGGTACTCGGTGCGGACGAAGGTGCAGCGACTGCCGATCGAGCCGATCTCGCAGGCCTCGGCGCGTCAGCGCGCCGGACGCTGCGGTCGTGTGGCCGACGGCATCTGCATCCGTCTGTACTCGGAGGACGACTTCGAGGGGCGACCGGAGTTCACCGAACCGGAGATCCTGCGCACCAACCTCGCATCGGTCGTGCTGCAGATGACCGCGCTCGGACTCGGCGACATCGAAGCCTTCCCGTTCGTGGAGGCGCCGGATCCCCGGGCGATCCGCGACGGTATCGCTCTGCTCGAGGAACTGGGCGCGCTCGAACCCGCGAAGAAGGGCGAGGCGCCGAGCCTGACCGCGACGGGTCGCGAGATCGCCCGGCTGCCCGTCGATCCGCGCATGGCCCGCATGATCGTCGAGGGCCACCGCAACGGATGCCTGCGCGAGGTGCTCATCATCGTCGCGGCGCTGTCGATCCAGGACGTGCGCGAGCGGCCCACGGAATTCCAGCAGGCCGCCGACGAGAAGCACGCCCGGTTCGCGGTCGAGGGCTCGGACTTCCTGGCCTACCTCCGCCTGTGGGACTACCTGAAGGAACAGCGCAGAGAACTGTCGTCGAGCCGGTTCCGCAGACTGTGCCGCGACGAATTCCTGCACTGGCTGCGGATCCGCGAGTGGCAGGACCTGCAGGGGCAGCTGCGTCAGATCACCGTCGACATGGGCTGGCAGACGCACCACCGCGACGTGAACCCCGACGACGTCCACAAGTCGATGCTCGCAGGTCTGCTGTCGCACATCGGTCTTCGCGAGGGCGACAAGCGCGACTTCCTCGGCGCCCGCGGCGCACGGTTCGCGGTCTTCCCCGGGTCGTCGCTGTTCAAGAAACCACCGCGCTGGGTCATGGCGGCCGAACTCGTGGAGACCTCACGTCTGTGGGCCCGGACGGCCGCGCGCATCGAACCCGAGTGGGTCGAGAAGCTCGCCCCGCACTTGGTCAAGCGCACCTACTCGGAACCTCACTGGTCGACGCGCCGCGAATCGGCGATGGCCTACGAACGTGTCACGCTCTACGGCATCCCCTTGATCGCCCAGCGTCCCGTGCCCTACGGACGGATCGATCCGGAGGTCTCGCGCGAACTGTTCATCCGGCACGCCCTCGTCCAGGGCGAGTGGCGCACGCAGCACAGGTTCTTCCACGACAATCGCGCTCTGCTCGAGGACGTCGAAGAACTCGAACACCGGGCACGGCGGCGCGACATCGTCGTCGACGACGAGGCCCTGTTCGACTTCTACGACCAGCGGGTCGGCCCGGAGGCGATCTCGGCCCGGCACTTCGACACCTGGTGGAAGAAGACCCGCAAGCAGCAACCCGACCTGCTGACCTTCACCCCGGACACGGTGGTGAACCAGGACGCCGCCTCGGTGCTCGAGGGCGATTACCCGGATGCCTGGCGCCAGGGCGAGATCCAGTTCCCCCTCACCTATCAATTCGAGCCGGGCACCGAGGAGGACGGTGTCACCGCCCGTGTCCCCGTCGCGCTGCTCGCGAACCTCAAATCCGTCGGTTTCGACTGGCTCGTACCCGGGATGCGGACCGAGCTGGTGACGGCCCTCATCAAGACCCTGCCGAAACACCTTCGGAGACAGGTCGTCCCGGCTCCCGATTTCGCGGCGGCCGCACTCGCGTCGGTGACGCCGCGCTCCGAACCGCTCGTCAACGCGATGGCCCGCGAGCTGTCCCGGCTCGGCCGGTGCACGATCGAGCCCTCGGACTTCGATCCCGGTGCGCTGCCCGACCATCTGCGGATGACCTTCGCCGCGGTCGACGAGCGCGGCACCGTGCTCGGCCGCAGCAAGAGCCTGGCGGCCCTGCGGAAGAAGTTGGCTCCGCGGGTCGAAGCGGAGGTCTCGCGCGCTGCTGCGGGCACCGAACGTCCCGCGGCGGCGGTGTGGACGGCCGAGACCCTCGGGAACCTGCCGGAGACCGTCACCCGCGAGGTCGGCGGCCGGAAGGTCACCGGCTATCCCGCCCTGGTCGCGGAGAAGGACGGCGTCGCGGTACGCGTACTCAGCACACCGCAGGCCCAGCAGAACGCGACACGTCAGGGGCTGCGCGCCCTGCTGCTCTCGTCGGCACCGACGAAGGCGAAGGCCGTGACCTCGGGGCTGACCAACATGGAGCGGCTCGCGCTCGGGCGGAACCCGGACGGGTCGTTCGAGGCGCTGATCGAGGACTGCCGCGCCTGCGCGGTGGACGAACTCATCGCCGCGCACGGCGCACCCGTGCGCACCCCCGAGGAGTTCGAGACGCTCGCGGTCACGGTGCGCTCCCACCTGCCGGGGCGAGTCGCTCGCCTGCTGAAAGCGGTTGTGCCCGTCCTGTCGCGCGCCCACGAGGTGGGTGTGCTTCTCGATCGGTCGAACAGCGAGGCTGCCGACGACGTACGCGAACAGCTGCAGTCGCTGCTGTTCCCCGGCTTCGTCACCGACCTGGGCTCACGGCGGATCGTCGATCTACCGCGCTATCTCACCGCAGCCGCTCAGCGCCTGGAGTCGTTGCCGGCGAGTGCGAATCGGGACGCTGCCGGAATGGATGTGCTCGATCGCGTCTACGGAGCCTACGACAAGCTGCTTGCACGCCTGCCGGAGGAGCGACGCACCGCACCCGAAGTCGTCGAGATCTACTGGATGATCGAGGAGTTGCGCGTGAGCCTGTTCGCCCAGAATCTCGGGACCCGGATCCCGGTGTCGGAAAAGCGTGTGGTCAAGGCGATCGACACCATCCGGTAGCGCCCGGATCGGCCATCGTGACCGGATCTGTCCGGAACAGTCGGCCGGGTGGTCAGTCGGCCGGGGCGGAGCGGGACTTCTGGTGTTCGCGCAGTTCGTGGATCTCACGTTCGAAATCCTCTGCCGAACTGAAAGAACGGTAGACCGACGCGAAGCGCAGATAGGCGACCTCGTCGAGATCGCGCAGGGGTCCGAGGATCGCCAATCCCACCTCGTGGCTGGGGATCTCGGGGGAGCCTTTGGCGCGCACCGCATCCTCGACCTGCTGTGCCAGCTTGTTCAGTGCGTCGTTGTCGACGTCGCGTCCCTGGCAGGCGCGCGCCACCCCGCGCACGACCTTCTCGCGGCTGAACGGCTCGGTCACGCCGCTGCGCTTGACGACGGACAGCACGGCCGTCTCGACCGTGGTGAAACGGCGCCCGCATTCGGGGCACGCCCGTCGACGACGGATCGCGGCACCCTCGTCTGCCTCGCGCGAATCGACCACCCGAGAGTCGGGATGGCGGCAATACGGGCAGTACATGTCGGTTCCTTCGTCGTGCCCGTGCGGGTCGCGACGTCGGCGCCGAAGCAATACTTCCCGACCGGAACCGTCTCCACTCGCGAGTGGGCCGACACCGCCGCAACCACACGGAGTGGTGTGACTGACAGTGTTGGACAATACCCGCCTGTCCGGTTCGGGCGCGGGTCGCGGGTCGGGGCGGGCCACGGCGCCGTCATTCCCGGCCGGAATCCGGCCCGAGGAGACGGCTTCCGGCCGGCGCGGTAGTACCGTCGAGTGAATCCGATTCGGCGATCCTCGCCAGGGTGACGCCGACCGGGGCATCCGGCGCCGGCCGGGCGGCCGACGCCTCCCGGATCTCGCCCTCGCCCACGCCCGTGACCGTGGTGCCGGCACTCTGCGAGATCACTTCGCCGGTACGGACGTGGGCGAGTACGAGGAGCAGCGTGGTGGCCAGCGCGGTGAGCAGCAGCGTCGCCGCCATCTGCCGCCGACTCGTCTGTTCCGCCGGCCGACGGCTGCGCGGCATGATCTCCGACCGGCGGTGCAAGGGCTCACGAGAGGACGTGACGACGCGCACCCTCGTCCGCGACGGGACACGAGTGCGGTGCACCGGGGATGTCGCGATCGGCCGGATGCGGTGCGGGTCTCCCCCACCCGGGCCCGAGACGGTCCGCTCCTCCGTGCGCGTCCGAACTGTTGTGCCCGCCCGAACTGTTGTGCCCGCCCGAACTGTCGGCCCCCGTCGTACCGCCGTGTCGATCCGAACCGCTCTGCTCATCGGAAATCCTCCGTGTCGCTGTGCGTGGTCTGCCGACCCCGTCGAGCACTCGATCATGTGTTCGAACGAAAGTCTGTTCGAATGTTCTACCACGAGCCCCGCCCCGCCGTCAGCTCCTCGAGGGGGTGAATCTCGAACATCTGTTTGATATACGCGCGAGATGTCGATAGATTCGAAAGGCAACTTGCAACCCATCCGACACTCGCCGCACGGAGGTCACGATGAAGGCGGACGGAACATCCACGGCCCGCCGGGGCGGACCCACGGCCGGCGATCCCACCACAGGACTCACCGAGCGCCAACGGCGCGTCCTCGAGGTCATTCGCGACTCCGTCAGCGAACGGGGGTACCCGCCGAGCATCCGCGAGATCGGCGACGCCGTCGGACTCAACTCGACGTCGTCCGTCGCGCACCAGCTGCGCACGCTCGAACGGAAGGGTTTCCTGCGCCGGGATCCGAACCGCCCCCGGGCCGTCGACGTACGCGGCCTCGAGCCACCCCACCTTCCCGAGTCGTCCCCCGAGGTGGTCGCCACCTCCTCGACCGACGAGATTCCCTCTGCGGCAATGGTTCCCGTCGTGGGCCGAATCGCAGCCGGTGGCCCGATCCTGGCCGAGGAAGCAGTCGAGGACGTCTTCCCGCTGCCGCGCGAACTCGTCGGCCAAGGTTCGCTGTTCCTGCTCAAGGTCGTCGGCCGGTCGATGATCGACGCCGCGATCTGCGACGGCGACTGGGTGGTCGTCCGTCAGCAGAACGTCGCCGACAACGGCGACATCGTCGCTGCGATGCTCGACGGTGAGGCCACGGTCAAAACGTTCAAGCGGGTCGACGGCGACGTGTGGCTCATGCCCCACAACCCGATGTTCGAACCGATCCCGGGCAACGACGCCGTCATTCTCGGCAAGGTCGTCACGGTCGTCCGCAAGATCTGATCTCCGGGCTCACCGGAGACGAACGAGACCGGGGTGGCTCCGCCGTGCGGAGCCACCCCGGTCTTCTCGTACATGCCTCAGATGTCGAGACCGCGCCCGATGACTTCCTTCATGATCTCGTTCGTGCCGCCGTAGATCTTCTGCACGCGGGCGTCGAGGTACGCCTTCGCCACGGGGTACTCACGCATGTAGCCGTAGCCGCCGTGCAGCTGCAGGCAGCGGTCGATCAGCTCGACCTGCTTGTCGGTGGTCCAGTATTTGGCCATGGCCGCCTCCGGGACGGTGAGCTTCTTCTCGTTGAGCAGCTCGATGCACCGGTCCACGAACACCCGGGCCAGCTGGGTCTCGGTGGCGAGCTCGGCGAGCTCGAAGCGGGTGTTCTGGAACTTGCCGATCGGCTTGCCGAACGCCTTGCGGTCGCGGCAGTACTGGATCGTGTCGTCGAGCACGCGTTCCATGGCTGCGGCGGCGACGACCGCGATCGCGAGGCGCTCCTGCGGCAGGTTCTGCATCAGGTAGATGAAGCCCATGCCCTCATGCCCGAGCAGGTTGGCCGCCGGAACACGCACATCGTCGAAGCTGAGTTCTGCAGTGTCCTGTGCGGCCAGACCGATCTTGTCGAGGTTGCGTCCTCGCTCGAAACCCGGCATGCCGCGCTCGACGACGAGCAGCGAGAAGCCTTGGGCACCCTTCTCGGGGTCGGTGCAGGCCACCACGATCACCAGGTCGGAGTGGATGCCGTTGGTGATGAACGTCTTGGCGCCGTTGAGGACCCAGTCGTCGCCGTCGCGCACCGCGCGAGTCTTGATGCCCTGCAGGTCGCTGCCGGTGCCCGGCTCCGTCATCGCGATAGCCGTGATGAGTTCGCCGGAACAGAAACCGGGCAGCCAGCGCTTCTTCTGCTCCTCGGTCGCGAGCTCGAGCAGGTAGGGCGCGACGACATCGTTGTGCAGCATGAAGCCCAGCCCGCTGAAGCCGAGCTTGGTGGTCTCCTCGGCCATGATGGCGTTGTAGCGGAAGTCGTCCATTCCGCCGCCGCCGTACTCCTCCGGCACCGCCATGCCGAGGAAACCTTGCGCGCCGGCCTTCTTCCACACCTCACGGTCGACGATCTTGTCCTTCTCCCACTGCTCGTGGAAGGGGGCCACCTCCTGTTCGAGGAACTTCCGGTACGACTCCCGGAAGAGGTCGTGCTCGGGCTCGAAAAGGGTGCGTTCCATCTGCGCTCCTGTGTGAGAGGTCGTTCGACATACTCACGGTATGCAGACGATCGCGCCGTGACGCTGACACAACCGAGCGGATTTTGTGACCCGGACTACCCCCAGGCCAGGATCAGTGCCGCAGATCCGCAAGTCTGCGCAGGAGGGGATACGCGACCAGGATGCCGATCGAACCCCACGCGATGCCCCCGAGTTCGACCGATCCGATCGCCAGCGTCAGATCGCCGATGCCGGCGACGAGCGCGGCGGCCGCGACGGTGAGGTTGACAGGGTCGGTGAAGTCGACCTTCGCGTCGATCCAGATGCGCACACCGAGGATGCCGATCAGGCCGTAGAGCACGAGGGTCGCGCCACCGAGGACACCGTCGGGCACGGTGAAGACCAATGCACCGAACTTCGGTGAGAAGGCGAGGACGACAGCGGTGACCGCCGCGACGGCGTACGCCGCGGTCGAATACACGCGCGTCGCGGCCATGACGCCGATGTTCTCTGCGTAGGTCGTCGTTCCCGAACCTCCCCCCGCGCCGGCCAGGGTGGTCGCGAGACCGTCGGCGATGAGCGCGTTCCCGGCCATGTCGTCGAGGTTCCGCCCGGTCATCGCCGCGACGGCCTTGACGTGCCCGACGTTCTCCGCGACCAGCACGACGACGACGGGAAGCGCCAGGAGGACGACCGACAGCTCGAAGGTGGGGCCGCGCAGATCGGGCAATCCGAACCACGCCGCGTCGCGCATGGCGTCGATGCGCTCGGAGGCGATCGCTCCGGTGAACGCCGCGAAGATCCATCCGACGATCACACCCACGAGGATGCCGAGCCGTCCCAGCATGCCCGGTCCCACCACGGTCACGAGCAGCGTGACCACGAGCGTGATGGTGGCGACGAGCGGTTGCGCCTCGAACGATCCGGTGGCGGTCGGTGCGAGGTTCAGCCCGATCAGGGCGACGATCGCCCCGGTCACCACCGGCGGCATGACCGCGTCGATGATGCGCGAACCTGCTGCCTTGACGACGAGACCGATCAGCACGAGAACGATGCCGACGGCGACGATCCCGCCGAGCTGCGCGGCCGGGCCGGAACCGGCCGAGGCGCTCAGAGGCGCGATGAACGCGAACGACGAACCGAGATAGCTGGGCACCCGTCCGCGCGTGATGATCAGGAACAGTGCCGTACCGATCCCGGAGAACAGCAGCGTCGTCGTGACGGGGAAACCCGTGATCGTCGGCACGAGCAGTGTGGCGCCGAACATCGCGATGACGTGCTGCATCCCGATGCCCACGGTGCGCGGCCAGGACAGTCGCTCGTGTGGTGCGACGACCGCACCTGGGTTGATGCGACGCCCGTCGCCGTGCAGTGCCCACCCTCGGACCGTGGTGGTGCGTCCGGTCGTCTTCGCTCGTTCGGTCACGACAGGACATCGTAGAACCGGTCGTCCCGGTCGTGCCGCTCAGTCCAGCAGTTTCGCGGCGGCGGCCCGTGCCGCGACGGGATCGTCGGTCGCGAGGACCACCTCTGCGGCCTCGCGGCAGCGATCCATCGGGACCGAGGAGAGCCGGGCGCCGACGCCCGTCACCGCCGACGCCGCGCACGACAGCGAGGTGACGCCCATCCCGGCCAGAACACACGCGAGGAGCGGGTCGGCCGCCGCCTCGCCGCACACCCCCACCGGTTTGCCGGCGGCGGTGCCTGCCTGTGCCGCGCGTGCCACCAATGCGAGTACCGCGGGTTGCCACGGATCGGTGAGGGCGGCCAACTGCGGCGACATCCGGTCGGCCGCCATCGTGTACTGCGCGAGGTCGTTGGTACCGATCGACAGGAAGTCCAGATGTTCGAGCAGCCGATCCGCGAGCAGGGCCGCGGACGGCACCTCGATCATGACCCCGGGTGAGAGCCCGCGTTCGCGCACCCGCGCAGCGAAATCGGCGGCCTCCGACACGGTCGCCACCATCGGCGCCATCACCCAGGGCCGGGCACCGGTGCGCGAGGCCGCCTCGGCCACCGCGTCGAGCTGCCGGTCGAGCACACCCGGCGCCGACGTGGTGATGCGGATACCGCGGACCCCGAGCGCGGGATTGTGCTCGTCGGGGTGGTTGGCGAAGCGGAGAGGCTTGTCGGATCCGGCATCGAGTGTGCGCAGGACGACCTTCCGTCCTTCGAACGCCTCGAACACCTCCGCGTAGATGTCGGACTGCTCCACCACGGTCGGCTCCGCGTCGCGGTCGAGGAAGCACAGTTCGGTGCGGAACAGTCCGATGCCCTGCGCCGGCGTGTGCCGCGCCGCCCGGGCGCCTGATCCGTCCTGCACGTTGGCGAGGATCTCCACCGGGTGCCCGTCCGCGGTGGCTCCGGGACCGGACCAGCCCGCCACACGTTCGCGTTCGATGCGGTCTCGTTCGACCTCGGCAGCGGCCTCGGCGCCGTCCGGTGAGAGCACGATCCGGCCCGTCGCGCCGTCGACCAGCACCGTCGTCCCCACCGGGACGTCGTCGAGGCCGGCCACCGCGACGACGCACGGGATGCCCAGCTGACGCGCGATGATCGCGGTGTGGCTCGTGGGTCCTCCGAGCGACGTGGCGAGCGCGACGATCGCGGACGGGTCCAGACCGGCGGTGTCGGCGGGTGCGAGGTCGGTGGCCAGGAGCACGGACGGTTCGTCCGGCATCTCGAGCCCGGGTTCGGGAGCGCCCTGCAACTCGGCGATCACGCGGTCACGGATGTCGAGCAGGTCGGTGACCCGCTCCGCCTGCAGACCCCCCATCTTCTCGAACAGTGCTGCGAACTGCTCCGTGGCACCGACGGTGGCGCCGACCGCGTCGGCGCCGGAACGGATCTTCGTCGCGGCCGCTCCGCGCCAGGCGCGATCCTCGACGAGTACCGCGGTGGCCTGGAGCACTTCCGCGGCGGCACCCGAGGCGCGGGAGGCGCGGGCCCGCAGTCGCTCGGCCACCACCCTCGCCGCCTCCTCGAATCTGCCCACCTCGGCTTCGCGCGCCGTGTCGGGGACGGATGTGCCCTGGGCCGGGACGACGGGACGCGCAACGGGCCGGACGACCGGTCCGTATCCGATACCGGGGACGACCGGGGTGCCGTGCAGGGCGGACACCGACTGCTCCATGGAGATCTCCTCACCGCGGTGGTTCGTTGTGACCCAGATTACTCACAAGCCTTGACATGTCAACACAGACGGGCGTAAAACAACATAAACCAACATCTATATCCCACAAATCGGGTACCCCCAGGAGTGACGGTGTACGCAGAGGAACGACAACAGGCGGTCGCAGCGCTGGTGGCGGCTCGTGGCCGCGTGTCTGTCGCCGCCCTCTCCGACCGTTACGGCATCACCACCGAGACGGTGCGGCGCGACCTCGCCCATCTCGAACGCCTGGGCCTCGTGCGACGCGTCCACGGGGGTGCCATTCCGGCCGCCTCGCTCACCGTGGCCGAACCCGCCCTATCCGAACGCGAACACACCCGCGCCGAGCACAAGGACCGCATCGCCGCCGCGGCCACGGCCTTCCTCCCACCGTCGGGGGGCAGCGTGCTGTTCGACGCGGGCACCACCACCGGCAGGATCGTCGGAGCACTGCCACCCGAGATCGAACTCACCGTCGTCACCAACTCGGTGCCGATCGCCGCACGTCTCGCGGCGATGAACACCGTGCAGTTGCACCTGCTCGGCGGGCGTGTCCGCGGAGTCACCCAGGCCGCGGTGGGCGCCGAGGCCCTGACCACCCTCTCGACAGTCCACGTGGACGTCGCATTCATCGGCACCAACGCCCTGAGCATCGACCACGGACTGTCCACGCCCGACGCCGACGAGGCCGCGATCAAGCGCGCCATGGTGCGCACGGCCGACCGGGTCGTCGTGGTCGCCGATTCGTCGAAGGTCGGCCGGCGCAACCTGCTGAGCTTCGCGTCGCTCGAACCGATCGACGTCCTGGTCACCGACACCGACCTCGACGACACCGACCGCCGTCAACTCATCGAACACGGAATCGAGGTGGTGACGGCATGATCGTCACGCTCACGGCCAACCCCAGTCTCGACCGCACGGTCGGGCTGACGGGCCCACTCGAACGCGGAAGAGTGCATCGCACCGAGCGATCGACCGTCGATCCGGGCGGGAAGGGGATCAACGTCGCCCGCGTGCTGCACGCCGCTTCGACCGAGGTGGTCGCCGTCCTCCCGGCCAACACCGGCGACCCGCTGCTCACCGCACTCGACGAGCAGGGCATCACGCATCGGGCCGTGCCCACCTCCGGGCCGACGCGCAACAACATCACCGTCGCCGAACCCGACGGCACCACCACGAAACTCAACGAACCCGGAACTCCCTGCACCGGACGCACGCTGGGCGAACTGCACGCCGCCCTGCTCGAGTGCGCGCAGGACGCCGCGTGGACCGTCCTGTCGGGCTCCCTCCCTCCCGGCGTACCCGAATCCTGGTACGCCGATCTCGTGGATGCCCTGCGCAGCCTCGGGTGCCGCATCGCGATCGACACCTCCGAGCGGCCGCTGCTCGCCCTCGCCGCGCGGTTCCCCGCGGCCGCCCCGGACGTGATCAAGCCGAATTCCGACGAACTCGCCCAGCTCACCGGGGCGGACGCCCACGAACTCGAATCCGGCGCCGCTTCCGGAGATGTCGGCGCCGTGGTCGATGCAGGGCGGGTCCTGGTCGACCGTGGCGTCGGGGCGGTCCTCGCCACCCTGGGAGGCGCAGGCGCCGTTCTGGTCACCGAGGCGGGCGCCTGGCGTGCCACCGCCGCCGACGTCACGGTCCGCAGCACGGTAGGTGCCGGCGACTCGTCACTCGCGGGATATCTGCTCGCAGAACGGGCCGGTCACGAACCCGCCGAGTGCCTGCGACTCGCAGTCGCCTACGGGACCGCGGCCGTCGCACTACCCGGAACCGCCCTTCCCACTCCCGATTCCGTCGACCCCTCCCGAGTGCACGTCACCGACGTCCACCGCCGACCCCGACCGCTCCCCTCCCACTCCTAAGGAACGTCATGTCCGACACCACCTCCGGCCCCGCAGGCGGTTCCTCGATCATCGGTACGGAACTCGTCGCGCTCGACGCCGACCTGGGACCCGACAAGAACTCCGTCATCGCCGCGCTCGCCCGACGCCTCGCCGCGACCGGCCGCGCCTCCGACGCCGACGCGCTCACCGCAGCCGTCCTCGAACGGGAAGCCAAGTCGGCCACCGGTCTTCCCGGCGGAATCGCGATCCCCCACGCCCGCAGCGAAGCGGTCACCACGCCCTCGCTCGGATTCGCCAGACTGTCTCCGAAGGCCGATTTCGGAGCTCCCGACGGACCCGCCGACCTCGTCTTCCTCATCGCCGCGCCGGAAGGTGCGGGCGGCGACCACATGAAGCTGCTGACCGCCCTCGCTCGCGCACTCGTGCGTCCGGACTTCGTCGCGTCGCTGCGCGCGGCCGCCTCCGCCGAGGAGGTCATCGCGCTGGTCGAAGACGTCCTCCCGCCCCGACCGGAGCCGTCGGGCACCGGTGCTGCCACCTCCGCCGCAGCGGCGGAACAGCCGGCGCCCGCCGCGTCCGCGAAGCCCGCGGTCGCACCTCCGCAGAGTCCGGAGCAACCCGCCGGAAGCCGCACGATCGTCGCGGTCACCGCGTGCCCGACCGGCATCGCGCACACGTACATGGCCGCCGACGCGCTGGCGGCGGCCGGTGAACGGGCGGGCGTGACGGTCCGGGTGGAGACGCAGGGGTCGAGCGGTAGCACTCCTCTGCCCGCCGACACGATCGCCGGCGCCGACGCCGTCATCTTCGCCACCGATGTGGGGGTCAAGGGCCGGGAACGGTTCGCCGGCAAGCCCGTGATCGCGTCGGGCGTCAAGCGCGCGATCAACGAGCCGGACACCATGATCGCCGAGGCTCTGAAGGCCTCTGCCGATCCGTCCGCACGCACCGTCGAGGCCGCCTCGGGCGCCCCGGCAGGCGAGTCGGAGGGCGGCAGCGACCTCGGCTGGGGCACCCGGTTGCGGCAGATCCTGCTCACCGGCGTGAGCTACATGATCCCGTTCGTCGCGGCCGGTGGTCTCCTCATCGCCCTCGGCTTCCTGCTCGCCGGTCCCGACATCACCGACTCGGCTGCCGACATCGTCCTCGACAACACGCTCACCAACCTGCCCGCGGGCGGACTCGGCACCTATCTCGGTGCGGTCCTCTACCAGATCGGCTCGCTGGCGTTCTCGTTCCTCGTCCCGGCGCTGGCCGGCTACATCGCCTTCGCGATCGCCGACCGTCCGGGTCTCGCCCCCGGCTTCACCGCAGGTGCGGTCGCCGTCTTCGTCGGCGCCGGCTTCATCGGTGGTCTCGTCGGCGGTATCATCGCCGGCTTCGCGGCCCTGTGGGTCGGCCGTATCCCGCTGCCCACCTGGGCTCGCGGCTTGATGCCGGTGGTGATCATTCCGCTGCTCGCGAGCCTGATCGTCGGTGGGCTCATGTTCCTGCTGCTCGGTCGTCCGCTGGCCGCGATCACGACGGGTCTGACGGACTGGCTCAACGGTCTGTCCGGTGGTTCCGCGGTGCTGCTCGGCGCCATCCTCGGCCTGATGATGTGCTTCGACCTCGGCGGACCGGTCAACAAGGCCGCCTACGCCTTCGCCGTGGCAGGTCTCGACGTCGCCAACACCGCCTCCCTCGAGATCATGGCGGCGGTCATGGCGGCCGGCATGGTTCCGCCGCTCGCCATGGCGCTGTCGTCGCTGGTGCGTCCCGGCCTCTACAGCACGGCCGAACGCGAGAACGGCAAGGCCGCGTGGCTGCTCGGCGCGTCGTTCATCTCGGAGGGTGCCATCCCGTTCGCGGCTGCCGACCCGATCCGGGTGATCCCGTCGATGATGCTCGGCGGCGCGGTGACCGGCGGCATCGTCATGGCGACCGGTGTCACGCTCACCGCACCCCACGGCGGACTGTTCGTCCTGTTCGCCATCGACCGCGTCGTGTGGTTCCTGATCGCACTGGTGATCGGCACGATGATCGCCGCGCTCGCGGTCAGCATCGCGAAATCGCTCACCCGTCCGGCCCGGGCCGCCGCCGAGGCGAACCCGCAACCCGTAGCAGCGCACTCCTGATCGTCCGATCGCAGTGCACTTCCCCACAACGAAGGAGATTCACATGCCCAGCACCACGGTTGCCGTCGGTTCGTCCATCGGCCTCCATGCCCGTCCCGCAGGGATCATCGCCGAGGCCGTCGTCGCGGCCGGCGTCCCCGTCACTCTCGCGGTGGACGGTGGCGAGCCCGTCGACGCGGGTTCGGCCCTGATGATCATGACGCTCGGCGCGGGGCAGGGCACGCAAGTGACGGTCTCCTGCGACGACGACGCGGTCCTCACGCAGGTCGTGGAGCTGGTGGCCGCGGATCTCGACGCCTGACCTCACTCGCGGGCGCGGCGCCGGACGGCGAGTCCGAGTACCGCGAGGGCGATCACCCCGGCGGCCACGCCCGCACCCGCGATCGGCCATGCCGCGGACGACGTCTCGTCCGCGGCATCGTCGTCCGCGGGCACGAACAGCTCGGTCGCACCGCGACGGATCCGGACCGGCGGGTTCTCCGCCGCTGTCGCACCGCGCTCGGACGCCGTGAGCAGATCGCCCTCGGTGGTGAAGGCGACTGCTTCGCCCTGCGGTTCGTCCGGTACCGGGATCCGGAAGCGAGGGCCTGCGACCAGGGCGGCCGCGAGATCGCCGTCGGGCACGTGGAACAGGTACACGTCGGTGTAGGTGCGTACTGCGGCGACCGTCCCGTCGGCGCTGACGGCACCGCCGGTGATCATCGAGGAGGACGCACCGGGAACGGGTCCGCCGGGAGTGTCCGACGGCCCGAGTGCGAGCGACCCGACCTTCTCGAGGGCGGCCGGTCCCGGGACGGGGAGGTCGCCGATCGTGAGTCCGCGTGCGGGCCGGTACACGGTGCTCGACCCGAACAGCGCCTTGGTCACGATCACCGGTTCGCCCGTGGCCGAGACGAGTACGGTCTCGGCGTCGCGAGGACCGTCGGGATAGGTCAGGCGGTGCAGGTCGCCCTGCCCGGTCTCGGGGTCGAGGGAGATGAGCGCGATCGTCTCGCGGACACCGGTATTGTCGCCGAGGTCGCCGAGCCACAACCGGCCGTCGGGGCCCGCAGCGAGATCCTCGACGTCGTACGGATCGACAGGAGTCGGAATCCGTTGCCGCACAGAGCATTCGTCGTCGAGTTCGAGGATGCGCTCGTCCCCCCCGGCATCCGGCGTCGCGAACAACCGTCCGTCGATCGCTGCGAGGCCGGACAGTTCGGCCAGCGCGGGATCGCCGGGGGTGCACAGGACCTCGTTCGGGAGGTCGGCGACCGGAATCCCCCCGTCCTGCGCACCGGCATGCGCCACCGGCACGAACGCCGTGACGGCAGCGACCAGCGCCGCCCGGCGCACGACCGGCATCAGGCCGCGAAGTCGACCAATGCCGACGCCAGCGCCGCCGGCACCTTCGCATGCACCCGCGTACCGTCCACCTCGTGCGCGGACGACAGGATCTGACCGTCGGAGTGGATGCGCGCGAGCAGGTCGCCGCGGGTGTACGGCAGGAGCAGCTTCACCTCGACATCGGGATCCTCGAGCAGGGCCGCCAGCCCGGCCTGCAGTTCGTCGACGCCTTCCCCGGTGTGTGCGGAGACGAACACCGCGCCGGGGATCGCACCGCGCAACTGGGTCAGGGTGACCGGATCGGCGGCGTCGATCTTGTTGACGACGATCAGTTCGGGCGGCGGCGGCGCATCCGATTCGCGCAGCACCTCGGTGACGACCTCGCGCACCGCCTTGATCTGCTCGGTGGGCATCGGGTCGGAACCGTCGACGACGTGGAGCAGCACGTCTGCGTCGGCGACCTCCTCGAGGGTCGACCGGAACGCCTCGACCAACTGGGTCGGGAGGTGCCGGACGAAACCGACGGTGTCGGTGAGCACGTACTCGCGGCCGTCGGGCAGCGCCGACCGGCGGGTCGTCGGGTCGAGGGTGGCGAACAACGCGTTCTGCACCAGGACACCGGAACCGGTGAGCGTGTTGAGCAGGCTCGACTTACCGGCGTTGGTGTATCCCACGATCGCGACGGACGGGATCTTGTTGCGCAGACGCCGGGTGCGCTTGGTGTCGCGCGCGGCCTTCATCGCCTTGATCTCGCGACGGAGCTTGGCCATCCGCTCGCGGATCCGGCGACGGTCGGTCTCGATCTTCGTCTCACCGGGACCACGCAGGCCCACACCGCCGTTGCTGCCGGCACGACCACCGGCCTGCCGCGACATCGACTCGCCCCAGCCGCGCAGACGCGGGAGCATGTACTCCATCTGCGCGAGGGAAACCTGTGCCTTGCCCTCGCGCGAGGTGGCGTGCTGGGCGAAGATGTCGAGGATCAGTGCGGTCCGGTCGATGACCTTGACCTTGACGACCTTCTCCAGGGCGGTGAGCTGGGCGGGAGTGAGTTCACCGTCGCAGATCACCGTGTCGGCGCCGGTGGACAGGACGATCTGCCGGAGCTCCTCGGCCTTGCCCGAACCGATGTAGGTCGAGGCGTCGGGCCGGTCGCGCCGCTGGACCAGGCCTTCGAGAACCTCCGATCCCGCGGTCTCGGCGAGCGCGGCGAGTTCGGCCAGGCTCGCTTCGGCCTGGGCGGCCGTTCCGCCGGTCCAGACACCGACCAGCACGACCCGCTCGAGGCGGAGCTGGCGATACTCGACCTCGGTGATGTCTTCGAGTTCGGTGGACAGTCCGGCCACACGCCGCAACGCGCTGCGGTCTTCGAGTTGCATCTCGCCGACGGACGGATCCTCGGCGGTCCAGCCTCCGGTCGCGTCGTACGCGGTCGAAGCGCTGTCGTCTGTGGTTGCGCGATACGGGCGCTCAGTGTTCGTCATACACCTCCATGGTGTCACGAAGCCCGAATCGGTGCATTCGAGTTTCTCCGCCCTTCGCCACCGGCGTCACCGGCACCGACGTCAGTGCGGCGCCGACCACCAGGTCTCGTCGAGTTCACCCGTCGCGACCAGCACCGACGGCCCGCGCAGCCAGGCGCGACCGTCCTCGATCCGCACCTCGACCGACCCGCCGGGAATTCGCACCTGCACCGCACCGTCGGATGCTCCGTCGAAGCGCAGGGCCGCCGCGGCCGCGGCCACCGTGCCGGTTCCGCAGGAGCGGGTCTCCCCCACGCCGCGTTCGTGGACGCGCATGTGGACCGTTCCGGCCGTGATGGGGGTCAGGAACTCGATGTTGACCCCGTGGGGGAAGAAGCCGGGGTCGAAGCCGGGCGCGGTGAGGTCGAGACCGGCCAGGCTCGTCTCGTTCAGGTGCGGGTCGACGCACGCGAGGTGCGGGTTGCCGACGTCGATGCCGAGACCCGGATAGACCCGCCCGTCGATGGTCGCCGCCGACTCGCCCAGGCTGCGCACGGTCCCCATGTCCACGGTCACCTCGCCGAGGACCGGTGAGCTCTCGTGCACCGTGACGGGCTTGCCCCCCGCCCGGCTGCCGACGACGAACTCGCGGCGGCTCTCGAGTCCGCGCGCGGTGAGATAGTGCGCGAACACCCGCACCCCGTTGCCGCACATCTCGGCGATGGATCCGTCGCCGTTGCGGTAGTCCATGAACCAGTCGTCCGCGCCGGTGCCCTCGGGCAGCTCGCCGAGCACCCCGGCCGAGACCAATGCGCCGGCCCGCGCCACCCGGAGCACACCGTCGGCACCGAGCCCACGGCGCCGGTCGCACAGAGCGGCGATCCGGCCGGCGTCGAGGTCCAGGCGGGCGTCGGGATCGGGAAGGATCACGAAGTCGTTCTCGGTTCCGTGCCCTTTGCTGAACTCCATGGGCGCTACCTTATCGGGCTGGTGAGGCCGGTGACGTCCGTGCGTCCCGCACCACCCGCAGGGCCGTCCCGCGCAGGTCGGGCTCGGCGCCGTCGAGCCAGTGGATGCGCGGATCGCGGCGGAACCACGAGCGCTGCCGCCGCACGTATCGCCGGGTCCCGATGAACGTCCGCTCGCGGGCGTGGGCAAGGTCATATTCCCCGTCGATGGCCGCGAGGACCTGGGCGTAACCGATCGCGCGTCGCGCGGTGACCCCTTCGCGCAGTCCGACCTCGACGAGTCCGTGCACCTCGTCGACGAGACCGCGTTCGAACATCAGGTCGGTGCGCCGGGCGATGCGGTCGTCGAGTTCGGCGGTGGCACGGTCGACGCCCAGGATCACGCTGCCCCAGCGGGGCTCGCCGATCGTCGGCTGCGAGGCCGCGAACGGCTGCCCGGTCAGTTCGACGACTTCGAGCGCCCGGACCATCCGGCGGCCGTCGGTGGGCAGGATCGTCGCCGCGGCGGCGGGATCCGCGTGCTGCAGCGCCCGGTGGACCGCGGCGAGCCCCTCGGTGTCGAGCAGCGCCTCCCATTTCGCCCGGACCTGCGGATCCGTCGCCGGGAACTGCCATTCGTCGAGCAGCGCCTGCACGTACATCATCGATCCGCCGACCACGATCGGGACGCGACCGCGCCCCAGGATCGCTTCGACATCGGCGATCGCGGCCTGCTGGTAGCGGGCGACCGTCGCGGTCTCGGTGACGTCGAGGACGTCGAGCTGGTGGTGCGGGATGCCGCGACGCTCGTGCGGCGAGAGCTTCGCCGTCCCGATGTCCATGCCGCGGTACTGCTGCATCGCGTCGATGTTGACGATCTCGCCGCCGAGCGTCTCGGCGAGGTCCAATCCGAGATCGGACTTGCCCGTGGCGGTGGGGCCCACCACCGCGATCGGGACGAGTGCGGCGGCGGGGCCGGTACTTCCCGCGCTCACGGTGTCCAGATCCCTACGTGGTAGCCCACGCCGTAGGGCGCGGCGGAGTAGGTGACGGAGGCCGAGCGGGGCCGCTCGCCGAAGCTCGCCGCCAGCACGTGCCAGGCGGCGCGTCCGGCCAGTTCGATCTCCGCACACAGCTCGGCGTCGAGCGCCGCGAGGGCCGCCGGATCTCCGGCGGCGAGCGCGGCCGCCAGTGCCGCCTCGACCTCCTCGGACCGCGGGTCGTAGGCGCCGGGGGCCTTGGCAGTGAGGGTCGCGGCTCCGTCGGCGACGACGAGCAGGGCCCGCGGAAGGTCGTCACCGTCGAGATCCGCACGCAGGTCGCGGCCGAGATCCGCGCAGTGCGCGGCGTCCGCGTCGACGGCCACCACGTGGGCCGTCACCCGGGTGTGGGGCGCCGTGCGGTCGCGGATCCAGCCGGCCACGAGCGCCGTCAGAGCGAGCGTGGGATCGGGTTCGCCCGCGGCATCGGGGCCGAGCTGCACCGCGATGTCGGCACCGAAACCGCGGAAGGTTCCGCGCGCGGTGGACGGAACGGTCTGCTCGACCGGCTCGGCACCCACGACCACCCATTCCGCGGCCCCGGACAGCCTGCGACCGACCTCGAGGACCGCCTCGCGCAGATCGCCGGTCTCGGATGCGGCGAGACCGGTCAGCTCGGGTACGAGCAGCGGTGGGGACGGCACGAACGCCGCGGCGGTCAACACATCGGCAACCGTAGTCCACCGGACCCGGCGCCTCGTATCGACACGACCTGTTTCAATAGTGGGCGGACACGATCGCGGAGCCCCCGGGATCGACCTGCGGTAGACCCATGCGACCAGGCAGCCGTGCCGCGCGGCAGAGATGAGGTATCGATGAGCGACCCGAACGCACAGGACCGTACCGGCGAGACGGCGCAGGAGCGGACCCCGCGTCCCGGTCCCGCCACACCCCGAGCTCATGCTGCGACCCCCGGCCCCGCCCGAGGCGGTGGCGGCACACCCGCCCGCGGCGGTGACGGTTCCGCCACGGCACCCCCGAAGCCGCATCCGGTGGCGGCCCAGACGCACCCCCATGTCCCGACGTTGCCCGCGAGTGATCCGAGTCTGTTCGGTCGCGTCGACGAGGACGGCACCGCATGGGTCCGCACGAGCGAGGGCGAGCGGTGTATCGGATCGTGGCAGGCAGGCGACGCCGCCGAGGGCCTCGCCCATTTCGGCCGCCGCTACGACGATCTCGTCACCGAGGTGGCGATCCTCGAGACCCGGTTGACCTCCGGCACCGCCGACGTGAAGAAGACCCGCGCAGCCGCCGAGGCACTCGCCGAGTCGTTGCCCACCGCCTCGGTCATCGGCGACCTCGATGCGCTCGCCACCCGGCTCACCGCGATCATCGAGCATTCCGAAGAGGCTGCGGTCCTCGCCAAGCAGGAGAAGGAGAAGCGGCGCGCCGAGAGCACGGCCCGCAAGGAGTCCCTTGCGGCCGAAGCCGAGACGATCGCCGCCGAGTCCACCCAGTGGAAGGCCGCGGGCGACCGGCTGCGGGAGATCCTCGAGGAGTGGAAGACCATCCGCGGTGTCGACCGGAAGGTCGACGACGTGTTGTGGCGCCGCTACTCCAAGGCACGTGAGGCGTTCAACCGGCGTCGCGGAGCCCACTTCGCCGAACTCGATCGCGAGCGTGCCGCGGCGAAGAGCCGCAAGGAGGAACTCGTCGCTCGGGCGGAGGAACTGCAGAACTCCACCGACTGGGGTGCCACCGCCGGTGCCTTCCGCGACCTGCTCGCGGAGTGGAAGGCGGCCGGTCGCGCACCGAAGGACGCCGACGACCAGCTGTGGAAGCGGTTCAAGGGTGCCCAGGACGTCTTCTTCGCGGCGCGTAACGCCGCGAACGCCGAGCGGGACGCCGAGTTCGAGGAGAACGCCCGCGCGAAGGAAGCGCTTCTCGAGGCGGCCTCGTCGATCGACCCGGCGGCCGATCTCGAGGGTGCCCGGGCCCGCCTGCGCGAGTTGCAGGACCAGTGGGAGGCGATCGGCAAGGTGCCACGCGAGCGCATGCACGATCTCGAGGGCCGGTTGCGGGCCATCGAGAAGAAGGTGCGCGAGGCCGCCGATTCCGAGTGGCGGCGCACCGATCCCGAGGCGCTCGCCCGTGCGGCCCAGTTCCGGGAGCGGGTGCGTCAGTTCGAGGAGCAGGCCGCCAAGGCGACCGCGGCGGGCCGGGCGAAGGAGGCCGAGAAGGCCCTCGCACAGGCTGCGCAGTGGCGTGAGTGGGCCGACGCAGCCGAAGGCGCTGTCGGCGAGCGCTGACCTCTCGACGCCGTAACATCCGAAACGGACGATCCCCCTCTCCCGGCCGGGAAGGGGGATCGTCGTCTTCAGGCGAGAGTCGTCAGGCCTCGGTGTCGTCGCGCATCAGGCGGGGTCGTTCGTGCAGGGCCGCGACCTTGCGCAATTCGGCCTCGGCCTCGAGCTGGGCGGAGGTCCGCGCCCAGACCACGCGGGCCCAGTGGAAGACGACGACCATGACGGCGAACCAGCCGATCACGAGACCGAAACCCGGTCCTGCGGCGGACGACTCGACGGGCAGGGTCTGGCGCGACCAGATCGCGAGCATGCCGAAGACGATGGTCACCGCCGAGCCGGCCAGGGACACCCATGCCAACGCCCACTTGCGGGTGACGAGGGCGAGGATCGAACCCAGACCCGCGAAGACCACTGCGAAACCCACGAACAGCCGCGACGGAAGACCGATCTCCTCGGTGGTCGCATCCGGTGCGAAGGACAGCACCTCCCATCCGTTGGCGGATCCGGCGTGGGGCAGGCTGAACGTCGCCAGCAGGATCAGGACCGCGATCGCGACGAACATCGCCCGGGCGCCCGGGTCGATGTCGCTCGCCACCTTCCGTTCGGCGGCTTCGAGTTGGGCTCGTACGTCACCGGTCGCGTGGTGATCGTGCGGCTTGTCGGTGGTCATGCGTTGCATCCCATCTGAGGCGGCAGCGGTTCCGGGACGCCGATGCTCGGCAGTCCGAGTCCGACACCGATCGGCGGTGTCTTGGGCAGCCGGCCCTGTTCGAAGTGGTCGCCCGCGCGTGTGCGGCGGTGCGTGAGGATCGGGGTGTCCGCGACGAGGTGATGCGGCGCGGCGTCGCTGACGACGATCGTGATGACGTCGCCGGGGCGCACCGCGGTGTCGATCGCACCCTCGGGACGGAAGTGCACGAGACGTCCGTCGCGGGCACGCCCGCTCATCCGGGCGGTCTCGGCGTTCTTGCGGCCCTCCCCCGCCGCGACGAGGAGCTCGACCTCGGTGCCGACGAGCGTGCGGTTCTCCTCGAGGGTGATGCGTTCCTGCAGCGCGATCAGGCGCTCGTACCGTTCCTGCACCACGGCCTTGGGGAGCTGACCGTCCATGTCGGCTGCGGGGGTGCCGGGGCGCTTCGAGTACTGGAAAGTGAACGCGCTGGTGAACCGCGCCTTCTCGACGACCTCGAGGGTCTGCTGGAAGTCCTCCTCGGTTTCGCCGGGGAAGCCGACGATGATGTCGGTGGTGATCGCGGCGTGCGGCATCGCGGCGCGGACCCGCTCGATGATGCCCAGGAAGCGTTCCTTGCGGTACGAGCGGCGCATGGCGCGCAGGATCCGGTCGCTGCCGGACTGCAACGGCATGTGCAGCTGCGGGCACACGTTCGGGGTCCGGGCCATCGCCTCGATGACGTCGTCGGTGAATTCCGCCGGGTGCGGGGACGTGAAGCGCACCCGCTCGAGGCCCTCGATGTCGCCGCACGCGCGCAGCAGCGCCGCGAAGGCACCCCGGTCGCGGGGCTGCTCGGGATCGGCGAAGGACCGGCCGTAGGAGTTGACGTTCTGGCCGAGCAGCGTCACCTCGAGCACGCCCTCGTCGACGAGCGCCTGCACTTCGGCGAGGATGTCGCCGGGACGCCGGTCGACCTCCTTGCCGCGCAGCGACGGCACGATGCAGAAGGTGCACGTGTTGTTGCAGCCGACGGAGATCGACACCCATCCGGCGTACGACGACTCGCGCTTGGCGGGCAGCGTCGACGGGAACGCCTCGAGAGCGTCGAGGATCTCGACCTCGGCGCGGCGGTTGTGCCGCGCCCGTTCGAGCAGCGCGGGAAGATTGCCGATGTTGTGCGTGCCGAAGACCACGTCGACCCAGGGCGCCTTCTTCACGACCGTGTCGCGGTCCTTCTGGGCGAGGCAGCCGCCGACGGCGATCTGCATGTCGGGGTTGTCGTCCTTGACCGGACGCAGATGACTCAGATTGCCGTACAGCTTGTTGTCGGCGTTCTCCCGCACCGCGCACGTGTTGAACACGACCAGATCGGGTGACGTGCCGGCAGCGGCCTTGGCGAAGCCGGCGTCCTCCAGCAACCCCGACAGGCGCTCGGAATCGTGTACGTTCATCTGGCAGCCGTAGGTGCGGACCTCGTAGGTCCGGGCACCGGTACGGGGGGCTTCTTCGTCGATCAGTGACACGTCTCAGGGTATCTCACCTCGACCGGTCCCCTTTCCACGCACCGACCCCACGAGCCCCGTCGACCTGTCCGTCACCGCTCGTGCCGGAGAAATCCCGTGACGCGTGCGTCGAAGGTGTCCCGAAATGCGAAGTCTCGGGCGCCGGACGGCATAGGGTCTGCAGATATGACATCAGCGGCAGCCGGAACGGATCGTCCGTCCGAGAAGTCGGACACCAGCTCGTCCATGATCTCCATGAACGGGGTGAACAAGCACTTCGGATCCCTGCACGTCCTGCAGGACATCAACCTCGAGATCCCCCGAGGACAGGTCGTCATCGTCGTCGGCCCGTCCGGTTCGGGGAAATCGACCCTCTGCCGCACCATCAACCGGCTCGAACCGATCGACACGGGTGAGATCCATGTGGACGGCACCCTGTTGCCGGAGGAGGGCCGGGCGCTGGCCCGTTTGCGTGCAGACGTCGGCATGGTGTTCCAGTCGTTCAACCTCTTCGCCCACAAGACGATCCTCCAGAACGTCATGCTCGGTCCCCTCAAGGTGCGCAGGATCAAGAAGGAACAGGCCCGCGAGTCGGCGATGGCGCTGCTCGACCGGGTCGGGATCGCCAACCAGGCCGACAAGTACCCGGCACAGCTGTCGGGCGGCCAGCAGCAGCGCGTCGCGATCGCGCGGGCCCTCGCGATGAACCCGAAGGTGATGCTGTTCGACGAGCCCACCTCCGCCCTCGACCCCGAGATGGTCCAGGAGGTCCTCGACGTGATGACCTCTCTCGCGAAGGAGGGCATGACGATGGTCGTGGTCACCCACGAGATGGGATTCGCCCGCAAGGCCGGCGACCGTGTGCTGTTCATGGCCGACGGCCGCATCGTCGAGGACACCGATCCCGAGACCTTCTTCACCGCACCGAAATCCGATCGCGCCAAGGACTTCCTCGGCAAGATCCTCAGTCACTGACCTTTCCGCATCCGACGGGCCGGCCGGCCCGTCGGACGTTGTTCCTGACGAACCGCACCGGAGGTATTCGATGAAACTGTCCCGCTCCATCCGCCTGGGTATCGGCGCCGTCGCCGTGGCAGTGGTCGCCACCGCGTGCGGTGGCGACGAGACGCGCAGTGTCTCGCAGTCCGCAGAGAACGGCACCCTGACGGTCGGTATCAAGTTCGACCAGCCGGGTCTCGGCCTGCGCAACCCGGACGGTTCGTTCAGCGGGTTCGACGTCGAGGTCGCCAAGTACGTCGCCGGTCAGCTCGGTGTCTCCGAGGAGAACATCGAGTTCAAGGAAGCCCCGTCCGCGCAGCGCGAGACCCTCATCCAGAACGGCGAGGTCGACTACGTCGTCGCGACCTACTCGATCACCGATACCCGCAAGGAGAAGGTGGACTTCGCCGGCCCGTACTTCATCGCCGGGCAGTCGCTCCTGGTGCGCGCGGACGACACCGAGATCACCGGACCCGATTCGCTCAACGGCGGCAAGCGTCTGTGCTCGGTGGCGGGTTCGACCCCGGCCCAGAACGTGAAGGACAACTACGCACAGGACGTTCAGCTCCAGGAGTTCGACACCTATTCGCTGTGCGTCGAGGCGCTGCGCAACGGTGCGGTCGACGCGGTGACCACCGACGACATCATCCTCGCCGGTTACGCCGCGCAGAGCCCGGGCGACTTCAAGGTCGTCGGCGAGCCGTTCACCACCGAGCGCTACGGCATCGGTCTCGCCAAGGGCGACGACGAGTCCCGCAACGCGATCAACGACGCGATCCAGGAGATGATCGACAGCGGTGCGTGGGCGGCCGCCTTCGAGGAGACGGTCGGCGCGTCGGGCTACCCCCTCCCCGAGCCCCCCGCCGTCGATCGCTACTGAGTGTCGATCGTTACCGCGTACGGGTTCCACCCGTCCCGTCCGCCGGTGCGGCCGGTCCGTGAGATCCCCACGGACCGGCCGGGCCGTTCCGGACTCCCACCCCGTCCCCTCGATCCCGGAGTGACCTGTGGATCTGTTGAGCAAGTACAGCAGCCAGCTACTCGACGCGTTCTGGACCACTATCCAGCTGACCGTCGTCTCGGCGATCGGCGCACTGATCCTCGGAACGATCCTCGCCGCGATGCGCGTGTCGCCCATCCCCGTGGCGCGCGCCGTCGGCACCGCCTACGTGACGATCTTCCGTAACACCCCGCTGACGCTGATCATCATCTTCTGCCTGTTCGGCCTGTCCCAGACGCTCGGCATCAAGCTGGCCTCCGAGTCGTCGCCGACCTTCCTGGTGGACAACAACTTCCGGCTCGCGGTGCTGGGCCTGATCGTGTATACGGCGGCCTTCGTGTGCGAGTCGCTCCGCTCCGGCATCAACACGGTCTCGCTCGGACAGTCGGAGGCCGGCCGCTCCCTCGGCCTGACCTTCGGTCAGAATCTGCGCCTGATCGTCCTCCCCCAGGCGTTCCGCGCCGTCATCGCCCCGCTCGGCTCGGTGCTCATCGCCTTGACCAAGAACTCGACGATCGCCTCCGTGATCGGCGTGTCCGAGGCCTCGCTGCTGATGAAGACGATGATCGAGAACGAAGCGGCCATCTTCGTCGTCGGTGGCATCTTCGCGCTCGGGTTCGTCATCCTCACCCTCCCCACCGGCCTGTTGTTCGGCCGGCTCAGCAAGCGATACGAGGTTGCCCGATGAGTGCACACGGAACAGTTCTCTACGACGCACCCGGGCCCCGCGCGAAGGCGATCTACCGGATCCTGTCGGTCGTCGTGGCCGCGCTCCTCCTCGTCGTCGGCTGGATCGTCTACCGCGCGCTCGACGCCAACGGACAGCTGACAGCGGCCAAGTGGGAGCCGTTCGTCGAATCCACCAGCTGGACGACCTATCTGCTGCCCGGCATCCGCGGCACGATCATCGCGGCCGTCGCATCGATCGTGCTGGCACTGATCCTCGGCACGGTGCTCGGCATCGCCCGCCTCTCCGATCACCGATGGGTCCGCGGGATCGCCGGCACGATCGTCGAGTTGTTCCGCGCCGTCCCGGTGCTGATCCTGATGATCTTCGCCTACCAGGTCTTCGCCGAGTACCGCGTCTTCAAGTCCGACTACCTCGCGCTGGCAGCGGTCATCACCGGTCTGACCCTGTACAACGGCTCGGTCATCGCCGAGATCGTGCGAGCGGGTATCAGGTCGCTCCCGCGCGGCCAGAGCGAAGCCGCCTACGCCATCGGCATGCGGAAGAACCAGCTCATGCGGCTGATCCTGCTGCCGCAGGCCGTGACGGTCATGCTCCCGGCGATCGTGTCGCAGATGGTGATCGCGCTCAAGGACTCTGCCCTCGGCTACCTCATCGGCTACGTCGAAGTGGTGCGTTCCGGACAGCAGCTCGGCGCGTTCTTCCAGAACTACCTGCCTGCGCTGCTGGTGGTCGCGGTGATCATGATCGTCCTCAACAGTGCGCTGACGCAGTTCGCGACCTGGCTCGAGAAGCGCCTGCGCTCCGGAAAACGCAAAAAGGGTGCCGTGGCGACCGAAGAGCCACAGACCCTACCGACGATGGCGGTGCCGGGCCTGGACATGACCGGCGAGAAACGCACGTAGTGTGCCCGACCGGCGAACGCCGGAAATAGTGTTTCAGTCGTGCGGGAGGTTGCTCGCGTCGGCACCGAAGGCCGCGAGTTCCTCCCGTACCACGTCGAACGCCATTCCCTGCGCGTAACCGCGCCGGGCCAGCATGCCGACCAGCCGCCGTACCAGCTTGTCGCGTTCGGCCGCGATCTCGCGCCGATCGCCTTCGGTGGGCAGCGGCGGCTGGGTGCGGAGCTTCTTGCGAACCAGCTCCACCGCGCGTTCGCGCTCGTCGGCGGTGTCGATCTGCTCGAGGGCAGCCGCCGCATCGTCGGCGTCGATTCCTTTACGGCGCAGTTCGAGTGCGATCGCCCGCTTGCCCTTCCCCGCATGCAGATGACGTGAACGCGCCCATTGGTCGGCGAAATCCGCGTCGTCGATCAACCCGACCTCGGTGAGGCGATCGAGGGCACGCTCGGCGACGTCGGACGCGAAACCCTTCTGCTCGAGCTTCGCCGCGAGCTCGGATCGACTGCGCGCGCGATCCGTCAGCAGACGCAGGCAGACATCCTTGGCCTGCGCCTCGGTACCGCCACCGGGCAGCTCCTGTTCGGTGCGAGCCGAGCGCCGCCGTCCGCGTCGTTCGGACCGTCTTTCGGACCGTCGTTCCTCGGGGTCGTCCATGACGCGCACAGTAGCCGGACCCACCGACAGCGCGGCCGTGTGCGGATATGCCGCGGGGGCACGGACGCGATGTGCGTCCGTGCCCCCGTCCGGCCTGGGCATTGACTAGAAGTCGACCGACTCCTCGGCATCGCTCGGATCGGTGAGTACGGCACCGATGCCGAGCTTCTCCTTGATCTTCTTCTCGATCTCGTCGCGCACATCGGTGTTCTCGAGCAGGAATTTGCGGGCGTTCTCCTTGCCCTGACCGAGCTGGTCGCCCTCGTAGGTGTACCAGGAGCCCGACTTGCGGATGAAGCCCTGATCGACACCCATGTCGATGAGCGAGCCCTCCTTCGAGATGCCCTGCCCGTACAGGATGTCGAACTCGGCCTGCTTGAACGGAGGCGAGACCTTGTTCTTGACGACCTTCACGCGGGTGCGGTTGCCGACCGCGTCTCCGCCGTCCTTGAGGGTCTCGATCCGGCGCACGTCCAGACGCACGGAGGCGTAGAACTTCAGCGCCTTACCGCCCGTGGTGGTCTCGGGCGAGCCGAACATCACGCCGATCTTCTCGCGCAGCTGGTTGATGAAGATCGCGGTGGTGCCGGAGTTGTTGAGCGCACCGGTCATCTTGCGCAGTGCCTGGCTCATCAGGCGGGCCTGGAGACCGACGTGGCTGTCGCCCATCTCACCCTCGATCTCGGCGCGCGGCACGAGTGCTGCGACCGAGTCGATGACGATGATGTCGAGTGCACCCGAGCGGATGAGCATGTCGGCGATCTCGAGCGCCTGCTCACCGGTGTCGGGCTGCGATACGAGCAGGGCGTCGGTGTCGACGCCGAGCTTGCGCGCGTAATCCGGATCCAGTGCGTGCTCGGCGTCGATGAACGCCGCGATACCGCCGGCGGCCTGCGCGTTGGCCACCGCGTGGAGGGCCACCGTCGTCTTACCCGACGATTCCGGGCCGTAGATCTCGATGACGCGGCCGCGCGGCAGACCGCCGATACCGAGAGCCACGTCGAGTGCGATCGATCCGGTGGGAATGACTGCGATGGGCGGACGTACGTCCTCGCCCAGGCGCATCACCGAGCCCTTACCGAAGCTCTTGTCGATCTGCGCGAGGGCGAGCTCGAGCGCCTTCTCGCGGTCGTGAGCCTGTGCTGCCATCTTGGTCCCCTTAATCGAATCTCGTCCTTGTTGTCGACGACGTTAGAACCCGGCACCGACAAGTTCGCCGCTGCGACCGCGGAAACGCCGCATCTGTGGATGGGATCACCGCCTGTGGACAACACCCATCCGGTGCACCCAGCATAGCCGAACACGTGTTCGAAATCCGGTCGCTCGGTGTCCGCGGGCAATGGTCGCATCCCTGTCGGACAGAGAACCGATGTCGCACCGCGCGCCCCTCTCGGAGGCAGGCGGAATCCCTCGTTCCCGCCGGTGAACCGTGACTACCGCCGCACGGGCGGAACGTCGAACTCGTCGCAGAGCGCGCGCCACACCTCGCGCGGTTCCTGCCCGGCCTCGATGGCCTCTGCGGGCGTCCGTCCACCGAGCGCGAGCAGCACATGATCGCGCAGTAACGCATCGCCGTGCATCTGCCCGAACTCGTCCCGGACCACCTCGTAGAACTCCGTCAACCGCACCCCGACCACGGTAGTCGCGTGCGCTGCGCGGCGACAGTTCAGTCCGCTGCGGCCTCGCACACCGCGACCGGGTCCTGCACGTCACGAGCACTGGCCGCGGCCGCACGAGCCGCGGCGGCGAAACTCGGTGACGACAGCACCGTGTCGATCGCGGAGCGGACCACAGCCGCGTCGAGCGGACGAACCACCACCGCGCTCCCCTGCCGTGCGGCGCGGTTCGCCAGCTCCCACTGGTCGCCGCCACCGGGCACGATCACCGCCGGAACCCCCGCGCTCAGCGCCTTCGCCAGCATCCCGTGCCCACCCCCGCATACGACGACATCGGCCTGCCGGAGCAGGACATCCTGCCTGCCGCGACCTGCGACGACCCGGCTCGGGAGCGCCTGCTCCGGGGGGTCGAGCATCGTCGCGGCGACCCGCATACCGGTTCCGTCGAGTGCATCGCACACCGTCTCGACCATGCCGGTGACGCCGGTCGTCGCGGTCGACGGCGCGACCATGACCAGCGGGCCGTCGCCCGGAGGCGGATCGAGGGCCTCCGCGGTGGGTTCCCACAGCAGCGGACCGACCACGTGCGCGTGCTCCGGCCAGTCGGGTCGAGGCAGCTCGAGCGCCGGCAGGGTGGCGATCAGCCGGGCCCGCGGCCCCGGATCACGAGCGGGTAACCCGATCCCGACGCGTGCGGCCGAGCGCTCGTGCTCCCCCTGCCGCAGCGATCTCGCGGTCATCGCACGCAGCGCGGCGTCCCGCAACCGCCCCCGCACCCCCACGCCCACGTCGAGACCGCTGCCGATCGGCGGAAGGCCACGCGACGGCAGGTACAGCGGGTGCGGCGAGAGCTCGACCCACGGGATCCCGAGTCGTTCGGCGGCCATCCCCCCGCCGGCGGTGAGAACGTCCGCCACCACGAGGTCGGGCAGCAGCGCACCGAGATCCGGGAGCATCTCGCTCGCGATGTGGGCGGCGCGGGCGTGGATCTTCGCCCCCGCGTCGCCGTCGTCGTCACCGAGCCGGGGCGCGAGCCCCTTCAACTCCACGACGGTCACACCGGGCAGATCGAGGCCGAGCCACCGTTCGCCTGTGAAGACCACCGCGTCGTGCCCGGCATCCGCGAGCCGCAGCGACAACGCGATCGCCGGAATCGCATGACCCGCATCCGGCCCGGCCACCACCGCCACTCGCACGCGCACAGCCTGCCACATCCCGCGTACGCGGGACCGGCTACCACACCGTCGTGGGACGTCCCCTATCCCGCGAAGGTGTACAACTCGAATCCGGCAGCACGAGCGGCAGGAAAGCCCGGCAGCGGCGCGGACGATCGCTCCACCTGTTCGCGGGCCTGTTCCTCGGCGCTCCTGTCGTCGAGAGCCTCGAGATAACGGCGGTGCGCCGCGAGCGAGTCGACCGCCACCTCGACGGTGTCGGTCACGTCCACCGCATGAGTCGGAGAGGTCGTGTTCACCGCGACCCATCGCACCCCGGGCCAGGGCTCGAGACCGGCTTCCGTCAGTTCCGGGAAGATCCACTCGTTGGCCGCGTCGGCGACCGCGTCGAGCACGGACAGCCCGAGCGCGCGATGATCCGCGCTGTTGAGAAAGCCCGGGAACCAGGTGAGCCCGAAGTTCCCGGTCACCACCATCTCGGGCCGGTGTCGTCGGATGCTCGCGGCGATATCGCGTCGCAGGTCGAGGCCGGCGACGAGCTGCCCGTCGCGGTGGCCGAGGAACTCCACCGAGTCCACGCCCACGATCCGCGCGGATTCGCGTTCCTCCGCCTCCCGCAGGGGACCGCACTCCCGCGGGTGGAGACCGGCGATTCCGGCCTCCCCGCTCGTCGCGAGGACGTAGCGCACCTGCTTGCCCTGTCGGGTCCATCTCGCCACGGCCGCGGCGGCACCGTATTCGATGTCGTCGGGGTGCGCGGCGATCACGAGCCCGTGCTGCCAGTCCTCCGGTACCGCCTCCACAGCTGCCCCCTTCGTCCTACAGGTGCGTCAGGTCGTGCTTGTCACCTCCCGATACTGCCTTGTACAGCAGGTATCCGCCGAAGATCACCGCGCCGAGTACGAGAAAGCCGAACAGGTTGTCGAGCAGGGCGCCGAGCACGGCGAGACCGACCCATACCACCGCGACGATTCCTACGATCTTCCAGAACATGGGTACTCCCACCTCGATGCCGACCTCTTCCGTGCCGGACTCCGTTTGCTTGGTACGCCTCGATCCTGACAGCTCCGGAAGGGAAAAACACCAGGTCAGCTCAGATATCAGGGAAAGATCAGGGGACACCCGGAGGTGCACCCCGGTGTGACCTTCGGGCACCCGGACACGGGCCGATGACGTGCGGCACGCCGGTACGGCTTAGGCTCTACAGGTTCACCGTCCATATCAGAAGGCTGAGTAACCGTGTCCTCGTCCCGCCGTATCCCCGCGCGCGACCTCGCGCAGATCGCCGTCTTCGCCGCCCTGATCATCGCCCTGGGACTACCCGGCCAGATCAGCATCGGATCGTCCGGCGTGCCCATCACGCTGCAGACCCTCGGTGTGATGCTCGCGGGTGCACTGCTCGGCGCGCGTAAGGGTGTCCTGTCGGTGCTCACCGTGATCGTGCTGGGACTGGCACTGCCCGTTCTCGCCGGCGGTCGCACGACCCTCACCTCGCTGGCCGGTCCCACGGTGGGCTTCCTCATCGGCTGGATTCCCGCCGTCGCCGTCATCGGCTGGCTGAGCATGAAGATGCTGCCGCGTTACCGCACGCTGCCCGGTGTGGCCGTCAACGTCCTCGGCGGCATCGTCGTGCTCTACGCCTTCGGTATCGCGGGTATGGTCCTGCGCACCGATCTCACGGTGTGGGCCGCGGCCGCCGCCAACGTCACCTTCCTGCCGGGCGATCTGGCCAAGGCGGTCGTCGCCGCCGCGGTCGCCGCCCAGGTGCACCGCGCCTATCCCGCGCTGGTGGCGCCGCGTATCGCGCACCGTCCCGCAGCGGACCCCGCCCACTGACCCGTCGGCCGTCGATGAGCGAGATCCGATTCCGGGGGGTGCGGCACGCCTACGGCGACCGCACCGTCCTCGACGGGGTCGACGTCGTCCTCACCGAACGACGCGTCGGCATCGTCGGCGCGAACGGCAGCGGCAAGTCGACGATGGCGCGGATGATCAACGGTCTGCTCGTCCCGTCGTTCGGATCGGTGACCGTCGACGGCCTCGATACGGCCCGCAAGGGCCGGGAGGTGCGCAAGAAGGTCGGTTTCGTCTTCACCGACCCGGATCACCAGATCGTCATGCCGACGGTGGCCGAGGACGTCGCCTTCTCGTTGCGACGCAGCGGGCTCGGCAAGGAGGAACGTGAAGCCCGGGTGCGGCAGGTCCTCGCCGATTTCGGGCTCGCGGGACACCACGACCATCCCAGCCACCTGCTCTCGGGCGGCCAGAAGCAGTTGCTCGCGCTCGCCGCGATCATGGTGACCGACCCGGCGGTGCTCGTCGCCGACGAGCCGACGACCCTGCTCGACCTGCGGAACACGAAGCTCATCGCCCGTACGTTCGCGAGCCTGCCGCAGCAGGTGATCGCGGTGACGCACAACCTCGATCTGCTCACCGATTTCGACCGTGTCCTCGTGGTGGATTCGGGGCGGATCGTCGCCGACGACGAACCGGTCGCGGCACTGGCGCACTACCGGAACCTGATCGGGTGAACACTTTCGGCCTCTACCACCCGGGAACCTCCGTCCTGCACAGGATTCCGGCGGGGGCGAAGCTGCTCGCGGTCGCAGTGCTCATCCTCGTGCTGACCCTGTGGATCCGCCAGCCGTGGCAAGTGCTACCCGCCCTGGGTCTGGCCGTGCTCGCCTATGCCGCCGCGCGGATACCGCCGCGTCTCGCCGTCGTGCAGTTGCGTCCACTGGTGTGGATGCTGGCGATCATCGCCGGCTTCCAGGTGCTCGTGGCCGGCTGGGAACGCGCGGTGGTGATCTGCGGATCGCTAATCGTGGCGGTCGCGCTGGCCGCCCTGGTGACTCTCACGACGCGGACCACCGACATGCTCGACGCGATCGTGCGCGCGGCACGTCCCCTCGCACGCGTCGGCGTCGACCCCGATCGGGTGGGCCTCGTGCTGGTGATGACCGTCCGCGCGATCCCACTGCTCGGCACCGTGGTCACCCGGGTGACCGAGGCACGCAGAGCGCGCGGCCTCGGCTTCTCGTTGCGGGCCCTCGTGGTTCCGGTGGTGGTGGGAGCATTGCGCACGGCCGAGGCGATGGGTGAGGCACTCGCCGCGCGGGGTGTCGACGACTGATGCATCCGCGCACTCAGCGGTAACGCTGCTCGATCTGCCCCACCTCGCGCCAGGACTGAGCCCAGCTCTCGAGCTTGTCGGACGTGGCGATCAGTTCGGCGCGGCGCCGGTCGAGCATCGCCAGCGAACGGTTGCCCTCGGCGGTCGCGGCGAGCCGGGCCGCGGCGGCCACGAGTTCCTCGAACTGGTCGACGCCCGTTCCGAGACGCTCGCCCGCGTCCGTGATGGCAGCGGACAGATGGGTCTTCGCGGCCGCACTGCCTCGCGCGGCGGATTCGAGGGCCACCACGTCCTCGACGACGGCGTCGAGTGCGGACGCGGCTGCGCGTGCGGCGTCGTCGATCTCGGCGAGGTCGTCGGAGGCCACGGAGTTCGATCTCACGAGCACACCGAGCAGGCGCCTGAGACTCTCCTCGTTCGCCGCGAGTCGTTCCATCGGTGCGCGGGCAACCGAATCGGCCGGCGGGAGCGACCGCCGGCGGGGCGGCGGTGGGGGCAGCGGTACCGCGTCGAGACGACGGAACGTCCGGACGGCGAGGACGGCGGGTATCGCGAAGGCAGCGGTCGCTCCCCCGGTCGCGACGAGCGTCCATTCGGGAGCCGATGCGACGGCGAGGGTGGCGGTGCCGATCGCCGTGGTGCCCGAGGTGGCTCCGAAGAAACCGGCACGCCGACGGGCACGCCGCTTCTTGCGCCGCAGCCGGGCCGCGGGATCGCGCCAGCGGCGCGCAGCGTCCATCGCGTTGTCGGTGGCGTCGCGGAATGCGGCGACGACCGAGCCGGGGATGTTCCCGGCCCGGTCGTCTCCGGAGGCGTTCACGGCGGATCAGTTCCAGGGGGTACGAATCACCGGCCGGTGGTGCCGGCGGCGTTCGGGGGTTCCTTGCGGGTGTCGACGGCAGGGTTCGCGGGGGCACCGGGGAGTGCCTCACCCTTCATCGACGCCCGGATCTGCTCGAGGCGGCTGTGACCGGCCATCTGGACGGTGGCCTGCTGCACTTCGAGCATCCGGCCCTGCACCGAATTCTGGGCGAGCTCGGCCGAACCGAGGGCGTTGGCGTAGCGGCGCTCGATCTTCTCCCGGACGGCGTCGAGGCTCGGGGTGGTCCCCGGAGCCGAGAGGGTCGAATCCATCGACCGCAGCGACTCGCTCACGCGCTCCTGCATCTTGGCCTGCTCGAGTTGGCTGAGCAGTTTCGTCCGCTCGGCGACCTTCTGCTGCAGCGCCATGGCGTTCTGCTCGACGGCTTTCTTGGCCTGCGCGGCGGCCTGGAGCGACTGGTCGTGCAGCACCTTGAGGTCTTCGACGGACTGCTCGGCGGTGACGAGCTGCGCGGCGAACGCCTCGGCCGCATTCGTGTACTGGATCGCCTTCTCGGTGTCGCCCGCCGCCGTGGCCTGGTCGGCCATCATGACGGCCTGGCGTGCGCTGGCGTTGAGCTTCTCGACCTCGTCCAACTGCCGATTGAGCTTCATCTCGAGCTGACGCTGGTTACCGATGACGGAAGCCGCCTGCTGCGAGAGGGCCTGATGCTGGCGCTGAGCGTCCTCGATCGCCTGCTGAATCTGGACCTTCGGATCGGCCTTCTCATCGATCTTCGAGTTGAAGAGCGCCATGAGGTACTTCCAGCCCTTGACGAAAGGATTAGCCATGGGTGTGATCCTGCCTCCATCTGGTACGCCGCGCCGAACGCGACCCGGTACGCGGCCCTCGCGTCCCGGTTCGAAGATCGTCGGTCCGCTGCTACCCCCGACGACCCACCTGCCCTACCCTGGCCGGGTTCGTGCACGCACCACGACCCGGTCGATGTCGCTCATGCCCGCGTCCGGCGAGGCCGGCACGGTTCGTGATCCATGTTAGGCGGCTGCCAGCGCCTGCGCGGCGGGTGCAGGAATCACCATCCGTGGCTCCTGCGCGAGCAAGCCGGGCTCGGGGCCGTCGGGCCGATCGGCGGAGATCGTCTCGGATGCGGTGCTCTCCATGCCCGCGCGACGGTCGAGTCCGTCCGCCAGCAGACCACTCACGTCGAACAGCACGTCGGAGAGCGGGACATCCAATGCGTCGCAGATGGCCGCGAGCAGTTCGCTCGAGGCCTCCTTCCTGCCGCGCTCGATCTCCGAGAGGTAACCGAGGCTGACCCGGGCGCTGCTGGAGACTTCGCGCAGGGTGCGGCTCTGCGAAACACGGGTGCGCCGAAGGCTGTCACCGAGTGCCTCACGCAACAACAGCGCCATCCCATCCTCCTTCGTCCGTCGTGCCGACACCTCGACAACGCGCGACGACGCTGCGAGGTTCCCGCGGATCGATCGGACCTCGATACTGCGGTGTCCAGACATTACAACGCCCACGGCCGTCGCAGACGAGCGAGTGGTCCCGACACCGCGGTGTCGACCGCCCCGAGCCGGATACCGCACCGGTCGCCGCACGAGTTCGTCCACCTGTACGCCGGCCCGAGTGGCGACCACGAGGGGTCGCCCGGATTCACCGGGCGTCCTCACCCACCGCGCGGCCGCCGTCCGGAGTGTCCTCCGCAGGGGTGTTCCCGACATCGACGGTCTCCACACGTGTGGTCTCGCTCCGGCGTACTCCGGTGCGCAGACGGATGGCCTGGACGACGTAGTCGAGACCGGTCACCACCGTCAGCGCGACCGCCAGGATCATCAGGCCGATCGCCACCGGTTCCACCGAGTCGGGCAGGGGCAGCAGGTAGAGGCCGATGGCGAGCGTCTGCACCAGGGTCTTGGCCTTACCGCCGCGACTCGCCGGGATCACGGCGTGGCGGAGCACCGCGAAACGCAGCGCGGTGATCCCCAGCTCCCGGGCGGCGATGATTCCGGTGACCCACCACGACAGGTCGCCGAGCATCGACAGTCCGACGAGTGCCGCGCCGATGAGGGCCTTGTCGGCGATGGGGTCGGCGAGTTTACCGAAATCGGTGACGAGACCGTGTTTCCGCGCGAGTTGACCGTCGATCCGGTCGGTGATGGCGGCGATCGCGAAGACTCCGGTCGCCGCGAGCCTCCACGCGGTGTCGTGCCCGTCGCCGACGAAGAGCAGCACCAGGAAGACCGGCACCAATACGATCCGGCCCACCGTCAGGATGTTGGCGATGTTCCACAACGGCACCGGATCGTGCGGGCTCCCGGCGTGTGGTCCCGGTGCGGCGCCGCTCCCGCCCGACGCGGTGACATGCTGGCGGGGCGTGCTCATGTGCCCCACAATATCGGTAGCCGCACGCGCTACTGTTCACCGCATGACGACTCCGCCGACGAACCACGACTCGAACGATCGAATGGTCGTGCGGCGCGCCCGAACCTCCGACGTGCCCGAGATCAAGCGGCTCATCGACATCTACGCGGGCAAGATCCTGCTCGAGAAGAATCTGGTGACCTTGTACGAGGCCGTCCAGGAGTTCTGGGTGGCCGAACTCGGGGGGCAGGTCGTCGGGTGCGGTGCCCTGCACGTGCTGTGGTCGGATCTCGGGGAGGTACGCACCGTCGCCGTCGACCCGTCCGTCAAGGGCCACGGCGCGGGTCACCTGATCGTCGCGCGTCTCGTCGAGGTCGCCCGCGAGCTCGAGCTGGAACGACTGTTCGTGCTCACCTTCGAGGTGGAATTCTTTGCGCGGCACGGTTTCGCGGAGATCCAGGGGACTCCGGTGACGGCCGAGGTCTACGCGGAGATGTGCCGGTCGTACGATACGGGCGTCGCGGAGTTCCTGGACCTGAGCTATGTGAAACCGAACACGCTCGGGAACACCCGGATGCTCCTCACCCTCTGATCGAGATCACGAAAGCGAGGCCCGATGGCCCTGTTCGCCGTCGAGTACACCTATTCGGATGCGACCGCCGCGGCGCGCGACGAACATCGTCCCGAGCACCGCGCGTGGCTCGGTGATCTCGTGGAGCAGGGCGTCGTGCGTGCGACCGGTCCGTGGGCGGACGGGTCGGGTGCGCTCATCCTCGTCGACGTGGCCGACGAGGCCGCGGCGCGCGAACTGATGGCCCAGGACCCGTTCTCGCAGCGCGACCTCGTCGATGCCGTGCGCATCACCGGATGGAACCCGGTGATGGGCGTGTTCAACGCTTGACGGGTTCCTTCGCCCCTCGCGTCTTCAGCAGGCTCGCCACGGTCGTCACGACCAGCACCCCGACGATCACGATCAGCGATACCGAAGTGGAGATCTCCGGGACGGCGACGTGCTCGCCGCCGTTGATCCAGCCGAGCGTGTTCTCGTGCAGGGCATGGAGCACCAGCTTCACGCCGATGAACGCCAGGATGATCGACAGTCCGTAGGACAGGTAGACGAGCCGCTCGAGCAGGCCACCGATGAGGAAGAACAGCTGGCGCAGACCCATCAGCGCGAAGGCGTTCGCGGTGAAGACCAGATAGGGCTCGTCGGTCAGGCCGTAGATCGCGGGGATCGAGTCGAGCGCGAAAAGGATGTCGGTGAACCCGATCGCGACGAGCGCGAGAAGCATCGGGGTGACCATCTTCCTGCCGTCGATACGGGTGACGAGCTTGTCGCCGTCGTACTCGTCGTGCACCGGCAGGAACTTGCGGGCCAGCTTCACCATGCGGTTCTCCGAGATACCCTGCGGGTCCTCGCCGTGATCGCGGATGAGCTTGACGGCCGTGTAGATCAGGAAGATACCGAAGAGGTAGAACACCCAGCTGTAGGCGTTGATCGCCGCGGCACCGACCGCGATGAAGGCACCGCGCATGACCAGCGCCAGGACGATACCGATCGTCAGGACCTTCTGCTGGTATTCACGGGGCACCGCGAAGGTGGCCATGATGATGACGAAGACGAACAGATTGTCGACCGACAGCGCCTTCTCGGTGATGTATCCGGCGAAGTACTCGCCGCCGTAGGTCGGTCCCCACGCCGCGAAGACGATGAGACCGAAGACGATCGCGATGGCGATGAACACCGCCGACCAGAATCCGGATTCCCGCAGTGTCGGAGCGTGCGGTTTGCGAACGTGAGCGAAGAAGTCGAAGACGAACAGTCCGATGATGACGGCGATCGTGATCAACCAGGTCGTCAGAGTTACGTGCACGGGCATCACAGCCTTCCGGTAGGTTGTCGTACCTGCCGGAGGTCTCTCCCGCCCGGATCGTTACCGGACCGACGGCCCCGGGACGGCATCGGCGCCGCACGTGTTGACGAGACCGCCGCGGACAAGGGGATACTCCCCTCCACAGCTCCCTCGATTGTGCCACATGCGCCTATTCCGCGCCCGAGGGCGCCTCCGCAGCCTCGCCGCCACCGCGGATCGAGTACAGCAGACCGTCGAGTTCCTCCGGCTTGACCAGCACCTCTCGCGCCTTGCTGCCCTCACTGGGTCCCACGACCCCGCGGGTCTCCATCAGATCCATCAGGCGGCCGGCCTTCGCGAATCCGACGCGCAACTTGCGCTGCAGCATCGACGTGGAGCCGAACTGGCTCGTCACCACCAACTCGACGGCCTGGAGGAAGACATCGAGGTCGTCGCCGATGTCGGGATCGACGTCTTTCTTGTCGCCGGCCTTCGGGGTGGTCACGCCTTCGTTGTACTCGGGCTCCGCCTGGTTCTTCGCGAAGTCGACGACGGCCGCGATCTCTTCGTCGGTGATGAAGGCACCCTGCATGCGCACGGGCTTGCCCGCACCCATCGGCAGGAAAAGCCCGTCGCCCATACCGATGAGCTTCTCGGCGCCGGGCTGGTCGAGGATGACTCGCGAGTCGGTGAGCGAACTCGTCGCGAACGCGAGTCGCGACGGCACGTTCGTCTTGATCAGGCCCGTGACGACGTCCACCGAGGGCCTCTGCGTCGCCAACACGAGGTGGATGCCGGCGGCACGGGCCTTCTGGGTGATGCGGACGATCGCATCCTCCACGTCGCGGGGAGCCGTCATCATCAGGTCGGCGAGCTCGTCGACGATGGCGAGAATGTAGGGATACGGCCGGTACACGCGTTCGCTCCCGAGCGGCGCGGTGATCTCCCCCGACTTCACCTTGGTATTGAAGTCGTCGATGTGCCGCACGCGGTTGGCCTGCATGTCCTGGTAGCGCTGCTCCATCTCCTCGACGAGCCAGGCGAGCGCTGCGGCCGCCTTCTTCGGCTGGGTGATGATCGGCGTGATCAGGTGCGGGATGCCCTCGTAGGGGGTCAGTTCGACCATCTTCGGGTCGATGAGGATCATCCGCACCTCGTCGGGGGTCGCGCGGATGAGCAGTGACACGAGCATCGAGTTGACGAAGCTGGACTTACCGGAACCGGTGGAACCGGCGACCAGCAGATGCGGCATCTTGGCGAGGTTGGCGGAGACGAAGTCGCCCTCGATGTCCTTGCCGAGACCGATGACGAGGGGATGGTGGTCGCGGCGGGTCGAGGGGGCCGCGAGCACGTCCGACAGGCGCACGAGCTCACGGTCGGTGTTGGGGACCTCGATACCGACGGCGGACTTGCCCGGGATCGGCGCGAGCAACCGGACGTTGTCGGTTGCGACCGCGTATGCGATGTTGCGGGCGAGCGCGGTGATCTTCTCGACCTTGACGCCCGGGCCGAGTTCGACCTCGTAGCGGGTGACGGTCGGGCCGCGCGTGAAGCCGGTGACGGCGGCGTCGATCTTGAACTGTTCGAGGACCTCGGTGATCGCCTCGATCATCTGATCGTTCGCAGCCGACCGCGTCTTCGGCGGGTCGCCCTTGGTGAGCAGTTCCAGCGAGGGAAGCGCGTAGTCGCCTTCGATCTCGCGGTCGCGGACGAACGTCTCGGCAGCCTCGGGTTCGGACGTCTGGTCGACGACCTCGGGTACCGGAGCGGGCTTCGGCTTCTTGCGTACGGGAGCCGGGGCCGGCGCCGCGGCCCGACTCTCCGCGACCGAGGGCATCTCCAGCGTGGGAGGGGGCGACGCGGACGTCTCGGGTTCGGGTGCCCGGTCGTCCCACAGCGGCAGGATCTCGGTCTTCGCGTCGCCGTCGAACTCGTCGGGCGGATAGTTGTCCGCCGGGGTACGCCGGCGTCTGGATCTCTTCGGCGCGGGCGCCTCCTCGAGAGGGTAGCCGTCGACATCGAACATCGGTGGCTCGTCGTAGCCGTAGCCGTCGTCGTAACGGTCGTCGTACTCGTCGTACTCGTCGTCGGCGCCGTAGCCGAGACCGAAATAGTCGCGGAACAGTTCGGGCAGCTCACGCACCGTGGTGCCGGTGAGCAGCAGGATTCCGAAGCCGGCCGCGAGGAGCATCAGCGGCACGGACAGCCAGACGGTGAGTCCGGAGGTGAGCGGCCCGCCCACCGCGGCACCCACGAATCCGGCTCCCTCGGCGCGACCCTCCGCGTCGGTGGGTGAGCCGGAGGCGATGTGCCACAGGCCGAGGGCGGGCAGGCCGACGAGCAGCCCGCCGACGACGAGCCGGGGACGGATCTCGGGATGCGGTTCGGTGCGCATGAGGGTCAGCGCGATCCCGACCGCGACGAGCGGAAGGACCGCGCTCGCGCCGCCGGTGACGGCGCGGACGGCCGTCTCGACCCACTCCCCCACCGGGCCGCCGACGCCGAACCACACCGTGCCGGCGATGATCACACCGATCGAGATCAGTCCGAGCGCGATGCCGTCGCGGCGGTGGCCGGATTCGATCTCGGTGGCGCGACCCATCGTGCGGGTCGTGGCCCCGACGGCACGGGCCGTCATCATCCAGCCGGCACCGACGGTGCGGCCGACGGCGGTGAGGATGCCCCCGGAACTGCGCCGGGGCCGGGCAGGTGCGGGTCTGCGACCGGCAGCCGGGGCACGGCGTGCGGTGCCACCGCGGCGGCGGTTCGTGGTCGACGTCGCGGCGCGCGGCTTGCGCGCAGCGGTGGACCTGCCCGAACCGGCCGCCTTCGATTTCGCGGTCGAGGTGCTCTTCGAGGTGGAGGCACCCGTACTGCGGGCGCGGGCCGTGCTGCCGCCCGAGCTCCGCGCTCCCGTCCGCGACCGAGAGGTCGTAGACGACGTTCCGCGGCTACCCGACGACTTTCCTGCCATATCCGCCAGGGTAGCCGCACGGACCTCTCGTGAACCATCAGCAACACGGGTACCGGACGGCGGCACTGGTCACACGTCGTCCGGAACGGTCCTCACAGTCCGCGTTTCGATCCCGCCAGCTCGGTCACCGCCGGCTCGTCGCCCTGGATCTCCAACCGCACCTCGTCGCGGCCGAACGCGTGCAGCACGAGTTCGGACGGCTCGCCGCGCAGCACGACGGTGCGCGGTCCACGCTTGCGCACGGTGACCTTCTCCCCCGAGTCCGACCTCTCGAACACCACGGTGACGTCGCACCCGCCGTAGCTGTTGCGGCCGAGCATCCGCGCGATCCGCCAGAGCTGATCCTGGTCGTCCGTCGACAACGCTCGCGGTTCCCATCCGGGCTGCGCACGGCGCACGTCCTCGTGGTGCACGAACATCTCCGCCGCGTTGGCGACGGCATCGAGCAGGAACATCGGCGACCACTTCGGCGGACCGGAATCGACGTCGGCGAGCAGGTGCGCCCACTGCCGGTCGGTGGTGGAGCGCCGCACCTTCTCCGTGTGCCCCGCCAGGGCGGGGACGACGATGCCGGGCATCGCGTCGACTCGGCGCTCGCGGACGAGCAGGTGCGCGGCGAGATCCCGGACCGTCCAGTCGCCGCAGAGCGTGGGCGCGTCGGGTCCGACCTCGGACATGGTGCGGACGAGGGCATGTCGTTCGCTGCGGGCGAGGCTCATTCCGCCACTCTAGCGATCGCTCCTGCCCTCGCCCATCGCGCGAGCCCGCGTGTCCTCCGGGCCCGCGCCGACCGTGTTCAGGAGACCGGAATCACCGTGGGCACGATCATCGGACGACGGCGATAGGTGTCGGCGACCCAGCGGCCGACGACGCGGCGGATGCCCTGAGCGATGCGGTGGGTCTCCGTGACGCCTTCGGCGGCGAGTTCGTTGAGCGCCTTGTCCACGAGCTGCGCCGCTTCGTTCAGAGCGGCCGGGTCGTCGGAGAAGCCGCGACCCGAGACCTCCGGAGTGCTCACCGCACGGCCGGTGGTGGCATCCACCGCGACGGAGATCGAGATGAAGCCGCCTTCGCCGAGCACGAGACGATCGGAGAGCGTGGACTCCCCCACGTCGCCCACCGACAGACCGTCGACGTAGACGTGACCGACCGGGACCCGCCCGACGATCTGCGCGAGCCCGTCGACCATGTCGACGACCACACCGTCCTCCGCGAGCACGATCCGCTCGCGGGGAACACCCGTGGCCTCGGCGAGGGCGGCGTTCGCCCGCAGGTGGCGCCATTCGCCGTGAACCGGCATCGCGTTGGTCGGGCGCACCGCGTTGTAGAGATAGAGCAGCTCGCCGGCCGAAGCGTGACCGGAGACGTGCACCTTCGCGTTCTGCTGGGTGACGACCTTCGCTCCGCGCTTGGCGAGACCGTTGACGACCGCGAACACGGAGTTCTCGTTGCCGGGGATCAGCGACGACGCGAGCACGACGAGGTCGTCGGCCCGGATGTTGATCTGCCGGTGCTCGCCTCGGGCCATCCGGGACAGCGCCGAGAGCGGTTCGCCCTGCGAACCGGTGGACACCAGCACGATGCGGTCGTCGGGAAGGCTCGCGGCGGTGTCGATGTCGACCTCGAGGCCGTCGGGCACGTTCAGATAGCCCAGATCCTGCGCGATCTGCATGTTGCGGACCATCGACCGGCCGACGAACGCCACGCGCCGGTTGTAACGCTCGGCGACGTCGATGATCTGCTGGATCCGGTGCACGTGGCTCGCGAAGGACGCGACGATCACCCGATTGGTGGCCTTGCCGATGACGGTGTCGAGCACTCCGCCGATCTCGCGCTCGGGTGTCACGAAACCGGGGACCTCGGCGTTCGTCGAGTCGACGAGGAACAGGTCGACACCCTCGTCGCCGAGGCGGGAGAAGCCCGCGAGATCGGTGAGGCGGTTGTCGAGCGGCAGCTGGTCGAGCTTGATGTCGCCGGTGTGCAGCACGACGCCCGCGGCCGTGCGGATCGCGACGGCGATCGCGTCCGGGATGGAGTGGTTGACCGCGAAGTACTCGCACTCGAACGGTCCGTGCGAGGTGGTCTGCCCCTCGACGACCTCGACGAGGTTGGGACGCTGACGGTGTTCGCGGCACTTGGCGGCGACCAGCGCCAGGGTGAACTTCGAACCGACGACCGGGATGTCGGGCCGCAGACGCAGCAGGAACGGCACGGCACCGATGTGGTCCTCGTGGCCGTGGGTGAGGACGATCGCCTCGACGTCGTCCATCCGGTCCTCGATGTACCGGAAGTCGGGCAGGATCAGGTCGACGCCCGGCTGCTGGTCTTCGGGGAAGAGCACACCGCAGTCGACGATCAGGAGCCGTCCCTGGTGCTCGAACACCGTCATGTTGCGGCCGATCTCGCCGATACCGCCGAGCGCGACGACCCGCAGACCGTCGCGAGGGGCCTTGGGGGGCGTACCCAACCGCTCGGTGGGATCGGCGATGCGTGCATCGGGTCGCTGGGGGGTGGCGGAGTTCTGCACCACCCGGCGCGGGGCGCGGGAGGGCGGACCGGCATTGCGGGTGGCGCGGCCGCGGCCACGATCGGGGCGGCTCATCACAGCACCCCCGCAGCCTGGAGATCCGCCGCGAGAGCGTCGATCTGCGCAGTCACCGGAGCGACCTGCGGCAGACGAGGCTCTCCGACATCGATGCCGAGAAGTCGCAAACCCGCCTTCGAGGCACTCACCCCTCCCAGTCGCGCGACGGCCCGGTAGATGGGGACCATCGACAAATTGATACGGCGCGCGAGTTCGAGATCACCGGCCTCGAAGGCGGTGTGCAACTCGCGGAGGCGACCGGGCACGAGATGGCCGATCACGCTGACGAATCCGACGGCACCGACGGACAGCCACGGCAGGTTCAGCGGGTCGTCGCCCGAGTAGAACTTCAGGTCGGTGGTGCCGATCAGTTCGGCACCCGCATTCAGGTCGCCCTTGGCGTCCTTGACCGCGACGATCCGCGGGTGCTCGGCGAGCAGACGCAGCGTATCGGTCTCGATCGGCACGACGGATCGCGGTGGAATGTCGTAGAGCATGACCGGCAGATCGGTCGCGTCGGCCACCGCGACGAAGTGAGCGTAGAGACCGGCCTGCGGGGGACGCGAATAGTACGGGGTCACCACGAGCAGTCCGTGTGCACCGGCCCGCGCGGCGTCGCGGGCGAGTTCGGCACTGTGGGCGGTGTCGTTGCTGCCGGCGCCGGCGATGATCTTGGCGCGGTCGCCGACGGATGCGAGCACGGCCCGCATCAACTCGATCTTCTCGTTCTCGGTCGTCGTGGGCGATTCGCCGGTCGTACCGGCGAGAACCAGTGCGTCGCAGCCACCGTCGACGAGGTAGTTCGCCAGACGCACGCCCGCATCCACGTCGAGCTTGCCATCGGCAGTGAACGGGGTCACCATCGCTGTGGCGACGGTGCCGAACGGAAGCTCGACAGCAGATGCGGAATCACCGTTGGTCATGGTCAGAAGGCTACCGCGTGGCAGTGCCGCCTCGACACACGCCCGCCCCTCGAAGACGGATCGGAGATCGGTGACCTGGTCGATCGGAGATCGGTGACCTGGTCGATCAGAGATCGGTCGCGAGCGTGGGGGCAGCGATCTCGCTGCCGTCGGGCAACTTCGTGATCGTGAAGTCCGAGAACGCGTTCGGTGCTGCCTCCGCGAGCTGCCGTACACATTCGACGGCGAGACGCCGGATCTCGACGTCCGCGTGTTCGGTCGCCCGCATGGCCACGAAATGTCGCCACGAGCGGTAGTTGCCGGTGACCACGATCCGGGTCTCGGTGGCGTTGGGGAGCACCGCCCGTGCGGCCTCCCGAACCTGCTTGGCACGCAGCGGCCCGGCAGGGAGATGCGCCAGCTTCTCGTCGAGCGCCGCCAGCAGTGCCACATAGGCCTCCCGGCTGCGTTCCGCGGCGGCGAAGAACAGCTCCTCGAGTTCGGCATCACCCGCGATCGCCGGCGGAACCACCACCGGTACGTCGCCGTCGGCGACGAAACGCTGGGACAGCTGCGAGAACGAGAAATGCCGGTGACGGATCAATTCGTGCGTGCACGAGCGCGAGATGCCGGTGATGTAGAAGGTCGCGGTGGCGTGCTCGAGAACGGACAGATGCCCGACGGTGAGCAGGTGGCGGAGGTATCCGGCGTTCGTCGCCGTGCGGGGGTTGGGTTTCGACCAGCTCTGGTAACAGGCGCGACCGGCGAACTCGACCAATGCTTCGCCGCCCTCGGCGTCGGTCTCCCAGGCGACATCGTCGGGGAGATGGAACTCCGTCGTGGCGATGAGCCGGACCTTCGGATCGGCGGATTCGGGCGCCATCGTCTCCTCCTCGCCTCTGCCGTTGCGCCCTCCGGGACGCACGGTTCCTTCCGTCCGCACAGTAACGCTCCTCGACCTGCACCGATCGATGACGTCACCATGACACCTTGCCTGGCGCCACCGATGACGCCACACTGGCGTCATGGATATCGACAAGTACACGTCCGCCATCACCGACTCCGTGATCGCGGCGGCCGAACTCGGCGACGAACAGACCCGGCGTACCGCCGCGGCCCTGGCGACGGCCATCGCCGCTCCTGTCCGGCTCGCGGTCCTGGCCGCCCTGTCCGACATGGCCAACGAGGTCAGCGACGAACTCGGCGACCGCACGGTCACCGTGCGTCTCGACGGCACCGACGCGGTCCTCGCCGTCCACAGCGAACCCGCTGCCCCGCACGAGGATCCGACGCCGTCCTTCGAGGAGATGACGGGCGACATCAGCCGGGTGACGCTGCGCCTCGTCGAGCAGATCAAGACCAAGGCGGAGGAAGCGGCCCAGCAGAGCGGCCTGTCGCTCAACTCCTGGATGGCACAGGCCGTGCAGGGCGCGCTCCGGGAGCAGATGCGCTACCAACGCCGGGCCGACGAATGGCGCCGCCGGGGCGGCTGGGCCGAGCCCACGCCGCCCGCACCCAGCGAGCAGCAGCCGTCCGAGCGCCACGACACCACCGGACCGGACGACACCGCCGGCCGCGACGACACGGGTCCTCGCGCCGACACGTGAGGCAACTCACCGCGCGATAGAGTGCCGACGCACACACATCGGGCGACGCGGAGGGCGCATGACGGTCAGCAGCACCAGGAGTTTCGACATCGACGCACACCCCGAGCAGGTGATGGCCGCACTCGCCGCGGTCGAACGCCTGCCCGAGTGGTCGTCGACCCACAAGTCCGTCACCGTCGAGTCCACCCACCCCGACGGACGGCCGCACCGCGTGCGGATGACGGTCTCGATCGTCGGCATCACCGACGAGCAGGTCGTCGAGTACTCGTGGAACGGGGACGAGTCGATGGCGTGGACGCTGGTGGAGAGCAGCCAGCAGCGGCAGCAGGACGGCGCCTACACCCTTGCCGCCACGGGATCCGGCACGGCGGTCGACTTCTCGCTGACCATCGACCCGAAGATCCCCGTCCCCGGCTTCCTCGTCCGGCGCGCCGAGAAGATGGCCCTCGAGACCGCCGGAAAGGGACTGAAGTCGTTCACGGAAAAGAACTTCCGCTGATCGCGGGGTGAAGGACGTCCGCTGATCGCGGGCGATCGATTCAGATCTCACCGGCTGCGGTCGCCGCGACGACGGCGCCGAGCTCGTAGCACTGTTCGCGCACCTTCGCGTCGACCGGCCCGGTGATCTCGAGGTCGGCGGCGGCCTGCACGAGGCCCAGCCCGGTGGTCAGGCGGCGAACCGACGCCACCGCCCCGGCAATGTCGTTGTTCCCGTGCACCCACAGCCCGTAGGGGCGGCCGGCCACGGCGTCGAGACACGGATAGTAGACGGTGTCGAAGAAGTGCTTGAGCGCACCCGACATGTAGCCGAAATTGGCAGGGGTGCCGAACAGGAAGCCGTCCGCAGCCAGCACATCGGGGACGGTGGCGCCCAGTGCGGGAACCACCCGGACGGTGACGCCCGCGATCTCCGGATCCCGAGCACCGGCCAGTACCGCTTCCAGGATCTCGCGGGTGGGCGGCGAGGGGGTGTGGTGCACCACCAGCACCGTGCGGGATCCGTCCCCGCGTCCCGTCTCGCCCGGTCCTGCCTGGTCGCCCGCAGCCTCGTCCGTCACATCAGCAGGTTGCTGCACCCGTGCGGGGTTGTCAAAGCCGCTCGCCGCTCAGGGAAGTCGACCGCAGCGTGCGGCTTCAGGAACCGCTGTGGCCGTCCCGTTCGAGCTTCTCGAGCGCGACGGCCCGACGCATGGTCTCACGCGCACGACTGCGGTCGCCCGCATAATCGTAGGCGCGCGCGAGCCGGTAGGAGCTGCGCCAATTGTCGGGGTCTGCTTCCCATTCCTGCTTCACGGTCGCGAACAGTTCGTCGGCGGCGTCCCGCTCGATCCGGCCCGACGGCATGCGAGGCAGATCGTCGATGTCGAGTTCGAGCCCCTCGTCGTGGATCCGCTGCGCGAGGTGCTGATGTTGCAGGCCGGCTCGGATGGTCGCGTAGACGATCCAGGCACCGACGACGGGGAGGATGAGGATCCCGATTCCCAGCCCGACTCCCGCGAACTCGCCGGATCGGATCAGCTTCAGGCCCGTGGAGCCGAGCAGAACGAAGTAGAACCCCAGCGCCACCACGATGAACGCGATGGGCACGAGGACTTTCAGCAGGCCGGTTCTCACAGGTCGAGGAGAGGATCGATTCCGACGGTCAGTCCCGGCCGCCGACCGATCTCTCGCACGCCGAGCAGCACGCCGGGTGCGAAGGAGGACCGGTCGATCGAGTCGTGCCGGATGGTGAGGGTCTCGCCCTCGGTGCCGAGCAGCACCTCCTGGTGGGCGACGAGCCCGGCGAGACGCACGGAGTGCACTCGGACACCGTCGACGTCGGCGCCACGTGCGCCCTCGAGTTCGGTGGTGGTGGCGTCCGGACTCGACGCCACCCCCGCCTCGGCGCGTGCCTGTGCGATCAGTCGAGCGGTGCGGAAAGCCGTGCCGGACGGAGCATCGGCCTTGTTCGGATGGTGCAGCTCGATCACCTCGACCGAATCGAAGAACCGGGCCGCGGCCTGGGCGAAGCGCATCGACAGCACGGCACCGATCGCGAAGTTCGGTGCGATGAGCACGCCCACCTCGGGGCGGTCGGCGAGCCAGCTCCGCACGCGATCCAGCCGCTCGTCGTCGAAGCCGGTGGTGCCGACCACGGCGTGGATGCCGTTCTCGACGAGGAAGTGCAGGTTGTCCATGACGACGTCGGGATGGGTGAAGTCGACGACCACCTGGGTCTGCGAGCTCACGAAGGCGTCGAGGCCGTCGCCCTTGTCGACGGTGGCGACGAGCTCGAGATCGGGCGCGGCGTCGACAGCGGCGCAGATCGCCTGACCGACCTTGCCGGCAGCACCGAGTACACCCACCCGAACCGTTGTTGCATCCACTTGCGTCGTCACGCCCTTTCGTTGCCGTCTCCCGGAAATCCTACGCAATCACCTGCGGATGTCCCGAGCGGGTCGCGTGCCGTCCACCGCTGCACACGGGCGTCCTACTGCCGGGCGCAGAGAGCGTCCAGCCAGAGACCGACCGTCGAACGGATCTCGTCGACCCGCACCGTCACCGAACCCGAGGACGCGTGGGCGCGTGTGCCGTGGGTGCGGTCGAACAGCACTCCTTCGAGCAGGGTCACCAGATCCCGCGCCGCCGTGTCGGGGTGGGACGCACCGAGGTCCCGCATGAGTCCGGTCGCGGCGGGGACGGAGAACATGCAGCCCGCCAGCGCCTCGGCCGTGCCGGGTTCGATCTGCGCGTCGGTCGCGAGCGCGTAGCGGGCGAGCACGTCGGTCCGCCGCGCGGTGAGCAGTCGTTCGAGGTAGTTCGCGATCAGGTCGGCGGGTCCGCGCGACTCGTCGCCGGGCGGCGCGGGGAACAGTGCGGCGAAATCGGCGCGCGACCGTTCGGTGAGACGGGCGATCGCAGCCGCGACGAGGGCGTGGCGGGTGCGGAAATAGTAGGAGGTCGAGCCCTTCGCCAGGCCGAGATGCATGTCGATGCCCGTGTGCGTCACCGCGTGGTTGCCACCGCGGGCGGCCAGTTCGAGGGCGGCGTCACTGATGGCCGTGCGCCGGGACGGGCGTTCGCGAGAGATCGTCACTCTACGATGATAGAGTCGGGTTCGTGAGGTTGCGACGCCGCAGTGACCCCGTCATCTCGAACCCGGTCTCCCGAACCGTGTTCGACGACGCCGCGCGCAGCCGGGGATTCGTGCTCGACTCCGCGCAATACGACGCCGTCGAGCAGCTGTGCCATCCCGGTTGCCCGAACGTCTACCTGTGGGGGCCGCCCGGGCGCGGCAAGAGCTGGCTCGCCGACGTGTACTTCTCGGCGTTCCCCGGACGGAACAAACTGCGCATGCATTTCCACGAGTTCTTCCGCGACCTGCACATCGAACTCCGGCGGCACCGCTTCGATCTCGGAGCCGCCCTCGATCGTCTGACCGGCCACGCCGAACTCGTCTGCTTCGACGAGTTCCACGTCCACGACCCTGCGGACGGCACGTTCGTCGCCCGGTTGCTCCCCGCGCTGCTCGCTCGTCGCACGCGTCTCGTCCTGACATCGAACTATCCGCCCCACGAGCTGCTCCCCAACCCCCTCTTCCACGACGACTTCCTCCCGACGATCGAACTCGTCGAGCGCTCCACGACGGTCGTCGCCCTGGACGGACCGCGCGATCACCGGCTCGATTCCGACCACGTGCGGGGGTTCGCGTCGGGGATCTGGACGACGGGCACGTCCGACCGGCAGTTACGACTTCTGGGGCTCACCCGGCCCATACCGGCCGAACAACGGGTCCTGCACCCGGCGGGTCGCCCGCTGCGTGCGATGCGGGCCGACGAGGACTGTCTCTGGTTCGATTTCGGCGATCTCTGCGGGCACACCACGGCACCGGCCGACTATCTGGCGCTCGCGGCGGAGCACCTGTTCTGGGTCGTCGACGGGATCCCGGACCTGACGGCCGCGGGTCGGGAACCTGCCCAGCGGTTCGCCAATCTGGTCGACGTGCTCCACGACCGCGACGTGCGGGTCGTGTTCGTCTCGGAGGTCGCGGTGCCGGAACTCACCATCCCGGCGGGACCCGTCTCGCACGACATCGGACGCCTGCGGAGCCGACTGGCTCAGCTGAGGACGATTCAGGACACGAGGTCGCGGACCGATGCGGGGAGATCGCGAGGCCTACGGTAGGGCCCGGCGACGGCGACCGCGAACGGCCGGTGCAGCAGGTCGGCTGCCACGCTGCGCACCTCCTCGGTCGACACCGACGAAATGCGTTCGAGGGTCTCGGTGATGCTCCAGTGCTGTCCGTAGCTCAGCTCGCTGCGGCCGATCCGGTGCATACGCGCGCCGGTGTCCTCGAGTCCGAGAACGAGACCGCCACGCAGCGATCCCTTGGCGCGAGCACATTCCGCGTCGGTGATGCCGTGCTCGGCCACGTCGGTGAGCACCTCCCGGACCACGGCGGCGACCTCTCCGAGATTGTCGGGCTGGCACCCCGCGTACACGGAGAAAGCGCCGGTGTCGGCGAAGGTGTCGGTTCCGGAGTACACCGAGTAGGCCAGCCCCCGCTTCTCGCGCACCTCCTGGAACAGGCGTGAACTCAGACCGCCGCCGACTGCGGCGTTGAGCACCGACAGCGCCCAGCGGCGGCCGTCGTGCCGACCGAACGACCGCACACCGAGCGTGAGATGCGCCTGTTCGTTGTCGCGTTCGACGATGCTCGTCGTCGGGGTGGTCCGCAGTTCGAGTCGTCCGTTCCGGCACGGCGCGGGTGCGGCCGCCTCGTCCAGGTGCCCGGCGAAGGCGCGGCGCACCAGTTCGACCGTGTGCGCGTGGTCGACGTTGCCGGCCACCGCGACCACCATCCGCGGCGGCGTGTAGCGGCGGACGTGGAACGAATGCAGTTGTGTCCGGGTCATGGACTCGATCGACTCGACGGAACCGATGATCGGCCGGCCGATGGGATGGTCGCCGTACAGCGCGGTGAGCAGCGAGTCGCCGAGCAGGTCTTCGGGATCGTCGTCGCGCATCGCGATCTCTTCGAGCACCACCTGACGTTCCACGTCGACGTCCGCACTCAGGCACCGGCCGCGCAGGACGACGTCGGCGACGATGTCGACGGCGATCGGCAGGTCGTCGTCGAGCACGTGTGCGTAGAAGCAGGTGTGTTCCTTGCTGGTGAACGCGTTGAGCTCACCGCCGATCCCGTCCATCGTCTCGGCGATGTCGAGGGCGGTGCGCGTCGGTGTCGCCTTGAACAACAGGTGTTCGAGGAAGTGTGCGGCACCGGCGACCGACGGCTGTTCGTCGCGGGATCCGACACCGACCCACACACCGACCGCCGCGGAGCGCACTCCCGGAACGTGCTCGGTGACGACCCGCACTCCCCCGGGCAGGACCGAGCGCCGGACGCCGGTGTCCGCGACGGGCGCGGGGGTCGAAGCGTCGTTCTTCACGTGGGAACTGGAAGCCATGGGGATCTTCGATGGTCCTGACAGGTGGGAGGGCGCGGAACATTTCACAGTACACCGGAGCCCTCCCTCGGCAGCGGGCGCTCACTCACCACCCACGTCGTTGCGGTTGTGAACCCACGAGTCGGCCGGGGCGCGCCTCCTCCCGGCTGCGGTAGACGATGTACGGCCGGAACAGGTACCCGATCGGCGCGCTGAACGCGTGCACGAGACGCGTGAACGGCCAGATGGCGAACAGAACGAGACCGATCAGGGCGTGCAACCGAAAGCTGAAGGGTGCCTCCACCATCAGATCCCCGCGGGGCTGCAGCACCCAGATCGACCGGAACCACGGCGAGACGGTCTCCCGGTAGTTGTGCTCTTCGCCGACGACACCCGATCCCATCAGGGTGGTCGCGAGACCCGCGACGATCGCGGCGACCAGCACGACGTACATGAACTTGTCGTTCAGTGTCGTGGCGCTGAAGACGGGCCCGCGGGTGCGGCGGCGGTACACGAGCAGGGTGATCCCCACGAGCGTCGAGACGCCGGCGATGGTGCCGAGCAGGATCGCCTGGACGTGGTAGGCATGCTGACTCAACCCCACTGCGGCGGTCCACGACTGAGGAATCACCAGGCCGATGACGTGCCCGACGATCACGACCAGGATCCCGAAATGGAACATCGGGCTCGCGATGCGCAGCAACCGCGTTTCGTACAACTGGGACGAACGCGTGGTCCATCCGAACTTGTCGTATCGGTACCGCCACCAGGTGCCCACCACGACGACGGCCAGTGTCACATAGGGCACGACGTCCCAGAAGATCTCTCCTGCGGTCATGATTGCGAGGTTCCTTTCGGTGGCATCCGGCCGGTCCGGGGTGGCACCGTCAGCGTGAACGGCTGGAGACCGATCGATTCGCGGGGCGGTCCCGCCTGCGCGAGGCGCCGGGCCCGTTCCTCCTCCTGGTCGGTCGCCGGTGGGAGGGTTGCACAGACCGCCGCGACGACCTGCGCGTACGGGGAGCGCGCGTCGCGCAGGGAGGCATGCAGCACGTCCAACGCCAGCCGATAGCGGGTGAGGAGTTCCTCCCCGGAGGCGGGATCGACGTTCGCGGTGAACTCGAGGACCACCGGGAGATGGTCGGGTGACTCGTGCGCAGGAGGCACGACACCCGCGGCACGATAGACACTCGCGAAGGTGTGCATCTCGGCTCCGCGGTTGCGCGTGTCCCCCGATGTCCAGTAGGTCAGGTACATCGTCGACCGCCGCCGCAGGTCGAAGGTCTCGACGTACTGCTGTGCCGTGGAGAGAAGGTCTTTCGCGCCCAGTTCACGAGCGGCCGTACCCAGCATGTCCTTTTCGGGCCCGGTCATGTGCTCGAGAAACTGGTCGACCGTACCGAGCCGTTCGCGGTGCCCCTTGTCGGGATAGGCGAGCAGCAGGGACGCGGACTGACGGACGAGACGGTGGTGCAGGGCGCGATCGGGGGCCGCGCGTCGTGAACGCAGCAGTCTCATCGTCGGTCCCCGTCCCCGTCACGTCCCCCCGGGAACATGCCGGTCGGCACGCCTTTACCGTCCCAGTTGAGCAGGTTCACCCGCGAGGGATTCGCCGCGTTCGCCCCCAGGCCTTCGCTGGTCTGCCGCTGGGCGAGAGCGTGGAAGTTTTCGACCGCCACCGGGACGGGGGCACCACTGGCCTCACCGAACGGTCCGGAGTCGTACATCCCGGGTCCACCCTCGTAGGACAGCGCGCAGTCCGTCGCGGTCTCCTCCAGCCGATGACCTTCGACCGCGTACGCGGTCGGGATGACGTACCGCTCGTCGTACTTGGCGAGCGCGAGGAGCCGGTACATCGCGTAGATCTGCTCTTCGCTCATGCCCACGGATTCGGGGATCTCGGGACGGGTCTCGCGTCCCAGATTGATGTCGCGCATGTACGAGCGCATCGCGGCGAGCCGGCGCAACACGGCCTCGACGACACCGGTGTCTCCGGCCGTGAACAGTTCCGCGAGGTACGCGACAGGGATACGCAGTGCGTCCAGGGCGCCGAAGAGATTGCCGATGTCCTCGCCGTCGTGCCCCTCGCGGCTGACGGCGTCGACGACGGGCGAGAGCGGTGGCACGTACCAGACCATGGGCATCGTCCGATATTCCGGATGCAGGGGCAACGCCACCCGGTAGGTGCTGATGAGGTCGTAGACGGGTGAACGCTGGGCGGCCTCGATCCACTCGTCGGAGATGCCTTCGGCGCGGGCACCGGCGATCACCTCGGGATCCTTCGGATCGAGCAGCACATTGCGCTGCGCTCCGTACAGGTCGGTGTCGTTCTCCACCGAGGCAGCTTCGAGGACGCGATCGACGTCGTAGAGGACGAGACCGATGTACCTGAGCCGGCCGACACACGTCTCCGAACACACCGTCGGCAATCCGACCTCGACCCGCGGATAGCAGAAGGTGCACTTCTCGGCCTTGCCGGTCTTGTGGTTGAAATACACCTTCTTGTACGGACATCCGGACACACACATCCGCCAGCCGCGGCACCGGTCCTGATCGACGAGCACGATCCCGTCCTCCGTCCGCTTGTACATCGCGCCGGAGGGGCACGACGCCACACACGACGGGTTCAGGCAGTGCTCGCAGATCCGCGGCAGGTAGAACATGAAGGTCTGCTCGAACTCGAGTTTCACCTGTTCGCCGACCTTCTTCAGGATCGGGTCGTCGGGCACGATCGTCGGAGAACCACCGAGGTTGTCGTCCCAATTCGCCGACCACTCCACCTTCATGGGCTCGCCGGAGATCAGACTGCGCGGCGTCGCCACCGGGATGTGCTCGCCGAGCGGGGCATCGGTGAGGTTGTCGTAGTCGTAGGTCCACGGTTCGTAGTAGTCCTGGATCGAGGGCATCTTCGGATTCGAGAAGATACGGGCGAGTTTCGCGAAGCGTCCGCCGTCGCGGAGGCGCACGCGGCCCCGGGAGTCCCGGATCCACCCGCCCCGCCAGCGTTCCTGGTCTTCGTACGTCCGCGGATATCCTTGCCCCGGGCGCGTTTCGACGTTGTTGAACCATACGTACTCGGTGCCCGATCTGTTGGTCCACGCCTGTTTACAGGTCACCGAACAGGTATGGCATCCGATGCACTTGTCGAGGTTCATCACCATCGCCAGCTGTGCCATGACCTTCACGACCGCCTCGCTTCCTGCGCTCCGCCTCGTCCGGCCGCTCGTTCCGTGCGCATCAGTAGACGACCTCCTGCGATCTGCGCCGCACGATCGTCACCTCGTCGCGCTGGTTACCCGTGGGGCCGAGATAGTTGAACGCGTACGCGGTCTGCGCGTATCCCCCGGCCAGGTGGCTGGGCTTGATGAGGATGCGCGTCAGCGAGTTGTGGATACCGCCGCGCGTACCGGTGGTCTCCGTCCGTGGCACGTCGATGACACGATCCTGCGCGTGATAGACGAAGACGACGCCCTCGGGCATGCGGTGCGAGACGATCGCCCGGCACACGATGACACCGTTGCGGTTGACCGACTCCACCCAGTCGTTGTCGTTCACCGAGATCTTCGCGGCGTCGGCCGGTGACATCCACATGGTCGGTCCGCCCCGGGACAGCGACAGCATGAACAGGTTGTCCTGGTACTCCGAGTGGATCGACCACTTCGAGTGCGGTGTCAGATAACGCACCGTGAGACCGATGCCGTCGCCCGTACCGACCCTCGGCTCTCCGAACAGCCGCGACATGTCGAGTGGAGGGCGGTAGACGGGGAGCTGCTCACCGAGTTCCTCCAGCCAGTCGTGGTCGAGGTAGAAGTGCATCCGGCCCGTCAACGTGCGGAAGGGCTCGAGCTCCTCGATGTTCACCGTGAACGGCGAGTACCTGCGCCCTCCCGTCTCACTCCCCGACCATTCGGGGCTCGTGATGACGGGCACGGGACGGGCCTGGGTGTCGGCATAGGTGATTCGCCTTTCCTCGCTTCCCTCCGCCAGGTGCACGAGCCTTCGCCCGGTACGTTTCTCCAATTCGCGGAACCCCTGGACCGCCAATCTCCCGTTGGAGGTGCCGGACAGAGCGAGAATGGTGTCGGCCATACGCTCGGCGGTATCGATCGCCGGACGTCCCTGTCCGGCACCGGAATTCATGACACCGAACTTCTTCGCAAGTTCGGCGACCTCCCGATCCGGCCGGGTGGTCACGCCCTTGGTGTTGAGCCCGAGCGTCTCGACGAGCGGCCCGAGGGTGGCCCACTTCTCCGCGATCGCGCCGTAGTCGCGTTCGACGACCGTCAGCGGCCCCATCGTCTTCCCCGGAACCGGCACCTCGCCCGTCGACCGCCAGTCCCGCTCCGCGCCGGAGGGATACGCCATCGCTCCCGGGGTGTCGTGCTGCAGGGTTCCCATCACGATGTCGGTGCGGGTTCCGAGGTGCGTGCGCGCCAGACTGCTGAACACCTTCGCGATGGCGCCGAAGGCGTCGTAGTCCGAACGGGTCTCCCAGGGCGGGTCGACCGCCGCGGTGAAGGCGTGGATGTAGGGGTGCATGTCGGTGCTCGACAGATCACCCTTCTCGTACCACGTGGCAGCGGGCAGGACGACGTCGGAGAACAACGTCGTCGACGTCATCCGGAAGTCGATCGACATGAGCAGGTCGAGTTTTCCTTCGGGCAGGTCCTCCGGCCGGACCACCTCGCCCGGACGCAGATCCGGTGCCGTGGGATCGGCCTGCACGTTCGAATCGGTACCGAGCAGATGCCGCAGGAAGTACTCGTTGCCCTTGCTGGACGAGCCGAGCAGATTCGACCGCCACACGCTGAGCACCCGGGGCCAGTTGCGCGGGTCGTCCGGGTCGGTCACCGCGAGTTTCAGGTTCCCTTCCGCGAGTTGCTGCGCGACGTATTCCGGGATGTCCCGGCCCGCCGCGCGCGCGTCATCGACGACGTCGTGGGTATTGCGGTCGAACTGGGGATAGAAGGGCGACCAGCCCATCGCCACCGCGGACGCCATGACATCCATCGTGTGCTTGTCGCGAAAACGCCCGCGTCCCAGCGGGCTCGACAGCGCGTCGGCGCGATATCCGTCGTAACGCCATTGATCGGTGTGCACGTACCAGTAGGAGGTGCCGGCCATCTGCCGGGGCGGCCGGCTCCAGTCGGTCCCCATCGCCATCGCGGCCCATCCCGTGACCGGACGGCATTTCTCCTGGCCGACGTAGTGCGCCCACCCTCCTCCGTTGCGGCCCATGCAGCCGGTGAGCATGAGCAGCGCGAGCACTGCGCGATAGGTCGCGTCACCGTGGAACCACTGGCAGATGCCCGCGCCCATGATGATCATCGAACGCCCGCCCGATTCCTCGGCGTTGCGTGCGAACTCCTTCACGATTCGGATCGCTTGGGCCGCAGAGACTCCGGTGATCGCTTCCTGCCATGCCGGGGTGTACGGGGAGGTCGCGTCGTCGTACCCGCTCGGCCACTGCCCGGGTAGAGCGAGTCCCGGACGGGTCACTCCGTACTGCGCGAGCATCAGATCGAAGACGGTGCAGACGAGATGGTCCCCGACCCGACGGACCGGTACGCCCCGTTCGATGCTCTCACCGTGGCCGTCGACGGTGTCGAAACTCGGCAGGTACACCGTGGCGGTCTCCCCCGCTCTCCCACCCGCGGGCGCGACCGTCAGTGTCGGGACGAGGTCGCCGAGTTCGAGATTCCACTTGCCGACACCGTCGTCGCCGTAGCGGAAGCCGAGCGAGCCCGGTGGCACGACGACCGTGTCGGTCGCCCCATCGAGGAGGACCGGTTTGAAGGCCGCGTTCTCGACGCTGTGCCCCAGGTCGGCAGCGGTGAGGTTCTTGCCCGGCACGAGCTTCCCGTCGCGTTCCTCGAGCCGCACGAGGAACGGCAGGTCGGTGTACCGGCGGACGTAGTCGACGAAGAACGGAACCCGCTGCTGCACATAGAATTCGTTCAGCAGCACATGTCCCATCGCCATCGCCAGGGCCCCGTCGGTACCTGCCGCGCACGGCATCCACTCGTCGGCGAACTTGGTGTTGTCGGCGTAATCGGGGCTCACCGAGACGACCTTGGTACCCCGGTAGCGGACCTCCGTCATCCAGTGCGCGTCCGGCGTGCGGGTGACCGGCACGTTCGAGCCCCACATCATCAGGTAGGAGGCATCCCACCAGTCCCCCGATTCCGGCACGTCGGTCTGGTCGCCGAAGACCTGCGGCGACGCCACCGGCAGGTCTGCGTACCAGTCGTAGAACGAGGTCATCACGCCGCCGAGCAGTTCGATGAACCGCGAACCGGCAGCGAACGAGACCATCGACATGGCGGGGATCGGAGAGAAGCCGGCCACCCGGTCGGGACCGTACACCTCGATGGTGTGGACGTGGGCCGCGGCGATCATCTCGGTGGCCTCGGCCCACGTGATCCTCACCAGCCCACCCTTACCGCGGGCACGCTGATAGCGCCGGCGGCGCTCGGGATCGCTCTGGATGTCGGCCCACGCGAGAACCGGATCGCCGAGCCGCTGTCTGGCCTCCCGGTACATCTCGACGAGCAGGCCCCGCGCGTACGGATACCGCACACGCGTCGGCGAGTAGGTGTACCAGGAGAATGCCGCGCCGCGCGGGCATCCCCGCGGTTCGTACTCCGGCCGGTCGGGACCCACTGTGGGATAATCGGTTTCCTGGGTCTCCCAGGTGATGATGCCGTCCTTGACGTAGATCTTCCACGAGCACGAGCCGGTGCAGTTCACCCCGTGGGTGGACCGGACGACCTTGTCGTGACTCCAGCGGTCCCGGTAGAAGATGTCGCCTTCGCGACCACCCCGCCGGGTGACGGTGCGTGTATCGGCGGACTGCTCGCCGGACGTGAAGAACCGTCCGCTGCGCACGAGCAGTTCCTCGATCCGGTTCCCGACTCCGGCGGTGTCCGTCACGGCTTCTCCTCACGTACCTCACGGTCGTCGCGGATCACGGAGCCTGCGGCCCGCGGGGGTGGTTCGTGGGCATGCAGGCGGAACGCGGTGTAGAGCAGGCACACCAGTGCGGTCGCGGCGAGCAGGAGCAGACCGACCGTGTAGTTGTTGTCCTCGGCGTTGTAGGTGGCGCCCATCACCAGAGGCGGGAAGTAGCCGCCCAGTCCTCCCGCCGCGGCCACGATGCCGGTGACGCTCCCCACCGCATGTGCGGGTGCCCGCCGGGCCACCCAGGCGAAGACGCCGCCGGTTCCGATGCCGAGGAAGATCGCCAGCGTGATGAAGGTGGCGGCCGACCACAGGTCCGCCGGGGGCTTGAAGGTCGCGATCACGGCCATCACCGCGGTGCCGGCGAACGAGGTGAGCACGACGTATTTCGGGGGCACCCGATCCGACAGTGCTCCACCTACGGGCCGTGCGAGGACCGCGGCGACCGCGAAACCGGCGGTGCGTGTTCCGGCGTCGACGGTGGAGAAGTCGTAGATCGTCTTGATGTAGGTGGGCAGGTAGGTGCCGAACGCCACGAACCCGCCGAATACGACGGCGTAGAGGAACGACATCTCCCAGGTGACGCGGAGTTTCGCCGCGACGGCCAATTTCGGCAGGACCGGATCGGTGGTGGGGGTGAAACAAGGTGCGTTGCGCATCACGAGGATGCACACCACCGCCGTCACCGCGAGGGCCCCCGCGACGATCAGATGCGTGGGCACCAGCCCGAACCAGTTCACGAAGCGAGGGGTGAAGAAGGCGGACAGCGCGGTGCCGACCATGCCGGCGCCGAACACGCCGGTCGCGAAGCCCCGGCGGGCGGGTTCGTACCAGTTGTTGGCGAACGGGATACCGACGGCGAAGATGGTGCCCGCGATACCGAGGAAGAAGCCGCAGACGAGCAGGAGCGGAAACGACCCCGCTTCAGCGACGAACCCGACCGCGACGACGGGCACGATCGACAGCAGGGAGATGGCGATGAACATCGCCCGCCCGCCGTACCGGTCCGTCATCGCTCCCACCGCGATGCGGCCGAGGGAGCCGACGAGGATCGGTGTAGCCACCAGCATCGACGCTTCCGTGCTGCTGAGCGACATGTCGGTGGCGTAGGTCGTCGACAACGGCCCGATCATGTTCCAGGCCCAGAAGTTGATTGCGGACACCCAGGTCGCCAACGCCAGATTCGCGCCCTGCGCTCGTCCGAGACCTTCGGGAGTGGCGGTGCTCACACCTTCAGGAAACCATTCCTGCCGGTGCCGGGGACGCACTTCGGAAGATTCTCGCCTTCGCGACGTCCGGCCGTGGCACCCGGTGGTCGCCGGGCCGGAAACGACGCACCCGTGGTGCCCGAACGAATGTCGGGCACCACGGGTGCGAGTTCAGGCGCCTACCGGAAACCGGCAGGCGGCCGGGTGAGAATCAGGACTCGGCGCCCTCGCCGGTCGCAGTGGCCTCGGCCGATTCGTCCTCGACGGGGACGAGGCTGATCTTGCCGCGGTTGTCGATGTCGGCGATCTCGACACGGATCTTCGATCCGACGTTCACGACATCCTCGACCTTGGCGATGCGCTTGCCGTTGCCCAGCTTGCTGATGTGCACCAGTCCGTCGCGGCCGGGGAGCAGGGACACGAACGCGCCGAACGCCGTGGTCTTGACCACGGTGCCGAGGAAGCGCTCGCCGACCTTCGGCAGCTGCGGGTTGGCGATGGCGTTGATCTTGTCGATCGCGGCCTGCGCGGACGGGCCGTCCGCCGCACCGACGTAAACGGTGCCGTCATCTTCGATGGAGATGTTGGCGCCGGTCTCCTCGGTGATCGAGTTGATCATCTTGCCCTTGGGGCCGATGACCTCACCGATCTTGTCCACCGGGACCTTGATGGTGGTGATGCGCGGAGCGAACTCGCTCATCTCGTCCGGGGCGTCGATGGCCTCGGCCATGACCTCGAGGATCGTGGCGCGGGCGTCGTGGGCCTGCGAGAGCGCACCGGCGAGCACCTGCGAGGGAATGCCGTCGAGCTTGGTGTCGAGCTGCAGGGCCGTGACGAAGTCCTTGGTACCGGCGACCTTGAAGTCCATGTCGCCGAAGGCGTCCTCCGCACCGAGGATGTCGGTGAGGGCGACGTACCGGGTCTCGCGGGAACCGTCCTCGAGCTCGATCTCGTCGGAGACCAGGCCCATCGCGATACCCGCGACGGGAGCCTTGAGCGGCACACCGGCGTTGAGCATCGACAGGGTCGAGGCACACACCGAACCCATGGAGGTCGAGCCGTTGGAGCTCAGGGCCTCGGACACCTGACGGATCGCGTAGGGGAACTCCTCTTGGCTCGGGAGCACCGGCATCAGGGCGCGCTCGGCGAGCGCGCCGTGGCCGATCTCACGACGCTTCGGGGAGCCCACACGACCGGTCTCACCGGTGGAGTACGGCGGGAAGTTGTAGTGGTGCATGTAGCGCTTGCTGGTCTCGGGGCCGAGCGAGTCGACCTGCTGCGCCATCTTCACCATGTCGAGAGTGGTCACACCCATGATCTGGGTCTCGCCACGCTCGAACAGCGCCGAACCGTGCGCGCGCGGCACCACGGCGACCTCCGCCGAGAGCGCGCGGATGTCGGTGACACCGCGGCCGTCGATGCGGAACTGGTCGCGCAGGATGCGCTGACGCACGAGCTTCTTGGTGAGCGAGCGGAAGGCCGCGCCGATCTCCTTCTCGCGACCCTCGAAGTCCGGGGCGACCTGCTCGAGCACCTCGACCTTGATCTCGTCGGTGCGGTCGTCGCGGTCCTGCTTGCCGGCGATGGTGAGCGCCTCGGCGAGCTTCTCCGACGCTGCGGCCTCGACCGCGGCGTACACGTCGTCCTGGTAGGCCGGGAACAGCGGGAAATCACCGGTCGGCTTCGCGGAGGCGGCGGCGAGCTGCTGCTGCGCGATGCACAGGCGGGCGATGAAGGGCTTGGCAGCCTCGAGGCCCTCGGCGACGATCGTCTCGGTCGGTGCCTGCGCACCACCGTCGACGAGCGCGATGACGTTCTCGGTCGCCTCGGCCTCGACCATCATGATCGCGACGTCGGCGGTGTCCGGGTCGTCGGCTCCGCCGACGATCCGGCCGGCGACGACCATGTCGAAGACGGCGTTCTCGAGCTGCTCGACGGTCGGGAACGCGACCCACTGGCCCGACTTGTTGTCGTCGGAGGTGATCAGCGCGACACGCACGCCGCCGACGGGGCCGGAGAACGGCAGGCCCGCGAGCTGGGTGGACGCGGATGCGGCGTTGATGGCGACGACGTCGTAGAGGTCGTTCGGGTTCAGGCTCAGAACCGTGACGACGACCTGGATCTCGTTGCGCAGTCCGTCGACGAAGGACGGGCGCAGCGGCCGGTCGATCAGACGGCAGGTGAGGATCGCGTCGGTGGAGGGGCGTCCCTCACGACGGAAGAACGAGCCGGGGATGCGACCCGCGGCGTACATGCGCTCTTCGACGTCGACCGTCAGCGGAAAGAAATCGAAATGCTCTTTGGGCTGCTTCGACGCACTGGTGGCGGAGAGCAGCATGGTCTCGTCGTCGAGATAGGCGACGACCGAACCGGCGGCCTGGCGCGCGAGGCGGCCGGTCTCGAAACGGATGGTGCGGGTGCCGAAGGCACCGTTGTCGAGCGTCGCGGTGGTCTCGTAGACCCCTTCGTCGATCTCGACTGCGGTAGTGCTTGTCATCTGTATGTCTTCTCTTCCCTCTTCGTCTTCGCCGTACCCACGCGGGCGCCGCGACCCCCGTGGCCACGGCTGCGCACCGACTCACGGAGGCGGTCGTCGATCGAAACCCTCCGGCGGATTCGGGATACGACACCCGACGGGACCGGAAGGTCACTACCGAGGACCGACACCGTCGGTGCATACGGATCATCGCCTCTGGAGGCGATGGAAGTCGCCGGCCGAACCGGCACAAACACCGGCAGCCAACGAGGCCCAGTGTAATGGGTACCCCGTCGGCTGCCGGAAAAGATCAGCGAATGCAGATCAGGTCGTGTCGTGTCCGCGTCAGCGACGCAGACCCAGACGCTGGATGAGCGAGCGGTAACGCTCGACGTCGACCTTCTCGACGTACTTCAGCAGGCGGCGACGACGACCGACCAGCAGCAGCAGGCCGCGGCGGGAGTGGTGGTCGTGCTTGTGCTGCTTGAGGTGCTCGGTGAGGTCCACGATGCGCTTGGTGAGCAGCGCCACCTGCGCCTCGGGGGAACCGGTGTCGGTCTCGTGGAGGCCGTACTCGCCGAGGATCTGCTTCTTCTGGTCGGTGGTCAGAGCCACTGGGTCACTCCTGTACAACTGACGTCCGCGTGACGGAAGACGGACGAAGTCCGCCCGGTACGGCCGCCGCGAACCGCAGCACGCACCGACTGTCCAGTCTATCAGAGACGGTGGGGCCGTCGCCGAGCCTGCGTGCAGTGTCATCCGTTCCGACGACACGAACGTCGCTACGCGGTGTCCGTGAGAACCTGTCGTGCGCGTTCGGCGTCGCGGTGCATCGCGGAGATCAACGCTTCCACGGAATCGAACTTCTCCATGCCCCGCAGCCGCTCGACGAAATCGACCGCCACGTGCTGGCCGTACAGATCGGCCTTCTCGTCGAGGACGAACGCCTCCACCGTGCGCTTGCGTCCGGAGAAGGTGGGATTGGTGCCCACCGAGACTGCCGCGAGGTAGCGCTGACCGGCGGCCAGCCCCTCGACGGGCGAACCGGAGTCGAGCACGGTGAACCAGGCCGCGTAGACGCCGTCGGCGGGGATCGCCGCGTAGATCGGCGGGGCGACGTTGGCGGTCGGGAATCCGAGACCGCGTCCGCGACCGTCGCCGTGTACGACGACGCCCTCGACCCGATGCGGGCGCCCGAGCGCGTCCGCGGCCGCGGCGACGTCACCGGCGTCGACGCACGAACGGATGTACGTCGACGAGAACGTCACGGCGTGCTCGGCGACCAGTGTGAGCCCCTGCACCGCGAACCCGAAACGCTCGCCGATGGAGCGCAGCATGTCGACGGTGCCGGCCGCCTTCTTCCCGAAGGTGAAGTTCTCCCCCACGACGACCTCGGCCACGTGCAGTCGCTCGACGAGGATCTCGTGGGCATACCGCTCCGGCGAGAGCTTCATGAACTCCGGGGTGAAGGGCATGACGCAGAAGACGTCGATGCCGAGTTCCTCGGCGAGTTCGGCCCGTCGCGCCAGAGTGGTGAGCTGTGCGGGATGGCTACCCGGGCGGACCACTTCCATGGGGTGGGGATCGAAGGTCATGAGCACGGCGGCCACACCGCGCGCGCGGGCCGCTTCCACGGCACGCGCTATGAGCTGCTGATGGCCGCGGTGTACACCGTCGAACACACCGATCGTGAGTACACACCGACCCCAGTCCGCGGGAATTTCGTCCAGACCTCGCCATCTCTGCACATCGGCAGCCTACGGCGCGTGCACGGGTGGGGCACGTTCGGCTGTGCCACGGCGTGGCCGCGTGACGCTGACGGCCGTGCGAATGCATAATTTCGGTGTGCCGAACTTTTTGTCGACAGCCCGCAGAACATGCACCGTACGTTCCCACGCCGGCCGCGTGGTCGCCGCTCTCGCGGCCACCGCCTGTGCCGCCGCCCTCGCGGCGTGCTCGACCACAGGTTCCGCCGACGACCGTCCCCTGGTCCTCACCACCTTCACGGTGCTCGCCGACATGACTCGGAACATCGCCGGTGAACACGTGCGGGTGGAGTCCATCACCAAGCCCGGCGCGGAGGTCCACGGCTACGAGCCCACACCGGGCGACCTGCGGTTCGCGACCGACGCCGACCTGATCCTCGACAACGGACTCGGTCTCGAACGGTGGTTCGAGCAGTTCGTCACCGATGTCGACGCCGAGCACGTGGTCGTGAGCGAAGGTGTGGATCCGCTGCCCATCGGTGAGGGCGCGGCGACGGGACCGTACAACCCCCACGCCTGGATGTCCCCTCTCGCGGCCCGTATCTACGTCGACAACATCGCCACGGCACTGGCCGATCTCGCGCCCGAGCACGCGGACGACTTCACGGCCCGCGCCGAGGCGTACACCGCCGAACTCGACGGTCTCCACGCCGAACTCGTCAGCGCCCTCGACGAGGTTCCCGCGAATCGGCGGGCACTCGTCACCTGCGAGGGGGCATTCAGCTATCTCGCCCGCGACGCCGGCCTGCAGGAGGCCTATCTGTGGCCGGTGAACTCCGAGCAGCAGGGCACTCCCCAGCAGATCGCCCGCACCGTCGATTTCGTACGCACCAACGAGGTGCCCGCGGTGTTCTGCGAGTCGACCGTCTCGGACAAGGCGCAACGGCAGGTCGCGGCCGACACCGGAACCGAATTCGGCGGGATCCTCTACGTCGACTCGCTGTCCGAGCCGGACGGGCCCGTGCCCACCTACCTCGATCTGCTCCGACACGACATCGACGTCATCACGACAGGACTGGGCTCATGACCTCGACACTCGACGCACCTGCCCTGTTCGTCGACGACCTGACGGTGCGCTACGACACCGTTCCGGCCCTGCAGGACGTCACCCTGAAACTCGCGCCGGGCCGCGTGTGCGGACTCGTGGGCACGAACGGCTCGGGCAAGTCGACACTGTTCAAGACCATCATGGGTCTGGTGCGGCCCACCTCGGGCCGCGTCACCATCGGCGGTGCCACCACCGCCGCGGCGCGGCGCCGCACACAGGTCGCCTACGTGCCGCAGTCCGAGGCGGTCGACTGGAACTTCCCGATCGGTGTGCGCGACGTCGTCATGACGGGACGCTACGGCCACCAGGGCTTCCTGCGCCGACCGCGTCCCGCCGATCACGAAGCCGTCGACGCCGCACTCGACCGCGTGGGCATGACCGCGCTCTCCGGCCGTCAGATCGGGCAGCTCTCGGGCGGCCAGCGCAAGCGTGTCTTCGTGGCACGGGCGATCGCGCAGGGCTCGCCCTTGCTGCTGCTCGACGAGCCGTTCGCGGGGGTCGATACCACCACCGAGCACGCACTGACCGCCGTCATCCGCGAACTGGCCGCGAGCGGCCACGCGATCCTCGTGGCCACCCACGATCTCGCGGGCCTGACGCAGCTGTGCGACGAGGCGGTGCTGCTGCAGCGCCGCGTCCTCGTCCACAGCTCCCCCGAGGAGGTCCTGCGCCCGGAGAACCTCGCCCGCGCCTTCGGCGCTCCCCCACCGGTGAACGGTGGACGAGCCGAGGACCTCGCACGGAACACATACGCACAGGAGGCCGGACGATGATCGACGTGCTGATCGAACCCCTGCAGTACGGCTTCATGCAGCGCGCGCTGCTCGTGGCCGTCGCCGCGACCGTCGTGTGCGCCCTGCTCAGTTGCTGGCTCGTGCTCATCGGCTGGTCGCTGATGGGCGACGCGGTCTCGCATGCCGTGCTGCCCGGCGTCGTGCTCGCCTACCTGGTAGGAGTGCCGTTCGCGCTCGGCGCACTGGTCTTCGCCGGGATCGCCGTGGCGTTGATCTGGCTCGTCCGCGGAACGAGCCGCGTGAAGGAGGACGCCACCATCGGCATCGTCTTCACGACGCTGTTCGCCCTCGGCGTGGTGCTGATCTCGAAGAACCCGAGCCAGATCGACCTGCACCACGTGCTGTTCGGCAATCTGCTCGGCCTCGCCACGGGCGACGTCTGGCAGGTCTCGATCCTGGCGGCCGTCGTCCTGGCCGTGCTCGTCGCGAAGCGCCGCGATCTGACGCTGTTCGCTTTCGACCGCGTCCAGGCACACACGCTCGGCCTGTCCCCCGCCGCGTTGTCGGCACTGCTGCTGTCGCTGCTGGCGGTCACCATCGTCAGCGCGCTGCAGGCGGTCGGCGTGATCCTGGTCGTCGCGATGCTCATCATCCCGGGCGCGACCGCGTACCTGCTCACCGACCGGATGGCCCGGATGCTGGTGATCGCGCCGGTGCTCGCCGTGATCGCGTCGGTGGTCGGTGTGTACACCAGCTACTACACCGACGCCGCGACCGGCGGCGTGGTGGTGCTCGCCCAGGCCGTGGTCTTCACCCTCGCGTACCTGTTCGCGCCGCGGCAGGGCGTCGTCACCCGATTCGTGACGCGCCGCCGGTCGCCGGAGGGCGTGAAGACGAGCGAGCCGACGGAGAGCGTGATTCCCGGGTGACGGTTACCTAAGCTGGACGCGTGCCTGAGAGTAACGAGACCACCGCGACCGAACTGCTGTCCTCGGTGGCGCAGGACTATCTCAAGATCATGTGGACGGTCCAGGAGTGGTCCGGAGACAAGATCTCGACCAAGCTGCTCGCGGAGAAGCTCGGCGTGTCGGCGTCCACCGTGTCCGAAGCGGTGCGCCGCCTCGCGGATCAGGGACTCGTCGACCACGAACGCTACGGTGCGATCTCCCTCACCGACGAGGGGCGCCAGGCCGCGGTGGCGATGGTCCGCCGCCACCGCCTCATCGAGACGTTCCTCGTCCGCGAGCTCGACTACGGGTGGGACGAGGTCCACGACGAAGCCGAGATCCTGGAACACGCCGTGTCCGAACGGATGGTCGCGGCGATCGACGCCAAACTCGGTCATCCCGAACGCGACCCGCACGGCGACCCGATCCCGTCACCCGACGGCACGATCCCCTCACCGCCGGCGCGCGCCCTGAACGAGTTCCGCGACGGCGACCACGGACGGGTGGCCCGCATCTCCGACTCCGACCCGGCCATGTTGCGCTACTTCGACGAGGTGGGCATCGCGCTGGACACCGACATCACCGTGCTCGAACGCCGAGACTTCGCGGGCACCATCTCGATTCGGCTGGGCAGGGCCGAAGGACCCACGATCGATCTCGGCCACCCGGCGGCCGAGGCGATCTGGCTCGTCTGACCCGGTCCGGGGCAGAACTCACAACACAGGCGGAGCTCGCAACACAGGCAGGCTCACACCAACGGCAGAAGGCTCGCAACACCGTCGCCGGCCGACAGTGTTGCGAGCCCGCGGTCCGTGTGGCGAGCCTGGCCGATCACATGTTGGCGGGCCGCACCACGAAGACGGCCGACGCGCGGCTGCCCTTCTCCTGGAGGAGCGCCGCTGCCCGTCCCCGGGAGTCGACGGCGGCGTAGACACCGCGCAGTCCGACGGGTTCGAGCCAACGGCCGTTCGCGAGCAGACCCGCCTCCTCGTCGCTGATGGTCCGGCACTCGAAGGCGGTGCGTACCGCCGCGTCGATGTCCAGGCTCGGTGTCGGATCGTCCGCGAGCTGCTCGAGCGTGCGGGCGTGCCCGAGGTCGAACGGGCCGACCTGCGTGCGGCGAAGCACGGTCAGGTGACCACCGACTCCGAGGGCCGCACCGAGATCGCGTGCGAGCGCGCGGATGTAGGTGCCGGACGAGCAGTCCACGTCGACGTCGAGGTCCACGAACCCGTTCTCGGGCACATCACGGCGTGCGCGGACGTCGAAGCGGGAGACCGTCACCGGCCGGGCCTTCAGCTCGACCGTTTCCCCCTCCCGCATACGGGCGTAGGCACGTTTCCCGTCGATCTTGATGGCGCTGACACTGGCGGGCACCTGCTGGATGTCGCCGGTCAGCACGGCGACGGCCTCGGCGATCTGCTCGTCGGTCACAGAGGTGGCGTCCGCCGTCGCGACGGTCTCACCTTCGGCGTCGTCGGTCACGGTGCTCTGGCCGAGACGCACGGTCGCGCTGTACGACTTGGTGGTCAGCGCGAGCAGCCCGAGCAGTTTCGTGGCGCGTTCGACGCCGAGGACGAGCACACCCGTCGCCATCGGGTCGAGTGTGCCCGCGTGCCCGACCTTGCGTGTACCGAGCAGTCGGCGGCAGCGGGCCACCACGTCGTGGCTCGTCATGCCGGCGGGTTTGTCGACGACGAGCAGACCCGCACGGGCGAGAGCCGGATGTTCCTCCGGGGATACGGTGTCGTTCATCAGCGCACCGTGATCGCGGTGAGGACGAGACCGTCGGCGATCAGCCACCGGCCGTCGAAGCCGGTCAGCGGCTCCCCGTCGACGGTGTCGCCCGGAACGAGCAACCGCGAGTGGAAGGTACCGGTCGTCGCGTCCGCGCTGGTGTCGCGTTCGAACGTGATGTGGGCGTCCTCGAAGCCCAGCCACCGCCGCGTGAGCGGGAACCACGCCTTGTAGGTGGCCTCCTTGGCGCAGAACAGCAGGCGGTCCCAGTGCAGGTCGTCGCCGGCCGAAGCGAGCCATTCGCGTTCGGGTTCGAGGCTCACCGCGGGCAGCACCCCGTCGGGGAGCACGTCGTGCGGTTCGGCGTCGATGCCCAGCGAGCGAATCTGCAGCGAATAGCCCAGCACGGCACCGCGATAGCCGTCGCAATGGGTGAGGCTGCCGACGACGCCGCGCGGCCAGATCGGATCGCCGTTCTCTCCGCGCAGCACCGGCGCGGGGTCGACGCCGAGGGTGCGCATGGCCTCCCGAGCACAGTGGCGGGCACCGGCGAACTCACGTCGCCGCTTGTCCACCGCCCGGGCCACGAGCGGCTCCTCCTGGGGATGCGGCCGCAGTCCCGGTGGGTCCTCGAACAACTCGGCTGCAGCGACGCCGTCCGGCACGATGCGCCCGATCAGCGCCCCGGGCGTATCCGTCTTCTGCTCGGTGTCCGGTTCCGTCACCGCAACTCCTTCTCTCGTTGAGCCCGCATCTTCTCGACCTCGGCTTCCATCTCGGGGGTCACGGTGAAGTGACCGCCCCACTTGTTCAGGCTGCCCGGCGGATACGCCGGGACAGGGAGGATCTGCCGCAACGGCTGCTGCGGGAGACCGCGTCGCTGCCATTCGCGCGGATAACCGACCGAGACCTCCTCGAAGCGCACACCGTCGTAGTAGGTGGTCCGCGGAATGTGCAGGTGACCGTAGACGCTGCACAGCGCCCGGTAACGCAGGTGCCAGTCGGCCGTCTCGGTGGTGCCGCACCACAGCGCGAACTCGGGGTAGAACAGCATCCGGGTGGGTTCGCGTACCAGGGGGAAGTGGTTGATGAGCACCGTGGGCAGCGCAGGATCGAGCGCGTCGAGTCGCGCCCGGGTCTGCTCCACCCGTACCCGGCACCAGGTGTCGCGCGTGACGTACGGATCCGGCTTCAGCAGGAATTCGTCGGTCGCGACGACGTTGCGTTCCCGCGCGAGCGCGAGGCCGTCCGCCTTCGTCGTGGTGCCGTCCGGGAGGAACGAGTAGTCGTAGAGCAGGAACATCGGGACGAGCACCACCGGACCGTCCTCACCCTCCCAGATCGGATAGGGATCCTCCGGGGTGAGCACGTCGAGTTCGCGGCACATCGTCACGAGGTAGTCGTAGCGGGCGACCCCGAACATCTGCACCGGGTCCTTGGCGGTCGTCCACAGTTCGTGGTTGCCGGGCACCCAGACGACCTTCGCGAAGCGGCTGCGGAGCAGTGACAGCGCCCATCGGATGTCGTCGGTCTTCTCCGACACATCGCCCGCGACGATCAGCCAGTCGTCGGGCGACTCGGGATGCAGATCCTCGGTGACCGGCCGGTTGCCCCGGTGGGCCACATGGATATCGCTGATCGCCCACAGCTTCGCTGCCACCGGCACTAACCTCCCGACTCGTCGTGGACACGCACCTGCCGGTCCGCGCCCGTCACCGCCCATCGTCCCGAGAGCGTGCGCCATACGACGGCGATCATCCGGAACACGATGAACACCGTAAGCCCCGTCCAGATACCCGCCAGACCCCAGTCGTACGCGAGCGACAACCAGATCGACGGCAGGAACCCGAACAACGCCGAGGCCAGCGTCGCGGTGCGCAGGAACGCCGCGTCCCCGGCACCGAGAAGAACTCCGTCGAGCGCGAAAACGATTCCCGCGAGCGGCATGATCGCCACGAAGAACCACCATGCGACACCGATCTGATCGAGCACCGCGGCATCGCCGGTGAACAGACCGGGAATCACGTCCCGGCCGAGGACGAAGATCACGGCCAGGACCGCGGCGAAGATCGCGGACCAGACCGACAGGCGCCACGCCAGCCGCGACGCGCCCCGCCGATCCGCCGCGCCGAGCGCGGCGCCGACGAGGGCCTGCGCGGCGATCGCCAGCGAGTCCAAGGTCAGCGTCACGAAATTCCACAGCTGCAGCACGACCTGGTGACCGGCCACCGCGGCGGCACCGAATCGGGCTGCCACCGCCGCCGCGGACAGGAAACACGCCTGGAACGCGAGACTGCGGGCGATCAGGTCGCGTCCGAGGCGCAGTTGCGCGCCGATCACCGTGGGGTTCGGTCGCAGCGGGACGCCCGACCGCAGCAGGGCGATCACGAACAGGACGGCCGTCACGGACTGCCCGATCACGTTGGCGACGGCGGAACCGACGAGTTCCCATCGGGGAGCTCCCAGCAGACCGTGGACCAGTACCGGGCACAGCACCGCCGACAGGGCGAGACCCACGACGACGAAGCTCAACGGCCGCATCGTGTCCTGGACGCCGCGCATCCAGCCGTTGCCGGCCAGACCGACCAGGATGAGGGGTGCCCCGAACAGCGCGACACGCAGCCACGACACCGCCGCGTCGGCGATCTCGGCATCGCCCGCGAGCAACCGTGCGACGGGTCCGGCCAGCGCCTGACCGACGATCAGGATCGCCAGTCCGACGATCATCGCGAGCCAGGTCGCCTGCACACCTTCGCCGACCGCGTCGCCGTGCCGGCCGGAGCCGTGGAAGCGCGCCGCCCGCGAGGTGGTCCCGTACGACAGGAACGTGAGCTGGGTGCTGACCTGCGCGAGGATCAGCCCGCCGATCGCGAGGCCTGCCAGGGGCAGAGCCCCGAGCCGGCCGACGACGGCGATGTCGAAGAGAAGGTAGAGCGGTTCGGCTGCGAGGACTCCGAGGGCGGGCACGGCGAGACCGAGGATGCGCCGTCCCGTGACGTCCGAGGTGAAGGACCCGTCGGGCGTGTCCGAGCTGCAGGACGCGCCGGGCGGGTCCGGGGCGGCCGACCCGCCGGGCGCCGTCAACCGAGCACGCCGCGCAGTGCGGCGACGATCCGATCGGGGTCGCCGTGGGCGGTGTATCCCGCGGCCAGGCGATGCCCTCCACCGCCGAGCACGGTGGCGACGGCCGACACGTCCACCGAGGTCTTCGCGCGCAGCGAGACGGTCCACTCCTCGGGAACGACCTCCTTGAACACCGCGGCGACCTCGGCTTCGGCGGTGGTGCGCACGATGTCGATGACGCTTTCGACCTCTTCCGGGCCGAGATGCGCCGAGTCGGCCCGTCGGACGAACGCGTAGACCAGTCCCTTGCCCTGCGCGGCGGCGCGGTCGAGCGTGGCCGTGGCCAGCACCGACGACAGCATCGGCAGCCACCCGAAAGGATGGGTGTCGAGCAGCACCCGTGTGATCGACGTGCCGTCGATCCCCGTGGCGAGGAGACGCTCGGCGAGTCCGTGGGCCTGCGGGCGTCCCCACCGGAACGATCCGGTGTCGGTCACCAGTCCCGCGTACAGGCAGTGCGCGAGCGCGGCGTCGATGTCGACACCCCACGCATCGAAGAGGTCCGCGAGCACCATCGCCGTGGCCTCGGACTCCGGATCGATGAGGTTGTGGGTGCCGAACCGGGTGTTGGACAGGTGATGGTCGATCACCAGGACGTTCGGAGCAGTGTCCAGGCGGTCGCGCAGGACACCGAGACGGCCCGCGGTGCCGCAGTCGACGGTGACCACGAGATCGACTTCTCGGCGCACGTCCGCCACCGGGGTGACCAGGTGCCCGCCCGGCAGCGACCGCATCGACTCGGGCATGCTCGCGGGCGAACCGAAGGCCACCTGCACGGCGACCCCGCGCCGTTCGAGGGCGATCCCGAGAGCCAGACCGCTGCCGAGGGTGTCGGCGTCGGGATTGATGTGGCACAGCACCGTGACGGTGGCCGCCGCGTCCAGCAGAGCGGCGGCACCGTGCAGGTCGACGGATCCTGCCGGGACGAGCGGGACGCCGGCATCGTCCCGGCGCGTGGGGATCACCGGCGGGTTCGACTCGGGCACCGGTGTGCTATTCGTCGTCGTCACCGGCGTCGCGCTCACGGGGCTCCTTGTAGGGATCGGCGTCGCCGGCCGGAACGGCACCTTCGCGAGCACGGGCGACCTCGTTGTCGGCGGCGCGAGCACGCTCGAGGAGTTCCTCCATGTGACGGGCCGTATCGGGCACCGTGTCGGTGACGAACGTCAGCGTGGGGGTGAACCGCACGCCCGTGCCCGCACCCACCTTCGAGCGGAGCACACCCTTGGCCTTCTCGAGCCCCGCGGCGGCGGCGGCGTGATCGGGTTCGGTGTTCAGATCCGCGCCCCGGACCGTGTAGTACACGGTGGCGTCGTGCAGATCCGCGGTGACCTTCGCGTCGGTGATCGTCACGAACTCGAGCCGCGGATCCTTGATCTCGAGATCGATGGCGGTGGCCACGATGGTGGCGATGCGCTTCGCGAGGCGGCGGGCCCGTGCTGGATCGGCCATGTCGTTCGTTCCCTTCTGTGGCCGCCGGCCGGCGGCCCGTCGTGCGGCCGGGATCAGTCCTCGGGCCCGAACAACCTGCGCCTGACCGACAGCAGATCGAGTTCGGGCCGCTGGGCGACCAGCCGCTCACACTTGTCCAGTATCTCCCCCACGTGCGCGAGATCGGAGGCGACAACCGCCACACCCACCCGCGCACGGCGGTACAGATCGTGTTCCCCGGTTTCGGCGACGGACACCCCGAGTCGGCGCAGTTCGGCGACCACCGGGCGGATCGCCGAGCGCTTCTGTTTGAGCGAATGCACGTCACCGAGCAGCAGATCGAGTTCGAGTGCTCCCAGGTACATCCGTTGCTCCCGTCATCGTCGACGCCTCGGTGCCGGTGCACCTCGACGGCCGACCGGGCCGACGGTGCGCCGGCCGAGTCGGGCATCCCGACACGCCCGTGGCGGCGAACGACGAATCGTTCACCGCCACGGCCGCGGGTGGATCAGTCGCGCGGCTTCTCGCGCAACTCGTACGCCTCGATCACGTCGCCGACCTTGATGTCGGAGTAGGTGACCGTCATACCGCACTCGAAGCCCTCGCGGACCTCGGTGACGTCGTCCTTCTCGCGGCGCAGCGACGAGATGGTGACCGTCTCGGCCACGACGTTGTTGTCGCGGATGAGGCGGGCCTTCGCGTTGCGCTTGACGATGCCGGACTGCACGAGGCAACCCGCGATGTTGCCGATCTTCGACGACTTGAAGATCGCGCGGATCTCGGCGCGGCCGAGCTCGACCTCCTCGTAGATCGGCTTGAGCATGCCCTTGAGGGCCTTCTCCACCTCGTCGATCGCCTGGTAGATGACCGAGTAGTAGCGGATGTCGACACCCTCGCGGTTCGCGAGCTCGGTGGCCTTGCCCTCGGCGCGGACGTTGAAGCCGATGATCACGGCGTTCGACGCGGCAGCGAGGTTGACGTTGGTCTCGGTGACGCCACCGACACCGCGGTCGATGACCCGCAGGCGCACCTCGTCGTCGATCTCGATACCCATGAGCGCCTCTTCGAGGGCCTCGACGGTACCCGAGTTGTCGCCCTTGAGGATGAGGTTGAGCTCGTTGTGCTCCTTGAGCGCGGCATCGAGGTCCTCGAGGCTGATGCGCTTGCGGCTGCGTGCTGCAAGCGCGTTGCGCTTGCGGGCATTACGCCGGTCGGCGATCTGACGCGCGATGCGGTCCTCTTCGACGACGACCAGGTTGTCGCCGGCGCCGGGCACCGAGGTGAAGCCGACGACCTGGACCGGACGCGACGGCAGTGCCTCGAGCACGTCTTCACCGTGCTCGTCGACCATGCGGCGCACGCGGCCGTAGGCATCGCCGGCGACGATCGAGTCGCCGACCCGCAGGGTGCCGCGCTGGATGAGCACCGTGGCCACCGGACCGCGACCGCGGTCGAGGTGCGCCTCGATGGCGACGCCCTGCGCCTCCATGTCCGGGTTGGCACGCAGATCGAGTGCCGCATCAGCGGTGAGCAGCACCGCTTCGAGCAACTGCTCGATGTGCAGGTTCTGCTTCGCGGAGATGTCGACGAACATGGTCTCGCCGCCGTACTCCTCCGCGACCAGCCCGTACTCGGTGAGCTGCTGACGGATCTTCTGAGGGTTGGCACCCTCCTTGTCGATCTTGTTCACCGCGACCACGATCGGGACGTCCGCGGCCTGCGCGTGGTTGATCGCCTCCACCGTCTGCGGCATGACGCCGTCGTCGGCGGCGACCACGAGGATCGCGATGTCCGTCGACTTGGCACCTCGAGCACGCATAGCGGTGAACGCCTCGTGACCCGGGGTGTCGATGAAGGTGATCAGGCGATCTTCACCGTTGAGGTGCGTCATCACCTGGTAGGCACCGATGTGCTGGGTGATGCCACCGGCCTCGCCCTCGCCGACGTTCTCCTTACGGATCGTGTCGAGCAGGCGGGTCTTGCCGTGGTCGACGTGACCCATGACGGTGACCACCGGCGGACGCTGGCGGAGGTCTTCCTCGCCGCCCTCGTCCTCGCCGTACTGGATGTCGAACGACTCGAGCAGCTCGCGGTCCTCGTCCTCGGGCGAGACGACCTGCACGACGTAGTTCATCTCCGAGCCGAGCAGCTCGAGGATGTCGTCGTTCACCGACTGAGTGGCCGTGACCATCTCACCGAGGTTGAACAGTGCCTGCACCAGGGCCGACGGGTTGGCGTCGATCTTCTCGGCGAAGTCCGACAACGACGCGCCGCGAGCGAGACGGATGGTCTCGCCGTTGCCACGCGGCAACCGCACGCCGCCGACCGACGGCGCCTGCATCGAATCGTATTCCTGCCGCTTCTGCCGCTTCGACTTGCGACCACGACGCGGAGCACCACCGGGACGACCGAACGCGCCGGCTGCACCGCCGCGACCGCGGCCACCGCCGCCGCCACCGGGGCGACCACGGAAACCACCGGGAGCGCCTGCACCGGCAGGTGCGCCGCCGCCGCCACCGGCACCGCCACCGCGGTAACCGCCGCCACCGCCGCCGGGACGTCCACCGGGAGCTCCGCCGGGGCGACCCGGGCGACCGGACGCGGCCGGACGTGCAGCACGCTGCGGCATCGCACCCGGGTTGGGGCGCGGAGGCATCGAACCCGGGGACGGACGGGGTCCGCCCTGACCGGGAGCGGGACGAGGACCGCCCTGACCGGGAGCCGGCCGGGGGCCGCCCTGACCGGGAGCGGGACGCGGGCCACCGGGGCCCGCCGCGGGACGTCCCTGTCCGGGCGTCGGGCGGGGGCCGCCCTGACCGGGAGCCGGACGCGGTCCGCCCGGGCCGGGACGCGGTCCACCCGGACGCGGAGCGGGACGCTCGGCCGGAGCCGAGGAGTACGGGTTGTTACCGACGCGTGGGGTCTTCGGACCCGGACGCGGACCGGCCGGCTTGGGGCCGGGCTTGGCCGCGGGGGCCTGCGGCGTCGGGCTGGGAGCCTGCGCCTGCGCAGCCGGGGCCTGGGGTGCCGCCTCGGCGGCGGGCGCCTGCGGCGCGGGAGCCGCGGGCTTCTCCTCCGGTGCCGGAGCCGGCTTGGGAGCGGCCGGCTTCGGCGCGCCCGGCTTGGGACGCGCGGTCTCGGCCGCGGGGGCCGGGCTCGCAGGAGTGGGCCGGGGACCCGGCCGGGGGGCACCGGGCTTCGGTGCGGGGGTGGGTGCAGCCTTCGCGGCTGCGCCGTCGCCTTCGGTCTTGCCGAACGATTCGCGCAGACGACGCGCGACCGGCGGTTCGACGGTCGAAGACGCGGACTTGACGAACTCGCCCTGTTCCTTCAGGCGTGCGAGTAGTTCCTTGCTGGTGACACCGAGTTCTTTCGCCAACTCGTGCACGCGGGCCTTGCCTGCCACTGCTCTCCTCACTGATGAGGTCGAGCGGCCGACTGCCCGCACGACCTCGGGTTATCTCCGATGGACGTTCATCGCTGGTGCTTCACGGTGTGCTCATGAGTGTTCGTGCCTGTTCTTCTCAGAGTGCGATGTCACTGTTGGTGTTCCTCGTCGTCGTTCCCACGATCGTCGTACCCGGCCGAGGCCGACTCGATGCGTCCGTGATCACTGTGCCGTGGACCCGACCAGCTGATCCAGCGCTGTGGTGTCCGGATGCCCGGTCACGCGCAGTGCCCTGCCGAATGCTCGACGCCGAACCGCCAGTTCCAGACATTCCGGAGTGGGATGCAACCACGCACCTCGCCCGGGAAGCCTGCGTCGCGGATCGGGAATCACGGCGAAATCTGACGATTCCGTATCGCACGCCACCACCCGGAGCAGTTCGGCAGTCAGCCTTCGCTGCCGACATCCGACACAGGTACGCACCGTAGAGGCACGTTCCCCGCCGTTCGAGGACAGGTCATGCTGAACCATCGACCACTGTACCGCTGTTTTGCCCGGAATCCCGCATCCCACTCCTACGAGCCTGTCGAGCCGCCGCGGGAATCGTCCGTCCCGGCGGGCGCGGCGTCGCTGCGGATGTCGATGCGCCAGCCGGTCAGGCGGGCCGCGAGCCGGGCATTCTGCCCTTCCTTGCCGATCGCGAGGGACAACTGGAAGTCGGGAACGACGACCCGGGCGGCGCGCGCGTCGGGGTCGACGACCGTGACCGACACCACCTTCGACGGCGACAGTGCGTTACCCACGAATCTCGCGGGGTCCTCGTCGTAGTCGATGATGTCGATCTTCTCCTCGCCGAGTTCGCGCATCACGTTGCGCACCCGCTGCCCCATCGGGCCGATGCACGCACCCTTGGCGTTGAGACCGGGGACGGTCGAGTGCACGGCGATCTTCGAGCGGTGCCCGGCCTCACGGGCGACCGCGACGATCTCCACCGACTCGTCGGCGATCTCCGGGACCTCGAGGGCGAACAACTTGCGCACCAGATTGGGATGCGTCCGCGACAGGGTGATCTGCGGGCCGCGCTGCCCACGGGAGACGCCCACGACGTAGCACTTGATGCGGTCGCCGTGCTCGTAGGTCTCCCCCGGCACCTGCTCGGCCGGCGGGATGAGCCCCTCGGCGTTGTTCGTCTCGCCGCCGATCTTCACGACGACCATGCCGCGGGCGTTGGCACGCGAGTCGCGCTGCACGACGCCGCTGACGATCTCACCTTCGTGGGTCGCGAACTCACCGAAGCGCTGTTCGTGCTCGGCGTCGCGGATGCGCTGCATGATGACCTGACGCGCGGTGGTCGCCGCGATCCGGCCGAAGTCCTCGGGGGTGTCGTCCCACTCGGCGATCAGGTTGCCGTCGGCGTCGCGTTCCTCGGCCAGGACCTGGATGGCGCCGGTCTTCGTGTCGACCACGACCCGCGCGTGCGGCTGGTGTCCGTCGACGTGCCGGTAGGCCGTGAGCAGGGCCGTCTCGAGCGTCGCGATGAGCTCGTCGAACGGGATGTTCTTCTCCGACTCGAGCATGCGCAGGGCAGCGATCTCGATATTCACTTGTCCACCTTCGTTTCGTTCGTCTCGTCGTGATCGTCGCTGCCGGTCTCGTCCTCGGGTCCCTCGGTGAGCTCCCCGGCCGCGACCCGGCCGTCCGGAACCCCACCCGCGAGCTCGAGTTCCCTCGGCGGCGGCGGGGAGAACTCCACCTCCACCACTGCTCTGTGCACCGCGGCGAGCGGGACCGAACGGACCACCGGCCCGGACCGATCGGGCAGCACGAGCCTGATCTCGTCTCCGACGAGCTCGCCGATGCGTGCGACGAGGGTCTCGTCGGCCAGTTCCACCTTCGCCTTGCGGCCCTGGGCGCGCCGCCAGTGGCGGGCCTCGGTCAGGGGCCGACCGATACCGGGGCTGGTGACCTCGAGCACGTAGGGCGACTCGCCGAAGTCCGGCACCTCGTCGAAGGACTCGGAGACCACCCTGCTCAGGCGGGCCGCCTCGTCGAGACCGAGACCTGCGTCGCTGTCGACGAGAAGACGCACCGTACTGTGCTTTCCGGCGGCCGTGACCACCACGTCCTCGAGGTCGTATCCCTCTCTGGCGAGCAGATCGGAGACGAGCTCGACGATCCTCTCCGGGGGCGGCACAGGCATGGCGGGCAGGCTCCTCGTTCAGTTGTGGTCGCAGCGGACAGCGGGCCGGAACGGATGCGTACCGGCAGACTTCAAGCCTAACCCGCGTTTCGTGCTGTCGTGACCAGGGCGGCGTCCTTCTCCCGGCGACGCGACTGGCAGGATGGTCCGGTGCCGATGCCACTCGACCGACCCGCCGTCTCCCGACGAACCGTCCTGCGATGGTCGTCGGCCGCCGTCTGTGGGCTCGGAATCACGACGATCACCGCGTGCGGCGCTTCCGACGAGGATGCCGCCGAACCCGATCCGCTGGCGGGCCAGGCGACCCGGGCCCGCACCGATGCCGCGATCGCCACCGCGCTGCTCGCCCGGTCGCCGGAGCTGTCCGCAGCGCTCACCACGATCGCGGCGGAGCGGACCGCCCACGCCGATGCGCTCGAGACCGAGATCGCCCGGATGGAAGGCGCCACCACGAGTTTCACTCCCCCGTCGACCACCGCCACCACACCCACCGGTGAGCTCCCGAACGTCGGGGAACTCCGTGAACGGCTGAACCGGTCGCAGCGCGAAGCCGCGGATCTCGCACGCACGCTCTCGGGTTACCGCGCCGGCCTGCTCGCCTCGATCAGTGCGTCCTGCGCCGTGCAGACGGCGGTGATGTTGCCGTGAGCTCACCCGAACCCGGTTCCGAACAGCAGGCTCTCGTCGACGCACTCGAGGCCGAACACGCCGCGGTCTTCGGATACGGCGTGATCGCGGCCTTCGCGGATCCCGCCCGCGCGGATGCGGTGGCGGAGGACACCGCCGCGCACCGCGCACGACGTGATGCGACGGCCGAAGCGCTGCGCGCCGCGAGCGTCGATCCCCCGGTCGCCGCCCCCGGCTACACCGTGCCGTTCCCGGTGACCGACCCCGCGTCCGCCGCCCAGCTCGCCGAGCAGATCGAGAGCGACACGGCGGTCGCCTGGCGGTCGGTCGTGGAACGGTCACGCAGCGAGTCCACCCGGGCCACCGCCGTGGGCGCCCTCACCGAAGCGGCCCTACGGGCGGCGCGCTGGCGGCAGAGCCGTGGAGTCGTGCCGTCGGTGGCCTTCCCCGGGCAGCCCTGAGCCGAAGGTCACTCGGTCACGACGGCGAGCGCGAAACCGTCCCAGCCCTTCGTCCCGACGGTCTGCAGCGCCGTCGCGTCGAGGCGCGGTTCGCGGGCGAGCAGTTCGAGCACCTCCCGGGACGCACGGACGCGTTCGTCGTCGCTGTCCGGGTCCGTGATGCCGCCCGCCCGCACCACGTTGTCGACGACGATCACGGTGCCCGGCCGCGACAGCCGGAGCGCCGCCCGCACGTAGTTGCTGTTGTTCTCCTTGTCGGCGTCGACGAACACCAGATCGAAGGGGCCCTCGGCGACCAGGCCCGGCAGCGAGTCCAGCGCGGGGCCGACGCGGATCTCCACGCGGTCACCGACCCCGGCGCGGTCGAGATTGGCGCGGGCCACCTCGGCGTGCTTCGGCTCGTATTCGAGCGTGATCACCCGGCCGGACGCCCCGACCGCCCGGGCCAGCCAGATGGTCGAGTATCAGTATCCGCCGAGCGTGCCGATCTCCAGGACGCGGCGGGCACCCCGCATCCGCGCGAGCAGGTGCAGGAACTTGCCCTGCGGGGCGGAGACGTCGATCGGTGGCAGTCCCGCTGCGGCGTTCGCGTCGAGCGCCGAACTCAGCGCGGGGTCGTCGCCGATCAGCACGTCGGTGAGGTAGTTGTCGGTCGCACTCCAGTTGTCGGCCATGCGGCTCATTGTGTCCCGGGGTGGGTCACTCCACCACTTCGTAAGCGGCGCCCACCTCGCGGGCGAGCAGGCGATCGGTCATCTCCTGCTTCAACACGGTGAGCCGCGCGTTCTCGGGGCCGGTGCGGCCGGGCTTGGCGCCGAGCGCGATGAACTCGTCGGTGACGAGTCCGTCGTCGCGGATCTGCAGCGTCACGCTGCGCTCGCGCCAGGTGAACTGCCAGACGTAGCGGGCGAGGGTGGCGCCGCGTTCGGTCGCGGCCAGTTCCGGATCGACGACATAACGCCCGTCGGTGACGGCACGCAGCACCATCTCCACGGCGTCACGTCCTCCGGGGCCGGGGAAGGCGGTGCGCACCCGAACTTCCCGCCGCTCGACGTCGCCGAGGATCGAGAAGGCGTGCCGCATCACCGTGAAGCCGTGAGCCACTCCCCCGGGAAACTCGGGACCGTGATATTTCATCAGGTCGGCGAAGGTGAATTCGATCGGTTGTCCCGACTCGTAGACGGTGAGCACGCGCGTCCTATCCTCTCGTGGCCCAGTGCAGGGCCGAATACAGCAATCGGGTGGCACCGGGCATGAAGCCCGAACCGTGGTGGTAGACGGGATCCATCGTGGTCACCAGCAGGCGGCCGCGGTGGTTGGTCTCGTCGACGAACAGGATCGAACCGTCCCGTTCTCCGTCGGGGGTGTGCAGATCCGCCAGACTCACTGCGCCGGGTGGGGGCTCGAGCACCCCGTGGTAGTGCCAGATCACCGAGCGGTCGGAGAAGAATCCCCAGGCCGGATGGTCCGGTGCCTGCAGTCGCACCCGGTGGTCCTCGCCGGTGCGCCACCACCAGAAGACGGTCGGCCGCGGCTGTTCGGGCACTCCCAGCCAGTCCTGGACGTGGTTCTCACCGAAGACGACGACCGTCGCGCCTCGTTCCAGGGCATCCTTCACCGCCGCTGCCCATCCGGACAGCAGGTCCGGCCGCAACCGGTCGGCGACGACCACGACATCGGAGCCTGCGATGTCCTCGGGTACGCCGGTGCGGGCGTGCACCGCGCGTATCCGGTAGGGCGCGAGGGCGGGGTCGGCCAGGGTCGCCAGGTGACTGTGGCTGCCGCCGTGCAGGAAGGCGACCGCCGGCGCCGGGTTCGTTCGGGTCGCTCGGCTCATCGGCCCTCCAGCCAGTCGAGGATCTGCGTACGAAGATGCGCGGTGCCCCGGTGCTCACCGGCGAACTGCAGCAAGTCGTTGCCGCCGTGCACGAGCACCCGTCCCCGGCCGAGCCGGTACTCGTAGTCGATCGGCGCGTGGGTACGTCCGAGGGTGTGCACCACCTGCGCGCCGTCGGGCATGTCGAGATAGCATCCGCGGCCGTAGAAACCGGCCACGCCGATGCGTTCGAGTTCCTCGAAGGGCACCGGCTCCCGGCGACCGCTGTTGTACAGCAAGGCCTTCGGATCGATCCCGGCCCAGACCGGATGCTCGTTCACCCGGCTCAGGGCGAGATCCGAGGGGTTGCGGAATTCGAGCTTGCGCCACCGTGTGAGGCCGGTGAGGAAGATCCGCTGGACGTGACCGTTGATCAGAACTCTGCCGCCTCGTGCGACGAACGCGTCGAGCACGTCGCGGTTGTCGGACAGATATTCCTGATCGACGTCGCCGGTGAAGTAGATTCCGGTGACCTCGGGCCCGCACGCGGACGGCAGGTCGTAGACGTCGATCTCGCGGAAGCCGTCGATCAGCGCACCGTCGCGCGGCGCCATCACCGCTTTCAGGACGCTCATGCGATCCCCCTTCCGAAATCCGGAACCGTCAACCGCCGGAGTGCACTCGGTGTCGTGACGTCGGCGGTGACGATCGGCACGCCGTACATCTCACTGAGCAACTCGTCGCCGAGCAGTTCCCTGGTGGCACCGACCCGCTGGTCGTCAGCGGAGACCATGAGCATCGAACGTTCGGCGATGTGCAGGGCGTGATCGGGATGATGGGTCGTCATGACCACGGCCATCCCGTCGTCGGCCAGGCCGCGCAGAACTGTGAGCACACGTGCCTGGTTCCGCAGGTCGAGGGCGGAGGCCGGCTCGTCGAGCACGATCGTGTCGCAGCCGGACACCAGGGCCCGGGCGATGAGGACGAGCTGCCGTTCGCCCCCGCTCAGACCGCCGTAATCGCGGGTGGCCAGATGCAGGATGCCGATGCGGCCGAGTGCGTCCAGAGCGGCGTCACGGTCGGCATCCGTGGGGCTGCTGTAGATCCGCACCTTGCGGGCGCGTCCCATGAGCACGATGTCGAGCACGGTGAACGAGAACGCCACCGCATGACTCTGCGGCACGTATCCGATGGTGCCCGAGGACGTGACGGTCCCGGTGACCGGTGCGAGCAGGCCGGACAGACATTTGAGCATCGTCGTCTTGCCGCGCGCGTTCGGCCCGAGCACAGCGAGAACCTCACCGGCGCTCGCGGTGACCGTGACGTCCTCGAAGATCCACGGCCCCTTGGCCGAGTACCGGAACGAGATGGATTTCGCGTCAAGCATCGCTACCCCACAGTCGGGTTCGGTTGCGGATCAGCAGAGCGACGAAGAATGGCGCACCGATGATCGCGGTGAGGATGCCGATCGGAATCTCGGCGGTGCTGAGCACCCGCGACAGGGTGTCGATGGCGGTGAGATAGGCGGCGCCGAGGAGCGCGCTGACGGGCAGCACCATCCGGTTGTCGGTGCCGATCATCATGCGTACCAGGTGCGGCACGACCAGGCCCACCCATCCGATGACACCCGAGACCGCCACCGCAGCGGCGGTGATCATCGCGACGCAGCCGAGCAGCAGCAGCCGCAGGCGTTGCGGGCGCAGACCGAGAGCGACGGCGTCCTCGTCTCCCATCGACAGGATGTTCAGGCGCCAGCGCAGCGCGAGTACCACGAGGGCGGGCAGAAGGATCGGCACCGCGGCGATCGCGAGTTTCCCGTAGCCGGCGGTGGCGAGAGATCCCATGAGCCAGAAGACGATCGACGGCAGTTCACTGTAGGGATCGGCGATATAGGTGATGAACGAGACCATCGCCTGGAACATCGCGCCCACGACGGTCCCGCCGAGGATGATCATGAGCAGTGGTGCTCCCGGGACGGCCCGCGCGATCGCGAGGACCAGAAGCAGAGCGATCACCCCGCCGACGAAAGCGCCTCCGACGAGGGTGATTCCGCCGAGTCCGACGAGCAGCACCAGCACGCCTCCGAAGGAGGCGCCGGAGGACACGCCCAGGATCTGCGCGCTCGCGAGGGGGTTGCGGAAGACCCCCTGCATCACGGCGCCGGTGAGCGCCAATCCGGCACCGATCAGAATGGACAGCAGCACGCGAGGCAGACGGACGTCGAGGACGACCGTGCTCTCCTGCTGCGTCCAGGTCTCGCGGAGCGGAAGGATCTGGCCTGCGAGCAGTCGGACGATTTCGTTCGGAGGAACGAGATAGCGTCCCACCGCGAGGGCGACGAGGGCGACCACCACGAGCAGGGCGGTGAAGCCCACGATGATCAGCGGATTACGGCCCCACTTCACCGGCCGGGGCGCCGGGATCGGCGCCCCGGGGGCAGAGGGCGCTGCCGAGTCAACGTGCGAACTGGTCATAGCTCGCGGCGTCCCGGTTCAGGTCGAAGCGCAGCACCTGGTCGATCTCGTCCTCGGAGATCTCGTAGGCGAACAGGTCGTCGAAGGCCGCGCGGATGTCGTCGCGGAACTCACCGGTCTGTTCCTGCGGATAGAGGATGCGGAACATCCACTCCCACATCAGGGGCGATTCGGCGCTCGGGACCTGCCAGCGGTAACCGCCGAGCGGGGTCTTGTAGACGCGGCCGTTCTGCACCGCGCTCACACCGGCGAGACGCGGGTCGGCGTAGATATCGGCGGGGGTGCTCTGGTCGAAGCCGCTGAGCATGATGACCTCGGGGTCCCAGGCGAGGATCTGCTCGGGACTGACCTGGCCGGAATCCGAGACGAATCCTTCGGTGACGAGATCGGCCCCGACGAGGTCGAACTGGAAACCGTCGTATCCGGTGGCGCTCGTCGTGCTGTAGGCGTCGCCGTTGCGCGAGAGGATCATCGCGCGCGGTCGCGGGGCGTCCTGTCCGGCGACCTTCTCGCGCATCTCCTCGATCTCGGCGCGCTGCCAGGCGACGAGTTCCTCACCGCGCTCGGGCTTGCCCGCGATCTGGGCGAACAGTGTGATCCATGCTTCCAGGTCCTCCTGCGTGCCGTACTCGAGTCCCACCACGGGGAAACCGACGGATTCGATGGGCTCGACGACGTCGGGACCACGATCGCCCCACTGGACGACGACGTCGGGGTCGAGTTCGAGCAGCGTCTCGACATTGGGCACGAAGTCGCTTCCGGCCACGGTGGTCGACTCGGCCGACGCCGGGAACATGGTTGCGAACATGCCGCCCTGGTTCGCGACGAGTGTGGACTGGTTGATGCCGACGATGCGGTCGTAGCTCCGGTCGACCGCCGCGAAGATCGAGGGGGCGGGCATGACGGTGAAGGCCACCTTCTCGGCCGGACCGTCGAGGGTGATCGTCTCGCCTCGCTGGTCGACGATCGTGACGGTGTCACCCGTGGTCGATGCGCCGGCCTCCTGGGTGTCGCGGCTCGAGCATCCGGCCGTGAAGGCGAGGGCACCGATGAGTCCCGCGGCGACCCACCGGGACGACGACGCCACGCCCCGCTGCCGCATCTCCCGCCGCACCGTCGATCTCATATCCACCATCCGTTTCTGTCGTGACAGACCACAAGAACGGAATGAGGTTAGCATTACCTATGCAGTGCCGGTATTGCCGCCTTCGCGCAGATGCAGCGATGCCCCCGCACAGAGAGTGCGAGGGCACCGGCAGACAGGGTTCAGCGAGAGACAGGGGTCAGCGAGAGACAGGGGTCAGCGAGAGAGGATGCGCTGGACGACCTCCCCGATCGGCACCTCGTCGGCGACACCGGAGAAGCGGTCGCGAACCTCGACCGTGCCGTCGGCGAATCTACGCCCGACCACGACGACCAGCGGCATGCCCAGGAGTTCGGAATCCTTGAACTTGACGCCCGGCGACGCCTTACGGTCGTCGAGCAGGACCTCCACCCCCGCGTTGGACAGTTCCTCGGCGAGATTCTCTGCCCCCTCGCGCGCCTGCTCGTCCTTGTTCGCGATCACCAGGTGCACGTCGAACGGGGCGATCTCCGCCGGCCACCGCAGGCCCTTCTCGTCGTGCTGCTGCTCGGCGATCACCGCGACGAGGCGGGAGACCCCGACGCCGTAGGAGCCCATCGTGGGGCGCACCGGCTTGCCGTTCTCCCCGAGCACGTCCACCGCGAAGGCATCGGTGTACTTGCGGCCGAGCTGGAAGACGTGGCCGATCTCGATTCCGCGAGCGGAGACGAGTGCACCGGCTCCGTCGGGCGACGGATCGCCGTCGCGCACCTCGGCGGCCTCGATCGTTCCGTCCGGCGTGAAGTCGCGACCCGCGACCAGACCGAAGACGTGCTTGCCCTGCTCGTCGGCACCGGTGATCCAGCTGGTGCCGTCCACCACCCGCGGGTCGACGAGATAGCGGACACCGTTGGCGAGCAGCGCCTTCGGACCGATGTAGCCCTTGACGAGGAACGGGTTCGCCGCGAAATCCGCTTCGGTGAGCAGTTCGACCTCGGCGGGTTCGAGCGACGCCTCGAGACGCTTGTCGTCGACCTCGCGGTCGCCGGGGATACCGATGCCGAGCAGCTCCCAGTCACCACCGGGCCGGCGAACCTTGACCAGGACGTTCTTGAGCGTCTCGGACGCGGTGACCTCACGACCGAGGATCGTCGAGGCCGCCGCGACGAGCGTGCCGATCGTCGGGGTGTCGGGGGTGTCGTGCACGACCGCCTCGGGCTGTCCGTCGATCGGCAGCGGTTCGGGCGCGAGGGTCTTCACCGCTTCGACGTTCGCGGCATAACCGGATTCGAGGCATCGCACGTAGGTGTCCTCACCTGCCGGCGAATCGGCGAGGAACTCTTCGGAGGCACTGCCGCCCATCGCGCCGGAGGTGGCCGAGACGATCACGTACTCGACCCCGAGGCGCGTGAAGATGCGTTCGTAGGCGTCGCGGTGCGCCCGGTAGGACTCGGCGAGCCCTTCGTCGGTGAGGTCGAAGCTGTACGAATCCTTCATGACGAACTCGCGGCCACGCAGGATGCCGGCGCGGGGCCGTTCCTCGTCGCGGTATTTCGTCTGGATCTGGTACAGCGTGACGGGGAAGTCCTTGTACGAGTTGTATTCACCCTTGACGGTGAGCGCGAACATCTCCTCGTGGGTGGGCCCGAGAAGGTAATCGCCGCCCTTGCGGTCCTGCAGCCGGAACAGACTGTCGCCGTATTCCGTCCAGCGGTTGGTGGTCTCGTAGTGCTCGCGCGGCAGCAGCGCCGGCAGGACGATCTCCTGCGCACCGATGGAATTCATCTCCTCGCGCACGACCCGCTCGACCTGCCGCAGCACCCGCAGCCCCAGAGGCAACCACGAATACACACCGGGCGCGATACGTCGCACGTATCCGGCTCGGACCAGCAACTTGTGGCTGGCGACCTCGGCGTCGGCCGGGTCGTCTCGGAGGGTGCGGAGGAACAGGTGCGACATGCGGGTGATCACGACCGTGCAGCCTACCGTGGCCACCTTCCGCGACGTCGGTACGGTTACCGGTTGTGCTGGTGCTTCTCCCCCCTTCCGAAACCAAGTCCGATGGCGGCGACGGCGGACCGCTCGATCTCGCCGACCTGTCGATGCCGGAGCTGACCGAGACGCGGGAGATGCTCGTGCAGGCGCTCGTCGACCTCGCCGACGATCCCGAGGAGTCGAGCCGCGCGCTCGGGCTGGGCGCCAAGGGAGCCGACGAGATCGAACGCAACGCGAAGCTGTGGGTCTCCCCTACCCGTCCGGCACTCGAGCGCTACACCGGGGTGCTGTACGACGCGCTCGACGCGGCGACATTCACGAAGACCCAGCGGGACAAGGCCTGTCGGCGTCTGGGGATCGGTTCGGCACTGTTCGGCGCCGTGCGGGCCGCCGATCCGATACCCGCCTACCGCCTGTCGGGAGGCTCGAAACTGCCCGGATTCGGCACACTCAAGACCGTCTGGCGAGCCGAACTCACCGAGGCACTGGTCGCCGAGGCCGACGGTGACCTCGTGGTGGACCTCCGCTCCGGTGTCTACCAGCAACTCGGTCCCGTCCCGGGTGCGGTCACCGCCACGGTGTTCACCGAGCAGCCGGACGGCACCCGCAAGGTCGTCAGCCACTTCAACAAGCACCACAAGGGCCTGCTCGCCCGCGCCCTCGTCCTCACGCGGGCGGAACCGGGCGACATCTCATCCCTCGCGCGGGTCGCATCGAAGGCCGGGCTGCGCGTCGAGGTGGAGTCGCCCACCGAGCTGGTCGTGCTCACCTGACCTCGAGTCCCATCGCGGCGACGATGCGACGGGCCGAGTGCAGGACGGCGCCGAGCCGCGCCGTGAGAACCATGTCGCCCGACTCGATGGCGAACCGTTCGAGATCCGTGAGATTCCGGCGGCACGCCCCGTCGGGATCGACTTCCCGACCCGCCCCCACAGCCTCGATCATCCCGGCCAGGGCGTCGAGCACCGCGGCCACCGCCGACCGCACGTCCCGGCGGTCGAACTCCGCGAACTCGTCCCCGAGCACCGGATCCAGGGCGTGCGCGAGTTCCTCGACCGCGCTCGACACCGACGACAGGTCGTCGAGCGTCCGGTCCCAGCGACGCGCCCGTTCGCCGGCGCGGGCCGCGGCGGGGCGAGGATTCAACGTGGCGCTCTCGTGCGCCCACCGCGATTCGTCGAAGGCACGCTGGACGAAGCTGTGGATGCCGCGCGCACGCTGAACCCAGTCGCGGGACCCCGACGATTCCTCGCGGCATCCGGTGGCCATGTCCCGGAGCAGGTCGCGCAACTCACCGGTGAGCTCGGTGCCCTCCTTGCCTGCCGAGTACACGGGCGGGAAGACCAATGCGGTCACCGCGACGCCGACCGCTGCCCCGATCATCGTCTCGAGGAGGCGTTCGCTCAGCAGGACGGGACTGTCCGAGGCGCCGGTGGCGATCACCAGCAGCGCCGTGATCGCAACCCAGATGCCACTGGACTCGAACCGTCGCCAGCGTCCCGCGAAGTAGCCGACGGCCACCGCCATTCCGATCGCCGCGGTCGTCGACTCCACGAGCCGCGTCACGACGACCGCGACCAGCAGACCCGCGACGACCGCCCCGATCTGCACCGCGGCCTGCCGGAGCGAGCGGACGAGCGTGGCCTCGACGAGGAAGACCGCGACGTAGGGCGCGAGGAACGCCTGCTGGAAATGGAACACCTCGGTGACGAGGAGCCACGCCAGGACCGCAGCGAGCGTCGACCGGAACGCCTGGAGGGCGACGTACCGCTCGTGCCCGGCCTCGCGTACGGCCCGGACGATCCACGATCCGACGAATCTGCCCCGTTCGAGAACACCGACCTGCATGGGCGTCGGGTACCCGGCGTTCGCGCGTGGCAGGCGTGAACAAACTCATCCGCCGCGCCGACGGTCCCGGGATCAGGACGTCTGCGCGGCCTTCTCGGCTTCCTGCGCCTGGGCGACCTCTTCGGGGGTGAAGCGGATGAACAGAGCCGCGATACCGGCGATCACCGCGCAGACGGCGCAGCCGACCAGCGCGAACATGTAACCCTCGCCCTGGGCTACGAGCTGGGCGTCGGTCATGCCGGCGACGGCCCCCGAGACACCGCCGAGCGACATCGTCCGCGAGGTGGCCATCGCACCGATCACACCGAGGCCGACCGGACCTCCGAGGGTCTGTGCGACCTGCGCGATCGCCGAGAGCGGTCCGATCTCGTGCGGACCCACCCCGGAGATCGCGCACAGCGGCAGCGGGACGACGGCCAGTCCGACGCCGAAACCGACGACGAGCACCAGCACGAACAGGGTCGGGAAGTAGCGGACGCTACCGTCCATCGTCGATCCGTAGAGGAGGCTCACCGTCATGATCACCGAGCCGGTGACCACCAGCCAGCGGGGTTCGATCCGCGCGACCATCTTCGACGACACCGCGGCGGCGCCTCCGAGACCGAAGGCGAACGGCACGAACGCCAGGCCCGCGGAGAGTGGGCTGTAGCCGAGAATGTCCTGTACGAACAGGGCGACGAAGGCCGCGAGGCTGAACATCACCGCACCCGCGAAGAAGATCGCCACGAAGGTCGCGACGCGGTCCTTGTTCCGGAACAGCACGAACGGCAGCAGCGGGTTCTCGGCCCGCCGCTCGACGAGCAGGAACAGTCCCAGCAGCACGAAGCCCGCGGCGACAGCACCGATCACCGGAAGGCTCGACCAGCCGAGTTCGGGGCCCTCGGTGAGACCGAAGACCAGACCGGTGCAGCCGAGCGTCGCGAGGATCGCGCCGGGAACGTCGAGCGCGAGGCGTTCGGACGCGGTCTCACGCAGCGCGAGCGCGGCGAGCACGACGATGAGCACACCGATGGGGACGTTGATGAGGAAGATCCAGCGCCACGACACCTGTGTGAGGGCCCCACCGAGGATGAGTCCCGCGATGGACCCGACGCCGGTCATGGCGGCGAAGACCGCGATGGCGCGGTTGCGTGCCGGGCCTGCGGCGAAGGTCGTCGCAACGAGCGCGAGAGCGGTCGGGGACGCGACCGCGGCCCCGACACCCTGCAGGGCGCGGGCGCCGATGAGCATCGCTTCGCCGGTCGCCAGCCCGCACAGAAGGGACGCCAGGGTGAACAGGCCGACCCCGCCCATGAACATGCGTTTGCGCCCGTAACTGTCGCCCAGGCGGCCGCCGAGGAGCATCAGTCCGCCGAACGCGAGGGCGTACGAGGTGAGGACCCAGTTGCGACCCGAATCCGACAGTCCCAGATCGCTCTGCAGCGGAGCGAGCGCGAGATTCGCGACCGTTCCGTCGAGAACGACCATCAACTGGAGACCGCTGAGGACCAGCATGGCCAGAGCGACCGCGCGGGTGGCCGACGGATGCGAGGTGGCTGACACGTGTTCCAACGTTACCCACCGTCCGAGTCGGAGCCGGTCCGCGGATCGAGTCCGAATCCGGCCACCGGCCCGATCACGATGATCGCGGGCGGGCGCACGCCCTCGTCGCGGACGCGGTGCGCGACGGTCGACAGATCGGCACGCACCACGCGCTGACTGCGCAGTGTTCCCTCCTGCACGACGACCACCGGGGTGTCTGCGGGACGTCCGCCGGCGATCAGGGCATCGGCGAACCGGTCGATGCGTTCGACAGCCATGAGCAGGACCAGGGTGCCCCGCAACTTCGCGAGCGCGTCCCAGTCGGTGAGCGAGTCGGGATGTCCCGGCGCGACGTGTCCGCTGACGACGACGAACTCGTGGGTGACGCCGCGATGGGTGACGGGGATGCCTGCCGCGGAGGGCACGGAGATCGCGCTGGTGATGCCCGGGACGACGGTGACAGGAATCCCGGCCGCAGTGCAGGCCTCGAGCTCCTCGTAGCCGCGACCGAAGACGTACGGGTCGCCGCCCTTGAGCCGGACGACGAACTTGCCGGCCCTCGCACGGTCGATCAGGGTCTCGTTGATCATCTGCTGGGCCATCGCCCGTCCGTACGGGAGCTTCGCGGCGTCGATCACCTCGACGTGATGATCGAGTTCCGCGAGCAGTTCCTGCGGTGCGAGGTGGTCGGCGACCACGACGTCGGCGCGGGCGAGGAGCCTGCGGCCACGGACGGTGATGAGATCGGGATCGCCGGGACCGCCGCCCACGAGAGCCACGCCGACCGGCTTCGGTCCGGCGTCGGCGAACTCCGTGACGGTCGCTCCGGCGAGAGCGTCGCGGATCGAGGTGCGCACGGCGGCGGACCTACGGTGGTCGCCTCCGGCGAGGACACCGACGGCGAGGCCTTCGTACCGGGCGGTGGCGGGAGTGACGGCACTGCCGTGGCGGGCGTTGTCGGCGCGGACGCAGAAGATCCTGTTGCGTTCGGCCTCTGCGACGACGGCCGCGTTGGTCTCGGGCTCGTCGGTGCAGGCCATGGCGTACCACGCGCCGTCGAGATCCCCGTCGCGGTAGTCACGCAGGTCGAGCGTGATGCGGCCTTTCGTCGCCATGCTCTCGACCACGGGGGTCGCGGCCCGGGTGACGACATGGACGCGGGCGCCGGACGCGACGAGCAGGCCGAGACGCCGCTGCGCGACGCTGCCTCCTCCGACGATCACGACGCGGCGTCCGCGGAGATCGAGTCCGACCAGGTAGCTGGTCTCGTCCTCTGCGGCAGCGGGCACGGGCATCTCCCCATCTCTCGTGTCGCGGCGAATCCGCCGGTCGGACCCACCGTCAGGACACCTGTGGCCCGGGCATCGCCTCGGGCCACAGGTGCGGTGATCGGATCAGACCGCGGCGGCCTCGACGGGCGCCTCGGCCACGGTGTCGGAGACGACGTCGAGCTGGAGCGACCTCGTACTGTGGTCCCACACCTGACGGAACAGGTCGGGGTTGTCGGACAGCCTGACGCCGAGGGACGGGACCATCTCGCGGAGCTTGGACTGCCAACCCGCCCACTGCTGCGGGAAGCACCGCTCGAGCACGTCGAGCATGGCCGGAACCGCCGTCGAGGCACCCGGCGACGCACCGAGCAGGCCGGCGATCGAACCGTCGCCCGCATTGACCACGGCGGTACCGAACTCGAGGACACCGCCCGCACCCTTGCGGCGGATGACCTGCACCCGCTGGCCGGCGACGATGAGCTCCCAGTCCTCGAGACGCGCTTCGGGAACGAACTCGGCGAGGGTGCCGATGCGGTCGGCGGGCGACTGCATCAGCTCGCCGACGAGGTACTTGACGAGGCCGAGTTCGGTGACACCGACGCCGAGCATCGACATCAGGTTGCCGGGCTTGACCGACTTGGGCAGGTCCATGATGCCGCCCTGCTTGAGGAACTTGGGCGACCACCCGGCGTAGGGGCCGAACAGCAGACCCTGCTTGCCGCCGATCACGCGCGTGTCGAGGTGCGGAACCGACATCGGAGGGGCGCCGACCGCGGCCTTGCCGTAGACCTTCGCGCTGTGCTGCGCGATGACCTCGGGGTTGGTGCAGCGCAGGAAGGCACCGGAGACGGGGAAGCCGCCGAAGCCCTTGATCTCCTTGATGCCCGACTTCTGCAGCAGGTGAAGTGCACCGCCACCCGCGCCGACGAAGACGAACTTCGCCTGGACCTTGCGTGACTCGCCGGTGCGGCGATTGCGCACCTTCACGATCCAGCTGCCGTCGGACTGCTTGGCGATGTCGGTGACGTCGTGCCCGAAGAAGACGGAGCCGCCCGAGGCCGCGACGTGGTTGATGAGCTGTTTGGTGAGAGCGCCGAAGTCGACGTCGGTTCCGGTCTGCGTCCAGTTCAGCGCGACCGGATCGGAGAAGTCGCGGCCCTTGCCCATGAGCGGCAGGCGCTCGGTGAAGACCTCGGGGTTCTCGGTGTACTCCATGCCCTCGAAGAGGGGATGGCCGGCGAGAGCGTCGTAGCGGGCACGCAGGTACTTCACGTTCTCGGCGCCGTGCACGAAGCTCACGTGCGGAACCGGGTTGATGAAGTTCTTCGGGTCGGACAGGATGCCGTTGTCGACGGCGTACGCCCAGAACTGCCGCGAGACCTGGAACTGCTCGTTGACGTTCACGGCCTTCGCGATGTCGACCGAACCGTCCGGCTTGCCGGGGGTGTAGTTGAGCTCACACAGCGCGGAGTGGCCCGTACCGGCGTTGTTCCAGGGATCACTGCTCTCGGCCGCCGCGGCGTCGAGACGCTCGAACGCGGTGATCGACCAGTCGGGCTGCACCTGACGCAACAACGCACCGAGGGTTGCGCTCATGATGCCCGCGCCCACGAGCACTACGTCGGTTTTCGCTACTACGTTCTCTGACACTGGGAAATCGACTTCCTTGTCTGGTTCGCACGCGCCGCCGAAATACGGAGGTACCGTCTCGCGTGAGTGTCCCGCAACGCGGCGCGCGAATGCGACCGACAGGTTACCCGCGCGTTGTCCGGCGTTTCATTTCACCTCATTGTGTACCCATGAGCGGTGGTCGGCGAACACACCTAGGGTGTGATAGTGACTACTTGGCGTCCTGACGTCCTCGGAGACGGCTACGAGCAGCTCGACCTGCCACTGGGCACCGACCCCGACGGTGAAGGCGAGATCTCGGCGACCCTGGTGCGCTACCAGCCGGCGACCACCGATCTGCCCGACCGCGCGGTGCTCTACATCCACGGCTTCACCGATTATTTCTTCCAGCAGCACCTCGCCGAGCACTTCGCGGCGCGCGGCTACCGGTTCTTCGCCCTCGACCTGCGCAAGTGCGGCCGCTCACGGGCACCCGGACACACCCCCCACTTCGTCACCGATCTCGCCTACTACGACGCCGAACTCGACGAGGCGCTGAGGGTGGTGCGCAGCGAGGTCGGCGGCGGTGTGCTGCTGGCGGCCCATTCGACGGGCGGGCTGGTGCTGCCGTTGTGGCTCGACCGGCTCGGCCGCCGACCCGGTGGGCCGACCGCGGCGGGCATCGTGGGTCTCGTTTTGAACAGCCCCTGGTTCGACCTGCAGGGGCCCTCCTACCTGCGCAATGTGGGTACGACGCTCATCGACGCCGTCGGCCGGCTCCGGCCCCGGGCGCCGATCCCGCTGCCGAAGACCGAGAGCTACGGCCGCAGCCTGCAGAGCGACGGCTGGCGCTACGACCTCGACTGGAAGCCGCTCACCGGTTTCCCCATCCGGTTCGGGTGGTTGCGTGCGGTCCGGCGGGGCCATTCCGTACTGCACCGCGGACTCGACATCGGGGTGCCGTCGCTGATCCTGCGGTCCGGCGCCTCGCGTTCCGCTCCGCGGTACGACGCGAGTGTCGACACGGTCGACGCGGTACTCGACGTCCGCCAGATCGCGCGATGGGCGGGTTGCCTCGGGAACCGCACGACGATCGTGCCGATCGACGGTGCCCGCCACGACGTGTTCCTGTCCACCCCCGGCCCGCTCGCGGTGGCCTTCCGGGAATTGGACCTGTGGCTGGAATGGTTGGACGGAGCGGACGAGGCGGAGACCTCCGGTTCCGGCACCGAGGCGGAGACCTCCGGTTCCGGCACCGAGACCGACGACTTCGCCGGCTCCGCCCCCGTTTCCGTACTGCATCGACCCATGGGAGAGCACGCGTGACCCACTACGACCTCGCGATCATCGGCACAGGATCGGGGAATTCGATCCTCGACGAGCGCTACGACGGGATGCGCGTCGCCCTTCTCGAAGAAGGCACCTTCGGTGGCACCTGCCTCAACGTCGGCTGCATCCCCACGAAGATGTACGTCTACGCCGCCGAGGTCGCCCATACGATCCGGAACGCGGCGAAGTACGGCGTCGACGCGTCCGTCGACGGGGTGCGGTGGAACGACATCGTCGACCGGGTCTTCGGCCGTATCGATCCGATCGCGGCGGGCGGCGAGCGCTACCGCCGCGAGGACTGCGCGAACGTCACGGTCTACGGCGGGCACGCGCGTTTCGTCGGCGAGCGCCGCATCGACACCGGAACCGGAGAGGTGATCACCGCGGATCAGGTGGTCGTGGCGGCCGGTTCGCGGCCGACGATCCCGCAGGACGTGCTCGACTCCGGTGTGAGATATCACACCAGCGACGACGTCATGCGACTGCCGAAACTGCCCGAATCCCTCGTGATCCTCGGGACCGGCTTCATCGCGATGGAATTCGCCCACGTGTTCTCGGCGCTCGGCACCCGGGTCTCGGTGGTGGCGCGGACCGACCGCCTGCTGCGGCATCTGGACGCCGACGTCTCCCAACGATTCACCGCGCTGGCCGCCGCCAAATGGGACGTCCACCTCGCCAACCCCGCGCGGGAGTTCCGTCCTGTCGGCGACGGCGTCGAGGTCGAGCTCGCCGACGGCACCGTCGTGAGCGGCGACGCTCTGCTCGTCGCGACGGGCCGGCAGCCGAACGGAGACCTGCTCGACACCGCGGCGGCCGGCATCGAGCTCGACGCGCAGGGCCGCATCGTGGTCGACGAGTTCCAGCGCACGTCCGCGGCGGGGGTCTTCGCGCTCGGTGACGTGTCGTCGCCCTACCAGCTCAAGCACGTCGCCAACCACGAGGCACGGGTCGTGCAGCACAACCTGCTCCGCGGCGCGTGGGGTGGCGACCCCGCGGGTCTGCACCGAACGGACCATCGCTTCGTCCCGTCGGCCGTGTTCACCGATCCGCAGATCGCGACCGTCGGCCTCACCGAGGCCGAGGCCCGGGACGCGGGATACGACATCTCCGTCAAGATCCAGGACTACGGGAACGTCGCCTACGGGTGGGCGATGGAGGACACCGAGGGCTTCTGCAAGCTGATCGCCGATCGGTCCACGGGTCTGCTGCTCGGTGCCCACATCATCGGGTCGCAGGCGTCGACAGTGATCCAGCCGCTCATCCAGGCGATGTCGTTCGGTCTGCCCGCCCGGGAGATGGCGACCGGCCAGTACTGGATCCATCCCGCTCTGCCCGAGCTCGTCGAGAACGCGCTGCTCGGTCTCTGAGCGCTCCCCGGTCTCCGAGCACCCTCGTCAGCGCCGTGTGGCCTGCCGCCCTCCGGGGCCGCAGGCCACACGCGTATCACCAGCTGCCGGTACGCAGCGCGATCGCGGACGCGAAGTCGGTGGGCGCATCGACGGGCACGTTGTCCACTCCGTCGAGTTCGACCACCCGGAACTCCCCCGTCACGTAGCGCATCGACGCGTCGGCCTCGGCGCGACGCGACGAGGTACCGACGACGATCGTGGTGGGGACCTCCGCGGGCGGCGCCGTGGCGTCGCGCACCGTGCCGTCGCGGTCCGGGACCGCGGGATGGCCACGATCGGCGACCACGAGACTCGCGAAGCGTCCGAATCGTCCTGCGGCGACGGCCCATGCCAGCTCGGCTCCTGCTCCACTGCCCGCCAGGTGCACCCAGGGCAGGGCGAGACCGTCGAGCAGGGCGAAGACGTCACCGGGCGCGAGTCCGTCGATCTTCTCGACCACGATCGTCCGTAGGTCGGAGGTGTGCAGCCGCTCGCACACGACGTCGTACACGTCCGCGTTCTCTCCCGCATCCGGGAAGAGCAGCACCGTGTAACGACTTTCGGGGCCGCCGATCCGTACCTGCACGTCGCCACCGGGCGTGGTCACCGTCCTCGAGTCCATGCGCAAACGCTACATGGCCGCGGTAGGTGCACCGGCTCTTGCCGTATCGACGATCAGGCCCTATGGTTCATTACATGAGTAATGAACCGATGCACCCGCCTTCGGGTTCGGGGGCATCGTGCTGAACGACGAGGGCAAGCCCCTCTTCCGGCAGATCGCCGAGCTCATCGAGAACTCGATCGTCGACGGCAGCCTCGCGGAAGAGACGCAGGTTCCCTCCACGAACGAGCTCGCCGCCTTCCATCGCATCAATCCGGCCACGGCGGCGAAGGGTCTCAACGCCCTGGCAACCGAGGGAATCCTCTACAAGAAGCGAGGAATCGGCATGTTCGTCACCACCGGCGCCCGCGACAAGCTGGTCGCCCGCCGACGGGATCGGTTCGCCCGGCAGTACGTCGTCCCGCTCGTCCTCGAGGCCGGAAAACTCGGAATCGGCATCGACGAGCTCAAGTCCATGCTCGACACACGGGAGCACAGATGACCATCACCTCGCCCGTCGTCCGCGCGCGTCACCTCGGCATGCAGTTCGGTGACGTCGCTGCCCTCACCGACGCCGACTTCACGTTGCACCGGAACACGATCTACGGCCTGCTCGGCCGCAACGGCGCCGGCAAGACCACCCTGATGCAGCTGCTTGCGGGCCACCTGCGTCCCACCACCGGCAGCGTCGAGGTGTTCGGAGCGGATCCGTACGAGAACACCGCCGTACTCCAGCAGCTGTGCTTCGTCGCCGACACCCAGCGTCATCCCGACGACCTGCGGGTCGGGCACGTGCTCGCTTCGGCGGAACTGTTGCTGCCACTGTGGGATCGGGGGTATGCCGAGCGGCTGGCCGAGAGGTTCGCGCTGCCCTGCGGCCGCAAGGTCAAGAAGCTCTCCCGCGGCATGAGTTCCGCGCTGGGCATCGTGGTGGGCCTCGCGTCGCGCGCACCGGTGACGATCTTCGACGAGCCGTATCTGGGCCTCGACGCCGTCGCCCGGCAGATGTTCTACGACGAACTGCTGCTCGACTACGCCGAGCGGCCGCGCACCGTCGTGTTGTCGACCCACCTGATCGACGAGGCCGCCGACCTCCTGGAACACGTCCTCGTGCTCGACCGCGGACATCTCGTCGTCGACGAGGACACCGACACGCTGCGCACCCGGGCCGCGCAGGCGACCGGACCGGCGGACGAAGTGGCACGGATCGTCGGCGACAGCACCGTCCTGCACACGGAGGGACTCGGCGGCGTCGCCCGCACGACCTTCCTCCGCAGCGACCCGGACGAACTTCCCCGCACCTCCGGACCGGTGGACGTGCAGCCGATCTCGCTCCAGGACCTCGTGGTCCATCTCCACCGGACATCCGCATCCGCCACCACGAACGAGGAGGCATCGCTGTGACCACCGCGATCCCGCTGCCGGCCCCGATCACCACCGGGCCCGCGCGCGTCCTGTCCGTCGCCCGCCTGCAGCTCGTCTCGTGGCCACTGCTCCTCGCGTGGCCCGTCGGACTGCTGGCCACCTCGGCCCTCATCCCGTGGGTGATCTTCTCGCTCGTCGACACGGGTGCCGAGTACAACGTCACCGGGAGCGTGCTGTCGGTCTACGGCTTCGTCATCGCGTTCTACCTCCTGGCGATGACCCAGATGTTCTCGTTCGCACTGCGTCTCGGCTCCACCCGATCGCACTACATGCAGTCGATGGTGTGGATCGCCGTGGCCCAGTCCGCGGTGTTCTCGGCCGTCTTCCAGATCCTCTCGGTGCTCGAAGCCGCGACCGGTGGCTGGGGCGTGAACATGCGGATGTTCGGAATCCTGCGTTTCGTCACCGACAGTTCCGTGGTGCAGTTCCTGGGCTTCTTCACCACGATGCTCCTGATCATCGCACTGGCGATGCTCGCCGGCGCCATCCAGCACCGTTGGCGCGCAACGGGTCTGCTGACGGCTACCGCGTCCGTCGTGGTGCTCGGCGGCCTCGCCGCGATCGTCGTGACGTGGACCGGATCGTGGTCGGCGCTGTGGTCGTGGTTCGCCGATGCCGCGCCGACCACGACCCTGGTGGTGCTTCCAGCACTGGTCGCCGCGGTGTGCACGAGCGCGACCTGGTGGGTCGCCCGGAACGCCGCGCCCTAGGTGGTCACGGCAGGGTGAGGATCTCGGCGCCCGTGTCGGTGACGACGATGGTGTGCTCGAACTGCGCGGTCCACTTGCGGTCCTTGGTGACGACCGTCCAGCCGTCGTCCCAGATCTCGTAGTCGGGGGTGCCGAGATTGATCATCGGCTCGACGGTGAACACCATCCCGGGTTCGATGATCGTGTCGATGTCGGGACGGTCGTAGTGCAGGATCACCAGGCCGTTGTGGAAGGTCTCGCCGATGCCGTGGCCGGTGAAGTCGCGGACGACGCCGTAGCCGAAGCGGTTGGCGTAGGACTCGATGACCCGGCCGACGACGTTGAGGGCCCGGCCGGGCCTGACGGCCTTGATGCCCCGCATCGTCGCCTCGCGGGTGCGTTCGACCAGAAGGCGGACCTCCTCGGAGACGTCGCCGGCGAGGAAGGTCGCGTTGGTGTCGCCGTGGACGCCGTCGATGTAGGCAGTGACGTCGATGTTGACGATGTCGCCGTCCTCGACGACGGTCGAGTCGGGGATCCCGTGGCAGATCACCTCGTTGAGCGAGGTGCAGCACGATTTGGTGAAGCCGCGGTAGCCCAGCGTCGACGGGTAGGCACCGTGATCGCACATGTACTCGTGGGCGACGCGGTCGATCTCGTCGGTGGTCACACCCGGCGCGACGGCCTTACCGGCTTCCACGAGCGCCTGCGCGGCGATCTTCGAGGCGAGTCGCATCTTCTCGATCGTCTCGGGTGTCTGCACCCACGGCTCGTTGCCTTCCTTCGCCGTGGGCTTCCACACGTACTCCGGGCGTTCGATCGACGCGGGCACCTCCCGGACGGGAGTCGGAGTGCCGGGGACGAGCGGAGCGCGGGTAGCCATGACTTCCAGATTAGCTGCCGCGCCCCGCTCCCCCGTCATCCACCGATCAGGCCGTCATCCACAGATCAGCCGACGGCGCCCGCCTGGCGCAACCTGAACCGCTGGACCTTGCCGCTCGGCGTCTTGGGCAGGTGCGGAACGAAGTGGACGGCGCGCGGGTAGGCGTGCGCGGCGTACTTCTGCTTCACGAGCTTCTGGAGGTCCGCCTCGAGCGCATCGTCGCCGTGGACTCCCTCGCGCAGCACCACGAACGCCTCGAGGACCTCACCGCGCAGCTCGTCCGGCAATCCGACCACTGCGGCCTCGATCACGTCGGGGTGCATCACGAGCACCGATTCGACGTCGAACGGGCCGATGCGGTAACCGGCCATGATGATCACGTCGTCGTCGCGGGACGAGAAGAAGAAGAATCCGTTCTCGTCGACCTTCCCGGCGTCGCCGGTCAGATACCACCGGCCGTCGGCGCTGAACCGTTCGGCGGTCTTCTCGGGAGCGTCGACATACCCGGTGAACCACACCAGCGGGCTCGCGTGCACGTCGATCGCGACGCGGCCGACCTCACCCGGTTCGGCCGGTTCGTCGCTGTCCTCCTGCAGCACCGTGCAGCTCCAGCCCGGCAGGGGCTTGCCCATCGACCGCGGCGGGGTGTCCTCGCGCAACTCGTCCGCCCATGCGTCGACGACGAACATGCCGTGTTCGGTCTGCCCGTACTGGTCGCGCACCACGACGCCGAGGGTCTCCTCGGACCAGGCGAGGACGTCGGGGGTGAGCGGCTCACCGGCCGAGGAGGCGCGGCGCAGCCGGACCCGCGGATGCTCCGCCGTGTCGGCCTTCAGGCTCCGGTAGACGGTCGGGGCCGCCGCGAAGTTGGTGACGCCGAAGGTGTCGAGGATCTTCCAGGTGAGCGCGGGCGAGAAGCCGGCGTGCAGCAGGAGGCTGCGCCGACCGGCGGCGAGCGGCCCGAGCAGCGCGTAGTAGAGCCCGTATGCCCATCCCGGGTCGGCGGCGTTCCAGAAGACGTCGTCCTCGCGCACGTCGAGACCGAACTCCAGGTAGGCGTGGAAGGACGCCAGCGCCTTCACCGGGACGGGAACGCCCTTGGGGGTGCCGGTCGTGCCGGAGGTGAACAGCTGGACCAGCCGTCCGCCCCCACCCACGGCGACCGCCTCGCCTCGGGGGTCGTCGGCCGAATGCGCTGCGAGCAGTTCGCCGAAGTCGCGGGCCCCGCGACCCGATGCGTCGGCATTGCCCTCACCGGCCACGACGACCTGCCACGACACGTCGGCGGGAAGGTCGGAGCCCGCGGCGAGCTTGCCCGCCTGGTCGCGGTCGGCCACGACCACCTTGGTGCCGCTGGCGTCGAGCCGGAAGGCGATCGCCGGCGCCGCGAAGGCGGTGAACAACGGCACGTGCACCGCGCCGCGACGCCAGATGCCGAGGACCGCAACCACCAGATCGGCGGACTTGCCCATGAGCGTGGCGACGTGGTCGCCGGGTTCGACACCGAGATCCGCCAGCGCCGCGGCGAAGCGCGCCGAGCGTTCCCGAAGCTCACCGTAGGTGAGATCGGTGGAACTCAGATCGGCGTCGATGACGGTGAACGCCACCGCATCGGCGGGGTGGTCGTCGCACAGCAATCGGGCTGCGCAGGCGTCTGCCGTGTCGTACCGCTCGAGCAGTGTCCGCACACGGCTTGCTGTGTCGCGCATCGTGGTCCTTTCGTCCGTACCGGCCGGTATGTCGTCGTCTGTGGGATAGACCCGTTCGACGTCTATGATTCGAGTCACACCGTATTCCCGATACCCCCGGAAAGGGGTGGCGTTCGTGTCGTCCTCCTCGTCGGCGCTCCTGCGTCCCCGCGACGGTGATGCCTTGCGGGGAGAACTCCGCCGCACCGCGGCGCACGCCCAACTGCCCGTGGTCTTCGCCGGTGAGGTACAACAGGGATCGCTGCAACTGAGCGAATTCTTCGGCACCCGCACCAACAGCCTGGCCGGTGTCGTGGTGCCGCCGCGCGCAGGTCTCGGCGGCCGCGTTCTCGCGGAGTCGCGGGTGGTGACGGTGTCGGACTACGGTCGCTCCGCGTCGATCACACACCACTTCGATCGTCCGGTGCTGTACGAGGGGTTGCGGTCCATCCTCGCCGTGCCCGTGCTCGTCGAAGGGAAGGCCCGCGCCGTGCTGTACGGCGCGGCCCGCGAGTGCGCCCCGGTCGGCGATCGCGCGGTGACGGCGTTCGCGCAGGCGGCAGCACGTCTCGCGCACGAAATCGCGGTGCGCGACGAGGTCGATCGGCGACTCGCGATGCTCGAGCATTCGTCCGGCGACCGCGATCCGGTCGCGACCGCGCAGGTCCGCGAAGTACACGCCGAGCTACGGGTGCTCGCCCAGGGCGCGACCGACCCGGCGCTCCAGGACAAGCTCCGCTCGCTCTCCGACCGGCTCGCCGGAGTGCTCGACGGGACGCAGCCGGAACCGACGGAGGTCGTGCTGTCCCCGCGCGAGACCGACGTGCTGTCCCATGTGGCGCTCGGGTGCAGCAACGCCGAGATCGCCCAGCGCCTGTCGGTCGGTGCCGAGACGGTCAAGAGCTACCTGCGCAGCGCCATGAGCAAGCTCGACGTCCATTCCCGCCACGAGGCCGTCGTCGCGGCGCGTAAGTCGGGGCTGCTGCCCTGAATCCGGCCGGGTCCACAGACCCGAACTCAAGCCCCTTCGTCGTATTCGGGCGGCAGGGCGTCGAACATGTCACGCGTGACCGCGACCGCGTTGTCGGAGCTGCCGCCGCGGACGACGAGCGTCGCGAACGCGAGATCACCGCGGTAGCCGACGAACCACGAGTGCGACCCGCCTTCGACCTCGGCCTCACCGGTCTTGCCGTAGACATCGCCCTGGTCCCGGATGCGATCGGCGGTGCCGCTGGTGATCACCAGCCGCATCATCTCGCGCAGACCCTCCACCATCTCCGGCGTCACCGGCGGCGGTGCACCGTCGACGACCGTCTCGCGCCCGGCGATGAGATAGGGCACGGGGGTGCGGCCGGCAGCGACCGTCGCCGCGGTCAGCGCCATCCCGAACGGGCTGACGACGACCTTGCCCTGGCCGAAGCCGTCCTCGGTCCGTTCGACGAGATCCTCTGCAGGAGGAACCGAACCGGTGAAGGTCGGCATCCCGACCACCTCGTAGTCCACGCCGATCCCGAACCGGGAGGCGGCGATCGTCAACGCGTCCGGCTCCATCTCGGAGGCGAGCTTGGCGAAGGAGGTGTTGCAGGATCGGGCGAACGCCGTGGCGAGAGATACCGTTCCGAGCTCGAATTCGTTGTAGTTCGGCACGCTCCGCTCCCCGATGGTGATGCGGCCGGGGCACGGAACCATGGTATTCGGGGTCGCACGCCCGTCGGCGATCGCCGCACCGGAGGTAATGATCTTGAACGTCGAACCCGGTGGATACTGGCCCGCCAGCGCGACGGGCCCGTCGCGGTCGGCGGCCTTGTTCTGGGCCACCGCCAGGACGGCGCCCGTGGACGCCTCGATCACCACCGTCATCGCCTGTTCGGTCCGCGCATCGACGGCTGCCTGGGCCGCGACCTGAAGGGGACGATCGAGGCTGACCGAGAACGACGGGGCCGGCTGCGGCGGTGTCTCGGTGAGTACCCCGGTGTCGACGCCGTACTGGTTCACCACCACGACACTCCACCCCGCCGTACCGTCGACCTCGTCGATGACGGTCTTCTTGATCTGCCCCACGAGATCGGGAGCGAAGTTGCGGTCGGTCGCGACGAGATCGGCCTGCTCGGTCACCACGACTCCGTCGATCCCCGACAGGCGGGGGGCGACGCGTTCGTAGTCGTCCTCGCGCAGCCGCACCACCGCACGCGGACCGGAGGCGGCCGTCACCGATTCCGCGATGGCCTGCGCGGTGAGCGAGGCATCGAACTCCGAGAGTGCTGATGCGAGCTGACGCGCCGCACCGGCGAGGTCGGTGGCTTTCGACGCGTCGAACGCGATGCCGTAGACCGTGCCGGGGACGAGGATGTCGCTGCCGGCATGCTCGTTGACGCGGGCACGCGGTGCCGGGCTGCTGCGGAGCAGCATGGTCTGTCGTTCGCCGAGCTGTGGGTGCAGCGCGGACTTCGCCCACCGCACGACCCAGTCGGTCCCGCTGCGCCCCATGTTGAGTTCACCGGCGTACTGCCACACCCGTTCCTTCGGCAGGTGCCATTCGTAGCTGTATCCCACGGCGGCGGAGTCGCCGCTGATCCGGACAGATGTGGTTGTGGCCGTGAGAGATTCGGCCTGCAACCCGTCCAGGACCTCCTGCATCGCGACGGCCGCGTCGTCGGGACGGTCGGTGCGGGCCGCCGCCGAGTCCACGTCCTGCGCGGCGAACGAGTCGAGAAATGCCTGGGCGGCCGCCTCGGGACCGGCCGGTCGCGGCGTGCACGCGACGGCCAGACCGAGGAGCACGACGGTCGCCGACAACGCCGCGCAGATCCGGAGCGCGCGGGTGTACGAGGATGCCGGGGTGCCGCTTCGAGGTCTCATCGCCCGTCATCGTAGGCAGAGCCGGCGGGAAATCAGTCGAGCAGCACCGTGGAGAACGTCGCGACCTGACGGAATCCTGCGCGGGCGTAGGCTCCGCGGGCCGGAGCGTTGAAGCTGTTGACGTAGAGACTGGGCAGACGACCGCTGCGAGCGACCGCGCACGCCACAGCGGCTGTGCCGACCGTGCCGAGACCTGTGCCACGGTGTGCGGGATCGACCCAGACGCCCTGGATCTGGCCCACCGTGGACGACTGCGAGCCCACCTCCGCCTTGAACACGACCTGCCCGTTCTCGAAGCGCGCCCAGGCACGTCCCGCCGCGATCAGACTCGCGACACGACGCCGGTAGCCCGCACCGCCGTCGCCGGTTCGCGGATCGATGCCGACCTCCTCGATGAACATCGAGATCGCGGCGGGCAGATACACATCCAGTTCGTCGGTCCGCACGGGCCGGACCAGCGGGTCGGGGTCCACGAGCGGTTCGCGGTCGAGGACGAGGAGGGGTTGCTCGGCGCGCACCTCGCGGGGAGCGCCCCACGTGGATTCGAGCCGCTCCCACATGGGCAGCGCGTACTCGGCGCGACCGACGATGGACGAACACAACCGCGGACCGCGACTCGCGCGTTCGGCGAACGCCTGGATGTCGTCCGGGCTGCCCAGCAGCGGAATGAGGTTGGCACCCGAGAAACACAGCGACGTCTCCGGTCCACCGCGGCTCCACATCTCGCCGCCGACGGCACGTCCGTCGAGCCCGTACTCCTCGATGCGGCCGGCCACCATGCACGCGGCCACGGGGTCTCGGGCGAGCACCCGGAGCACCGCGGCGGTGTCACGTCCGCCCAACGACCGGACACCCAGAAGCTTGAGCACTCGCTCACCACCCGTCGACAAGCCGATACGACATCAGGGTGCCATGTCGGGCGGCGGCGTGGAAACCGGAGGACCCGAAAGTGAGAGAGGCCCGTCCCGTGCGCCCCACCCGTATCAGCCGACCGACACCACGGGACCGCCGCCCGCGGCGTCGCCTTCCATCTCGTCGGCGATCCGCATCGCTTCCTCGATGAGCGTCTCGACGATCTGCGCCTCGGGCACGGTCTTGATGACCTTGCCCTTGACGAAGATCTGGCCCTTGCCGTTTCCGGAGGCCACACCGAGGTCGGCCTCGCGGGCCTCACCGGGGCCGTTGACGACACAGCCCATCACCGCGACCCGCAGTGGCACCTCCATGCCTTCGAGGCCGGCCGTGACCTCGTTGGCGAGGGAGTAGACGTCCACCTGGGCGCGTCCGCAGGACGGGCAGGAGACGATCTCGAGCTTGCGGGGACGCAGGTTCAGGGACTGCAGGATCTGGGTGCCGACCTTGATCTCCTCGGCCGGTGGCGCCGAGAGCGACACGCGGATCGTGTCGCCGATGCCCTCGCTCAGCAGCGCACCGAAGGCCACGGCCGACTTGATGGTGCCCTGGAAGGCCGGACCGGCCTCGGTGACACCCAGATGCAGCGGGTAGTCGCACTGCGCGGCGAGCTGCCGGTAGGCCTCGACCATCACGACCGGGTCGTTGTGCTTGACGGAGATCTTGATGTCGCCGAAGCCGTGTTCCTCGAACAGGCTCGCCTCCCACAACGCCGACTCGACGAGCGCTTCCGGGGTGGCCTTGCCGTACTTGGCCATCAGGCGGGGATCGAGCGAACCGGCGTTGACGCCGATGCGGATGGGGATTCCCGCATCGCCGGCCGCCTTCGCGACCTCTTTGACACGACCGTCGAATTCCTTGATGTTGCCGGGATTGACGCGCACGGCCGCGCAACCGGCGTCGATCGCGGCGAAGATGTACCGCGGCTGGAAGTGGATGTCGGCGATCACCGGGATCTTGCTCTTCTTCGCGATGATCGGGAGTGCGTCGGCGTCCTCCTGACGCGGGCACGCGACACGCACGATGTCGCAGCCGGACGCCGTGAGTTCCGCGATCTGCTGGAGAGTGGCGTTCACGTCGTGCGTCTTCGTGGTGGTCATCGACTGCACGGACACCGGGTGATCGCTGCCGACGCCGACATTTCCGACCATGAGCTGGCGGGTCTTGCGCCGGGGTGCGAGGACCGCAGGAATTTCGGGCATGCCCAATCCGACGGGGCTGGTCACAGTTCGCCTTCTTTCGTCGCTACTCGGCAAGTCTACCGGCGCAGATCAGAACAGCTTGATGGGGTTGACGATGTCTGCTGTGAGTGTGAGCACCATGTATGCCCCACCGATGACCACCGCCACGTAGGTCAGCGGCAACAGTTTCATGTAGTCCACGGGCGGGCCGACGGGCAGCCCGCGCAGGCCGCGCAGCCAGTTGCGGGCCTTCTCGTAGATCGCGACGGCCATGTGCCCGCCGTCGAGCGGCAGCAGCGGGAGGAGGTTGAACGCACCGAGGAAGAAGTTCAGCTGTGCGAGCAACAGCACGAACGATTCCCAGATGCCGCGCTCGGCGAACTGGCCACCGATGACGCTGGCTCCGACGACGCTGACCGGGGTGTCGACCGCACGCTCACCACCGGTGACGGCCGTCCACAGGTCGGCGACCTTGCTCGGCAGGCTCACGAGTGCCTCGGCGGTACGGGCCGCGAGGTAGCCCGTGAAGTCGAGGGTCGCAGGGATCGCCGAGAGCGGCGTGTACTCGATGATTCCCGGCTCACCACCGACACCGATCGCGCCGACCGTCCGGGAGACGGGTTCGGCGTCGGGCGACTCGCTCTCGTACACCCAGCGCTGGACCTGCTGCACCGTGACCGGCACGGTGAGGGTCTCGTCGCCGCGCTCGACGGTGAACGGCACTGTGCCCGACAACGGCTGCGTGGCCCGGACGAGGTCGCCGAACGTTTCGACGGGCTGCCCGTCCACCGCGACGATCACATCGCCCGGTGCGATGCCGGCCTGTTCGGCCGGACCGGGACCCGAACAGTCGGCCGGGGTGTAGTCGGGCGGGCCGTCCTGGGTCGGTGCGGCACAGCCGACGGTGCCCACCACTGCGCGGTTGTCGGTGTTGGGCAGTCCCGCGCTCGCGGCGAGGCCGTAGACGAGCACGATGCCGAGCAGGAAGTTCATCGCGATGCCACCCGACATCACGACCAGACGCTTCCACGTCTTCTGCTTGTACATCGCGCGGTCGACCTCGTCGGGCGCGAGTTCGTCCAGGGCCGTCATACCCGCGATGTCGCAGAACCCGCCGGCCGGAACGGCTTTGAGACCGTATTCGGTCTCCCCGCGGCGGAACGCGAACACACGGGGGCCGAAACCGATGTAGTAACGCCGGACCTTCATGCCCAGCTTCTGCGCCGTCCACATGTGGCCGGCCTCGTGCAGAGCGATCGAGATGGCGATGCCGAGGGCGAACACCACCACGCCCAGTGCGAACATCATGAGTGGCCGATCCTCCTATACGAGTGTGCGCGCCCGGTCGCGGGCCCAGCCGTCGGCGGCGAGCACGTCGTCCACGGTACTGGGTTCGGCGGACCACTCGTGCGCGTCGTTCAGCACGGCCTCGACGGTCTGCACGATCCGCGGGAACGACAGGGTTCCGGCGAGGAAGGCCTCCGCAGCGACCTCGTTGGCCGCGTTGTAGACCGCCGTGAGACATCCGCCTCCGAGACCGGCCTGGCGTGCGAGCCGCACCGCAGGGAAGACGTCGTCGTCGAGGGGTTCGAACTCCCAGGTCGACGCCGCCGAGAAGTCGAGCGCCGGTGCAGCGTGCGCGACGCGGTGCGGCCAGCCGAGAGCCAATGCGATCGGCAACTTCATGGACGGCGGCGACGCCTGGGCGAGCGTGGAACCGTCGACGAAGGTGACCATCGAGTGCACGATCGACTGCGGGTGCACGGTCACGTCGATCCGGTCGTACTCCACGCCGAAGAGCAGGTGCGTCTCGATGAGTTCGAGTCCCTTGTTGACGAGCGTGGCCGAGTTGAGGGTGTTCATCGGTCCCATCGACCAGGTGGGGTGCGCACCGGCCTGCTCGGGTGTCACCGAGTCGAGGCGATCGGCCGTCCAGCCACGGAACGGTCCGCCCGAGGCGGTCAGGACCAGGCGCGCCACCTCGTCGCCGCTGCCGCCACGCAGGCACTGCGCCAGCGCGGAGTGCTCCGAGTCGACAGGAACGATCTGGCCCGGCCCCGCCGCCTTCGTGACGAGCGACCCGCCCGCGACCAGCGACTCCTTGTTCGCCAATGCGAGTCGCGCGCCGGTGCCGAGCGCCGCGAGGGTCGGTTCGAGACCGAGGGAGCCGACGAGGGCGTTGAGCACGACGTCCGCGCCGACCTCACGCACGAGTTCGGTGACGGCGGCCGGGCCGCTCCGGACCGGCAGGTCGAGCCGGGCGGCGGCGTCGGGATCGGCCACGGCGACCTCCCGTACGCCGGTCGCGCGGATCTGCTCGGCGAGCAGGTCGGTCCTGCCGCCGCCGGCGGCGAGACCGACGACTTCGAACTCGTCGGGGTTGGCGGCGATCACGTCGAGTGCCTGGGTACCGATGGAACCGGTGCTGCCCAGCAGGAGCACCCGGGTGCGGGAAGAAGATCGAGTGTCGGCCACGCGAGCATTGTTCCCCACGCACCTGAACAGTTCCTGAACCGCCCGGCCTCCACCCACCGGGAGGCGCCACACGCATGCCCCGCTTCGTACGACAGGGGGTCGTATGTCACGATAAGCAGCAACAGAAGCATCTGGTGAGCAGGAGGAAGCCGTGGCCGGTACCGAGTTGCAGTCCACTCGTAGTGATGTGGCGGCGGAAGTTCCGTCGGCCGAGTGGGGTTGGAGCGGGGAAGCCCCCAAGTTCTTCCGCGTCATGGCCCTGGTCGTCGCGGTGTTCCTGCTGCTGATGCTCATCGGCAACCACGAGGGACACGTGGAGAGCCTGTACCTGATCGGCTCGGCGGCCCTGCTCGTCTTCATCGTCGCGCGCGACGCGGTGCGCCGGCGCCGTCTGCGCTAGTTCCACGAACGTTCGGGGCCCGTCCGGAATTCTCCGGACGGGCCCTGTCGTGTCTTCGGTGCCGCCTCAGCCTTCGGCGGCGAGCTGCCCGCAGGCTGCCGCGATCTCCTGGCCACGGGTGTCGCGCACGGTGCACGACACGCCCTGGGCCTGCACGCGCCGCACGAATTCGCGTTCGACGTCCTTCGGGCTGGCGTCCCACTCGCTGCCCGGTGTGGGGTTCAGTGGGATCAAGTTGACGTGCACGAGCGACCCGAGCGCCTTGTGGAGCTTCTTGCCGAGCATGTCGGCGCGCCACGGCTGGTCGTTGACGTCGCGGATGAGGGCGTACTCGATCGAGACGCGCCGGCCGGTCTTGTCGGCGTAGTACCGCGCCGCCTCGAGAACCTCGGCGACCGACCACCTGTTGTTGACGGGGACGAGGGTGTCGCGCAGTTCGTCGTCCGGGGTGTGCAGCGACACCGCGAGGGTGACGCTCAGACCTTCGTCGGCGAGGCGCCGGATGGCCGGTGCCAGTCCCACGGTGGAGACGGTGACCGAGCGCTGCGACAGGCCGAGCCCTTCGGGGGCAGGTGAGGTGATGCGGCGCACCGCCGCGACCACCCGCTTGTAGTTCGCGAGCGGCTCCCCCATGCCCATGAACACGACGTTCGACAGCCGTCCGGGTCCGCCGGCGACGTCACCGTCGCGCAGCGCCGCAGCAGCCGCACGCACCTGATCGACGATCTCCGCCGTGGACAGGTTCCGGTCGAGGCCGCCCTGGCCTGTCGCGCAGAACGGGCACGCCATGCCGCATCCCGCCTGGCTCGAGATGCACAGCGTGGCGCGGTCGGGATACCGCATGAGCACGCTCTCGAGCAGGGTGCCGTCGTGCGCGCGCCACAACGTCTTGCGGGTCTCCCCTCCGTCGCACGCGATGTGCTTGACCGCGCTGAGCAGAGGCGGGAACAGCGACTCCCCCACCTTGTCGCGGACGGCGGCGGGAAGATCGGTCATCTTCGCCGGATCCGCCTCGAGCCGTCCGTAGTACTGCCGGGCGAGCTGGTCGGCACGGAAGGCCGGCAGCCCCAGTTCGCGCACCGCGTCGCGACGCTGATCTGCGTCGAGGTCGGCAAGATGGCGCGGCGGCAGACCACGCTTGGGCGCATCGAAGACCAGGGGCAGAGAAGAAGCCATAATCACCCATTGTCCCATGATCCGGGACGGATGGGTCGCGGTGTCGCTGTGATGCTCGCCCCCCTTCGGGGGCCGTGATGTTTCTTCCCGTCCGGGATCGGTCCCGATCGGTTCCGCACACTCCGAGTCGCCCGGCGCCGGAGTGGGAATGCGGGAGGATGGACATCATGACCGGTCTCGTCGCTCCCGAAGTCGCACGCTCGTGGCTGCTCGTTCCGGGCCGCTCCCCCGAACTCTTCGACGCCGCCGCCGGCTCTCCGGCCGATGCGGTGGTGCTCGACCTCGAAGACGCGGTGCCGGCCCCGGCCAAGCCGGCGGCACGCGACGACGTCGTCGCGTGGCTTCGCGGTGGCGGGCAGGCCTGGGTGCGCATCAACGACGCCACCACGTCGTTCTGGACCGACGATCTCGCCGCGCTCTCCGGGGTCCCCGGCCTCCGGGGCGTGATGCTCGCCAAGGCCGAGAGCGGTCACCAGGTCGAGGCCACCGCCGACCGTCTGCCGGAGGGCACCCGCATCCTGGTGCTGATCGAGTCGGCGATGGGTCTGGAGGCGGCTCCCGAGATCGCCCGGGCCGAGGGCACCTTCCGCCTGGTCTTCGGCAGCGGCGACTTCCGGCGCGACACCGGTATGAGCGACAGCCCGATGGCGATGGCGTACGCCCGGTCGCGACTGGTGATCACGAGCCGCGCCGCACGCCTGCCCGGACCCATCGACGGCCCCACCCTCAGCGACGATCCCGACGTGCTCGAACGCGAAGCCGAGCTGACCCGCTCGATGGGGATGACCGGCAAGCTGTGCATGACGGCCGAGCGCGCGTCGTACGCGAACGTCGCGCTGAGCCCGAACACCACGGATGTCGACTGGGCGGAGGGCGTGATCGATCGGCTCGGCGAGGACGGCCGCAACGTCCGCGACGGCAGCGACCTGCCGAATCTCGCGAAGGCGAAGAAGATCACCGAACTCGCGAGAATGTTCGGTATCGGCCGGTCGCGCTGAGGGGCGCGGCTCAGCGTAGTTCGAGGCGGGCGGGTCTGCGGCGCACGTGCAGCCGGTAGCGGACGGTGAGCGTCGTGCCGGGTGTCTCCCGGATCGCCCGGGCCGCGACTCGAGGTCCGAACTCGATGCCGAGCACGCGCGCCAGCGTCGCACGGTCCGGGAACTCCCATTGCGTGTCGATCCGGCGCAGGTCGAAGCCCTGGGCGTCGAAGAACCTTTCGACCGCCGCCGGGTCGTAGTGCGGCAGGTCGTCTCGCATCCAGTCGCCGTAGGGGTGAGCGGTGGCGTCGAGGTCGACGACGGCGAGCGCGCCACCCGGACGCAGCACGCGCATCGCCTCGAGGATGCCGGCACCGCAACCGGGACCGAAGAAGTAGGCGGTGCGGGCGTGGACGAGGTCCACCGACGCATCGGGCACAGGCATGTCGGCGGCGGCGCCTTCCGCCACGGTGACCGAGGGAAGATCGCGCACGCGGGCGCGTGCCGCAGCGACCAGCGGCGGATGCGGTTCGATCCCGGTCACCGCGCGCGCGTCGGCCGCGAACATCGGAAGGTGGAAACCCGAGCCGCACCCCACGTCGACGACGTCGCGACCGGTCCAGTCCGCGACCTGCCGCAGCGCCGCGTACACGGCGCCACGGGGGTCCTGCGCGCGGTTCTCCTCCTCGTACACCTCGGGCCAGTGCCAGATGTTGGGGCTGGCGATCACACCGCCACCCGACGTCGGCGTACGGAGCTTCGACGAACGCACCATCGGCCGGGCTACACGAAGGCCGTCAGGATCAGCCAGGTGACGAAGGCCGACGGCAGGATCGAATCGAGCCGGTCCATGATGCCGCCGTGGCCGGGCAGCAGGGTGCCCATGTCCTTGATCCCGAGATCGCGTTTGACCTGCGACTCGATCAGGTCGCCGGCTGTGGCGGTAAGGGCGAGCACCGCACCGAGCAGTACACCGACCCACCACGGTCCGTCCAGCAGGAAGACGACGGTGAGGACGCCGGTGGCGATACACGCCGCGAGCGACCCGCCGAATCCCTCCCAGGACTTCTTCGGGCTGATCGCGGGCACCATCGGGTGCTTGCCGAACAGCACGCCGGCCGCGTAACCACCGATGTCCGACGCGACGCACACGAGCATCAGGCAGAACACACGCTGGGCGCCCTGATCCTGGAGGACCATGAGGGTCGCGAAGGACGCGAGCAGCGGCAGCCAGGCGGCGACGAAGACCGCAACCGCGGTGTCGCGCAGGTAGTTGCGTGGCTGCGCGACGAGGCCGTGATCGAACAGGCGCCACAGCATCGTCACCACGACCGTGCCCGCGAACGCGCCCAGCACACCCGTTGTGCCGTACGGCCACCCGAGCCAGATCATCGCCTGGCCACCGGCCAGCAACGGCAGTCTGGGGACGAGCACGTCCGCCTCGCGCAGACGCTTGGTGACCTCCCAGGTCGCGATACCGATCGCGGCCGCGACCACCGCGAGCCAGGCCGTCGGGGCGAACAGCAGGATCCCGATGACGAGCGCACCCAGACCACCGCCGACCGCGAAGGCGGCGGGAAGGTCACGTCCGGCCCGCGACGGCTTCTCGACCGGCTCCGACCCGGGGTCGGTCGCCGGTGCCGGGTCTGCAGGGGTGGCACCGGAGTCGGCTCCGGCACCGAGTGGAAGCTGCGGGTCGGAGGACCCGTCGGCTCGGCCCACTGTCAGACCTCCATCAGTTCGGCTTCCTTGTGCTTCATCAACTCGTCGATCTGACCGACGTATTTCGCGGTCGTCTTGTCGAGCTCCTTCTCGGCACGGTTCACGTCGTCCTCACCGGCTTCGCCGTCCTTCTGGATGCGGCCGAGTTCCTCCATCGCCTTGCGGCGGACGTTGCGCACCGCCACCTTGGCGTCCTCGCCCTTGGCTCTGGCCTGCTTGACGAGTTCGCGGCGACGCTCCTCGGTGAGCTGCGGGACCGAGATGCGGATGATGTTGCCGTCGTTGGAGGGGTTGACCCCGAGATCGGAGTTGCGGATCGCGGTCTCGATCGCGTTCAGCTGCGAGGCCTCGTACGGCTTGACGATGACCATGCGCGCTTCGGGAACATTGATGCTGGCGATCTGCGTGATCGGCGTGGGAGCACCGTAGTAGTCGACGACGATGCGGTTGAACATGCCCGGGTTCGCCCGACCGGTCCGAATGCCGGCCAGATCGTCCCGGGCCACCGTGACGGCTTTCTCCATCTTCTCTTCGGCTTCGAAGAGGGCTTCATCGATCACGGCAGTTCCTCCATGTTCCGTTGTCCGTTCATGACCGTACGAGTGTTCCGATCTTCTCACCGGCGATGGCTCGAGCGATATTGCCCTTGGTCAGCAGATTGAAGACCATGATCGGCATGGCGTTGTCCATGCACAGGCTGAAGGCGGTCGCGTCGGCGACCTTGAGGCCCTGTTCGATGACCTCGCGATGGGTGATCTCCTCGAACAGCACCGCATCGGGGTTGGTGCGCGGGTCGTCGGAGTAGACGCCGTCCACGGCCTTCGCCATGAGGACGACCTCGGCGCCGATCTCGAGGGCACGCTGCGCGGCGGTGGTGTCGGTGGAGAAGTACGGCATACCCATGCCTGCACCGAAGATGACCACGCGCCCCTTCTCGAGGTGCCGGCGCGCACGCAGCGGCAGGTAAGGCTCCGCGACCTGCCCCATCGTGATCGCCGTCTGCACGCGGGTATCGATGCCTTCCTTCTCCAGGAAGTCCTGCAGCGCAAGGGAATTCATGACCGTGCCGAGCATGCCCATGTAATCGGACCGCGCACGCTCGAGACCACGCTGCTGAAGTTCGGCGCCGCGGAAGAAGTTGCCGCCACCGATCACCACCGCGACCTCGGCGCCCCCGCGCACGACCTCTGCGATCTGCTGGGCCACCGTCGTCACCACATCCGGGTCGAGTCCGACCTTGCCACCGCCGAACATCTCGCCGCCGAGCTTGAGCAGTACCCGGCGGAATCCGGGCCGATCGTGGGCGTGGTCGGACATGACTCTCCTCTGGTTGCACATGAATCGGCCCTTACCATCCTGCCTCATCCACCCTGGGGAACCGAGATCGGGCGGATCGACACGCCACACCTGTCACCGCGCGACACGCGCGGGCGCCTCCGGGCCCGAGGCGGCGTGGCCCGACACACCTCGACCCCGCCGGTTGTGAACCGACGGGGTCGAGGAGTGGAAGAACTAGCTGGCGCCGACCTCGAAACGCACGAAGCGGGTGACGGTCGCACCGGCCTCGTCGAGGATCGCCTTGACGGTCTTCTTCGAGTCCGTCACGGACGCCTGCTCGAGCAGGACGACGTCCTTGAAGTAACCGTTGACACGGCCTTCGACGATCTTCGGCAGGGCCTGCTCCGGCTTGCCCTCGGCCTTGGCGGTCTCCTCGGCGATACGACGCTCGTTGGCGACGACCTCCTCGGGAACCTCGTCGCGGCTGACGTACTTGGCCTTCAGCGCGGCGATCTGCATCGCGGCACCGCGAGCGGCCTCGGCAGCAGCGTCGCCCTCACCGGTGTACTCGACGAGCACGCCGACCGACGGCGGCAGGTCCGAAGCACGCTTGTGCAGGTAGACGGCGGTCTGGCCCTCGAACGCCGCGACGCGACGCAGTTCGAGTTTCTCGCCGATCTTCGCGGACAGCTCCTGGACGAGGGTGTCGACGGTCTTGCCGTCGGCCTCGACGGCCTTGAGTGCCTCGACGTCGTTCGAGCGGGCCTGCGCGGCAGCGGTGACGACCTTGTCGGCGAGAGCCTGGAACTCGTCGTTCTTGGCGACGAAGTCGGTCTCGGAGTTCAGCTCGACCAGAACGCCGTCCTTGGCGACGACGAGGCCCTCGGCGGTGGAGCGCTCGGCGCGCTTGCCCACGTCCTTGGCACCCTTGATGCGCAGCTGCTCGACGGCCTTGTCGAAGTCGCCGTCGTTGTCGGCGAGCGCGTTCTTGCAGTCCAGCATTCCGGAGCCGGTGAGCTCACGAAGACGCTTGACGTCGGCGGCGGTGTAGTTCGCCATGGAAGCGAGCCTCCTGTGTCTGTGGTGGAAAAGTCTCGGGGCGCAGCCTCGGCACCCGGACGGGCTCGGGCTGCGATGCGACGGCCCCGACCATGATCTTTCGATCGAGCGGTCGGGGCCGGGCAACGAATCAGGCCTCGGGGGCTGCGTCTGCGGCGGGGGCTGCGTCCGCTGCGGGCGCCTCGGCGTCTGCGGCGGGGGTGGCCTGCGCGAGCAGTTCCTGCTCCCACTCGGCGAGCGGCTCGGCGCCGGCCTCGGGCTTGGCCTCGGCGTCGCCGCTCTTGCCGGCGCGGGCCTGCAGGCCCTCGGCGACTGCGGAAGCGACGACCTTGGTCAGCAGCGCCGCGGAGCGGATCGCGTCGTCGTTACCCGGGATCGGGTAGTCGACGAGGTCCGGATCGCAGTTGGTGTCGAGGATCGCGATGACCGGGATGTTCAGCTTGCGGGCCTCACCGACGGCGATGTGCTCCTTGTTGGTGTCGACGACCCAGATCGCCGACGGAACCTTCGCCATGTCGCGGATGCCGCCGAGGGTGCGCTCCAGCTTGTTCTTCTCACGCGTGAGCATGAGGATTTCCTTCTTGGTGCGTCCCTCGAAGCCGCCGGTCTGTTCCATCGACTCGAGCTCCTTCAGGCGCTGCAGGCGCTTGTGGACGGTCGAAAAGTTGGTGAGCATGCCGCCGAGCCAGCGCTGGTTCACGTAGGGCATGCCCACGCGGGTGGCCTCTTCGGCGATGGATTCCTGCGCCTGCTTCTTGGTGCCGACGAACAGCACGGTTCCACCGTGGGCGACGGTCTCCTTGACGAACTCGTACGCCTTGTCGATGTACGTCAGGGTCTGCTGCAGGTCGATGATGTAGATGCCGTTGCGGTCGGTGAAGATGAACCGCTTCATCTTCGGGTTCCAGCGACGGGTCTGGTGTCCGAAGTGGGCGCCGCTGTCGAGCAGCTGCCGCATAGTCACAACAGGCATGCCTGTTTCTCTCTTTCGTGTCGGTTTCCGCGGTGGATCTTGCGATCTCCGCCCTGGCGTCCACATGCCCGTCGAACCCTTGCGGGACCGGCGACGGTCATTTCCGGTGCGGCCCGGAGAAAACGGGTCGGTACCGATGCGCGGACGCGCGAAGTCGATCTGCGTATACAGACCGCCCGACAAGTGTACGCGGAGCGGGCGCGGATCCCTAACCGGGAGGCACCGAGGCTGTGGAGAGATCCGGGTTGTCCCCAGATCGCGACGACCTACTGGTGCGGAGGACTCCGATTCACGAGGCTGGCGACATGGCCCTTGCCGCTCCCCTGCGGATGCTCCCCGTCGCGATCGCCGCGCTCGTCCCGCTCGGTGCGCTCGCCGCACCCGTCGTCGTCCCGGGCACCGCCTCCGCCGACCCCGGACGGTTCGTGTGGCCGCTCGATCCGCGTCCCGCGGTGAGCAGACAGTTCGATCTTCCCGAGCAGAACTGGCTCCCCGGACACCGCGGCGTCGACCTCGACGCACACGCGGGACAGACCGTCGCGGCCGCCGGTGACGGCGTCGTCGCGTTCGCCGGCACCGTGGCGGGCAAGCCCGTGGTCTCCATCGATCACGAGGGCGGTCTGCGCACCACCTACGAACCCGTCGACGCCTCGGTCACCGCCGGTCGCCGGGTGACGAGAGGCGATCCCATCGGCACCGTCGCCGCCGGCCACGAAGGATGCGTCTCCCCCGCATGTCTGCACTGGGGGCTGCGCCGCGGACGCGCCGACTACCTCGATCCGCTCCCCCTCGTGCAGCGTCCGGTGATCCGGCTGCTGCCCGTATGAGACGGTCAGTGCCCCGTGCGCCGACCCGGCTGGTGCACCGCGTGCCGGCCCGAGAGGGCGGGGAAGTCGTCGGCGACCATCGCGGCCAATTCGACGAACGCGGTCCGGGTCGCGGGCCGGAGCCGATCGAGATCGATCTCGGCGCCCTCGGCAAGATGCTCGTCGAACGGAATCACCTTCACCGCGCGGCAGCGAGCGAGGAAGTGCGCGGTCAACGCGTCCATGTCGATGCTCGCCGAACCCGGCCGGGGAGAACTGACGACCACGACCGTCCGTTCGACCAGCGCGGAGAAGCCGTGCGCCTGTAGCCAGTCGAGTGTCGCGGCAGCACTGCGCGCCGCGTCGACCGCCGGCGACGCGACGAGCACGAGGGTGTTCGCCAGGTCCAGCACTCCGCGCATGACCGAGTGCATGATCCCGGTTCCGCAATCGGTGACGATGACGTTGTAGTAGACCTGCAGGATGTCGACGACGCGGCGGTAGTCCTCCTCGCTGAACGCTTCCGACGCAGCGGGATCACGTTCGCTCACAAGCACTTCGAGTCGGCTCGGCGCCTGCGAGGTGTAGGCGCGCACATCCGAGTACCGGCGGATCCCCGACGCGTTCGCGAGCAGATCCCGCACCGTCGACGTGGTCTGCTGCGGAATCCGTTGGGCGAGGGTGCCGAAGTCCGGATTCGCGTCGACGGCGATGACGCAGTCGCCACGCAACGAGGCGAACGTCGATCCCAGCCCGACGGTGGTGGTGGTCTTTCCCACCCCACCTTTCAAGGACAGCACCGCGATCCGGTAATCGCCCGGGATCGGCTGGCGGATCCGGGCGACGAGTTCCTCGCGGCGCTCGCTGCTTCCGCCGTCGAGTCTGCCCCCGGTGAGTCTGCCGACACTCTCCCGCCACCGCCCCGACGGACGTCGCGACCGGCGGACGAGCACTCCCGACGCGAGGTCGATGTTCGACGGTCGATGGTCGAAGTGCTGCGCCGCGTACTGCGAGTCGTCGGCCGCGGTGTCCGTCGGCGGTGAGACGGGATCGAGCATCGGTACCGGACGAGGACCGACGGACACGGGTTCGGGCTCTGCGGTCTCCCGGACCGGCACCTCCGGTGCCGGCTCCCCGGTTCCGGGCCCTGACGCCACCCCCTCGGCTGCCGGATCGGCGGAAACGGATTCCGGTTCCACCGACGCGGGATCGGAAACCGACTCGCGTTCGGCCACCTCGCCCAGGATCGTCTCGGCGGATTCCGGGCATGCGGGGGCCGGTGCGGCCACCGGCTCCGACACTTCCTGCACGGAACTCTCGTCCGTGGTGATCCGGGGCCGCAGCGCCATGCCGAGCGGTACGGATGCCGTCATCCCGAGCGGAGCGGAGGGAACCGGAGCGGACGCACCGTCGCCGGGCGGAGCCGAAGGGCCGGATGCCTCGGCGCCCCGGCCCGCGCGGCGGAAGCCGCGACGCGCGGAGTCGGTCTCGGATTCCGGTGGGTCCTGCAGCCAGGCGGGCACGGCAGGACTCGGATCGTTGCGTCTCATCTGTTCCCCCGATTCGATGGTGCCGGCGCACGCTATCAAACCGGGAGGGTTCGTCGGCAGCCGATCAGGCGCGGGGATGGGCCTGATCGTGCGCGGCGCGCAGGCGGGCCGCCGAGACGTGTGTGTAGAGCTGCGTGGTGGCCAGACTCGAATGTCCCAGCACCTCCTGGACCACGCGCAGGTCCGCTCCCCCTTCGAGCAGGTGCGTGGCAGCGCTGTGCCGCAGGCCGTGCGGCGCGAGATCGGGTGCGCCGGGCACCGACGAGACGGCCTCGTGCACCACGGACCGGACCTGCCGCTGATCTATCCGCCCGCCGCGTTTGCCCAGCAGCAGCGCCGCACCCGACGACGGGCGCACGAGGTACGGGCGTCCGTGACGCAGCCACGCGTCGATCGCATCCGCCGCGGGAGCTCCGTAGGGGACGATCCGTTCCTTGTCGCCCTTGCCGAGGACCCGGACGACTCGGCGCTCGGCGTCCACATCGTCGATGTCGACGGCGCAGAGTTCCCCGACCCGGATTCCGGTCGCGTAGAGCAGCTCGACGATCAGGCGATCCCGCAGGGCGACAGGATCGAGTTCGCGCGCACCGGATTTCGCGGCCTCCATGATCTCCAGCGCCTGATCGTCGCGGAGTACCGCGGGCAGCGACCGGTGCGGGCGCGGCGAGACGAGGCGCGTCGCCGGGTCGGTGTCGAGACGCCGGGTGCGCTCGAGCCATGCCGTGAAGACGCGTGCCGACGACGTGCGCCGCGCGAGCGTGGCGCGCGCCGCGCCCCCTGTCACCATCCCGGCGAGCCACGAGCGCAGCAGATCGAGGTCGAGGTCGGTGATGCGCGCCTCCGGGTGCCGGTCGGCGAGGTGCTGCAGAAGCGAGCGGATATCGGTCCGATAGGCGCGGATCGTGTGTTCCGAGCGGTTGCCTTCGAAGCGGAGATGGTCGACGAAGTCGTCGAGATGCACGGCCAGTGTCGCCGGGAGCATGTCGGAACTGTCACCTCGCATGCGTCCACCGTGCGGCACGACGGCTCCGGGTGCAACGACCCGCGCCGACTAAGGTGCTTTCGTGAACAAAACGATCCCGGTACCGATGTTGTGCGCCCTGGCGTTGCTGTCGGCGATCGCGCCGCTCGCGACGGACATGTACCTTCCGGGACTTCCCGTCATGGCGGAGAGCCTGGGCAGTTCGACCGTCGGCGTTCAGCTCACCCTCACGACCTTCATGGCGGGGCTCGGACTCGGTCAGTTGCTCGTCGGTCCGCTCTCGGACGGCTGGGGCCGGCGACGGCTGATCCTCGCAGGCACGATCGTCCTCGCGGTCAGCAGCGCGATCTGCGCGATGGCGCCCACCGTCGAGATTCTGATCGCGGCGCGTCTCATCCAGGGATTCAGCGGCGGCACCGGCATCGTTCTCGCCCGCGCGGTGATCGCCGACCGGGCCCGGGGCAATCAGGCGGCGAAGTTGTTCAGCCTGATGATGATCATCGGCGGCATCGCACCCGTCGCCGCGCCGCTTCTCGGCGGGGTGCTGCTGGATCCGATCGGGTGGCGCGGCATCTTCTGGGTGCTCACGGGCCTGGCAGTCCTGATGGCCGCCGGCGCCTTCGCGTTCGTCCCGGAGACCCTTCCGCCGGAGAAACGGCACAGCGGCGGCCTGAAGACGATGGCCGGCAACTTCGGGTACGTCCTCCGGCAGCGACGCTTCGTGGGTTACGCCGCCGCCATGGCCCTGGGCTTCGGCGCGATGTTCTCGTACATCTCGGCGTCGCCGTTCGTCACGCAGAACATCCTCGGTCTGAGCCCCGGCCAGTTCTCGATGGTCTTCGCCGTGAACTCGGCCGGTCTCGTGCTGGCCAACGCCGTCAACACCCGCCTCATCGGCCGGTTCGAGGTGCGGACACTGCTGCTCTTCGGTGTGACCACCATGTTCACGGCGGGCACCCTGCTGCTGCTGACGATGGTCGTCGTCGGCTACGTCGCGGCGCTGATCCTGCCGCTGCTGTTCGTCGCGATCAGCATGATGGGCCTGACGCTGGGCAACGCCACCGCGCTGGCCCAGTCGCAGGTCCCGAAGGCGGCCGGTACGGGCTCCGCCGTGATCGGTGCCTCCCAGTTCGGTCTCGCCGCCGTGGTCTCCCCCCTCGTCGGGCTCGGCGGCGAAGGCACCGGTATCCCGATGGCCGTCGCCATCGTGGTGTGCTCGGGACTCGCGCTTGCCTCCGCTGCGGTGCTGGCGCGTGACTCGGCCGCGGTGCCGGCGCGCGAGTCCTCGAGCTGACGCGAACCGCCGGCCGTCAGTTGCTCTGGACGGCCGCCAGTTCGCTCTTCCACACGCGAAAGCCCTCCTCGGTGCGTCCGCGACGCCAGTAACCCGAGATCGACGCGCGTGCCGGCGGTACGGCCCGTTCCTTCCGCAGGTACGGCCGGATGTGCTTCATGACGGCCTCGGCCTCACCGTGCACGAAGACCTGCACGTCGCCGCCCGGCCAGGGCAAGGCCTTCACCGCGGCGACGAGCGGCGAGTTGCCGTCGATCAGGTCGGCACCGGCGTCACCGGCCGCGACACCGCGATGGAGCCACGTGACGTCCACCCCCGCCGGGGCATCGAGTTTCAGTTCGTCGCCGGGCCCGATGACCTCCAGGAAGACCGCTCCCCTCGCATCGGCCGGAAGATCCTCGAGCGCAACCGCGATCGCGGGGAGCGCGGTCTCGTCGCCGGCGAGCAGATGGAAGTCGGCGGAGCGATCGGGCCGGTAACCCGCGCCGGGACCCCGCACCACGACCTGCGTGCCCGGTTGCACCGATCGAGCCCACGGTCCCGCGACACCCTCGTCGCCGTGGACGACGAAGTCGATCCAGATCTCCCGGGCGTCGGGGTCGACGCGCCGGACGGTATAGGTGCGGACGACGGTCTCGTCCCCTGCCGCCAACTCGATCTTCACGTAACTGTCGGTCTCCGGGCGGGCGGGGAACTCGCCGAATCCGTCCCCACCGAGCACGACACGAACGAAATGCTCGCCGATCGTCTCGGTCCGCAGGACCGTGAGTGTCGTCGATGCGGGCGCTTTCCGAGCCACCGGACCTCCAAATTAGGGTTACCTATTACTGCGCCACCGTACTCTGCGGCGGGGTGCGGCGGGGACGTCACGATCGGCGACGCTCTAGGCTCGAGAACATGAGCACCACCGCGGCCGACATCGCCACCTGGATGACCGACATCATCACCACCGAACGCAGGGTCACCCAGACCGACATGGTCGACGCGATCGACGCCAAGTTCGGCTCCGACTGGATCTACGTCAACGACAACGGCCACCCGTCGATCGACCGGGCAGTCCTCAAGGAGTTCCGCAAGGCACATCGCGGCGCGGTGAAGTGGAACCGCGACGACCGCGCCTGGTACGTCGACGACGAGCCGACGGCGGGCACCTCGACCGAATGATCGACGCTCGGGGCACCGGTCACGTCCGCCGCCATCCTCCGTCCGTGGTCTCCACCAGTCCGTCGAGTTCGAGCAGGGGCAGTGCTGCCCGCACCCGCTCGATCGGCAGCCCCGCCGACTCGGCCACCATCGCCGGATCACTGACGTCCGACGCCGGAAGCGCCTCGTAGACCAGTGCCATGTCGCCCGACAGTCCGTCCAGCTCGCGGCGGAACAGGCCGTCGCGGTCGTCGTCCCCGCCCGCCATCAGCGGACCGCACTCCTCGACGACGTCGCGCGCCACGCCCACCAGGCGGGCTTCTCCTTCCCTGATCATGCGGTGACATCCCTGTGAGGCCGCCGAGGTGACCGGTCCGGGCACCGCCATGACCGGTCGGCCGAGTCGTCTCGCCCACGCCGCGGTGTTGCGCGCACCACTGCGCCACCCCGCTTCGACGACCACGGTGCCGGCCGACAGGGCCGCGATCAGCCGGTTCCGGGCCAGGAACCGGTACCGAGCGGGGCTCACCCCCGGCGGATACTCGCTGACCACCAGTCCGGACTCGGAGATCTGCCGCAGCATCGTCGTATGTGCCGCCGGATACGCCCGGTCGACACCGCACGCCAGGATCGCGACGGTGGTGCCGCCCACCCCGAGCGCCGCGCGATGCGCGGCCGCGTCGACGCCGAAGGCGGCCCCGGACACGACCGTCCACCCGTCGGCGGCGAGATCCCCGGCGATCTCCGCGGTGACGTGTTCACCGTAACCACTCGCGGCGCGGGTTCCGACGACGCCGATCGCGCGTTCGGCCAGTTCGTCGAGCCGCCGGCTCCCCCATACCCACAGTGCGAGGGGTGGCCCCTCGGCGTCGGTCGCGGTGTCGAGGGTGCCGAAGCCGAGCATCTGCCACGCGGGCCATTCGTCGTCGTCCGGCGTCACCAGCCGCCCTCCGGCCCGCCCCAGACGCTCGAGATCCCGGGCCGCGGTATCGAGATGCGCCCGAACCGAGTACCGCGCCGAGAGCTCGTCGGGGGTCGAACCCGAGCGGATCGAGGCCGCCACCTCGACCACTCCCCGGGCATCGACCGCCGCCGACAACGACCGCGACGCACCCTGCGCGACGGTGGACAGATATGCCCAGGCCAAGCGGCGTTCGTCCGGCTTCTCGTTCACGCGACACCTCGATCCCGGAAGTCGAGTGCGGCGGCGACATGCGTCGCCGACGGCGAATCCGAACCCTCGAGGTCGCTCAGTGTCCACGCGACCCGCAGTGCCCGATCCGCCCCGCGGGCGGTGATCGCGCCCTTGCGCAGCGCCCATTCGACCGGTTCGAGGGCGGCACGCGGGAGCCGGAACTTCTGGCGCAGGGCCGGACCGGGAACCTCGGCGTTGGTGGCCCAGCCGTATTCGGCCCACCGCTCACCCGCTGCGGCTCTCGCCCGGGCGACCCGCGCCCGCACCTCGCCGGTGCTCTCGCCGGTCTCCCCCATCAGTGCGCTCGTCGCGACGGCCTGCATCCGGACGCGCAGGTCGACGCGGTCGAGGAGGGGGCCGGACAGGCGTCCGAGATAGCGGCGGCGCGCGGTCGGCGCACACACGCAGTCGGCATCGCGTGGAGGTGCGCACGGACAAGGATTGGCCGCGAGGATCAGCTGGAACCGGGCCGGATATCGGGCGACGCCGTCCCGGCGGGCGATGCGCACCTCCCCGTCCTCGAGCGGTGTCCGCAGCGCTTCGAGGACCTTCGTTCCCATCTCGGCGACCTCGTCGAGGAAGAGCACGCCGCGGTGCGCCCGGCTCACCGCGCCGGGTTTCGCCATTCCCGTTCCTCCTCCGATCAGGGAACTCACCGACGCCGTGTGATGCGGTGCGATGAACGGTGGTTCGGTCACCAGAGGGCGATCGCTGGTGAGGGTGCCCGCCACCGAATGGATCGCCGTCACTTCGAGGGCATGACTCTCGCTCAGGTCCGGCAGTATCCCCGGAAGACGCTGTGCGAGCATCGTCTTCCCGATTCCGGGCGGACCGGTCAGCATCAGGTGATGCGCCCCGGCCGCGGCGACCTCGATCGCGCGGCGCGCCTCGTGCTGGCCGACCACTTCGCTGAGGTCGCCGCGCACCGCACGTGGCGGAAGGGCACGCGGATCGGGTCGTTCGAGCGGACCGTCTCCCTGGAGCCACAGCACCAGCTCGCGCAGCGTCTCGGCGCCGTAGACGTCGATGCCGTCCACGAGCGCCGCTTCGGTCATCGTCGCGGCCGGCACCACCACGCGCGACCAGCCGTGCCTCTTCGCCGTGAGCACGGCGGGCAGCACACCGCGCACCGGGCGGACCCGGCCGTCGAGCGCGAGCTCGCCGAGCAGCACCGTCCGGGAGACGGCCTCGGCCGGCACGACATCCGCGGCGTCGAGCACCGCGCAGGCCAGCCCGAGATCGTAGACACTGCCGACCTTCGGCAGGGTGGCCGGCGACAACGCGAGGACGACCTTCGAATCCGGCCACGCGGCCCCGGAGTTCGACACGGCGGCGCGCACCCGGTCGCGCGATTCCTGAAGCGCGGTGTCGGGCAACCCGACCATCGTCACACCGGGCAGACCTCGCCCGATGTCTGCTTCGATCTCGACGACCTGTCCGTCGATCCCGGAGACCGCAACCGACCAGGCGCGCCCGAGCGCCATCAGAGGACCTGCTTGCGGTGGGTGATCTCGGGCGCACGGCCCCGCGCGAGCAGCACGGTCACCACGTCGACCCGGATATGCGACCAGCGGCGCGTCTGTTCCGACAGCCACAGTCCGGCGAGGCGGCGGATACGTTCGGCCTTCGCCGGCGTCACCGCTTCGGCAGGGGTGCCGTAACCGGTACCCGTGCGGGTCTTGACCTCGACGAAGACGACGGTCGCTCCGTCCTGCACGATCAGATCGAGTTCGCCGTAACGGCTGCGCCAGTTCCGTTCGAGGACGACCATGCCGGTCGATTCGAGGTATTCCGTGGCGAGATCCTCACCTCGCGCGCCCAGATCCCGGTTGTGCCCTGTCCTGTTTCTCCCCTGCATACCCTCACTGTGGAGTACCGGGGTCCGCGGATTCGGCCGCCGAGTGCGCGATCGCGGGATCTGTGGACGAGTGCGGTGCCTGTGGACAACCGCAGTCGGAACGTCGTGGGGAACCGCTCGGTGGCGGCGTCCCCGTTAGGATGCGGCCGCTCGGCGCGGGTCCATCCCCGTGATCGTCAGCCCAGCTTGTCGGGCAGTCTCAGTTCGGGCTTGTCGAGCTCTTCGATGTTGACGTCCTTGAACGTGATCACGCGGACGTGCTTGACGAAGCGTGCGGGACGGTACATGTCCCACACCCAGGCGTCGGACATGCGCACTTCGAAGTACACCTCGCCGTTGGCGTTGTGCGGCAGCAACTCGACCGCGTTCGCCAGGTAGAACCGGCGCTCGGTCTCCACGACGTACGCGAACTGACCGACGATGTCCCGGTACTCCCTGTACAGCGAGAGTTCCATCTCGGTTTCATACTTCTCGAGATCCTCGGCACTCATCGGTCTCGGTGTCCTCCCACTCTGGTGTGTCCTGCAATCATCCCGCATCCGCCTCGTCCGTGAACAATCGACGCCCGACATCGTCGGTGTACGGGCGACGACCCGGGTCATCGGCGAACAACCGGCGACGCACCGCGGGCACTCCGCACACCGAGCGCACATTGGCCCACGACCGCCGGTGCTGCGGTGACGGGCCGTGCTCGGCCAACGCCGCCATGTGCGTCGGAGTGCTGTAGCCCTTGTGTACTGCGAAACCGTACTCCGGTAGCTCGCCATCGAGGTCGACCATCATGCGATCGCGTGTGACCTTCGCGAGCACACTGGCCGCCGCGATGCACGCGGCCGCCGCGTCGCCGCCGATGACCGGCAGGGACGGTGCAGGCAGTCCGGGCACCCGGAAGCCGTCGGTGAGCACGTAGCCGGGCGGAGTCGACAGACCTGCCACCGCGCGTCGCATGCCCTCGATGTTGGCGACGTGGATGCCGATCGCGTCGACCTCCTCCGCGGGGATCACCACCACGCTCCACGCCCGGGCGCGTCGCACGATCACCGAGTACAGCTCCTCACGGGTGCGTTCGGTGAGCTTCTTCGAATCGTCGAGCCGGTCGAGCGACGCGTGCGGCCGGTCGCCGAGCACGCAGGCGGCGACGACCAGCGGTCCGGCGCAGGCACCGCGGCCGGCTTCGTCGACCCCGGCGACCGGACCGAGACCGCACCGCGCGAGCGCGGACTCCATGGTGCGCAGTCCCGAGGAGCGACGGATCACGGGTCGAGGTGGCCAAGCAGTCACGAGGGCAGGATCTCCGGTGATTCGATCAGGCCCCATCGGCCGGGAGGCAGCACGATGAAGCGGGCTTTTCCGATGACGTTCTCGAGCGGGATGGCGCCCTGATGCTCGTCGCCCACGTGGTAACGGGAGTCGGCGGAGTTGCTCCGGTTGTCGCCCATCACCCAGACGTGCCCGTCGGGAACCGTGACGGGTCCGAAGCACCGCCCGGAAGGCACCTCGGTCTCGCACGTGACGACACCCGGTGTGAACGGGAAGTCCATGGTCACGTACGGCTCGTCGAGCGGCACCCCGTCGACCAGGACGCGACCCTGGTCGTCGCAGCACTCCACCGTCTGACCACCGACCGCGATCACGCGCTTGACGAGATCGTTCTCGTCCGGGGGCACGACACCCACGAGGGAGCCGATTTCCTCCAGTCCCCGCACGACGACGTTGTCGGAACGAGTGGACACGTAGCCCGACGACCACGAGTCGGGTCCTTCGAAGACGATGACGTCGCCGGGCCGGGGATCGGTGAAGCGGTATCCCACCTTCTCGACGACGATGCGGTCGCCGGTGCAGCCCGGACAGCCGTGCAGTGTCGGCTCCATCGATTCGGACGGAATGAGGTAGACCCTCGCCACGAAGGTCTGCAGCAGGAAGCTCAGGGCCAGAGCGACGACGATGAGGATCGGCAACTCGCGCCAGAAGGACTTCTGTTTCTTCGCCTTCGGGGCGGTGTCGTTCGCTGCGGGGTCCTCGCGCCGGTGGTGTGCACCGTCGGCTCGATCGCTCCGAGCCGAACCTCGAACGTCGTTGCGGTTCACGTCCGGTCCGGCCGGATCGTGCGGGGAATCTGCCACCTCGACAGACTAGCGTCTGCCGCAGGGCGGACCTCCGAGGACGACCCTCGACCCCGCCGCCCGGTAACGGACCATCCCCGCAAAGACGACGACCCGGCCGGGACATGGGTCCCGACCGGGTCGTCGGATGCTCTATCGGGTGGCTCGAGAGCCGCGCCGAGCAGCCCGAAGGGCTTCTCAGCGGCCGAAGATCAGCGCTTCTCCTTGATCTTGGCAGCCTTGCCGCGCAGCTCACGCAGGTAGTAGAGCTTCGCACGGCGGACGTCGCCACGGGTCAGCACGTCGATCTTGGCGAGGTTGGGGCTGTGCACCGGGAAGGTGCGCTCCACGCCCACGCCGAAGGAAACCTTGCGGACGGTGAAGGTCTCGCGGACACCGCCGCCCTGACGCCGGATCACGACGCCCTTGAAGACCTGCACGCGCTCCTTGCTGCCCTCGATGACCTTGACGTGCACATCGAGAGTGTCGCCGGGACGGAAGTCCGGGATGTCGTTGCGCAGCGACTTGGCGTCCAGAAAGTCCAGGGTGTTCATCGGTTGTTCATCCTCTTGTTCGCTCGAGCAGAGGAACCTGGCGGCGACCGCCGTGTGGCGGGCTCGACCGGTTCGTGCCCAGGTCAGGTAGGCGTGCCCGAACGGGGCAACCCGTCCATTGTGCCAGACGGAACATCGATCGAAGAAATCGGCGGCGGGGCCGGACGGACCCGCCGGTCCAGTTCCGCCTCGGTCGCGGTACGCGAGTGCTCCACACTGCCCCGCACGGTCTCGAGCGTCGGGGCCCCCGCAACGAGGTCCTGCACGAAGATCTTGGCGCGGATCACCGGACGTCGCACTCGACGTTCGCGCTCGAGCGCCCGGCTCATCCGGCGCGACCGCTCGCCGTACCGCCAACGCGCCCAAGGGGCACCCGGCCGGGAGAGCCGGATCGCCCCGACCCACAGGAGCGGAACGACGAACAGCCCGACCAGACCGGTCCAGATCTTGCCCTTCGCCAGGACGATCGCGGCGAGGAGGAGGTTCACGAGCACGGCCACGACGAGGCCGGCCCGTTCGGCCCAGTCACCGCTGTCCTCGAAGTTCGTGGCGTCCCCCAGTTCGAACGGGCGCAGGCCGAGCAGCCACATCCCGGTCACGGCGATCGCCACGAAGACGGCGTCGACGGAGACCCGCCCCTGCTCTTCCCAGTACACGTCGTTCAGATAGAAGATCAACGCGAACTCGTCGAGGGTCAGTGCGGCGCCGATGCCGAACACCGCGGCGAGGACCGTGGCGGCGACCCGGTTCGAGTCCTCGGAGATCGCGATCAGTCCCCCGCCGGCGATCACCATCGTGACGACGCCGAACACCACGTGGTGCACGTGCTGCCCACCGGGGGTGATGTTGCCGGGCCACCAGCGCACCTGTGCCCGGATCAACCGCACGCTGATCCGGATGAAGACGAACGCGGCCACGAAGCCGAGCAAGAAGGCCAGCAGCGGCAGGTGGCCCTGATCGACGATCTCGCGCCGCACCCAGTCGAGCATCACCGGATCACCCCGGCCACCGTGGATTCATGTCCACAGCATTGCAGGAGTGACCCGGTGATTCGGGTCAGTTGTTGCCGAAACCGGCGCGTCGCAGCGCGTCGGCCATCGACCCGGACGCGGCAGGTGCCGAACGGCGGTCGCCGCCCCGGCCCTGCTGGTCACGCTTGCCCTGACCGTTCCGGCCCCGCCCGCTGCCCTGGTTCCCCCCGCTCCGGTTCGCTGACCGCCGGGCACCTCCGCGCGGCTGATCTCCGGATTTCTCGGCGTCCGGCGCGGGGATCTCGTCGTCGAGTCGCAGTGTCAGACCGATGCGTTGGCGGGCGACGTCGACCTCGAGGACCTTCACCTTGACGACCTCGCCGGATCGGACGACGTCGTGTGGATCCTTCACGAAGCTGCGCGACATCGCGGAGACATGGACGAGGCCGTCCTGGTGCACTCCGACGTCGACGAACGCGCCGAACGCCGCGACATTGGTGACCACGCCCTCGAGGACCATGCCGGGCTTCAGGTGGGCGACCTTCTCGACACCGGCTGCGAAGGTCGCGGTCTTGAACTCGGGACGCGGGTCGCGGCCGGGCTTCTCGAGTTCGGAGATGATGTCGGTGACGGTCGGGACACCGAAGCGGTCGTCGGCGAATTCGTCCGGCCGCAGCTTCCGCAGGGTGGCGGTGTTGCCGAGGAGTTCGCGGACGCTCCTGCCGGTCCGGTCGACGATCCGGCGCACCACGGGGTACGCCTCGGGGTGCACCGCGGACGCGTCGAGCGGATCGTCGCCGCTGGGGATGCGCAGGAAGCCCGCGCACTGCTCGAAGGCCTTGGGGCCGAGACGCGGAACGTCCTTGAGTGCGGTCCGCGCACGGAACGGACCGTGCTGGTCGCGGTGGGCGACGATGCTGTCGGCCAGAGAACCCGTGATGCCGGAGACGCGGGCCAGCAGCGGAACCGACGCGGTGTTGACGTCGACGCCGACGGCGTTCACCGCGTCCTCGACCACCGCGCCGAGCGACCGCGCGAGCATCGTCTCGGACACGTCGTGCTGGTACTGGCCGACACCGATCGACTTCGGGTCGATCTTCACGAGTTCGGCGAGCGGGTCCTGCAGGCGGCGCGCGATGGAGACCGCACCGCGGATGGACACGTCGAGGTCCGGAAGCTCCTTGGTGGCGTACTCCGAGGCCGAGTAGACGGACGCTCCCGCCTCCGACACCACGATCTTGGTCAGCCCGGGCACCTTCGCCAGGGAGACGAGTTCGGTTGCGAGAGCGTCGGTCTCACGCGACGCCGTGCCGTTGCCGATCGCGATCAGTTCGACACCGTGCCGCGCGACCAACGCGGCGAGCACCGCGAGGGCCTCGTCGCGCTTGTTGTGGGGCTGATGCGGATAGATGGTGGTGTGGTCGACGACCTTGCCGGTCGCGTCGACGACCGCGACCTTCGTCCCGGTGCGGTAACCGGGGTCGAGGCCCATCGTCGGGCGGGTGCCGGCCGGGGCAGCGAGCAACAGATCCTTGAGGTTCGCGGCGAACACGTCGACCGCGTCCTTTTCCGCGGACTGCCGCAGCCGCATCCGGATGTCGAGTGCGAGCGACATCTGCAGCTTGGTACGCCATGCCCACCGGACGGTGTCGAGGAGCCACGTGTCGGCGGGGCGCCCCTCGTGGGCGATGCCGAAACGGGTGGCGATCCGTCCCTCGTAGTAGCTACGTTCGCCGGGGACGGTCTCGTCGGCCTCGGGATCGAGTGACAACGAGAGCACCTCCTCCTTCTCCCCGCGCAGGAGGGCGAGGATGCGGTGCGAGGGGAGCTGGGTGAACGGCTCGGAGAACTCGAAGTAGTCGGAGAACTTCGCGCCGTCGATCTCCTTGCCGGAACGCACGGTGGAGGTCACCTTGCCGCGCGTCCACATCGCCTCACGCAGTTCGCCGACGAGATCGGCGTCCTCGGCGAAACGCTCGACGAGGATGGCGCGCGCACCGTCGAGCTGCTCGGGCGTGTACCCGGCGGGATCGGTGGTGGGATCACCGATGAGCGCGTCGGCGACGGGTTCGTGACCGGCCTCACGGGCGATCTGCGCCTTGGTACGCCGCTTCGGCTTGAACGGCAGGTAGATGTCCTCGAGCCGAGCCTTGGTGTCGGCGAGCATGATCTGGCCACGCAGCGCGTCGTCGAGCTTGCCCTGCGTCTCGATCGACTCGAGGATCGCGGTGCGGCGCTCGTCGAGTTCGCGCAGATAACGGAGGCGTTCCTCGAGGGTGCGCAACTGGGCGTCGTCGAGCCCGCCGGTCGCCTCCTTGCGGTAGCGCGCGACGAACGGCACGGTCGCACCTCCGTCGAGCAGACCCACGGCCGCAGCGACCTGGTCTTCGCGGACGTCGAGTTCCTGAGCGATCCGCCGGTTCACGGTGTCGAGTTGGGTCGTCACGTCGAACGACCCTACAGTTGCCTTCCCCGGCCGCGCCCGTGACCGCACGGGGCGCCCCGCGCCCGTGACCGCATGGGGTCCCTGCAGGATCCCGAGTGGACCGGCGCTATTGTCCACAGCACAATGGAATGCAGGGACCGGAAATGAAGCGCACACGCGGACGCGCACGATCGGGCGCGATGATGCTGTGCACGGCCGCCACACTGGCCGTATCCGGCTGCGATTCCATGGATCCCCATCCGCTCCCGCACGAGGCGCTCGGCCTCGCCTCGATCGCGGACGCCGGTCTCGACGAGCGCAACGTCTCGCTGTCGACGGCCGAGCTCCCCCGACAGATCGACGCCGCCGTCGCGCTCGCCGACAGCCGGGGAGCGCGCCTCACCGTCGCCGTGCTCGACCGTGAATCCGGGACCCGCGTCGTCGGCGGATCGGACGAACCCTTCGAGACGGCCTCTACGGTGAAGCTGTTCATCGCCGAGGAGGTCCTGTACCGCGAGGCGGTGGGCGAGGTGACGCTCGCCGACGAGGACCGGGAATTGATCCGTTCGATGCTGCGGTCGTCGGACGACAACGCCGCGACGGTTCTGTGGGAGGCCTACGGCGGTCCCGAGATCGTCGAGCATGCCGTGGAACGGCACAATCTGACCGGTACGACTCCCCCGGACCCGGAGTCCTGGTGGTGGAACACGACCACGACGGCGTCGGACATTCTGACCTGGTACGACGATCTGCTCGGCGACAGCGCGTCGGGCGAGGAGAGTGCTGCCCGGATCGTCGGCCACCTGTCGGAGTACACCGACGAGGGTGTCGACGGATACGACCAGAGCTTCGGGCTCCCCGAGGGCGTCGGCGACTCCACCGATCTGGGCGTGAAACAGGGGTGGATGTGCTGTCTGGCCGGTGAATGGCTCCATCTGTCCACGGGTTTCCTCGGCGCCGACCACCGGTTCGTGGTCGTGGTGGCCGCACGGGAAGCCGTCACCTACGACGAGTCGGATCCCTTGTACGAGACGGGATTCCTGCCCGACACGGCGCTCTACGACGCGACCGACGACGGCAGCGCGCAGCACGCGCGCGAGACGGTCACGCTGGCGGTCGAGACGACCCTCGGAACCGCCCATCGCCCCTGAGAGCGGACCGATCCGGCGTCAGTCGTCGGACGGGAGCAGATCGGGGCGCCGCTCACGGGTGCGCTCCAGCGACTGCTCGTGGCGCCAGCGAGCGACCTTGCCGTGGTCGCCGGACATCAGCACCGGCGGCACCTCGAGATCGCGCCACACTGCCGGCCGGGTGTAGCTCGGGCCCTCGAGAAGCCCGTCGGAGAACGAATCCTCCTGGTGTGACTGCTGATTGCCGAGCACACCGGGCAGCAGCCGGACGACCGCCTCGACCATGACGAGCACGGCGACCTCACCGCCGATGAGGACGTAGTCGCCGATGCTCACCTCTTCGACGCGCACGCGCCGCGCGGCATCGTCGAACACGCGCTGATCGATACCCTCGTACCGTCCGCACGCGAAGACGATCCGCTTCTCCTGCGACCAGCGTTGCGCGGTGGCCTGATCGAAGCGGCGACCGGCGGGGGTCGGAACGACGAGCAGCACCTCGGGATCGGTCTCGCCGTCGGGACCTGCCAGCACGTCGTCGAGCGCCGGCCCCCACACCGTGGGTTTCATGACCATGCCCGGTCCGCCGCCGTAGGGCGAATCGTCGACGGCCTTGTGCACGTCGTGCGTCCAGTCGCGCAGGTTGTGCACACCGACGGAGATCAACCCCTTGTCGATCGCTTTGCCGAGCAGCGCGACGCGCAGAGGTTCGAGATATTCGGGAAAGATGGTGACGACGTCGAGCCGCACGGACTACTGCTTCCCCTCGCTCGACTTCTTCTTGGACGGGGGTTCGCCGAAATCGGGGTCGAGCAGACCGTCGGGCGGATCGATCTCGATGACACCCTCGCGGACCGACACCGTCGGCACGATCTCGGTGACGAACGGGATCAGCAGCTCTCCGCGCTCCTGCCCGGCAGGACGGATCGACAGCAGTTCGCCTGCCGCGGTGTGCAGGACCTCGCGGACGGTGCCGATCTCGGTGCCGCCGTCGGGGCGACCGCCGACGATCCGCACCGTCAAGCCTTCGAGTTCGTGGTCGTAGAACTCGTCCGGATCGTCGGACGGAGGCAGATCGGCGCTGTCGACGACGAACAGCACCCCGCGCACTGCGTCGGCCGCGTCGCGACCGTCGATGCCCTGCAGGCGCAGCAGAAGCCGCCCGGAGTGTTCCCGGGCGGCTTCCACTGTGTACTCGTGCAGGTGCTTGTCGCGAGGCTTGCGGCCGCGCAGGACCGTGCCGACGGCGAAGCGCTCCTCGGGTTCGTCGGTGCGAACCTCGACGACGACTTCGCCTCGAATGCCGTGCGATTTGGCCACACGGCCCACGACGAGCTCCATCGACGCTCGCCTAGCGGTCGGTGTCGACGACGTCGACACGGATACCCCGGCCACCGATTCCGGTGACGAGGGTCCGCAGAGCGGTCGCGGTGCGACCGCCCCGGCCGATGACCTTGCCGAGGTCGTCGGGATTGACGTGCACCTCGACGGTGCGGCCCCGACGGCCCGCGATCAGGTCGACGCGGACGTCGTCGGGATGGGCGACGATTCCACGAACGAGATGCTCGACGGCATCGGCGACCACGGCGCTCATTACTCGGCGGCCTCGGTGGACTCGGCCTCGGTGGACGCCTCGGCGGACTCTTCCTTGGCAGCCTTCTTCTTCTTGGGCGTGACGGCCTCGGCAGCCGGCTCGTTCTCGGCCTGCGCGAGAGCAGCCTGGAACAGCTCGAGCTTGGACGGCTTGGCCTCCGCCTTCTTCAGGGTGCCCTCGGCGCCCGGCAGACCCTTGAACTTCTGCCAGTCACCCGTGATCTTGAGGAGGTTGAGGACCGGCTCGGTCGGCTGCGCGCCGACGGCCAGCCAGTACTGCGCACGCTCCGAGTCGATCTCGATCAGCGAGGGCTCTTCCTTCGGGTGGTACTTGCCGATGGTCTCGATCGCCCGGCCGTTGCGACGGGTGCGCGAGTCCGCGATGACCACGCGGTACTGCGGGTTGCGGATCTTGCCGAGACGGGTGAGCTTGATCTTGACAGCCACTGCTGTTTCTCCTTCGGGGTGCGCCGAGGCGCGTGTCACGTGCAATTCGGACGACGCGCCCTTCTGGCACGCCCGGTTTTGCCACCAACCTGTGACCGCCGCGCGGTACGTAACCGGATGCGACGACAGCGAACCATTCTGCCAGACGCGCGAGCCAGGACGAAACCGGCACCCGGTGACCCCGCGCACGCCTCGCGGTTGCGCTGTCACAGGCGCAAGACTGTCGTCCCGGGCCCGGCTCAGTTCTTGGGGAACTTCAGCTTCGACAGGTCGAAGTTCTCCAGACCCGGAGGCAACTCGTCGAGCCCCTTCGGCATCTTCGACAGGTCGGGCATTCCGGCCGGCATGCCACCCGGCAGACCGGGGAAGCCGCCGGGCATACCGCCCCGCACCTTCGGCGGCGTCGGTCCGCGACCGCCCTTCTTCCCCTTCTTGCCCTTCTTGCGCTGGTTCCTGCGCGCACCGGGCATGCCCATCTGGCCGGCCATCGCGGTCATCATCTTCCGGGCCTCGAAGAACCGGTCGACGAGCTGGTTGACGTCGGAGACCTTCACGCCGGAACCGTTGGCGATACGCAACCTTCGCGAGCCGTTGATGATCTTCGGGTTGGCGCGCTCCTCCGGCGTCATGCCGCGGATGATCGCCTGGATGCGGTCGAGCTGTTTCTCGTCGACGTTGGCGAGGGCGTCCTTCATCTGCCCGGCCCCGGGCAGCATGCCGAGGAGGTTGGCGATGGGCCCCATCTTGCGCACGGCCATCATCTGCTCGAGGAAGTCCTCGAGGGTGAGCTCGCCGGAACCGATCTTGTTGGCGGTGGCCTCGGCCTGCTCGGCGTCGAAGACCTGCTCGGCCTGCTCGATCAGGGTGAGTACGTCGCCCATACCGAGGATGCGGCTGGCCATGCGCTCGGGGTGGAAGACGTCGAAGTCCTCGAGCTTCTCACCGGTGGACGCGAACATGATCGGCTGGCCGGTGAGCTCACGGACGCTGAGCGCGGCACCACCGCGGGCATCGCCGTCGAGCTTGGTGAGTACCACGCCGGTGAAGCCGACGCCCTCGCGGAACGCCTCGGCGGTGCTCACGGCGTCCTGACCGATCATCGCGTCGAGGACGAAGAGCACCTCGTCGGGCTGCACGGCGTCGCGGATGCCCGCGGCCTGCGCCATGAGTTCCTGGTCGATACCGAGGCGACCGGCGGTGTCGACGATGACCACGTCGTACTGCTTGGTGCGCGCCTCGGCGATACCCTGCTCGGCCACGGCGATCGGGTCGGCAGCCGTGACACCGAGCTCGTTCTCGCCGCCGCCGACGGACGTGCCGGGGTGGGGAGCGAAGACCGTCACGCCGGCCCGCTCGCCGACCACCTGCAGCTGGGTGACCGCGCCGGGACGCTGCAGGTCGCAGGCGACCAGCATGGGCGTGTGCCCCTGCGCCTTGAGCCACTTCGCGAGCTTGCCCGCGAGGGTGGTCTTACCGGCACCCTGCAGACCGGCGAGCATGATGACCGTCGGCGGGGTCTTCGCGAACTGCAACCGCCGGGTCTCGCCACCGAGGATCCCGACGAGTTCCTCGTTGACGATCTTGACGACCTGCTGGGCCGGGTTGAGCGCGCCGTGCACCTCGGCACCCTTGGCGCGCACCTTGATCTTCTTGATGAACTCGCGCACGACGGGCAGTGCGACGTCGGCCTCGAGCAGGGCGAGCCGGATCTCGCGGCAGGTCGCGTCGATGTCCGCGTCGGACAGCCGCCCCTTGCCGCGCAGGTCCTTCAGGACCCCTGTCAACCTGTCGGAAAGGGATTCGAACACCGAATGCGCTCCTGAGCTCTGACGAAGATGCGGACAATGCTGCGAACCAGGGTAACCGTTCGCGATCCGTCGCGGCCGCGGGTGGCCACGCCGTGCGGCGGGCCACCCGCGCGGTCACGATGCGCCGGCGGGCGCGGCAGGTCCGGGAGCGGGCAGGACGGAGAGGAGTTCCCGTTCGAGATGTTCCCGGGAGACACGGGTGTGGGCGCCGGCGAGATCGACACAGAACGAGTCGATCACGGTCGAACCCAGTGTGCTCACCCGCGCCCACCGCACGTCGGCCCCGACACGCTCGAAGACGTCCGCGAGACGGCACAGCAGACCGATCCGGTCCTCCGAGCGGATCTCGAGCACCACCTGGTCCGACTCGAACCCGTCGAACCAGATGATCCGCGGCGGCGCGAGCGCGGCGCCGACGGGGACCGCCCGGGCCGTTCGTTCGGGAAGGCGACTCTCGCGTTCGGCGCGGTCCTTGGCCTCGAGCGCACCGAGCAGATCCAGGTCGCCGGATCGCGCCCGCACGAGTTCCTGCCGGAGCAGTGCCGCCTCGGGCGGTGAGCCGAACCTCGGGGCCACCACGAACGTGTTGACCGTGCTGCCTGCGTGGCTGCCGATGGAGGCCGACAGCACGCGCAGACCGTGCAGCGAGAGCACCCCGGCCTCGTCGGAGAGCACACCCCTCTCGTCGGGGGCGAGGAAGGTCGCCGTGAAGCTGCGGCCGTCCTCACGCGGTTCGAGTGCGACGTGCAGGGCACCGTCCTCGGCGAGGTTCGCGAGGACGGGATCGATCGGATCCGGCGCGGGCAGCTCGTCGCCCGCCATCATCATCCGGCAGCGGCGCACGAGTTCCCGGATCAGCGACGCCTTCCAGTCGCCCCAGACCCCCGGGCCGGTGGCCTGGGAATCCGCTTCGGCCAGGGCGTGGAGGAGGTCGAGCAGCACCGGATCGCCGTCGAGGGCCTCGACCACCGCCGCGACCGTCTCCGGATCGTCGAGGTCGCGCCGGGTCGCGGTGTGCGGCAGGAGCAGGTGGTGCCGCACCATCGCGGTGAGCAGCGCCAGATCCGAGGGCCACACTCCCATCCGCCGCCCGATCTGCAAGGTCAGCTCCGCACCGACCACGCTGTGATCGCCGCCGCGCCCCTTGCCGATGTCGTGCAGCAACGCCCCGAGCACGAGCAGGTCCGGACGGGCGACCCGCGTGGTCAGTTCGCTCGCGTAGACGGCGGTCTCGACGAGGTGCCGGTCGACGGTCCACGTGTGGACGGCGTCACGCGGCGGCAGGTCGCGTACCGCGCCCCATTCGGGGAGCAGGCGTCCCCACAGTCCGGTCCGGTCCAGCGACTCGATGACGTCGACCGCACGACGCCCCGAACCGAGCAGCACCAGGAAGTCGTCGAGGGCTTCGCGAGGCCAGGGTTCCCGCAGTTCCGGGGCGTGATCGGCGAGCCGGGTGAGGGTGGCCGCCGAGACCGGCAGACCGGCCTGTGCGGCCGCCGCAGCGACTCGCGTGGTCAGACCCGGATCCCGACGCGGATGCGCGTCCCGCGCGAGGGCCACCTCTCCCCCGTGCTCGACGACCCCTTCGTCGAGGGGACGCCGCACCGGTCCGCGACGCAGCCGCGACAGACCTTTCCGCGGCAGCGAGTTGGCCGCGGTGCGCAGACCGACATCCACGGAATAGCTGATGGTACGGGCCGATTCGGTGAGCACCCGGGCGAGATCGAAGCGGTCGCCGATCCGCAATGCCGCGGCGATCTCGTCCGCGTCCTGCGCACGCAACTGGTCGCGGGAGCGACCGGCGACGCGGTGCAGTTCGGTGCGTACGTCGAGCAGTCGCCGGTGGGCGGCCGCGAGGCCACCACCGGGGACGTCCGGTCCGAGCCCCGGCATGCCGTCGGTGAGCTGCGCAACGGACAGGGCATTGAGTAACTGCACGTCCCGCAACCCGCCGCGACCGCTCTTGAGGTCGGGTTCGGCTCGGTGGGCGATCTGCCCGCTGCGCTGCCATCGCCCCTCGGTCATCTCGATGAGTTCGTCGAAGCGGGACCGGATGCCGGTCCGCCACTGACGTCGTACGCCGCCGATGAGGAGATTGCTCAGCTGGGCGTCGCCCGCGATGTGCCGCGCCTCGAGCATCCCCAGCGCGGCCGTGAGATCGGAGGAGAACACCTGCAGGGCCTGGGGCACCGTCCGGACACTGTGGTCGAGCTTGATGTGCGCGTCCCACAGCGGGTACCAGAGCTGGTCGGCAACCTTCGACACGACGGCCGGCGCCATGTCGTCGTGGAGAAGGATGAGGTCGAGGTCCGAGTACGGGAGCATCTCGCGACGACCGAGGCCCCCCACCGCGACGATGGCGAAACCGCCCTCGCGCCTGATGCCGAGTTCGGAGCCCTTCGTCGTCAACCAGAATTCGTGCAGGTCCACCAGGGCGTGACGCAGGGCCACGGTGTCGAGGCGGCGGCTGCGGGGGCCGCCGGAGAGCAGGGCGTCACGGGCTGCCGTGAGATCGGCGGCTCCCGCGGGTGCGGGCGTGCGGGCCGAGGACACCGAAGGCCCCGACCCCACTGCCGACGCAGCGGGATCAGGGCCTCGAGAGTCGGACCCCTGGGGGTCAGAGCGCATCCGAACCTCGTTCTCCGGTACGGACCCGGACCACACCTTCCACGGGGGTGACCCACACCTTGCCGTCGCCGATCTTCCCGGTACGGGACGCCTCGACGATGGTCTCGACGACCTTGTCGACAACGGAGTCGTCCACGACGACCTCCACCCGGACCTTGGGGACGAAGTCGACGGAGTACTCCGCCCCGCGGTAGACCTCGGTGTGGCCCTTCTGGCGGCCGTACCCCTGCACCTCGCTGACGGTCATTCCGAGCACTCCGGCCTGCTCCAGGCCCGCCTTGACGTCCTCGAGCGTGAACGGCTTGATGATCGCCGTGATCAGCTTCATTTCCTCATCCTTCCCAGAGCCCGCTGGCCGCTGTCATCCCTGCTCGCTGTCGTGGTCTTCTTATCACTTGAGAGCCGGCGCGAAGTCGTATGCGGATTCCGCATGTTCGGCTTCGTCGATACCGCGGGCCTCTTCTTCGTCGCTCACACGCCAGCCCATCGGCTTGAGTGCGAAGGCGATCACGGCGGTGACGATCGCGGTGAACACCAGGGCGACGACTGCGATGACGATCTGGATGACGAGCTGCTTGTAGTCGCCACCGTAGAACAATCCGGTCTCGGTGCCGAGGAAGCCGATGGCGACCGTCCCCCACAGGCCGGACACGAGGTGGACACCCACGACGTCCAGCGAGTCGTCGTAACCGAACTTGTACTTCAGGCCCACGGCGAGGGCGGACAGGACGCCGGCGACGACACCGAGGGCGATCGATCCGACCGGGCTCAGCGAGCCGGCAGCGGGCGTGACGGCCACGAGACCGGCGACGGCACCGGACGCGGCACCGAGGCTGGTGGCCTTGCCGTCACGGATGCGCTCGGTGAGGAGCCAGCCGAGGATGGCGGCAGCGGTGGCCGTGGTGGTGTTGACCCAGGCCAGGCCTGCGAGGCCGTCGGCCGCGAATGCCGAACCGGCGTTGAAGCCGAACCATCCGAACCACAGCAGTGCGGCGCCGAGCATGACGAACGGCAGATTGTGCGGGCGGAAGGCGGTGCGTCCGAAGCCGGCGCGCTTGCCGATGACGATCGCCAGGACGAGAGCCGCGATACCGGCATTGATGTGGACGACCGTGCCGCCGGCGAAGTCGATCGGGGCCACCGAAGCGACGACCTCTCCGCCGTCGTCGACGGTGCCGAACAGTGCGGCTGCGATGCTGTCCTCGGAACCCGACAGCAGACCGCCACCCCACACCATGTGGGCGAGCGGGAAGTAGGCGCAGGTCACCCAGATCGCCGCGAACGCCATCCACGTACCGAACTTGACGCGCTCGGCCAGCGCACCGCTGATCAGCGCGGTGGTGATGATCGCGAAGGTCACCTGGAAACCGATATCGATGATCTGCGGGTAGTTGCCGAGACCGGCGAGGAATTCCCCGTCCTCGCCGTAGATGGCGCCCTGCAGACCGAACTGCTCGAACGGGTTCGCGAAGATGCCGAGCACGTTCTGGGTTCCGTAGGACATCGACCAGCCCCACAGGACGTAGATCACCGCGATGACCGCCATGGACCCGAACGACATCATCATCATGTTCAGCACGGACTTGGACCGGGACATCCCACCGTAGAAGAACGCCAGGCCCGGGGTCATCAGCAGCACGAGGGACGCAGCCATCAGCATCCACGCCGCGTCGCCTGTGTTCACCACTTCCTCCACTTGCAACCTCCCTGTAGGCCGCGCCGATCGGCACGTTGTCGAGGGAAAGCTTGCTGCCCGGATGTTTCCGTGGAGGCGCCGCGCTGTTTCATGGGCGTGAACGCAGGAACCGACCTTGTTTCATCCTTGTTTCACACTTCGGACACAGCACCCCGCCGACGAAACCGGCCGCTGTCCGCACGAGCGGACAGCGGCCGGAGGACCCGGGACGGATCAGCCGAGCAGAGCGTCGACGAACGCCTCGGGTTCGAACGGAGCGAGATCGTCGGCGCCCTCACCGAGACCGACGAGCTTGACCGGGACGCCGAGCTCGTGCTGCACCTGGAAGACGATGCCGCCCTTGGCGGTGCCGTCGAGCTTGGTGAGCACCACCCCGGTGATGTCGACGACGTCGGCGAACACGCGGGCCTGCATCAGACCGTTCTGGCCGATCGTCGCGTCGAGGACCAGCAGCACCTCGTCGACGGCGGCCTTCTTCTCGACGACGCGCTTGACCTTGCCGAGTTCGTCCATCAGGCCGGTCTTGGTGTGGAGGCGTCCGGCGGTGTCGACGAGGACGGCGTCGACCCCGTTGTCGATGCCCTTCGCCACGGCATCGAACGCGACCGCGGCGGGATCGGCGGCCTCCTTGCCGCGGACGACCTCGGCACCCACACGCTCGGCCCAGGTCTGGAGCTGGTCGGCGGCCGCGGCACGGAAGGTGTCGGCGGCACCGAGCAGCACCCGTCGTCCGTCGGCGACGAGCACGCGCGCGAGCTTGCCGGTCGTCGTGGTCTTGCCGGTGCCGTTGACGCCGACGACGAGGAGAACCGCGGGATGGTCCTCGTGCGGGAGCGCCCGGATGGAACGGTCGAGCTCCGGACGGAGTTCGTCGACGAGCACGCTGCGCAGCACAGCCCGGGCGTCGGCCTCGCTGCGCACGTTGCTCACCGCCATCTCCTCACGCAGACGGTCGACGATCTTCGTCGTCGTGGCGGCACCGAGGTCCGCGACGAGCAGCGTGTCCTCGATCTCCTCCCAGGAGTCCTCGTCGAGGTCGCCGCCGCCGAGCAGACCGAGCAGGCTCTTGCCGACCGCCGACTGGGAACGGGCCAGACGGCCGCGCAGGCGCACCAGGCGACCCGCGGTGGGTTCGATCTCCTCGATCGGGGCGGCCGGGGGAACAGCTGCCGGCCCGGCCGGTTCTGCGGGTGCGGGCAGCACCTCCGGCTCGACGACCGCCTCCGTAGCGGGTTCCGGCGTCGGCGCGACTTCCGGTTCCGGCGTCGGCGCGGGGACGACCTCGGGCTCGACGGGTTCGGGAGCGGGTCGCTCCGGTGCCGGGACGACCTCGGGCTCGACCGGCTCGGGTTCGACCGGCTTCGGCTCTGCCGGCTTCGGTTCGACCGTCGGCTCAGGCTTCGGTTCGACCGTCGGCTCAGGCTTCGGTTCGACCGTCGGCTCAGGTTTCGGTTCGACCTTCGGAGGTGCGACCTTCGGCTCCGCAGGGGCGCTCGGCGGAGCTTCGGTGATCTCCTCCGGCAGCGGCACGGTACGAGGCGCCGGCTCGGGTTTCGGTGCGGGCTTCGGCGCCGGCCGGGGTGCCGGCGCCGGAGGGGCGGCCGTCCCCTGCGAGAAATTGAATCCGCTCTGCGCCTTGTAACCGCCGGAGCGGTCCTTGGTCTCTGCGGAATCGAGCTGCGGGGTCTCGGGCGCCTTGAGCGACACCTGCCGCCGACGGTAGAGGGTCAGGCCGACGACGAGCGCGACGAGAACGACCGCCAGCGCGGCGGCGATGACTATCCAGGCTCCGGTACTCACGCACCCATACTGTCAGGCCTGGAGCTCTTCCTCCGGTTCGGGGACCGGTGTCGCGATCGCGCGTCCGCGCAGGCGTTGCGAGATGACCCGGGTGATGCCGTCGCCCCGCATACTCACGCCGTACAGCGCGTCGGCGACCTCCATCGTCGGTTTCTGGTGCGTGATGACGATGAGTTGGGACTTCTCGCGCAGCTGCTCGAAAAGCCCGATCAACCGCCGGAGGTTGGTGTCGTCGAGCGCGGCCTCCACCTCGTCCATGACGTAGAAGGGTGACGGTCGCGCCCGGAAGATGGCGACCAGCATCGCCACGGCGGTGAGCGACTTCTCGCCACCCGACAGCAGCGACAGCCGCTTGACCTTCTTGCCCGGCGGGCGGGCCTCGACCTCGATGCCGGTGGTGAGCATGTCGCTCGGGTCGGTGAGCACCAGCCGTCCCTCACCGCCGGGGAACAACTTCGCGAAGACCTGTTCGAACTCGCGCTCGACGTCGGCGTACGCCTCCGTGAACACCTGCAGGATCCGCGCGTCGACCTCTTCGACGACGGCGAGCAGGTCCTTGCGGGCACCCTTGACGTCCTCGAGCTGGGTGGACAGGAAGTTGTACCGCTCCTCGAGGGCCGCGAACTCCTCCAGCGCGAGCGGGTTGACACGCCCGAGCGTCGCGAGATCCTTCTCGGCGCGTTTGGCCCGCCGCTCCTGAGCGGCCCGGTCGTACGGCATCGGCTGCGGAGCGACCACCTGTTCGCCGCGTTCGCGGGCCTGCTCGTACTCGGCCATCTCCAGCGGCGTCGGCGGCAGCGGCACGTCGGGGCCGTACTCGGCCACGAGGTCGTCGAGGGCGATGCCGTGCTGCTCGAGGATGGTCTGTTCGAGTTGCTCGATCCGGAGCGAGGCCTGCGCCCGGGCCACTTCGTCACGATGCACCGCGTCGGTGAGCTGGTCGCGCTGCGCCGACAGTTCGCGGACGAGTTCGCGGGCCCGTTCGAGTTGCTCGGCGCATTCGGCGCGGCGCCGGTTCAGGTCGTCGCGCTGGGCGAGTGCCGTCACCACGGCCACCTCGAGTTGTTCGGCGAGTCGCTGCCCTGATTCGGCCACCGCAGCGGCGACGGCCGCGGCCTGCCGTCGCGCGACGCGAGCGCGTTCGGCACGAGCGCGGGCCTCGCGTTCGGCCTGCGCCGCGCGACGGAGCGAATCCGCTTTGCCCCGAAGCGCTTCGGCGCGTTCCTCGGCCGTGCGCGCCGCGAGTCGCGCGTCGACCTCGACGGCCCGCACCTCGGCGAGAGCGGCTGCGGCCATCTCCCGTTCGGCGGCCGTGTGCTCGGTCCCGGCTCCGTCGCCGGTCCCGGCCGAGTCGTCCTCGGCCAGACGCAGTCGCTCCTCGAGCTCCACCAGCTTCTCGCGCGCCGCGTCACGTTCCTTCTCGGCTTCGGCGCGCTGGGCCGCGAGTCGGCCGGATTCGGCATGGGCAGTGCGTGCCGCCTGACCGAGACGGCCGAGTTGCTCGTAGACGGCGGACATCGCGGCGTCGGATTCGTTGAGCGCGGCGAGGGTCTGCTCGACGTATTCGGCGCGTTCGGCCTGCTCCGCGAGGGCGCCTGCCAGGGCTGCGGCCAGTTCCTCGGAGCGGCGTTCGGCCTGTTCGAGACCGGCCCGGGAGGTGTCGATCGCCGCCTGGATCTCGAGAGTGCTCGGGGCACGGTGGGAACCGCCGACCACCCAACCCGCGCCGGCGAGGTCTCCCCCGCGCGTCACGGCGCGCAGGCCGGGCCGGGTCGCGCAGACGTCCAGGGCGGTGCGCAGGTCGTCGACCACGACGGTGCGGGCCAGCAGGCCGTCGACGCCCCCGCGGAGGTCGGCGGGACACTCGACGACCTCGCGGAGCCATCGGGCACCGGCCGGCAGGCCGCCGGTGTCGGCGGGAGCGGCGGGGCCCGGATGGACGAACGCGACCCTTCCCTGATCGGCCTCCACCAGCGCGGCGACCGCCGCGACCGCCGCATCGGCCGACTCCACCTCGAGCGCGTCGGCTGCCGCGCCGAAGGCCGCCGCGACGGCGGCCTCGTATCCCGGAGCCACCCGCAGCCGGTCGGCCAATCGGCCCACGAGTCCGTCGCCGGAGCGCGTGTCGATCAGCCAGGCCGCACCGTCGGTGCGTTCGAGTCCCATCGAGAGGGCCTCGATGCGGGCGCCGAGGGACGCGACCTCCTTACCCGCGGCGCGTTCGGCCTGCTGGAGTTCGGCGACCCGTTCGTCGGCGAGTCGCTGTGCTTCGAGCGCTCGTTCGTGCTGGGCGTCGGCGTCGACTTCGCCGGCGTCGAGATCGTCGATGCGCGCCTGAGCGGTCTCGAACTCGGCCTGGGCCTCGACGCCACGCAGCCGGGCCTCCTCGATGGCCACGGTCAGGCGCGCGATCTCGGCGTCGATCGATTCGGCCCGGGTCCGCATCGTGTCGACCTGGCCGGCGAGGCGCGCGAGGCCCTCGCGCCGATCGGCGACGGCACGGACCGCGGCGAGATGCGCGCGTTCGGCGGCGGCCGCGGACTCCTCCTGCGCGGCGAGTTGTTCGCGGGCCGCTTCGAGGGCTCCGTGCGCGATCTCGACCGCCTCGATCAGTTCCGCCTCTTCGGCGGCGATCCGATCGGCGCGGGCCTCCATCTCGTCCGGATCCTGACCGGAGCGGTCCTCGGGTTCGGCGTGCAGGTGCCGTGCGCGTTCCTGCGCGACCCGCACGGTCGCCGAGACGCGCTCGGCGAGGGCCGACAGGCGGAACCAGGTCTGCGACGCCGCTTCGGCTCCCGGCGTGAGCTGCGCGAGAGCTTGTTCGTGACGGGCGAGTTCGGCGTTCGCGTCGTCGAACGCCGCGAGAACGGTGTCGAGGCGCTCCCGGACCATCTTTTCCTGCTCGTCGTGCCCGGCGAGTTCGGCTCGGCGGGTGACGAGGTCGTCGGCGGCAAGGCGCAACCGCGCATCGCGGAGGTCGGCCTGGATGGTCTGGGCGCGACGCGCGACCTCGGCCTGCCGGCCGAGCGGTTTGAGCTGACGGCGCAGTTCGGCGGTGAGGTCGGTGAGGCGGGCGAGGTTGGCCTGCATGGAGTCGAGCTTGCGCAGCGCCTTTTCCTTGCGCTTGCGGTGCTTGAGGACGCCGGCGGCCTCCTCGATGAAGGCGCGCCGGTCCTCCGGGCGGGATTCGAGAATCGCGGCGAGACGGCCCTGCCCGACGATGACGTGCATCTCGCGGCCGATACCGGAGTCGGACAACAGTTCCTGCACGTCCATGAGACGGCAGGAACTGCCGTTGATCTCGTATTCACCCGCACCGTCGCGGAACATGCGGCGGGTGACGGAGACCTCGGAGTACTCGATGGGCAGCGCGCCGTCGGAGTTGTCGATGGTGAGCGTGACCTCGGCGCGTCCGAGGGGCGGGCGCCCGGTGGTTCCGGCGAAGATGACGTCCTGCATCTTGCCGCCGCGCAGCGCTTTGGCACCTTGCTCCCCCATCACCCAGGTGAGTGCGTCGACGACGTTCGACTTGCCGGACCCGTTGGGTCCGACCACACAGGTGATGCCCGGTTCGAAACGCAGAGTCGTCGACGAGGCGAAGGACTTGAAGCCCTTCAACGTCAGACTCTTGAGGTACATGGGTGAGAACTCTACCGGCGGGTTGTGACCGTTCTCCTTCGCCGGGTACGCGGTACGGACCGCGCCACCGAAACCGGTCGTGTACAGGACGTTCGGGTCCGACCCACACCACCCGGCCGCTTCCACTCGGTCGGAGCGGATACCGAGCGAACGGGAGACGGGACGAAGATCAGCGCTCGACGAAACCGGTGAGATCGCCTCGCGGCGGATCCCACGATTCGACGACGAGCCGCACCTCACCGGGGGTGTCGCCGGATCGCAGCCACGCGAGGAGCTGTTCGAGCGCGGACCGGGGGCCTTCGGCCACGACCATCACGCGACCGTCGGGATGGTTGGTCGCATGCCCGACGAGACCGAGTTCGAGTGCGCGGGCACGCGTGAACCAACGGAAACCGACCCCTTGGACGCGGCCGTGCACCCACGCCGTGAGCCGTTCGATGCCTGCGGGGGTGCTCATCGGTCAATCCTCGGCGGTGATCGCCAGCGAGATCTTCGTGCCCGCCTTCAGGGTGCGACCCACCGTGCACACCTTGTCGACGGAGCGTTCGACGAGGGCGATGAGCCGGTCGCGGGCGTCGGCGTCGAGTTCCGACAGGTCGAGGATCATCTCCTCCTCGAGGTGCGGATAGACCTCGGTCTCGCGGTCCGCCGCTCCGGAGACGCGGATCGTCGCGTCGTAGTCGTCGCCGAGCCGGCGGGACAACGGGAAGTCCGAGCTCATGCCGGAGCAGGCGGCGAGTGCGATCTTGAGCAGCTCACCCGGAGTGAAGACGCCCTCGACGCTCTCCGAGCCGATGAGTACCTCGGCGCCGCGCGAGCTGCGGCCGGTGTAGCGACGCGTACCGGTGCGCTCGACCCACAGCTCGGTGGCGGGAAGGTCGGAAGTCTGGTCAGCCATGGGGGAAATCCTGCCATGCCCCGTCGACGGGGACAGCGCGCAGGATGGTCACGAAATCCTCGAGCGCCGCGGACGACGCGTCGGCACTGCGTCGCAGCACTCCGATCGGCTCGACGGTGCCCGCGGTGGGCACGTCCAGGCGCCGGACCACCCCGTCGGCGAGGTCGTCGCGGGCCGCACGTTCCGTGGTGATCCACACCGCGTCGCTGCGCCGGACCACCCCCCGGGCCACAGCGAGATCGAGCGTCTCGATCAGCCCGGCCGGCAGTCGCAGGCCGTGACGTTCGAACAGTGCCTCGGTCGCGTGGCGGGGCACGGTTCCGCGGGTCGCGACCACCAGCGGGTGTTCGAGTGCGTCGGTGACCGAGGCGGAACGCTCGGCGAGAGGATGGCCGGGCCGGACGACGAGGATCAGCGTCTCGGCGTACAGGAGCTCGAACGACAGCCCGACCATCCGGGAGGGTTCGGCCATGCGTCCGAGGGCGACGTCGAGGGCGCCGGCGGCCAGCGCCGACAGCAGGACGGCATTGGGGTCGGTGCGGATCCGGATGTCCAGATCGGCGCGCACGCGGCGCAACTCCGCCAGAGCTTCGGGGAGTACGGACCCGGCCACGGTGGGCAGGGCCCCGATCCGCAGCGGCTCGCGAGCGGGTTCGGCCGCTCCCGCCAGTGCGGCCACCGCTGCGTCCAATGAGGTGGTGACGTCCTGCGCGTATCGCAGGAAGCGGTGACCCGCCGCGGTGAGGCGCGCACCGTGTCGGCCGCGGTCGAGGAGTTTCGCTCCGGCGAGCACCTCGAGCTCGTTGAGGGTCTTCGTGACGGCCGGCTGGCTCAGCTGCAACAGCTCGGCCGCGCGTCCGACCTGCCCTTCGCGCGCCACGGTCACGAAGCACCGGAGGTGCCGGAGGCGGATCCGTCGGGCCTGGTCCGGCACGGATGAGGAGAGACCCCTGTCGGATTGCATCACCGGAAGTTATGAATAAACGGCAATTTTGTCAATTTACATGAGTTTTTCTTCACCATATGGTGGTCCTCACCGCTCAGAGATCGGAGATCGCATGCCCAGCGGCGAATACGTCGAGCGCGACCACACACTGCACCCACCCGCGCTCACTCCCGGTTATCGCACGTCGGTGCTGCGCGCACCGAAGAACGCGCTCATCACGCCGAAGCCCACCCTGTCGGAGATCACCGGCCCCGTCTTCCGCAGCGACGAGCTCGGCTCCCTCGACAACGACCTGATCCTGAACTTCTCGAAGGACGGCCTGCCGATCGGTGAACGCATCATCGTCCACGGCTTCGTCGAGGACGAGTTCGGCAATCCGGTCGAGGGTGCACTCGTCGAGGTGTGGCAGGCCAACGCCGGTGGCAGGTACCGCCACAAGAAGGACACCTATCTCGCGCCCATCGATCCGAACTTCGGCGGCTGCGGGCGGATGCTCACGGACGCGAACGGCTACTACCGGTTCCGGACGATCAAGCCCGGCGCCTATCCGTGGGGCAACAGCCGCAACGCCTGGCGCCCGGCGCACATCCACGTGTCGATCCTCGGCCGCGGATGGGCGCAGCGCCTGATCACCCAGCTGTACTTCGAAGGCGACCCGCTGATCGAGAAGTGCCCGATCGCGCGGACGATCCCGACCGTGGACCAGCTCCGCAGCCTGATCGCCCAGGAGGATCCCGCCTCGAACGCCCCGTTCGACGCGCGCGCCTACCGCTGGGACATCACCCTGCGCGGGCGACGCGCCACCTTCTTCGAGAACACCGACCTGCCGGGAGCCCCGCGATGAGCCTGCCCACCGATCCCTACCGGCCCGTGCCCCCGCTCCTCCCCCGCCCGATGGTCACGCATTTCCCGGAGACGCCTTCGCAGACCGGCGGTCCCTACGTCCACATCGGTCTGGCGCCGCAGCAGGCCGGCTTCGACATCTTCGACAACAACTTCGGCAACGTCCTCGTCACCGACGAGACCGAGGGCGAGCGGATCGTGTTGGAGGGCCGCGTCATCGACGGCACCGGCACCCCGGTGCGCGACGCGCTGCTCGAGAGCTGGCAGGCGAACGCCCACGGCCGGTACGCGCATCCCGACGACGAGCAGGACACGGACCTCGATCCGGACTTCCGAGGCTGGGGACGCACCGGCGGCGACTTCGAGACCGGCGTGTTCACGATCGAGACGATCAAGCCCGGTGCCGTCACCAATCCCGACGGATCCGTCTCGGCACCTCACATCCTGCTGGTGATCTTCGCGCGCGGTATCAACCTCGGGCTGCACACGCGGGTCTACTTCGAGGACGAGACCGAACTCAACGCCGAGGATCCCGTCCTGAAGGGCATCGAATGGGAGGTGAGGCGCACCACCCTCATCGCGTCGCGTTCCGAGCGCGACGGCCGCACCGTGTACACGATCGACATCCGGCTGCAGGACACCCCGGACGGCGGTGCCGAGACGGTGTTCTTCGACATCTGACCGACACTGCTCCGAACAGCCCGGTATGCGCGTGCGCTACCGGGTCGTTCTCGGTCGGGGCTGACACTTCGGGCAACTGTACGACGAGCGGTTCATGAATTTCTCACGGCGGATCGGGGCGCCGCATCGCCGGCACGGCTCGTTCTCTCGCCCGTACACGTTCAGGGAGCGTTCGAAGTAACCGGACTCCCCGTTGACGTTGACGTAGAGGGCGTCGAACGACGTACCGCCCTGTCCGAGCGCCTCGGCCATCACTTCGGTGGCAGCGTCGAGTGCCGACCGGAGTTTCGGTCGCGACAGCGCGTCGGTCGGCCGGTTCCCGTGAATCCTTGCGCGCCAAAGCGCTTCGTCGGCGTAGATGTTGCCGATTCCGGAGACGACGGTCTGGTCGAGCAGCGCACGCTTGATCTCCGTGTGTTTGGTGCGCAGCACGGCCACGACCGCGTCCGGGTCGAAGCGGAGATCCATCGGGTCGCGGGCGATGTGCGCGACCGGCAGCGGCAGTCGATCGCCGTCCACCTCCACGAGCGGCGCCAGGGCCCAGCCTCCGAAGGTGCGCTGGTCGACGAAACGCAGATCGGCGCCGTTGTCGAGGACGGCGCGGATACGCAGGTGCTTCTCGTCGGGGACGCTCGGCGGCTGCACGAGCATCTGCCCGCTCATCCCCAGGTGCACCACGAGGGCCAGGTCGGCCGGCTCGAGCACCAGCCACATGTACTTGCCGCGGCGTTCGACGGAGGCGACCTTCTGACCGGTCACCTGCAGTGCGAGATCACGCGGCCCGGGTTCGTGCCGGCGGACGGCACGGGGGTGCAGCACCTGCACCGAATCCACCGTCGCGCCGACGACGTGAGCGTCGAGTCCGCGACGGACCACCTCGACTTCGGGAAGTTCCGGCACCTGCGGTCAGTTGCCCTCGGTGGATCCGGACTGCGCGGCGTCATCCGACTGCGCGGCGTCATCCGACTGTGCACGGGGGGCTCCGGCTTCGGCAGTGTCGCCGTCGGTCAGCGCATTCCACGCAGCCGACGCGGCCTTCTGCTCGGCTTCCTTCTTGGTGCGCCCGATACCGGTCCCGTAGGGATTGCCGGCGATGAGAGCGGTGGCAGTGAATTCCTTGTCGTGATCGGGACCGGTGGCGGTGATCTCGTAGGCGGGAACACCGAGGCCACGTTCGGCGGTGAGCTCCTGCAGACTCGTCTTCCAGTCGAGGCCCGCACCGAGCCGGGGGCCTCGTTCGAGCAGGTCGGCGAACAGACGCAGGACCACTTCGCGCGCGACATCGATGCCGTGCGCGAGATGGACGGCACCGAGGAGCGATTCCATCCCGTCGGCGAGAATGCTGGCCTTGTCGCGGCCGCCCGTCAGTTCCTCGCCTTTGCCGAGGTGGAGATGCACCCCGAGCCCGCCTTCTCCGAGGCCGCGCGCCACCTCTGCGAGCGCGTGCATGTTGACGACGCTCGCGCGGATCTTGGCGAGTTCGCCCTCGGACTTGTCCGGATGGGTGAGATAGAGCTTCTCGGTCACCGCGAGCCCGAGGACGGCATCGCCGAGGAACTCGAGACGTTCGTTGGTGGGCAACCCGCCGTTCTCGTAGGCGTACGAGCGATGGGTGAGCGCCAAGGACAGCAGTTCTGCGTCCAGAGGCACGCCGAGGGCGGCGAGGAGAGACTCATGGCTCTCTTCGCCGCCCTCGGTAGCTGTTTCGGGGGACTTGCTCGTCACGTGAGTACCGATTAGACGGGCGCGGTCACCTGACGGCCGTTGTAGGTGCCACACGACGGGCACGCCACGTGAGGCAGCTTCTTCTCTCCGCAACCCCGGTTCGGGCAGGTGACGAGCGTCGGCGCAGTGGTGTTCCACTGGCTGCGCCGCGACCGGGTGTTGGAACGCGACATTCTGCGCTTGGGGACGGCCACGTCTACTTCTCCTCGTTGTTCGAGCTGTCGATTTGACTGCTGGGTTCTTCGGAGCCCGCGCCGAACTTGGCTGCCAACCCAGCCCAGCGAGGATCCATTGTCTCATGACGGTGCCCGGATTCCGCAATCGCCAGGCGAATGCCGCATTCGGGGCACAATCCCGCACAGTCGTCACTACACAACGGCTGCAACGGAAGTTCCAGGCCCACCGCGTTCACGAGGACCGGTTCGAGATCGATCAGATCGTTCTCGACGCGGTACACCTCGTCGTCCTCGGTGGTCTGCTCCGTGACGCTGTTCGGGTAGGCGAACAGCTCGGTGAGGTACACGTCCACCGGTTCGGCGAACGATTCGAGGCACCGCGAGCACTCACCCACGGCGTCCGCACGAACTGTACCGGTGACCAGGACACCCTCCGACACCGACTCCATGCGGAGATCGAGGTCGATCTCGGACCCCTCTTCGATCGCGATGAGATCGAGTCCGATGCGCGACGGTGACGGCACCTTCCGCTCGACCGCACGCATCGATCCGGGCCGGCGACCCAGGGAGAGCGTGTCGAACACCAGACCGGAGTCCCTGCCGGGACGGGTCGTGCCGGAACCACGGGTGGACACGGGGAACTCACCTTCTTCGGACGACGCAGAACACGACTCGGTCGTGATAGGGCAACCGCTCCATGATACGCGATGGGCGGCACGAGCGGAAATTCCGCCGATCAGCGGCGGCGGCTCGCCCGAGGGTCGGCCTCCGCGAAGTCGGGGGCACCCGAGAGCCGCAGCTGCTGCCGGCCGCGGCCGACCGACCGCAGGGTGGTGCCGAGCAGTTCCTCGAACTCCGAGAGCTTTCCGTCGATGTACTCGTCGCATTCCGTCCGCAGGCGGTCGGATTCGGCGTGGGCCGAATCGATGACGCGAGCCGACTCGGCGTGCGCGGCCTGCACGACCTCCGTCTGCGACACCAGGCGCGCCTTCTCGGCCTCGCCCTCGGCCACGGAACGCTCGTACGACGCCTGGCCGGACTCGACCAGGCGGTCGGCCTCGAGGCGGGCGCGCCCGGTCACGCTCTCGTACTGCTTGTTGCCCTCTGCTACGAGGTCGTCGGCCTCGGCCTGAGCGTCGCGCACGAGTTCGTCGGCGTGGGCGCGTGCTTCCTTGACCATCCGGTCCGCCTGCGCCTTCGCGTCCGCCAGCATGCGGTCGGCGTCGGTACGCGCGTCCTCGAGCAGGGTGCGCGCCTCCTCGTCGGCGTCGCCGACGGTCTTCTCGGCCTGCGCCCGCGCGTCGTTGATCAGCTTGTCGCGGTGATCGAGCACGTCCTGTGCGTCGTCGAGTTCGGGCGGCAGCGCGTCGCGCACGTCGTCGAGCAGCTCGAGGACATCGCCGCGCGGTACCACGCAGCTCGCCGTCATCGGAACGCTACGTGCCTCTTCGACGATTGCGACCAGCTCGTCGAGTGCCTCGAATACCCGGTACACGCCCAACCCCAATCACTCGCTCGGCGCGACCGGTGCGGACGCGCCACCGTCCAGTCTGCCGCAGCGCAGGGCACGCTCGTGTGCCCTGCGCTCGGTGTGTCGGGATCCGGCCGTCACAGACCGTGCGGGAGGGGTGCTGTCTATTTCGCGGCGGCCCGCTCGGCGAGGCGCGCGAGCAGACGAGCGTGCACGGTGCCCGGCAGCATGTCGGAGACATCGCCGCCGTAGGTCGCAACTTCCTTGACGAGCGAGCTCGACAGGTAGCTGTACACCGGGTTGGTGGCGACGAACAGGGTGTCGACGCCGGTGAGCTTGTGGTTCATCTGCGCCATCTGCAGCTCGTAGTCGAAGTCGTTGGCGCCGCGCAGGCCCTTGACGATCGCGGTGATCCCCCGCTCGCGGGCGTAGTCGACGAGCAGGCCCTGCCAGGCGTCGATCGTGACGTTCGGCAGGTGCGCCGTGGCCTCGGTGAGCATCTCGAGGCGTTCGTCGATCGTGAACATCCCCCGCTTGTTGGGATTGATCGTGACGGTCACGACGACCTCGTCGAACTGGGCCGAGACCCTGCCGATGACGTCGAGGTGTCCGTTGGTGACCGGGTCGAAGGATCCTGGGCAGACCGCGCGGCTCATGATCCAGCACCGTAGCAGGTGGCGATCTCCACCCTCGTCTCCCCGTATCGCCGCGACCTGCCGACCTCGAATGCCTGCGGCCACACCGTTTCCGGCGACCGAGACGAGCGTTCGACCACGACGACCGAACCGTCCTCGACCCAGCCGCCGGACACCAGCGCCTCGAGCACTCCGGTGACGGCCCCCTCGGTCACGGCGTAGGGCGGGTCGGCGAGGACGAGGTCGTACACCCGGTCGGCGGTACCCGCGAGCACGGCGGCCACCGGTGCCGTGCGCAAGACCGCCCCCGGCAGTCCGACCGTCGCGATGTTCTCGCGGATCACCCCCGCCGCCTTGGCGTCGGACTCGACGAGCATCGCGTGCTCGGCGCCGCGGGACAGCGCCTCGAGGCCGAGAGCCCCCGACCCCGCGTAGAGGTCGAGGACTGCGGCACCGTCGATGTCCATGCGTGCGTCGAGCGAACTGAACAAGGCCTCACGGACCCGTTCGGAAGTGGGCCTGGTCCCGCGGGGCGGCACCTTCAGGCGCCGCCCCCCGGCCCGGCCGGCGACGATCCGTGTCACTCGGCGCTGTCTCCCGTGGACACCTCGACGAGCAGGTCGCCACCTTCGACCTGTTGCACCGGGCCGATCGCGACACGCGTGATGCGTCCGCCGCGCGGCGCGGTGATCGCGGCCTCCATCTTCATCGCCTCGATGGTGGCGACGGTGTCGCCCGCCGAGACGCTGTCGCCCTCGGACACCACGAGGGTGACCGTGCCGGCGAACGGCGCGGCGACGTGACCGGGATGGTTGCGGTCGGCTTTCTCCGCGGCCGGGATGTCGGCGGCCACCGACCGGTCGCGCACCGACACCGGGCGCAGCTGCCCGTTGAGGATGCACATCACCGTGCGGAAGCCTTTCTCGTCGGCGTCGGAGATCGCTTCGAGACCGATGAGCAGTTCGACGCCCTTGTCCAGGCGCACCCGGTGCTCCTCGCCGTGCCGCAGCCCGTAGAAGAACTGGTTGGCCGACAGCTCGGTGGTGTCGCCGTAGGTCTCCCGGTGCTGTTCGAACTCCTTGGCCGGTCCGGGGAACAGCAGGCGGTTGAGCATGCGGCGACGCTCGGCCGAGGTGCCGCCGAGGGCCTTCTCCTCCTCGGGCGCGAGCGGGGTGATCGGCTTGGGCTCGGCTCGGCCCGACAGCGCCTTGCTGCGGAACGGCTCGGGCCAGCCCCCGGCGGGGGTGCCGAGGTCGCCGCGCAGGAAGCCGATGACCGAATCGGGGATGTCGTACTTGCCGGGCTCGGCGGCGAAGTCGTCGACCGAGACCCCGGCACCGACGAGGTGCAGCGCGAGGTCGCCGACGACCTTGCTCGACGGGGTGACCTTGATCAGGCGGCCGAGGAGACGGTCGGCGCCGGCATAGGCGGCCTCGACCTCCTCGAAGCGGTCGCCGAGTCCCAGCGCGATGGCCTGCTGGCGCAGGTTCGACAACTGGCCGCCGGGGATCTCGTGGGTGTAGACGCGGCCGGTCGGGGCGGGCAGCCCCGACTCGAACGGTGCGTAGACCCTGCGCAGCGCCTCCCAGTACGGCTCGAGATCGCACACGGCCTGCAGGTCGAGGCCGGTGTCGAACTCGCTGTTCGCCGCGGCGGCGACGATCGCCGACAGGGCGGGCTGGCTCGTCGTACCGGCGAGCGCCGCGGAGGCACCGTCGACGGCGTCGGCACCGGCGTGCCAGGCCGCAAGATAGGTCGCGAGCTGCCCACCCGGAGTGTCGTGGGTGTGCACGTGGACCGGCAGGTCGAAGTTGCTGCGCAGCGCCGAGACGAGCGTCGCGGCGGCCGGGGCGCGCAGCAGACCGGCCATGTCCTTGATGGCGAGCACGTGTGCACCGGCCTCGACGATCTCCTCGGCCAACCGCAGGTAGTAGTCGAGCGTGTAGATCGTCTCGTCCGGGTTCGACAGGTCGCCGGTGTAGGACATCGCGACCTCGGCGAGCGTGGTGCCGGTCTCGCGCACCGCGTCGATCGCCGGACGCATCTGGTCGACGTTGTTCAGCGCGTCGAAGATGCGGAAGATGTCGATGCCCGTGTCTGCGGCCTCCTGCACGAACGCGCGGGTCACGGCCTCCGGGTAGGGGGTGTAGCCGACGGTGTTGCGTCCCCGCAGCAGCATCTGCAGGTTGATGTTCGGGATCGCCTCGCGCAGCGCGGCCAACCGCTCCCACGGATCCTCGTGCAGGAAGCGCAGAGCGACGTCGTAGGTCGCGCCGCCCCACGCCTCGATCGAGAGGAGCTGCGGGGTCATCCGGGCCACGTGCCCGGCGACCGTCAGCAGGTCCTTGCTGCGCACACGGGTCGCGAGCAGCGACTGGTGCGCGTCGCGGAAGGTGGTGTCGGTGACGCCGATGGACTTCTGCTCACGCAGCGCACGGGCGAAGCCCTCGGGTCCGAGTTCGAGCAGCCGCTGCCGCGAACCGGCCGGCGGCGCGGCGCTCAGGTCGATCGCGGGCAGCTTGTCGTGCGGGTAGAGCGTGGTGGGGCGCTCGCCGTGCGGCTTGTTGACCGTCACGTCGGCGAGGTAGTTCAGGATCTTGGTGCCGCGGTCGGCGGACGAACGCAGCGTCAGCAGCTGCGGACGTTCCTCGATGAACGAGGTGGTGACGTGTCCGTCGCGGAAGTCGGCGTCGTCGAGCACGGCCTGCAGGAAGGGGATGTTCGTCGCGACACCGCGGATGCGGAACTCGGCAACCGCGCGGCGGGCACGGGCGACAGCGGTCTCGAACGTCCGGCCGCGGCAGGTGAGCTTGACGAGCATCGAGTCGAAGTGGGCGGAGATCTCCGCGCCGACCGAGGTGCCGCCGTCGAGACGGATGCCGGCACCACCCGGGGTGCGGTAACCGGTGATACGGCCGGTGTCCGGGCGGAACCCGTTGGCGGGATCCTCGGTCGTGATGCGGCACTGCAGCGCCGCGCCGCGGATGGTGATGCTCTCCTGTGACAGACCCAGATCGGCGAGCGACTCGCCGGCGGCGATGCGCAGCTGCGACTGCACGAGGTCGACGTCGGTGATCTCTTCGGTGACCGTGTGCTCGACCTGGATCCGGGGATTCATCTCGATGAACACGTGGTTGCCGCGCTCGTCGACGAGGAATTCGACGGTGCCCGCGCACTGGTAGCCGATCTCCTCGGCGAATGCGACGGCGTCGGCGCAGATTCGGTCGCGCAACTCCGGGTCGAGATTCGGGGCCGGGGCGAGCTCGATGACCTTCTGGTGCCGGCGCTGCACCGAGCAGTCGCGCTCGTACAGGTGGATGACGTTGCCGTACTTGTCGGCGAGGATCTGTACCTCGATGTGCCGCGGGTTGACCACGGCCTGCTCCAGGAAGACGGTGGGATCACCGAAGGCCGCGTCGGCCTCGCGGGAGGCGGCTTCGATCGCTTCGCGCAGCTGGGAGGGCTCGGCGACCCGGCGCATGCCGCGTCCGCCACCACCGGCGACGGCCTTGACGAAGACCGGGAAGTTCATCGACTCCGACGCGGCGATCAGCGCGTCGACATCCGAGGACGGCTCCGACGACGCCAGCACCGGCAGACCTGCGGCCTTCGCCGAGGCGATCGCGCGGGCCTTGTTCCCGGTCAGCTCCAGGATCTCCGCCGAGGGGCCGACGAAGGTGATGCCCGCGTCCGCGCACGCCGCGGCGAGGTCCGGGTTCTCGGACAGGAAACCGTAGCCGGGATAGATCGCGTCGGCTCCGGCCGACACGGCCGCTTCGACGACCTTCTCGACCGACAGGTATGCGCGGACCGGGTGCCCCTCGTCACCGATCTGATAGGCCTCGTCGGCCTTCAACCGGTGCAGGGAGTTCCGGTCTTCGTACGGGAACACCGCGACCGTCCCGGCACCCAGTTCGTAGGCGGCACGGAAGGCACGGATCGCGATCTCGCCACGGTTGGCGACAAGCACTTTCGAGAACATTGGTCGACGGTACCGCGACGTAACATTCCGCCTTCGACGCGCATTCCACATCGTGGGACGGAGTGGCCGGACGGCACGACTGGAACGATGCAGTGGGACCGTCCGTAACACGTTGTCAACGTTCCGGGGAGGGTGGTGGAAACCTCACCGGAGGTTCCACGGCACGGTGTACAGAACGTAACTCAGGACTTGTCGAGGTACTCGACGCGCTCGGCGTCGAGCGCCGCGCGCACCATGCTCGCGAGCCCCGGATGGTGTTCGAGGCCCGGATCCTTCTCGGTCACCGTCCGGGAGAAGTCGCGGGCCGCCTCGATGACGTCGGCGTCGTCGACGAGCGAGAGCAACCTGAGCGTCGACACCGTGCCGGACTGGGCGACCCCGAGGACGTCGCCCTCCCGTCGCAAGTGCAGATCGAGCTGGGCGAGTTCGAACCCGTCGGTGGTGCCGGCGACGGCCTCGAGCCGCATCATCGTCGGGGTGCCTGGTTTCGCGTCGGTCACGAGCAGACACAGCCCCTGGTGCCCACCACGGCCCACGCGACCGCGCAGCTGGTGCAGCTGGCTGACACCGAACCGGTCGGCGTCGACGATCACCATCACCGTCGCGTTCGGCACGTCGACACCGACCTCGACGACGGTCGTGCACACCAGCACGTCGAGCTCCGCCGCGTTGAAGGCCTGCATCACGGCGTCCTTCTCGTCGCCGGGCAACCGGCCGTGCAGCAGACCCACCCGCAGGTCGCGCAGCGGACCGGAGGTCAGGAACTCGAACTGCTCGAGCACCGAGGTGGTCTCGGGTGGCGCCTGCTTGCCCTTCCCCGAGCCCGACGGCTCGGGAGCGCCCGGATCGAGGAGTGCGTCGTCGTCGGAATCGCCGTCGCCGATGCGTGAGCACACCACATAGGCCTGCCTCCCGTCGGCGACCTCTTCGCGGATACGTTCCCACGCCCGGTCGACCCACGTCGGGTGCACCTTCGCCGGGACAACGCGGCTGACGATCGGCGACCGCCCTCGGGGCAGTTCGCGCAGGGTCGAGACCTCGAGGTCGCCGAGCACGGTCATCGCGATGGTGCGCGGGATGGGCGTCGCGGTCATCACCAGCACGTGCGGTGACGCCCCGTCGCGGCCGCGCGACCGCAATGCGTCGCGCTGCTCGACGCCGAACCGGTGCTGCTCGTCGATCACCACGAGACCGAGGTCGAAGAACTGCACCTTGTCCTCGATGAGCGCGTGGGTGCCGATGACGATCCCGGCATCTCCCGTCACCGCCTCGTTGAGCGCGGCCCGCTTGCGCGCGACCCCCATCGAGCCGGTCAACAGGGTCACGCGGGTCGCGAGTTCGTGGGCACCCAGTTCGCCCGCCGCCGCGAGGTCGCCGAGCATCGTGGTCAACGAGCGGGCGTGCTGCGCCGCGAGCACTTCGGTGGGTGCGAGCAGGGCGCACTGCCGCCCGGAGTCGATCACCTGCAGCATCGCCCGCAGCGCGACGATGGTCTTGCCCGAACCGACCTCGCCCTGCAGCAATCGGTTCATGGGGTGTTCTCGGGCCAGATCGGCGGAGATCTCCTCCGCCACGGCGAGCTGGCCGGCCGTCAGCTCGAAAGGCAGGCGCCGATCGAACTCGTCGGCGATCCCGTCCGCGCGGTGCGGGCAGGACGGCGCCGAACGCACCTCGACGTCGTGCCGGCGGCCCGCGAGCACGAGCTGCACCGCGGCGGCCTCGTCGAACCGCAGGCGGTCGCGTGCCCGGTCGATCTCCTGTTTCGTGTCGGGCAGGTGGATCGATCGCAGGGCATCGTCGAGACCCACGAAGCCGTGCTCGTCGCGGACCCACGCGGGCAGCGGATCGTCGACGTGGTCGAGCTGGTCGAGCACCTGCCGCACGCAGCGCATGACGGTCCACGACTCCACCTCGCGGGTCGCGCGGTACATCGGGATCAGCGCGCGGTCGAAGACCGACATGTCCACCCCGGAGCCGTCCTGCGCGGTACGCGCGAGACCCGCCAGGGCACCGGCGCCCCGCACCCGCGCGGGCGCCGCCGAGACGAGATCGTCCGCGTCGCGCGGCTCGGGAAGCACGAGATAGCTCGGGTGGGTCAGGCTCCACTTGTCGCGGAAGTACTTCACGGTGCCGGAGAACATCGCGCGCACACCGGGCTTGATGTTGTGCTTGACCCGGTGCGGATTGAAGAAGGTGACGTCGATGCTGTGGCGATCGGAGCGCAGCCGCACCGCGAGGCGCTTCCCGGCGCGGGACTTCATCGGCACCTCCTGCGCCGATTCGACCCGCGCGATGATCGTGATGTGCCGGCCCTCCTCGGGCCGGCTCTCACCGAGCTCGGCGCCCTGGGTGGCGTAGCGGTGCGGATAGTGCCGCAGCAGATCCTCGACGGTGGCCATCCCGAACGCGTCGTGCAAGGCGTCCGCCGTCTTGCGGCCGAGGACATGATCGAGCCGGTCCGCGAGTGTCGCCACTGCCGTCCCTTCCGCTACTCGTGCGGTGGCCTCGCGGCGCACCGGCTACTCGACGCCGAGCTGCAGCAGGTCGCTGCGCTGACCGCCCTGATAGACCACCACGTCGATCTCCGGGTGGCGGCGATCGAGGTGGTCGGCCAGTTGCTCGACGAGTCCGTCGGGAGCCTCGGCCCCGACCAGCATCGTCACGAGCTCGCCGCCCGCGGCGAGAAGCCTGTCGAGCAGCGATGCTCCCGCTGTCACCAGATCATGCTCGATCACTACGACATCATGGCCGGCGAGGCCGAGACTGTCGCCGGGCTCGCACGTTCCGACCCAGGTCAGAGCACGTTCGTTCGCGTACCGCAGCGACCCCCAGCGCACGCACGACGCCGCCTCCGACATCGCGAACGCATCGTCGACGGTGGCCCGCATCGGATCGTGCACGGCCAACGACGCCAGCCCCTGGACCACCGAGGACGACGGCAGGAACATCACGTCGCAGTCCTCCCGCCGCGCCCGGGCGCCCACGGCGACGACGTCCTGCGCGGAGAGCGCGCCGTTGGGGAGCACGAGGACGTCCCGGCTCGGCAGTGCCCGGATCGCCGCGAGCAGCTCGTCGGGGACGGAGATCTCCTCCGCCCGCAGCACCTGCGCGCCCTCCGCTTCGAACAGTTCGGCAGCACCGTCGCCGCCGACCACCGCGAGGACCGCGCGGGACTGCTCCCCCGCCATGTGGGTGTGCGCCGGGACTGCGGCCGTGCCCGACGCGGCGGCTCCGTCGCCGCACCCGCGACGTGCGGACTCGAGCGCGAAGCACGTGATGTCGATGCGACGCAGGGCACCCGCCGCGAGACCGGCCTCGACCGCTGCTCCGGGATCGCAGCAGTGCACGTGCACGGACCAGCAACCCGACTCCCCGGCGACGATCGCCACGGAGTCTCCCAGCACGTCGAGATGGGAACGCAGGGCGGCGATGCGCGTGTCGTCGGAGTTCTCGACGAGATACATCACCTCGTACTCCTGCTGGTCGCTGTCGTGGCGGTCGTCGACGATCTCGGGTTCGACCACGGGACGCGAGGCGCCGGCGAGCACCATCCGGCGGTCGGGGCGCGTTCCCGTGGTGACCTCGACCAGGCAGTCGAGCAGCACGAGCAGGCCGAGACCGCCGGCGTCGACCACCCCTGCCTCGGCGAGGACGTCGAGCTGGGTGGTAGTGCGCTGCAGCGCGTCGGCAGCGGCGTCGGCGCTGGCGACGACCACCTCGCACACGGTCGGGTCGGTCTCCGCGGCAGCGCGGGCGGCACCGTCGGCTGCGGCTTCGAGGACGCTGACGATCGTGCCCTTCGCGGGCGCGCTGAGCGCTCCGGTCACGAGTGCCGCGGCGTTCGAGAGTGCGGCGGCGAGATCCGCGGCGCCGACGGTCGTCAGCCCGGCGACTGCGTCGGCCACACCGCGCAGGGCCTGCGCAAGGATGATCCCCGAATTGCCCCGGGCGCCGGTGAAGGCACCGCGTGCGAGCCCCTCGGCGACGTCGGACGCGGTGAGCGCGCCGTCCGCGGGGCCACCGATCCGGGCCGCGGCGGCCTGCAGGGTGCTGAGCAGGTTGTTTCCGGTGTCGCCGTCGGGTACCGGGAAGACGTTGAGCGAGTTGATCTCGGCCCGGCGCTGTTCGAGCGCGTCCACACCGAACTCGACCCACCTGCGCAGCGCTCGCCCATCCACCGTGTCCTCGGCTTCGAGCAACGATTCCACCCCCTTCGCCTCTCGCCTCCGGGCCGCATCCGCCACTACGATGGGTACCGATCGCCACGGTGCCGAGCCCTGGCGAACAGGTTAGCCGCGAGCCGTCCCGGCGTCCGGTTTGGCCATCCGCACTCGAGTTCGCTAAGCTTGCCGGGTTGCCTCGCACGGGTGGCTCGTTCCCCGTGTTTGCAGGGTGAAACAACACAGACAGAAGATCTATCCACTAGACACAAGGAGTTCGCGACATGGCTGCCGTCTGCGACGTATGCGCCAAGGGCCCCGGCTTCGGGAAGTCGGTCTCGCACTCGCACCGGCGTACCAACCGTCGCTGGAACCCGAACATCCAGAGCGTGCGCGCTCAGGTTGCACCGGGCAACACCCGCAAGATGAACGTGTGCACCTCCTGCCTCAAGGCCGGCAAGGTCGTCCGCGGCTGATTCCCGGTCGAGTCGTAGTGAAGGCCCCTTGCGCTGATTGCGCAGGGGGCCTTCACTGTTCGATTCTGCGGCCGGATATCGTGCGGGAATGACCGAGAACCAAGTTTCCTTTCCTGCCGGCAACGGCTCTCTTCACCCGCTGGTGAGTGTGGAGGACCGGGTCCTGCGGATCGCCGTGGCGACCTCCGAGTACGGCACCTCCCTGTCCCCCGCGGGAATGGAGCAGGGCATCGCGGCTCTGCGGGCGGCAGGCCCGGAGATCGGCGCCGTCCTGCTCGTCGGCGAGGGCGCGAACTTCTGTGCGGGCGGCAACGTCCACGGATTCGCCGCGGCCGAGGATCGTGGCGCCCACCTGTTCGAGGTCGCGAGTCTCTTCCACGACTTCGTCCGTGAGCTGAACAAGGCCGCCGTCCCGGTCGTCGCCGCCGTGCACGGCTGGGCTGCGGGCGCCGGCATGAGCCTCGCGTTGCTCGCGGACATCGCGCTCGCCGGCCCGGGTACGAAGATGCGCGCCGCGTACCCCTCGATCGGTTTCTCGCCCGACGGCGGGATGTCCTGGACCCTGCCGCGGATCGTCGGTCCGGCGCGGGCGCGCGAGATCATCATGACCGATGCCGTGATCGGCGCCGACGAAGCCGTGCGTCTGGGTCTGCTGAGCCGGCTCGTCGCCGACGGGGAGATCCAGGGCGAAGGGTTGCGGCTCGCCCGGACCCTCGCCCACGGCCCGACGCAGTCCTACGCCTCGATCCGCTCGCTCGTCGCCGAGTCGGCAGGACGGTCGCTGTCGGAGCACCTCGACGCGGAAGCCGCCGCGATCTCCGCGGCCGCGACGAGCCCCACGGGCATCGAGGGCGTCGATTCCTTCGTCGCCAAGCGCCGCCCCGACTGGGATTCGATCCGCGCCTGACGATCCGGTATCGGTGACGGACCGGTGGTCAGGGCAGTCGCCAGTCCACCGGTTCGCCGCCCTGTTCGACGAGGAGAGCGTTCGCGCGGGTGAACGGACGCGACCCGAAGAATCCGCGGGAAGCCGACAGCGGGGACGGATGCGCCGACTTCACGGTGGGCGCACCGCCGAGCATGGGCTCGAGGGTCGCCGCGTCGCGGCCCCACAGGATGGCGACGAGCGGGGTACCGCGCGCGACCAGCGCGCGGATGGCCTGCTCCGTGACCGCCTCCCAGCCCTTGCCCCGGTGCGAGGCCGGCTGGCCCGGCGCGACCGTGAGCACCCGGTTGAGCAACAGGACGCCGTGCTGCGTCCACGGCGACAGGTCGCCCGTGGACGGCTGCGGCAGATCGAGATCCTCGGTGTACTCGCGGTAGATGTTGGCGAGACTGCGAGGGATCGGACGGACGTCCGGAGCCACCGAGAAGCTCAGTCCCACAGCGTGACCGGGAGTGGGATAGGGATCCTGCCCGACGATCAGGACGCGTACCGCCTCGAAGGGCTGGGCGAAGGCACGCAGCACGTTCGGGCCGGACGGCAGGTAGCTGCGTCCCGCGGCGAGTTCCGCGCGGAGGAACTGCCCCATGGCGGTGATGTCGTCGGCGACGGGTTCGAGCGCTCGGGCCCACCCCGGGTCGACGAGTTCGGAGAGGGGGCGGCCGGATCGGGGTTCACCCTCTCCACCGGACGCGGACTGTGTGTCGACGGTGTCGGCCACCTGTCACTCCTGGTCGATACGGCGGAGGGCGGTCCGGTAGTAGGCCGCGTTCGCTGCGTACATCTCGGCGTTGGCGTCGAAGTTGTTCTCGGGAACCTCGTACCCCTCGCGGACCTTGGCGGGGATGCCCATCGCCATGCGGCGGGGCGGGAGTTCGAATCGCGGAGGGATCAGGGCGCCGGCGGCGACCTGGGCACCGGCACCGATGACCGAGCCGTTGAGGACGAGCGAACCCGACCCGATCAATGCACCGTCACCGATGGTGGAGCCTTCGATGTGCGCGTTGTGACCGACGACGCACCGCGCACCGATGACGGTGGCCTCGATCGCGGTGCAGTGGATGATCGTGCCGTCCTGGATGTTGGTCTTCTCCCCCACGGTGATCGTGCCGTAGTCCCCGCGCAGCACCGCCGAAGGCCACACGGAGGCCCCGGCACCGAGGGTGACGTTGCCGATCACGACCGCGTCGGGGTGAATCCATGCGTCGGGATGGATATCGGGGACACGCTCGCCGAGTGCGTAGACAGCCATGACTGCAGAACCTATCTCGAGTCGGGACCCTGGGATGCAGCGCCCGGCGCGAAGCTCTCCCAGCCTCCGGATCCCTCCCGGCCTTCCCCGTCGACGGTGACACCGGCGCCCTCGAGCACCACCCCGATCGGCCGCCATCCGTCCGGCAGGGCGACCCCGCGCGGGAAGCATGCCGCGAGGGCGTGGTCCTCGCCGCCGGTGAGGATCCACTCCCACGGATCGGCCGACAGCGCCTCGCCGGCCTTCCGGAGCTGCGTGTCGGGAGTGAGCGCGTCGGAGTCCAGGTCGATCGCGACTTCCGAAGCTGTACAGATGTGCCCGAGGTCGGCGACGAGACCGTCGGAGATATCGGTGCAGGCGTGGGCACCCGCCGCCGCTGCGGCAGGACCTGCAGCGTAGGGCGGAGTGGGCACGAGATGCGACGCGACGAGCTCGGGGAACTCCGGGTTGCCGGCAAGCAGCAGAGCGAGGCCGGCTGCCGAGCGGCCGGTGCTGCCGGCGAGTGCGACGACGTCACCGGGACGGGCGGTCGAGCGGAGCAGCGGGAGTCGGCCCTCGAGGTCGCCGAGCACGGTGACCGACACGATCACCTGGCCGGCCTGCACGAGGTCGCCCCCCACCACTCCGGCACCGATCTCCTCCGCGGCCTCCCCGATTCCCGCGGAGATGCCGTCGAGCACGGCGACGGGAGTGTCGGGCGGGCACCCGAGACCGACGACGAAGGCGGTGGGGCGTGCCCCGACCGCGGCGACATCCGCTCCGTTCTGGGCGACGGCCTTGCGCCCGACCTGTTGCGGGCCGGACCAGTCGAACCGGAAGTGACGTCCTTCGACGAGCATGTCGGTGGAGATCGCGATACGGCCGTCGACCGCTGCCACGACCGCCGCGTCGTGGCCCGGACCGACGAGCGTGCTGCGTGGCTGTCGCCGTGCCCTCACCGCCCGTTCGATCACGGGAAACTCCCCGATGTCGGAGACGGTGGGTCCGGTCGGGTTCGTCACGGTGACGGTCGCCTCTTTCTCGGTCGGCGGCGGGAGAGAGCCGGCACGTGTCCTGCTACGTTCGGTTCACGCTACCGCCCCCTGTCCCCGAGCCCGGATTCTGGACACGATGAACGACACCTCTGCTTCCGACCGCGAACCCTCCGACGACGTCCCCGGCGAGACGCCCGAAATGGATGCGACCCGCCGCAGTCCCGCCCTGATCGCCACGGCGATCGCACTGCCCGTCGCTCTGCTGGTCGGGGTGGTCGTGGCGGCCGTGACGGTGTCCCGGTCACCTGTGAACACGCCCGTCGGTCTGGGTCCCGTGCCCGCCCCCGAGGCCGAATCCGAATCGTGCGCGCAGTTGCTCGCGGCCCTGCCCGAGGAGCTCGGCGACTACACGCGCGCCGAACTGGCCGACCCGGCTCCGGTGGGCGCCGCGGCCTGGCAGTCCGACGAGGGCGACGAGGTGGTCCTGCGCTGCGGTCTCGACCGGCCCGAGGAGTTCGACCAGGCAGCGGCTCTGCAGGTGATCGACGAGGTGCAGTGGTTCGAGGTGTCGGGGGCCGAGCAGGGCATCCCGGCGAGCACGTGGTTCACGGTCGATCGTCCGGTCTACGTGGCGCTGACCGTGCCCGACGGTTCCGGGCCGACCCCGTTGCAGGACATCACGGCGGCGATCGAAGCGACGCTCCCGCAGCAGCAGATCGATCCGGCGCCGATCCGCTGAGCCGGACATACCCTGCGGCGGGTCACCGAGCCGGACATACCGGGCGAGGGGTCACCGAGCCGGACGAAGGTCGGCCCCGGCACCGTGGATGTGGTGCCGGGGCCGACCTCGTTCGTCGCCGCGTCGATCAGGACGCGTGCATGGTCCCCGTGCGCTGGTAGCGCTCGTGGAAGGAGAACGCCTCACCGAGCAGGTGCGGGGTGTGGCCTGCTCCGGGAGCCGCTTCGGCGCGCTCGATGTAGTCGAGCAGTTCGGCGCGGTAGTCGGGATGCGCGCAGCGCTCCACGACGACCCGCGACCGACGACGGGGAGACAGGGCGCGAAGATCGGCGAGACCCTGTTCGGTCACGATGACCTGCACGTCGTGCTCTGTGTGGTCGACGTGCGGCACCATCGGAACGATCGAGGAGATCGCGCCGCCACGGGCGGTCGACGGGCTCAGGAACATCGACAGGTAGCCGTTGCGCGCGAAGTCGCCGGAGCCACCGATGCCGTTCATGATACGGGTGCCCATCACGTGGGTGGAGTTGACGTTGCCGTAGATGTCGGCCTCGAGCATGCCGTTCATGGCGATGATGCCGAGTCGGCGCACGATCTCCGGATGGTTGCTGATCTCCTGCGGTCGCAGCACGATGTGATCGCGGTAGAAGTCGATGTTCTCGACGAAATCCTTCAGACCCGCTTCGGACAGCGCCAACGAGGTCGACGAGGCGAATCGGACGGTGCCGTGCTTGACGAGGTCGAGCATGCCGTCCTGGATGACCTCCGAGTAGCAGGTCAGCCCCCGGTAGGGTCCGCTGTCGAGGCCTGCGAGCACGGCATTGGCGACATTGCCGACGCCCGACTGCAACGGGAGCAGGGTGTCGGCGGGCAGCCGTCCCGCAGCGACCTCGTGTGCGAAGAAGTCGAGGACGTGGTCGGCGATCGCCCGACTGGTGGCGTCCGGCTCCGTGAGCGCCGTGGCACTGTCGGGCCGATCGATCTCGACCACCGCGACGACACGTTCCGGATCGATCCGGAAGTAGGGCTGCCCGATGCGGTCCTCGACGCCGGTGAGGTCGATCGGCCGGCGGTGCGGCGGGAGCGCCGTACCGTAGTAGACGTCGTGCACGCCCTCTATCGCGGAGGGGATCCACGAGTTGACCTCGAGGATGACCTTCTCGGCAACGTCGAGCCAGGTCTTGCTGTTCCCGATCGACGTGGCGGGGATCAACTCGCCCGTTTCGGTGATGCCGGCAATCTCGACGACGGCGACGTCGACGTGTCCGTAGTAGCCCTCCCAGACCTGCTGCGCGACATGCGACAGATGGATGTCGACATAGTCCATCCGGCCCTCGTTGATCCGTCCGCGTGCGGTGGGCTCCGCCTGGTACGGCATACGCAGCGCGATTCCGTCGACGTCGGCGAGCATGCGCTCGACGTCGGAGGCGACCGACGCACCGGTGAGGAGATTGATCCGGAAGTCGCCGCCGGTCGCCCGGGTGCGCCGGATGCGCTCGGTGAGGGCCGGGGGCACGGCCTTCGGGGTGCCTGCGCCGGAGAAACCGCTGATAGCGACGGTGTCGCCGGGACGGATGCACTGCACCGCATCCTGCGCCGACATGATCTTGTTGCGGTAGGTCTCATGACGTACCCGAGCCTCGGCCGGGCTCACGACGACCGACTCCACAGACGGCGCTGCGGGGGATGAAAGGGCTGCGTACATGACGACGACCATAGCGGCGCGGATGATCCGCTCGTCACACTCGGGCCGGACCGGCGAGCGCCGTCACCAATGTGGACACAGAGTGTCACGAGTCGCACTCCAAGATCGATACCATCGGAAATTGTTGTTCCGCAATATTTTACATCATAATTTCCCGCCACCCGGAGTGACACTCGGTGCCACCCTACTTGCGGAAGCACGTGTGGTCATCGCCTCCACGGTATCCCCGTTCGCCGCCGCATCGGTACCGTTCACCGCCCGCGACGAACCGCTCACCGCTGCCGTGACGGAACGACGTCGGGCACGATTGCAGCATGACGAACTCCACCGAGCTTTTGCGCGACGACGCCGAGCATCTCCTCCGCGAACTGGCGGGTCCCGACGCCCGGCTCCGCGGCGACCAGTGGGTCGCGATCGAAGCGCTCGTGGTGCACCGTCGCCGCGCCCTCGTCGTGCAGCGCACGGGCTGGGGGAAGTCGGCCGTCTACTTCATCTCCGCCAAGTTGTTGCGTCGGCAGGGCCGGGGTCCGACCGTGATCGTCTCGCCGCTGCTCGCGCTGATGCGGAACCAGGTCGCGGCCGCCGAGCGGGCCGGCGTCCACGCGGCGACCATCAACTCCGGCAATGTCACGGAGTGGGACTCGATCCACGAGCAGATCGCGGCGGGCGAGGTCGACGTACTCCTCGTGAGCCCCGAGCGCCTCAACAATCCCGACTTCCGCGACCAGGTGCTACCGTCTCTCGCCCGCGATGCCGGACTGGTGGTCGTCGACGAGGCGCACTGCGTGTCGGACTGGGGTCACGACTTCCGGCCCGACTACCGCCGAATCCGCACCCTCGTCTCCGAACTCGGCGACGACATCCCGGTGCTGGCGACGACCGCGACCGCCAACGATCGGGTGGTGGCGGACATCGCCGCACAACTCGGTGTGGGCGGGAACGCCGATGTCGACGGAAGCAGCGATCCCGGCCCCGGCGAGACACTCGTGCTGCGCGGCGGGCTCGACCGTCCGTCGCTGCACCTGTCGGTGGTGCGGATCGACGAGCCGGCACGGCGTGCGGCGTGGCTCGCGCAGCATCTGAAGGACCTGCCGGGCTCGGGCATCGTCTACGCGTTGACGGTCTCCGCCGCCCGCGACCTCGCAGCGCTCCTGGCCGACCACGGTTACGCGGTGGCCGCGTACACCGGGCAGACCGAACCGACCGAACGCGAACAACTCGAGGCCGACCTGCTCGACAACAAGGTCAAGGCACTCATCGCCACCTCGGCACTCGGCATGGGTTTCGACAAGCCCGACCTCGGCTTCGTGGTCCATCTCGGTGCCCCGTCGTCGCCGATCTCCTACTACCAGCAGGTGGGGCGCGCGGGTCGCTCCACCGACCGTGCCGAGGTGGTCCTGCTCCCCGGCCCGGAAGACCGCCGGATCTGGCAGTGGTTCGCGTCCGTCGCCTTCCCGGACGAGACTCTCGTCCGTCGTGTGATCGAGGCGCTCGATATCGAACGGCCGGTGTCGACCCCCGCCCTCGAACCTCGGGTCGACCTCACCCGCTCACGCCTGGAGATGGTCCTCAAGGTTCTCGATGTCGACGGAGCTGTGAAGAGGGTCAAGGGTGGCTGGATCGCCACCGGGCAGCCGTGGGTGTACGACGACGAGCGGTACGGGCGCCTCGAGGAGGCACGCGCGGCGGAGCAGGAGGCAATGCTCGAATACGAGCACACCACCGAATGCCGCATGGTCTTCCTGCGTCGCCAGCTCGACGACCCCGGACTCGATGCGCAGGGCACCGGCTGCGGTCGCTGCGACAACTGCACCGGCTCCCGATGGGCGACGTCCGTCGGCGACGACGAGGTCGCCCGGACCCGGGCCCGACTCGAACGCCCCGGCGTCGATCTGCCGCCGCGCCGCCAGTGGCCCACCGGGATGTCGACGCTCGGGATTCCCCTGTCGGGACGGATCGCGGACGGACCTCGTCCCGGCCGCGTCCTGGGTCGGCTGTCGGATCTGGGCTGGGGGCCTCGACTCCGGGAACTGCTCGACGGGCCGGATCGCGAGGTACCGAAGGCGGTGGTCGACGCGTCGATCGCGGTGCTCGCCGCGTGGGACTGGGAGGAACGACCGACCGCGGTCATGGCGCTGGAATCCCCCGACCACCCCCTCCTCGTGGAGTCCCTCGCGTCACGATTGGCACAAATCGGACGATTACGAGATCTAGGTGTACTACGACGCCGTAGCGGGAATACGGAGCCCACGGCAGCGAACTCGGCATACCGGGTCGCCGCGTTGATCGATGCGTGGGAACAACCCGACACGGTCGGGTCGAGTGGTCCGATCCTCCTCGTCGACGCGGTGACCGACACCGGCTGGACGTTCACCATGGCGGCGAGAACCCTCGTCGCCGCGGGAGCCGACGCGGTGTTGCCGTACGCACTCGCGAGCCCGAAGTAATCGCCACGAGGAGGACCGACGTAACATGTTTGTGACCGGTATCACAACATGCGCTCCACCTGCACGGACCACAGGGTTCCGATCCCGATTCCGGGCATCGAGGTGATCTCGATACCGGAAGTTGTTAGGTTGAAAGGACATATGAGGCCCGTCAAGGAAAGAAGTACCCCGACCCCCGACTCGGCTGAATCGAATATCGCGACCACCCCTCGGGGCGTGGCCGCATCCGAGTCCGGTAGTGAGCCGGCTGCAATCGAATTCCGGCGTCCGCGTATCGCCGACGGTAGACGACTCTGGCAGATCGCGCGTGATTCGCAGGTTCTCGACGTCAATTCCGGTTACGCATATGTGTTGTGGTGTCGCGATTTCGCCGACACATCGGTTGTCGCAACCGACGATACCGATCGCCCTGTGGGGTTCGTGACCGGCTACCGCCGTCCCGATTCCCCGCACACACTGTTCGTCTGGCAGGTCGCGGTCGACGCCGATCAGCGTGGACGCGGAGTGGCGGGCCGCATGCTCGATGCCCTCCTCGACCGACTCGAGCCGCTCGGCGTGACCCGTCTGGAAACGACGGTGAGCCCCGACAACGAGGCATCGATCGCAATGTTCACCGCTCTCGCACGTCGCCGTGGAACGCATATCACTCGCACAGAGTTGTTTGCACCCGACGATTTCCCCGATTCCCACCTGGCCGAGGATCTGTACACCGTCGGCGAATGATCGCAGCGCATCTGCGCGCGGAAATCCCATAATCTTCGAATAATCACAGGAGGACCACGACATGACCATCCTGGAAAACAAGCCCGAGACCACGCCCAATTCCGACACCGCAATTTTCTCGCACCTCGAATCCGAGGTCCGCAGTTACAGCCGCGGTTGGCCCGTCGTTTTCGACAAGGCATCGGGATCCTGGCTGCGCAGCGAGGACGGGAAGGACTACCTCGACTTCTTCGCCGGCGCCGGAGCCCTGAACTACGGCCACAACAACCCTGTTCTCAAGTCGGCGCTCGTCGACTACATCATGGGCGACGGCATCACCCACGGCCTCGACATGCACACCGTCGCCAAGCGCACGCTCCTCGAGACCTTCGAGTCCCACGTGCTCGCACCCCGCGGCCTGGACTACAAGGTCCAGTTCCCCGGCCCGACCGGCACCAACGCGGTCGAGGCGGCGCTCAAGCTCGCCCGCAAGGTCACCGGCCGCGAGTCGATCATCAACTTCACCAACGCTTTCCACGGTATGACCCTGGGCGCCCTGTCGGTGACCGGTAACTCCATGAAGCGCGCCGGCGCAGGCATCCCCCTCGTGCACGCCACGCCGATGCCGTTCGACAACTACTTCAACGGCGTCACCGAGGATTTCCAGTGGTTCTCGCGCGTCCTCGACGACGCGGGCAGCGGACTCAACCGTCCCGCCGCGGTCATCGTCGAGACCGTGCAGGGTGAGGGTGGCGTGAATGTCGCTCGCCCCGAATGGCTTCGCGCTCTCGCCGACCTGTGCCGGGAACGCGACATCCTGCTCATCGTCGACGACGTGCAGATGGGCTGCGGCCGCACCGGTCCGTTCTTCTCGTTCGAGATCGCCGGCATCACGCCCGACATCGTGACCCTGTCCAAGTCGATCGGTGGCTACGGAATGCCGTTGGCGCTCACCCTGTTCAAGCGTGAGCTCGACGTGTGGGGGCCGGGCGAGCACAACGGCACCTTCCGCGGCAACAACCCGGCCTTCGTGACGGCCGCCGCCGCCCTCGAGCACTACTGGTCCGACGACAAGCTCGAGCGCGAGACCCTGCGCAAGGGCGAGCGCATCCGTCAGACCTTCATGAACCTGTCCGACATGTTCGACGGTGTCTCGACCCGCGGCCGCGGCCTGGTCCAGGGTCTGGTCTTCGAGAACCCGGACGACGCCGAGAAGGTCTGCGCCCTGGCCTTCGAGGAGGGTCTGCTCGCCGAGACCTCCGGTCCGTCGGACGAGGTCGTCAAGCTGCTGCCGCCGCTGACCATCACCGACGACGAACTCGAGTTCGGGCTCAACATCCTCGCGGAAGCGACCGCCAAGGTCCGCTCCTGAGCGGTCCGCTTCTCCGCCCGTCCCGAACCGATTTGCAGAAGAAGGACTTTCGACACCCATGATCGTTCGCACGACAGAAGAGATCACCGGCACCGAGCGCGATGTCGTCTCCGAGGACGGCCAGTGGCGCAGCAAGCGCATCATCCTCGCCGGCGACAAGGTGGGCTTCTCGTTCCACGAGACGACCATCGAGCCCGGCACCGTCAACGAGTTCCACTACGCCAACCACGTCGAAGCCGTGTGGCTGGTCGAGGGCACCGGCAAGCTGCAGGATCTCGACAACGACGTGGAGTACGAGCTCGCCCCGGGCTCGATGTACCTGCTCGACGGGCACGAGCGTCACCGTGTGCTCCCGGAGACGCGGATGCGCATGCTCTGCGTCTTCAACCCCCCGGTGACCGGCCGCGAGGTGCACGACGAGAACGGTGTGTACCCGTTGATCGAGGAACCCGCCTGAGCGCGGTAACCACGTGACCGATGCGGGGCGGACGCTTAGAGTCGAGAACATGACTCCCGAGCGTGCGCCCCGCATCGCTGTCGGTCCCGAGCGCGACCCCCGCTTCGAACGGGCGGTCGCGGCTGGGGGCGGTGTGTGCTGCAGGCTCGAGGACGCCCCCGACGCGCTCGTCTGGACTGCCGGGCCACAGAACTTCCCCGAGGCCCTACCCGCCTCCGTCCGTTGGGTGCAGCTCCCCTCCGCCGGAGTCGAGTACTGGTTGTCGCAGGGTGTCGTCAAGGCCCACCCGCGGGTCACCTGGACGTCCGCCGCGGGCGCGTACTCGGCGGCCGTCGCCGAACATGCCCTTCTCCTTCTCCTCGCCGGGGTCCGGGCGTTACCGGCGCACCTGGCCGCCACATCGTGGGCACCCGAGAGCCTCGCTCCGGCCGTCGGCACCCTCCGGGGCGCGACCGTCGGGATCGTCGGCGCAGGTGGTGTCGGCCGGGCGCTGATCCCGATGCTGGCCGCACTGGGCGCCCACACCCTCGCCGTCACCCGGAGCGGCCGTCCCGTACCCGGGGCCGTCGAGACATTCCCCGTCGAACGGATCGACGAGTTATGGCCTCTCGCAGATCATGTCGTCATCTCCGCAACGGCCACCCGAGACGTCGAGACCCTCGTCGGCGCCACTGAACTCACCGCGATGAAATCCACGGCGTGGGTCGTCAACGTGTCCCACGGCGAACTCGTCGACACCGATGCCCTCGTCGCCGCACTCCGGTCCGGCGCGATCGGCGGCGCAGGTCTCGACGTCACCGACCCCGAACCGCTCCCGGACGATCATCCGTTGTGGACCCTGCCCAACGCCGTGATCACACCCCACGATTCCAATCCGCCGCCGCTACGTATCCCGGCCTATCTCGAGCACGTCACCGAGAACGTCACGCGCTTCGCATCCGGACTCGTACCGATCGGGGTCGTCGACCCCAGCGCCGGATATTAGGCCGCGGCTGTCAGGCCACGCCCACGAGGCCACCGGGCTCACTCCGACCCCTTCTCCTGCTTCTCGTCGCGTTCCGCCCATTCGAGCAACGGATCGAGGGAGAAGACCGCGTCGTCGATACCCGCGTGCAGGTCGCCGAGCTCCTCGACGCGCTGCGGTACGGTCCGGATCGTGAAGTCCCTCGGGTCGAGATCGTCGATCTCGTCCCACCGCACGGGGGTGGAGACCGTCGCCCCGGGCACACCGCGGACCGAATAGGCACTGGCGATCGTGTGGTCGCGCGAGTTCTGGTTGTAGTCGACGAAGACCGCCGCCGGGTCGCGTTCCTTGCGCCACCATGCCGTGGTCACGTCGCCGGATGCGCGCCGTTCCACTTCACGTGCGAAAGCCCATGCGGCCCTTCGGACGTCGTCGAAACCCCATTCGGGTGCGATGCGAACGTAGATGTGCAGACCGTCTCCTCCCGAGGTCTTCGGCCAGCCCACGGCACCGAGCTCGTCGAGCACTTCGTGCGCCACCGCCGCGACGCGCCGGACCCGGCCGAAATCGCAGTCGGGCATCGGGTCGAGGTCGATCCGCCACTCGTCGGGCCGCTCCACGTCGCTGCGCCGCGAGTTCCAGGGATGGAACTCCACGGTCGACATCTGCACGGCCCACACGACGTCGGCGAGATGGGTGACGCACAGCTCGTCGGCATCACGGTCGTAGCGCGGGAAGTGCACCCGGACGGTCTCCACCCAGTCCGGCGCCCCGCGGGGCAGCCGCTTCTGGTGCACCTTCTGCCCTTCGAGCCCGTCGGGGAACCGGTGCAGCATGCAGGGCCGTTCGCGGAGCGCCCGGACGATCCCCTCCCCCACGCTCAGGTAGTAGTTCGCGAGGTCGAGCTTGGTCGCCCCGATCTCGGGGAAGTACACGCGCTCGGGGTGCGAGATACGCACCGTGCGACCGTCCACGTCGAGCTCGACTGCATCGGCGTCCTTGCTCATCGGCGCCTCCCGCCTTTCCCTCTCGTGCACCATCCTCGCCTCTCGATTCCCGCCTCGGTGAGGAAATACACCACCGACGCACGATTTCCTCCGCCCGGCACAGCGGGACGCTAACGTCGAAGCGATGCTGCTGCACTCGGTTGTCGACACCTCCGTCGCCGTCGCCGCCACACGGTCACGACGCACCAAGATCGACCTGCTACGCGAACTGCTCGACCGTGCCGAACCCCACGAGGTCGAATCGGTGGTCTCATGGCTGTCCGGGGAGATGACACAGGGTCGCCTCGGGGTCGGCTTCCGCACCCTCGCAGCTCTGTCCGCACCGGTCGCCGCGGAGCCGACACTCTCCGTGGACCAGGTCTCGGGCCTGCTCGACCGGCTCGCCGGCATCTCCGGACCCGGATCCGCCGCCGCGCGGCAGCACCTGCTCGTGGAACTGTTCGAGCAGGCCACCGAGGCCGAGCAGCGCTTCCTCGTCGCACTCCTGGGAGGTGAGCTGAGACAGGGGGCTCTCGAAGGGGTCATGACCGATGCGGTCGCGGCTGCGGCCGGTCTCGCGGTGGAGCCGGTCCGCCGGGCGGTGATGTTGTCCGGCCGATTGGCCCAGGCCGCAGCAGCGGCCTTCGAGGGCGGTGTGGACGCCCTCGCCGGGTTCGGCCTCGAACTCGGCCGACCGGTCCGGCCGATGCTCGCCTCCCCCGCCGAATCCCTCGACGCCGCGCTCACCGAGTTCGACGGTGCCGTGAGCGTGGAGTACAAACTCGACGGTGCCCGCATCCAGGTGCACCGCCGGGACGACGCCGTATGGATCTTCACCCGCACCCTGCGCGACATCACCACTTCGGTCCCCGAACTGGTCGATCTCGTACGGGCACTTCCCTGTCGCAGTGTCGTGCTCGACGGCGAGACGCTCGCGCTCACCGATTCCGGGCGTCCCCGGCCGTTCCAGGAGACCATGAGCCGGTTCGGTGCCCGTTCCGAACGCGAACTGCTGTTGCACCCGTATTTCTTCGACTGCCTGCACCTCGACGGCGACGACCTGCTCGACGAGCCGTTGTCGGTACGACTCGACCATCTCGCCCGCGTCGCGGGTGAACATCGCATCCCGACGCTGGTCGCTCCGGACGCCGACAGCGCCGAGGCCCATCTCGGCGACTCGCTCGGCAACGGCCACGAGGGCGTCATGGTGAAGTCGCTCACGTCGACCTATACCGCCGGCCGCCGGGGCCGGGCGTGGCAGAAGGTCAAACCGGAGCACACCCTCGATCTCGTGGTGCTCGCCGCGGAATGGGGATACGGGCGCCGCACCGGTTTCCTGTCGAATCTGCACCTGGGCGCCCGCGACCCGGACGGCGGCCCACCGATCATGGTCGGAAAGACCTTCAAGGGCCTCACCGATGCGTTGCTGCAGTGGCAGACAGAGGAATTCCCGCGGTACGAGTCGCATCGCGACGAGCACACCGTCCACCTCCGACCCGCGATCGTCGTCGAGATCGAACTCGACGGGGTGCAGACCAGCAGCCGATATCCGGGTGGGGTCGCGTTGCGGTTCGCGCGGGTGCTGCGCTACCGACCCGACAAGTCGGCCGGCGACGCCGACACGATCGACGCGGTCCGTGCGCTCCTGCCCACAGCGCCGGTTTCCGGAACCGGCCTACCGTAGATGGGGTGATCGACCTTTCACTCCGCTCCGACGACCTGCACACGCTCCTGCACGGACGTCGGATCGCCGTTCTCACCGGCGCCGGCCTGTCGACGGATTCCGGTATCCCCGACTATCGCGGACCGGACTCGCCCCCGCGCAATCCGATGACCTTCCAGCAGTTCGTCGGCGATGCGGAGTTCCGGCAGCGTTACTGGGCCCGCAACCATGTCGGCTGGAGACACATGGACGCCGCCCGGCCCAACGCCGGGCACCGTGCCCTCGCATCCCTCGAACGCGCCGGATCCGTCGTCGGTGTGATCACCCAGAACGTCGACCTGCTGCACACGAAGGCCGGCAGCCGCCGGGTCGTCGACCTGCACGGCACCTATGCGCAGGTCCGGTGCCTGTCGTGTGAATACCGCATCTCCCGGTTCACGCTGCACGAACGGCTGTGCGCGGCCAATCCGGGATTCGACGACCGGGTCCGCGCGACGACCGGCCTCGAGGTCGCTCCCGACGCCGACGCGGTGGTCACCGACACCGAGGACTTCGTCGTGGTCGACTGCGAGCGCTGCGGCGGGATGCTCAAGCCCGACATCGTGTACTTCGGGGAGACGGTTCCGCGCCCGCGCGTCGATCTCGCTTTTTCCGTCGTGGACGGCGCCGACGCCCTGCTGGTCGCCGGCAGTTCGCTGTCGGTGCAGTCGGGATTGCGTTTCGTGCGCCGCGCCGCGCAGCAGGACATCCCGGTGGTGGTGATCAATCGTGGCGCTACACGCGGTGATGCGCTGGCGACTCTCAAGCTCGACGCCGGCACGTCGGAGACGCTCGCGTTCCTGGCCGATGCGGTGACCGCGCCCGGTCTGTGACGGCGGTCAGACCACCCGCACGAGATCGTCCGCGTGCACGACGGGTCGCTGGAGATCCGGCGGCAGCTGACCCGTGGAGAAGCCGATCATGAAATCGAGTTCGGACGCGTCGTAGGCCACCACACCGCGAGCGACCGTGCGGCCGTCGGGCGCGACGATGCCCACGACGTCGCCGGCGTGGAAACCGCCACTGGTGCCGGTGATCCCGGCAGCGAGCAGCGAGCGGCGCCGTTCCATCACGGCCCGCACGGCACCCTCGTCGAGATACAGCGAACCGTGCACGTCGGCGGCGTGACGCACCCAGAAGCGCCGCGCGGACAGGCGCTGGGGACGAGCGGCGAAGGCCGTGCCGACGTCGGCGGCGGCAAGAGCGCGGTCGGCCTGGGAGGCCGCGGCGAGCAGCACCGGCACCCCGGAATCCGCCGCGAGGCGGGCCGCGGACAGTTTCGACGCCATGCCACCGGTGCCGAGAGCCCCACCCGATCCGGCGACCACGCCGTCCAGATCCTCGGGGGTGCGCACCTCGGGGATGAGGTTCGCGGCGCCCTTACGCGGATCACCGTCGTACAGGCCGTCGACGTCGGAGAGCAGGATCAGCGCGTCGGCGCCGATGAGATGCGCGACCAGCGCGGCGAGGCGGTCGTTGTCGCCGAAGCGCAGTTCGACGGTGGCGACGGTGTCGTTCTCGTTGACCACCGGAACCGCCCCGAGCGAGCGCAGGCGGTCGAGCGTGCGTTGCGCGTTGCGGTGCTGGGTGCGCCGGCCGATGTCGTCGGCGGTGAGCAGCACCTGGCCCACGGTGCGGTCGTAGCGGGCGAAGGAGGTACCCCACGCGTGGGCGAGGGCGAGTTGCCCGACGCTCGCCGCGGCCTGTTTCGTCGCGAGATCCCGCGGCCTGCTGGTCAGGCCGAGGGGTGCGAGACCGGCACCGACGGCGCCGGACGAGACCACGACGACGCTCGCGCCCGTGCCGATCCGGCCTTCGATGGCGTCGACGAGACGGTCGAGCCTGCTGCGATCGAGCCCACCCACCAGGCTCGTGATCGCCGACGACCCGATCTTGACCACTACGCTGCGGGCCTGGGAGATGACCTCCCGAGTGTCGCTCATGTTCTCCTCGGTACGCTTCGGACTTCCTGATCGATGGGAAGGCGGGGCCGGCTACTCGAACTCGTCGTCGGTGGCCAGGCCGCGGCGCACCTTCTTGGCGTGGCGGCGTTCGGCGGCGCCGACGCGGTCGACCTGATCGAGACGGGCATCGGTGCCGCGACCGGTCGGCACGACATCCACGCCGGCCTGCGTCTGCGGTTCCCACTCGAAGCCGACCTCGCCGATGGTGACCCAGCATCCGGGTTCCGCGCCGAGCTTGACGAGCTTGTCCTCGACCCCGAGACGTGCGAGGCGGTCGGCGAGATAACCCACCGCTTCGTCGTTGTCGAAGGCCGTCTGGCGCACCCACCGCTCGGGACGTGTGCCCTGCACGACGAATCCGCCGGGCACCTCGGGATCGCGGACCACGGTGAAGGCCTCCTCGTCGCGGGCGACGGGACGGATCACCGGGCGGGTGGGCGCGGCCGGAGGATGCGCCGCCCGGTACTCGTCGACCATCTTCGCGAGGGCGAACGTCAAGGGGCGCAGCCCGTCGCGGCTCACGGCCGAGATCGTGAAGACCGGCCATCCGCGCGCCTCGAGTTCGGGGGTGACGAACTCGGCGAGTTCCTTCGCGTCGGGCACGTCGGCCTTGTTCAGGATCACGATGCGGGGACGCTCGGCCAGGTCGCCGAGTCCGCTGTCGCCCGACAGGGCAGGCTGGTAGGCAGCGAGTTCGGCCTCGAGCGCGTCGATGTCGGAGATCGGGTCGCGGCCGGGTTCGAGGGTCGCGCAGTCGACGACGTGTGCGAGTACGGCACAGCGCTCGAGATGCCGCAGGAAGTCGAGGCCGAGACCGCGACCCTCGCTCGCACCGGGGATCAGACCCGGCACGTCGGCAACGGTGAAGGTCGTGTCGCCCGACTGCACCACACCGAGATTCGGCACGAGAGTGGTGAACGGATAATCGGCGATCTTCGGCTTGGCCGCCGAGAGCACCGACACGAGAGACGACTTGCCGGCCGACGGGAAGCCCACGAGGCCGACGTCGGCGACGGACTTCAACTCGAGGACGAGATCCAGTTCCTCGCCTTCTTCACCGAGCAACGCGAAACCGGGTGCCTTGCGCGCCTTCGACGCGAGCGCAGCATTTCCGAGACCACCGCGACCACCGTGCGCGGCCACGAAACGCGTACCGGTTCCCACGAGATCGGCGAGGATCCGGCCTTGGCCGTCGAGCACGACGGTGCCGTCGGGAACCTTCAGGACGAGGTCGCCGCCGTTGGCACCGTTGCGGTGCCCGCCGGCGCCCTGGGCCCCGTTGGTCGCCTTCGCGTGCTGGTGGAAGTGGAAGTCGAGCAGGGTGTGGACATTGCGGTCGACCTCGAGGACGACGTCGCCGCCGTTGCCTCCGTTACCCCCGTCGGGGCCGCCGAGCGGCTTGAACTTCTCGCGGTGGACGGAGGCGCAGCCGTTGCCGCCCTTGCCGGCGCTGACGTGCAGCACCACCCGGTCGATGAAGCGGGACATGGGTGGACCTTCTCTCGTCCTAAGAACAAACGTGGTGATCAACGCAACAAGGGCGGGTCAGGGTGTGCGACCCTGGCCCGCCCCTATTGGGAGTATGTCGCGGGAGATGTCCCCGCGGTGTCCGTACCGGACGGCAGATCAGGCGTCTGCCGTAGCCGGAACGATGTTGACGGTCTTGCGACCGCGCTTGGTACCGAACTCGACGGCACCGGCCGCGAGAGCGAACAGCGTGTCGTCGCCGCCGCGTCCCACGTTCACGCCGGGGTGGAAGTGGGTGCCGCGCTGGCGCACGATGATCTCGCCGGCGTTGACGGCCTGGCCACCGAAGCGCTTGACGCCGAGTCGCTGTGCGTTCGAATCGCGACCGTTACGGGAGCTGGATGCACCCTTCTTGTGTGCCATGACGAACCCTCCTGGGGTTGAAGCTCGAAGCTCGGTTTACTTGATGCCGGTGACCTTGACGACCGTCAGCTTCTGACGGTGGCCCTGGCGCTTGTGGTACCCGGTCTTGTTCTTGAACTTGTGGATGCGGATCTTCGGGCCCTTGGTGTGCTCGACGATCTCGCCGGTGACCGAGATCTTGGCCAGCTTGTCGGCGTCGGTGGTCAGTTCGGATCCGTCGACGACGAGGACCGGGGCAAGCGAGACAGCAGCGCCGGGCTCACCCTCGATCTTCTCGACCTTGACGAGGTCGCCTTCAGCGACCTTGTACTGCTTACCGCCGGTCTTGACGATCGCGTACGTTGCCATCGGACGGCTACCCCTTGCTTCTTCGAACGTGCTCGCGCCACAGTGCTGCGGACGCGACTGGTCTGGTGTGGTTGCTGCCTCGGGTCCCGCCGGCATCCTGAATCCGGACGCGGCTGGGCACTATCGCCGAGTAGCGACTGAACAAGATTACGGGAAGGTGACTCCCAGGGTCAAACCGGGCGGCGTGGTCGTGCCGCTTCCGGGCCGGTCGTGGACCGGCCCGGAAGCGGAAGGTCACGCCTCGGCGTCGACGGGCGGACCCGCGGGACGCCCCGCGGCGCGCCGCGAACGCGGCCGCCGCACGATCTCCACCGGCGTCTCCACCGGTGTGCTCGGCGGGGACTCCGGCTCGGCTCCGGTAGAAGCGTCGGCCGTGACGGGGACGACGAACACCGTGGCTTCCGGCCCGGTCTCCCCGGCAGGCGCGGCGGCTGCCCGGGCGACCCTGCGTGCACGGCGGCGACGCGGGGCCGGTTCTGCGGCGCCGGCGGAAGCCGCTCCGTCGGTGCTCTGTGCGGATTCGGAGCCGGCAGCCGCCGTTGCGGCAGCCTCGGACACGGCGGTCTCCGCGACCGCGGACTCGGCCGCTGCGACCTCTGCTTCGATCTCGGCGGGCTCGTCGGAGGCGGTCGTCACCGTGGTGGCGTCCTCCCCGGCGACGGAGCCCTTCGTCGGTGCGGCGACCTTCTCCGGCTCGACGGCATTCAACGGCTCGGTGACCTTGACCGGATCGACCTCGGCGGCCGGCGCCGTCCCGGTCGCCGACGCTTCCTCGGCCGGTGCCGAATTGTGTGCGGCCATCGCGAGCGCCACAGGATGCGGTGCACGCTTGACCACCTCGTCGGGCGAATGCGTGGGCGTCTCGGCGGCGGGCTCCTGCGAGCTCTTGTCGCGTCCGCGCTTGCGGCGCGAACCGCCACCGGACGAACGACCCGAATCGTCCGAGGACTTCGACTCGATCGGCTCCGAATGCACGATGAGGCCACGACCACCGCAGTGTTCGCAGGTGGTGGAGAACGCCTCGACGAGACCGGTCCCGAGCCGCTTACGCGTCATCTGGACCAGGCCGAGCGAGGTGACCTCCGAGACCTGGTGGCGGGTGCGGTCCCGGCCGAGTGCCTCGGTCAGGCGCCGCAGCACGAGATCGCGGTTGGACTCGAGCACCATGTCGATGAAGTCGACGACGATCATGCCGCCGATGTCGCGCAGGCGCATCTGCCGGACGATCTCCTCGGCCGCCTCGAGGTTGTTACGGGTGACCGTCTCCTCGAGATTGCCGCCGAAACCGGTGAACTTGCCGGTATTGACATCGATGACGGTCATCGCCTCGGTGCGGTCGATGACGAGCGTGCCGCCGGAGGGCAGCCACACCTTGCGGTCGAGTGCCTTCGCGAGCTGCTCGTCGATGCGGTGCGCGCCGAAGACGTCCACCGAGTTCTCCGAGCGGTAGCGCTCGACGCGAGGCAGCAGGTCGGGCGCGACCGTGCGGATGTAGCTCTCGACGGTGTTCCACGCAGAGTCGCCCTCGATGACGAGCTTGGAGAAGTCCTCGTTGAACAGGTCGCGCACGACCTTGACGAGCAGATCCGGCTCCTCGTAGAGGGTTTTCGGCTGTCCCGAGGCGTCGGCCTGCAGCTTCTCGGACTGCTCACGGATCGCCTCCCACTGCGTCTGCAGCCGGGTGACGTCGCGCGAGAGTTCCTCCTCGCTCACGCCCTCGGCAGCGGTGCGGATGATCACGCCCGCCTCGGCCGGGACGATCTCGCGGAGGACGTCCTTGAGACGTTTGCGCTCGGTGTCGGGCAGTTTGCGGCTGATGCCCGTGGACGATCCACCCGGCACGTACACCAGGAAGCGTCCGGCCAGGCTGATCTGGGTGGTCAGACGCGCACCCTTGTGGCCGACCGGGTCCTTGCTGACCTGCACGACCACCTGGTCGCCGGGCTTGAGGGCCTGTTCGATCTTGCGCGAGTTGCCGCCGAGGCCCGCGGCCTCCCAGTTCACCTCGCCGGCGTAGAGCACGCCGTTGCGTCCGCGGCCGATGTCGATGAACGCGGCCTCCATGGACGGCAGCACGTTCTGCACGCGGCCCAGGTAGATGTTGCCGACCATCGATGCCGACCCGGAGGTCGTGACGAAGTGCTCGACGAGGATGCCGTCCTCGAGCACGGCGACCTGCGTCATTCCCGCATGGGCGCCACCTGTGCGCTCACGCACGACCATCACCCGGTCGACGGCCTCACGACGCGCGAGGAACTCGGACTCGGTGAGGATCGGGGGCCGACGGCGACCCGCCTCGCGGCCGTCGCGGCGACGCTGACGCTTCGCCTCGAGACGCGTCGAACCGCTGATGCCCTGGACCTCGTCCTTGACGCGGCTCTTCGGACGCGGCTCCCGCTCGTGGACGACCGTGGGAACCGAGTCGTCCTCGGTGCTCGCGGTGTCGGTGTCGGCGGAACCGCGACGACGACGGCGGCGACGACGACGACGCGACGTCCCGCCCTGCTCGTCGTCCTCGTCGTGCTCGTCGGTGCTCTGCTCGTCGCCCGAGGTCGATTCCTCGGTGGTGTCCTTCTCGGTGGAGGACGTGTCCTCGGCGGGGGACTCCTCCGCCTCCGCGGCGGACGACTCGGTGTCCTCCCCGGTCGCCGTGGTCTCGTCCTGCTCGATGTCGGTGCCGTCCCCACGGCCCCGCCCACGACCGCGACGTCCGCGACGACGGCGACGCGGCTGGTCGTCCTGGTCTTCCTCGGCCTGCGACGAGGTCGCCTCCTCGGTGGACTCGGCGGCGGCCGTTTCGGCGGACTCGGCGGGCTGCTGCTCTTCCTCTGCCACCGGCTGCTCGGCGTCCTTGCCGCGACGCGCACGTCGCCGCCGCGGACGGGTCTCCTCCTCGGCGGGCGAGGGTACCTCGGGCTGCAGGAACAGCGGCGCGGCGACGATCGACTCGGTCGTGGTGGACGGCTCGGGCATCTCGAACAGCGGCGTGCTCTGCTCCACGGACGTGAACAGCCCGGTGGGTCCTCCGACGGACGGGGTCTCCACTGCCTGCGGCGCGGTCTCGTCCGAGGCCTTCTCGGCGGGCCGGAGCTCTCCGCTCTCGACCGGCACAGCCTCGGCGCTCTCGACCGGCACAGCCTCGGCAGTCTCCTCTGCCTCTGCCTTCGCGGGCTCGGGCGCCGTCTCGGCTGCGCGCTCGGGGGTGTGCTCTGCTGCGGGCTCGGCGGCTGGGGCTTCGGGAGCCGCTTCGGCTTCCTGCACTGCAGGCTCGGGCGTACCTGTATCGCTCAGCGCGGCGTGCAGGCCCTCCGCGACGTCGCGAGGGAGCGTCGAGTGCGCACTGCGCAGCTCGGTGCCACGCTCGGCGGCTTTCGCGATCACCTGCTTACTGGTCAGCCCCAGCAACTTGGCGAGGGCATGGACGCGGATCTTGGCAGGCAGACCGAGGAGGTTTCGTCCCTCTGCGTCCGACGCTTCGATCGAGTTGTCTTCCGGCGGCTCTTGATCGGCCACGTAGGTCTCCTAAGGCCCCCGGGCGCGTCCACCACCGACTACAGCGATGTGAGCGGCCACGCGGGGGCGCAGCTTGTGTACTCGCGCCGGGTGGGCGCGAGTCCTTCCGGTCTCGCATCGCGCGGTCGTCCGGTGCCCGTTTTCACTGCACGGCCGAGCAATGCCTGGCTTGATCGCGGGTCGAGCGCCGGAACATCCAGCGTGCCGCCGAGCGAGGGTGTCTCCTTCGTCCTCGGCCACAGCGATGTCGGGCATCGATCCGTGATGTCGTTCGGCCGCTCCGCACGCGGTGTGTGCGGGGCAACCTCTGCCAGTATCCCACACGGAGATGTCCGGATACGCCAACGGCGCCCCGGAGGGCGCCGTCGGGGGTGTCGGGAAGCGCGAAGCGCGACGCCCGAACGGTTTCGTGGCCGACACGCCAGGCGCGCCGGCCGGTGCAGGGTTGCTATTTCGCCAGGGCGGGGAACCAGAGAGCGATCTCGCGCTCGGCGGACTCCACCGAGTCGGAGCCGTGGACCAGGTTCTCGCCCGGATCCAGGCCGAGATCGCCGCGGATCGAGCCGGGAACGGCCTTCTCGACCGGATCGGTGCCACCGGCGAGCTGCCGGAAGGCTGCGATCGCGCGGGGGCCTTCGAGGACCGCCGCCACGAGCGGACCACCGGTGATGAACTCGATCAGCGAGGGGTAGAAGGGCTTGCCCTCGTGTTCCGCGTAGTGCGCTCCGGCGACCTCCTCGGTCGCCGTACGCAGCTCGAGAGCCACGATGTCCAGACCCTTCCGCTCGATGCGCGCGAGGATCTCTCCGACATGACGGCGTGCGACGCCGTCGGGCTTGATCAGTACCAGGGTCCGCTCAGTCACGCGACAAGCCTAGAGGTTCAGTCCCGCTGGCCCGGGAGCAGACCCCTGGATTCGCGATCCCTGATGTCTTTACGCAGGTAGAAGATGTACGCCCATACCACGGCGAAGAGCACGCCCACCGCGCCGAACGCGAGGTCGACGAAGAAACCCAGCACGGCGAGCACCTGCAGGGTGATGTTGAACGGGATCGCCCACGACTTCTTCTGCACCCCGGCGCCGAGGAACATCAGGACGGCGAGGCCCACGACGTAGGTCGTCGACCACGCGCTCAGTCCCCCACCGACGGTCGCGATGACCGGCAGCACCAGCAGGACCACGATCGCCTCGAGCACGAGTGTTCCCGCCATCACGCCCCGGAAACCCTTCCAGGGGTCCGTCGTCGGCGGCCGGAACTTCTGTTCCTCCGGCTTGTCGTTGCTCACGCGGGATCCTTTCCGAACAGACTGCGGGCCGCACCTGCGGTCACCACCGAACCGGTGACCACGACCCCGGCGCCCGACACCGCTTCGCCGGGCTCGCCGACCTCCTCCGCGATCGCGATCGCGGTCTCGATCGCATCCGGGAGCGTCGCCGCGGTGACGACCCGTTCGTCGCCGAATCGGGCGACGGCGATGTTCGCGAGATCGTCGACGTCCATCGCCCGCGGCGACCCGTTGTGCGTGACGACGATCTCGTCGAAGACCGGTTCGAGCGCCTCGATCAGACCCGCGACGTCCTTGTCGGCCATCACGCTCACGACGCCCACGAGCTTGCGGAAGTCGAACTCCTGGGCGAGCGCGGCCGCCAGGGCCTTCGCGCCGTGCGGGTTGTGCGCGGCGTCTAGGAAGACGGTGGGTGCATTGCGCACTCGTTCGAGCCGGCCCGGTGTGGTCACCGACGCGAACGCGTCGCGCACCGCCTCCACGTCGAGCTGCTTGCCGGGGCCCGCCCCGAAGAACGCCTCGACCGCGGCCAGCGCGACCGACGCGTTGTGGGCCTGGTGCTCGCCGTGGAGCGGCAGGAAGATGTCGGTGTAGAGACCGCCGAGACCCTGCAGGTCGATCTGCTGTCCGCCGACGGCGACCGCGCGCCGGACCACCGCGAACTCGGAGCCCTGACGGGCCACGGCCGCGTCGGCTTCGACGGCCTGCCGCAGCAGCACGTCCATCGCCTCGGGTTCCTGCTGCGCGATGATCGTCACGGTGTCGCGGGGCACGAGACCGTCGTCCGGTGCCTTCTTGATGATCCCGGCCTTCTCCCCCGCGATCTCTGTGAGGGTGTCACCGAGATAGCCGGTGTGGTCGATACCGATGGGAGTGATCACCGCGACCTGCCCGGTGACGACGTTGGTGGCGTCCCAGCGTCCGCCGAGACCCACCTCGACGACGGCGACGTCGACCGGGGCATCGGCGAAGGCCGCGAACGCCATTGCGGTGGTCACCTCGAACTTGCTCATCTTCGGCCCACCGGCCGCCTCGGACTGCTCGTCGATCATCCGGACGTACGGTTCGATGTCGCGGTAGGTGTCGACATAGGTGCGCGGCGAGACCGGGGCACCGTCGATGCTGATCCGCTCGGTCGCGAGCTGCAGGTGCGGGCTCGTCGTGCGACCGACCCGGTGATGCATGCGCGTGAGCAACGCATCGATCATCCGGGTGGTCGACGTCTTGCCGTTGGTGCCTGCCACATGGATCGACGGGTAGCTGTTCTGCGGCGACCCGAGAATGTCCATGAGCGCGGCGATCCGCGCCAGGGACGGTTCGATCTTCGTCTCCGGCCACCGCTTGTCGAGTTCGGCCTCGACGAGCGTCAGTTCGGCGAGGTCCACCGGGGACGGCGACCCCGGGGTATCGGTGCTCACGCCGCGCCCAGCTCCTTCAGCCGCGCGGTGATCCGCGCGATCTCCTCTTCGGCGATCTGCTTGCGACCGCGGATCTTCTCGACCACCTGATCGGGTGCCTTGGCGAGGAACGCTTCGTTCGACAGTTTCCCCGAGGTGCCCGCCAGTTCCTTCTCCGCGACGGCGAGATCCTTTCGCAGGCGCGCGATCTCGGCGCCGACGTCGATGCTGCCGGAGGTGTCGAGCTCGACGGTGACCGTCGCGCGGCTCAACCGGACCTCGATCGACGCCGTGGCCGAGAACGAGTCCTCCGGCTCGGTCAGGCGCGCGAGCGACTGCACGGCCGGCACCTGGGCGACGAGATCCGCGTCCTCGACGTCGACGAGCCGGGCCGCCACCTTCTGCGACGGCTTGAGGCCCTGGTCGCTCCGGAATCGGCGGATCTCGGTGACGAGCTTCTGCAGGTCGGCGACACGCTGCGCCGCGGTGTCGTCGGTGGGCACTCCGGACGTCTCGGGCCAGGACGCGATCACCACGGACTCGCCGCCGGTGAGCACCTTCCACAAGGTCTCGGTGACGAACGGGATGACCGGGTGCAGTAGGCGCAGCAGCTGGTCGAGGACGGTGCCGAGCACGACCTTGGTGCCGTCGGCGTGAACGCTGCCCTCGGCGAGCTGGACCTTGGCGAGCTCGAGATACCAGTCGCAGACCTCGTCCCACGCGAAGTGGTAGAGCGCCTCGCACGCCTTGGAGAACTCGTAGTGGTCGAAGGCGGCGTCGACCTCGGTGCGCACCTGCTCGAGGCGGTCGAGGATCCATCGGTCGGCGTCGGTCAGCTGCTCGCGGGCGGGGAGCTCGCCGATCACCGCACCGTTCATGAGCGCGAACTTGGTCGCGTTGAACAGCTTGTTCGCGAAGTTGCGCGACGACTGGGCGTGGTCCTCACCGACGGCGAGGTCGCCGCCGGGGTTCGCACCACGCGCCAGCGTGAAGCGCAGGGCGTCGGCGCCGAAGCGCTCGACCCAGTCGAGCGGGTCGATGCCGTTGCCGCGCGATTTGGACATCTTCTTGCCGAACTGGTCGCGGACCAGGCCGTGCAGGAACAGATCCCGGAACGGCACCTGCGCCTGGTGCACGGCGTCGTCGCCCGACACGTAGGTGCCGAACATCATCATGCGCGCGACCCAGAAGAACAGGATGTCGTAGCCGGTGACGAGAACGCTGGTGGGATAGAACTTGTCGAGTTCGGGGGTTTTCTCCGGCCAGCCCATCGTCGAGAACGGCCACAGACCGGACGAGAACCACGTGTCGAGCACGTCCGGGTCCTGCTCCCAGCCGTCGGGTGCGGTCTCGTCGGGGCCGAAGCACTGGACCTCTCCGTTCGGGCCGTACCAGATCGGGATGCGGTGACCCCACCACAGCTGACGCGAGATGCACCAGTCGTGCATGTTGTCGACCCAATCGAACCAGCGCGGTTCCTGGCTCGCGGGGTGGATGACGGTGTGGCCGTTGCGCACTGCGTCACCGGCGGCCTTCGCGAGCTTGTCGACCTTGACCCACCACTGCATCGACAGGCGCGGTTCGATGGTCTCGCCGGACCGCTCGGAGTGGCCGACGCTGTGCAGATAGGGGCGCTTCTCGGCGACGACGCGTCCCTGCGCGGCGAGTTCCTCGCGGATCGCGACGCGTGCCTCGAAGCGGTCCATGCCGTCGAAGCGCGTACCCGAATCGGCGATGCGACCGGCCTTGTCCATGATCGTGGGCATCGGCAGGTCGTGCCGCAGACCCATCTCGAAGTCGTTGGGGTCGTGCGCAGGCGTGATCTTCACTGCGCCCGTACCGAATTCGGGGTCGACGTAGTCGTCGGCGATGATCGGGATCTGCCGCCCCGTGATGGGATGCTCGAGCGTGGTGCCGATGATGTCCTTGTAGCGCTCGTCCTCGGGGTGGACCGCGACCGCGGTGTCGCCGAGCATCGTCTCGACGCGGGTGGTGGCGACGATCACGTGCGGCTCGTCGTCGTTCAGGGAGCCGTAGCGCAGGGAGACGAGTTCGCCCTCGACCTCCTCGAACTTCACCTCGATGTCGGAGATCGCGGTCTGCAGCACGGGCGACCAGTTGACCAGTCGCTCGGCGCGGTAGATCAGGCCCTCGTCGTAGAGGCGCTTGAACATCACCTGGACAGCGCGGGAAAGCCCCTCGTCCATGGTGAAGCGGTCGCGCGACCAGTCGACGCCGTCGCCGATACGACGCATCTGGCCCTGGATCGTGCCGCCCGACTCGGCCTTCCACTGCCAGACCTTGTCGATGAAGGCCTCGCGGCCGAGGTCCTCCTTTTTCTTGCCGTCGGTGGCGAGCTGCTTCTCGACGACGGTCTGGGTGGCGATACCGGCATGATCCATGCCGGGCAGCCACAGCACCTCGTAGCCCTGCATGCGCTTCCGGCGGGAGAGTGCGTCCATGAGGGTGTGGTCGAGGGCGTGACCCATGTGCAGGCTGCCGGTGACGTTCGGCGGCGGCAGGACGATCGAGTACCCGGGCTTGTCGCTCGTAGGGTCGGCCTCGAAGTAGCCGGCGTCCACCCACTGCTGGTAGAGCTCCGCTTCGACGGCGCTGGGGTCCCAGCTCTTGGGAAGGGCGTCGGCGGGGTTCTGCGAGTTCTCTGGCGCACTGGTCACCCGTCAATCGTAAGCGTCGGACGCGAACCTCCTGGACAGGGGCCACGAGAGAACCGGACAGGGGCGGCGACCGGAGGGTGTGGCCCGGTCCCCGACCGGGTATCGCATTGCCGGGCCGCCGAATGCGCGGACGCCGAACTGACAGGACGGAGGACCCCGTCATGATGCGGGCATTGATCTTCGCTGCAGGTGCAGCTGCGGGATTCGTCGCGGGGACCCGGGCGGGCCGCGAGACGTACGACAAGATGCGGGGACGTTCGAACGAGCTGTGGCACAACCCGGCGGTACAGGACAAGGTCATACCTGCCGTACAGGACAAGGTGAACGAAGCGGCCTCCGTCGTGAAGGAGAAGGCACCACAGCTCCAGGAGACGGTGGGCGGTCTCGCCGAGAAGGTCACCCACCGCGGTCAGAGCGGGTCCGGCCAACACGCGGCGACGCACACCGGCTCGTCTACGAGTGAGTCGACCCCGGCCACCGACGAGCCCACTCGTCCGCCCGCCTCGCCCGGCGACCAGCCGCGACCGCCCGCGTAACAGGCGGTCGACACCCCCGGACGTTCTCGGTCAGCCCAGCTCGGCCGGCAGGTCGAGCGGGCGGCCGAGCACGTGCTCCGACAGGAATGCTTCGACCGTGCGGTACCAGATCTTCGAATGCTGCGGCTGTAGCACCCAGTGGTTCTCGGACGGAAAGTACAGGAACCGGTGGACGGTGGTGCCGTCGTCCTCGGCGGGCAGCCCCGATTCGTCGAGCAGCTCGTACCACAGGCGCAGTGCTTCGCCGATGGGGACGCGATAGTCCTTGTCGCCGTGGATGACGAGCATGGGCGTGACGATATCGGCGACGAACAGGTGCGGTGAGTTCTCGACGGCCATCTCCGGGGTCATCTCCCGTTGCCAGTACCAGGCCACGTCGGTGGTCGGGGTGAACTGGTCCAGCGCCCACAGACCGGCGTGGGTGACGACCGCCCGGAACCGGTCGGTGTGACCGGCGATCCAGTTGGCCAGATATCCGCCGAACGAGCCACCCATCACCGCGGTCCGGTCCTCGTCGATGTCGTTCCGCGCGACCGCGGCGTCGGTGATCGCCATGAGATCGGTGTACGGTTCGCGTCCCCAGCGTCCCCAGCCGCGCCGGATGAAGGCGTCGCCGTATCCCGTGGACAGTGCGGGGTCCGGCAACAGCACCGCGTAGCCCCGGGCGACGAGAAGCCACGGGTTCCAGCGCCACGACCATGTGTTCCAGCTGCTCAGCGGTCCACCGTGCACCCACAGCAGCAGCGGTGCGGGGTCGGCGGCGGACGCGGTGTGCGGGAGCGCAAGCCATGCCCGCACCGGCGTGCCGTCGGCGGCGTCGGTGGTCGTTTCCACGAGGCGGCCCGGCAGTTCCGGGAGCGCAGCGGGAGCGGGCAGGGGCGTGACGGTGCCGGCGCCGGGTCCGGTCAGGTCGATGCGCACGGGATGTGGCGGTGCGTCGTACGAGGCCCTCAGCGCGTACGCACGGTTGCCGTCGGGCGCGAGGTGGACATGGGTGTAGGCGGCGTCGTCCGTGGTGACGCGGACGGGCTGCGCGTCTCCGAGCCGCTGGACGAAGACCGGTGCGCGTCCGTGATCGTCGGCGGTGAGCACGAGACCGGACCCGTCGGGCAGCCAGGCCACCGAAGTGGGACGCCGGTCCCACTCGGGGGCTTCGATATCGGTGGCTCCGGAGGCGATGTCGAGGACGCGGACGGTCACCTGCGGCGGGTTCTCGGCGTCGCCGATCGACTCGTGCAGATAGGCGAGTTTGCGTCCGTCCCGGGAGAGCGACGGATGTGTCGCGTCGCCGGTCTCGTCGTCGACGAGCGGGGTGCGCAGACCGGTGCCGAGATCGATCCGCACGACGGTGACGCGGCGCGAGGCGAGCGGACCGGGGACCACCCAGGTGGCCGCGGCGAACGAACCGTCCGCAGCGACATCGAGGTGGGCGTCGCGCAGCGACCCGCGGATCCCCGGGGTGAGATCGGTGAACCCGTCGCCGCTGTTGTCCGGGAGGAGCAGATGCGGCTGGTCGGGTCCGAGATCGTGATCCCAGTAGCGCACCGGATAGCCGGCATGCAGCACGGCGGTGACCGCACCGTCCTTGCGGGCGTCCCGGATCCGTTCGTCGTCGGACTCGCTGTGGCCGAGAACGGACGCGAGCAGGACCGTCCTGTCGGCGTGCGACGCCGCACACACCGACGCGAACCCACCCTTCCGGGATCCGATCTGCTCGGCCTCCCCGCCGGCCACGGGCAGTCGCCACAGCGACACCGGCGGGTCGTCCGTACCGCGGGCGGCGGTGAAGAGCAGGTCGCCGGTCGCGGTGAAGGTCGGGTTCGACTCCCCCGTGGCGCCGTGGGTCAGGCGCCGCGCCGGGGTATCGCCGGCGGGATCCACCTCCCACAACGCGCCCGTGTACGAGGTGGCCTTGTCGTCGAGCGTCGACTGCGTGATCACCAGGCGGTTCCCGTCCGGAGACATCGTGAGGGAGGTGACGCGGGGTAGCGCCAGGTAGTCGTCGAGCTCGTCGAAGGCCGTCATGCCTGGACGATATCGGGAGCGGCGGTGGGCGGTCCGCAGGTGGCACCGGGTTCGTCTGTAACCTGGTCGTCCGGCGGGTACATCCCGCGGAAACGCCGTCTCCCCGTCCGAACGGAGCACTCACATGGTCGACCTCGCATACGTCATCGCCGGCTCGGAAGCGACCGGTGGCGCCGGTCTGCAGGTCGACCTCAAGACGTTCCAGCAGCTGGGTGTGTACGGCGTGGGCACCACGACGTGCATCGTCTCGTTCGATCCGAAGAACGACTGGGGCCACCGCTTCTTCCCCGTCCCGGCCGAGGTGATCGCCGACCAGATCGAGGCAGCAACCGCCGCTCACGACCTCGACGTGGTGAAGATCGGCATGCTGGGCACACCCGCGACGATCGATGTGGTCGCCGAGGGCCTGGAGAAGCAGTCCTGGCGGCACGTCGTGCTCGACCCGGTCCTGATCTGCAAGGGCCAGGAAGCCGGGGCGGCGCTCGACACCGACAACGCGTTGCGCGCGCAGGTGCTGCCCCATGCCACGGTCGTCACCCCGAACCTGTTCGAGGCTCGCATGCTGTCCGGTATGGACGACATCACCTCCGTCGACCAGCTCGTCGAGGCGGCACGTCGCATCCACGATCTCGGCCCGCAGTACGTCGTGGCGAAGGGCGGCGTCGAACTCGACGGCGAGGACGCCGTCGACGTCCTGTTCGACGGTTCCGAGGTCACCCTGCTGACGGCACCGAAGGTCGGCAACGAGCGGGTGTCCGGCGCCGGCTGCACCCTCGCGGCCGCGATCACGGCCGAACTCGCGAAGGGCGGGTCGGTCGCCGACGCCGCGGCCCGCGCCAAGGATTTCGTCACCGCGGGGATCAAGGCGCGGGTGTCCGCCAACACCCCGTTCGACACCGTCTGGCAAGGCGCCTGATTCCTCGGTTCGCCGAAACCGATTCCAAGACAAAAGCATTCGCGATCCGATTCGTCATCCGCTGCGGCAATTGCTGTAGCGGATGACGAATTCGATCGCGGATCGACACCTCAGCGCGGCTGCCGCCACATTCCCCACAGCGTCGGCCCGCCGTCGGGGACGACGATGGCGCGGGTGACCTCGAACCCGAACCGCTCGTAGTAGGGAATGTTCGCCTCCTTGCTCGATTCGAGGTAGGCCGGAGCGTGTTCGGCGTCGGCACGGTCGAGGCCGGCCTTCATGAGGGCTGTGCCGAGGCCGGTCCCCCGCGCGGCAGGTGAGGTGCCGATCGTCGACAGATACCAGTGCGGTTCGCCCGGATGCGCCGCATCGAGGGTTTCGTCGACCTGCCGTCCCCGTTTCATGTACCTGCCGAGTGCTGCGCAGAAACCGGGCAGCAGACGGAGCGAGGTCCACATATCGCTACGCCATCCTCCGGGTGGCGCCCACATCGCCGCGCCTCCGACGACCCCGTCGGACTCGGCGATGTCGGTGGCTCCCAACGGCACCATGTGGTGCCGGGCGTCGGCCGCGAAGAAACGGGTCATGCGCCGGATGCGGTGGTGTTCGTCCGGGAACATCCACGTGAAGACCGGATCGTCGACGAAGGCTTCGGCGACCACCGGAGCGAAGGCCGGAATGTCGCGGCGCGTGGCGGTTCTCGGTTCGATGGCCATGAGCGCAGCCTACGACGAGGACCTGCCCGACGGCGCGCCGTCCGTCGCCGCCGCGAGTTCCTTCGCGAGAGGTGTCGGGAATCTGGCCGTCACCTTCACTCCCCCGAGCCACTCGTCGAGGCGCGCGGCCTCCTGTTCGAGCACCGCCCGGCCGTCGACCCCGATGTCCTCGAGCAGATGCAGTTCGACGGATCCGGAATCGCTCTGCCACCACGTGCCGACGATCCGTCCGTCCCACCACGCCGTGGGCCCGGCATTGCCGTTCGAATCGAACAGGTCGCCCTTGTACGACCCCAGATACCAGTCTCGTTCGGCCCACCCCATCACCGTGGGGTCCAGGGAAGGCAGCAATACCCCCCACGGGTCGGCGGGAGCAGGTTCCTCCACGTCGTCGGCCAGGAGGTATCCGGAACGGCCGTCGAGATCCACCTCCACCACGTCGAGGTCGGCGAGAGCCGCGCGTACGGCGGTGAGGGTGGAGCCGAGCCACCACTTGATGTCGGCCTCGGTACCCGGCCCGAAGACCCGCAGCCATGATTCCACGAGGGCGCGTACACCGTCGGCTTCGTCGCACGGCGCGATCCCGGCGCCGAGCCACGACTCCGTCGACGTCCAGGCGGGCCGCGACACGCGCCACGACCCGTTGTTGGACGCCCGCACCACTTTTCCTTCGGCGGAGAGCACGGTGAGCACGCGCGGAGCGAACGGGACCCTGCCGCCCCACGACTTCCCGATCCCGTAGTCGATACTCGCGTCGAGAAGCGGGATCTCGGCACGCAATTCGCTGGACGTCGCTTCGCGTCCTCCGGACAACGCCTGCAGCACGTGGCCGCTCACCTCGTCGAGCCACTGCTCGCCGTCGCCGTGCAGACCGGCCTTCTCGACGTCCTTGACCACCTGACGGCGTTGCGCCGCTGCGACTCGCGCGCTCGCGCCCGCCTGCACGACCGGCAGGATCTCGCGCGGGAAGACGAAGACGGTGCGCCGCATGGCCATGTGTTTCACCAGCGACCGATCCGTGTAGAGGGCCCGATCGAGGTCGGTCGTGACGAAGTCGTCGACCCGGGCCCATGCCGACAGGTAGACGCTGGCGGGATCGGTGCCGTGCAGGCACACCATGCCGGTCGCGGCGTCGACCGCATCGGCGGCGCGGTGCCCGGGATGCAGGCGGTGCCGGGTGGCGAGTCGTGCTCGGCGTTCGGTTGCGTCGATCCTGCGCACAGCCATGGCCGACATCGTAGATGCGATGTCCGACTCGGCAGAGCGACCACACGAGTCCACCCTGTTCGACCCTGGTATCCGCGATCCGAAGCCGACCGGTGGCCCGCATTCATCACCGTCCCCCGAGAGGAGACCGAGTCTGTAGTGTCCCTACGAGGAGCGAGTGGGTTTCGTGTGGTGCCACCCGCGGTCCACACCGCCTCGGGGCGGAGCCGAGCGCAGTCGTGAACGGGCGGGCAGTGGCGGACAGTACGGAGGATGACGTGCCGCACGACCGGGTACCCCTGCCCTGTCGAGTTGCGTAGTGACAAGGGCTCGACCCGCTGCACGTATCTGGGAGGTAGAGGATGGGACGGGTCACGACACGTCGATCGGTACTGCGCATCACGGCGGACAGGGTGACGCGACGTCCCGACACCCTCGCCGTCGAGGAACCGCTCGAGATCAGGATCGGCGGCGAATCACTGACGATCACGATGCGCACCCCCGGGCACGACGTCGACCTCGTCCACGGATTCCTCCTGGCCGAGGGGATGATCGGCAGTCGTGAGGACATCGCCGCGGTGCGGTACTGCGACGGGGTCGACGAGAGCGGCGCCAACACCTACAACGTTCTCGACATCACCCTCGCTCCCGGTGTCACGATCCCGGAGGGGACGGGGCGACGCGCGTTCACGACCACCTCCGCGTGCGGGGTGTGCGGGAAGAACTCGCTCGACGAGGTGCGCACCCGCACGCGATATCCGCTGCGGGAGGCCGGCGGCACCTCGATCGGCACGCACACGCTCGCGGAACTGCCCGACACCCTGCGGCGGCACCAGCAGGTCTTCGAGTCGACCGGGGGCCTGCACGCAGCGGCACTGTTCACGCTCGACGGTGCGCTGTGGGCCCTGCGCGAGGATGTCGGCAGGCACAACGCCGTCGACAAGGTGCTCGGCCGGGCCCTGACCGACAACCGGGTCCCGCTGTCGCACAGCGTGCTCATGGTGAGCGGACGCGCCTCGTTCGAGCTCGTGCAGAAGGCCGTGATGGCCGGCGTTCCCCTACTCGCCGCGGTATCGGCGCCGTCGTCCCTCGCCGTCGACCTCGCCGCGGAGTCGGGCCTGACCCTGGTGGGTTTTCTCCGCGGCGAGACGATGAACGTCTACACCGCACCGGAACGCGTCAAGACCGACTGAACGACCGCATCAACCGCACGTCCCGTCCTGCGTCTCGCCCGCGCGCACTCCGTCGACGAAGGTCCGCACATCGTCGAAGGACGCGTCGAGCACGCCGCGATGGTCGGCTCCGTCGTACACCCGGTAGGTCAGGTCGGCGCCGTTGCCGCACAGCGCCTCGGTGACCCGGTCGGTGACCGGACGCGACACCAGCACATCGTCGGTGCCCTGGACGACGAGTGTCGGCACCGTCAGGGTGAGCGCTTCGAGTTCCTGGCCGGCGTAGTACTCGCGGAGCGCGTCGAGATCCGCATCGGGAGCGAACACCTGATCCACCGGAACGGTGCTCGCGGCTTCGCGGATGTCGTCCATGCACCCGGTGCGCGCTGCATCGAGCAGAGGTCGCGACGCGTCCGTGAGCATCGCGTCGGCGTCGATGGACGGGTCCGCCGCCTGCGCCCCGAGCAGCAGGACCGGCAGGAATCCGAGCGCCGGACCGATCGCGGGGCCGGCCGTCGCGTAGTACTGGGCGGTCTCACTCGTCCGGCTGCCCGGTGCGAAGGCGATCGCTCCCTGCAGGTCGAGCTCAGGGGCGTGTTCCTGCCCGCGCGCCGCCGCGTACAGCGCGGCGTGGCCACCCTGACTGTGGCCCATCGCGACCCACCGGGTGCCGATGCCCGGATCGAGTTCCCGGGCCGCGCGCACGATGTCGACGACGGCGGCGGCGGCACTGTCACCGTTCATGTAGGGATGTCCACCCGGAGTGCCGAGCCCCTCGTAGTCGGTCTGGACCACGGCGTAGCCGTCGGCGACCCACCGGTCGAGCATGGCGGTCGTCCTTGCGACATAGGAGTGGGCCGGGCCTCCGGGAGTGTCGGCGGAGGGCGCACAGGCATCGCCGACCCCCGTGGTCCCGTGGGCCCAGCTGAGCACGGGCCAGCCTCCCTCCGGTGCCTCTCCTTCGGGGATCGCGACAGTCCCGGAGACGAGGACGGGACGCCCGTCGGCCCCCTCGGACAGATAGGTGATCAGGTCGGTTCGTGACGCGCTGGGAAGCGCCGCCGCACCGGTGAGGGGGCGGTCGGTGACCAGGGAGCCGGGTCCTCCTGCTGCCTCCTCGGTGTCGTCACCGCCGGTGTCGGAGCAGGAGGTGAGGCCGAGCATCGAGACCGCGGCGAGTACCGATACCGCGCTCCGAGCAGTACGAGAGATCATGAATCCTCCGTCGGGATTTCAGTCGACCGCCGGCGCCCATTGCACGCCGTTGATGTGGCTACCGCCGTCGACGAACAGCGTGTTGCCGGTGAGATAACGCGAGTCGTCGCTCGCGAGGAAAGCCGCGACGGTACCGATGTCGTCGAGAGGGTCACCGATACGGCCCATGGGGTTGGCCGCGGCCTGTGTCGCCGCCATCTGCGGATCGGCCTCCGCGACCCGCCGGTACGCCGCGCTCTGCGCGCCGGGGCAGATCACGTTGCAGCACACCTGTTTCGGGGCCCATTCCCGGGCCGCGGTGCGGGTCATGCTGCGCAACGCCTCTTTCGCGGCGTTGTACGACACCGAGTACATGTGGGCATTGACGCCGTTGAGACTGCACATGTTGATCACTCGGCCGGTTCCGTGGCGGGCGAGTTCCGGGTACGCGCGTTGCATCGCCCAGAAGGTCGCCATCACGGCCATGTCGAAGCCTGCCTGCATACTCTCTTCGGGCGTCTTCTCCATGCGCGCGAATCCCAGTGACCGCCAGGCGTTGTTGACCAGGATGTCGAGACGTCCGAATTCGCGCACGGCCGAGTCCACCATCGCGTGCACCTGCTCGCGGTCGGTGACATCGGTCGGCACGAAGTGCGCACGCACGCCCCACCGGTCGGTGAGCCACCGCGCGGTATCGGTCCCTGCCGCCCGGTCCACTTCGGCGACCACGACGTGCGCGCCCTCGCGGGCCAGAGCACCGGACACTCCTCGGCCGATCCCCATACCGGCTCCGGTGACGATCGCCACCCGCCCGTCCAGCTTTCCCATGTCGGTCCTCTCCGATCCGGTGAGATGAGTGATGGCGACCGTCAGCGAGGACGGGGAACCGTCCTGTCGATGAACAGTGCCTCGACGGACACGCACACCGTGCCGTCCGCGGTCCTGATCTCCCCGGCCGTGTTGATCTTGCGGCCGTCCTGCTCGACCAGACGACCGGTGACCGTCAGCGGTTCGAACAAGGGCGTCGGACGGTGGTACCGCACGTTCAGCTGGGCGGTGGCACCGCTGCGTCCGGCCCACGCGTTCGCCACACCCAGCGTGTGATCGAGCAGAAGCGCCGAGACTCCGCCGTGCACGTGCCCGGGCGGACCCTGGTACGGGAAGGTCAGTTCGACGACGCCTTCCACCGAGCCGTCCTCACGCCCGGAGAGAACCAGCGGCGGCGCGAGCGCGTTCTCGGGTCCGGTGACGGGGTCGTGCCGGGTGACGCCCTCTCCGTGCCACATGTCGACCAGTCGCTCCTGCACCTCGGGGGCATGTTCCTCGAGGTGCTCGGCGATGCTGTCGAGTTCTTCCGCGACCCGCTCGAGATTCGCGTTGGCGCGGTCGGTGCGCAGCAGCGCGTCCACCACGCGCCGCGCGGCAGCGGTGGCGCGGTCGACGGCGGTGTCCTGCGGCGCCGAGGTCAGCACCGTGCCGGCGGGCGCGTGCCCGACGATGGGGTGGGTATCGGGGTCGACTCTCATCGGATCTCCATCGTGGCGTGGGTGAGCACCGGTTGTCCGTCGCGCTCGGGGCAGGTGGCGAGCAGGGTCAGGGTGTCGCCGTCGCGCCACACCGCCGTCTCGATCGTCTCCCCCGGGTACAGCGAGCCGGCGAAGCGGACCGAGAACGACCGGACACGGGTGGGATCGCCGTCCAGCACACCGTCGACGACGGCCTTGCACACGACACCGTACGACGCGAGGCCGTGCAGGATCGGCCGGTCGAACCCCGCCATCTTCGCGAAGTCGGGGTCGGCGTGCAGCGGGTTGAGGTCGCCGCTGAGCCGGTACACCAGCGCCTGCTGTGTGCTCGTGGGCGACACGAGGATCTTGTCGGCCTCCCGTTCCGGGACGGTGGTCGACGTGTCGGGTCCAGGATTGCCGCCGAACCCGCCCTCACCGCGCGCCCAGATCTGCATCGCACTGGTCCACAGCGGGTTTCCGTCGCCGTCCGTGGCGGACTGTTCGAGCACGATCACCGCGGCCTTGCCCTTGTCCCAGACATCCGCGATACGCGACGAGATCGTCGCGGAACCCGAGGTCGGGATCGGGGCGTGCACGGTGACGGATTGCCCACCGTGGAGAATCTTGCGCAGATCGATGTCGATTCCCGGCAGGTTCATTCCGGTCGGCGACACCTGTCCGGCGGAGACCCCTTGCCCCGCAACCATTGCGAAGGTCGGCAGGACCTGCAGGCCTTTCTCGTAGACCCACCGCAGTTCGGCGGGGTCGAGCGAGTCGGCGCCCGCCCCCAGCCCGAGGTGGTAGAGGATCACGTCGCGGTCGGTCCAGGCGGCCTCACGGGTGGTGGGGGCGGCGGACAGTGCGACATCCCTGTCGATGGGCATGGGCACTCACTTTCCGGGTTCGGGATCGCGGGGCAGGCCGAGAAGCCGCTCACCGATGATGTTGAGCTGGACATTGGTCGTCCCGCCGGCGATGGACATGCACTGCACGTTGAGGAACATGTGGGTGGCCGAGGCGCGGTCCTGGTCGTCGAGCAGAGAGGCCGGGCCGGCCCAGTCCATCGCGGTCTCCCAGACCTGCTGGAGGTGCTCGACACCGAGCAGCTTGGCGACGGAGGACTCGGGACCGGGCTGCGCACCGGCCAGGGAGCGCAGCGCGGTGCGCAGACCCATGAGGCCACCGGACGCGGCATCGCCGAGCACCTTGCCGAGGACGGTGAGCTGTTCGTCGTCCGGCCCGCCGGGGGTGTTCTCCGCCAGCGTCGCCAGAGCCTCGCAGCCGGCTCCGAAGGAGGAGTCGTGGGAGAGGGAGACACGTTCGTTGGCGAGGGTGGTGCGGGCGAGCTTCCACCCGTCGCCCGGCTCACCGACGAGGCACTCGTCGGGCACGAACACACCGTCGAGGAACACCTCGTTGAACAATGCCTCGCCGGTGATCTCCCGCAGTGGCCGGATATCGAGACCCTCGGTGTTCTTGATGTCGATCAGGAAGTAGGACAGGCCCTTGTGCTTGGGTACGTCCATGTCGGTGCGGGCGAGGCAGATGCCCCAATCCGCAACGCGCGCCATCGACGTCCACACCTTCTGGCCGTCGAGTTTCCATCCACCGTCGACCTTGACGGCCTTCGTGGACAGACCCGCGAGGTCCGATCCGGCGCCGGGCTCGGAGAACAGCTGGCACCACACGAGATCCCCGCGCAGCGACTGCGGGACGAAGCGCTCGATCTGGTCGGTGCTGCCGTGTGCGATCAGGGTCGGCACCACCCAGTTGCCGATGATCATGTCGTGCGGTTCGAGGCCGGCGGTCCGCAGTTCCTCGGCGACGACGAGCTGCGTGACGGCGTCGGCGGCCTTGCCCCACGGTGCGGGCAGATGCGGAGCGGTGTATCCCTTCTCGGCCAGATATGCCTTGCGTGCCGCCCCCTCGAGCGAGGTGGCCGGCTCGAGCTCTGCGCGGATGTCGGCACGGATCTCTTCGGCCTCGGCCGGCAGGTCGACACTCAGCACACGGCGGGCACCGCCGAGCGTGAGACGGGCGACCCGGCGGCGCCAGGATGCCGTGGAGCCGAGCAGCAGGCGAAGCGACTGAGCGCGTCGCATGTACAGATGGGCGTCGTGCTCCCAGGTGTAGCCGATGCCGCCGAGCACCTGGATGCAGTTCTTGGTGACCTGGAAGGCCGCTTCCGGGGCGATGGACGCCGCCACGGCGACGGCGAGCGACGCCTCGTCCTCGGGTGTCTTCTCGTCGAGTGCTCGCGCGGCATCCCATGCCACGACGCGCGCCTGCTCGGTGAGGCAGAGCATTCGGGCGACGGTGTGCTTGACGCCCTGGAACTGGCCGATGACCCGTCCGAACTGCTTGCGGACCCGTGCGTAGTCCGCCGCGGTGGTGGTGGCCCGGTCCGCGAGGCCGGCCGACTCGGCGGCGAACAGCGTGGCGGCGATATCCACGACCCGCTGCGAGTCCAGTCGCAGCACATCGCCGTCGGACAGGTCCAGGCCGTCCACGGTGATCTCGGCGTTCCGTCGGACCACGTCGTAGCTGGGCAGGTGCGCGACGTCGACCCGATCACGCGTGACGACGACGAACGCCGTCTCGCCGTCGTCGTCGGCCGCGAGCAGGAACACATCGGCGACCTGGCCGCCGAGCACGACACCCGAGGTGCCCGAGAGGGTGACGGAGTCGCCCTCTCGCACGACTCGCATGTCCCCCGGCTGCAGGGACACCGCACCGAACAGCGATCCGTCCGCGAGTCCGTCGAGTTCGGTACGACGCCCCGCCTCGTTCAGGACCGCCGAGACGATCACGGTCGGAAGGAACGGGCCGGGCACCATCGATCGCCCGAGTTCCTCGGCGACGATCGCGGTTCCGAGCAGGCCGAATCCGGCACCTCCCACCTCTTCCGGTAGGTGCAGTCCGAGCATGCCGAGTTCGGCGAGCGAACTCCAGTAAGTCGGGCGCGCTTCGGTTTTCGCTTCGACAGCCGTGCGGATCACGTCGGCTGTCGCGTGCCGAGCCGCCCAGCCGCGTACGGAATCGCGGATTTCGCGGTCCTCGTCACTCAATCCCAGAGTCATGAACGGTCCTTTGGATAGAAGAATGTCCGACGTCAGATGCGCTCGATGATGGTGGCGGTGGCCATGGCGCCACCCGCACACATCGTGACCAGCGCCGTGGAACGGTTCGAACGCTCGAGTTCGTGCAGGGCAGTGGTGATCAGCCGGGATCCCGTGGAACCGACGGGATGTCCGAGCGCGATGGCACCGCCGTTGACGTTGACCTTGCTCATGTCGGCTCCGTGGACCTGGGCCCAGGACAGCACGACGGAGGCGAAAGCTTCGTTGATCTCGACGATGTCGATGTCCGACAACGACATTCCGGTTCGATCGAGCACCGCGCGGGTCGCGTCGACGGGGCCGTCGAGGTGGTAGTACGGGTCGGAACCGATCAGGGTCGACGCGAGGATGCGCGCACGCGGCCGCAGACCGGCTTCGCGTGCCTTGTCCTCGCTCATCAGCAGCACCGCGGCGGCACCGTCGCTGACCTGGGAGGAGTTGCCCGCGGTGTGGATTCCGTTCTCGATCACCGGACGGAGGCCGGCAAGCCCTTCTGCGGTGGTCTCGCGGAGCCCACCGTCGCGGGTCACGGTCGCGATCTCACCGGTGGGCTCGCCTTCCTTCGTCACGACGGGCGCCTGCACCGGGACGATCTCGCGGTCGAAGCGGCCTTCCGCCCAGGCGGCCGCGGCGCGCCGCTGCGACTCGAGCCCGAGGGCGTCGACGTCGTCGCGCTTGATCCCGCGCTTCGCGGCGATCCGCTCGGCGGAGGTGAACTGGTCACCCATGTCGATGGACCAGTCGTCCGGATAAGGGTTGCCGGTGCCCGGTGCGTTGGCCTGACCGAGGAATACCCGGCTCATGACCTCGACGCCGCACCCGATTCCGGCATCGATCTGACCGGACGCGATCAGTCCGGCGACCATATGGACGGCCTGCTGCGACGAACTGCACGCGCAGTCGATGGTCGTCGCGGCGGTCGTGTACGGAAGTCCCGCGTGGAGCCACGCCTGGCGGGTCACGTTGTTGGACTGCTCCCCCGCCTGCGTGACCGCGCCTCCGACGATCTGGCCGACCTGATCGGCGGGCAGTCCGGTGCGGTCGAGAACGGCCTTCTGGGCGGCGCCGAGCAACACCGCGGGATGCACCCCGGCCAGCTGTCCGCGGCGACGACCGATCGGTGTCCGCGCGGCCTCCACGATGACGACGTTGCTCATGCCCACTCCCAGCTCTTCGAGGATATTGAAATTTATTCTAGTGACGCAGACCGCAGATTTCCGAGCCGTCCCACCGAGCGGGACAGCCCTTGCGGATTCGATTCCCGGGCCTGCCCGTCAGCGCACGCCGGCGGACAGATCGACGAGCAGAAGGTCGCACGCGACACGCAGGTCGGATTCGACCTCGGGGATCGACATCCGGCCGTTGAGCGCCGATCGGACGAGCCCGAACCACAGCGCCACCAGCAATCGCACGACGGTCACGTCACGAACGGTCGGCTCGTCGATACCCGCGGCGGCCAGAAGCCGTCCGTCGAAGTGCCGATCGATCTTCGCCACATCGGGAATGGTGGCGGCGTTCGACGAGGCGGCGGACTGGATCATCGCGTTGGCCAGCAGCGGTGCTCGCACCAGCGCCCGAGTGGCCTGCAGCAACGCGTCGTAGACCGCGTCCGCGGGCGCAGCGGACGGACGCGAACGTCTGGAGAGATGAATACCCATGCGGTCGATCTGGTCCACCATGACCGCGACGAACAGATGCGTCTTGGACGGGAAGTACCGATAGAGGGTGCCGATGGCGACCCCGGCAAGTTCGGCGACCTCCTGCATCCGAACCCGCTCGAGCTCCTTCTCCGCACCCAGTTGCGCTGCGGCATCGATGATCCTGCCGTACCGCGCGTGCTGCTCGGCCGAGTTCGGCTCGGCCGCATCCCGCACTTCCGCAAGTCTCGGCATGCTCGACTCCTCCCCTTCGTGATCGGTCGGCACCCACCCGTCGTCGGCGACGAACGTTCCAGGTGGAACAGGTCGGGGTCCACCCGATCCCATCCAGCGGGACCGTGTCGACAGTCGAATCGCACACACCCGCAAACTAGAATGAATACTAATTCAGCCGCGGAATGATGACGGACCACGGCAACCGAACAGGAGACGAAGCATGGGTGAATCTGTGAGCCTGACCGGGCGTGCCGCGGTCGTGACCGGTGCCGGAGCGGGCCTGGGGCGGGCCGAGGCCCTCGCCCTCGCCGCAGCGGGTGCCGCCGTCGTCGTCAACGACATGGGCGACGCGGCACACGAGGTCGCAGAGGAGATCGTCGCCACCGGTGGCCGGGCCATCGCGGTGACCGGCGATGTGTCCGACTGGTCTCTCGGAAGCCGTCTCGTCGAGGAGTCCGTCAAGGCCTTCGGATCCTTCGACATCCTCGTCAACAATGCGGGCATCATCCGCGACAAGATGATCTTCAACCTGACCGAGTCCGACTGGGACGACGTGATCCGGGTCCACCTCAAGGGTCACGCCGCCACATCGCACGCCGCCGCGGTGCACTGGCGCCAGGCGAGCAAGGCAGCCGGCGGACCGGTCTACGGTCGTATCGTCAACACCTCGTCGGAGGCCTTCCTGTTCGGTTCGGCCGGGCAGCCGAACTATTCCGCCGCGAAGGCCGGAATCACGGCGCTCACCCTGTCCACGGCTCAAGGGCTGGCCCGCTACGGAGTCACCGCGAACGCGATCTGCCCCCGCGCACGCACCGCGATGACCGCCGAGGCATTCGGTGAAGCCGACGGCACGACCGGACTCGATCCGCTGGCCCCCGAGCGTGTCGGCACTCTGGTGAGTTATCTCGCCTCCCCGGCCTCCGCGGAGATCACCGGGCAGGTGTTCGTCGTCTACGGCAAGATGGTCGCGCTCATGGCCTCGCCGAAGGTCGAGAACCGTTTCGACGCGGCCGGTTCGGCTTTCACGGTCGAGGAACTCGACGAGCAGCTTTCCTCGTATTTCGCCGGTCGTGGCCCGTACGAGACCTACGCTGCATACAGCATCGCGGAACTCGAGAAGGTCGCACTGGCCGTCGACTGACCACCCGGCACCGCACGACGAAGGGAACACGGCATGAGGCTTGCAGGCAAGGTTGCGATCGTCACCGGCGGCGCCGGAGGAATCGGGCGCGGCATCGTCCGGGCGTTCGCGGAAGAGGGCGCACGGGTCCTGTTCGTCGACATCGACCGGTCCGCGGGCGAGGCACTCGAAGCCGAACTCGGCGGAGCCGGGAAGTTCTCGTACGCGGACATCTCCGAGGAGTCGGCCACCGAGACGATCGTCGCCACCGCCGTCGAACAGTTCGGCAAGGTCGACGTACTCGTCAACAATGCGCACGTCTCGAGGCAGGCGCCCCTGCTGGAAACCACGCAGGACATGCTCGACCTGTCGTTCGGCACGGGCTTCTACCCGACATTCCGGTTGATGAAAGCAGCGCACGCCCAGCTCGCCGCGAACAAGGGCTCGGTGATCAACTTCGCATCAGGAGCCGGTATCGAAGGAAGCGTGACGCAGAGTTCGTACGCGGCCGCCAAGGAAGCGATCCGGGCGATCAGCCGGGTCGCGGCAAACGAGTGGGCCGCGGACGGCATCAACGTCAACGTCATCTCTCCTCTGGCGTTGACCGAGGGCATCGAGGCGTACATCGCGGCCCACCCCGGCGTCGAGCAGGCACTCCTGGCGAAGACGCCGATGCACCGTTTCGGCGACCCGCAGGCCGACGTCGGCCGGGTCGCAGTCTTCCTGGCCAGCGACGACGCGTCCTACATGACCGGTCAGACGCTCATGGTCGACGGTGGGACCATCAAGCTGCGTTGACCGGACATCCGCCTGAGGACGACAGCACCTCCGACCGCAGCCTGCTCGGTCGGAGGTGCTCGTGGCCGGCAGTCGCTACGGCGCCATGTCCGTCCAGCCGACGAAACCGGACGGGTCGTGCCGTCCCATGACCGCGTGCTCGAACATCCCCCAACCGACCTGCCCGTCGATCGTCGCTCGTGCGATGTGATCGATCGTCGAATACGGCAACCGGCCGTGGAACTCCGCAGTGGTGGTATCCACCACCGACGCGGACGACCAGTTCTCCCCGCGCCACTCACCGTGCGTCCATTCGGGGTCGCCGCCGTATCCGGCACCGTGGCTCAGAGAGATGGACCCGAGGTTCTCCACCTCGACGACCAGGGGCTTCCCCTCCGGCGTGGCGAGGTGGATGCGCGCGGATTCGGGGTGCCGCGTGCCGCTGCGGTAGTTCACCTCGAGGCGCGGCCACCCGAGCTGCTCGACGCGACCGTCGGGGAAGACGCGTGTGGCGTGATTGAGCGTGCGATGGCCGTCGGACGATTCCTGGACGATCACCATGAGTGCGAAGTCGTCGAATCGCAGAGGGGCGTACGTCCAGTAGTGCCCACCGCGGTTCTCGTATGTCCAGCGTCCCTGCGGATCCGGCTCCCCCACCGGGCGGATGCCCCACGAGCGATCGCGCGTACCCATCCAGGTGTCCGGGTCGACCGTGAAGTCCTTGCCCTGCACGCAGATGCTGCCCGACCAGCTCCCGACCTGAGCGAATCGGGAGGCGTCCAGGATGGGGCGCGGACCCGACATCAGGATGTGCGCCTCTTCGAGTACCGCGAGGAACGACCCGTCCCAGGTGAGGTCACAGGACAGCTCGTCGTGTTCGCAGACGACGCGAATCCTCTGCAAGGGTTCGATCACCTCGAGCCGGTACCCACCGACCGCGCTCTCCATGGACCGCTCCCCGAGAGCGCCGGAGAACCGGACCGCTACCTGGGAATCCCCGTGCCGAACCGTGACGAAGGCGTCGACCACACCCAGATTCGGGTAGACGCCGAAACCGGTGATGAGGTAGATCGAGCCCGTACGGTCGTGGGCGTTGAAATAGTTGCGGTCGTAGAAGTTCCGGTCGGTGGACGCCACCCGTCCCATCGACAGCGGTGACTGGTGCACCGGAAATTCGTCGAGCGGAGCTGGTTTCATCGGGTCACTTCTCCCACTCGTAGGATTCGTCGAGCAAGCGCGCGAGCATGTCGCGGTGGAGGACGTACGCGTCCGGGTCGTCGTGTGGTTCCACCTCACCGAAGTGGATACGCCGGCGCTCGATCTGCGACATCACGATGCCGTGGCGCAGCGCGGCGTACACGAGGTAGAAGTCGAGGTCGCGCACCTCGACTCCGGCGGCCTTCTCGTATTCCGCCACCACGTCGGAACGTCGGAGGAAATTCGGGAGGCCGGGGAACGAGAACTGTTCGGCGATGTCCTGGAAGATGCGGTGGAAACAGATGAACCAGCCGAGGTCCAGCTCCCGGGGCGCGAGCGCAGCCGACTCCCAGTCCAGCACCGCTACGGGAGTCGTGCCGTCGTACATGATGTTCCCGATCCGGGCGTCGCCCCAGCACAGCACGTCGGACGACGGTTCGGCAGGCCAGTGGGCGTCGAGCCAGTCGAATGCCCTCTCCAGCACCGGGATGCGCAGACCGTCTTCGCGACGCGTCCATTCGTAGTAGGCGCGTTCGTTCTCGAAGTGCCGTCGCAGTCCCGACAGTCCGTTCGTCCCGGCGAGCGACGGAATCCGCGAGGCCGGATCGTCGACGGCGTGGATCGCCGCCAGCACTCGCACGCTGGCCTTCTCCAGTGCCGCGCGCTCGTCGTCGTTCGTCTCGTAGAGCCAACCGCCGAAGACGTACGGCGGATTGTCCACCGGCACATCGCCTTCGGCACGTTCCATGACGAGAAAGGGACGGCCGAGCGGACCCGAGGAGGACTCCACCCACCGCACCGCGGGCACCGGCACCGCGCCGTGATCGCGCACCGCGGCCATGACGTCGAACTGACGCTGCAGGTCGTAGCCGGGAAACACCGGGAACGCCGTCTCCTCGGGCGCGAGCCGGACGACCAGGTGTTCCGTCTGCTGCTGCCCGTTACGGCTCCAGTCGAGATCGAACAGGACGGAGATGCTGGACATGCCGGAGTGGGTCGGGCGGGTCACGTTGTACACCCGCGGGGCTTCCGTCGCCCCGACACGCTCGCCGAGCCAGTCCTGCAACTGCTCGCGCAGGGCATCGAGATCGGTCTCGGTGGTCTTGATCTCCTGTTCCGCGCCTTCCGGTACCACACCGTCCGTAGCCATCCATGCCTCCAGTTCTCTCTACGAAACGAGCCCGATCGTCCCCGGATTTCGGACATCCGTTCCGGTGAGCGATGTCTCGACCATCTCCCCCCCGGAGAGCTCGAGAAGGATATGGCGACAACGGAACTCGGCGATGCGCGCACGCAGCGGCCGGACGGCGAACTGCTCCGCATCCTGCAGGCCGGTGCGCCCCGCGACGAGGTACGCACCGACCACCCGCCGCAGTTTCTCGCCGCAACGATCGGTGCGATGCACCTCTCGACCGTTCGACGCCGGAGATCCGACCCGAACGACGACGTGACCGAGATGTTCGTCCGCGCAGCGCGTTTCGCCACCGAGTCGATTGGCCCCGACCGTCATCCGGACGAGGGGTGCCGCTAACGGGACGACTCGAGTGTCGTCTTCGCCCAACGGTAGTCGGCCTTGCCGGCAGGAGAACGCACGATGTGATCCACGCCGACGACCACCCGCGGAACCTTGTAACGAGCGATGAGTCCGGCGACGTGCTCGGCCAGCTCGTCGAGCGACGGCACATCGTGCCCTTCGCGCGGCTGGATCACGGCCCCGACCCTCTGGCCGTAACGCTCGTCGTCGACACCGGCGACGAGCACATCCATGACGTCGGGATGACTCTTCACGGCCATCTCCACCTCTTCGGGGAACACCTTCTCCCCTCCCGTGTTGATACACATCGATCCGCGGCCCAGCAGGACGATCGTGCCGTCCTCCTCGACCCGGGCCATGTCACCGAGAACCGACATGCGCACGCCGTCGACGACCGGGAAAGTGGCTGCGGTCTTCGCGGGATCGCCCCAGTAGCCGAGCGGCACGTGCCCTGCGCGGGCGATGTAGCCGATCTCGCCGGAACCCGACTCGAGCGGGCGCATCCGTTCGTCGACGACACGCACGGTGGGTTTCGGGGCGATACGCATCGTCCCGTCGCCCCCGATGGCGAGTTCGCCGTCCGTACCGGACTCCGACGAACCGAAATTGTCGCGCACCATGACGTTCGGGAGCAACGAGGACAACTGTTCGCGAACGCTGCGAGAGAACAGCGCACCACCGGAGCCCACCACGAACAGCGAGGTGAGGTCGTACTCGGATCCGTGCTCGGAGATCGCGTCGGCGAGGGGGCGGGCCATGGCGTCGCCGACGATGGTCATCGTCATCACCCGCTCGCGTTGAATGAGACCGAGCACCTCCACGGGGTCGAAGCCCCGCATCAGCACCTGCGCCGTCCCGAGACAGAAGCCACTGAACATGCTGTACACGGCAGCACCGTGGATGAGGGGCGCGGTGAGCATCCAGGTCATCTCCGGCATCTGTGCGGCCGCGGCCGCCACTGCGGCGGCATCGGCGTGAGGCTCGCCGAACGGATTCCCGCCCGACAGCGCCGCGTGGAAGAAGTCCTCGTGCCGCCACATCACGCCCTTCGGCAGCCCCGTCGTTCCCCCGGTGTAGATGATGAACAGATCGTCGCCGCTACGCGCCGGGAAGTCGCGCTCGGCGGACTCTCCGGCCGTCGCCTTGCCGAAGTCGACGGCGGTGACCTCGCCCCATTCCACGTCGGCGACCGATCCGACGGTGACGACGTGCCGCACCGTGGGTGTTCGCGGCAGCACCGCAGTGGTGGTGCCGGCGAACTCGCCGTCGGCTATCACGGCGACGAGTTCCGCATTGTCGAACAGATAGGCCAGTTCCGCGTCGACGTACCGGAAGTTGATATTGATCGGGACCGCACGGATCTTCAGGCACGCGAGCAGCGACTCGACGAATTCCGTGCTGTTGCGCATGTACAGACCGACGTGGTCACCGGCGCCCACTCCCGCACCGGCCAGATGGTGGGCAAGGCGATTGGCGCCGGCATCGAGTTCGCCGTAGGTGAGTCGCTCGTCGCCGCAGACGATCGCCGTCCGTTCGGGCACGGCGTCGACGATCGCTTCGAACAGGTCCGCGAGGTTCAGCGACATCGAGAGTCCTTCCGACACAGGAGCATGAGATGCGGCCAAGGTGTCATCTCACACGCACAGTGACATTCACCACTCCCGGTGAGCGGGACTGGTGAAGGTCGCACTCGATGCCCCGCGACGGCGAGCGCCCCGGCACTGTCCGTGCCGGGGCGCTCGTGGAAAAGTCGGAGTTCTACGGATCAGGCGCTCTTGTCGCGGCGCTCCCGATCGGCCTTGCGGGGCACGATCGTCGGGAGAACGTTGTCGTTGACGGTCTCGGCCGTCACCACGACCTTGGCGACGTCGTCGCGGCTGGGGATGTCGTACATCACGGGCAGCAGAACCTCCTCCATGATGGCACGGAGCCCACGAGCGCCGGTGCCACGGAGGATTGCCTGATCGGCAACCGCTTCGAGACCGTCCTGGGAGAACTCGAGTTCGACGCCGTCCATCTCGAACAAGCGCACGTACTGCTTGACCAGAGCGTTCTTGGGCTCCGACAGGATCTGGACGAGGGATTCCTTGTCGAGGTTCGTCACCGACGCGAGGATCGGCAGACGACCGATGAACTCGGGGATCAGGCCGAACTTGATGAGGTCCTCGGGCATGACGTCGGCGAAGTGATCGGTGGTGTCGATCTCCGCCTTGGACCGCACCTCGGCGCCGAATCCGATGCCTCGCTTGCCGACGCGGTCGGAGACGATCTTCTCGAGACCGGCGAACGCACCTGCCACGATGAACAGGACGTTGGTGGTGTCGATCTGGATGAATTCCTGGTGCGGATGCTTGCGGCCACCCTGCGGCGGGACGGAGGCCTGGGTGCCTTCGAGAATCTTCAGCAGCGCCTGCTGCACACCTTCGCCCGAGACATCGCGGGTGATCGACGGGTTCTCGCTCTTACGGGCGATCTTGTCGACCTCGTCGATGTAGATGATGCCGGTCTCGGCGCGCTTGACGTCGTAGTCGGCGGCCTGGATGAGCTTGAGGAGGATGTTCTCGACGTCCTCACCGACGTAACCGGCCTCGGTCAGTGCGGTGGCGTCGGCAATCGCGAAGGGCACGTTGAGCATCTTCGCGAGTGTCTGCGCAAGATAGGTCTTGCCGCAGCCCGTGGGGCCCAGGAGCAGGATGTTGGACTTCGCGAGTTCGACCGTCTCACCACGGGAGTCGCGAGCCTTGTCGCCGGCCTGGATGCGCTTGTAGTGGTTGTAGACCGCCACGGCCAGCGTGCGCTTGGCGGAGTCCTGGCCGATCACGTAGTTGTCGAGGAAATCGCGGATCTCGGCGGGCTTGGGCAGCTCGTCGAGCTTGACCTCGCTGGTCTCGGCGAGTTCCTCTTCGATGATCTCGTTGCAGAGATCGATGCACTCGTCGCAGATGTAGACACCGGGGCCCGCAATGAGCTTCTTGACCTGCTTCTGGCTCTTTCCGCAGAAGGAGCACTTGAGCAGATCTCCGCCGTCACCGATACGTGCCATCAGTCAGGTCCCTACTTCCTCGTGTGCGTGCAACCGGTCCCGCAACCACCACACGAGGCGGTCCCGGGGAGCGGGCCCTTTGATCGACCGTACCCGGATGTCGGCGCGCAGGTCGACCGGTTCTGCGCGTTTCCGGTGATATTTGTACAGCACCGCATGTGTCGGCGATCACAGTCCCGGCGGTGGCGGTTCCGGAAGGCGGTGGGCCTCCCGGAACCGCCTGCGTCGTTCTACTTCTGGGCCGAGAGCTTCCGGTACTCCAGGACCCGGTCGATCAGACCGTATTCGACGGCCTGCTCCGCGGTGAGGATCTTGTCGCGGTCGGTGTCCTTGCGGATCTGCTCGGGCTCCTTGCCCGTGTGCTTCGCGAGCGTGTTCTCCATGAGGGTGCGCATGCGCTCGATCTCGGCGGCCTGGATCTCGAGATCGGAGACCTGCCCCTGGATTCCACCCGTCGCCGGCTGGTGGATGAGCACACGGGCGTTGGGCAGGGCGAGTCGCTTACCGGGGGTACCGGCGGCGAGCAGGACCGCCGCGGCCGAAGCCGCCTGGCCCAGGCACACCGTGGTGATGTCGGCGCGCACGTACTGCATGGTGTCGTAGATCGCCATGAGCGACGTGAACGAACCGCCGGGCGAGTTGATGTACATGGTGATGTCGCGGTCCGGGTCGAGCGACTCGAGCACCAGCAGCTGCGCCATCACGTCGTTGGCAGAGGCGTCGTCGACCTGGACGCCGAGGAAGATGATGCGTTCTTCGAACAGCTTGTTGTACGGGTTGGATTCCTTGACGCCGTAGCTCGAGTGCTCGATGAACGACGGAAGGATGTAGCGGCTCGCGGGCGAGGCAGGAGCGGCGCCGCCGAGCTGGCGCGGATCGAACATGTTGGTCATCGCTTCTCCAAGAATTCGGTGGGGTGAGGGCAGATCGGGCCGGGACCTAGTTGCCGGTGCCGCCGGCCTGCTGCGCCCGGGAGACGACGTGGTCGACGAAGCCGTATTCGAGCGCCTGCTGCGCCGTGAACCAGCGGTCGCGGTCGGAGTCCTTGGTGATCTGCTCCACCGTCTGGCCCGTGTGCTCGGCGATGAGCTCGGCCATCTCGCGCTTGGTGTGGGCGAACTGCTCCGCCATGATCGCGATATCGCTCGCCGTACCACCGATGCCCGCGGACGGCTGATGCATCATGATCCGGGCGTGCGGCAGGGCGTAGCGCTTGCCCTTGGTGCCGGCGGAGAGCAGGAACTGCCCCATCGAGGCCGCCAGGCCCATCGCGAAGGTCGCGACATCGCACTCGACGAACTTCATCGTGTCGTAGATCGCCATGCCCGCGGTGACCGATCCGCCCGGCGAGTTGATGTACAGGGAGATGTCGCGGGTGGGATCCTCGGCCGACAGCAGAAGGATCTGCGCGCACAGCTTGTTCGCGATGTCGTCGTCGACCTGGGTGCCCAGGAAGATGATGCGCTCGCGGAGCAGGCGTTCGTACACCGAGTCGCTGAGGTTCAGCCCAGCGGTGGCCGAGGTCATCGTGGGACCGATGGATGTCGCCGGATTCTGAGGAGTCACGGGTACCTGCCTTCTCGTCGATCGTGGATTGCTGACACTGACACTAACGAAACGGGGCGGCACCGGATGCCCGGTGCCGCCCCTCTTCGCTCAAAGCGGAAATTCGTGTCCGTCGGATCTCGAATCTCCGCGGCTCGTCCGACTACTCGGAGGCCGAGTCCTCGGTGGTCTCCGCCTCGGCGTTCTCGTCCGCGGCGTCGTCGTTCTTCGTGCCGAACAGCTCACCGGTGTCGACGGTCGCACCCGTGGTGTCGGTCACGGTGGCGCGATCGACGACGGTGCCGAGCGCCTTGCCACGGCGGACGTCCGCGAAGACGGCACCGAGCTGGTTGGCCTGGCTGATCTGCTGGATGAACTGCTCCGGCGGGATGCCGTAGCGCTGCGCCTGGAAGAAGATGCGCTCGGTGAGCTCCTGCTGCTCGACCGTGGTGTTCTCCGCCTCGGCGATCGCGTCGAGGAGCAGCTGGGTCTTCACCGAACGCTCGGCGGACTCGCGTGCCTCCTTGTCGAACTCCTCACGGCTCGACCCCTGGCCCTCGAGCAGCTCGTTCAGCTTGGTCTCGTCGTGACCGAGCTCGTGGATCGCGTCGTGCAGCGCACTGTCGACCTCGGCCTGGACGGCGGCCTCGGGGACCGGGATCTCGACGGTCTCGAGGAGGGCCTCGAGGACCTTGTCGCGGATCTGTCCGGCCTGCTCGACCTGCTTGACGCGCTCGACGCGCTCGCGGAGGTCGGCCTCGAGTTCGCCGATGGTGTCGAACTCGCTCGCGAGCTGCGCGAACTCGTCGTCGGCCTCGGGCAGCTCGCGCTGCTTGACGGTGTTGACCTTGACGGTGACGACGGCTTCCTTACCGGCGTACTCGCCGGCGACCAGCGTGGAGGTGAACTCCTTCGACTCGCCTGCCGACAGGCCGATGATCGCCTCGTCGAGGCCGTCGATGAGCTGGCCGGAGCCGACCTCGTGCGACAGGCCCTCGGTGGCGGCCTCGGGAACCTCGTTGCCGTCGACCGTCGCGGACAGGTCGATGGAGACGAAGTCGCCGTCCTGCACCGGACGCTCCACACCCGTCAGGGTGCCGAAACGCTGACGCAGCGACAGCAGCTGCTCGGCGATGTCCTCGTCGGTGATCTCGACGGGATCGACGGTGACGGCGATCTCGGAGAAGTCGGGGAGGGTGATCTCGGGTCGGACGTCGACCTCGGCGGTGAACGCCAGCTCGACGTTGTCCTCGAGCTTGGTGACGTCGATCTCGGGCTGGCTGATGACCTTGACGTCGTTCGCGGTCACGGCCTCGCTGTAACGGCTCTGGATGGCCTCGTTGATGACCTGGTCCAGGACGGCGCCGCGGCCGACGCGGGCCTCGAGGATCTTGCGAGGAGCCTTACCGGGACGGAAACCCGGGATGCGAACCTGGCCTGCGAGGGCCTTGAAAGCGCGGTCGAAATCAGGCTGGAGCTCCTCGAAGGGCACCTCAACATTGATACGGACTCGCGTCGGGCTCAGCTGCTCGACGGTGCTCTTCACGGACATGCTCCTTCTGTCGTGCTCTCTTGTCGGTCGTTCGTTCACTACTGAGCGCGCTGACGCTGTTCGATCTGGTCGGGATGACAGGATTCGAACCTGCGACCCTCCGCTCCCAAAGCGGATGCGCTACCAAGCTGCGCCACATCCCGGTCGTGAAGGCACCGCAATCGACCCGCGGGACCCATCGCAGAATCCTACGGCCCCCCGATTATGAAATCCAAAGCGAGGTCCGGTACAGTCTCATCTCGCAAGCCGCAGCACCGGTCGACCACCGGCGCCGCAGCCCAACGGGGATGTAGCTCAATGGTAGAGCCCCAGTCTTCCAAACTGGCTACGCGGGTTCGATTCCCGTCATCCCCTCCATGAGGGTCGTGGATCCTGTCCGGGACCACGACACCACGAACTCCCGCCGATTGCGCACCGCATCGGCGGGAGTTCGTCGTTTCCGGAGGTTCGGCCGATCGGCGGCCTCCGCACGTATCCCGTCGTTCCTGGACACAGTGCCGGATGAGTGTCATCATGCGGTCGAGGTTGAGAAGCAGCCCACCACGAGTCGTTCGAATGCGATCTCGGCTGCAGTCCGCTTCCGCTTCGACCCACGGCACCGTTGCCGCACCGACACCGTGCGAGTCGCCCCCTCGTGCACCCGCATTCCGACGACCTCGTGGGACCACCGCGCCGCGATCCTGCGTCACCTCCACGAACGGACGTGACCACGAACGGGCGGGACGTCGTCGGGTGACACCGCAGGGGGGTGTCGACAGCCCGGCACCGTCCCGTCTCCGGCCGGCCGGAGTCGGGATCGGCTCCGGTCGGTCCCGACTCCGGAGGTTTCCACCGCGAACGTCCGGCATTTCGGTGATCGCGAAGGGGGAACACCGTTTCCGTGCAACCATGGTGCGAGATCCAGCAATTTCTCGTCTCACCCGTAGGCCGTGGTCGGTCGAGAAGGCGCCGGCGTCACCCCACGGCACCCGCCCGCATCGAGGGCGCCTCGCGAAGTAAGGGAGGCGGCGATGACTCGGCGCCCGGCATCGACATCCTTCGACCTCGCGGCCGTCGCGAGCCCCGGGGCAACGGATTCCGGTCCGACCGTCGGGGTCGAGGAGGAGTTCTTCCTCGTCGACACGACCTCGGAGTGTCTCACCGAGAGCAACGAGGCCGTCGTGGCCGCCGGCCGGAGGCTCGGCGCCCGGATGGACTACGAACTCAAGCGGATCCAGATCGAGGTGAACACGCCGGTCTGCCGCAGCTCGACCGAGTTGCGGGCCCGCGTCCTCGAGGCCAGGGCCACGGCCGCCGCTGCGGCCGTGCAGTGCGGTGTGGGTCTGCTGGCGGCGGGGGCATCGCCGACGGTTCAGCCGCTCGCACCTGTGACGGACGTGCCCAGGTACCGGACGATGGCGGAGCGCTACGGACGGCTGGTCGAGGAGCAGGAGGTCTGCGGTTGCCACGTCCATGTCGGCGTGGCAGACCGGGAGATCGCGGTCCATGTGTGCAATCACGTCCGGTTGTGGTTGCCCGCCCTGCTGGCCTCGACGGCCAACTCACCGTTGTACCGGGGCCGGGACACCGGATACGCGAGCTGGCGCGCGATCGTCGCCGGCCGATGGCCGTGCTCGGGTCCCCCACCTCGTTTCACGTCGGTGGAACACTTCGATTCCGTCGTGGACATCATGATCGAGAGCGGCAACATCCTCGATCCGGGCATGGTCTATTGGGACGTGCGTCCGTCCGCGCATCTTCCCACCGTCGAGGTGCGGGTGAGCGATGTCCCGGCGACCGTCGACGAAACAGTGCTCATGGCGACCGTCGTGCGTGCGCTCGTCGCCACGGCCGAACGGGACGTACGGGCAGGCATGGCCGCTCCCCCGGTCCCCGACGAAGTCCTCCGCGCCGCATATCTGTGCGCTGCGCGCGAGGGACCGGGAGGGCGCGCGATCGACGTGTCGACGGGACGGACGACGACCTCACGACAGTCGTTCGCCACTCTCCTCCGGCACATCCGGCCCCAACTGGAGGAGACGGGGGACTATCGCCGCACGGTGAAGATGTCGGAGAAGATCTTCTCGCGCGGCACCGGCGCGATGCTGCAACGCCGCGCATTCGGACGCCGCCACGACCCCGCCGATGTCGTCGACGCCCTGACACGGCAGTTCGTGGCCGAGCCGTGGGCGCACACCGTGTCCGGGGGCGCCCACCCGGCACCCGACGTGCCGGCGATGTGAGTCGCCCGGTCGCGGGCTGCCCGGCGCACACCGTCGTTTGACAGCTCCCGTGTCGGGTATCCGCGTCGACACGAACGACGACGAGGGAGCACAAGTGCGCGCGATGGTCTATCGCGGCCCGTACCGGGTTCGCGTCGAAGAGAAGGACATCCCCCGGATCGAACATCCGAACGACGCGATCGTCCGCGTCGAACTGGCGGCGATCTGCGGCTCCGACCTGCATCTCTATCACGGCATGATGCCCGATACCCGGGTCGGTACGACGTTCGGCCACGAGTTCGTCGGCGTCGTCCACGAGGTGGGCCCGTCGGTGCGGAATCTGAAACCCGGGGATCGGGTCATGGTCCCGTTCAACGTCTTCTGCGGGTCGTGCTTCTTCTGCGTGCGCGGGTTGTACTCGAACTGTCACAACGTCAACCCCAACGCGACCGCGGTCGGAGGCATCTACGGCTACTCGCACACCTGCGGGGGTTACGACGGCGGCCAGGCGGAGTTCGTGCGGGTGCCGTTCGCCGACGTCGGCCCCACCCTCGTCCCCGACTGGATGGACCGCGAGGACGCCCTGATGCTCACCGACGCTCTCGCGACCGGCTACTTCGGTGCCCAGCTCGGCGACATCGCCGAGGGCGACACGGTTGTGGTCTTCGGCGCCGGGCCGGTGGGCCTCTACGCCGCGAAGTCCGCCTGGTTCATGGGTGCCGGCCGGGTCATCGTGATCGACCACCTCGAATACCGGCTGGAGAAGGCCCGGACCTTCGCACACGCGGAGACCTACAACTTCGCGGAGTACGACGACATCGTCGTCCATCTGAAGAAGATCACCGGTCATCTCGGGGCGGACGTCGCCATCGACGCGGTCGGCGCGGAGGCCGACGGGAACTTCCTGCAGCACGTCACCGCTGCGAAGCTGAAGATGCAGGGCGGATCGCCGGTGGCGCTGAACTGGGCGATCGACGGTGTCCGCAAGGGCGGCACCGTCTCGGTGATGGGCGCCTACGGTCCGATCTTCAGTGCCGTGAAGTTCGGGGACGCGCTGAACAAGGGACTGACGCTGCGAATGAACCAGTGCCCCGTCAAACGTCAGTGGCCCCGCCTGTTCGAACACGTCCGCAACGGCTATCTGAAACCGAACGACATCGTCACGCACCGCGTTCCGCTCGAACACATCGCGGAGGCATATCACATGTTCTCGTCGAAACTCGACGGGTGTATCAAGCCGATCATCGTCACCGACGGGAGCTGAGGAGGATCCGCCATGGCCTACACCGCAGACAAGCCCGAACCCCCCGAGAGTCCCGACCGGTTGCGCGCTCGCATTCCCGGATGGGGAGTCGACCTGGATCCGCGCGACCGCCCGTCCGTCCCGAAGGAACGGTTCGCTCCCGAAGCCACCGGCGCGCACTGGGATTTCCCCGAACGCCAACCGGGCTACGAGAACCGCGAGCGCTCCATCGAGCACGCCTTCGTCACGCCGGTGTTCGGCACCACGGCACCGCTGAAAGGACTGTCCGGCGCCGTGCGCAGGCACGCCTACCGCCGGTACAGCGAAGGCCGGGCCGCGCACTGGCTGCTCCTGATCGGCGCCGACCGCATCGACGTCGCCGAGAGCCGCGTCCGCGCCCTGATGCAGGGCCGGCCCGACAATCCGGTGACCGAAAGCGGACTCCGGGCGGAGATCACCGCGCACGGCGGGGCGTCGAGGCGCCGCGGTTCGCGTGCCGACGTCAACCATCAGTGGCTCGACCCGCTCGTCTCGGGGGCACCGTGGATCGCCGCAGCCGGACTGGGGGCGGTGGCCGTGGGCCGGTGGAGAGGTCGTGCGCGGACGTGACGGCCTGCATGTGGGACGACTCCGAAGCCGGCAACGACGTGTCACCTTTTCGACTCGATAGTGCAAAGCGAGAGCAAAGCGCAGGTGTCCGACGATCACGATATGAGACGGTCCCTCATGTGAAGGACACCCCCGATGACCGCGCGCGGGCCCACTCCCCGGGTTCCTCCGTCGTCGCCGCGATCCTTCTCGATGCCACCCCCGACTGGGATCGGGTCGCCGCGGTGCTCGCGCCCGGCAATCACGAGTCGCCAAGTTTCCGGCACCGGGTGGTGGAACTTCCGTTCGGCCTCGACCCGCCGCGTCGCGCCGGACATCCCGACTCGGATCCGCCGTGGCATCTCGACCGGGTCGCGCTGTCCGCCCCGGCGAGTTTCGAGGAAGTGCTCGCCTACGCCCGCTCGGCGCCCGACCCTTCCGGTCTCCGGCACCCCCGCTGGGAACTGACCCTGCTCGACGGCCTGGACGGCGGCCAATCGGCACTCGTGATCCGCCTCCGGCACCTCGGCTCCACGCCGGCGTCCGGGCAGGCCGACTCGATGTTGTCATGGGCGAGGTCGGTCTCCGAGCAGGGTGCCGAGTCGTTCCGCACCGCGGCGCACGTGTTCACCTCGCTGAGCACCGGATTGATCAACGCCCTGCTCGGACGTACCGGTGACCGCGCCGAGGAGTCCGCGCCCCCCGCTCCGCGGTTGCACGTACTCGACGCGGATCTCGCCGCATTGCGACGCGCCTGCGAACGTGCGGGCTGTCGCGTCCCGAGCGGTTTCACCGCGGCGATGCTCCTCGCATACAGCGAATACCGACGGCGGCACGGACGCACGATGGACGGCCTGCGCGTCGTCGTCCCGGGACCGGAGGGCGGAGCGATCTCCATGACCCCCGAGGACGCGGCAGACCTCCACGCACTGGACACGGCCGATCTCATGCGACGGATCGACGTCTCGTTCCCGCCCTCCGCCGGGAGTCCGGCGGCGTCCTCCTCCGCCGGGTCTTCGACGGAATCCGGCATCGCCGTCGGCCCCGGGGACGTAGTGGTGTCCACCCTTCCCGGCTCCCACGCACCGCTCTACGTGGGTGGTGCGAAGATCGAACGGTACTACGGCTTCGGCGCGGCCGACGGCGCGATGCTCACCGTGTCGGCGATGTCCTATCGCGACACCTGCTGCATGGGCCTGGCCGTGGATCCCATCGCCGTCCCCGATCGTGATTCGTTCGACTCGTGCCTGCAGGACGGGTTGCGCGCGGTCCTCGGGGAGTGAGTCTTCCCGTCGGTACGCTGGAGGACAGGACCATCCCCCGACCGGAAGGATCGGCCGTGGAACTTCTGCTCATCGTCGCCGCCGTCGGCGCCGTGGTCTACTTCGTCTCCCGCGCCCAGAAGGGCACCACTCGTCACCGGACCGACACCCTCGACGACGCCAGAGCCGACGCGCGGCAGGCCATCGAGCGCCTCGGCGGCCAGATCTACAATCTGACCGGCACCGACGACGCCTCGCGTCAGGCACTTGCGGACGCCTCCGAACGGTTCACCGCGGCCGGCTCCCAGATCGAGCAGGCGAACACACCGATGCAGGCACGCCTCGCGAAGCAGACCGCCCTCGAAGGTCTGTACTACATCCGGGCGGCACGCCTGGCGATGGGCATGGATCCGGGCCCGGAGATCCCGACGCTCGACGGTCAGAAATCCGCGGGTGAGGTCACCGAGAAGCGCACCGTCGACTTCGAGGGCCGCACGATCGCCGCATCGCCGTCGCCGTCCTCGGTGACGCCGAACTACTATCCGGGCGGTCGCGTCGCGGGGCGGCCCGTTCCCGCGGGCTGGTATTCGGAACCGTGGTGGAAGCCGGCCCTCGTCGCGGGTGCGTGGGGCGTCGGCTCCATGCTGCTCTTCTCCTCGATGTTCGCCGGGATGGCCGGTGTCCCCTACGACGCGCAGGCGTTCGAATCCGGTGCGGGCGACCCGTCGGCGGACACCGATTACAGCGGTGGTGACGAGTACGGAGGAGGCGACGACGTCGGCGGCGGTGAGGATCTCGGCGGGGGCGAGTTCGGCGGTGGAGACGGCGGCGGATTCGATTTCGGCGGGTTCGACTTCTGAGTGAGCCGGGCCCTGCCCGGCCACGAATCCCGATCCTGATTCAGCGCGGCTGACAGACCGGGCACCAGAACAGGTTCCGCGCCTGCATCACCGAATGCAGCACGGGCGTCCCGCAGATACGGCAGGGTTCACCGGCGCGCCGATAGACGTACGTCCGGGGCCTGTTCCTGGCGTAGGCCGGTGCGCCGTGGTCGTGTTCGGGTCGAACGACGTGCATGCGCCCGTGCTTCACGCCGACGTTCATCAACTCGACGAGATCCTCCCAGATCGCATCGAACTCGGTGCGGGACAACTCGCCTCCCGGACGTTCGGGATGAATGCCGTGGCGGAACAGCACTTCGGCCCGGTACACGTTGCCCACCCCGGCGATCACCGCCTGGTTCATGAGCAACGCCCCGATCGCGGTGCGGGACCTACCGATCCGGCGCCACGCCCGTTCGGGATCGGCGTCGGAACGCAGCGGGTCGGGGCCGAGTCTCGCCTCGATCGCCTCGACCTCGCCCGGGGTGAGTATCTCGCACGCCGCCGGACCGCGCAGGTCGCTGCCGTGGCGTGCGCCGATCATCCGCATCCGCACCTGTCCGACCGGTTCGCCGAGCGGCAACTCCCGGTCGGTGAACTCCCCGTAGATGCCGAGATGCACGTGGACGGCGATACCGCCCTCGTAGTGGTGGAAGAGATGCTTCCCCCACGCGTCCGCGTGGGTCAGCACGCGCCCGTCCACCGCTGCGGCGCCGTCGGCGAACCGCCCCTGTGGACTGGACACCCGCACCGGCGCACCCGAGTACCACTCGTGGTGCAGCCGGGCGAGCCGGTGCAGGATGTGTCCCTCGGGCACGGATCAGGCAGGCGCGCCGGGCACTGCCGGTGCTCGGCCGGTCTTCTCGTACTCGGCGAGGATGTCGATGCGGCGCTGGTGACGCTCCTCGTCCGACCACTCGGCCGACAGGAATGCGTCGACGATCGCGAGGGTCTCCTCGAGGGTGTGCATGCGGCCGCCGATGCCGATGAGCTGCGCGTTGTTGTGCTCGCGCGCGAGCTTGGCGGTGTCGACGCTCCAGGCCAGGGCGCAACGGGCGCCCGGCACCTTGTTGGCGGCGATCTGCTCACCGTTACCGCTGCCGCCGAGCACGATGCCGAGGCTTCCTTCGTCGGCGACGGTGCGCCGTGCGGCCTCGATGCAGAAGGCCGGGTAGTCGTCGAGAGCGTCGTACTCGAACGCACCGCAGTCGATCGGCTCGTGGCCGTTCTTCTTCAGGTGCTCGACGATCTCATTCTTCCGTTCGAAGCCCGCATGGTCGGCTCCCAGGTAAACGCGCATGGCCAGAAGTCTAACGAGAGCCCGACACATCCCTGCACACCCACTGCCGTCGCACCGGGTGTCACGCCGGTGGGCGCCACGGAGGCCGAAGCTCGTCGACTCGTGCTGGAACTCGGCGCCGTAACCGGCCTCGTACCGCACCCGACTCGGCGCGTACTCCAACCCGTTGTTCTCGGCGGGGCGTAGCGTCCCCCGCCCCCGGGTCAGCGGCGCATCGCCCAGACCCTCGGGCCGTCGTCCGGCAGCTCGACGACACCGGTGACGACGAAGCCGAGACGTTCGTAGAGGGCGACGTTCGCTTCCGACGAGGTCTCCAGGCAGGCCGCGGCCCCGTGTTCCTCGGCCGCGCGGAGTCCGGGTTCGAGGACGGCCCGTCCCAGGCCGCGTCCCTGCGAGGCGGGATCGACGCCTACCGTGGCCAGGAACCACACGGGTTCGCTCGGCTGCAGTCCTGCGGTGGCCTGCTCGGCGAGTTCGGCGGCGCGGGCACGATCGCCGCGCAGTTCGGTCACCCGATCGGCGACGGAGGCGAACGCCTCCTCGAGCCCGGTGGAACGGGGCGTCGTCCACACTGCCACCGCGTCGACGTCGTCGGAGACCCACACCCTGCCGCACCGCATGCCGATCTCGGTGAGGTAGAGCCCCTGCAGGTCGCGGACGCGGGCCTCGTGGTCGCGGCCGTCGACGGTGTAGCGGGTGAACGGATAGTCGCGGAACGCTCGTCCGAGCGTTGCCGTCGCCTGCTCGATATCGCGCACCGTCGCCGGCCGGACCACATGTTCGTTCGACACGCCGTGGCACTCTACCGAGCGCCACGGCCACACCCGGTCAGGAGAAGTCGGGCTCCTCGTCGCGGCTGCGCTTGAGTTCGAAGAAGTGCGGGTAGGACGCGAGGGCGACCACGCCGTCCCACACCTTCCCGGCCTCTTCGCCGCGCGGGATCTTCGACAGGACGGGACCGAAGAAGGCGATGCCGTTGACGTGGATCGTGGGGGTACCGACGTCCTGGCCCACCTTGTCCATGCCGGCGTGGTGGCTCGTGCGCAGGGCCTCGTCGTAGGCGTCACTGTCGGCGGCCTCGGCCAGCGAGGCATCGAGGTCGAGTTCGGCGAGCGACGCGGCGATCACGTCCGCGAAGTCCTTGTTGCCCTCGTTGTGGATGCGGGTGCCCATCGCGGTGTACAGCGGGGAGAGGATGTCGTCGCCGTACTTCTGCGCTGCGGCGATCGCCACGCGCACCGGGCCCCACGCCTTCGTCATCAACTCGGCGTAGTCGTCGGGCAGGTCGCGACCCTCGTTGAGCACGGCCAGGCTCATCACGTGGAAACGCGCCTCGATATCGCGCACCTTCGTGACCTCGAGGATCCAGCGCGAGGTGATCCAGCACCACGGGCACAGCGGATCGAACCAGAAGTCGGCGGTGTCCTTGCCGGTCGCGGACGCGACAGTCGGATCGCTCAAGAGATCTCCTCACAAGAGTTCGGTACGGAGCCGGGCAACTACCGAAGGTGTACAACACGGCTCCGTCGCCGATTCTTCCCGAACCGGGCCGGAAGGTGTGCCGTACCCGTAACGTCGGACCCGGGAAGCAGGTCCGGCACGCATCTCAGTGGAGGCACCACGATGTCGGGTGAGGAAACGTTTCTGATCGTCGGCGCGGGTCTGGCCGGCGCCAGGCTGGCGGAGGAACTGCGCGCCCGCGACTGTCCCGGGCGCATCCTGCTCATCGGCGCGGAGGAGCATCTGCCCTACGAGCGACCACCCTTGTCGAAGGACTACTTCGCCGGACGCAAGCAGCTTGCCGACTTCACGGTGCACGACGGCGACTGGTACCGCGATCACCGTGTCGAACTGTTGCTCGGCACGAAGGTCACCGCGATCGATCCGGCCGCCCACACCGTGACGCTGCCCGACGGATCGACGCTGCGCTACGACAAGCTCGCTCTCGCAACGGGCTCGACGCCCCGCACGGTCCCGATTCCCGGCGCCGACGCCGAGCGCGTGTACGTCATGCGCACCGTCGAGGATTCCGATGCGTTGCTCGCCGCGATCCACGGTGAGACCGACCACGCGGGATGGCTGGCCGTCATCGGGGCCGGATGGATCGGCATGGAGATCGCCGCGAACGCCCGCGGCCGTGGTGCGGGCGTGGTGGTCGCGGAGTCCGCGAAGCAGCCGCTGCTCGGGGCACTCGGTGAGGAGATGGGAGCGGTCTTCGCCGACCTGCACCGCGCACACGGCGTCGATCTGCGCACGAGCACCTCGGTGCGCGAGATCGTCGCGTACGACGGGCGCGCGAGCGGAATCCGGTTCGGCGACGGCAGTGTGGTGCCCGCCGACGCCGTGCTCGTCGCCGTCGGGGCGCAACCGAACATCGACCTCGCCCGCGACGCCGGGCTCGCGGTCGACGACGGTGTGCTCGTCGACGCGTCGCTGCGCACGAGCGATCCGGACATCGTGGCGGTCGGCGACATCGCGTCGGTGGACCATCCGCTCCTTCGCAGCCGGGTGCGGGTCGAACACTGGGCGAACGCCCTGAACCAGCCGGCTGTCGCGGCCGCGACGATGCTCGGACGCGAGGCAGCCTACGACCGGCTCCCTTACTTCTTCACCGACCAGTACGACCTCGGCATGGAATATGTCGGGCTCGCTCCGCCCGATGCGCGAGTGGTCACCCGCGGCGACGTCACCGGACTGCAATTCCTCGCGTTCTGGCTCGACGACGAGCATCGGGTGCGGGCGGGGATGAACGTGAACATCTGGGATGCCGGCGACGACATCCGCGCTCTCATCACCTCCGGCCGGCCCGTCGACGCCGACCGTCTGGCGGACACCACGGTGCCGTTGTCCGACGTCGCTCCGTGAGGGTCCGCCGATCATGATGGGATGGACGCCGACCGACATTCCGTCGTGAGAAGGAGTTCTCCCGTGGCACCACCGAATCTGACCCGCGAGCAGGCCGCCGAACGGGCCGCGATCCTGTCCGTCGACAACTACAGCATCGAACTGGACCTCACCGACGGTGCCGGCGGGCCGGGCACCACGACGTTCCGGTCGGTGACCACCGTCCGCTTCGACGCCACCGAGGGTGCCTCGACGTTCATCGACCTCATCGCGAAGACGGTGCACTCGGCGACGCTCAACGGCGAACCCGTGGACGTGTCCGGATACTCCGAGGAGAGCGGCATCACCCTCACCGGGCTCGCCGCCCACAACGAACTCGTCGTCGACGCCGACTGCCTGTACACGAACACCGGCGAAGGCCTGCACCGGTTCGTCGACCCCACCGACGACGCTGTGTACCTGTACTCGCAGTTCGAAACGGCCGACGCCAAGCGGATGTTCGCGTGCTTCGATCAGCCCGACCTCAAGGCCACCTTCGATCTGAGGGTCACCGCGGCGCAGGACTGGGCCGTGATCTCCAATGCCGACACCGTGCAGACGGCGGCCGCGCAGCCGGGTCTCCACATCTTCCGCACCACCCCGCGTATGAGCACCTACCTCGTCGCGCTGATCGCCGGTCCGTACGCGGTGTGGTCCGACGAGTACACCGACGAGCACGGCACCATCCCGCTGCGCATCTTCTGCCGCGCGTCGCTCGCGGAGTACATGGACGCCGACCGGTTGTTCACCGAGACCAAGCAGGGATTCGGCTTCTACCACGCCAACTTCGGGATCCCTTACGCCTTCGGCAAGTACGACCAGTTGTTCGTGCCCGAGTTCAACGCCGGAGCGATGGAGAACGCCGGTGCGGTGACCTTCCTGGAGGACTACGTCTTCCGGTCCAAGGTCACCCGCTACTCCTACGAGCGGCGCGCCGAGACCGTCCTGCACGAGATGGCACACATGTGGTTCGGCGACCTCGTCACCATGCGCTGGTGGGACGACCTGTGGCTCAACGAGTCGTTCGCGACGTTCGCGTCGGTGCTGTGCCAGGCCTCGGACACCGAGTACACCAACGCGTGGACGACTTTCGCGAACGTGGAGAAATCGTGGGCGTACCGGCAGGACCAGCTGCCGTCCACCCACCCGATCGCCGCCGACATCCCCGACCTCGCCGCGGTGGAGGTCAATTTCGACGGCATCACCTACGCCAAGGGCGCGTCGGTGCTCAAGCAGCTCGTCGCCTATGTCGGGCAGGAGCCCTTCCTCGCGGGTCTGCGCGAGTACTTCCGCGATCACGCCTACGGCAACGCCACTTTCGACGACCTGCTCGCCGCGCTCGAGAAGTCCTCCGGCCGCGACCTGTCGGACTGGGGCGCCCAGTGGCTCAAGACCACCGGCCTGAACATCCTGCGACCGGACTTCGAGGTCGACGACCAGGGACGCTTCACGCGTTTCGCGGTGGTGCAGGAAGGTGCCCAGCCCGGCGCCGGTGAGTTCCGCGTGCACCGCCTCGCGATCGGTGTGTACGACGAAGACGGCTCCGGCACGCTCGTCCGCACGCACCGCGTGGAGATCGACGTCGACGCCGCCGAGCGCACCGAGGTCCCCGATCTGGTGGGCGTGCCGCGCGGCGCGTTCGTCCTCGTCAACGACGACGACCTGACGTACTGCTCGGTGCGGCTCGACGAGGAGTCGCTCGCGACCGTCATCGACCGGGTCGGCGACATCGCCGAGTCGCTGCCGCGCACCCTGGTGTGGTCGGCGGCGTGGGAGATGACCCGTCAGGCCGAGATGAAGGCGCGCGATTTCGTCGCCCTCGTGCAGCGCGGTATCGCCGCCGAGACCGAGGTCGGTGTCGTCCAGCGTCTGCTCATGCAGGCGCACACCGCGCTGGAGAGCTACGCCGATCCGTCCTGGGCCGCGGAGCAGGGCCGGGCGGACTTCGCCAACCGTCTGCTCGAGCTCGCCCGCGAGTCCGACGCCGGCTCCGACCATCAGCTCGCGTTCGTCAACGCGCTGACCACCGCGTACCTGTCACCCTGGCACACCGAGGTGCTCGAGGAGCTGCTGGGCGCCGATCCGGCGACGGTCGGCCTGCCGGGGCTGACGGTCGACACCGATCTGCGCTGGCGGATCGTCCAGGCGCTCGCCGCGGCGGGTGAGGTGGACGCCGAGGGCGTCGAGTCGCCGTTCATCGACGCGGAGGCCGAACGCGACCCGACGGCCGCGGGTGCCCGTCAGGCGGCGGCTGCCCGCGCGGCACGTCCGCAGGAGGCGGTCAAGGAACAGGTGTGGCAGACGGTCGTGCACGACGACAGCGTCCCGAACATCACGGCACGCGCCGTGATCGGCGGTTTCGCTCCCGCCGGTCAAGGAGAACTCCTCGAGCCGTATGTAGCACGGTACTTCGCGGAGGTGCCGGGGGTGTGGGAGCGCCGCTCGAGCGAGGTTGCGCAGACCGTCGTGATCGGTCTCTACCCGTCGTGGTCGATCGGTGAGCAATCGGTGGCGGCGGCAGACGAGTTCCTCGCCGGCGACCATCCGCCGGCCCTGCGCCGGCTCGTCGTCGAGGGTCGTGCCGGGGTCGTGCGCTCGTTGAAGGCGCGCGCGTTCGACGCGTCCTGACGCACCGACCTCACCGAACGACTGTGGCCCGCTGCCTCTCCGTCACGGAGCGGCAGCGGGCCATAGATGGTCGTGGGCTCCGGATCAGGGAGCGACCATGGCGTTCGCGATGACGCGGACGGCGCTGGTGATGCCGTCGAGCAGATTCCCTTGACCGAAGGACGACACGGCCGCGGTGATGCCGAGCTGCAGCACACGATCGGTGGCGCGGTCGGCGGCGGTGCGGCCCGAGCGGACCTCGATGCTCCGCTGGTTCGGGAAGACGGCGATGAGCACCGAGTTGTCGGCGTCCGGCGTCGTCGGCAGCAGGGCGTCGGTCGCCGCGGCCGGATTCACGTCGTCGCCGATGTACACGGTGAAGCGCACATGGGTGATCCGCACGGCGTGCGTGAGCGTGTCGTCGAGGATGATGAGGTCGCGGTCCTTGAACGGCGCACCCGTGAATGCCTGGCCGAGACCGCGCACCGCGGAGATGCGTCCGCTCGCGGTGAGTGCCGCACCGTGCGGCAGGTTCTCCGGCGCGACGGCCGGACGCCGGATCACGTCACCACTTGCCACTTGCGGTACCTCCGATCAGCTCCGCCGAGGTCAGAGCGGCATGACCGTGACCATGATGCGGGTATTTCCAGGGATGGGTCGATTCGTCGGTCGCGGTCCACAGGAGCGGCTCGTGCTCCCATTTCCGGTCGAGCGTGTACGGGTCGTCCGACGGCGTGGAGCCCGGGTACTTGCTCATGACGAAGGACAGCCCACCGAAGACCAAGACGATCAGCAGCGGGATGCCGACGAAGATCAGGGTTGTCTCGAGAATGCTCACAGCCAAACGTTAGCCCAGCCGAGCCCGAAAGGCCTCATACGCCCCGGAGAACGACCCCGATCAGGCCGCACCCTCCCCCAGATAGGGCAGCCAGGTGGGGTGCAACTCGGGCAGGGTGGCGAGCAGGCGCCAGTGCCGGCCCTTCGGCGGGTTCGGCACCACCCGCAGGTCCCATCCGAGTTCGGTGAGCAGCTTGTCGGCCTTGCGGTGGTTGCACGGCGCGCAGCATGCGACGCAGTTCTCCCAGGTGTGCTCGCCGCCGCGGCTGCGCGGCACGACGTGATCGATCGTCTCGGCCTTGCCCCCGCAGTAGGCACACCGGTTCCGGTCGCGGTGCATGAGCGCGGCCCGGGTGAGCGGCACCCGCGCGTGATACGGAACGCGCACGTAGCTGCGCAGACGGATCACGGACGGCAGTTGCAGCGACCATTCGGCCGACCGCACGAGCGGGGCGAGCGGATCGTCGTGCACGGTATCGGCCTTGCCCCCGGCCATCAGGACCACGGCCCTGCGGGCGGGCAGGGCGGTGAGCGGCTCGTAGGTGGCGTTGAGCAGCAACACTCGACGTTTCAACCAGTCGGGTACCGTCGCGGTGCTGTCGTGCACCACGCGCAGTGTGGTGGCCCCCGGCACCCCTGCAGGGGCGTCCGCGGGCGGGAGTTGTCGATGCGAGCTGCTGCTGTGCTTCATACGACCTCCGAAAAGACTGGGAACAGTGGACCACGGATGCTCCCGAATCGCACCCGGAATCAGTGGACCGGTCCAGGTCGGGTCGGTGAACATCCGGTGTCGCTCCCGGCGGGCCCGGCTCGTCGGACGGGGTGGTGTCGCGAGCGGGCACAATGGACGGTCGAGAGGGACGGTGAACGAATACAGATGAGTGACGAGCAGACCTTCTACGACGCGGTCGGTGGCGCCGAGACGTTCCGTCGGATCACGGCGCGGTTCTACGAAGAGGTGGCACGGGACGAGATCGTCCGGCCCCTGTACCCCGAGGAGGATCTCGGTCCGGCCGAGCGGCGCATGCGGATGTTCCTGGAGCAGTACTGGGGCGGCCCGCGCACCTACTCCGAGGAACGAGGGCACCCGCGGCTGCGCATGCGCCACCACCCGTTCCGGATCGGGCCGCTCGAGCGCGACGCCTGGTTGCGATGCATGCACACCGCGATCGCGTCGATAGAGGAGACGACACTCGACGACGAACATCGTCGACAGCTCGTCGACTACATGAACATGGCCGCCGACTCGATGATGAACTCGCCTGTCTAGAGATCAGCGGCCCAGCGTCCGGCGCAGGCGGTCCTCCACCTTCTGGGTGAACCGCGCCACGGGCGACAGGTGGCGACGCAGGACGGCGTGCTTGCGCACGTACTCGGGGACCTCCCACAGCGCGGTGGTCCCCGCACGGAAGAGCGCGGCGTCCCCGGCCCGCAGCGTGCGGGGTTCGGAGTCGGCGGACGAGACGATCACCGAGCCCTCCACGATGTGGACGATCTCGTCGACGCCGAAATGCCAGTCGAAGCGACCCGCGGTGCAGTCCCACACATGTGTAGTGGTGGTGCGGTCGGCGCTGGTCGCCCACTGACCGCTGCGCGCCACCGGGGCGCCCTCGTGGATCCACGCAGGGTTGATCGGGTCGTCGCGCAACTCCACGTCGTCCAGCCGGACCGCGACGATCGATGTCGTATTCATGCCGTTCGTCCTATCATGCGGCCCGGTCCCGGCGGAACGGCCGCGGGCACTGTTCGCCCTGCCTTTCGCCCTGTCGTCTGACACGATGAGTCCCGTGGCCCACCACGCAGCACCGACCTCCGGACGAGGCGACCCGACGGCGCCGTGGTGGCGTAACGCGGTCTTCTACCAGGTCTATCCCCGCTCGTTCGCCGACGCGAACGGTGACGGCATCGGCGATCTCGCGGGTATACGCAGCCGCCTGGGTTATCTCGAACTCCTCGGAATCGACGCGATCTGGCTCAACCCGGTGATGCGTTCGCCGATGGCCGATCACGGCTACGACGTGTCCGACCCCCGCGACATCGACCCGCTGTTCGGGGATCTCGGCGATCTCGAGGCACTGGTCGCCGACGCCCATGCACGCGGGATCCGGGTGGTGATGGACCTCGTACCGAACCATGTCAGCGTCGAACATCGGTGGTTCCGGGCAGCACTCGAGGCAGGGCCGGGCAGCCGCGAACGACGACGGTTCCATTTCCGGGACGGCCGGGGTCCGGACGGCAACACACCACCGAACAACTGGCCGAGCGTCTTCGGTGGCCCTGCCTGGACCCGCATCACCGAACCCGACGGCACGCCGGGTCAGTGGTATCTGCACGTGTTCGCACCCGGGCAGCCCGATCTCGACTGGGACGACGAAGAGGTCGTCGAGGATCTCGGCACGACCCTGCGATTCTGGCTGGACCGGGGCGTGGACGGTTTCCGGATCGACGTCGCCCACGGCATGGCGAAGCCGGCAGACCTGCCCGATCACGACGGGTGGGAGACCAACGAACTGCTCGGGCACTCCCCCGCCGACCCGCGGTTCAACAATCCCGAGGTCCACGACATCCACCGCCGGCTCCGGCGGGTCTTCGACGAGTACCCGGGCGCGGTGGCGATCGGTGAGATCTGGGTCGACGACCACGAACGGTTCGCCGAGTACCTGCGACCGGACGAACTCCACCTCGCCTTCGACTTCCACCTGACGTTGTCGGACTGGGACGCCGACGCCATCCGCGGTGCCGTCGAGAAGGGCCTGGCCGCAGTGACGTCGGTGCAGGCCTCACCGACGTGGACCCTGTCGAACCACGACGTGGACCGTGAGGTCACCCGCTACGGAGACGGTGAGCTCGGGACGGCACGAGCACGCGCGATGATCCTCGTCGCCCTCGCTCTTCCTGGGGCGGTGTTCGTCTACAACGGCGCCGAACTGGGGCTGCCCAACGTCGACCTGCCCGACGAGGTGCTGCAGGATCCGGTGTGGGAACGATCCGGGCACACCGAACGCGGACGCGACGGGTGCCGCGTGCCGCTGCCGTGGGAGGGTGGGACGCCGCCGTTCGGATTCACCTCCGCGCAGTCCGCGTGGCTCCCGCAACCTCCGGAATGGTCGGCGCTGACCGTGGAGACGCAACTCGAGGACGTGGACTCGACGCTCTCGCTGTACCGCAGGGCGATCGAGATCCGCAAGGAGCGAACGGAATTCGACGGCAACGAGGTCGCCTGGTACGGAAGCCCGGCGGGGTTCCTGGCGTTCCGTCGCCCCGGCGGCCTGACGTGCGTACTCAACGCCGGCGACGTCGCGGTCGAACTGCCACCCGGAGAGGTGCTGCTCGCGAGCCGGACGCTCACCGGACGCGAACTGCCACCGGATACCGCCGTCTGGCTGGTGTGACGACCCTCAGAGGACGCTCAGACCGAGCCCGCCGCCGCGCCGCAGGTAGACCGAACCGTAGCGGGCGTCGAGGCGCATCCATGTGGCGGACGCACGGACCCGGACCACCTCGGCAGGGTCGATGCCGGCCGAGTCGACGGTGTCGCGACCGGCACCGGGCACGAAACCCATCGCACCGAGCGCGAACACCATGCGCATCGGCACGCCCACCGTCGTTCCGGCGCCGCTCACCTCGAGAACTTCCTGGGCCAGCAACGACGCCGGGGGTCCCTGCGCACCGTGCTCACGGGTGAGCGCGACACCGCGCTGCGCGAGTTCGACGAGGACTCGCGCCGGCACGTCGTCGACGTGGACGTAACCGTCGTCCGGCGGCAGTGCCCCGCGCCATGCGGAATCCATCGCCCAACCCGGGTCCACCTCGGTGCGGGGTTCGGAGCCGGCGAGGAGCGCGGCCCGCAGCGACTCGGCAGCGACGCAGGTGTCGGCCGGCGCCACGGTTCCGCGGACGACGCGGCCCGCGAGTACCTCGAACCCGGTGCGGGTCCACACGCCGAGCAGCCCGTCGCTGCGGCGGCGCAACCGCACCACGGCGGCCTCGTCGAGACGCGCGGCGCGCGCGAGGAATGCAGCGAGATCGACGCTGTCGTCGGGGCCGTCGAGCCTCAGGAGACGCTCGTCGTGCCGGGCCTCGTCAGTCACGTCGCCACTGTCGCAGGAACTCGCGCTCGGCGTCGGTGAGCCGGCGCAGGCGCTGGGTCTCGATGTCGAACGCCGCGATCTGGGTGGACGCGACCACGGCCGGCGCCGAGTCGACCGGGGCACCGCTCGGCCGCACCTCGTAACCGATCGTGAAGTCGACCGCGCGTACCTTCTCCGTCCACATCAACACGTCGAGCGGACCGTCGTCGTGACGCAACTGCCCTCGGTAGCGGACGTGGAGATCGGCGATGACGGCCCCCTCGCGCAGGTCCCGGGTGGGGCGGCCGTCGGCGAACAACCACGGGATCCGCGCTTCTTCGAGGAGGGTGACCATCCGCGCGTGGTTGATGTGCTGGAAGACGTCCATGTCGGACCACCGCACCATCACCTCGGTGTGGAAACCGAACTGTTCGCCCGCACCGCTCACTCGTTACCTCCGATCGGATGCGCCCGTGCGCACCATGCCCCTGATCTGTCGTGCCGCCACCGACAGGGTGGCGAGGTCCAGACTTCCAGACGCGAAGATCTCGTCGAGCGCCGCCCTCGCACGCACGAGTTTGGATCCGTTGGACGACTCCCAGTCCTCGATCATCTCCTCGGTCGATTCGCCGGGTTCGGCGCCGGCCAGCACATCGAGAACGAGTGAACGCAGCGAGCCGTACAGGTCGTCGCGCAGCGCGAGTCGTGCCAGCGAATGCCAGCGGTCGCCCCGTTCGAGGCCGGAGACCGCCGTGAGCAGGCGGTCGACGCCGAGATGCGCGTCGAGGGCGTAGTAGAGGTCGGCGACCTCCGCCTCGTCTCGTTGTTCGATGTCGGCGATGTCGATGACATCGAGCAACGGGAACTGGTCGAGGAGCCGGAAGACGACGCCCGTCAGCTCCTGCGGAGCGCCCCGTTCGAGGAGGGGACGGGTGCGGCGCTCGAAGTCCTCGGCGTGGTGCCCGCGCATCCATTTCCCGACGCGCGGAGCGAGGCGGGCGAAGGCGTCGCGGTACCGGCTGATCTCGGCACCGACGGCGAGGGGTTGCGGCCGCGTGGCGAGCAGGCGACGCGACGCCCGGTCGAGCACGCGGCGGGATTCGAGCAGCAGATCGTCCTCGATGTCGACGGGCAGCCCGGCGGCGCGGATCTCGTCCCACAGCCCCGGCAACCCGAAGACGGTGGTGACGGCGGCGTAGGCGCGGATGGCGTCGGTCGCCGTCGCCCCGGCCTCCTCGGCGAGTCGGTAGACGTAGGTGGGGCCACCGTTGTCGACGGTGGTGTTCGCCAGCAGCGTCGCGACGATCTGCCAGCGCAGCGGATGCGCCCGGATCCCGGTGCGGAACCGCTCACGCAGAGCCGGCGGGAAGTAGTCGTGCAGGATCGCCGCGAAGGTCTCGCTGTCGGGCAGATCCGTGGCGAGCAGGTCGTCGACCAGGGCGAGTTTGACATGAGCGAGGAGCTGCGACAGCTCCGGCGAGGTCAATCCCTCCCCTGCGGCTGCGCGGCGGTCGAACTCGGCCTCGTCGGGCAGCGCCTCGAGGTCGCGGTCGAGTCCCCGATCCAGTTCGAGAGCCGCGAGCAACCTGCGATGCACCCCCAGCAGGGACGGTGCGGCGGCCCGTTCCAGTCCGAGCACGGCGTTCTGCGAGATATTGTCGGCGAGAACGAGATCGGCGACGTCGTCGGTCATCGACGCGAGCAGCGGATTGCGGTCCTCCGCCGCGAGCTCACCGGTGGTGACCATGCCGTCGAGCAGGATCTTGATGTTGACCTCGTGGTCGGAACTGTCGACACCGGCCGAGTTGTCGATCGCATCGGTGTTGATCTTGCCGCCGGTGCGGGCGAACTCGATTCGGCCGCGTTGTGTGACACCGAGATTGCCCCCTTCGCTCACGGCCCGGGCGCGCAGGTCGCGGCCGTCGACACGCACGCCGTCGTTGCTCTTGTCTCCCACTTCAGCGTGGGTTTCCGTCGACGCCTTCACATAGGTGCCGACGCCGCCGTTCCACAGGAGATCGACCGGCGCGCGCAGGATCGCGCGGATCAGTTCGGGCGGTGAGAGTTCGGTGATGTCGTCGGGAAGGTCGAGTACCGCGCGCGCCTCGGGGCCGACGGGCACGGACTTGGCCGTCCGATCCCACACCCCGCCTCCTGCCGAGATGAGCTCTTCCGAGTAGTCCCTCCACGACGACCGGGGCAGTGCGAACAGCCGGCGACGCTCGTCGAACGACCGCTGCGGGTCGGGATCGGGGTCGAGGAAGATGTGACGGTGGTCGAACGCCGCGACGAGCCTGATGTGCCGGCTGAGCAGCATGCCGTTGCCGAAGACGTCGCCGCTCATGTCACCGATGCCGACCACGGTGACATCGTCGGTCTGCGGGTCGGATCCGAGTTCGCGGAAGTGGCGCCGGACGCTCTCCCACGCACCGCGTGCGGTGATGCCCATCTCCTTGTGGTCGTAACCGGCGGAACCACCGGAGGCGAAGGCGTCGCCGAGCCAGTAGCCGTATTCCGCCGCAACGGAATTGGCGATGTCGGAGAACGATGCCGTGCCCTTGTCTGCGGCCACCACGAGATACGGGTCGTCCTCGTCGTGGCGCACGACCCGCGGCGGCGGGACCGCTTCGTTGCGAGCCGCGTCGAGGTTGTCGGTGATGTCGAGCAGACCGGCGATGAAGCACCGATAGCACCGTTCGCCGCGCTCCCGGACCGCGCGACGGTCGGCCTCGGCGTCGCCGGTCGGACGCGGAGCGTGCTTGACGACGAACCCGCCCTTCGCTCCCACCGGCACGATCACCGCGTTCTTCACGGCCTGCGCCTTGACCAGACCGAGCACCTCGGTGCGGAAGTCCTCGCGGCGGTCGGACCAGCGCAGACCACCACGGGCAACGGGACCGAACCGCATATGGACACCCTCGACGTCCGGGGCGTAGACGAACACCTCGAAAGCCGGTCGTGGTTGGGGTAGTTCGGCGATGCGCCGCGGATCGAACTTGAGCGACAACGCGCGACCGTCCGGGTGTTCGTTCCCGATTCCGCCGGTCACATGGAAGTTGGTGCGGAGCGTGGCACGGATCAGGGAGAACAATCCCCGGAGGATCCGGTCGGTGGCCAGCGCGGTGACCTCGGCGATCGTCGCGGTGAGTTCGTCGACGATCTCACGTTCGCGTTCGGCGGATGCGCTGTCCGGATCGAAGCGGGCCTCGAACAGTCCGGCAAGCAGTGTCGCGGTGTGCGGGGCACCGAGCAGGACGCCTTCGATGTTGTACTGGCTGTACGGGAATTCGGTCTGGCGCAGGTATTTCGCGTACGCCCGTAGCAGCACGACCTGTTTCCAGGTGAGCCCGGCGCGCAGCACGAGCTGGTTGAAGCGGTCGGTCTCGACCGCACCCCGCCATGCCACGGTGAAGGTCTCGGTCAGGCGCCCCGCCAAAGTCGGGTCGGCCTCGACAACCTCGGGCTCGATGTCCTCGGGCAGGCAGAGTCCGAAATCGTAGATCCAGCAGTCGATCCCGTCCGATCGCGGCAAACGGTACGGTCGCTCGTCGACGACCTCGACGCCGAGACTCTGCAACACCGGCAGGATCCGGCCGAGGGTGACGGTCTCGTCCGCCACATACAGGGTGAAGCGCAACGACAGCGGATCGCCGGATCCGGGCCGGTACAGATGCGTGTCGAGATCACCGGAGTCGAGCGCTTCGAGACGCATCAGATCGAACAGAGCGCGTTCGGAGTCGAAGTCCTCCTTGTACGCCTCGGGTACGACCTCGGCATACCGCTGCACCAGCACCGGATCGAGATCACCCGTGACCGCGGCTGCTTCCCCGAGACGGTCGGCCCAGTTGCGGGTCACCTCCGCGAGCATCGCCTGGATGCGCAGACGGTTGTCCTCCGAAGTGTCCACCTCGCGTCGCGCGCGGCCGGAGAACCGGATCGTCACGTGCAGCAACGCCAGGTCACGTTCGGAGACACGGGCGGTGTAGTCGAGCACGCCACCCCCGAACTCGCGCAGCAGGATGTCCTGGATCGCGATGCGCACCTTCGTCGTGTAGCGGTCGCGCGGCAGGTAGACCAGGCACGAGATGTATCGTCCGTAGGTGTCGACGCGGACGAACAACCGCACCTGCCGGCGGATGTCGACCACGGCGCTGACGGTCTCGTAGAGGGTGTCGGTATCCATGGAGAACAGTTCCGCGCGCGGCACGGTCTGCATGATCTCGAGCATCGCCTGACCGCTGTAGGACGACAGGTCGACCCGCGCCCGCGCGACGACCTCACGCACCCGGCGTGACACGACGGGGATGTCGAGGATGTTCTCGTGCAGGGCCGTCACCGTGAGGACGCCGAGGAAACGATCCTCCCCGACCAGCGCGCCGTCGGCGTCGAGCCGGGCGACGCCGACGAAGTACGGATAGACGGACCGGTGCACGGTGGCGGGAAGTGCCCCCTGGGTGAGGACGAGCAGCGGGCGCCGGCCCGTGCCGACCTCACCGGGCAGGTCGAGCGGGTCCCCCACCGCCGCATCGGTGCGCAGCACTCCCCTACCGCTGCCGGACACGGGTGCGGCGCGGACCTTCCCCCCGCCGCCGTCGGGGACGAAGTCGTAGCGCCGGTAGCCGAGGATGGTGAAATTTCCGCCGCTCAACCATCGCAGCAGTGCGGCGGTCTCGGCGAGTTCGTCGGCCGTGTACTGCGTGGGCGGATGGGCGGCCAGGACGTCGAACGCGTCCGCGATGTCGCGCTGCAGGGCGTGCATCGCGTCCGAGTCCGAGGCCACCTGGCGTACGTCGGACAGCACACGCCGCAGTCCGTGCTCGATCTCGTCGACCGCCTCGTCGTCGACGGGTCCGCGCAGCTGGATGTGCATCCACGATTCGGGGGATCCGCCGGAGGCACCGCCCCCTTCGTCGGCCAGGCGCTCGAGGTCACCCTCCGCGTTTCGTCGCGCCGCCAGGACGGGGTGGATGACGGCCCCCACCGAGACACCGAGCCGTGAGAGCAGCGCCAGCACCGACTCGACGAGCAGCGGCATGTCGTCGGTGACGATCTGCACGGCGACACCGAGGGTGTCGGTGCGGCGCACGCCGACGACCGCAGTGTCCTCCTCACGGTGACGACCGAGGTGTACGTGCTCGAGCGCGGCTGCGCCGGGGTCGGTCGCGAACTCTCCGGAGCGCTCGTAGATCCGCTCGAGGACGACTTCGGGAGAGACGTCGCCACCCGTCGAACTTTTCTGCGCCACAGCCGGATCGGCCATCGACACCCCTCCTGCTCTGTCGGGCGGATACACCGCGCGCCGCGGACGGACTCGTGATCGAGCCTATCCGCGGCGCGCAGTCGGGGTGCCGGAACCGGCGGGCCGGACAGCAGCGGAGGACCGCTGGGTCAGACGGTAGCGGCGATACGGTGCCGGTCGAGCACCGCCCGGACCTCGTCGCTCAACGGCCGGGACGTGTCGGTCGCGGGATCGAAGCCGACGAGCACGGTGTCGGCGACGGCGCACACCACGCCCTCCCTGTCGAGGATCGTCTGGCGCACCGTGAACGAACTGGTGCCGAGACGCAGCACCGCGGTCTCGACCTCGATCGGCGCCGACGAGTCCTTGAGCGTCCGCAGGAACTCGACGTCCATCTTCCGGACGACAACCGCGTCGCGCGACGGCAGCTCGCTCAGGAAGAACTTGATGCGTCCCTCCTGCAGGTACTCGACGACCTTGGCGTTGTTGACATGCCCCAGCCGGTCGGAGTCGCCCCAGCGCACCTCGATCGGGCACCGGTAGGGCCGGTGACCGTTCGACTCAGTCACGCGTGAGCTTCCGGTGCGTGACACGGTGCGGACGTGCGGCGTCCGCACCGAGGCGCTCGACCTTGTTCGCCTCGTAGGCCTCGAAGTTGCCCTCGAACCAGAACCACTGGCCCTCTGCGACGTTGCCCTCCCACGCCAGGATGTGGGTACAGGTGCGGTCGAGGAACCAGCGGTCGTGGGAGATCACGACGGCGCAGCCCGGGAACTGCTGCAGCGCGTTCTCGAGCGACGACAGGGTCTCGACGTCGAGGTCGTTGGTCGGCTCGTCGAGGAGGATCAGGTTGCCGCCCTCCTTGAGCGTGAGCGCCAGGTTGAGGCGGTTGCGCTCACCACCGGAGAGCACACCGGCCGGCTTCTGCTGGTCGGGACCCTTGAAACCGAACGCGCTCACATAGGCGCGCGAGGGCATCTCGTTCTGCCCGACCTCGATGAAGTCGAGACCGTCGGAGACCACCTCGAAGACCGTCTTCTTCGGATCGATGTTCGCGCGGTTCTGGTCGACGTAGCTGAGCTTGACCGTGTCGCCCACCTTGACGGTGCCGCTGTCCGGCTCCTCGAGCCCGACGATCGTCTTGAACAGCGTGGTCTTACCGACACCGTTGGGGCCGATGACACCGACGATGCCGTTGCGCGGCAGCGTGAACGACAGGTCCTTGATCAGGACGCGGCCGTCGAAGCCCTTGTCGAGGTGCTCCACCTCGACGACGACGTTGCCCAGACGCGGCGGCGTCGGGATCTGGATCTCCTCGAAGTCGAGCTTGCGGTGCTTCTCGGCCTCCGCGGCCATCTCCTCGTAGCGGGCCAGACGCGCCTTGTTCTTCGTCTGCCGAGCCTTGGCACCGGAGCGGACCCACTCGAGCTCTTCGCGGAGCCGCTTCTGCAGCTTCTGATCCTTCTTGCCCTGCACCTCGAGGCGCTCGGCCTTCTTCTCCAGGTAGGTGGAGTAGTTGCCCTCGTAGGGGTGCAGCTTGCCGCGGTCGACCTCGCAGATCCACTGCGCGACGTGATCGAGGAAGTACCGGTCGTGGGTGACGGCCAGCACGGCGCCCGGGTAGGACGCGAGGAACTGCTCGAGCCACAGCACCGACTCGGCGTCGAGGTGGTTGGTGGGCTCGTCGAGGAGCAGCAGGTCGGGCTTGCTCAGCAGCAGCTTGCACAGCGCGACACGGCGACGCTCACCACCGGAGAGATGGGTGACGGGCTCGTCCGGCGGAGGGCAGCGCAGCGCATCCATGGCCTGCTCGAGCTGCGAGTCGAGATCCCATGCGTTGGCATGATCGAGCTCCTCCTGGAGCTTGCCCATCTCCTCCATCAGCTCGTCGGAGTAATCGGTGGCCATGAGCTCGGCGATCTCGTTGAACCGATCGAGCTTGACCTTGATCTCGCCGAGACCCTCCTCGACGTTCTCCTTGACCGTCTTCTCCTCGTTGAGGGGCGGCTCCTGCAGGAGGATGCCGACGGTGGCCTCCGGATCGAGGAAGGACTCACCGTTGCTGGGCTGATCGAGCCCGGCCATGATCTTGAGAATCGACGACTTGCCCGCGCCGTTGGGTCCGACGACGCCGATCTTCGCGCCGTGGTAGAAGCTCATGGTGACGTCATCGAGGATGACCTTGTCACCGTGCGCCTTGCGCACCTTCTTCATCGTGTAAATGAACTCCGCCATGACCACCAGCGTATCGGGCGACGGTCGATTACCCACATCGTGCGACCACGGGATGCCCGGGCCGCGCCGGCGTCAGCGCCGCAGCAGGTCGGCGACGAACCCGGTGGTGTCGGGCAGCGACGCGAACATCGTCTCGGAATGCCCTGTCGGATACGTCCGGAACTGCGCGTTCGCGCCCCCGGCCCACAGGTTCCCGATCAGTTCGAACGCGAGCGGCGCGGGCACCGTCGTATCGCGCAGACCCTGCGCGAGGAACAGTGGCCGGTCGTAACCACGGGTCGGCACCGCGACATAGTCGGTGAAGGCGGCGCGGAACCGGTCGTCGCTCAGCGGACGGGCGAGGACCTCACCGATGCCGACCTCGCCGTAGCGGTCCATCAGCTCGTCGTAACAGAGTCGCTCGGCGGCGTCGACCACCTCGCGACCGAGGGGAGTGAGGTATCCGTCGACGTCCAGGGAAGGATCGGCGTCGCGCAGACCCGCGAAGATGTAGGCGGCGAACGCCGTGAGCCCGTCGAGACCGAGATCGGGGAAGCCCGGGAATCCGAGCGGGAACGCGTACTCGAGGTTGGACGGCGCGCCCGTCGTGAGCGTCCCGCGGAAGTCCAGTTCGGGCGCGCGGGTGGTCGCCGCGTGCGCGGTGTGCAGACCCGCGTGCCCACCCTGCGACTGCCCGATCACGACCCAACGGTCGGACAACGCCGGCTCGACGGCGCGTCCCGCCCGCACGATGTCGATCACGCTGTTCGCGGCACTCTGCCCGTCCAGATAGCGGTGCAGTCCGTCCGAGCCCAGGCCCGGATAGTCGGCTGCCACCACGGCGTAGCCCTGCCCGAGCCAGTGGTCGAGATAGGTGGTGTCGCGCGGGGTACGCGGCAACCGCGACGGCGCGCACGAATCGTCGAGACCGACCGTGCCGTGGGCCCATGCGACCACGGGCCACCCGCCCTCGGGCGGCGTGCCGGGAGGGACGAACAGTGCCCCGGTCGCTGTGGTCGGGGTGCCGTCGCGCCACTGCGTGGTGTAGGCGAGGACGCGAGCCGAGGACGCCCCGGGCAGGGACGATTCCGGGTCGAGCGGGGCGACCTCGACAACCTTTCCCGGCGCCGGGTTCGCGCCCACCGCGGGAGGTGACACGACGGTCGTCAGCAGTGCCAGAGCACCGGCGAGCAGCAGGGCGGGGACGTGCGTGGTACGGGTCACGCCGAGGACGATACGGACCGTCCGGCCGCGGCGTCCGTATTCGTCCGATTCGCCGCGGCGCGACAGGATGTGCGTGTCGGATCGGCGCGGCTAGCGGCCTTCGCGGTCGCGGCGCGCCAGCTCGGCGAACATCGCGTTGTGTGCCGCGAGGTCGGCGTCGTCGTCGCGCTCCGCAGCCCGGTCGACGCGACGGGCCGTGCGCCGGTCGGTGCGCGACCACTGGACGAGCAGCGCGAGCATCACGAGTACGAGCGGAATCTCGCCGGCCGACCACGCGATGCTGCCGCCGACCTTCTGATCGGAGAACAGGTCGTAGTTCCACGGCAGGGCCAGGCCACGGTAGTAGCTCTCGGCCATCACCGTGCCCATGCTCATGAGCGTCACACCGAAGAAGGCGTGGAACGGGAGCGAGCCGAAGACCATCGCCAGCTTCGTCACGGGCTGCAGGTCGCGTGGCGACGGGTCGACGCCGATCACCACCCAGTAGAACAGGTAGCCGCTCAGCAGGAAGTGCAGGTTCATCAGGACGTGGGCGGTGTGACTGTCGATGAACGCGGTGAAGATCCCTCCGAGATACAACGCGTAGAAACCGCCGACGAACATCACCGATGCCACGATCGGGTGCGTGAAGAAGCGCGACAGCGGGCTGTGGAGGAACTCGAGGATCCATTCGCGCGGGCCGGGAGGGGCGTTGCGTCCGGCCGGCTTGAACGCACGCAGGGCGAGGGTCATCGCCCCGCCGAGCGCCAGAAGTACGGGAGCGAGCATCGACAGGGCCATGTGCGCGCCCATGTGCACGCTGAACATCGCCGGGGAGTACATGCCGACGCCGGAACTGGTGGCGACGAACAGCACGAAGCAGCCCGAGAACCAGGCGATCGACCGGCCGAGCGGCCACGAGTCACCACGCTTGCGCAGGGTCCACAGACCGACGGCGTAGGCGGCGGCGAGTACGAGTGCGGCAGTGCCGAAGATGAGGTCGAATCGCCATTGCCCGAAGAACAGGCTCACGAAGGACGGGGGTACGTCGAGCTGGTATCCGAGCTCGACCTCCTGGATCGTCGGCACCGAAGGCGGGGGCGGCGGAGGCGTGCGACCGAGTCCCACGGCCAGGCCGATCGTGGCGGCGAGGACGAACGCCTCGGCGACGGTGAACCGCACGAGAGCGGACCGGCTGGTGGGGTCGGCCTCGAGGGCCGGCAGCGCCCGGCGTCGCTGGGCCCAGCCGAAGATGCCGAGCAGGACCAGCGCGACGGTCTTCGCGAGCAGCAGCCTGCCGTAGGTGGTGGTCGTCAGGTCGTCGAACGACATGCGGACCGCAGCGTTGATCACGCCGCTGACAGCCATCACCACGAACGCGAGTCCGGCGACGAAGGAGAACCGCCGGGCGGCGACATCGGTGTGCTCCCCGCCCCGCATCGAATGGGCGAGCAGCGCGAACAACCCGCCGGCCCAGACGGACGCCGCGCCGAGGTGCAGCACGAGGCTGTTGGTCGCCATGTCGTGCGAACCGCCCGACGAGGAGTGCCCGGTCAGGGCGATCGGCATGAGGGCGACGAACGACAGCAGCAACAGATACGGCGTCCACGACCAGCGCACCGCGAGCCGGGCCAGCAGCGCGGTGATCAGCGCGAGCACGGTCGTCCAGGCCCAGGCCAGCGCGACCTCCACCTGTCCGAGTGCCGAGAACAGGTTTTCCGGACGGATGGCCTCGCTCAGCGGACTGCCGGAAGTGTCGGACAGGGTCAGCGGCACCATCAGCGCGGCGGTGACCGCCCATACCGTTGCGGCGACACCTGCCGTCCGCACGGCGCGATAGCCGCCGACGTCGAGTACCCCGCTCCGCTGCGGGGGTACGAGGAAGGCGGCGAAGAACAGCGACCCGATCGTGATGACCGTCGCGATCTCGGAGATCGCGCGCACCGCGGGAAGCCCGTAGGTCGTGAGCGAACCGGGGTCGGGGATACCGAGCAACACCAGAGCCTGGGCAGCGGACAGTCCGACCGCGAACGCCGCGACGATCGCTGCGAGGAGGCCGAAGAGAATCAGCAGTGCCGGCGGGTTTCCCCTCATGGGGGCGGGCGCCGGAAGCTGCGCGGGAGACGCGAGCTCGGATGTTGCCATGGCTACCAGGGTAGGACGTCCACGCCATGACCTACGACACGCCGTCGGAGTCCCCCGTCCCCCGTACCGGTGGACGTGACGACGTCGACGGCGTGCTGCAGGGCCACGAGTGTGTCGGCCGCCACCATCGCGTCGCAGTGCGGAAGCGCGGCGGACATCGGCCCGGTCGAGGGCGTGAAGCCGGACTGCCCCGCCCGGGGGTTGAGCCACACCAGCCGGTGCGCGCGACGCCGGATCCTGGCCAGGACGTGGGCGAGGTCGGTGGGATCGTCGCTGTCCCAACCGTCGGACGCGACGACGACGATCGCTCCGCGCATCAGGTGTCCGTGACGCGAGGCGACCACCTCGGCGAGGGAACCGGCGATGCGGGTGCCTCCGAACCGCGTCCGCACCCGCTCGTTGGCGACGTCGATCGCCTGGTCGACCGACCGGTGCCGGAGCACGGGTGTCAGACGCGCAGCTGTGGTGGAGAACACGAAGACCTCGGCCGTTCCGGTGTGCGCGAGCGCACGGACGAGATGCAGATACACCCCGATGTGGGGACGCATGGAACGGCTGACATCGCAGAACACGACGATCTGCCGCCGGCGTCGACCCGGTCGCGTGCGGATCAGGCGGAGCGGCTCGAACCCGGTGCCGCGGGAGGCGGCGATGCTCGCGCGGATGTCGACGCGTCCGGTACGGCCTTCGACCCGGCGGCGGGTGCGGCGAGTCGCCCAGCGCGCTCCGGCCGCCTCGATCCATGCCTCGAGGAGTGCGAGTTGCGCCGGGTCGAGGTCGTCGAACCGCTGATCGGCGATCTCGGCCAGTGCGCTCGCCACCTCGCGCCCCGGGCGACCGGGCGCCCGCTCCCCCTCTGCGGACTCGACGATCGTCCTGGTGACCCATGGAACGTCGTGTCCGGAAGGGGGAACCCCGCTGGGCCGGCGGGGTCCGTCCGGTGTCGACGCCCCCGGCGCGCCTTCGTCCTCGGGTCCCGTGCGACGGGCGTGCGGGTCGAGCGGAACTGGCGCCTCGCCGAACACCCGGTCGAAGACCGTATCGAAGGTGGACAGGCTCTCGTACCGGTCGACGAGGGTGAGCCGCGCGGTCCAGTACAACCGAGTCCGGGTGGTCGGCGGACACGCACGCAGGCCGCGCGTGAAGGTCGCCGCTCCGTCCGCCGGGACCACGATCCCGGCGGACCTGAGCCGGTCGACCAACGCGACTGTGAAGGCGGCGTGATCGACCCCGGGGAGCAGCCCGGCGCTCATTACACTTCGGTGGAGACGAAGCGGGTCAGCGCCTCCCCCAGCGCGTCGCCGTCGTCGGGGGTCTTCGCCAGTGCCGCGAGCGACATCGCCGCTTCGGGCCGGACGAGGTCGGTGACACCGAGTGCGGCGAGGGCCGATACCCAGTCGATGGTCTCCGCGATTCCGGGTGCCTTGTCGAGATCGAGCCGGCGGGCCACCGCGACGAAATCCGTGGCACGTTCGACGAGCGCGATGTTCGCCGATGGCACCGTGCGACGCAGGATCGCCACCGCCCGGGCGCGGTCGGGGTAGTCGATCCAGTGGTACAGGCAACGTCGCCGCAGTGCGTCGTGCAGGTCGCGGCTCCGATTCGAGGTCAGCACGACAACGGGTGGGCGGGTCGCGGTGAGGGTGCCGAGTTCGGGAACGGTGACAGCGAACTCCCCCAGGAATTCGAGCAACAACGCCTCGAATTCGTCGTCGGCACGGTCGATCTCGTCGACGAGCAGAACGGCGGGTGTGTCGCCGCGGTGGCGGACGCAGCGCAGGATGGGGCGTTCGAGGAGGTATTCCTCGGAGTACAGGTCGGCTTCGGCGGGAACGTCGCCGCGCGCTTCGGCGAGCCGGATCGCGAGCAACTGGCGTTGGTAGTTCCAGTCGTAGAGGGCCTCGGCGACCGACAGTCCCTCGTAGCACTGCAACCGGATCAGCGGGCTGCCGAGGATCTGCGCGAGCACCTTGGCGGCAGTGGTCTTGCCGACCCCCGGTTCGCCCTCGAGCAACAGCGGTCGCCCCAATGCGACGGCGAGGTGGATCGCGGCGGCGGTGCCCTGATCGAGCAGGTGATCGTGGCTGTCGAATCTGGCCACCACGTCGTCGACGCCGGTGAAGATGCCCGGAGAGGACGGGTCGGTCACGCGACGTCGTCCTTCTCGAAGCGGCTGCGGCAACCCGGGCAGCAGAACCACATCGTCCGGCCCGCAACGACGAGGTGCGGGGTGGACTCGGTGATCGTGACGGTCATCCCGCACACCGGGTCGACGGCCGTCTGCGGCTTCGACTCCGCCTCCCTCGGCACCTCGACGCGTCGACAACTCTCCTCGGAGGGGCGGGTGAGGCCGCCGCTGCGCGCGACTCGCACGATGTCGGCCACGATCGACAGTCCGATCTCCGCGGGGGTGCGGGCACCGATATCGAGCCCGACCGGGGTGTGCACGTGGGCACGCTCGTCGTCGGTCGGATCCACCTCGTCGAGCACCGCGGCGCCACGGGTGTGACTGGCCACCAGACCGATATAGCGGCTTCCGGCGTCGAGCGCCGCGCGGATCACACTCCCCTCGTCACCTCCGTGACTCGCGACGATCACCACCGAAGCGTCGGCGGGCACGCGCGTCCCGCGGATCCGTTCCACCGAGTAGTCGACGCGCCGCGCGAAGTCGCTCACGGCGTCGGCCACGGGCGAGTCCCCGAAGACGGCCACCACGAGCGCAGGCATCCGCGGCTCGAGAAAGATCTCGGTGGCCCCACCGGACATGCACGGGTTGACCGCGATCGTCGCCCCCGGAGTGTCGGGGAACTCGGCGGCTCCGGCCGGCAGCACCCGCAGGAGCATGCTCTCCCCTCGCTCGAGCACCGTGCGGGACATTTCGCGCACCGAGTTCTCGGTGCACTGTCCGCCCACGAACCCCTCGATCGTGCCGTCGGCGTGGACGAGCGCCCGGTCGCCCGAGTGCGCGGACGTCGGCGGTTGCGCCCGTACAACGGTCGCTTCCACGAACGGGCGGCGTTCGCTGCGCAACTGTGCTGCCCGCACCGCAAGGTCCATGTCCTCGTACTCCGCTCGTTCCACTCGAATCCTTCTGTCGCGTCGCTCAGATCGGCGGGGTCGCGCGACCCTGCATGGCTTCCCACACCCGCGACGGTGTCAACGGCATGTCGGCGTGCCGGACGCCGAGGGGTTTCAACGCATCGACCACGGCGTTGACGATCGCGGGTGGGGAACCGACCGTGGCGGATTCGCCGATGCCCTTCGCGCCGATCGGGTGATGCGGTGACGGGGTGACGGTGAACGCCGTCTCGAGCGTGGGTACTTCGAGGGCGGTGGGGATCAGGTAGTCCATGAACGACCCGCCCAGGCACGTTCCGTTCTCGTCGAACGCGATCATCTCCATCAGGGCCATGCCGATCCCGTCGACGATGCCACCGTGCACCTGCCCTTCGATGATCATCGGGTTGATGCGGGTGCCGCAGTCGTCCACGGCCAGGAACCGGCGGATCTTCACCTCCGCGGTGCCGGGATCGACGTCGACGACACAGAAATAGGCGCCGTAGGGATAGGTCAGGTTCTCGGGGTTGTAGCAGATCTGCGCCTCGAGACCGCCTTCGAGACCTTCGGGCAGATCGCCGGCGCCGTGGGCCCGCATCGCGATGTCCTGGATCGTGACCGCCGCCGCCGGGTCGCCCTTGACCCGGAAGGTGCCCTTCTCCCATTCGAGATCGGCGACGGAGACCTCGAGCATGCCCGATGCGATGATCTTCGCCTTGTCGCGCACCTTGCGGGCGACCAGCGCGGCGGCCGCGCCGGACACCGGTGTCGAGCGGCTTCCGTAGGTGCCGAGTCCGAAGGGGGTGTTGTCGGTGTCGCCGTGGACGACGTCGATGTCGTCGGGCGGGATGCCGATCTCCTCCGCGACGATCTGCGCGAAGGTCGTCTCGTGTCCTTGCCCCTGGGACTGCACCGACAGCCTCACCACGGCCTTACCGGTGGGATGGACGCGCAGTTCGCAGCCGTCGGCCATGCCGAGACCGAGGATGTCCATGTCCTTGCGCGGCCCCGCGCCGACGGCCTCGGTGAAGAACGACATGCCGATGCCCATCAGTTCGCCCCGTGCGCGGCGTTCGGCCTGTTCGCGCCGCAGATCCTCGTATCCGACGAGGTTCATGGCCTTGCGCATGGTGGTCTCGTAGTCGCCGGAGTCGTACTTCCAGCCGGTCTTGCTCGTGTACGGGAACTGTTCGGGGCGCAGAAGGTTCTTCAGTCGTAGTTCGGCCGGGTCCATATCGAGGTCGTAGGCCAGACAATCGACGAGCCGTTCGACGAAGTACACGGCTTCGGTGATGCGGAACGAGCACGCGTAGGCGACACCGCCGGGTGCCTTGTTGGTGTAGACCGCGGTCATGTGGGAGTACGCGGCCTCGATGTCGTAACTGCCGGTGAACACCCCGAAGAAGCCGGCCGGATATTTCACCGGGGCCGCGGTGGCGTTGAACGCGCCGTGGTCGGCGAGGACACGGGACCGGATGGCGAGGATGCGGCCTTCCTTCGTCGCCGCGATCTCCCCGATCATGATGTAGTCGCGCGCGAAGCCGGTACTCATGAGGTTCTCGCTGCGGTCCTCCATCCACTTGACGGGCCGTCCGGTGACCAGCGACGCGACGATCGCCCCGACGTAACCGGGGTAGATGGGCACCTTGTTGCCGAATCCACCGCCGATGTCGGGCGAGATGACGCGGATCTTGTGTTCGGGCAGACCCGCGACCAGCGCGTACAGCGTGCGATGGGCGTGCGGGGCCTGTGTGGTGGACCAGAGCGTCAGCTTTCCGGAGATCCGGTCGTAATCGGCGACCGCACCGCACGTTTCCATGGGCGCCGGGTGCACCCGCGGATAGACGATCTCCTGCCGGGTGACGACGTCGGCCTTCGCGAAGACCGCGTCGGTGGCCGCCGCATCGCCGGTTTCCCAGTCGAAGCAATGGTTGTCGGTCTTCCCGTCGAGATCGGTCCGGATCACCGGTGCCTCGGGCGACAGGGCCGTGCGCACATCGACGACCGGGTCGAGCATCTCGTAGTCGACGTCGATCAGTTCGAGGGCATCGCGCGCCGAATAGTGGTCGTCGGCGACGACGAACGCGACCTCCTGGCCGTGGAAGCGCACCTTGTCGGTGGCGAGCACGGCCTGCACGTCGTTCGACAGTGTCGGCATCCACGCCAGGCCCTTCTCGGCCAGGTCGGCGCCCGTGATCACCGCCCGCACCTTCGAGTGTGCGAGGGCGGCGGACGTATCGATGCTGTTGATCCGGGCATGCGCGACCGGCGATCGGAGCACTGCGAGATGCAGCATGCCGGGCAGCCTGACATCGTCGACGTAGGTGCCGCGGCCGCGCACGAAGCGCGGGTCCTCCTTGCGCAGCATGCGGCCGTGTCCACACGGCGTGCGATCGTTGTCCTGTTCCTCCGGGCGCATGTCCGGTTCGACCGCGGTCATCACGACACCTCCGTGGGCTGTGAGGTCGAGGAGTGTTCGGCGGCCCACCGGACCGACCGGACGATGGTGGTGTAGCCGGTGCAGCGGCAGATCTGCCCGGAGATCGCCTCGCGGATCGTCGCGTCGTCGGGGTCGGGATCGCGATCGAGCAGCGCCCGGGCGGTGATCATCATTCCCGGGGTGCAGAAGCCGCACTGCAGCCCGTGGCAGCGCACGAATCCTTCCTGCACCGGGTCGAGGACGCCGTCGCGTTCGAGTCCTTCGACGGTGAGCACCTCGTGGCCGGCGACCATGACCGCCAGGGTGGTGCACGACTTCACCGGTTCGCCGTCCACGGAGACGACGCACGTTCCGCAATTGCTCGTGTCACATCCCCAGTGGGTTCCGGTCAGACCGAGGTGGTCTCGCAGGAAATGCACGAGCAGAGTTCGAGGTTCGACGTCGGCGGTGACGTTCTCGCCGTTGACTGTCATCGAGATCTGCATCGGATCACACCCTTTCGGTGGCGCCGAGACGTTCGGCGGCTCGGCGCAGGGCACGCACCGTCAACTCGGACGCGAGGTGACGTTTGTAGGCGGCGGTGCCACGCTGGTCGGTCTCGGGATCGCAGGCCCGCGCGGCTGCGGCGCCGGCCTCTCGGAACAGGTCGTCGGACAGTGGCGCACCCCGCAGCAGGTCGGTGATCGCCGACAACGCCTCGTCGTCGCCGCGCACGGCCGTCAGCCCGACCCGTGCGTCGGTGATCCGTCCTCCCGACGTCCACAGCGCGACACCCGCGGCGGCCACCGCCCAGTCGCCGGTGCGACGCTCGACCTTCTCGTACGCACTGGCCCCGGTGCCCTTCCTCGGCAGCCGCACCTCGACGAGCAGTTCGTTCGGGGCGACCGCCGTCTCGTAGGGGCCGAGATGGAAGTCGTGGAAATCGAGCTCGCGCACCCCGCCCGGTCCGCGTACGACACAGGTCGCGCCGAGCACTGCACACACGGTGGACAGGTCCTCGGCAGGATCTGCCTGACACAACGACCCACCGAGCGTTCCACGATTGCGGACGACGGGATCGGCGATCACTCGCTCGGCATCGCGGAAGATCGGGAAGATCTCGGCGAGTTCGTCGGATTCGAGAAGCCGGCGGTGCCGGACCAGGGCACCGAGGCGCACGGACCCGGGTTCGAACACGATGTGATCGAGTTCGTCCGCGAGATCGTTGATGTCGATCAAGTACTCCGGATTCGCGAGCCGAAGTTTCATCATCGGCAGCAGACTGTGTCCGCCGGCGACGACCCGGGCCCCCTCTCCGTGCCGGTCGAGCAACTCGACGGCGTGATCCACTCCGGTGGCACGCTCGTACTCGAATGGGCCAGGAACCTGCATGAAGAACTCCCGCCATCAGGTGGCGCGGACCGGCTTTCCCCCACCGGCCGCCCACGATTCCCCCTTGGTGCGCCCATAGTAGACCCGAGTCGAGATCGATGCGACGAAACGGGCGAATCGGAATCGAATCGTTCTCTTGCGGTCGACGGTGTGTGCCGTAACGCCGCCCTCGTCCGGAGTCCTCGGCGGCGCGAGCGGATAGCGTGGAAGGAGCCGACCGGCGGACCCGACGGGAGCACCACGCATATCCATGGACGTGATCAACGAATTCATCATCGGCCAGGCCGCGGCCCTCTGGGTCTATCCGTTGGTCTTCGCCGTGTGCATCCTCGACGGCTTCTTCCCTCCGGTGCCCAGCGAGACCGTCCTGGTGACCCTGGCGTCCCTCTCGGGCTCGACCGGACTTCCCCACCTGTGGATCGTCGTCGTGCTCGCGGCGCTCGGCGCGATCATCGGCGACAACATCGCCTACACGATCGGACGGAAGGTCGGCACGGACCGGTTCCGGTGGATGCGCCGCCCGAAGGCACGAGCCGCTTTCGCGTGGGCGCGGCGCGGACTCGACAAGCGCGGCGCGGCAGTGATCCTCACGGCCCGCTACATCCCGATCGGCCGGATCGCTGTGAACATGACGGCCGGAGCGACCCGCTACCCACGACAGAAGTTCGTGCCCCTCACGATCCTGGGCGGTACGACCTGGGCGCTGTACTCGGCGCTGGTGGGCCGTCTCGTCGGGGGCTGGTTCGAATCGCAACCGTTGTTGGGTGCGGCCGTGTCCATCTGCGTCGCGGTGGTCCTGGGGGTCGGAATCGATCACCTCGTCCAGCGGTTCAAGACCGGGGATGTGGACGTCCCCGGGGGCGAATCGAGCACCGGCGACGACCGCGGCACAGCACTCGAGCGATGACCCGCCGACGGTGAGGGTGCGTGCACCCGCCGCCGACGGCACCCGCTAAGATTCTGGCCGCGCCTCCGTAGCTCAGCTGGATAGAGCAAGAGCCTTCTAATCTCTAGGTCGCAGGTTCGAGTCCTGCCGGGGGCACCTCCCACCGCCGGCGGATCATTCGCGGCGGGGTCGCGCATCCTACTTCCGAAACGGGCAATTCGCTCTTTTCACACGCCGCTCCGGCCGTGTGTTTCTCATCCCACCTCGGTGCTGGGTTAACACATGCTAAGGACCACGTCCTATAGTTCTCGTCGTAAATCGCGTGTTACAGAATCCTCACAGAGTCAGGTAGGTGGGCGTGTCGACATCGGACCGCATCGAAGAGATCTACGAGCAGGTCAAGGCCCGCAACGCAGGTGAACCCGAATTCCACCAGGCTGCAGCCGAAGTGTTCGAGTCTCTGCATGTCGTGCTCGAGCGGCACCCCGGATACTTCGAATCCGGCCTGATCGAGCGCCTGTGCGAGCCCGAACGGCAGATCATCTTCCGTGTGCCGTGGATCGACGACCAGGGCAACGTCCACGTCAACCGTGGCTTCCGCGTGCAGTACAACAGCGTTCTCGGCCCCTACAAGGGCGGCCTGCGCTTCCACCCGAGCGTGAACCTCGGCATCGTCAAGTTTCTCGGCTTCGAGCAGATCTTCAAGAACGCTCTCACCGGCCTGCCCATCGGCGGCGGCAAGGGTGGCTCGGACTTCGATCCCAAGGGTCGCTCCGAGCAGGAGATCATGCGCTTCTGCCAGTCGTTCATGACCGAGCTGCACCGCCACATCGGCGAGTACACCGACGTCCCGGCCGGTGACATCGGTGTCGGTGGCCGCGAGATCGGCTACCTGTTCGGCCAGTACAAGCGCCTCACCAACTCCTACGAGTCCGGCGTGCTCACCGGCAAGGGCCTCACCTGGGGCGGTTCGCAGGTGCGCAAGGAGGCCACCGGTTACGGCGCGGCCTACTTCGTCAACGAGATGGCCAAGACCGCGGGAACCTCGCTCGAAGGTCGCACCGCCGTCGTCTCGGGTTCCGGCAACGTCGCGATCTATGCCATCGAGAAGATCCACCAGCTCGGTGGCACCGCGATCGCCTGCTCCGACTCCTCCGGTTACATCGTCGACCGCAAGGGCCTCGACGTCGCTCTCCTCAAGGAGATCAAGGAAGTCCGGCGCGGACGCATCTCCGAGTACGTCGACGAGCGCGGCGACGCCGAGTTCTTCCCCGGTGGCAACATCTGGAACGTGCCGTGCGACGTCGCACTGCCGTGCGCCACGCAGAACGAACTCGACGAGGACTCGGCGAAGACCCTCGTCAACAACGGCGTGAAGATCGTCGCCGAGGGCGCCAACATGCCCACCACTCCGGGTGGCATCAGCGTCTTCCGCGACGCCGGAGTCGCCTTCGCGCCCGGCAAGGCCGCCAACGCCGGTGGTGTGGCGACCTCGGCACTGGAGATGCAGCAGAACGCCTCGCGCGATTCGTGGCACTTCGACTACACCGACGAGCGTCTCGCCGGCATCATGGCCGACATCCACGGCCGCTGCGTCGAGACCGCCGCCGAGTACGGCAAGCCGGGCGACTACATCCACGGCGCCAACATCGCCGGCTTCGTGAAGGTCGCCGACGCGATGTTCGCACTGGGCGTCATCTGACGACCCACTTCTCACACCCGAGTGCGGGTACCGACGAGGTCGGTACCCGCACTTCGTGTTTCGACACACTTCGTGGTCGGGTGCACGTCACCTCGCGCATCCGCGCAGAACGGGACTCGACCGCCCCGACAGTCGGTGCCGCCCTAGTGGACGATCTCGCGACGGTCGTCGGGGAGCCGTCGCGTACGGCCCGCCTTGTCGAGCCGGTCGAGCAGCGGCAGGACCACCCGCCGTGTCGTTCCCAGCCGCTCGCGTGCCGCACTGGTCGTGAAGGGCTGTTCCAGCTCTCCCAGCAACTCGACGGCAGCATCGGCGGCGTCGGGTAGCAGGACGATGCCCGGACCGACCCGCCACAGTCGTCCGCTGCGCTCGGCCGCGCCCAGTGCACGGTCGTCGAGGCCGAGTTCGCGGAGTCGATCGGCGGTCGGGGCCGCGAACGGGGCGGCCGACAGGTCGCGGCGCACCTGCTCGACGGCCTTGCGGATCTTCGTCGGCAGACCGTCGGCTCCCGGAGCGATCACCCGTCCCCCTACGACTTCGAGAGGCGGCCGTACCAGCGCACGCACGAGGTCGGGAGTGGGAAGCCGCAACTGCGATGCCAGCACGGTCAACGGTGCCGCCGGGTCCAGGGGATGAGCGCGAGCGTGTGCCTGCACGAGGGCGGGCAGCCGATCGGTGACCGCTCGCGCGAGGCCGGGTGCGACGAGCCACGGACCCACCACCAGGTGATCTCCCTCCTCGAGAGGGATGCCCAACTGACGCAACCGCTGACGGTGCAGGATTCCGCGGCGGGCGAGTTCGTCGGCCAAGTTCGGCGTACCGTCGGCACCCGCGAGTTGCCGGGCACGGCGTGCCGCGGCACCACGCCGCCGGAAGCGGGGCGGGTCCGGATCGAGAACGTCGGCCCGCCAGATCGTGCGGCGACCCGGATCGCGCAGCAGCGCGCGGTCGCCGATCCGCAGGGGCAACGGGCGATCGAGAGTGAGCCGGACGAGATCGCCCGCCAGCGGACGACAGTGGACGCCGACGTCGGCAGCACCGATGTGGAGAACTGGGGCGACGGGAGGCCGGTCCTCGCCGCTGATCCGCACGTCGACGACGGACGTGTGGTGCCACGCACCGGGCGTCACGAGCACACTGCCCCGGCCCAGGTCGTCGATCCGGCCGGTGAGATTGAGGGCGACCCGGGCCACGCCGCTCACCGCGGTCCGGTCGCGCCCGAGCGCCTGCACGCCACGGACCCGCAGCGGTGCGCTGCCGAGGGCGAGGGTGTCGCCGACCCGGACCGTGCCGGCGGGAAGCGTTCCGGTGACGACGGTTCCGGACCCGCGCACGGTGAACCGGCGGTCCACCCAGAGCCGGACATCGCCGAGCGGATCCGGATCCGGGAGCGCGGCGACCATCGTCGTCAACGCGGCCCTGAGATCGTCGAGGCCCATCCCGGTGCGTCCGCTCACAGCGACGACGGGCGCCCCCGCCAGGCTCGTGCGGGCGACCTCCGCCGCGGCCCGCGCGGCTGCGGGACCCGGGTCGGCGAGATCGGCGCGGGTCACCGCGACGACCGCGTGGCGCACGCCGAGCGCGTCGAGCGCCGCGAGATGTTCGGCTGCTTGAGGCATCCACGGATCGTCGGCGGCCACCACGAACAGCGCGGCCGGGACCGATCCCACCCCGGAGAGCATCGTCGTCAGGAAACGCTCGTGTCCGGGGACGTCGACGAAGGCGACCTCCCCCACTCCGGGCCAGGAGGTCCAGCAGTAGCCGAGCTCGATGGTCAGTCCTCGCCGCCGTTCCTCGGCGAGCCGATCCGGATTCGCGCCGGTGAGCGCTTCGACCAGCGTCGACTTGCCGTGGTCGACATGACCGGCGGTCGCGACGACGTGCATCAGCGTCCTTCGCGGCGGGCCACACGCGTCACGGCGCCGATCAGATCGCGGTCCTCACCGGGGTCGACGGCGAGCAGGTCGAGCAGCAACCTGCCCCGTTCCACACGGCCGACGACCGGGTGTTCGCCGAGACGCAACGGCACGGCGAAGTGTTCGGGCAGCGCGATCGCCACGCTCGGCAGGGTCACATCCGGGGCGCCGCCACCACCGACGACGCCGTCGGAGTCGACCACCTCGGGCTCGCACTCGGCAGGCAGCGCAGCGCAGATCGCCCGGGCACGGGCGCGAAGGTCCTCCGGCCGCGTGGCCAGTGCTGCCGCGACGGGAGGCGTCGGTCCCGTCAGGGTCGCTTCCAGCGCGGCGAGGGTGAGCTTGTCGACGCGTAATGCCCGTGCGAACGGATCGCGGCGCAGGCGTTCCACCAGCTCGGCCCGTCCGAGCAGCAGCCCCGCCTGCGGACCACCCAGCAGCTTGTCGCCCGAAGCCGTGACCAGGTCGGCGCCGGCGCGCAGGGCACTGGTGGCGTCGGGCTCGTTCGGCAGGCGTGGATGCGGTGCGAGCAGTCCCGACCCGATGTCGACCACGACGGGCGGACCGAGCCCCGTGAGTTCGCGGACCGAGACGGACGACGTGAAGCCGGTGACCGTGAAGTTCGACGGATGCACCTTGAGGACGAAGGCGGTGTCGTCGTCGACGGCCGCGGCGTAGTCGCTCAGGCGGACACGGTTGGTGGTACCGACCTCCCGCAGCGCGGCACCGACCGATTCCAGCAGTTCCGGGATCCGGAAGCCGTCGCCGATCTCGACCAGTTCGCCCCGCGCGATCACGATCGAGCGACCCCCGCGCGCAAGCACCCGCGTGGCCAGAGCGAGAGCGGCGGCACCGTTGTTGACCACGTGGACGCCTCCGGCATCCGGTACCTGCTCGGCGAGCGCCTCGAGAGCGCCGCGGCCGCGCCGCCCGCGCCTGCCGGTGGCCAGATCGAGCTCGACATCGGTCGCGCCCGCCGCGGTCGTCACGGCTTCGACCGCCGCGCGGGAGAGGGGGGCGCGGCCGAGATTGGTGTGCACCACCACGCCGGTCGCGTTGAGGACGCGACGCAGGGTGGCCGCCTGTTGCGGCAACGATTCGGCTGCGACGTCGGCGACGGCCCCCGGCTCGATCTCTCCGTCGCGGCACCGCTGCTGGGCCGCGACCACGGTCTGCTTGACCAGACGGGAGCCGAGCCGGTCGACGGCTTCGCGCAGGCGCGGATCGGCCAGGACCTGGTCGGTGCGGGGAACATCCCGTCGCGGATCCGGCACGCGCCTCCTCATCCCACACTCGACGACAAAATTTGGCGGAGGCGGACGGGAATCGAACCCGCCCAGCCCAGATACTGGGCCACAACGGTTTTGAAGACCGCGACCGTCACCAGACGAGAACCACCTCCGCGCTCACCCTAACCGAAGTCGAGCCCTCGGTTACGGCACGCCCGTATGTTCGGTCGTATGACCGCACACGTCGACCTTCCCGAGGGCGCCATCCGACTCACCCAGTACGCGGCCGGCGGCGGCTGCGCGTGCAAGGTTCCGCCGGGCGAACTCGAACGGGTACTCGGTGGCCTGCAGGGTGGACGAGCGACCGGCGAACTGCTGGTCGGTGTGGAGAACGGCGACGACGGCGCCGCGGTCCGGATCGACCCCGCACCCGACGGGAGCGGACGGGCCGTCATCGTGACGGCCGACTTCTTCACCCCGGTCGTCGACGATGCCTACGACTGGGGCCGCATCGCCGCCACCAATGCCATGTCCGACGTCTACGCGATGGGCGGCACGCCGATCGTCGCGGTCAACCTCCTGGGCTGGCCGCGCGAACTCATCCCGTTCGAACTCGCAGCCGAGGTGATGCGGGGCGGTGCCGACGCGTGCGCCGAGGCGGGTGCTCATCTCGCCGGAGGGCACAGCATCGACGACCGCGAACCGAAGTACGGACTGGCGGTGACCGGGCTCGGCGATCCGGATCGCCTGCTGCGCAACGACGCTGCGACACCCGGCCTGCCGCTCACCCTCACCAAGCCACTCGGCCTCGGCATCCTCAACAACCGTCACAAGGCCACCGGCGAGCGGTTCGAGGAGGCGGTAGCGGTGATGACGACCCTCAACCGCGAGGCCGCGCAACTCGCCCACGCCGCAGGTGTCCGCGCCGCCACCGACGTCACGGGTTTCGGTCTGCTCGGCCATCTGATGAAGATGATGCGGGCCAGTGGCACGACCGCCGTGCTCGATGCCGCGGCCGTGCCGTACGTCGCGGGAGCGCGCGAGTCGCTCGCGGAGGGTTTCGTGCCCGGCGGGAGCCGTCGCAATCTCGACTGGGTGCGCGACGAGGTCGACTCCGAGGTGGACGACGACGAACTGCTGCTGCTCGCGGATGCTCAGACGTCCGGCGGTCTCCTGGTCGTCGGGGAGATCCCCGGTCATCCGGTGATCGGCGAGGTGATCCCCGCGAGCGAGCACGCGATTCGGGTGCGCTGACCCCGACGACCGTCGGACATGCCGACACACCTGCACGGGATCCGGATTACCCGGCACGAAGCGCGGGTAGACGGTAGCTTCGGAAACGACAGCGCAGGAAAGGAGCACCGATGGCGGAGAAGGACACGTCCCTCCCTTGGCCCGTCCTGCGCCAGTTCCTCGGTAAAGACCTGCTCGGGCGCGGCAGAGCCGCGCGTTCCCGTCGTACCGACGAGATCGAACCGCGCACCTCCACCGCCGATCGTGTCGCGCGCAGCGTGTGTCCCTACTGCGCTGTCGGATGCGGACAGAAGATCTTCGTCAAGGACGAACGGATCGTCCAGATCGAAGGTGACTCCGACAGCCCCGTGAACCGCGGACGGCTGTGTCCCAAGGGTTCGGCGAGCAAGAATCTCGTCACCAGCGAGCTGCGCGAGACCAAGATCCGCTATCGCCGGCCCTACGGCACCGAATGGGAAGATCTCGACCTCGACACGGCCATGGAGATGGTCGTCGATCGCGTGCTGAAGACCCGTCGCGAGACGTGGCAGGAGTTCGACGACAAGGGCCGCCGTGTCCGGCGCACGATGGGCATCGCCAGTCTCGGCGGTGCGACGCTGGACAACGAGGAGAACTACCTCATCAAGAAGCTGTTCACAGCGATGGGGGCGGTCCAGATCGAGAACCAGGCCCGTATATGACACTCCGCCACCGTCCCCGGTCTGGGGACCAGCTTCGGGCGCGGCGGCGCCACCGGCTATACAGCCGACCTGGCCAACGCTGACTGCATCATCATCCAGGGTTCCAACATGGCCGAAGCCCACCCGGTGGGCTTCCAGTGGGTCGTGGAGGCCCAGAAACGCGGTGCCCGCGTCATCCACATCGACCCGCGCTTCACCCGTACGAGCGCGGTGGCGGACAAGCACGTCCCGATCCGGGTCGGCAGCGACATCGCCTTCCTCGGCGGCATCGTGAACTACGTCCTGAGCAACGAGCTGGACTTCCGCGAGTACGTCGTCGATTACACGAACGCCGCGGTGCTCGTCAGCGACAAGTTCGAGGACACCGACGACCTCGACGGGCTCTTCTCGGGCTTCGACCCCGAGAAGCGGACCTACGATCCGACGAGCTGGCAGTACGACGTGGAGGACGAATCCGGCGACCTGCACACGTCGCAGGCCGACAACGCCGAGGAACACGCCGAGCATCGGGACACGGCCGCGGGCCTGCAGAACGAGTCGCACGGCATGCAGACGGCGAGCCACCCGAGGCGCGACGAGACCCTGCAGCACCCGCGGTGCGTCTACCAGGTGCTCAAGCGGCACTTCGCCCGCTACACCCCCGAGGTGGTCGAGCAGGTGTGCGGCGTCTCGCAGGAGGACTTCCTCGACGTCTGCCGCGCGTGGACCGAGAACTCCGGTCGGGAGCGGACGACGGCGCTCGTCTACAGCGTGGGCTGGACCCAGCACAGTGTCGGTGTGCAGTACATCCGCACCGGTGCGATCCTGCAGTTGTTGCTCGGCAACATGGGCCGCCCCGGCGGAGGCATCATGGCGCTGCGCGGTCACGCCAGCATCCAGGGATCGACCGACATCCCGACGCTGTTCAACCTGTTGCCCGGCTACCTGCCGATGCCCGATGCGAACAAGCACCACTCGTTCACCGATTGGGTCGACAGCGTCCGCAACCCGGGCAGCAAGGGCTTCTGGTCGAAGGCCGACGCCTACGCCGTGAACCTGCTCAAGGCGTACTGGGGCGACGCGGCGACCGCCGACAACGACTACTGCTTCGACCACATGCCGAAGATCACCGGCGACCACGGCACCTACCGCTCGGTGCTCGACATGATCGACGGAAAGGTCAAGGGCTACTTCCTTCTCGGTCAGAACCCGGCCGTCGGCTCCGCTCACGGGCGCGCCCAGCGGCTCGGGATGGCGAACCTCGACTGGCTCGTGGTGCGCGATCTGTTCGAGATCGAGAGCGCGAGCTTCTGGAAGGACTCCCCGGAGGTCGAGACCGGCGAGATCGTGACCGAGGAGTGCGCCACCGAGGTGTTCCTGTTCCCGGCGGCTTCCTACGCCGAGAAGGAAGGAACCTTCACCCAGACCCAGCGGATGCTGCAGTGGCGGGAGAAGGCCGTCGAGCCGCCCGAGGACTGCCGCTCGGAACTGTGGTTCTTCTACCACCTCGGCCGCATGATGCGGGAGCGTCTGGCCGCGTCCACCGACGAGCGCGACCGTCCGCTGCTCGACCTGGCATGGGACTATCCCGTACACGGGGAGCACGACGAGCCGAGTGCCGAAGCGGTGCTCATGGAGATCAACGGCTACGACGTCGCGACCCGGCGGCCGCTGTCGTCGTTCACCGAGATGAAGAACGACGGCTCCACGCTCGGTGGCTGCTGGATCTACACCGGGGTCTATGCCGACGGCGTCAATCAGGCCAACCGTCGCAAGTCCCGTCACGAGCAGTCGTTCGTGGCTCCCGAGTGGGGCTGGGCGTGGCCGATGAACCGCCGCATCCTCTACAACCGGGCATCCGCCGACCCCGAGGGCAGGCCGTGGAGCGAACGCAAGGCCTACGTGTGGTGGGACGAGGACGCACAGCAGTGGACCGGCGCGGACGTGCCGGACTTCGAGAAGACGAAGCCGCCGAGCTACCGCTCCCCCGACGGCGCCGACGGTGTCGAGGCGATCGAAGGGATCGATCCGTTCATCATGCAGGGCGACGGCAAGGGTGCCCTCTACGCTCCCCAGGGACTCGTCGACGGTCCGATGCCGACGCACTACGAACCGGTGGAGTCGCCGTTCCGCAATCCGCTCTACGCGCAGCAGGCCAACCCGACACGCATGGAGTACCGGCGCGACGACAATCCGATGAACCCCTCACCGCCGGAGGAACACAGCGACGTCTTCCCCTTCGTGTTCACGACGAGTCGTCTCACCGAGCACCACACCGCCGGCGGGATGAGCCGCTATCTCGAACATCTCGCCGAACTGCAACCGGAGATGTTCGTGGAGGTCTCCCCCGCCCTGGCGGCCGAGCGCGGACTCGAGCACATGGGCTGGTGCCACGTGATCACCGCCCGCTCGGCGGTCGAGGGCCGGGTACTGGTGACCGAGCGGTTGCGTCCGCTGAAGGTCGAAGGCCGCACCGTGCACCAGATCTGGATGCCCTACCACTGGGGTGGCGGCGGCATGGTGACCGGCGACTCGACCAACGATCTGATCGGGATCACGCTGGACCCCAACGTGCTCATCCAGGAGAGCAAGGTCGGTACGTGCGACGTGCGGGCCGGACGCCGGCCGAGCGGACCGGCGCTGCGGGAGTACGTCGAGGGATATGCGCGGCGGGCCGGGGTAACCGACGGTGTGTACCCACCCGTCGTCACGATCTCGGATGACGGACGCACTCCGGAGGAGGACGAGTGACCGGCCCCAACAGCTTCTTCGGACCGATCGACCCGGCACCCGATGCCGGGTACGAGAATCCACCGGCTCGCAAGGGCTTCTTCACCGACACCAGTGTGTGCATCGGGTGCAAGGCCTGTGAGGTCGCCTGCAAGGAGTGGAACGACGTTCCCGAGAACGCGTTCGCGATGCTCGGCACCTCGTACGACAACAGTCATTCGCTCAACGCGAACCAGTGGCGGCACGTCGCCTTCATCGAGCGCCCGGCCGAGAAGAAGCCGGCGGTGTCGCTGGGGATGCCGACCGTCGGTGCGGCACCGAGCGAGCGGCCGGACGAGGAGAAGCCGGACTTCCGGTGGTTGATGTCCTCGGACGTGTGCAAGCACTGCACCCACGCGGCCTGCCTCGACGTGTGCCCGACCGGGTCGCTGTTCCGCAGCGAGTTCGGCACGGTGGTCGTGCAGGACGACATCTGCAACGGCTGCGGATACTGCGTGGCCGCGTGCCCGTACGGTGTCATCGACCGCCGCAAGGGCCCGGAGGGCGACCCGAAGGTCGGTATCGCCCAGAAGTGCACGCTCTGCTACGACCGGCTCACCGACGGCCAGACACCGTCCTGCGCGCAGGCGTGCCCCACGGAGTCGATCCAGTTCGGCGACGTCGAGGAACTGCGTGCCCGCGCCGACGAGCGCCTGGCGGCCCTGCACGAGCGCGGTGTGAGCGAGGCACGGCTGTACGGCAACGATCCCGAGGACGGGGTCGGCGGGACCGGCGCCTTCTTCCTGCTCCTCGACGAACCGGAGGTCTACGGCCTGCCCCCGGACCCGGTGGTGACGACCAAGGATCTGCCGGAGATGTGGAACCGTGCTGCCGTCGCGGCCGTCGCGATGCTGGCGGGCGCCGCCCTGTCGTTCCTGAGGAGGCGCGGATGACCCAGGTGCAGCACGGCGGCAGCCCGGGCGATTCCCGCCGGTCCGGAGGCGGTCGCGGCGGCGACCGCGTGATGGTGCCGGAGGCCGACTTCGAGTCCTATTACGGACGCCCGATCGTGAAGCCAGCCCCGTGGGAACACGACATCGCCGTCTACCTGTTCACAGGCGGCGTGGCCGCGGGCAGCTCGCTGCTCGCCGCAGGCGCCGATCTGACGGGCCGCGCCGCACTGCGCCGGGTGGCCCGATTCGGTTCGCTCGCATCGCTGCTCGTGAGTGTCGGTGCCCTCGTCCACGATCTCGGCAAACCGAGCCGCTTCCTCAACATGCTGCGGGTCGCCAAGCCGACCTCCCCGATGTCGGTCGGTACGTGGATCCTGTCGCTGCACGGTCCGTTCGCGGGTGTCGCGGCGGTCGCGGAGATCGCCGAGATGCTGCCCTCCCGGTGGAAGCGGGGGCCGGTGCGACTCCTGCTCGCGCTCGGCCGACCGGCCGGGATCGTAGGGGCGCTGACGGCGCCGCCGGTCGCCGCCTACACCGGTGTTCTGCTGTCCGACACCGCAACTCCGGCCTGGCACTCCGCCTACAAGGAGATTCCCTTCGTGTTCTGCGGGTCCGCGGCGGCCGCCTCGGGTGGTCTCGGGCTGCTGGGCGCACCGCTTGCCGAGGCCGGACCGGCGCGTACCTTCGCCGTCGGCGGTGCGCTCGCCGAACTCGTGCTCGAGCAGCGGATGGAGGAGTCCATGGGCCTGTCGGCCGAGACGCTCCACCAAGGGCGGGCCGGGCGATTCATGAAGGCCAGCAAGGCATTGACGGTGGCCGGTGCGCTCGGGGCGCTCGTCGGCCGTCGCCATCGGGCGGTGTCGGCGGTGTCCGGTGCCGCACTCATGGTCGGTTCGCTGTGCACGCGACTCGGCGTCTACGAGGCCGGCATCGCATCGGCGAAGGATCCCAAATACACCGTCGTTCCCCAGCGTGAACGAGTCGATCGCGGGGAACCCGTTCGCTACCGCAGCTGAGATCCGGCTCGCGGGCAGAACGAAGGAGCACGCATGGACTCCGCCAAGCCCACGCGCGAACCACAGGGCGACACCGCGACGGCACAGCCTCCGGGCAGCTTCCGGTGGTTGCTCGTCGCCGGAGGTCTGTTGCTGCAGTTCTCGATCGGCGCGGTCTACGCATGGTCGGTCTTCGGTGGGGCCCTCGAGAGCGCCGACTCCTGGCAGCTCAGCACGGTCAAGGCGTCACTGCCGTTCACCGTCACCATCGGCATGATCTTCGTCGGCACCTATCTCGGTGGCCGCCTGCAGGATCTGAAGGGACCGCGCGTCGTCGCGCTCATCGGCGGGGTCATCTACGCCCTCGGCATTCTCCTCGCGTCGTTCACCAACGGTGCCGACGATTACTGGCTGCTCATCCTCGGATACGGCGTCATCAGCGGCTTCGGTCTGGGCTTCGCGTACATCGTCCCGATCGCCATGCTGCAGAAGTGGTTTCCCGACAAGACCGGTCTCATCACCGGGCTCGCGGTGGGAGGCTTCGGGTTCGGTGCGGTGCTCACCTCGCCGGTCGCGCAGTGGCTCATCGACCGGAACCCCGACGATCCCACGAGCGCCTTCCTGCCGCTGGGCATCGCCTACCTCGTGATGTCCCTCGCCGGCGCAGCGCTCTTCCGCAATCCGCCCGAGGGGTACACCGTGCCCGGTTACGAACCTGCTTCGAAGACCGGTGCCGGAGCGACGGGCGGCAAGGAGTACACCCAGGGAGAGGCACTGCGCACGCCCCAGTGGTATCTCCTGACCGCCATCCTCACCCTGTGTGTCACCGCAGGCATCTCACTGATCTCCCAGGCCAAGCCGAGTGCTTCCGACATCGCCGGCTTCAGCGCGAGCGGCGCGGCGGCACTCGTGGGCGCGCTCGCGATCTTCAACGGTGCCGGCCGGATCGTGTGGGCAGCGATCTCCGACCGCATCGGGCGGATGAGGACGTTCACCGCACTGCTCGTCCTGCAGGGCGTGTGCCTGATCGTGTTGCCGCATGCCGGCGGTGTCGTGCTGTTCTCGATCCTGGCCGCGATCATCTACCTCTGCTACGGCGGCGCTTTCGGCACCATGCCCGCCACTGCCGGCGATTTCTTCGGGGTCCGCAATGCCGGTGCCATCTACGGACTCATGCTCATCGGTTGGAGCATCGGCGGCATCATCGGCCCGATCATTGCGTCCACGCTGATCGGCGAGGACAAGGCCTATACCCTTGCCTACACCACGATCGGCATCATCGCTCTGGTGTCGGTGGTACTCACGTTGATCACCAAGGTGCCTGCGGCACGCCGAGAGTCCGTCCCGACACACTCCTGAACCCGGCTACCGCCCCGCCGGCTCACGCTCCGCGCTCTTCGTGGGCGTGCAACCACGACACGACCTGCGTGCGGGAGTGCACGCCGAGTTTGTCGAGGATCCGCTCGACGTGACCGTCGACGGTCCGGCGGGAGATGACGAGGCGGTCGGCGATCGCACGGTTGCTCAACCCTCCGGCGACGAGTGCCGCGATCTCCTGTTCCCGCTTCGTCAACGGTGATTTCTGTGAGACCGCGGCAGCTCGAGCACGCGGTGTCCGGGATTCGGGAGTCCCACCCGGTTCCAGTGCGCTGCACACGAGATCGCCGATGGTCGCGCCGACCTGCGAACCGAGCAGCCCGGAGAGTGTCGCTTCGTCCACGGCGTCCCGGAGGCGTCGTTCCGCGGCGAGCGAATCCTGCTCGATGTGCGGTCCGAACGCGGCGATCGTCGTACCGAGACGCTGCCATACCGTCCGTGCGGCCCCGAGCAGTCCCGCCGATTTCTCCGGGTCGCCTTCGGCGCCCGCCGACCACGCCAGCAGTTCGATCGACAACGCCGTGCAGATCTTGTCCTCGAAATCGCGCTGGATGATCAGGGCCTCGTTCGCCGCTTCGACCGCAGAGCCCAGGCGCCCGAGATGGAAGTGGGCGAGCCCGGAGACCCACAGCGCATAGGCCTTGTTCCACCGCTCGCCGTGCTGGTCCGCCATGTCGACGACATGAGCGCACGTCGCCAGGGCGTCGTCGAGTCGTCCTTCGTAGGTCTGCGCCATCGCCAGCTGGAACAGGCAGGTCAGGTGGGCGGCGTGATCGCCGTGCGCACGATGCACCCGGGCCGCACGGAGGTAGAGGTCGATCGCCTCGGCCGTCGCGCCGCAGAACAGGGCGTGCAGAGCACTCCAGTGATCGCAATGTGCCCGCAACCGGACGTCGCCGGATTCGTCCGCGATCGAACGACACTCGGCGAGGTGGACCGCCGCCCCGTCGCGATCACCCTGGATGAGCGCCGTCCACGCGGTCACCCACAGCACGTTGCCGCGCTCGCTGCTCGAACGCGGAAGTCGTTGCAGGATCCGCTCGAGCCGGGCCCGCCCGGTGGACAGGTACCCGCCCGCGATCCAGTGGTACCGCAGCGCGACGGCGAGCGCCGCCCCTGCGGCGAGTTCGTCGTCGTCCCGGATCGACCGGTCGAGCGCTGCCATGAAATCCGTGTGGTCGGCGCGCATCGACGACAACAGGGCGGATTGTCTCGGCCCGTACCAACTCTCGGCACAGCGACGGGCACGATCGAGATAGTGCTCGCAATGCCGCCGGTACAACCGCTCCCGCTCCTCGCGGACGTCGAGCAGTTCGTGACCGTACTCGCGCACGGTCACCAATTGCGAGTACCTCAACACCGACGACGAACGGTCGACACCCACGAGCGACTTCGCGATCAACCTGTCGAGCAGGTCGATGACCTGCTCGCTCGGCAGATCCTCGTCGGCGCAGACGGTCTCCGCGCCCTCGAGGTCGAAGCTGCCGGTGAACACCGACAACCGCGCCCACAACGTCCGCTCGGCATCGGAGCACAGTTCGTAGCTCCAGTCGATCAGGGCACGCAACGTCTGCTGGCGCGGCACCGCCACACGACTGCCTCCGGTGAGCAACGCGAAACGCCGGTCGAGTCGTTCGACGAGTTGCGCCGGAGACAACGAACGCAGGCGGGTCGCGGCGAGTTCGAGAGCGAGCGGAACGCCGTCGAGTGCAATGCACAGTTGCGCAACGGCATCGGCGTGGTCGTCGGTCACCTCGAAACCCGGGACCACCTGCCGGGCCCGGTCCACGAGCAGACCGACCGCTTCGAATCGTTCGAGATCCGCCGCCCTGTTTCCCGTCGACCGGCTCGGCGTGGTCAGAGGCGGAAGCACGTACTCCGCCTCCCCCGGCACACTCAGAGGCTCACGACTGGTGGCGAGGATCCGCACCTCCGGCGCATCACCGAGGACGGCAGCAACGAAGTCGGCCACGGTCCCGATCACGTGCTCACAGTTGTCGACCACGATCAGCATGTGCTTGTCGCGGAGATGGTCGACGATCTTGTCCATCACGGGCCTGGTGGACTGGTCGGTCACCCCCAGTGCGGCCGCCGCGGTCGAGGGAACGGATTCCGGGTCGCGCACGACCGCCAGGTCGAGCCAGCGGAACGAGTCGCGGAAAGCTCGCGATGTCCGCATCGCCAACTCCTCGGCCAACCGTGTCTTTCCCACACCCCCCGGGCCGAGGATCGTCAGCACACGGGTCCGCTGGAGGCACGACCGCGCCTCGTCGATCTCGCGACGGCGACCGACGAAGGTCGTCACCGAACGGGTGGGTCCCGATATGCGGGGCAGCGCAGATTCCGGGAGGGCAGATTCCGGGAGGGCAGATTTCGACAGGGCAGATTCCATCGTCACGCTTCTCAGTGATAGTGGGCCCAACATACCCGGGCGGTGGTGTGACGGCCAACACAGGTAATGAATAGGGTAATTCACCCCGCGTCCTCGCGTGTGATCCGCGTCATCGTCGATGCAGACCTTCGGTTCACCCGCCGGAGCGACATCCCCGATACCGAGGAGCCAGGACAGATGACCACTTCGTCCAACACCCCCGACACCGACGTCGTCGTCGTAGGAGCCGGATTCGCCGGGTTGTACGCGCTGCACAAGCTCCGCGACACCATGAACATGTCGGTGCGCGTCTTCGAAGCCGGCGACGATGTGGGTGGAACCTGGTACTGGAACCGTTATCCCGGCGCCCGCTGCGACATCGAGTCGATCCACTACTCCTACTCGTTCGACGACGACCTGCAGCAGGAGTGGCAGTGGAGCGAGAAGTTCGCCGGGCAGCCGGAGATCCTCCGCTACCTGAACCACGTGGCCGACCGCTTCGACCTGCGGAGGGGAATCACATTCGGCACGCGGGTGATCGGCGTGCACTGGGACGACGAGAACTCGTGGTGGTCGGTCCGCACCGACACCGGCGAAACCGTGACGGCCCGGTGGTTCATCTCCGGTGCCGGTAACCTCTCGGTCCCCAAGAAGCCCGAGTTCGGGGGGATCGAGAACTTCCGCGGCGAAGTCCTGCTCACCGGCAACTGGCCGCACGAACCCGTCGACTTCACCGGCAGGCGCGTCGCGGTCATCGGCACCGGTGCCAGTGGAATCCAGGCGATCCCTGTGATCGCGCAACAGGCCGCGGAACTGGTGGTCTTCCAGCGCACACCGCAGTTCGCCACCCCGCTCGGGAACGGCCCGCTCGACCCGCAGGTGCTCGACGAGGCCAAGAAGGTCTACCCCGAACTGAGAGAGGCCGCGCGCAACCACTTCCTGGGTGTTCCGTTCGACCAGGTCCGGCCGTCGGCGCTGGCCGTCGACGCCGAGGAGCGTCGGCGGGTGTTCGATGAACGCTGGAATGCGGGCGGGTTCCGCCTGTTCATCGACAGCTTCCAGGACATCCTCGTCGACAGGAAGGCCAACGATACCGCCGCCGAGTACATCCGCGAACGGATCCGGGAGCGGGTGCAGGACCCTGACATGGCCGACAAGCTCGCACCCAGGGGATACGCCTACGCCACGAAACGTCCCCCGCTCGAGACGAACTACTACGAGGCCTACAACCGTGACAACGTGCAGCTCGTCGATGTGAAGAGCACCCCGATCAGCGAGATCACCGAAACCGGCGTGCGCGTCGGCGACCGTACCTACGAGGTGGACACCATCGTGCTCGCGACCGGCTTCGACGCGATGACCGGCCCGCTCATGGCCATGGACATCCGTGGACGCGGCGGACTGCGCCTGGCCGACAAGTGGGCGCACGGGCCACGCACCTGTCTCGGCATCATGATCGACGAGTTCCCCAACCTCTTCACGATCACCGGGCCCCAGTCGCCCTCGGTGCTCTACAACATGCCGCTGGCCATCGAAGATCATGTCGACTTCGCGACCGACGCGATCGCGTATCTGCGCGCACACGATCTCGACGTCATCGAACCCACCGCCGAAGCCGAAGCCGACTGGGTGCGCACCACCACCGAGATCGCCGAACAGACGCTGCTGCCGCAGACCGACTCGTGGTACATGGGCGCGAACATCCCCGGTAAACCGCGTGCCTGCATGGTCTATCTGGGCGGTGCCCCGACCTATCGGCAGACCTGTGCGGACATCGTCGAGGGCGGCTACGTCGGCTTCGACCTGGCCCCGGCACGAGCCACCGTCCCGGCCGCCTCGTAGCGCGCGCTTCTCCCCATCTCGGAAGGAAGATACCCATGGCACTCGACGAGCACGCCGCCGGCCTCATCACAGGACTCGAGCAGCAGGGATTCACGTCGTTCTCGCAGATGACGGTCGAGCAGGTTCGCGCCACGATCGCGACCTTCACCGACCTCCAACTCCCACCGCAGGACGTCGACCGCGTGGACGAGACCCACTACGAGAGCGACGGCATCCCTCTCCCCCTACAGATCTACACCCCCGGGGCCGACTCCGGTCCCCGGCCGGTGGTGCTCTACTTCCACGGCGGCGGGTTCGTCGCCGGCGACCTCACCGTGGTGGACGAACCGGCGCGGGCGATCTCCCGCGCCACCGGGGCCACCGTCGTGACCGCGGGATACCGCCTCGCGCCGGAACATCGGTTCCCCGCGGCGACCGACGATGCCTGGGCTGCGTTGCAGTGGGTCACCGCCCACATCGCCGAGTACGGCGGTGACCCGGACGACGTGGTGGTCATGGGCGACAGTGCCGGTGGCAATCTCGCGGCCGGTGTCACCTTGCGGGCCCGCGACGAGGGAGCGCCCGCGTTGCGGGGGCAGGTCCTGATCTATCCGGCTGTGGACCGGGCTGCGGACGTGCCCTCGCGCCGCGAGTTCGCCGAGGGATACATCATCACCGCCGCCGACATGGACTGGTTCCTCGAGCAGTACTTCGCGTCGGCCGAGGACGCAGAGAAGCCGTACGCACTTCCGGCTCGTGCCGAGCGTTTCGACGGCCTGCCACCGACCCTGGTGCTCACCACCGAGAACGAAGTGCTCCGCGACGAAGGTGAGCTCTACGGACAACGTCTACGGGAGGCCGGTGTGGACGTGACGATCCGCCGTTTCGACGGACTCGTACACGGCGCCTTCTGGATGTCGGGCGCGGTGCCGCGCAGCGGCGAGATGCGCGACGAGGTGGCCGGGTTCGTCACCCGTGTCACGACGGGCGTGCCCGCACGGTAGAGACCGCGTCTCGCTACTCCTCGGGAGGGGCCGAGCGATGCCGATCCGGCGTCGCCGGCCCTTCCTCGCGTTCGTCGTCGTCCCGCGCCGCGCGGGCGGCCTCCCGCATCTCGATCGCGTCGGTGATCCACTCACCGATCTCGCGGGTGACGTCCCGGACCGCTCCGGTGATGATCCCGGCGATCGCGCCGACGTGGGTGGCGGCCGACTCGGTGACCTCCTGGACCGTGTCCTTGTTACGCTCGAATCTTCCCACCATGTTCGACCCCCTCGATCGTGTCGTCCGCGAGGGTACCCGCATCGTCGAGCCGGCGATCGGTGGAGTGGTGACGTTGGATGATCACCTGCGACTCGGGTTCGGGCGCGAGCCAACCGGGTGGGAGGGCGAACTTGAAGATCTTCTTCCACACCGATGTCACCTGGGCGGTGAAGCCACCGGTGTTGTACGGAAGTCCGTGCTTCTCGCACAGCTCCCGCACCTTCGGGGCGAGCTCCGGATAACGGTGCGCCGGCAGGTCGGGGAACAGGTGGTGCTCGATCTGGTGCGACAGGTTTCCGGACATGATGTGGAACAGCGGGGAGCCGGTGATGTTCGCGCTGCCCAGCATCTGCCGGACGTACCACTCACCACGGGTCTCGTCGGCGGTCTCCTCCTCGGTGAAGGACTGCACACCGGACGGGAAATGGCCGCAGAAGATGATCGAGTACGCCCACACGTTGCGCACCACGTTGGCGGTGACGTTGCCGAGCAGCGTCGGCACGAACATCGGGCCGCTCAGCAGCGGGAAGGCGACGTAGTCCTTGATCACCTGGCGACGGGCCTTGCGCCACCATCCCTTCGCGATCGGGATCACATGGCGCCACGACCGCGTGCCGGCGACGATCCGATCGACCTCGGCATCGTGCATCATCACGCCCCACTCGAACATGAACATGAGCACGGTCGCGTAGACCGGGTTGCCGAGATAGTAGAGATGCCACTTCTGCGCGGGGTCCATGCGCAGGATCCCGTATCCGATGTCGCGATCCTGACCGAGGATGTTGGTGTAGGTGTGGTGCAGGTAGTTGTGCGAGTGCCGCCACTGGTCCGACGGGCACACCGTGTCCCATTCGAATACACGCGAATTCAGCGACGGTTCGCGCATCCAGTCGTACTGGCCGTGCATCACGTTGTGCCCGATCTCCATGTTGTCGAGGATCTTCGACACGCTCAGCGCCGCCACGCCGGCGACCCAAGCGGGAGGGAGGAATCCGACGAACAACAGGCCGCGACCGGCGATCTCGAATCCACGTTGCGCCTTGATGATCCGGTAGAGATACTCGCGGTCCTCGTCGCCGAGGGAGGCGAGGGTCTGCTCACGCAGGGCGTCGAGTTCGCGGCCGATCTCCTCGACGCTGTCGTGGTCGAGCACGAGCGGTTCGGTCTCGGCCGCAGCGGTACGGCCCGACAGGAAGGGAAGGAAGGGCAGGGTGGGCAGGGTGG